>JAFYXV010000005.1 GCA_017557885.1 bacterium | reverse complement strand
TTACTGTCTAGTTACTGTCTAGTTACTGTCTAGTTACTGTCTAGTTACTGTCTAGTTACTGTCTAGTTACTGTCTAGTTACTGTCTAGTTACTGTCTAGTTACTGTCTAGTTACTGTCTAGTTACTGTCTAGTTACTGTCTAGATCCGTCTGCACCGTTAAGCACCGTTAAGCACCGTTGGGCACCGTTAAGCACCGTTAAGCACCGTTAAGCATTCCGTTTAAAACCTATTATTGAACAAGCTAACTCTTACTTTTAAGCTACTTTTAAGTACTGTCTAGATCCGTCTAGATCCGTCTAGATCCGTCTAGATCCGTCGTCTAGTACTGTCTAGTATCTGGTTGAACAACTTCGTAAGTTCGGTTTTTACTATGTTTTGCTCCTTTGGCAGTAATGAGACCCAACTCTATCAAATGATTGATTCTTATAACAATCGTTTGTTTAGATCTGCCGATATGATTAGCTATTTTTGAACGCTCAGATGGGCCGTTGCTTAATAAGAACATCATTATTGTTTTTTCCGTTTCATCCAATTCTGGCCAAATGCCTTTATATATTTGCGAAGCATCAGGTGTTTCGCTCTCAATTATTCTTGTCCTTCTGTCCACATCGTTTCTAAGTATGAGTGTTACAGAGTAGGGGGTTTCTTTGTATTCGGGAGGCTGTAATCCATCTTGCTCCATATCAGAGTAAATTTTCTTTACGCCTTCGTTCAATTCCCTTACCCATTCAAACT
Organism: bacterium; assembly: GCA_017557885.1. Lineage (GTDB taxonomy): Bacteria > Auribacterota > UBA3054 > UBA3054 > UBA3054 > UBA3054. The sequence continues at coordinate 105,706 of JAFYXV010000005.1, read as the reverse complement.
CTGTCATTACTCTGGAGATTTTTGCATTTCTGGAAAACCGCATATGCTGAATATTGTCTAAATTGACAATACCGGGCAATCCGCCAGGGCTTTCAATTTCCAAACGATCATCATACATAGCGACTTTAATATACGCGCCGCTCAAGGAATAATCGCGGTGCGCAACGGCGTTTATTATTCCTTCTTGCCAAGGGAAATCAGGGTATTCCGGACTTCCTTTAAAAAGTCCGGTAACTACATCCTGTCTTCGGAAATCTCTAATCTGATCGCCGATGAAAGCTTTGGCTTGATCTATCACTCTCAAAATAGGAACGTCAAGACTTTTATCCTTAACCACATTGAAATTCACTCCGACCCGCATTTCTCTACCGTTGATCCTTACGAATCTAACACGGCAGTTTGGATGAAATTTCATAATGTTCTTTGCAAAAAGCAGCACCGCAGCGTTTGTCAAATGTTCTTCGCCATTTGCATAGGCTATGAATCCTCTGGATGACAATACTTGATGCGTATCGATTCCGGTTGCGGCTATTCGCTCTTTGTATTGCTCTAAAAGTTCTTCGTCAAGATCTTCCATCGTTGCGTTTGGACATATTTCGTCTTCAAAATGTCGCGTATTCTTGGAGTATTCTAGGCTCAGTAGATTTTCTCCTAACATTTCTTTTGTCTTGTCGCCTATACGTAGAAAGGTTTTGTCGTTTGATGTTCTTATTATCTTTTCAGTACTGCTCGTAATGTGGAGAAGGAGCAGTCTGTCTTCTTTTCCTTGCTCGTTAGTTATCTCAAGAAATTCCTCCTGATATTTAGGCATAGGCCTGCAATAATCTTTAGGAGCGTTGATAAAATCGTTTGTCTTCTCTTCTCCGCAGGAATTGACGCCTTCAAAGCTTTTTGTGCTGTCGCTGATTCCTATAACTATCGTTCCGCCGTCGGCGTTGGCGAATGCTGAAATAAGCGGAGCAAGATCGCTCGGTCGTATCTGCGCTGATTTTCTCTCGAAGTATTTGTTCTCCGGTTCCGTTTTAATGTAATCAAAAGTAAGCAGGGAATTGATGGCTGATCCTTTCATATGGACTCCTTGGTTTTATCAGATTTTAACACACATATAGAGTTATTTCAAAGTGAAAAGTCGGAATCTATTTTTATCACTAGCGCGGCAACCAAAATACAAAAAAGCCTCGCAGAGCGAGGCTTTTAATTAACTCGGTTGTTTCAATGAGTTGCTTTAAAAAGCAGTTGTAAAGTAAAACTTTACAACTCAAATTAACGCTACTGCCGGCGCTATACTTTGGATTGAAAAAACGAAATGACCAAATTCAACCCTAATTTGGTCATTATACTATCCAAATTTAGGCCGAATTTGGTTATTAGGAAAACCAAGCTCAAAAAGCTTTTCGCAAATAAAGCTCTGAAAATATAAAGTGCTATTTTAGATTATCAGAAAATTAGGCGAGGGTAATTTTATGGTTATAGTTTTTGTTAGCAATATTATAACTTGAAATTATGGGCCTATTGTCTTTGAACATGATTTCTGATAAAATAAAGTTAGACTTTAAAAAAATAGGAAAAACTATGTACATTAAAAGGCATTTGGAAGAACAGATTAAAAGCGCTTCTAAGAGTTATCCCGTGGTCATGGTCTGCGGACAAAGGCAGGTGGGGAAATCCACCATGCTTTATCACATAAAGGAAAACGAAAGGAAGTATGTTACGCTTGACGATCGCAATGCAAAGATGCTTGCGGAAAAAGACCCCGCGCTTTTTCTTGAGAATTACGGGACGCCTGTTTTGATAGACGAGATCCAACGCGCTCCGGGATTGCTTTTGGAAATAAAGCGTTTTGTGGATGAACGGGCGCTTAAGGGCGAAAACTGCAACGGGCTTTTCTGGCTTACCGGCTCGCAGCGCTTCCGTATGATGAAAGGCGTTTCCGAAACTTTATCCGGACGCATAGCCGTTTTTGAAATGGCGGGGCTTTCCGCAAGAGAGATCGAGGGCAGAGAGGCTTGCCTGTTCTCTCCGGATCTTGAGGCTCTTAAAGTTCAAGCAAAACACGCGCCTTCCGCGAACGTTCTTAAAACGTTCGAGAATATTTTCACCGGCTCGATGCCGAAAGTCATAAGCGAAAAAGTTGACAGGGAGCGCTATTATCAGAACTATGTCAATACTTATTTGGAGAGAGATATCCGCGATCTGGCCCAGGTTGGGAATCTCGATCGCTTTTATGAGTTCCTTGTCTATATGGCTGCCCGCACGGCCCAGCAGCTAAATTTCAACGATATCGCCAAAAATATCGGCATTTCCGCGCCAACAGCTAAGCACTGGGTCTCCATTTTGGAAAGTTCCGGAGTGCTTTACCTGTTGAGGCCTTATTCCGGCAACCTTACGAAACGTCTGACAAAATCGCCAAAAGCGTATTTCACCGACACAGGGCTGGCTGCCTATCTGTGCCGCTGGCCTGATTATAAAACGCTTGAAGAAGGGCCTATGAACGGCGCTTTTTTCGAGACCTATGTAGTGTCTGAAATTTTAAAAAGCTGTTACAACGCCGGAATAGAGCCGAATATATATTACTATCGCGATTCTGACAAGAACGAGATAGATTTGATCTTTGTTCAGGGCGACAAGCTTTATCCGGCGGAAATAAAGAAAGCCAAATCTCCTGATAACGCCGATAAAAGTTTCCGGCAGCTGAAAGGGGCTAAGGCTAATGTGATGCCGGGGCTAGTCATTTGCTCCGCGGATCAATTCGCACCGTATAGCAGGGATGCCTGGCTCTGTCCGCTTACGCTAATATGAGAAAAAAGCGGAGCGCTGAAGCGCTCCGCTCTTTTTTTACTTGATCGTAAGGCCGTCTTTGCCGACATCGACAGTAACGGTGGCGCCTTCCTTGGCTTCTCCCGAGAGGAGGAAGCGGCTGAGGATGTTTATGCTTTTCGCGAGCACGGGTGCCAATCGATAGTGTTGTTTGCTGGAAGAATAACAAAAGTCATATGACTTTTGCAAGACGAGTACTCAGTAAGTGCAAATTTTGATACAATGGAGAAGAGTCTTGATTCATTAATGTACTCTTGCCAATAAATAATACATATGGAACATAAAATACAAAAAATATTAGACGGGTATGTTAGCGTAGTCCGGGATATTTACAAGGATCACCTCCAGCAGGTAATCCTTTACGGCTCGTATGCGCGAAATGATTACAGGGAAGATTCCGATATAGATATCATGATTCTTCTCGATATTCCCGATATGAAAATCAAGGACTATCGTCACGATCTTTCTGATTCCACTTACAATTTCAACATGAGCAACAATGTTGATATAAAACCAATAGCTAAAAACGAAGAGCATTTTAAAAAATGGTCCGTTAATTATCCTTTTTATGAAAACATTAAAAAGGAAGGAATTAAAATTTATGGAACAGTTTAACGATAGCGGATCAAAAAAAGATTTGATGCTCTACAGGATTAAAACCGCAAAAGATAATTTGGCGGAAGCTCGTATTTTGTTATCTGAAAAACTTTATAAAGGCGCCAACAACCGGGCGTATTATGCTATTTTTCATACGATCAACGCTATTTTCGCTCTTGATGGCAAAAGCTATAAGCGGCACAAAGATGTTTTGGGGAACTTCAATAAGGATTACATTAAAACCAACATTTTTCCCCGAGAACTTGGAAGCAGAATAGTCGCCGCCGAGGAGATTAGACACACAAGCGATTATGATGATTTCTATATAGCAACCAGAGATGAAGCGCAAGAACTAATAGATACTGCGGAAGAATTCATCTTGTTAGCAGAAAAACATTGCAACTCACGGTTGAATATCTAATGTAAAAAGCGGAGCGCTAAAGCGCTCCGCTCTTTTTTTACTTGATCGTAAGGCCGTCTTTGCCGACATCGACTGTAACGGTGGCGCCTTCCTTGGCTTCTCCCGAGAGGAGGAAGCGGCCGAGGGCGGTCTCAACGTGCTTCTGGATGTAGCGTTTCAGGGGCCTGGCGCCGTAGATCGGGTCGAAGCCGTTCTCGGCGATGAAGGCTTTCGCTTTCTCGGTGAGGACGAGCTTGAAGCCGTTTTCTTCGCAGCGCTTGGTGAGGTCCTTGATGAGGAGCTCGACGATCTTTTCGACTTCCGCTTTCTCAAGGGGCTTGAAGAGGACGATCTCGTCCACTCTGTTCAGGAACTCAGGCCTGAAGTGAGCGTTCAGGAGGTCCATGACTTTTTTGCGGGTGTCATCGTCGAGTTTGCCTTTGTTCAGCTTGTCGAGCAGGAGGTCGCTGCCGATGTTGGAGGTCATAATGACGATGGTGTTCTTGAAGTCCACCGTGCGTCCCTGACTGTCGGTCAAGCGGCCGTCGTCGAGAAGCTGAAGCAGAGTGTTGAAGACGTCCGGGTGAGCCTTTTCTATTTCGTCCAAGAGGATGACGGAGTAGGGTTTCCTTCTGACGGCTTCCGTCAGCTGTCCGCCCTCGTCATAGCCTACGTATCCCGGAGGAGCACCGATCAAGCGGCTCACGGAGAATTTCTCCATATACTCCGACATATCGAGACGTATGACGTTCTCTTCGGAATCGAAGAGCGCCTCCGCCAAAGTCTTCGCTAATTCCGTCTTGCCAACGCCGGTGGGGCCTAAGAAGATGAAAGATCCGATGGGGCGCCGCGGGTCTTTTAAGCCCGAGCGGGCTCTTATGACCGCGTTGGCCACCGCTTCCACAGCCTCGTTCTGGCCGATGACGCGCTCGTGAAGGACTTCGTCGATCTTAAGGAGTTTTTCCTTCTCGCCTTCCATGATCTTGCTGACCGGGATGCCCGTCCAGCGGCTGACCACATCGGCGATCTCGTCTTCGGTCACTTCCTCCTTCAGGAGGCGGTCGTCCTTGACGTTGGTCTCGTGGATCGCTTTCAGTTCCTTCTCAAGGGAGGCCAGCTTGCCGTACTTGAGTTCCGCGGCCTTGTTCAGGTCGTAGCGGCTCTCGGCTTCGGCGATCTGGTTCTTGGTCTGTTCAAGCTCAGCCTTAAGGTCTCTTTCCTTCTTGATGGCTTCCTTTTCCTTCTGCCACTGGGCGGAGAGCACAGCCCTCTTTTCCTTCAGCTCGGAAAGATCCTTTTTAAGCTCTTCCAGTCTGCCTTTGCTGGCGTCGTCGCTTTCTTTCTTCAAGGCCTCCTGCTCAATTTCGAGCTGCATGACCTTGCGGTTCAGTTCGTCGAGCTCAGCCGGCTGGCTGTCTATTTCGGTCCTGACCATCGCCGCCGCCTCGTCCATAAGGTCTATGGCTTTGTCGGGCAGGAAACGATCGCTGATGTAGCGGTGGCTCAAGACAGCCGCGCTGACAAGCGCGCCGTCCTGGATCCTGACGCCGTGATGGATCTCGTAGCGCTCCTTCAAGCCTCTTAAGATGGAGATGGTGTCCTCAACGGAGGGCTGATCGACCATGACCATCTGGAAACGCCTTTCCAGAGCAGGGTCCTTCTCGATGTATTTCCTGTATTCGTCGAGGGTAGTGGCGCCGATGCAGTGCAGTTCGCCTCTGGCCAAAAGCGGCTTCAGGAGGTTGCCTGCGTCCATGCTGCCTTCGCTCTTGCCCGCGCCGACGATGTTGTGTATTTCATCGATGAAGAGGATGATCCTGCCGTTACTGGACTGCACTTCCTTCAGGACCGCTTTCAAGCGCTCCTCGAATTCGCCGCGGTATTTCGCGCCCGCGACCAGAGCGCCCATGTCAAGCGAGAAGACCGTCTTGTCTTTCAGGTTCTCAGGAACGTCCTGCAGCATGATACGCCTGGCTAAGCCTTCCGCGATAGCGGTCTTGCCGACGCCCGGTTCGCCGATCAGGACAGGGTTGTTCTTCGTCCTTCTCGCCAATACTTGTATAACGCGCCTGATCTCGTTGTCACGTCCGATGACTGGGTCGATCTTGCCCTGGCGGGCCGCTTCGACCAGGTCGATGCCGTACTTGCCCAAAACGTCGAAAGTCGCTTCGGGATTAGGATTGTCAACGCGCTGGTTGCCTCTGATCTTAACGAGGGCAGCCATAAGCTTATCGGGCCTCAAACCGGCCGCGCGCAGTATCTCCGCGCATTTGTCGTTCTTTATTTCGCCGATCGCCAGAAGCAGATGCTCGACGCTGACGTAGTCGTCCTTCATCTTGCCCGCCAGCTCGAAAGCCTTGGCGAACAATCTTTCCAGGCTAACGGAGATTCCGGCGCTCTGGTTGGAGCCAGAAACGCTTGGCAGTTTTTCTATCTCGGCTTCCACTTCGCGGCAAACAGCGTTGCTGTTTACTTCGGAGAGTTCCAGCATCCTCTTAGCCAATCCTTCCTTGTCGGAGAGGAGAGCGGCGAAAAGATGCAGAATAGTGGTCTCAGGGTTGTTGCGGGACAAAGCCTTATCCCGCGCCTCCATAAGAGCCGACTGGACCTTTTCAGTCATTTTCTGGATGTTCATATGTTTTCCTCCTCTAATTGATTACTATTTAAGCTTAATTATATATGCAATTATCGTGCCAAACCGCAAAAATACATAAACGCTTTATATAAGCCAATTAACAAAAGCAGGCACACGACCAAAAGCGACAAAAATTCACACAAAAGCAAGGCGCAAAGTGTCATTTTGTCCCGAAATAGGACCGAAAACAATAAGGGTAATCCTTCGCTAAATAGGGTAATATTGCCGCACAGCTACCCTTAATTCTGCGCTCGTTACCCTTATTCTTTTTTTCTGAGAATGGACATGCCGGCGCTAGCCCAAGGCGCTGAAAGGCACGGCGTAAAAGCCTTCTCCGAAGCGCAGAGTCTGGGAACCGGAGTACAGGACTATGCCTGTAAAGGAAGATTTCGCCAAGTTTTTTGCAAACCACTTCAAAGTCTTGAAATCATCAAGGGAAGCCTGGCCTCCTTTGACTTCTATGCCTAAGATAGCGCCGTCGTTTCTTTCAACCACAAAGTCGATCTCGCGTTTGCTGTCATCCCTGTATTGAGAGATGGTGTAGCCACCCAAAGTTTCTGTCATGGAAGCCAGCTGCTGATAGACCCAGCTTTCTATGAGTTTGCCGTTGCGCTTTTCGTCCAGATAGACTTCCTCTTCGTTCCAGCCTAAAATATTGGCTATTAGGCCGGAATCGGAAGCGAACCATTTTTCTCTTTTGCCGAGACGATCATAATCGCTTTTTGCCCAAGCGGGAACTGGGTCGAAAAGATACAGCGCTTTCAGGGCTTCCATATAATTTTGAACCGTGCTTTTGGCGACGGAAACCTTGGCCGCCAGTTCGTCTATGGAAAAGAACTGAGCGCTGTGTATCAGAAGCCAAAGGGATATCGCCTGAAGTTTCTCAAGTTTTCTTATTTCCGTAACGTCCTTGATATCTTTTTCCAACAGATCGTCCAAATAAGTCTTGAACCAGTCGCCGCGGTCGGAAGGGGAATAATTAAGCGTTTCGGGGTATCCGCCGCGAAAAGCCAGGTGGATCACTTCGCGTTTGGTAAGTTCCGGGTAGTTTGAGGCTAGTTTTCCCGCGAAAGCTTTTTCTAAGAAATCCGGAGCGCCGCCGTTTATCTCGGCAAAAGCCAGCGAACGTAATCTTATCCTTCCGAGACGGCCCGCCAGGGAGTCTTTGACTTTTTTGGCAAAGCGGAGATTTGAGCTTCCGGTAAGAAGGTACTGACCGGGAGAATTATCTTTGTCAACGGTCATTTTTATCGCTTCCAAAAGTTCCGGAACCTTCTGAATCTCGTCAATGATAATGGTTTCTTCTTCGCTGTGCTTCACAAAGCCCATCGGATCGTCTTTGGCGGCGTTCCGTATCATGGGGTCGTCAAAACTATAGCGTCTCGCGTAGGGGAGTGCGAGGAGATTCGCCAGTGTTGATTTCCCAACCTGCCTGGCTCCTGTCAAGTTTACGCCCCGCCTGACCTTCATCATTGAGAGCAGATTTTTTTCCTGCCACCTTGCGATCGTCATAAAAAACACTCCTTAATTTATCGGAATCATGCTATCACAAATTTGGGAAAAAGTAAAGTAGCATGCTTGTAAAAAGCAAAGTAGCATTATGTAAAAAAGCAAAGTAGAGGCCTGTAAAAAAGCAAAGTAGTGCCAAATAACTGTTTTGTATTAAATTGTTTATGCCGTTTACGCAAAAACGCCAAAAATCGGCTCTGCCAAATAAGGGGAAACACAGGTCGATCAGTCCTAGTTTTTGATGTACTTTGTGGAGATCCCGGCGCCAACTTTTTTGATCTTTCCCGCTTTTAAAAGTTGGCCTAAAACCAGCTCTACGGTCGTCGGACTTATGTCGGGGTGCATTTCGCAGATCTCCGCCTTGGACAAGGGGGACAGTCTGTCCATGAGCGTTGCCTCTATGCGGGCGGCTTTTGTGAATTTCTGATCTTTGGCTACTTTAAATCTTTTGTCAAGATCACTGTAGCATGCATAAAGATTGAAGAGAAAATTCTCCATAAAGGGAGCGTAGTCATTCTGATTCTCATTCCATCCTGCTGAAGATTTTTGCAGCGCGTCGTAGTACAGGTGCTTGTACTTGTTGATCTGCGCTTCAAAGGAGATGTATTTTCCTACGTCCAAACCGTTCTTGTACATCAAGAGAAGGGAAAGCAGGCGGGAGATCCTTCCGTTCCCGTCTTCAAAAGGATGAATGCAAAGGAAATCCAGGATAACGCAGGGGATAAGCAAAAGCTGATTGATGCCGCTAGTGGAGCAGGCGTCAAGATACGCCAATTCCAACTGCTCCATGTGCGCCTTGGTCTCTTCGGCCGGTACGGGACGGAATCTGACGCTCCTGTTTCCGTGAGCATCGATCTCAACGATCACATTGTCGACTTGCTTATATTTTCCGGCAAGGGGATCCCTGGCAGGCGTCATCATTGTCTCGTGAAGAAGAAGAATGTCTTTTTCCCTAAAACCGATATGCTCGTAATCCGTGTGCACTCTGTCGAGAGCATCCCTGTATCCAGCGATCTCTTCCTCGTTATGGCCCCGGGGAGCGCTTTTTTGGTTAACGATGGCCTTTATCCTCTGGTCGCTTGACACGATGCCCTCTATGGCATTGGAATTTTTGACCGACTGTACTTTCGCGATCGCTTCCAAGGCCGAAAAGATTTCCGCGTGCTCGGCTTTTCGAGCGTCTGCGGACGTCCGCCAGGCGTAGATGCCGCCTATGGTGTTTACGATACTGGCCGGCAAATTTCCGGTCTCAAGAAATGAATAATCGTATTTTCTCATGCTTTTCTCCTTTCTGCATAAATTATATCATTTTTTATGCAGATGGCAAGAAAACTACCTAGATAATCTGCATAAAATCTCTGCCTTTTTATGCAGACGGTCGGATTGTTTGCCTATTTTTTGGCAAAAAGCATGCAAATCTGGCAGAAAGCATGCAAATAAAAGCCGTCAGCTCTCGCTTTGGTCTTTCTTCCCGAGAATGGATATGCCGGCAACGGTCAAACCGCCGGCCATGACCGCCAGCCAGGCGTAGGGTTTTGTCGCCTCAAAATACAGCAGGGCGAACATCGCCATAACGGAAAGGATGCAGATAGCCGGAATAAGTTTCTTTTTGCTCATCGCGTTGTCTCCTGGCAGGGGAATGATTATCTCTTTGCCCAATTATACAAAAATCTTTCTGCCGCTTGAAAAGCAAGCGCCACCGGGATCTTTTTAGCCATTTGCTTTTTTAAGATGTTTTTTAACTTGTGCTTCGGCATCTGAGTAGCATTTAGCCAATTGCGATTGAGAAGGCAGAATCTTTTTTAACTCATAGTCTGTGATCCCCATTGGCAATCCAAGTTTTTCAAGATGATATTTAGCCAAAACTCTATTGTGCTCTTTACATAGGAGAACACCTATGGGTTGATTATCACCGGCCGTATTGAAAGATTTTGCAACAACTTGTTGCAAAATCTTTTTTTATATAACAATCAAAGAAAATATTTGCTGTTTTTACTATAAGATAATATTTTTAAATTGTTTAATATTATTTTTTAATAACATATTTAAAAATCATTTATATAAAATAAAGCGGTAAATAATTGTATCACACTCCAAATATTGCTTTGACTCTTTATGTGACATCACCTTGTCTGCATATAATCGCCCATTTTTTATACAGAGAGCAACGGGCGCTACTTTAGTAGGTCGGCGACGGAGGGGAAGACTTTGAGGCTGCGCTTGAGGACGCCGTGGAGGGCCGCAATGGCCATGCCGTAGTTGGTGATGGGGACGTTCTGTTCCTTGGCCTGCTGAAGGCGGTTCTTCATTTCCATGGGCGGGAGCATGCAGCCGCCGCAGTGGATCACGACTTTGTAGGGCGTGAGATCTTTGGGATAGGTGCCGCCGCTGGTGAAGTGGAAGTCGGGCTCGATATTGAATTTTTCCCTGATCCAGCGGGGTAATTTCACGGTGCCGATGTCTTCGCACTGCCTGTGATGGGTGCAGCCTTCCGCGATAAGCACGGGGTCATTGCTTTTAAGGGTGAGCAAAGCCTTGACGCCTTTTATCTGTTCTTCCAGGTCGCCTTTTGCTCTGGAGAGCAGGATGGAGAAGGAGGTGAGAAGGATGTTTTCCGGAACGATCTTGGAGACTTTACCGAAGGCCTGGCTGTCGGTGACGACGAGCGCGGGGTGGGGGAATTTTACGAGCGCGTCGGCGAGTTCCGTATCCCTGGCGACGAGGGGAAGCGCGCCGGCTTCCAGGGCGTCCCTGATTACCTGCTGCTGGGGAAGGATCAATCTGCCCTTGGGCGCGGCGGAATCGATAGGCACGACGAGGATGACGACGTCTTTGGGCTGCAGAAGATCTCTTATGAGGGGAGAATCTTCTTTCTGCGGCCTAAGGGAGGGGAGAGTTTTCTTTATTTCCTCTACGCCTTCTCTTGTCACGGCGGAAACGAGAAGGCCCTCCTTGAAATTTTTCTTCTGCTCTTCGCTTAATTCGTCGGCCTTGTTGAAGACAACCAGGTAGGGAAGCTTCCTTTCCTTCAGTTCCTCAATAATGGCCTTCTCTTCGCTTTGGAGGCCTTTTGCGGCTTCGGCCACAACGATAGCCATGTCTGCGCTCCTTAGGGCCTCCTTGGTCTTCTCAATGCGTAATTGCCCCAGTTCCCCGGTGTCGTCGAGGCCTGGAGTGTCGATTATGACGACAGGGCCCAAAGGAAGTATCTCCATGGCCTTCTTAACGGGGTCGGTGGTGGTGCCGGCGACATTGGAGACCAGGGCGAGATCCTGGTTGGTGAGGGCGTTCACCAAACTCGATTTTCCGGTGTTGGTGCGGCCCAAAAAAGCGATGTGTATCCTGTCGGAACTTGGCGTGGCGGAAAGCGACATAAACTTGGTGCTCCTAATGATGTTTACGGCAATTGGCTTAGGAAAGAACGCATGGAGATAACGCTCGGCTTTTCCCGGATCTTGTCAAAGGCGTCGATAGGTTCGTAGGGCAGATTGGCTACGATTTGGAAAGCGTACGGAACTTTCAGTTTGCCCTGCATCAGGGTCAAAGAAGGCGTAACCTTTGTTTCTGACGTTTTAACTTCGACCAGGAACCAAGGCTCGTCGTCTTTTGTCACGAGGAAATCAACTTCTTTTTGGTTTTTGTCCCTTACGTAAAAAAGTCCGTAATCTCCGAAGCCCAGATCATTCCAGGTGTCAACGGCCTTTAAAAGATGGCAGGCCGCCATGGTCTCGTTTCGCTGCCCTTCGTCCTTTATGCCGGACCAGTCTCTCAAGTACCACTTTGGCGTTTTGCGGATGGCGTTAACTAGTGTTTTGGACCAGGGGCGAACGTTGAAGCCATAGAAGAAGGCGTTCAAGATCGTTGTCCATTCTCTCACCGTCACCTCGCTGACCTGTATGCTGTTGGCAAGAGACGAGTAAACGATCTGACTGCCGGAGTTTTTGGCAAGAATGACCGACAAAGTGTCAAGCTGGTCAAGATCTTTTACGCCGGTCTCTTTGGCGATGTCCGTTCTGATCATCTGTTCATGTCTGCTTTTGCGCCAGCGGCGGGAGAGTCCGTCTGAAGCCGCTGTAAACGGTTCCGGAAAGCCTCCGAATTTCCTAAGCGTTTCCCATTCGGAGTCAGATATTTTTTTAGGCGCAGCTATTTCCGCTTTCGGCAAAGTTGGGCGAAGCAGCTCTCCTACGGACAGGGGATGCATATTGAAAGAGAAATAACGTCCCATAAGGCTGTCGCCTTTGCTGCGTTTATACAGATCAAAGCGCGCGGAGCCCGTGACTATGGTGTGAGAGTTTTCTCCGTAAGTGTCAAAATAGCCTTTTAAAAATTGTTTCCATTTCGGGTAGTGATGAAGCTCATCAAAAATAACAAAAGGATGTTTGGCAGTTCTGATGTTCAGGCCTGTTTCTTCCGCCAGCACGTCTTCTCCCCGAAGCAAGAGCTCTCTATCCTCTCTCCTGTCCCAGTTGAAATAATGGTCGGAGAGTTCTTTGCATGTGGTGGTTTTTCCTACCTGCCTGGGGCCGGAAAGCATGATCATCTGCCGATATTTTTTGCAATGATCTTTAAAAATATCCTGATACATTCTTTTGATCATATTTTTAAACCTCGTGGGTGCCGCTGTGAGGATTTTTCTCAGTGTTTACGGGGATATTATAACAAACAGGCCGCAAAAAAATCAATGCTATTCCAAAGGCAAGCTTGGAATGGCATTGACTATTCCAAAGTGGCCTTTGGAATGGCATAAAGCTTAGTTCGTGTTTATCCCTGTTTATATGCCGCTGTCGATACGGCAAATATACCGAGGCATATTATGCCCAGTATGAGGAAGAAAAATATCAGCAAAGCGATTGCGGATCGTTTGGCGTATTTGGAATATTTCCGGGCTTTTTCGTCATCCGAACGCTTGATCATCTCTTTCGTTCTTAAAGAATAATACAGCGTTCCGCAAGCCGCAAGGAGAAAGACCAGTGAGATGACATTTCTGAAAACGATCGCCATTAATCCATAAACAACCACCACGGTAATGGACAAGCCCATATGAGGAGAAGGTTGTTTTGACGGGCATTCAGTAGTTTGGGGAGTTGTTTCATCGGTCATAATTACTCCTAAGGATGTCTTTTATTTTGATTTTAATCCTTCAAAAGCTTCAAATTTATTCCATCGTACGGGAGCAGCAGTTCTCCGGTTCGGACTACCGACGATAGCCAGATGAGCTTTCCGTTTGCCAGAATGATCAAAGCCTCTCTTTTTGACAACGGCATGATTGCCCGGTCGGTGGACATAAGATGCAATTTCCCGTCCTTAATACCCTGGAAGCCGATAAGAGGATCTTCACTTCCAGGCCGAGCCTTGGAATTATAGGACCAGCCAATGTGATAAGCGTCAAATTCCTTTTCCGTTGGATCGGCAGAGAATTGATCGAAATCTCCGCCGGGAGGCTGAAGAACGCTTTCCAATTCGCCGCGGGAAATAAGCCCTTCTTTGTAAAGCGGGTAAAGGGCCCGGACGCCTTCGCCTCCACTGGGGTATGCTCCGAACTTGCTTTGATAAGCATCAAGTCGGGCGTAAAGGTTTGTCATCATGTTTCTGCGATATAATTTGTCCAGTTCTTGTTTGACAGGCCCCTGCGCGCCGATGATAACCAGAGCAAGAAAAATAACGATTGTGAATATCAACACCAAGAGCGCCGTGACCAGGGCCCTCTTGGAATACTTTCTAGCTTTTTCGATAGCGTCGTCTTCGCTTTTCTTTGTCAAAGCGTTCGTTTTAATTGAGAAATACAAAGCCAGAATAGCCAAAGGAACAAAAACTATCCTTAACGGGAAAAACAAGCAGATTATAAGCGTGACAATGGTCAAGGCAAAATGCGGCGAAGGGATCTTCTCTTTTTTGACCGCATCGGCAGTGGTATTTTCTTCGGACATAACGCCTCCTTGGAATTGTTTACTCCATTATACCAAATGACCAAAACTTCCTTTAGGTTTTAAATGTCACAAAATTTTCCCAATTAACGGCAAAGGAAATCGCTAGGCCAAAAATATGGAACTTGCCCATAAAGAAGACCCGCTCAATAGTGATACCATCGTCCGATACAAGTGCACTATTTTACATAAAACAGTTCACCTATCGTGTCATATGCTAATGGCGATTGAATAGAGTGAACTGTTTCTTAGAAAAAGTACACCTTTCCTGTCATATGATGGGGAAAAACATAAACGTGAATGTTTGTATGGGACAAGCAATTCACAATTTAACGCTAAGCCACCAGAACAAGGAGGTGTTTATGGCAAATAACAAAATCCCCCAATTTTCATTTAAACCTTCTTGGGAACCTCATTGCGAGGAGCCCAATACAACTCATGGTTATAATCCAATGAGTAACGATCAACTAAAATTCAGTTCTGCCGGAGAACTCGGCAGACAAGCGGGCCGCTATTTTGGCTCAAGGTCTGACAATTGCGATTACAAGGATTGGAATGAGTATGCGCAAAAAGAATTAGACATTCCAGGCTCAATGCAAGAGGGCCTCAACAGAGCAAATCCGTTTAAAAACGTTGACGGGCTTGACCGTCGCCCTAAAAACTGGGAAGAATACGCAAAATTTGCGGATCAAGATGTTAAATATTCCTATGATTATCCACCATTTTCAGATGGTTTTGCCGCGAAACTTGGTTGGGAAGCGGGAGCAAAAGCCGCTTCGCAATCTAAACAAAATGAAGAAAACCAAAAAGCATCTGATGATTATTCGAGCGACTATTGGCGAAAGTGGGCTTCGCAAACATTTCCCAAAGCCGCGGCAGAAAACACGTTTGACCATTATAACGATAACGGCCAGACTTTTGGGGCCGTGTTAAACGACGTGGATGGTATTTTTGGCGACACAAACGATGCGCCCAAGGTCAACATCATTGAGCGCAATCAGGAAACACCGTCGCCCTTAAACATTTATCGCGATCTTGATACTTATACAGCTTTCCTTGAAAGTGAAATCAAAAACAAAGAAATTGCTTCTAGTGTCCGGCCTCGTGTCAATCATTGGTTTCAAGTCGACAAACAATTGTCCGGACCACATGGCGATTTATCGTTTAAGCCCAATAAGCCCTCCGACGAACAAATAGTTTCGGACTTAAAATCTCTTACGCAAATTATGCAACCGACACTTCACCGTTTGCAAAAGAAGAGACAACATCACTCTCCATTCACAAGAGCCCTGACAACAGGGTATAACACGCTAAAATATTACGGCAACCTTGCCGATGATTGCTATTTTCGCGGAGCGACTTATGCTGGAAATGTCTTAGGGTATCTCATCGCCGATATGATTGCTGATTTGTATGGCATGCCATACACATACAGGAATTGCGATGAGCTGTTTGGAACGATCAACCAAAGAGTTCCCATTGAAGGCAGAAGTCTTTATGCTTATCTAAAAGCCATAGAAAACGGCGAAAACACGGAAGATTGGTTTGCACATGCTATAGACATGGACGTTTTTCATAACTGGCGCCCCGAAACAGAAGCGGGGCGCAAATTCAAAGCTCGATTAGCGGAAGCGTTTGATGTGCTTTCGCCCAGCGAATTGGCCAAGGGATATGTACTGTCAAAGGCCAATAAAATCATCGCTAAGCCTCTTGGCGAAATAATTAACGAAACCATTACGGAAGAAAGCTATCCGCGGTTGCAAAAATGGATTAAAAACGGCGTCGATCTTGTTGACAATGCCCTGGGCGCAGGAGAGTCGGTACATGACGCTTTTGATAGATCTGAGAATGAAGAATAACTAAACTCGTTTTATTAAGGCGGGGGAAACTCGCCTTAATAAAAGACTAGTTTCCGAAAGGAGATTTGTAGCTTGAGCCTACCGGAGCACAAAAATCTATAATCGACCAGATGACAAGAACAATTGTCCCGACGATAGGAATAACAATCGATAAAACGATGATCCATAGCACTATCTTCTCTTCCGTTGTTTTGGCAACGCTGAAGGCTTCTAGGATCGCTTCTTTGTGGTATTTTATATCCTCCACCAAAGATATGTCACCGACTACATATTCCTCGCCGTGGCGCCAATTGTTCAAAGCTTCGTTATAGGCTTTTTCCCTTAGCTCCATTTCGTATTGCTCATACGTTTTATCGGGAGGACATTTTCGAAGTTCCGTTTCACTGATTTTAAACTTTGACCCAAAGTAGTAAGAGTCGCGCGGTTTGGGAGGCATGAATGACCTGAAGCCCCAGCAGTACATAAAATACTTGAAGTTCCAGCGCCAGCGGTGAAATCGGCCGCGTTCCTTTGGAACGGAAGAGGGGGTCGTTTGGTCCGGCTGCTTGGATAGTTTGCTTTTGTCGCTGAGGTCTTTCAAACTTTTTGTGTTTTAGAAGCGGAAGTCGCGTTCGCCCTGCTCGATCTTTTGGAGGCGCTCTTTTAAGATGCGGCGGATGTTCTCGCTGGGGACGTTGTCGATCTCTTTTTGGATGAGGGCTTCGCCGATCTCTTTGGTTTCCGGCTTGGCGTAGTCCATCAAGTATTCCTTCAAGGTCATCAGCGCGTTGGGATGGCAGCAGTTTAAGATCTTCCTGGATTTGCAGAGGCTCATGAAGCGGTCGCCTGTTCTGCCTTCTCTATAGCAGGCGGTGCAGAAGCTCGGGATGTAGCCGATCTTCATAAGCCAGTTCATGACCTGATCGAGAGTGCGGTTGTCGATGACGTCGAACTGGGCGGAGGATTCGTCCTCGGGCTCTTCCTCGGCGTAGCCGCCTACGCTTGTCCTTGAGCCGCCGCTGATCTGCGAGATGCCCAAGTGCAGGACGCGCTCGCGGGTGGCCTTGGATTCCCTGGTGGAGACGATCATGCCGGTGTAGGGGACGGAAACTCTGATACAGGCGACGATCTTGGCGAAGGTGTCGTCGTCTATGCTGTTGTCGAAGGCGGTGGGGTCAATGTCGTCGGCGTGGCGGATACGGGGGACGCTGATGGTGTGCGGGCCGACGCCGAAAGCGGCTTCCAGGTGCTCGGCGTGCATAAGGAGGGCCGCGAACTCATAGCGGTAGAGGGAGAGGCCGAAGAGGACGCCCAATCCCACGTCGTCTATGCCGCCCTGCATGGCGCGGTCCATAGCCTCGGTGTGATAAGCGTAGTTGTGCTTGGGGCCGGTGGGGTGCAGATTTTCGTAGTTTTCCTTGTGGTACGTTTCCTGGAAGAGGATGTAGGTGCCGATGCCGGCTTCTTTCAGCTTCCTGTAGTTCTCAACGGTGGTGGCCGCAATGTTGACGTTCACGCGGCGGATGGCGCCGTTCTTGTGCTTGATGCTGTAGATGGTCTTGATGCACTCGAGGACGTACTCAATAGGGTTGTTGACGGGGTCTTCGCCGGTCTCCAGGGCGAGGCGCTTGTGTCCCATGTCCTGCAAAGCGGTCACTTCCTTTATGACCTCTTCCTGGGTGAGCTTTTTCCTCGGGATGTGTTTGTTCTTGAAGTGGTACGGGCAGTAAACGCAGCCGTTCACGCAGTAGTTGGAGAGATAAAGGGGAGCGAACAAGACGATGCGGTTGCCGTAGAAATCTTTTTTGATCTGCTCCGCCAGGGCGTAGATCTTGGCGTTCTGTTCCGGCAATTCGCAGGCTAAGAGGACGGAAGCGTCCCTGTGGGAGAGGCCTTTCAGTTCCTTGGCTTTCTCTATGATTGCGTCGATCAGCGCGGCGTCGCTTTTGTGCTCGTCGGCGTATTTCAGGGAAGCTAAAACTTCCTCGTGATCGATGAATTCTTCCGCATGCGGTGATTTTACGTTGTACATTTTTCCCTTCTATTTTCCAAGGTTCGGCGAATCGCCCCTCATGGGCGGCGCGCACAGACCTAGTTTTCGGAGCGTGGCCTGAAGTTCTTTCAATCCCTCTGTGGCTTCTTCTCCTGTTATTCGTTTGTTATCGTATATATTATACTTCTTTCCGACTTGTTTTGATTATACTACAAATCGGCCTCTGTGATATAATTAAAAATATGAAAGACAATACCATAGCCGTAATGAACAAGACCATCGCAGTTTGTCTGGGGTTCCTGACTCTCTGCGTCGTCATTTACATCCTGAAGATCGGCAAGGCTATCCTTTTGCCTTTGGTCATAGCCATCTGCCTGTGGTACCTCATAAACTCCCTTCAGGCGATCATCAAAAGCGTAAGCATCAAGGGTTATTCCCTGCCTTCCTTTATCTGCTATATCATCGCCTTGTGCATCATTTCGGGCGTGGTGTGGGGGATAAGCTCCATCGTGGTAAGCAACATTTCCGCGGTGGTGAAAGACATCCCGGTTTACCAGGACAAGCTGCAGCTCTTCGTCGAGAAGACCGCGGAGCGTTTCCATTACACCGGCGACGCCACTCTTAGAAACCTCATAAGGAAAATAAATTACACCAGCATGTTCTCGTCCCTGGCCTCCGCGCTGCAGGACATGACGAAAAACACTTTCCTGGTCTTGATCTACGTCATCTTCCTCTTCATGGAGCAGGCTAATTTTCACAGAAAGCTGGAGCTCTTCTTCTCCTCCGTGGCTCCGGAAAGGCAGCTGGGCCGCGTCATGTCCGAGGGAATAGGCGCCATGAGAAAATACATCGGCGTCAAGACCGTGGCCAGCCTTGTCACAGCGCTTCTGAGCTATCTCATCATGTATTGGTGCAAGCTTGATTACGCCGCCTTCTGGGCGCTTCTCATTTTCCTTTTCAACTACATCCCCTCCATCGGCTCCATCGTGGCCACCACGATCCCCGCCGTGCTGACCCTGGTGCAGTTTGAGAATCCTTTGATCCCCTTCATCTGCGTGGCCGGAGGCATTACCGCCGTGCAGTTTTTGATAGGCAACATCCTGGAGCCCCGCTTCCTGGGGACCTCCCTCAACATCAGTCCGCTGGTGGTCCTTTTGTCCTTGGCCTTCTGGGGCGCCATCTGGGGCATCGCCGGCATGCTTTTGTGCGTGCCCATAATGTCCATCGCCATCATGCTCTTCGCGCAGTTCGACGCCACGCGGCCCATTGCCATCCTGCTCTCCGGCAACGGCCGGGTCATCGTCTTCAAAACGGACGGCAAGAGCGAGGAAAAGGAAGACTAGCGCTTGCTTTAAGCCTTTTCCATTTGCTTTTTTAATAAGCTTTTAATACAATATCCCTCACGATATTGGAAAAGCCAGAATAGCTCAGTCGGTAGAGCAGCGCTTTCGTAAAGCGCAGGTCATCGGTTCAAGTCCGATTTCTGGCTCCATCTTTTTCTTCGGTTTTCCCTTTTGGGGGAAAACTTTTTTGTTTTTCGGCCCCTTTTTTGTCTTCCCCCAAGCGGCGCTATCCGGGCGGCCGGGCTATAAAACGCGCCCGCTCCATGTTTTTTGTTTGATTTTAACGCCCGTTGTTGATAGAATATTCACTACACTAAACACGTGTGTGTAATCAACCAACAATCCACTTAGGGGGAATAATGAAACGTTTTTTATTAACGCTTGCTGTGCTCGCCTGCTTCGGCGCGTACGCAGTTAGTTTCGACATCTCCACCGGCGATCTCACCATCACCTCCGCCGGCAGCTGGGATGTCACCGGCACGACCACTGCCCACTCCATAATCATCAACACTGCTGACGCTGTCAACATAACTTTGGATAACGTCTCCATCACCGACGTGAGCTGCGCTTTCGATATTCAGAGCGGCACCGTGTATCTTAGTCTTACCGGCAACAACACTCTGACTTCCACAGCGGCCGCCGGTCTGCACGTTGCTAGTGATGCCTCCCTCGCCATCACGGGCGACGGCTCCCTGACCGCCACCAGCCAGGGTGAAGAAGGCGCCGGCATCGGCAGCAACAAAAGGGAGAATTCCGGTGAAGTGATCATTACAAGCGGCACTATTACGGCCAACGGCGCCACCTATGCCGCGGGCATTGGCGGCGGCGGACACGGCTGTGCCAACGTTATGATCGAAGGCGGTGTTGTCAAAGCGACCTCCGGCTGGCTTGGCGCCGGCATCGGCGGCGGCACCGGTTGGGAAGGCGGCGCGGGATCCGTCACCATCAACGGCGGTTTTGTGAAGGCTGAAGGCAATAACGGCGCCGGCATCGGCTGCGGCGACGAGGGCGGACGAATTGATCCCGGCACGGTGGTCATCAACGGCGGTACCGTTGAAGCTCACGCTGGCAGCGGCGCTGGCATCGGCGCCGGCAGCGGCAGCGGCGAAAGCGGCCGCGGCCCCGAGATCATCATCGCCGGCGGTTCCGTCAAAGCTTCCTCTGACAGCGGCTTTCCTATCGGCCCGGGTGCCGGACAGGGCGAATGCCCCGCTCCTGTAAATGAACAGGACGGAGAGGTCGTCTATCTGGCTACCGTGGGCGCTGCTTTTAACGATTCCGGCACGGAATACACCTTCACCACTACCAAGGACGACTCTCCGTATACTTACGCTTATACCGGAGCCGGACATACCGCCAACGGCGACATGAACCTCTATTTCTATCTGCCCAACGGCGAATACACCGCCAGCGGTACAAACGGCAGAAATTTCGCCGGAACGATCAATGATGCTCCGGGCACTTTGACCCGCTATATCCCCGGCGAAGTGGCCATTGACATCTCAGAAGGCGATGTAACGATCGAGACTGAGGTTGGCGCTAAGCAGGACGGCACGATCATTGGCCTTTACGGCAATTACATCATCTCCGGATCTTCCTTGGGTCGCTCCGTGACGGTGGATTCTTCCGAAGCTCCGACGGTGACATTGAGCGGCGCTTCCATCACCGACGTAAACTGCGCTTTTGATATTCAGAGCGGCAGCGTTTCTCTGGTGCTGGAAAACGACAACACGTTGACTTCCACAGGAGCCGCAGGTCTGCACGTCGCGAACGGCGCTTCCGTCACCATCAGCGGAACCGGTTCTCTGACCGCCACGAGCCAGGGCGAAGAAGGCGCCGGCATCGGCGGCAACAAAAGGGAGAATTCCGGCGCGGTGGTCATTGAAAGCGGCACCGTTACGGCCAACGGCGCGGGTTTTGCAGCCGGTATCGGCGGCGGCGGACACGCCACCGGCAATGTTACTATCAACGGCGGTGTTGTCACGGCTAATTGCGGTGCTTATGCAGCCGGCATCGGCGGCGGCACCGGCTGGGAAGGCGGCACTGGCTCCGTTACCATCAACGGCGGCTTTGTGAAAGCTCGCGGCGGCAACGGCGCAGGCATCGGCTGCGGCGACGAGGGCGGCCATAACGCTCCCGGCACGGTGACCATCACCGGCGGCACCATTGAAGCTCACGGCGGCAGCGGCGCAGGCATCGGCGCAGGCAATGCCAGCGGCGAAAGCGGCAAAGGCCCCCAGATCTACATCAGCGGCGGTTCCGTTAAAGCCACCTCCGACAGCGGCTCTCCTATCGGCCAGGGCGCCGGTCAGGGCACCTGCCCGCCGGTCCTGAACGCGCTTGCGGGCGAAAACGTTTATGTGGCGCCCTTGGCGGGCGCCACCGCTCCCGCGATCAACTCCATCTACAACGTGGGTGACGGAGAAGTGACCTTCACCGCCACGCGCACTTCCGACCAAACGACCTACGGCTACACCGGCGAAGGCCACTCCGATACCTACGACCTCTATTTCTATCTGCCGGAAGGCACTTACACCATCGCAGGCAACAACGGCAAGACTTATGCCGGCAGCGTCTCTTCTTCAGGCTCCACCATAATGGAGACTCCTGAACCGGCGATCTTCGGCATCCTGGCGCTCGTCGCTCTCTGCCTCCGCAGAAGGTAAACAGCTCGCGGTCAAAACCGCTTCGCGGAAGGCTCCCTCGCTTCGAGGGAGCCTTTTTTTGTTTGCGGGCTAATGCGGGAACGGGGGTTTTAAAAATGGTAAAATAGCAAAGAATTATGAACAAGATTCAGGAGGCAGCGTGAAACGCATTTGCTTTGTTTTTTCCGTTCTTTTTTGCTTTGCGGCGCAAGCCGCCAGCTTCGATATCTCCACGGGTTCGCTTTTGATCAGCGAAAGCGGTTCCTGGGAGATAACCGGCAGCACGCATACCAATTCCGTTGTCGTCGAAGCGTCGGGCAACGTCAACATTACGCTGCATGACGTCGCTATTACGAACGTTCCCGCGGCTTTCTCCATTTACGAAGGGCGCGTGAACATGACGCTCACCGGCAGCAATACGGTCCTCTCCACGGAAGCCGCCGGCATCTACGTCGATAAGAAGGCGACTCTGACCATCAGCGCCGAGAGCACGGGCTGCCTTTTCGCGACCTCCACGGGCGGCGAGGGCGCGGGCATCGGCGGCAACAAGGGCTATGGAACCGACGTCGGAACGCCCGGGAAGACCATCATCAACGGCGGCACCATCGTGGCCCAGGGCGCGAATTTCGCCACCGGCATCGGCGGCGGTTCCCACGGCCAGGCCTATCTTATCGTCAACGGCGGGTCCGTCACCGCCTTGGGCGGATATCTCGCCTCCGGCATCGGCGGCGGCTACGGCTATGAAGGCCACGCCGGCAACATCAAGATAACCGGCGGTTATGTCAAGGCCATAGGCGACGGCAAAAGCGCCGGCATCGGCTGCGGGGGCGGCGGCGGACACAACACCTATCCGGCGGGCCTCATTATGATCACCGGCGGCACGGTGGAAGCCTACGCCAATTCCGGCGCCGGCATCGGCGCCAGCGGCGACGAGGGCGACAACGGCCGCGCGCCCCAGATCTACATCAGCGGCGGCTCCGTTTACGGCTCCTCCTCCACGGGCTCCTCCATAGGCCAGGGCGCCGGACTATCAGAGTGTCCCGAGATCCTGACTAAGAAAGGCGGGGAGAAGATCTACCGCGCGAGCATAATCTCCGCCATAAAGGATCACTCCCGGACTTATGAATTCGCGGTGAAAAGAAACGGATCCGATTACGACTACGCTTACAAAGGCAGCGGTTATCCCGAGAGCGGCAATCTGTATTTTTACCTTCCCAACGGCGAGTATGAGATAAGTTCCGAAGCGGGCGGCTTCGCGGGAACGATCGAAGACGCCGACGCGGCCTTTGTCCAGGCGGCGACCGGCGAAGTAACGGTCTCCGTCGAAAAAGGCCCAATTATTATCGACGACAACGGCGTCACCGGCCGCGACGAGACCGGCTGGGCGGTAAGCGGACTTTACGCCCACTACATCATCGTGGGCGCGAGCGAAACGAACAGCATCAACATAACGGCCGGCGCGCCGAAAGTGACTTTGCGCGATGTTTCCGTGACTACCAACGCCGCGCTGTCCATTAAGAACGCCATCGTGACGCTTGTCCTTGAAGGCTCCAACACCCTGGTCTCCACGGAAGCTGCCGGCCTTTACGTCGACAAGAGCGCGTCCTTGACCATCAGCGGGGAAAGCACCGGCAGCCTTTACGCAATGTCCACGGGCGGCGAGGGCGCGGGCATCGGCGGCAACAAGGGCTACGGCACGCCCTACGGAACGCCCGGCCCCATCGTCATCAACGGCGGCACGATTTTTGCCCAGGGCGCGGATTTCGGCACCGGCATCGGCGGCGGCTCCCACGGCCAGGCGGATCTCGTCATTAACGGAGGTAACGTTACCGCTGTGGGCGGATATCTTGCTGCGGGCATCGGCGGCGGCTACGGCTACGAAGGCAACGCCGGCAATATCACCATATCGGGAGGCTACGTCAAAGCCACGGGCGACGGTAAGAGCGCGGGCATCGGCTGCGGAGGCGGCGGCGGACATGACAAATATCCCGCCGGTTTGATCACGATCACAGGCGGGACCATAGAGACCTACGCCAATTCCGGCGCCGGCATCGGCGGCAGCGGAGACGAAGGCAGGGACGGCCGCGGGCCGCAAATCTATGTCAGCGGCGGCTCCATCGTAGGCTATTGCTTCGGCGAGGAGATCGGCAGGGGCGAAGAAAACATGTACGGACCTTGGGACGACATCATGCCGCCCGTTCTGAACAAGCCGGAGGGCGAACAAGTTTATGCCGTCACGCTGCCTGAGATACTCCCGGACCTTGAAACGGTCAGAACCTTCGAAACGGAAAGGAAAGGGGACGAGACCTTCTCTTACGTTTACGTCGGCAGCGGGCACAAAACGGAAGACGATCTCTTCTTCCCCATAGGCTCTTTAAAATTCCGCCTGCCGGACGGCGACTACGTCGTTAAAGGAAAGGATCTGGTGCCCTTCGGCGGAAAAGTCAGCGGCAAAGATACGACTTTCGAGCCGCTGCCGGAGCCGGCGCTCATGGGGCTTTTGGCGCTTCTGGCGCTCTTGCTGCGCAATAAATAGCGCATTCTCCTCCGCAATTAAAAAAGGCTCTCCCTCAGGAGAGCCTTTTTTGTCGCGGGTTTTATACAGCCGCTTATTTTTTCTTAGAGAATTTTTTGTAAAGGGCCGCGGCGGCCGGCGGCGGAACCATCTCGTCCACTTTGCCGCCCAGGAGCGCGATCTCTTTCACATTGGTGGAGCTTATATAGGCCAGGTCTTCCCTGGTCATAAGAAAGACCGCCTCCAGCTTCTCATCGAGGCGTCTGTTGGTGAGCGCCATCTGGAACTCGAACTCGAAGTCCGTCATGGCTCTCAGACCTCTCACCACGGCCACGGCCTTCTTTTCTCTGGCCCAGTCCACCAGCAGCGTCTCGAAGATCTCGGCCTTGACGTTGGGGATGTCTTTGATTACTTCGCTGACCAGTTTCAGCCGTTCCTTGGGCGTGAAAAGGGTCTTCTTGTGCACGGCGTCAGCCACGCCCACGATTATCTCGTCGAATATTTTCGCCGCCCTGAGGATAACGTCCAAATGCCCGTTGGTAATGGGGTCGAAGGTGCCGGCATAAACGGCCCGGCGGATCTTTTTCTCGCTCATTTTTCCTCCTCGTTGTCCGGAGTTTCTTCGTCTGCGAAAGAGGCGGTGCGTCCGAAAAAGCTCACCTGGGCTTTTCCGTAGCTGTTGGCGCGGTAGCAGCGCCAGAGCCCCTCTTCCTGCCCTTTAATATATTTTACCGTATCGTCATGCTCGATGATGACGATGGTGTCGTCGTTGGCGAACTGGGAGCGGTCTATGGCCGCCAAAAGCCTGGGGACGTCCGCTTCCCGGTACGGCGGATCGGCGTAGATAAGATCCGCAACGAAGGGGACCGGCCGCTCCAGGGCGGCCCAGACGTCGGCTTTCCAAACAAGGGAATGTTCCTTCGCGCCCAGCCTTTCCCGGTTGTTTTCCAGGCAGCGCAGCGCCTCCGGAGCCCTCTCCACCATAACCACCATCTCCGCGCCCCGGCTCAGGCATTCAAACCCGATGGCGCCGCAGCCGGAATAAAGATCCAATACTTTCTTCCCGGGCAGCCAGGAGTGGAGGATGTTGAAAACGGAAGTGCGGACTCTGTCGGAGGTGGGCCTGACTTCCCGGCCCTCCGGCGTTTCCAAAAGTTTTCCCTTGAACAGTCCTGTAATTATGCGCGGCATAAGATTCCTTATTTACCCAAATAGCGAACGGAAAGCATGGCGATGTCGTCGGACTGGGGAGCGTCGCCCACGAAAGTTTCCACGTCTTTCCAGACTCCCTCCACGATGCCTTCGCAGTTCAAGCTGTTTTTATTCTGCAGAAAATTCTTCAGGCGCGTTTCGGAATACATCGCCCCGGATTTTTGGAAAGCCTCGGTGACGCCGTCCGTGTATAAGAAAAGCGTGTCGCCGGGCCTGAGGACCATGTATTCGTCCTTGTAGATTATGTCCGGGCTCATGCCCACCAGGGCGCCGCCGTGGCAAGAAAGAAAATCCGCCTGTCCGTCGCGGCGAATAACCAGGGGCGGATTGTGCCCGCCGTTGCAGTAGGCCATGGTCCCGGTGCGCATGTTGATGACGGCGCAGAAAAGCGTCACGAACATGCAGCTCTCGTTGTTGGCGGAGCGGTCTTTGTTAACATGGTCCAATATGGCGGCCGGGGAGGCGTTGTAGCGGGCCACGGAGCGCACGAGCGTCTGGACCACGCCCATGAAAAGGGCCGCGGAGATGCCTTTGCCGGAAACGTCGCCCATGCAGACGCACAGGTGGCTCCTGTCCACGAAAAAGGCGTTGTAAAGATCGCCGCCCACCCTCATGGCGGGCTGGAGCTTCCCGGCCAGCTCTATCCTGTCGTCGCCGGAATTTACTCTTTCAAGCTTGGGCAGAAGGCTGTGCTGGATGTCGAAGGCCACCTTCAGCTCGCCCTCTATGCGCTTCTTGGCTTCCTCCGCTTTCCCCAGCCGGCGGTCGCAGCTTTTAAGGGCGTGGCGCAGTTTCTCGAAATCTCTGGCCAGGTCTCCTATCTCGCCCTTCATGTTGCTTTCCGGCAAAGGCCCCTCGAGTTTCCCCGCCAAGGCCAGGCGGCTGTTTCTTATGAGCGTGTACAAAGGCTTCAGGATCTTTCTGGCGATAAGAAGGCAGATCAAAAACAGCAGCGCCAGACCCGCCGCCACAAGCAGCGCGTTCCAGAGCCAGAATCGCTCGCTCCTTTCCACGATGCGGCAGACAACAAGGAAGGGGATGATGGTCCCCAGGCAGCACAGCATCATGAAGAACGCCAGTTTTGTCGAAAGTCTAGTTAAGCGCATGTTTATTGATTTCTTTTTCCAGTGTTCCAGATCGGAAGAGCGTTCAGCTCGTCCCTGAAGGCTTCCTGCTGCCAGAGCCGGACGTCTTCCTGGGGTTCCGTAAATTCCGCCTGCCTTTTGTCCGGGCGGAGCGACAGCCGCTCAAGCCCCGAGGACGGCCAGATAAGGGAAGGCTCCAGATTAAGCTCCTGCGCCTTCTTCGCCCGCCATTCCTTCAGGCGCGACATTCTCTCCATGGCGGCCCGCCGCCAGATTGGCAGCTCCTTCTTGAAGTCCACCACCACCAGAGGCGGCAAGGTCTTCGCCTTCCCGAGGACCGCCCTTAATTCCTGCCCGTTGTGACGCAGGAAAGCGGGCCCTATGCCGGGGACCTTGCTTAAGTCCGCATCGGGGTTCTTGGCCAGATGGAACATGGTCTGGGATCCCATGACTTTGAAGGGCGGGCGGTGCCTGCGCAGCGCGATCTTTTCCCTGAAGATGAAAAGCTCCCGGAAAAGCGCCAGCTCGTGCGGATCCAGGGCGTGCCAGCCCTTGATGATGGAGAAAGCCATGGCCTCCGGCAGCGGATCCTTGAAGCGGACCTTCGCCATCCTGGCGGATTCCTCCTCCACCCAGGACAGGCGTCCCGCTTTTTTCAAGAGCTGCTTTTGTTTTTTGGCCAGGCGGATAAGGTAGGCCACGTCGTTGACGGCGTAGCGCAGCGCCTCTTCCGGCAGCGGCCGCTCCCCCCAGTTCATCTGCTGGAGTTTCTTGTCCTTCACGATGTCCACGCCGATGTATTCGTCGACCACCGCGCCAAGGCCCAGATGGCCGGAGCCCAGGAACTGGGCGGCGACGGCGGTGTCGAAAAGATTCTCAACTTCCGCCTGGTAATCCCGGAAAAGGGAGCGCATGTCGTAGTCGCAGCTGTGGAAGATCTTCTCCACTTTTTCGTCTTTAAAGAACGCTCTCAAAAGCTCTCCGTCGCCAAGGGCAGCCGGATCCACGATGAAGTTGTAGCCCGGGCAGCCGAACTGCAGAAGACAGATGGACTCCGGATAATAGTGCAGACTGTTGGCTTCCAGATCCACCGCGACGGCGGGCTCATTTTTCAGGATCTCGTAAGCCTTCCGCCAGTCTTCCCAAGTCTTGACGTAAAGGAAGGAATGTTCCGGAGTAAAGCTTTGGCCTTTCAGCCTGGCGAAAAAAGCGCGCCAGGCGTTCGTTTGCTCCCTTATCCCGGACAGCAGAAGCCTAAAGCATCTTAACGATCTCATCAGCGATCCTTGCGGTTACTCCCTGCTGCGCCCTGATGTATTCCTGGCCTCGTCCGACCATACCGGCGGCGCTTTCCTTATCCTTCAGCAATTCGCAAACTCTTTCCTTTAGCTGCCAGGCGTCCTGGACGATCTCCGCGCCGCGCTTCTGGGCCAGCACGTCCGCGATGCCGCGGAAATTTTTCGTGTGCGGCCCGTAAAGCGTAGGCCTTCCTAAGGCCACCGGCTCCAGCATATTCTGCCCGCCGCCCGGCGGGAACATGCTCTTGCCCACGTAGGCGATGTCGCAAAGCGTATAGAAGCGCTTCAGTTCGCCCACCGTGTCAACGATATAGATCTCCTTTTCCGGATCCTCGAAAATCTCTTTCCTGGAGCGCATCCTGGGAATGAAGCCCCTGCTTTTTATAAGCTCAGCCATAGCCGGGCCTCTCTCCGGATGCCTGGGCACCATGATAAGCCCGCAGTTGGGCCTTTCCCGCCGCACCAGGGCGAAAACATCCATGATCATTTCGTCTTCCCGTCCGGATTTTTCCAAGGCCGCCGCCAAAAAGATCTCGCTTTCCTGGGGCATCTTCAATTCCGCCATCAGCTCCCGATCTCTTTCCGCGGGCTGGGAAGCCGCCACGGAATCGAACTTGATGTTGCCGTCGCAGCTGACCGTGTCGGCCCTGGCGCCCAAGCGCAGAAGCCTCCTGGCGTCGCCGGGGGTCTGCATCATGCAGCGGTCGATGTTTCTAAGAACGTCCTTGACGAAAAGCTTGATCCTGCCGTAGCCGTGGAAAGAATTGTCCGACAATCTCCCGTTGGCCAGCAGAATGGGAATGCCCCGCTTCTTCAGGCCCCAGATGAAGTTCGGCCAGATCTCCGTCTCCATGATGACCGCCGCCACCGGGTCCACGACCTTGATGACATGCTCCATGCTGAAATAAAACTCCGCCGGAAAATAGATCAGCCCGTCCTCGGGAGGCAGCTTCTTCATGGCCACCTCGTAACCCGTGGCGGTGGTCACGGAGACCACGAAGCTGTACTTGTCCTTCAGCATTGGCCGCAAAACGTTGATCAGCGTGAGCGTCAGGTTGAATTCTCCCACGGAGACCGCGTGGAACCAGATCCTGGGCTTCTTGGGAAGCCTTTCCTTCTGGGCGCGCTCCAAAAAACCCAAGCGCTGCCAGAAGTTCACCCGGTGCTTCTTCTTGGACAAAAGCACCGGCAGCCAGACCGGGGAGGCCACCACCACCGTCGGCAAAAGCACCAAGTTATATAACTTACTGTAAAAAGACATAATTAAATCATTATACCAAAGAAAGCCCGGGAGGGATAACCGGGACCGCGGAAAAAATAAAAAGACGGCGCGGGCAAACGCCGCGCCGTGAAAAAAACAAACTCAAGCCTTAAAGGAAACGAACCAAGGCCCAGCCTTGACAAGCTCCCTTACAAGACCTGCTCCAGCCAGATCTTGATTTCTTCCGGCTTTTTCACCAGCTTTTCGCCGCAGATCTTGGCGCCCTTAACGTAAGGCGAGAGCTTTTCCGCGCTCTTGCCCATGCCGCCTCCGCCGGATGTCGCGAAAAGGAAGACGCGCTTCCCGCTCCAGTCATAGCCCTGGCAGAAAGTGTTGACGACGTTCGGCGCGCAGCCGTACCAAATGGGGAAGCCCAGAAAGACCGTGTCGTAATCGGAAAAGTTTTCGATCCTATTTCCAACCGGCACTTCCTTCTTGCCGAATTTTTCCTTGTTGCAGCGGGCGAAAGGATTGATCCAGCGAAGGTCGGCTTTGGAATAGGGCTGGGCGGGCTTTATTTCAAAAATGCTCGCGCTGATGGCGTCCGCGATAACTTCGGCCACGGCGGCGGTCCTGCC
Source organism: bacterium (assembly GCA_017557885.1). GTDB lineage: Bacteria > Auribacterota > UBA3054 > UBA3054 > UBA3054 > UBA3054. Next base: position 76,053 of record JAFYXV010000005.1, on the reverse strand, counting down.
CGCCTCCGCGGAAAAATAAGCAACCAAAACTTTCATAACTTTCCTCCTTGGTTAATTGATCTATTCATTTCAATTTTATCAAAGAAAGAAAGTTTTATTCATGATCGTAAAGCGTGAACTTGGTGTCCAAAAAAAGGATATGGAATATCTCCAGCGACCTGAAGCCTACAAAGACGCGTTTGCCATAGAATCTGAAAGCCAACATTTCGGCATCGTCGGAAATGTTTGCCGGAACATTAACGTTCAAACTTTTTCTGCTGATTTTCTCACAGCCTTGGCCGTGCCTGGGGCTCTGCTTAATTTTTTTCCAAGTAAGGGATGACAGTAATTTCAACTGCTTGGTAAACGCCGCCAACGCATCCTTGTCAGCTTGATCAACGCTGTATTCTCCGTCTGGCATTTCGGCAAAGGTAAAGGCTAGATTACAGGAATCCTTGTCTTCGCCTAAAACGCCCAAATGATTTTTAGGAATACCGTTTTTGTCTGACGAATATTTGATGCGCTTTTTACTCATCGACAAGTCTTGTTTTGAAGAAGCTCTGCATTTTGGAAAGCGAGATCGCTTGGTTTTTCATCGTCTCGCGCCAGGGCGCTTCGCCATGAGTCATGTTTCTCAATTTCCAGGCGGAATATTGTCCGTAAACTTCCCAGACCTCGTCGATGATCTGTCCTATTTCTGTGTCGTTCAAATCGTCGAAATAACCTTCCGGCAGATCGTCATTCGGCTTGATTCCATACCCGTCGTAGCATTTGTATTTGTCATAAACGACTTTCACCACCGGACCGTGTTCCCAGGCCAGGATATCATCGGCAAAAAGCGTTTTGCCGGTGATGGCCAGAACGAAACCCTGGCAGTAGTACAAAAGCTTTTGCAATTTGAGATTGGTAATATTATCGCCAATGTCCAAAGATGATTTGCACAAGATGTAATCGGCTACTTTGAAAACATCAATATTGTGGCTTTGATATTTCATATTTCTACTCCTTTGGTTTGTAGTTTACCACAAGGATTATCAAAAAGCACGCTTTGTTTGTTTTTTCTACAAAAGTTAATAGCGTTTTTTTTAATTGTGATACTTAAAGCGCGATCAAATATTCCTTCAGGCGCTCCCGCTCGGCTTCGGCGAAGAGCGCGATCAGCGGGACCGCATCGTTGTTTTTGTGGTAAGCGTCGAAGGCAGCGTAATATTTCATGCGGTCTTCGTATTTGATGCTGACGGGAAGATAGCCCGCCTTCATCAGCGTGAAGTTCGCCAAAAGCCGGCCGGTGCGGCCGTTCCCGTCTATGAAGGGATGGATCGCCTCGAAGCGGATATGGAAGAGCGCGGCGGTCACCAAGGGATGCTTTTTTGCTTTTTTAAGATCACGCACCCAATCCTCCATCAGAGGCTTGATCAGGTACGGCTGGGGCGGCGTGTGAGAGGCGCCTGTTATGATGACGGGAAGGCGGCGGTAGGCGCCCTTGTCCTGAGGCTTGTCGGCGAGAACGAGGGAATGCAGCTGACGGACAAAAAGCTCGGACACAGGATCGCCGGAGGAAACGAATTCTTCCAGGAAACAGAATGCGTCCCTGTGCCCGATGGCTTCCAGGTGATCCTTCAGGGGCTTTCTGCCCACCGTCATGCCGGCAAGCACCATGGCGGTCTCGCTCAAAGTTAGCGTGTTGCCTTCGATGGCGTTTGAGGCGTAGGTGTAGTCAACAAGGAAGGCTTCGCGCAAACAACCTCTCTCGCCTTCGGTCAGAGGGCGGGCCTTTCTAAGTTTTTCCTTCAGCGCGTCAACTTCCGAAAACAGCGCGCGCAAGGAAGAGGGGATGCCCAGGCCGCGCAGGCTGCGGCCGTCAAGGGGCTTTTTTGCGTCGGCGGGGATCTTCCAGAGCTTTCCGTTGCGTTCCGCCCCGGGAATCTGTTCTTTTTCGCACATAACTCTGACTCTACGGTCGGATATGCCCCAGCGCAAAGCTATCTTCACGCTGGACACGAATTTTATCGTCCCCTCTTTCATGGTTAATATGCTAGCAAATTTGCGGAATAATAGCAAGAGCAATTATCCGCAAATTATGCCTTATATTATTCCGCAAATTTTTCGCTGTTGAGCTTGTCGGCAAAACGTTTGGGCCAGGCTCTGTAATAGCTGCTCTTTGGGTTTTTGGCTTTCTTGAAGCAGAGATGATAAACGTTGCTGTCGTCCAATTTCAGCGCGAAAGTTCCCCAGGAAGTGATCATGGACGTCAAGGGGTTTTTGGTCTTGCCGTTTTCAAAGATGACCGCCTTGGTGATCTCCCAGCCCTCCGGCATTCCGACTTCGGCTTTTTTCGGTTTGTGTTTCCGGATGATCTCGGCGGCCTTCTTCCAGTCGATAACGTGCCAGGATCCGTCAGAAATGCGCGGTTTGCTGGCAAGAAGCGTTATGCTTTTTCCAACGGACGTTTCCGTAAAAGATAAGGTTTTCATTTTTCCTCCTTACATTAGGTTTTATTATTTTGGGTCCCTAATAAGAAGGCCAAAGAAAAACGCCCATCGTCACCGACGGGCGTTCTTTTTTTGCCTATCGGTCAAGCTTTAGCACCTTACAAAAATTCGCAGGTTGCTATGCGGTCAACGAGCTTGTCTCTCGCGCATTCTTAATAGGTCACCTCCATTATCGCATAAACGAGGGAGGAAAAATATGTCTTGCTGTCGCAAAATCGCGACACTTCGTTTGCGGCTTTATTCCTTCGGTTCGTAGTAGAAAACGCGGGAGGCTTTGAGATTGGCGCCTTCCTTGGGATTAAGAAGCTTTAAGGTCACGGTGTGGGGAGCGTAGGGAAGGTCGTACTTCCAGCAGAGCGTATCGATCTTCCTGCGGTAGTCGGAGCTGTTGAGGAAGGTCTTCACAGGCTTTCCGTCAACGCTGACTTCCAGCTGCGATTCGTACTGAGTATCGGGGCAGCTGAGATAGCCGTGGATGGCGAAGCCTTTGCCGGTAAAAGTGAAGGTGTTCTGCTTGCACTCCGGCGTGCCGAGGAATTCCAGATCCTTGGCCAGTTCCACCGGACGCATGTTGGGGAAGCTCTTTTCGAAGCGGACGGCCTTGGGCTCTTCCCTGACGATCGTAACTTCCGTTGCGTTGGTGGCGCCGCCGTTGGCCAGGACGTTCTGGATGGCCAGGTCATAGACGGCCTGGTAAGTCGTGTTGAGGCTCAATTTCGTGTAGATGAAATCGATATCCTCGACTTCCTTTACGTTGGGCATCCAGAATTCCGGGATGTTGGAGTAGCCCGTAATGGTGGCAAGGATGCCGGCGGCGGTGGAGGGGTTGCAGTCGGAGTCCTGGCCGCAGCGGGTCGCTATCTCCATGGTGGCCTTGAAGTCTTTGTTGCCGTAGAGGAGACCCATGACGACATAGGCGCTGTTCATGGTGGCGTCGATGTTGCCGGGGGCGAGTATGAGTTCCGGGCAGCCCACGTCTTCGCTGTAGTTTTCGTTGTAAAGCGTCCAGCAGCGCTTCCAATCAGTGGGATCTTCCTTGTACCAGGCGATGACCTGGCTGATCCTCTTGTAGAAATCGCTCTCGGGAGGGATGGTCTTCAAGGCTGTCTCGACAACCTTAAGCACGTTGGTCTCAAAGAAGGCTTCCGTGTACATAGCGCCGATGAAGACGCCGCCGTACCAGCCGTCGCCGTAGTTCATGACGTGCCCCACGCGGTCGGATAATTCAGAGGCGACGTTGGGCATGCCGGGGGACATCAGTCCTGCGAAATCGCTTTCGATCTGGTAGTCGATGCAGTCGGCGTGCGGGTTGTTCAGCCAGTGACCGGACTCGGGAGGCATAACGCCGTGAAGGATGTTGTAGCGGGCCGCCTGATTGGCGTGCCAGAGGCCGTAGTCCCTGTTGGCGAAGGCTACGCCGAAATCCTCCGGCGTCGCTTTCAAGCCCTTCTCGCGCAAAACTTCCACAAAAGTCAAGTCCATGTAGATGTCGTCGTAGAGCGTGGGGATCTTGTCGTAGAAATATTTCAAATGCCCGGCGGGGTATTCCAGCTCGCGCTCGTCCGGGATCATCACGCCTCTGTAGCAGAATTCCGTCGGTCCGCCGTAGGCGCAGCCGATGACCTGGCCGGCCCAACCGCCCTTTATTTTGTCCATCAAGTTCGCTTTCGTGATCGTTTCAGTCTGCGCCACGGGAACCACGGGGCATCTTAAGACCTGGACTTCCTTGGTTGTGCAGCCGGCTAAAAAGGCCACGGCAACGAGCGCGCAAAGCATTCTTCCTTTCTTCATTTCTTGCTTTCCTTAATCAGTTCTTCGCAAAGTCTGGCGGCGGTGCCGACGCAGCGTTCGCAGGGACGGTTAGAGTAATATCGCGCAGTCCTTTCCTCCGGAATTGGAGGCGTAGGCGCGTCTTTTTTCAATTGCAATATCTCGCGGCAAATTAGGGAGCCGTGCTCCGCTTTGAATTTTGCCGCCAATTCCTGGATGAGGGCGTAGTGGGCGGTCTTCTCTTCCGGCGTCTCGTTGTCGGCGTAACCTTTCACAAGCCCTGCGATCATACAGAGCCCGGAAAAGGCCCCGCAGACCTCCCGAAGCCTTCCTATACCCCCTCCGAAGGAAGAGGCTATTTTCAAGGCTGTGGCTTCGTCTATGCCCAGCTCCGGCGCGAAGGTGGCAAAGACCGCCTGGGCACAGTTGCGGCCCTCTATAAATTTCTTCCTGGCTAATTCTTCTTTTTCCATCAATAATCTTGCGTGAAGCGCGGTTTCAGGATAAGGATCTTGAACTCGTGGGGCTCCACGAGCGTTTTATAAACTGTTTCCTCGGGCTTCTTAGGGGTAATTATACCTAAACTTTCTCCGCTCCAGAGATCGGTGAGCTCCGCTTCCCAGTCCGCTTCCAGCTCGATATCCCGATACGTGAAGGATAATTCCTTCTTTTCGGAAGACCTGTTGAAGAGCGCTACGGCCCAGCGCAAAGAACTTAGCTCTCTTCTCCATACTTCGTAGCCGTTTGTCACGGAATATTCCTTGCCGTCAAAACCATACTTCTTATAGCAGCGCCCCTGCACGCACAGGGGGTCCTGGTCCAGAGCGATATAGCCCTTGTGCGTCAGGATCACCTTTGCCGTGGCGTCCAGTTTCCTCGGATCGCCGCCGATCATCAAAGGCGCGGCCGTGAAGCACCAGAGACCGAAGTTGGCACGATATTCCATATCCGTGCAGCCCGGTCCCATCCAGTCGTTGGCATGGCGCATCCCGCAGACCAGAAAATCCGGATCGTTGTAATTGCCCGGCCTGGCATAGTCCGCGATAGGCTGCATGCCTTTTTCCATAGCGTCCGTCACGGACCACAAGCCCGCGTTGCCGTCGAACTGATCCCTGATGTCGTAGCCTATGCGCCACATGGGCCCTACGCCGTGGGCCCACAGCCAGGGCTTGCTCCTGCCGTGCTCGCAGAGGTTGTAGAAGATCTTTCTTCCGGATGCCCTCAAGGCCGCCCCCATCTTCGTATATTCCCTGATGAAGTTGCGTTCCGGATCGCCTTCCGCCGGATGATAATCGTATTTCAGGTAATCGAAGCCCCAGTCCGCTATCTGCTTCGCGTCGCTGAACTCATGCCCCAGCGTTCCTGCATCCCCATGCCAGGTGGTCACGCCGCAGCCCAGATAGATCCCGGCCTTGAAACCGAGGGCGTGCAACCTTCTCGTCAGGAAACTCATTCCGTGCGGGAACTTGTCTTTTCTCGCCACGAGCTTGCCTTTTTCGTCGCGCTCCTTTTCCAGCCAGCCGTCGTCAATATTGATGTAATTGTACCCGGCCTTCAGGTATCCGTTGTCCGCCATACACCTCGCGATCTCGAGAATATCCTTCTCCGTAGGATCGCAGTTCATCGTGCAGTAAGAATTCCAGCCCATGGGCGGCGCCGGCTGGCTCATCGCTGTGTTGTCATAAAACTCATCTATGTCCATCGCGTTCTCCTTTTTCAAGGCCTTTTGCTTTTTTATTTCTTCTTTGTCGCTGCTTTTTAACTTTTCCTTGCGCCACTCGTCATCCTTGGACAGATCGCTAAAGCGAAATCTGTCCAGCATATCTTCGTCGCCTTCCTGATCGTACTCGTAATCAGGTTTCAGAAAACAATACCAATAGTTGGTTTTGTAGGCGGGATTCTCATAGTATTCTTCTATTCGCGAACACATGTTCCAAGCATCTTTCAAGACCTGCGGATGGTATGCGAGATCCTTGCCTTCCAGTCTTTTCTTGGCCTCCTTGTATCCTTCGCAGGGAGGAAGCGTGTAATTGTCTTTTTCCCTTTCCCACCAAAAGACCAAGGTCTCGTTGGTCTGGCCTTTGGGCCACAAAGAAGCGAAGTTTTGTTCCAGCGATCTGTCGCCTTCCTTTATGGCTTTGTATATGAAGGGCGCGAAATGATACGTCAGCCCGACGGCATCTTCCCGCAGTATCTTTACGATTGCTTTCCTAGGCTTTTCCCTTTTGTTTTCCTCTTTCCAGCATTCATACCACATGTCCCAGACTTTGGGCAAATATTTGCGCCACTCGTACCAGAAGCAGATCGCTTCGAATTGCTCGGATCCCCCGTAGCCCCAGAAGAACAAAGGCCCTCCGATGCCTTCGGTTCTGCGGAGAAGATGATTCGCTATGGTGCTCGCATTAAAATCTCGCCAGCTTGAATGCGGAGCCGGCTGATCAGAACGTATAAGCCATTCCATATGCTTCCAGGAAATCTCTTCGTTAAACTTCATGACATAAGTCCAAAGCTCGGCCGGACTGAGCTCTTCGATTTTCTGGTCGGCAATTTCCAAATAATGCGTTTTATTTGTTTCGATGACCCCTGCCTTAACAAAAAAATTGCTCCAAACCACATCCTTGGAATCGGTATGATCAACCAGGAACGCCTTAACGTACATAAGGTCCTTAAATTCCTCGTAAGTCAGGTCCGAAGCCTCTGCAAACCAGACGAACAGAAGCAAAAGGAAAAGCAGCGCTTTTTTCATAATTTCTGGGTCTCCCGGATCATAGCCATATTTTATTACCTAAGAAAATTATACTAAAACATTGGCGAGCCTAATATGTAATTTCTTGGGATAAATCCCAAAAAATTATATATCAGTATTTCTCTCACCTCAGCTCCTTCATCAGCTTGTCATAATCCGCCAGCGCGTCTTCCGTTTGCGCGATCATTTCCCTGATCTTTCCCGCGGAGACGTTGTATCTTTGGGCTTCCTTGATGAGATCTTCGTCGGTTATGCCGCATCCCTTGCCGTTGACCATGGCCGTTTGCTCGCCGTTTATACCTGAAGATCTCGTCAGATCGTAGGCGGGGGATAGATGCCACTCTCCCGCTTTGTCAAGGAGGAAGGTGAAATTTTTGCTGTGGTCATCTTTGTTTCCCGCCTTTACGTTAAAGATCATCAAGCGGACCATCTGCTCAATGTCCTGCTGATTTTTCGTTAATAGCTGCGTCAGCCTAAGCAGACTTGCATAATCTAAACACGGTATCCTGAAATCGGCGTGAAGCAACCCGCTGGCGGAATGGATGTGGATCTTTTGATTGCCTTCCCGGTCGAAGCGCTTTGTTCCGAAATGCCCGCTGCTGTTTTTAGAAGGAAAAAGATATGTTTCCGACATTTTTATGCCGGCCTTTTTCGCTATCAGGGAATAGACGTATTCATGCAGCCCCAGATCCTTCCTGTCTCTCTTATTGGAGAACTTTATGATCCAGGATGATAATCCGTCCGGAACAGCCCTGCTGTTTTGAACGATCTTGCTTTTGTCATCCGATACCAGCGCCGTTATCTTCGGTCTGGCGCCGCCCGAAGATCCGTTCAGCGCCACCAATTCGTCCAGCATTTCCTGGGAGCGTCCCTCCAGGATCTTGTCGGCCTCGCGCGCCAAGGAATCCAGGATTATCTTTATTGTTTCCTCCGCGCCTTCCTCCGCCGGCTCGTATTCCAACGCTCCGAAGGGATCTTTGCCTATCAATCGCAGCCTGTCGATAGGACCGATCTCGTTATATGAGATGTTTCTCCGCATAAGCTGGCGATCCAGCAGCAGACATCCCCAGCCGTCCGGAAGACTGTCGTTGAAGAGGCCGAAAAGCCCGCCGGCAAACATCGGATCTCCTTCAAACAGCCCCGGACGAAGCGGCAGTTTGAAAGGCGAGACTTCCAACCCGAAATTTAAAAAATCCGGCGCGTACTCGAAAAAAATGCGGCCTTCCCTTTGGGACAGAAGCCCCATGAGCCGGCGCTCTCCGTAAGCGTTATAAAAGACTTTTAGATTCATTTTAATTTACCTCTCCGTCTCTCTTTTCTCTTGGGCTCTTCATAAAACAAGCTCCTGGGCTTCGGATCTTCCTTGAACAAGGAATAACACTCGTCCAGGCAGTCCAAGACCAAAGCGATGTTCAAAAGGGAGGCGAAGGATATCTGCCCCGTCTTTTCAAAGCGTTTAAGAGATCCGATGCTCATGCCCGCTCTCGCGGCCAGCCCCTGCTGAGTCAGATTCCTGGCCAGCCTCTTAGCTTTCAATCGACCGGCGATCTCCATAGATACTTCCCAAGGCGTTTTCAACGATAAAGACATTATATTATCCTTTAATTATGTTTTAACCATATAAAGTATAACATATTATCTTTTAAAAAGCAATCGAAACCAGTTCCCTCGAGGCAATCCCGCTGCGTTGTTGATTGATTTTTTATAACATAGTTATAAAAAAATATATAAACAATGTTATATTAAATTTTTATTAAGATCTTTGATAAAATGGAAAAAACGTTCTCTACTGGATTGGTTATATCTACCGCTACTGGCATTATTACACCAGAGAAGAAAGCATAAAGATCCTTCGCCAGGCTCCTCCCCAAACAATGAAGCGCAACTACGCAATGTTCCACACCTTCGCTCCGGAACTTGCCATAGAGGACCTGAAATAGATCCGCAAAAAACAAACTCAAGTTTTTTAAGTGACGAAAGAAAAAAAGAGCGCGGCGTTTGCCGCGCTCTTTTGCTTATTTTGCTTTTCTCTTTTGCTTCGCCTGCGCTCTTTATTTCAGAGCGGTGAGGTCGGTCTCGGTCATGAGCCTGATCATTTCCTCAAATGTGAGAGATGGCTCCCAGCCGAGTTCTTTCCGGGCCTTGGAGGAGTCGCCGACAAGGCGGTTGAGTTCGACTCTGCGCATGAGGCTCTGGTCGATCTTGACGTAGTCGTGCCAGTCGAGGTTAACGTAAGAGAAGGCGATGTCGAGGATGTCCTTGACGGAATGCTCTATGCCCGTGGCGATGACGTAGTCGCTGGGCTTGTCCTGCTGGAGCATCATCCACATGGCGCGGACGTAGTCGCCGGCAAAGCCCCAGTCGCGCTTGGCGTCGATGTCGCCCAGGACAAGCTCATTTTGCAAGCCTTTTTTGATGGCGGCCGCGGCGGAAGTGATCTTCCTGGTGACGAACTGCTTTCCTCTTCTCGGGGACTCGTGGTTGTAGAGAATGCCGGAGCAGGAGAAGAGGCCTAAGCGGTCGCGGAAGTTAGCGGTCAGCCAGTGAGCGTAAAGCTTCGCGGTGCCGTAGGGCGTGCCGGGACGGAAGGGCGTCTCCTCGTTCTGGGGCTTCGTTTCGGGCTTGCCGAAGAGCTCCGAGGAGGAGGCCTGGTAGAACCTCACGTCGGGCTTCACGCGGCGAATGACCTCCAGAAGCCTAGCGACGCCCAGGGCGTTCACTTCGCCTGTTACGACAGGCTCGTCCCAGGAGAAGGGAATGAAGGAGCAGGCCGCGAAGTTGTAGATCTCGTCCGGCATGACCATCTCGAACATCTTAAGCACGCCCATCTGGTCCATCAGGTCGCCCTGAAGGAGATGGACTTTGGGCTTGAGATGCTCGAAGTTCTCGTGGAAGTCTTCCGGGGCGTCTCTGTCGACGCCCCAGACTTCGTAGCCTTTTTCAAGCAGGAGCTCGGTCAGGTACGAACCGTCCTGGCCGTAGATGCCGGTAATGAGCGCTTTTTTTGCCATTAGCGATCCTGATATTGCTTCTTATAGTATTCCCAGTATTCGCCGCTTTTGATCTTCTCCCACCACCAGCGGTTGTTGACGTACCAGTCGATGGTCTGGGCGAGGCCTTCCTCAAATTTGACGATAGGCTGCCAGCCGAGGGCTTTCAGCTTGTCGCAGCAAAGGGAGTAGCGCCTGTCGTGGCCCAAGCGGTCCTTGACGAAGGTCTTTAAGCTATCGGGCTTCCCTAGGTGCTTGAAGATGAGATCCACAACTTCGATGTTCTGGCGTTCGTTGCCGCCGCCGATGTTGTACACTTCGCCAATTACGCCCTTGTCGATGACGGTCTGGATGCCGCGGCAGTGGTCAAGCGTATGCAGCCAGTCGCGGACGTTCTTGCCGTCGCCGTAAATGGGAACGGGGCGGTCTTCCAGAAGGTTCGTGACGAACAAGGGGATCATCTTTTCCGGATAATGATAGATGCCGTAGTTGTTGGAAGCCCTGGTGATGCAGACAGGCACGCCGTAGGTGGCGAAATAGCTGTAAGCAAGCCTGTCGGCGCCCGCCTTGCTGGCGGAATAGGGGTTCCTGGGCATCAGAGGATCCGTCTCCACGGAGGAGCGGCCCGGCTCGATGGTGCCGTAAACTTCATCGGTGCAGATCTGGATAAACTTCTTGACACCGAATTTCCTGGCGGCTTCCAGAAGCACGTAAGTCCCGAAAACGTCTGTGGTGATGAATTCACTAGGGTCGCCGATGGAGCGGTCCACGTGAGTCTCCGCCGCGAAGTTGACGCAGTAATCGACGCCCTTCTCGAAAAGGGCGTCGACTACCTTGGCGTCGGCGATGTCGGCGTGGACGAAGGAATAGCGGGGGTTCCCGACGTATTCCTTGACGTTGTCGAGGTTGCCGGCGTAGGTCAGCTTGTCAAGGTTCACTACCTCGGCGTCAGGGTAATTGTCCATAATGAAATGGACGAAATTGGAGCCGATGAAGCCGGCTCCGCCTGTAATAAGATAACGCATATTTTACACTCTGGGTTTGTTCTTGAACCAAACGGAAACAAGATACGGGGCGAGGAAAATAGAGGAGAAGGTGCCCGCCGTCATACCGACCAGCAGGGCGTAAGCGAAGTCTTTGATCACGTCGCCGCCGAAGAGGAACAGGGAGAGGATCGTGAACAAGGTAGTCGCGGAAGTCCAGATGGTACGGGACAAAACCTGGTTGACGGAAAGGTCGATGACTTCGTTAAGGCTCAGCTTGCCGACCTGCGGGAGATTTTCCCTGATGCGGTCGTAGACCACGATGGTGTTGTTGATGGAGTAAGCCACGATGGTCAAGAGAGCCGCGATCACGTTAAGACTCATCTGCGGGTAGGTGACGAAGCCGAAGAAGGCCAGGGTCACGAGCACGTCGTGAGTCAGAGCGACGATGGAGGCGAAAGCGAAGCTGACGTTGTGGAACCTGAACCAGATGTAGATAAGCACCAGGATCAGGGCGATGATGACGGACTTGATGGTCTGGACCTTCATCTCTTTACCGACGGCCGGGCCGATGCGCATGGACTGCTCGGTCTCAGGAGCGTTGTCGGGGAGAGCCTTGGTCAGAGCTTCCGCGGCTTTTTCGGAAGTGCCGAAAGTGCAGCGGATGATGATCTGGGAACCCACGCCTTCCGTTCTGGTGTCGGCTTTCTGAATGTAGCTGTCGCCCAATCCTTCGCTGCGGAGAATGTTTCTGACTTCGTCAACTTGGATCTCTTTCGGGAAGTTGAGGACGATCATGTCGCCGCCGGTTAAGTCAACGTCCTGCAGAGGAGCGGTGAAGAGAGAAGTGCCGGCCGGGTTCTTGCCCTGGGCGATGGCTTTGTTCTCGCCGGTGAAGCGGATCATGAAGATGGTAAGACCGCAGACGATGATAGCGAGAGCAATGAAGACCATGAGCTTGCCGCCCTTGACAAATCTGACCTGGCTGTTGTTGAAAGCCTGGAGCATCTTGAAAGCGGAAGCCGATTCAAACTTGAGAAGCAACAGTTCGAAGATGCTGCGGGAAACGAAGAGCGCGGTGAAAAGGTTGGCGGCGATGCCGATGATCAGCGTCACGGCGAAGCCCTTGACGGCGCCGATACCGAAGATGTAAAGGACGATGGAGACCAGGATGGTGGTCAGGTTGGCGTCCAGAATGGTGATGAAGGCGCGGCCGAAAGCTTCCTTGACAGCGCGCTTCACTTCCTTACCGGAAGCGAGCTCTTCGCGGAGTCGCTCGAAGATAAGGATGTTGGCGTCCACGGCCATGCCGATGGACAATATGATACCGGCGATGCCGGGCAGCGTCAGGGTGGCGTGGAAGAGGGCCAGAACGCTCATGGTGATGAGGACGTTCAGGACCAAAGCGATGATGGCCACGACGCCGGGCAGCAGGTAGTAGCCCAGCATGAAGACGACCACGAAGGCCAAGCCGATAACGAAGGCCGCGATGCTCTTCTTGATGGAGTCGGAGCCAAGGGTGGCGCCCACGGTCTGGCTGTATTCTTCAGTAAGTCTGGCGGGCAGGGAGCCGCTGCGCAATACGAGGGCCAGGTCGCTGCATTCTTCCTGGGAGAAGGAGCCGGTGATGATAGGATCGCCGTCGATGTGGGTCAAAAGCAGCGGGGAGGAATAGACGAGATCGTCCAGGCAGATGGCCAGCTGGGTGACTTTGTTCTCGCTGACATATTTGCGTTCCGCGACGCTGGAGATCTTGCTAAGGCTGCTCTTGCCGGCGGAATTCAGCTTCAGGGCCACGATGCGGTTGACTCTGGCGTCGATCTGGACGTTGGCGTCCTTGACGCAGCTGCCGTCGATGGCCACGGCGTTCTCAACCAGAGTAAGTTCTCTGGTCTTCTCGCCGTCCTGGCGGCGGTCGGCGTCTTCTTTGCCGATCATCAGGGTGCAGTTGCGGGGAATGCGGCGCTGGATCTCGGGATCCTCAAGCAGTTTCTTGAAATATTCGAAATCGGTGGTTCTGATCCTGTAGGTCGTATAGGGAACGCCGCGTTCGGTGGTGCCGGAGGAGGGGAAGATCTTCTCGTCGATCTTCTCGGCCTTCTTGGCGCGGATGATGCTCTTGATGCAGGATTCGCTGCGCTTGGCGTCGGCCACGACGTGGAAGCTGAGCTGGGCGGTCTTCTTAAGAAGTTCGCGGACTCTGTTGGGGTCCTTTTCGCCCGGGAGCTGCAAGATGATGCGGCTGGGCTCTTCCACCTGGATCTGCGGTTCCGTCAGACCGAGCTCGTTGACGCGGTTCTCGACCACGTGGCGGGCCTGGTCAAGGGCGCGGCGGCGCAGGCTGTCCTGCTCGCCCTGGCGCATGGTGGCGGTAAAGGAGGTGCCGGAAGCGGAGGGGAGGTTCAAAACGGAGGTGAAGTCTTCCTGGCCGTTCAGGCGGTCCAAGCCCTGCTTGGCGTCTTCCGCGTTGGCAAAGGTGAAGGTGATCTCGCCGACTTTGTCCTTGGGAACGGTGATCTCGCTATAGTTGATCTTGTTTTCCTCGAAATACTCCACGGCGCGCTGACGGAGGTTTTCCAGCTGGCTCTGGACGGCGTCGTCCAGTTCCACTTTCAGGAAAACGGAAATGCCGCCCTGGAGGTCAAGGCCGAGGTTCAAGACTTTGGAACGGTCGCCCTGCCACCATTTCTTGATGCTGTAGGCCAATCTCTGGCCGAAGGGGGCGTCCGCGGGGGGCTGGTTGAGTTTCCACTGTCCGATGGCCTCGTCGGCGTTCTTGGACATGGGGTCGCCGTTAAGGGCGACGCGCTGGGCGTTGTCGTAGGTGGCCCAGCGGATGGAAGGATGGATGAACGCGATGCAAGCTGCAACAACGATCGCGATGATGATGAATCTGGTTGAAAGTTTCATAAAGTTAAGGATTATTTTGGGGTTATTTATTTTGTATTTATATTTTCAAAAGGAATAATTTCAGAGGGGGGCGGCGTATTGTTTCCCGCAGGAATGCGGGAATTAAAAGGAAGAGCCAAAGCTCTTGTTGTCGCCGCAAAAATCAGTTGTCAGCGTCCGCGTAATCGTCTGCGGATCCTATGTGCCGGGCGCGCCATATGATGTTGGTTTCGCTATCGCCCTGGCGCTCCCTGTTGCGCTCTTTTATTTTCCTGGCGCTGCCGTTGATGTCCTGGCTGCGCTGAACATTTCCCTTTTTCGCCAAAGAGCCGGCGCGGCGGGGAGAGCTGGCGGTGTGGACGCTGCCGCTGGGAGGCGCGGCGGTCTGCCACATAAGTGTTTTGAGATCGTTGGTGGAAGTTTCGGAGGCGTCCATGGAGTCGCCGCCTTTGCCTTCCTTGCCGAGCCTTTTTTTCTGACCGGCTTTTTCCCCGGCTTTGCCAAAAGATTCCGCGCTGTCAAGCTCGGCTTTTAGCGCCTCTTTCTGGCGCTCTCTTTCTTTGCCCTTGCGGCCGACGCGGTGAACGCTGGAGGGCTTGCCGGTCTCCGCCTTCCTTATTTTAACGACCTTCTCGATCTCTCCTTCCCGGTTGAGCTTCACTTTCTCCACGACGGGGACCTTGACCGTTTCTTTTTCTCCTTTGGCATTTACGATCACAGCGTTGGTCTCGCCGTTCATGATCATGTAGTCCGGTCTGCGGAAGGGAGGAAGAACGTCCGTGGGGCCGTAGGTCGCTTTTTGCACGTTGTAGCGGGGGACGTAGGTGGCGGAGCGGTTCGTTCTGTTCATTTTCCTCCGGCCGCCTGTTTCCCTGCTGGCGCGCACAAACTTCTTGGTGCCCGTTACGCCGCTCTGGGCTTCCGGGACCAGCAAAAGCGCTCCCAAGATCAAAGCGAGGGCCGCTCCCAAGGTCGGGAGGCCCGAGTTTTTAATGATCTTGTGAAGTTTGTTGAACATGGCGCTTTTGTCCTTTTTTCCCGGCCGGGAGATCCGGCCGGGAAAAACGGTTTATTTCTTTTCCTCCGCCTTATCGGCTTCCGGCGGATTTATGACCATCGCTATCGCGTTTTTGGAGATCTCGATGGTCGTTTTGGTCTGATCGTCTATCATCAGCCTGACGGATTCGTCCTTGATCTTCTTGACGACGCCGTAAAGGCCGCTTTGAGTCATGATGCGGTCGCCCTCCTTGAGGGCCGCCATCATCTGTTCTCTCTGCTTTTTCTGCTTGCGCTGAGGAGCGATCATGAGGAAGTACATCGCCACCAGCAGAATGATCATCATGAAAAGAGGATTCATTCCGCCGGACTGCTTAGCCGCTTCCGTAGTCGCCGGGCCGGCTTCCGCGGCGGCGGTATCCACCGCCGCCGCGGCTTCCGTCGCGACTTCATCCGCCCAGGCGAGGGCGCTCGCCAAGAAGACGGACATTATCGTAAGGTAATTTTTCATAAGTGTCGCTTATTTAACAAGGCCCAGCCATTCCTGGACCACAGGGGCGAATTTGACCACGACCGGGGTGAAGACCACGGAGACCATGCTCATCAGCTTGATGAGAATGTTCAGGGCGGGGCCGGAGGTGTCTTTGCAGGGGTCGCCGACGGTGTCGCCAACGACAGCCGCTTTGTGGGCGTCGGAGCCTTTGCCGCCGTGATTGCCGCGTTCAATGAACTTCTTGGCGTTGTCCCAGGCGCCGCCGGCGTTGTTAAGCATGCAGGCCAGGACGAAACCGGCGGTCAGGCCGCCGGCCAGAAGGCCGAGCACGCCAGCCACGCCGAGGACCAAACCGGTCACGACGGGGACGATGATGGCCAGCAGAGAGGGGATCAGCATTTCTTTCTGAGCGCCGGCGGTGGAGATAGCCACGCAGCGGGCGTAGTCAGGCTTGCCGGTTCCTTCCATGATGCCGGCGATCTCCTTGAACTGACGACGGACTTCCTGGACCATGGCGCCGGCGGCGCGGCCGACGGCTTTCATGGTCATGGCGCAGAAGACGAAAGCCATCATGGCGCCGATGAAGAGGCCGCAGAGCAGCAAGGGGTTCAGAAGGCTCAGGTCGTACATGGTCACGAAGTCTTTCATGCCGATGCCGCTGATGGCGGTCTTAAGATCGGCGGTGCCGCTGAAGTATTCTTTCACGACTTTCAGGCAGGCGGAATCCGGAGCGGAGACCAAAAGCTTGCCCAGCCAGATCTTCACTTCTTCCAGATAAGCGGCCAAGAGAGCCATGGCGGTCAGAGCCGCGGAGCCGATGGCGAAGCCTTTGCCGGTGGCGGCGGTGGTGTTGCCAAGGCTGTCAAGAGCGTCGGTCCTGGTGCGGACTTCGGCGGGCATGCCGGACATTTCGGCGTTGCCGCCGGCGTTGTCGGCGATGGGGCCGTAAGCGTCAGTGGCCAAGGTGATGCCCAAGGTGGCGAGCATGCCGACAGCAGCGATAGAGATGCCGTAGAGGCCCTGGCTGGTGTTGGCGAAACCGCCGGCCAGGCCGAAGGCGGCCAATATGGCGATGCAGATCGTCACGACAGGGATGCCTGAGGAGAACATGCCGACGGCCAGACCGTCGATGATGGTCGTGGCGGCGCCCATGTTGGCCTGGTTGGCGATACCCTTGGTGGGTTTGTATTCATCGGAGGTATAGTATTCCGTCGCCTGGCCGATGATGACACCGGCGACAAGACCGGCCACCACGGAGCCGAAGATGCCCAGAGGCAGTCCGAGGCCCTTGATGATGAAGAAAGCGGCGACGATGATGAGGGCCGTGCTGGTCCAGGTGCCGGTGGAGAGGGCCAGAAGCAGATTCTTCTGGGTGGCGCCTTCTTTGCAGCGGACCAGGAAGATGCCGACGATGGACAGCAGAATGCCGATGCCGGCGATGAGCATAGGAGCCAAAACGAAGGCCAGAGCGTTGGAGACGGCGCCTTCACCGGTTCCCAAAGCAGCGCCCAGAGAGGCGGTGGCCAAAATGGAGCCGCAGTAGGATTCGTAAAGGTCGGCGCCCATACCGGCAACGTCGCCCACGTTGTCGCCCACGGTGTCGGCGATGGTGGCGGGGGTGCGGGGGTCGTCTTCCGGACTGTTGGCTGCGACTTTGCCGACCAGGTCGGCGCCTACGTCAGCGGCTTTGGTGTAGATGCCGCCGCCGACACGGGCGAAGAGGGCCTGGGTGGAAGCGCCCATGCCGAAGGTCAGCATGGTCGTGGTGATCTCGATGTATTTGTGAGCGTTGTCGGTGCCGGCGTGGACCAGGTCAAGGCCGCCGATGGAAAGACCGTTGGCCATGTTGGAAGCGGTGAAGACCAGCTTGTCAAGGATGATCCACCAAAGGGAGATGTCCAAAAGACCAAGGCCGACTACGCAAAGACCCATGACGGCGCCAGAACGGAAGGCGACCTGCAAGCCGCGGTTCAAACCTTCGGAAGCGCCCTGGGCGGTGCGGGAGCTGGCTTTCGTGGCCGTGTTCATGCCGATGTAGCCGCACAAACCGGAGAAGAAGCCGCCCGTTAAGAAAGCGATGGGAACAAACGGATTCTGGATCTTGAAGATAGCCAGGATCGTGAAGATGACAAAGAGGATGGCGAAGACCGCGCCCACCACCTTGTACTGGCGGTTGAGATAAGCCATAGCGCCTTCGCGAACGTATTTCGCGATCTCGATCATGCGGGGAGAGCCTTCCGGAGCCTTCACCATCAGCTTATAGCAGGTGAACGCCACCAAAAGAGCCAGAACAGCAGCAGCCACCGCGAAGAAGGGGGCGTACTGCAACGCGCTGCACTCGCCGGCGAAAGCCGGAGAGACGCAAGCCAAGGCCAAAGCGGCCAGGGAGAGTTTTTTCATAGCACCTAAGTATGAATGGGGTTAAAGGAAATTAACTAAAAAAATAGTATTAGATATTATACCAAACCCCGTTCCAAAATCAAAGCCGGTGGCAAAAAGCTGCTTGGCCCCCGGGCCGGAAGCAAAAAAGCCCCCGCGGCGCGGATCCCCGGCGGCCGGCCGCGGTCCCCGGAAAATTTACAGCCGAAACAAAACAAAAACACATGGACTGGCGCTCGTATTTTTGCTAACATTTTTACATAACAAGTTAAATAATTGCTTAATTTTCAAAATCAAGGAGCCAATATGTTAAGAACCGCCCTTTTCCTCGCCCTTTTGGGCGCCGCAACGCTTTTAGCCGATCCGCCCGCCCAGACCGCCCTCAGCGTCAAGGCCGGCCCGGAATTCGACATCGGCTTCGATGTCGGCGCCTGGAACAAGGCCAAATTCGTCTTCAAAAACTCCGGCCAGAAAGACTGGACCGTGGAGGAGATGGAAGCCCAGTGGATCGGCACGGAAAATTCCGAAGCCTGGACCGCCCCCGTCAACGTCACCGTCGCCCCCGGCAAAGAAGCCAAATGGCTGCACGACACTTATCTTCCCAAAGACATGTTCGAGAAAATGCCCGACGGCAAAGTCGTCATGAAAGGCAAATTCAGAGTCAAAAGGGAAGGCAAGGCGACATATCTGCCCTTCGAGCTCAAGACCAAGAGGGCCGTCCTCGAGGAGCCCCTGGCCGCCGTCACCGGACAGTACATCTATGTTTCCTTCCAGAAATCCCGCTTTGACGGCGGCCTCTGGCAAAGGGACATGCTGAAGTGGATGGACGAATGCTACGAATGTTACGTCGAACTGGTCGGCAGAAAGCCCTTCGACGGCAAAATAACCGGCATGAAAGAATCCCCCAACCGCTTCGCCTGGGCCTACGCCGGCAACCCCGTGACCTTGACCGGCCTCTACGTTCCCGACACCATCAGCGAATTCAAGCAGGGGCTTATGAGCTGGGGCTGGGCGCATGAAGTTGGCCACAACTTCGACTGCGACCTGACGGACTTCCTCCGCTGGGACCACGACAGCACGGAGTTCCAGGCCAACATCAAAGTCCTCTACGCCTTCGATCACATGCCCTCCAGGGAATATCTGAGCATCCGCTGGAGAGGCACCGACATCCTGCCCGTGGACAAAGACGAGCGCATTCCCATCACCAAACTGGGCGACCGCTTCTTCCTGCTCTACGGCGAAAAATACCTGGCCGACAAGACCAGATCCTGGAAAACGCTGGACAGCGACGAGCTCCAGTCCTTCTATCAGAGGATCGTGAGAGTTTACGGCTGGGATCCCATCAAGAAGTGGTACAGAATAATCGGCGCGGTCAAAGACAAAGGCCTGCCCGCCCCCGCGACCCCGGAAGAAAAAGTCAACTTCCAGTTCGCCGCTTTGAACAAAGCCGTCGGTCAGAACTTGATCAAGTACTATCAGCTCTGGCGCTTCCCCGTCACCGAGGAATCCCTCAAAGCCGCCGCGGACAAATACGGACTGTAATCAAACCGTAAGCACACTACAATGAAAAAACTCCTTTTCCTGCTTTTCGCCTCCCTTTCCGTTTTCGCCGCTCCGAATTTCGGTCCCGTCGTCAACGCCGCCCTGACTCCCGAGCGCGGCTGGATGAGCAACGGCTGGAACTGGGCGAAATACACCTTCCAGAATCCCTCCCCCGACAGTTACAAGGTAACGAAATTCGTGGCGCATTGGCGCGGCGACAACGACACTTGGGAGGAAAATCTGGACATCGCCCTGGAGCCTTCCTCGGAAGCCAGCTGGGGCCCCGCCATGTATTACCCAGATAGCGTCAGGACGCTCTCCCCTCAGGGCCCGGCCGTGGAGGGCGTGTTCACTCTCACCAAAGCAAACGGCGAGACGATCTCCCTTCCCTCCCTTTTGGAGGTCAAGACCGCGACCCTTGAAACGCCGCTGCAGGCCCTCACCGGGAACTACATGATAGTTTCCCTGCAGAAGAAAAACTGGACGGGCGAAAAGTGGGAAAAGGAAATGCTCGGCTGGATGGACGAAGCCTACGCCGCCATGATGGAGCTGACCGGACACCGCCCCTTCAAGGGCGCGCTTTCCAAGATCGAGGAGACTCCCAACGCCTACGCCTGGGCCTACGCCGGCAACCCCATAGTTTTGACCATGGACTTCGTTCCCCAGACGCTGGAAGAATTCAAGCAGGGCATCATGAGCTTCGGCTGGACCCACGAGATGGGCCACAACTTCGACGACGAGATCGGCGACTATTACATCTGGAGCGGCCCCTGCGCGGAATTCCACGCCAACTTCAAGCTTACCTACGCCTTCTCCCATATGCCCAGCGCCGACTATCTCGGCATCTATTGGAAGGGAACGGACTTTTTGCCGCTCTCCACCGAAAAAAGGATGCCCATAAAGAAGCTGGCCGACCGCTTCTTCCTCTGCTACGGCGACTCCTACCTCGGAAACAGCGAAAGGACCTACGACTCGCTTGACAGCGACGAGATCAACGGCTTTTTCCAGAAGATCGTCAGGGTTTACGGCTGGGACGCTATGAAAAAATGGTACCGCCTCTTCGTGGAACTGAATGAAAAAGGCGTTCCGAAAATCGAAAAAGAAGAGGCCCGTCTCCCGGTGGCCCTGGCCGCCCTGAACGTCGCCACCGGCCAGAACCTCATCAAGTATTATCAGCTCTGGCGCTTCCCGGTGACGGAGGAGCAACTGACCGAGATCGCTAAAAAATACGGCTGGCAATAAAACCCACGCCGGCTCTTTGACCGCCCCGATTTGTCCCCAAGGCACATCGGGGCGTTTTTTATGGCAAATGCTATAATTCTTTTTGTAAACAATCATTAAAGGAGTTTATTATGAGTGAAGAGCATGAACATGCGCACGATCACAACAGCCATCTTTTTGTGATGCTGATCTTCAATTTCGCCCAATTGGCCATGGTCAACCTTGGCAAGATCGCCAACCCCGAAACGCACGAAACGAAAGTCGATCTGCAGGGCGCCCGTTATTTCATCGATTCTCTCGTCATGCTGCGGGAAAAATCCAAGGGCAATTTCTCCAAAGAGGAATCCGACCTTCTTGACGACCAGATCGCCATGCTGCAGATGAACTACGCCGAGACCGCCGAGGACGCCAAAAAAGAGGAAAAGAAAGAAGATCCCTCCGAAACGCCCAAAAGCGAATAAAAAGGGAGGCAATATGAACAAGGCTCCTCTGCTCCTTAAGAACAAAGCGGCGCTGCGCAAATTCATAAAAAGCGCCAAAAAAGACGGCAAGACCATCGCCCTCGTTCCCACCATGGGCGCCCTGCACGCCGGCCACGCCTCGCTTATCAAAAAAGCCCGCCAACTGGCCGACGCCGTGGTGGTCTCGGTTTTCGTCAACCCCACCCAGTTCGGCCCCAACGAAGATTTCGCCAAATACCCCCGCACCTTAAAGGAAGATCTTCTGGTCTGCCAGGAAATGGGCGCCGACGCGGTCTTCGCCCCTCAGCCCAAGGAAATGTACTTTGACGATCGCTCCGCCTGGGTGAACGAGGAAGCACTCTCAAGATTTCTCTGCGGCGCCAGAAGAATAGGCCACTTCAAAGGCGTCTGCACCGTCGTCTCCAAACTCTTCAACCTTGTGCAGCCCGACTTCGCCTGCTTCGGCAAGAAGGACGCCCAGCAGCTTCTTATCCTTGAGCGCATGGTCAGGGACCTGGACTTCCCCATAAAGATCGTGGAATGCCCCCTCATCAGGGAAAAGAGCGGCCTGGCCCTGAGCTCCCGCAACAAATACCTGAGCCCCGAGGAAAAGAAAGAGGCCCTGGTGCTTTCCAGATCCCTCAAAGCCGCCAAAGACGCCGTGGCGAAAGGCAAAAGCGCCGCGGAAACGAAAAAGCTCATCGCCAAAATCATCGCGACATCTCCTCTGGCCAAAATAGATTACATCAGCGTTTGCGACCGGGAAACCCTTGAGGAAGTCAAAACCTTCAAGAAAGGCCAGAAGATCCTCGTCGCCCTGGCCGTCTATTTCGGCACCACAAGGCTCATAGACAACGTCTGGCTCACCACGCCCAAGAAATGACCGCCCCCGTTTTCATTATCCCCGGAGACGCCATCAAGGATCTCTACCCAAACGGCGCGCCCATGAGGGAAACAATGATCGCAGGACCAAGCGACAGCGAGGTCTTTTCTCCCGCCTTCATAAAAGCCCGCGCCGCCTACCACAACGAGAGCGAAGCGGAATACGCGGAAAAAGTCATAGGCGCGCTCCCACAAAAAGACAAGCTTCTCTCAGAAGAGCTGACGCTGGTTTTCGGTTTCGAGGCTTTCTGCCAAACGAACCTGCTTACCATTCTGGCTTACCTTGCGCAATTGGGCCGCGAGCTTCCCGTCACCATAAAGCTTATCGACGAATTCAAAAACAACCAGGAATTGCGCTCCTTTGCTTTTTCCGCCTTTCAAAACGCCAATCTCTGGTACCAAACGCTCCTCGTAGAGAAAAAAGCTTTCAAAAGCGATCCCTTGCTCTGGCCGGAAATGAAGAAAGCCGCCGCGCTTTTCCTCACCCTTCAGGAAGAGCAGAACGAGATCACCGATATCATCGACGAAAACTCCGCGCTTTCCGAAAACGCGCTGGTCAGACTGCTTTTAACCTGGGACAAAGACTACGGCCTTTCCGACGAGCTCTTTTTAGATCTGATCAGGAAACGCCGAACCGCAACCAAACAAGCCTAATTATGATCATCTACGTTGACGCTCATGCCAAGTCCGCCGGAAACGGCAGCAAAGAAGCTCCTTTTCAAAAGATCAACGAAGCCGCGCAAATTGCCAAGCCCGGCGATGAGGTAGTTGTCCTCCCAGGCCTTTACCGCGAATACGTCGATCCCAAGAACGCCGGAACCGAAGAGCAGCGGATAACGTATCGCAGCGCCGAACCCCTGGGCGCGGAAATAACCGGCGCCGAGCTTCTGACGAATTGGAAACTTTACAAAGGCACCGTCTGGACCGCGGAAGTCGATGATTCTATTTTCGGAGACTACGACCCTTACTCCACCTTCGTTTACGGCGACTGGTATTTTGCGGGCAGAACGAAGCACACCGGCTCGCTCTACATGAACGACCAGGCCTTCTACGAAGCGGGGAGCCTGGAGGAATGTTTGGAAGGCAAAAAAACCGATTATTCCTGGGATCCCGATAATTCCATTTACAAATGGTTCTTTGAAAAGAAGGACGGCAAGACCATATTCTTCGCCAATTTCCAAGGCAAGGATCCCAACAAAGAGAAAGTCGAGATCAACGTCCGCAGAAGATGCTTCTTCCCCTCCAAAACAGGCGTGGGCTTCATCACAGTCCAGGGCTTCAAGATCAACAAGGCCGCCACGACCTGGGCGCCGCCCGCCGCCTTCCAGGACGGCATGATAGGGCCGCATTGGTCCAAGGGCTGGATAATAGAGGACTGCGACATAAGCCTCTCTAAGTGCGCCGGCATCTGCGTAGGCAAATACTTAGATCCCGAAAACGAACATTTCTTCACATTTAAGCACGTAAAAAGCCCGACACAAATGGAGCGCGACGCGGTCTGCCGCGGACAGTACCACGGCTGGCTCAAGGAAAAAATCGGCTCGCACATCATTAGAAGAAACAACATCCACCATTGCGAACAGGGCGGCATCATAGGCCGCATGGGCGGCGTCTTCTCGCTTATCGAGGACAACCACATCCACCATATCAACAACATGATGGAATTGGGCGGCGCCGAAGTGGCCGGCATCAAGCTCCACGCCGCCATAGACGTCGTTATAAGGCGCAATCACATCCACCATTGCGTCATGGGCATCTGGACGGACTGGGAAGCCCAGGGCACCCGCATAACCCAGAATCTGCTGCACGACAACCACCGCCCGCCCTACGCGACATATCTTCCCGGCGGCATGGGCAGCCAGGATATCTTCGTGGAAGTCAGCCACGGCCCCACGCTCATAGACAACAACATTCTCCTATCCGACGTCTCCTTCCGTATGGCCACTGAAGGCTTCGCCCTTGTGCACAATATAATAACCGGCCCCATCGCCTCCATAGACGACGGCTGCGACGGCATGGTGGAAGGAAAACTCCGTCAACGCTACACGCCGTATCACATCCCGCACCGCACGGAAGTCATGGGCTTCATGACCATCCTTCACGGCGACGACAGGATAATGAACAATATTTTCATCAAAAGAGACAACTACAAATTCAAGACTGAGACCGGCACTTCCGTCTTCGATGAGTTCCCGACTTACGAGGAATGGATCGCCAACTTTGACATGGACAACGAAACACCCGATATGGAAGCCTTGGAAAAATTCCACTTCCGCTATCTCCCGGTCTGGTGTCAGGGCAACGTTTACTTGGGAGGCGCCAAGCCCTGGAAGAAAGAAAAAGATCCCTTCGTTGACGACAAAAGCAAGGTCTTCCTTGAACTGGAAGAAAAAGACGGAAAATACACCCTCAAGACCAACCTTTACGAGATCATCAAAAACCACCAGGTAAACATGATCTCAACGGAAACCTTGGGCAAAGCCTTCCAGCCCGACCAGCCCTTCGAGAACCCCGACGGCACGCCCATCGTTTTCGACACCGACTTCGACGGCAACAAACGCGAAGGTCAAATTCTCCCAGGCCCCTTCGCCGGCAAATTCTAAAAAAGAAAAGGCGGGAACAAGAGTTCCCGCCTTCCTTTTTATGCAATTTTATTTTCTTCTTGTTAAAAGCAAAGTCAGCAAAAGCAGGGCAACTATCCCGCATGGCTCGGGAAGCGTTGATACGAGATACGGCATACTCTTGCCTTCATCTATATCCCAGACATTTTCAAAATCCCAATTTTCAAAAGTGGCCAATTGTTTCATCTCTTCTTCTGTCTTGGGAAGCGCGTATTTGTCAGCTTTTTTTAACGTCGTGGAATTATAGTAGCAATCCTTTACCACCGGTTCGCATCCGTACACCACGGTCAGAAAACTAGCGCTGCCCCAAGGTCTTGTGTTGCTTATTGATCCCGTGGAATAACAGCGATTGATCTCAATGTCAACTGGTTCTCCATAATTCGCGTTGTTAATTATGCCTACAAATCCGGAAAGACCTAAATAAGAATTAGCGCATTTTATCTCGGCAGCAGAATAACAGTCTTCAATGACCACTTTGGCATGTTTTTCTTCCAACTGCAATCCTTTGACAAAGCCAGCTGAAATTACGTCTCCGCCAGATTCATCCCCGATCGTAATTTTTCCTTTGTAAGATGTGTTTCTAATTACTAGCGTTCCATAAACATGCGCTTGCTCTATTACCCCCGCCCAAGCGTTTGTTAAATCCGTCTCTACAGAACAATTGCTGATTTCAATACTTCCTCCCTGCGGAACGATTACTTCCTGGATCAAACCGGCCGTGGCGCGAAGATTTGTTCCGCTTATATGGCAATTATCTATATACCCGGCTCCCATGTTTCCTACCAAAATTCCCGTGCTTCCCCACGGCACCTTGCTTTTCACTCCGTTAATATTGATGTTTTTCAATTGGAAGCTGCCTAAGCAAAACAGCGCGCTGTAAAAACCTTTGGTTTGACTAATGCAAAGATTTTCTATTTTAAAACCTTGGCCGTCATAATTCAAAGTCCAGGCCCCTTTGTTTTCACCATTAATGTTGTTGGTTTCAATACCAGGGAAACTCTGCCATTCTTCCGTCTCCACCGCGTCAATATCGTTTTCCTGAACGCAATAAATTGTTGTTCCGGCATCGATCATGTCGCTTTGATGCGACAGCCACACAAAGTTTCCCATCTGCGTAATTTGATAAGGAGCTTTTTGCGTCCCTTCTCCTTTAGGCGCAACGGAAACGCCGTCGGCCAAAGCCAAGCAAACGCATGCCCAAATGCAAACAAACAGCAACGCTTTTTTCATAATATTCTCCTTGAAGATCATTTGTCTTCAATTGATTTGCAAATCGCTTCGGTAATGTCTTCTTCCGTTATTTCGTTTTTGTCGGAAAGAAAATAATACCAATACCGATTTATGTTCCCAGAGTAATAAGCCTCCGCCAGCTCGTGCCAAACAGGCATGTTTTCCATGGCGGATTTACTAACCATTAACTTTCCCCGGTTAAGAATCTCTAACGCATGTTCCCAGCCCTTTGCTTCCGGAAAAGAATATCTTTCGCTGTTTTCTTCCCACCATGTTAAAAAATCGCCCCTGATGGAAAAACAGGAATAAGACCTTAACTCATCAACTATATCTTCCAAACTTTTGTCATTTATCAAATTTTCCGCCAAGTAAGGAAAAAGATAAAAGCCCAGACACAACACGTCAGAAATCAAACGCTTCTGCACATATTTTCTCGGTTCTGGCTTAGCGTTTTCTTCCTGCCAGCACTGATACCAGTTTTGCCAAATGTTCTGAATGTGTTTTCTGTCATAGACCCACCAGAAGTATTGGATCTCGTATTCGTTGAAATCTTTGCCCCTGTGTTTTTTTGTTAACCATGGAAAAGCCAGATTTCCCAATCCGCTGTATCCGCAACTGATACCGTTTTGATTCCTTATTTGCTTATAAATTCTTTCAAAGAAATAATTTGTGTAATATCCGTATTGCTCCAAATATACCACAACTTTTTTATCAATGTTTTTGCCATTCTCTACAAAATCAAAAAGCAACGGTATCGATTCTGACGAAGGCACCTTATTAAGCTCTCCTTGTGCCTTAACGCCATCAAAAAACTGCTTTTCAATTTCCGCCGGATATTTGTCCCAAGAAAAATCCTCCTTGTCAAAAACGATGGCGGGAGTTTGCTCAGCCTTTTCTAACAAAAGCGCGTATTCATCAGAATCTATTCCAAGAGCAAGCAAAGACAATAAAATCATGTAAAAACTAAATAAATATCTTTTCATGTTTTTTCTCCAATTAATATTAAGGCAGATCTATAACATATGTGTCTAAAATGGCTCTGGTAGATTCGAGTTGATATGGATTGTGAACAATCTTTGGTTGATTGAAAAAGCGGCTTGTGAATATATCCCAGGAAGGTCTGCAATTTGTCAACCAATAAGACGGCACTCTAGTCGCAGCGAAAGGACCGCTGTAATAAACAATATCGCCAAGAGCGCCATGCAAATCTATGTCAAGATAATTGTATGTCCAAAAATTAAGTATGGTGAAAAAAGCTGTAACGTCAGCTTCTTCAAACAAATAGTTATGGTTGTTGAAAGTATCCATGCTCATACAGCGACATACAAAATTACTGTACGCCCCGTTCCGCAAAGTATAAATGTCCGGACACACAGGACTTGTTTTGGTTGCGACAAACGCTTCTCCATACCTTGTCCAGTGTGGGTCAACTGCTTCCGCGATAGAGTTGCGATCAGGAAGCCGCATGCTGCCTTGCTTGTTTATTCCCCATTCGCATCCGTCTAATTCACAAAACCCCTCGAAGAACGTTCTTTCTGATTTGGTTGGCATATTTATATACGCTGGGTTAGAAAGCGCATAACCCTTGTAACGCAATTTGGCAAATTGAACTCCGTTGCAGTAAAATTCAATATATTCGTTTGTTGTCGTGTTAGGCGGGACCACCCATTCAACATACAGTCTGTTTCCTGGTGAATTAGCATGTGTGTTGAACCAATCAACAATATTACAATTTGTCTCAAACACGCTGTTTGAATCGCAGCATAATGCGCTTTTATTTTGGGTATACCACAAACGCATTGAATCTGGCGTTTTGATTTTAAAGTTACATCCAGCGGTATCAAGATCAGAGTTCTCAATATATGCTTGTATGCTGTATAAATCATCATCATAGCCGTTTTCAGACAAAAATTCGTACTGCCTATAATCTTCTCCGTAACTAATATTAGGATGAACTACGCCAAACCCTGATCTGTCATCGTCATCTATATTCCAATGTATGGGTACAGCAGTGGCGTTGTTTTCATAAACAACACCGTTTAATCCTGTTCTGGCTGTAATTAAAACCGGCTTTTGGACTTCCACAAGCCTTTCTTCAAGCAAAAAAGGATATGTTACCGGATATGTGTTTGCCATATAAGTTAATCTAGCCGTCATGACCAAAAAGCATTCATTAGCCGGTGTGTCAAATGTCAGACCAAGATTTTGATAAGCGGGGCCATTATCTGCAATGCAAACGAGATAGGGGGGATAATCTAAGGTTGCATCAACCGAGAATCTACATTCACAAAACGTCCCGTTAACATAATAACTAATATTATATGTCGCATCTGGTTTTCCAACTGCTAAATACGAAGGTCCACAAATATTTAAAAAATGTATCTGAGAAGAAAACGTTGTTAAAGAAAACGTTCCTGCCAAAACCGCAATCAACAACCTTATGCGTGTCTTTTTATTTTCGTTAATCATGCATTTTTCCTCCTGGTTGTGTTAGCGTTCTCGTGATTTTAAAAAAGCCAGCAAAAGCAGAATCATCAGTCCTGTCGGTTCGGGAATCTCGCATCTTAAGAACGGCATTCCTTCGCCTTCGTCGATATCCCAAACGTTTTCAAAATCCCAATTTTTGAATGTCGCCTTTTGTTTCATTTCTTCTTCGGTTTTAAGCGTGGCATATTTATCTGTCAAATTCAGCGTTTCGCTATAAAAACAGTCTTTGACGTTTATTGTGTTGACGGTGTTTGTTAAGTTATAAATAAAGGCTTGGCCGTTTTCTAGTCTTTCGTCTGTTGACCCTGATACATAGCAACGCTCTATATTTAACGCAACATTTGTGTTGCGAAACATGATTACATCAAATATTAATCCTCCTACAGCGTACCGAGCTCCAGGATTGCTTTCTATATCAAAATTAAAATAACAATCTTCGATAGTGACTTCCGTATTGCCGATTATATCTAATGTTATACCATTAGCGAGCCCGCTTAAAAGAGCTGTGGAAGTTGTTGGCTTTATTTTTCCCTTAAAGCAAGTGTTTTTAATGATGTTTTTCTCAAAAAGCCTGCATTCAGATATTAATGCTCCGTTCTTTAATTCCTCTATATCAGCTTCCACGATGCAGCCGTTTATTACTATACCGCTTCCGAAAACCGTTGTCGCCAGCGCAGGCATTCCTACCAGCAGACCTTTTATGTGACAGTTTTCAAGATATCCGTTTTTGATGGACGATGAATATAAGCCCTTCGCCAAACCGCAAGTCTTTTTTCCTTCTGCACCGTGTATCCTGATATTTTTTAATTGAAGATAACCCTTTCCGAACAAAGCTCCTTGTTCCTCCGGCTCGAGACCATAGATTGTGTAACATTGCCCATCGTAAACGAAAAGGTGGTCTTTAAACTCTATCGTTTGCCAAGCGTAATCTCCTCCCTTCTGCGTCGCGCTTGCGTCGATGTCCTTTGTCTGCTTACAATAGACTGGGACATTAGGATCCATGTCCAGGATATTATCTCTGAGCCAGAAGAAGTTCTCCAAACGGTCAAACAAATAAGGGCTTTCCGCAGTGCCTTCCCCTGCGGGTTTTACCGATACGTCTTCCGCGCAAAGGCTGAAAGATATAAAAAGGCTAAACAGCAGCAATGTTTTTTTCATAACTCTTTCCTCAGATGATAAATATGGTCTAAATCTTTACTTAATTATATAAAATTTGTTTTTATAAATCAATAAAAAAATAAACAGCTTATTTCTTGGATTTAAATCCTGGCCTTTGCCAAAAAGGATTTCTTCCTGTGATGCCAGTTCAGTTCTTTTGCCAGAGGGAGTAGTAGCCGCCGTCGAAACTGTCTTGCTCGCCGGGGTAGGTGAGCTTTTCTTTGACAAGTGTCCAGGTTTTGTCTTGGCGGAGAAGATCTGCCGCTTCGCGCTCGGCTTCGGCAAAGGAGCAGACGGAATAGAGAAGATAGCCCTGGGGAGCGACAAGCTCTTTAGCGGAAGTTAGGATCTCTCTTTGCAGCGCGGCGTATTCAGCAAGCTGCTCTTTTTTGAAGCGCCAGCGGAGTTCGGGGTTGCGCTGGATGGTGCCCAGGCTGGAGCAGGGGGCGTCCAGGAGAACGAGGTCAAAAGATTCTGGAGGGAATGCTTGGCTGGCTTTCCGGGCGTCCAGCTGCTTTATCGTGATATTGGGAGCGTTTTCGTAGCCGAGGCGCGCGAAGTTTTCTTTTAATTGCGCGAGTCTGGTTTCGGAGAAATCGCAGGCGGTGAGTTTAATTTTGGCTCTGTCTAAAAGGGCGAGGCTTTTGCCGCCGGGTGCGGCGCAGAGATCAAGGACCGTGGCGCCGTCCTTTACGGGCGCGGCGTTGGCGACTTCCTGAGACCAGAGCTGCATGAAATAGATCTTTCCGCTTTTGAAGTCGTCGCTTTGCACGGCGGCTTTAACGTCAAGGCATTCCTCGCAGCTGCCGTTCCTTTTTCTCAGGAAGGCTTTGGGTTTGGCGTTGTCCCATTTGAGGATCTGTTCGGTTGTGGCTTCGTCTTTGGTTTCCTCTTTTATGAGGTCTATGAGTTCCTTGGGATGGGAGTAGCGCTCTTCAAGGGTCATTGGCTCTTTTTGCGGATCAAAGCCGGATTTCAGATCTCGGTCCAGGTTTCTTAAGACGGCGTTGACGAGATTGGAGAAAACGGGCTTTTTTTCTTTGCAAAGCTCCACGGCGTCGAAGACGACAGCATAATTTGGGATCTTTTCCAGAAAGAGTCTTTGGTAGAAGGAGAGGAGAAGGATGAGCTCGACGGGTAAGGGGAGGTTTTTGCCTTTGCGGGCGAGGTAGCGGCCAACAACTTTTTGCAGGAAAGTCTTTTCTTTCAGAACGCCGCGGCAGATGGTGTAGGCGAGATCGAGGTCTTTGGGATCCGGCAGGCCTTTCAGGTGCTGCTCAAGATGGCTTTCAGGGTCGCGGCTCCAAGTTATGAGCGCTTTCAGGGCCAGAGCCCTGGCGGGGGATGCTTTCGCCGCCATCAGATTCCCTCTGGCTTGTTTTCCAGAAAGACTTTTTCGCCCCGGAGGCCGGCGACGAAGGCTTCCGCCGTCTGGCGGGCACCGCCGGCGGGCTGAAGTTCCGTGATCTTGATGAAGCCGTCCCGGGCGGAGACGAAAAGCTCTTTTTTGGCGACGGTTATTTCTCCCGGGATGCCCAGGGGGCCGGGATCCGGGACCGGCCATTCGCTTTTCCAAAGTTTTATCTCCTTGCCTTTGCGCCAGGTCACGGCGCCGGGCCAGGGATTGCAGGCCCTTATGTGGTCGTGGATCATCTTGGCGCTCCAGGTCCAGTCAATGAAGCCGTCCTCGCGGCTCATCTTGGCGGCGTAGGTGGCTTTCGTTTCGTCCTGGGGAACGGCGGGGAGCCGTCCTTCCAGAAGCTGGGCGGCCACTCTGGTCAGGAGCGACGCTCCGATGGCCACAGAACGCTCCCACAGGGTCTCCGTGGTGTCTTTGGGGTTGATGGTGAATGGTGCCTCGGCTATGATGTCGCCGGCGTCTAATTTGGCCGCCAGATACTGAATAGAGACGCCCGTTGTGGTCCTGCCGTCATAGAGGGCTCTTTGCACAGGCGCGGCGCCCCGGTAGAGGGGGAGGAGCGAGAAATGGAGGTTGATGAAGCTTTCCGGAATGGAGAGCAGGTTTGGGGGAATGATCTTGCCGTAAGCCACGATTATGGCGACCTTGGGAGAAAGCTCCTCGAAAAGCGCATGTATTTCCTCGGTCTTCAGGCTTTCCGGCGTATAAACGGCGATGCCGGCTTCCTCCGCGGCTTGCTTGACGGGACTTTTGGTTACGATCCTGTGCCGGCCCACCGGACGGTCGGGCTGGGTAAGGACCGCTTTTACAGGACGGCCGTCCTTAATGAGCCTTTTGAGGCAGGCGGCCGCTATCTGGGGAGTGCCCAGAAAAATTATCCCGCTTTTTTCCTTCACTTTTTGATCTCTTCCAGTTCTTTTTTCAGTTCCGCCAGCTTTGCCATGATGCCGTCGGCAATGAGCTGGTAGCGCTCGCGTCCGGCAGGCAGCGTCTGCCAGTGTTCGTAGGGGATAAGATCGCCCACGATGGAATCAAGCTTGGCGAAATGATATTTCCCGCTCTTGGGCCAGGACTCGAAGGAGCCCTTGACGTAAACGGGCAGGATGTCCGCTTTGACTTTGTCTGCGAAGAAGCCGACGCCGGCCTGGCCTTCCTGAAGCTCGCCGTCCTCCGTCCTCGTCCCTTCCGGGAACAGGAGAACGTCGCGCCCCTGCTCTATGTACGCCTTGACCTGACGCAGGGTGGCCAGATCTAATTTTTCCCTGGAAATGGGCAGCGCGCCCACGGCGGTGATGAGCCAGGCAAAGGATCTGTTCTCAAAAAGCGACTGTCTGGCCAGGTACCAGATGCGGTGGAAAAAGATGATGCCGACGATCCCGGGATCCAGGAAGCTGGCGTGGTTGGCCACGATGAGCACTCCCTGCTTCCTGCCCTTCAAAGTTTTCTTCCTGTCGGTGCGGTGTATGCTGTACCTGTGACCGACTCCGAAGAGGAGCCAGAAACCGCACCAGCCGAAAAAGTAGATCACTCTGTAGAGAAGATCCGTTAAAACTTCTTTGGTTTTTTGCCACATAGCTTATTGAGGAATAAATTCTGTCTCTTTACCGTCTATCGTGAGGGTCGCTATTTCGTTGGCCTTGAGATTTGCCTTCTTGGAGCAGACCCTTAAGTAATTTTCCGTAAATCCCAGCCAGCCGGAAGGTCCTTGAGTTTCAAGGAGAACTTGGAAGCTTTGTCCCTGGAAAGGCGCCCGGCAGATCCTGGCCGCCTCTTCCGCCGCCTGGCGCAGCCTCTCTTCCCGTTCCTTTTTCACTTTTTCCGGAACGAAATCCGCTATCCTTTGGGCCGCCGCTGTTCCGGGCCTGGGGGAATAGGGGAAATAGTGGATCTTGCCGAAGGGGATCTTCTTTACGAAGGACAAGGTCTCCTGGAAATCCTCTTCCGTTTCGCCCGGGAAGCCCACGATGATGTCCGTGGAGAGCATCATAGAGGGGACTTCCTCCAGGAAGGCTTGCATGGCGTCCATGAGCTGGCCGCGGGAAAGCGGGCGGTTCATGAGCCTGAGTACCCGGTCGCTGCCGGACTGCAGGGGAATGTGCAGATGCGGCATGAGCCTTTTCTCCTCCCGCATCAGCTTCCTTAATTTCCCGCCGGCTCCCGTCACGTCCAGGGAGCTTATTCTCAAGCGGGGAATGGGGGTGTCCTTAAGCAGCGCGGCGCTAAGGTCGGCAATGTCTTTTTCGCCGTCCCGCCAGGAAGCCAAATGGATCCCGGAGAGCACGCATTCCTTGAGGCCGATGGCCGCCGCTTTCAAAACTCGCGCTTTGATCTCCTCATAAGGGGTGCTTTGCGGGTTCCCTCGTGCGAAGGGCACGATGCAGTAGGCGCAGTAGCGGTCGCAGCCGTCCTGGATCTTTACAAAGAGCCTGTTCCTTTCCAATTCCGGCTTAGCTTTCGCTTCGCCCTGTCTTTTCGCCAAGCGTTCCTTCAGCTCTTCCCTGCTTTTTATGACCGCGTCCGCCCGTTCCAGGGGCTCGTGCTTTTCCGCGACCCTGGCCCAGCAGCCGTAGATCCAAAGTTCCGCCCGGGGATTTTTGTTTTTCAATTGCCTTGCGGCCTTTCTCAAGTCGGCGTCCGCTTTCTTGGTCACCGTGCAGGCCGTCAGAAGAAAAAGATCCGCTTCTTCCGGCTTCCTGGCGATCTCCCAGCCCGCCGCGCAAAAAAGCTCCTCCGCTTCCTTCGTGTCGCAGTAGCTTATCTTGCAGCCCGTCGCGTGAGTAAAGACCTTCGGCATTTTACTTCGTCATCAGAAGTTCCGCGATCTCGGGACGGATGAATTCCTCCGGCATGGGCATGCCCTTCTGGCGCATTTCCCTGACTTCCGTGCAGGTAAGGCTGACATAATCGCCGCTGCTGTGGGGGCAGGTCTTGGCCGTGACCATGGCGTGGCACTTTTTGCAATAGACCACTCTGTCGAAGAACATGGGCTGGATGCCCAGTTCCGTAGGCCCGAAATTCCTGAAGATCCTGGTGGTGTCGATGGCGTTGTAGTAATCCTTCCAGCCGGCGTGGTCGTAGCCCACGATAAAATGCGAGCAGCCGTAATTCTTGTGCACGATGGCGTGAAGGACCGTCTCCCTGGGGCCGGCGAAGCGCTGGGTCATGGGGAAGACCGCCAGCTGCACCCGCTCCTCGGGAAGGTAATTCTCTATGAAAGTCTCGTAGCACTTCATCCTGAGCTCCGTGGGCACGGCGTTGGCGTGCGGCGTGGAGCGCAGAGGGTGCAGCAAAAGCCCGTCGCAAAGCTCCAGGGCCGTCTTGATCATGTATTCGTGGCTTCTAAGGATGGGATTGTGCGTCTGGAAGCCCACGATCCGGCTCCAGCCGTGTTCCTTGAAAATGCGCCTGGTCTGGGCCGGCGTCATGCGGTTGGTGTCGAAGAAGTCGTCCGCCGGACGGTTGATGACGTCGATGGGGCCGGCCAGCAAAACGTCGCCTCTCTCTTCCAAAAGATACTTGACGCTGGGGTGGTCCGGATTGGTGGTGCGGTAGATCTTCGCCAGCTCCAGATCCTTGTTGACTTTGAATTTTTCCGTGAGATGCAAGATGGCGAGCGTCAGGCCCGTCTTGTCCTTAAGGGCGATGTGACCGTAAACGTCGAACTCGTCGGCCCGGTCGGGATGGACGCCCAACACGATGGGGATGGGCCAGGGCAGGCCGGAGGGCAGACGCATCTTGTTGAGGACGCTGGTGTAGTCCTCGGAGCCCATGAAGCCCTCCAGGGGGCTGTAGGCGCCGTCCGCGATCATCATGACGTCGTAAACTTTTCTCTTATCCAGCGTGATGCTGGGTAAAGATTCCGCCTTTTCCTGCCAAAAATCTCTCTGCGCCCCGGTGAGGACGCGGTTTATCAATTCATTGCCGTGAGGCGCGATTTGGTAGTGCATAATGTTTTTCCTCGGCGTTTTTTGTTAATCGTTCTCAATGTAATGGCATCCGCTGCTCCTGGGATTCAGGATGGCGGAGTACAAGACCAGCATGGCGGACTGCAAACCGTTGCGCAGCCCGATGATCATGTCCGTCAGCGCTGCCCGGCGGTAAAAGGTTTCCGTCTCGTTCTGAAGTTCCCTCAGGATCAGTTTGGCGCGGTGAAGCCTTTTGGGGCTTCTCACCAGGCCCACGTAATTCCACATGGTCTGCCGGATGGTCATCCAGTCCTGCTTGATCATGGCGGTCTCCACGGACTCGTTCTCCTCTTTCCACTGGTTGATAATTGGGAAAGCCCACTCCTTCTGTTCCGCGACTCTTCTGGCGATGTCCTCGCCGGCGCAGGCGCCCCAGATGACCGCCTCCAGAAGCGAGGTGGAAGCCAGCCTGTTGGCGCCGTGGATGCCGGTGCAGCTGACTTCGCCCACCGCCCGCAGCCTGTCGATGCTGGAACGAGCTTTAAGGTCCACCAGCACGCCGCCGCAGGAGTAGTGGGCGGCCGGCACGATGGGGATTGGCTCCTTGGTTATGTCTATCCCGAACTGCAGGCAGTTCTGGTAGATGGTGGGGAAACGCTCCTTCAGCCACTCGCTATCCTTGAAGGAGATGTCCAGGTACATGCAGTTCTGCTGTTCTTTCAGCATCTCGTGATGGATGGCTCTGGCCACTATGTCCCTGGGGGCCAATGATCCCATGGCGTGGTAGTGCTCGGCGAAGGTGCGGCCGTGGCGGTCCTTCAATATAGCGCCCTCGCCCCTGAGGGACTCGGTGATCAGGAAATTCCTGGCGCCCTCAAGGTACAAGGTGGTGGGATGGAACTGCACGAACTCCATGTTGAGGAGCCTGGCGCCGGCGCGGTAGGCCATGGCGTAGCCGTCGCCCCGGGCGCTTTCGTTGTTGGTGGTGTGCAGATAAATGCGGCCCAATCCGCCGGTGGCCAAGACCGTTTCCTTGGCGTAGATCTCGACGATCTCATGGGGCTTGTTTAACAAAACGTAAGCCCCGAAACACTCCGTGGGGGTGTAAAGATCCTGAGGATCGATGGAATGGTGCGAGGTGGTCAAAAGATCGATGGCCGTGGCGTCTTCCAAAATAGTGATGTTGGGATGCTTTTTGGCGGTGTCGAAAAGACAGTGGGCGATGTCGTAGCCCGTTTTGTCCCGGCAGTGGGCGATCCTGGGCTCCCCGTGGCCGCCTTCCCTGGTCAGATCGTAGCCGTCCTTGCCTTCGTCGAACTTCACTCCGGAACGCTGGACCAGCCATTTGTCCACAAGCTCCGGGCCGACTTTCGTCATGTGATCCACGGCTTTCTGCCAGCAGCGTCCGCAGCCGGCGGTCTGGATGTCTTTGCCCAGTTCCTCCGGCGGAAGTTTTCCTTTGTAGATTATGCCGCCCTGGGCGCGCACCGTGGAGGTGTCCTCCACGCCTTCCTTGCGGGAAAGCATGATGACTTTGCAGCCGTTGTCGGCCGCCGCCAAAGCCGTCACCGCGCCGCCGACTCCGCAGCCGATGACGAGGACGTCCGTTTCGTAATTTTTTCCTTTCATATAATTAATTATAGCAGATCGCGCCAGATAATGGAGGAAGCTTTTTCCGGCCTAGATCCCGGCAAGAGAATCCTGCAGAGCCTCCAGGATCCCGGGCAGGTCTTTTGCGATTTCCCGCTCCGGGCTTAAGTGAATAAGCAGCGTCGGACGCTTCTCCTTCTTCCCGCTCTCATGGTGCAGCGAACGGTACAGCGATCCGTTGCAAAGAAAAAGCCCGGGATAGTAGGAGAGCTGGCAGGGGATGGCTTTTTTGCGCATTTCTTCCAAAAGCTTCTCCGTGTTCCAAACAGAAAAATACGCCGCCTTGCCTTCCTCCAGGATGACGTCCCGGCCGCACCTTTCGTTCCGGTTGTCCAGGATGTTCGTGCCCTGGGCGTTCAAGCCAAGCTTTTCTATCTTGTGCTCGCCGCCCCGGCCGTTGCCCAGAAACACCACGGCTCTCCAGTCTTCCTGAGCGATCGCTTCCGTCTCCCTGCGGTTTTCCTCCCAGCCGACCGTCAGGAGCCTGGCGGCGAAAGCGTCGTTTTTGTTTTCCTTGAGCCAAAAATACGCTTCCCTGGAACGGCAGACATCCTCGTCCCGGAAAACATCGAAACAGCCCAGCAGTATTTTTCCCTTCATCGCCAGACGACCTTCTTTATCTGGGGAAACTTGCCTGCAAGGACCTGCTCGACCTTCCTCCCGGCGGTCATCTTAAGCTCTTTGCGCCAAATCGTTCCTGTGACCTTGACGTAAAGAACGCCCTTGTTGAATTCCTCCGGCTCGGTGTGCTTGGCCAGCTCGTCGCCGACTGTTTCCTTCCAGCCGTTTTTGATCTTTATGAACGCTCCCTTCTCGTCGCCAAGAATGTCTTTCAGAAAATCCTCCACCAGCTCGTCGCTTTTTTTAAACGGGTTCTTTGTCATTTTTTGCAGCGGGAATGTTGCGTTTTTTCGTTAGAGAGAAGAAAACCGCCTTCCGGCGGTCTTCTTTCTTTTTTGATTCAGCTTTGCCAGAAAGATCAGAAGCGCATCGGCATTATGATGCTGATGAAATTCTCGTTGGTCTTGATGACAGTGGGGCTGATGGGATTGATGACGTCCATGGTGACTTCCGTTTCGTCAATGTTGCGGAAAACATCCATGAGATAAGCGGGGTTGAAGGAAATGTCCATGGGTTCTCCGGCGTATTCCGTTTCAAGTTCCGCACTGTTTTCGCCAATCTCGGCGGTCTGGGCGGAAACTTTCATCTTGCCGGAGGCAAGGCTCAGTTTCACCACGCCCTGCTTGTTCTTGTCGGTGACTACGGAGGCAAGCTCGACGGCGTTGGAGAAATCTCCGGAATTAAGCGTCAGGGAGAAACTCTTGTTTTTCGGCAGCACCTGTTTGTAATCGGGATAATGGCCGTCCATCAACCTGGCGACCAGCGTGTTTTTGCCCACGGTGATCTCGACCTGGGAGGAGGAGAAGCGGACAGTCACGGGATCGTCGCCGATGAGAAGCTGCTGCATCATGTTGATGGCTTTGGTAGGGATGATGATCTGGCTGACTTTTTCGCTCTTCACTTCAGGAAGAGAATATTTCGCCAGACGGCGTCCGTCCGTGGCCACCACGTCGAGCTGCTCGCCGAAACTGAAGCATATGCCGTTCAGGATGTATCTCTGCTCGTCATGAGACATGGCGTAGCCGGTGTAACGCAACATCTTCGAGAATTCCTTGACGGGGATCGTCACGGTCTCGCAGTCGCTCAAAACCGGGAAAGTCGGGAAATCAGCGGCCGCCATGCCTCTCAAATTACATTTGATCCTTTCGCCGGCGGTAATTTTGATCACGTTGTTGTCATCGACCTCAACGTTGATCTGGGCGACGTTTTTGATCTTGACCAAAGTGTCCCTCATATAGCGGACGGGAACGGTAGTTTCGCCGGGACTTTCCACCGTCGCTTCAATGGAAGTCTTGATGGTGATGTCCAGGTCCGTCCCAACCAGCTCGACGAAATTTTCGCCGGTCTTGATGAGAATGTTGGCCACGATCGGAAAAGCCGGTTTATTGGAGCAAACTGGCTGCAAAAGCTGCACGGCGTCGCGCAGGTCGGAAATAGCGCATGTAAATTTCATAAAGGGGAAAAGGTAAAAGGTTAAATTTTTATTATCCTATTCTAGCATATTTTCTTCTCCGCTGACAAGGAAGCTATGAAAAGACTGTTGATAAAAAGAGCGCTTTTGTTTTTGCACCTTCAATAACAAAAAATAATCTTTAAATATCTATATTTATTATTATCATTATGCTTGTTGAATTAAGTAGATAAAAATATAAGTTAGGTTTTTATAAATATTTATAACTTAAAAGGCGGTTGAAAAGCTGTGAATAGAAAAGTGAAAAAAGCAGGGGGTTTTCAACATGTGGAAAACTGAGGAAAATTCTTCGCATTTTATTCACAGCTTATCGCTATTTTTTTTACTTATTAGTAATTTGTGAGTAAGTTGTAGATAAAAGAAGAAGAGAAAAAAGGCATAAAAAAACGGCTCCTTTTTTCGGAGCCGTCTTTTAAGAAAAGTTAGTGGTCTATCTCTTCTCTTCTATTTTTTATGATGTACTTTTTCAGCGTGTCTATCTGGGAACTCAGATCGTCGTCGGTGTTTTTGCATTCTTCAATCTTGCGGCAGGCGTAGAGCACGGTGGTGTGGTCTTTGCCGCCGAAAGAAGCAGCAATCTCGTTAAGGGAGCTGTTGGTCATGGAGCGGCAGAGGAACATGGCTAGCTGTCTGGGCTTGGCGATATTTTTCGGACGCTTCTTGGAAGTAAGGTCAGCGATGCTGATGTCAAAATAAGCGGCCACGGCGCGCTTGATGACGTCCATGGAGATGTTCTGGTCGGAAGTGTATTCCTTCAGACATTCTTTGGCCAGCTTGATGGATATGGGCTGATTCTGAAGAGACGCGTAAATGCTGAGCCTGGTCAGAACGCCTTCTATTTCCCTGACGTGATTCTGAATCTTCTCGGCCAGGAAACGGCCCACGTCGTCGCCGATGTCGAAGCCGAGCGACAAGCACTTGTTTTTGATGATGGCGAGCCTGGTCTCAAAATCAGGCGGCTGAATGTCCGCCACCACGCCCCATTCGAAACGTGTGATAAGCCTTTCGGAAATATTCTTCAGATCTTTCGGAGACTTGTCGCAGGTCATGACGATCTGGCATTTGTTGGAATAGAGATACTCGAAAAGATTGAAGAATTCTTCCTGCGTCTTGTTCACTAGGGAAAGATGCTGGATATCGTCTATAAGAATGGCGTCGTAGTTGGAGCGGTATTTTTCCCTGAAATAATGGATGTTGTTCCTCAGGGAAAGAGAGGCCTGGAAATCGGAGCAGAAGTTCTCGCAGGTGATGTAGAGGATACGCTTGCTGTTGTCCCTTTCGTAGATCGCATGCCCGATGGCGTGCAGAAGGTGAGTTTTTCCAAGGCCGGAACCGCCGTAGATGAAAAGCGGATTGTAAGACGTTCCCGGATTGTGGGCGACATCGTAAGCGGCGGCGTGGGCGAACTGGTTGGAAGGGCCGATAATGAAATTTGAAAAAACGTAATTGGCGTTCAATTTCGGCGGTTCCTGGGCGCGCAGCGTTTTTGTTTCGGGAACAGGCAAAGCATCGGCCTCCTCCTCGAAAGCAGGCGGCTCATCTTCTATTTCCGGATCATCTTTCACGATGACCTGCAGAGTCACTTTTCTTTGGGCTTCCTTCGAGAGATTGCTCTCGATGACGGCTCCCAGATTCTTCTTCACATATTCCGCGGTCAGCGGATTGTTAGTACGAATTGAGAAAAGTCCATCTGTAAAAGACACAGGTTGCACAGAAGAGAAGAAAGCCGAGAATACCATCGGATCCGTTGTCTGGCGGACAAGGTCCAGGACTTTCTCCCACATTCTCTGATAGTCGTTCACAAAAAAACCTTACACGAATAAAGTTATAACGATCCCCCGAAGGGAAGCGATAATATCTGTTTTATGGTCACACACACCAAAGAGAGCACCATGCTCTTTCTGGGTCCTCTTTTGCTTTTTTCACAAAAAAGAACGGCACCACTTTATCAAAATCCTCCCCGTTTGTAAAGACGGTTTTTTGGAAAAGTTTCAAAAGGCTGTTAATATCTCAGCCGAAAGAAGACTCTTTCCTAGGGTTGATAAAAGGCACGGATAACACTCTACCAAACCGGACCGAGAAAAGCAAGAGAGGCGGAGAGCTAAAATATAAATATTTGCAAACCGCTAATTTGAGCAAAGCGAAAAAAGCGCCGAAAAAAGCGCCGGCCCAAGGCTGCCGGGCCCGTCCGGAAGGACTTTTGCGCCGCCTTCGAAAGCTTGGGCAAATGTCGGAAGAAGGAAGACATACATTATGTGGATAACTTGTTAGCAACCTGTTGATAAGAATGTGGAAAAAACCAATTATTCACTTTTGCCGGCCGCGGGAAGAAGGCGAAAACGAAACCGCGGAGCGCTCGGCTTTCAAAATTGGCGGAGCGCCCTTGAAAATGAAGCGAAAAGTTTGCGGAAAATCAAAGCCCGGGCGGGCTTTTTAACTCTGCTCGGATTTGCTACAATAAATAAGAAATTTAAGAAATAAAAAACAAGGACGACTATGCTTATAACTATTATCGTGCTGGCGGTCTTGGCCTTCTGGATCATCGCGACCTACAACGCTTTTATCCGCGGGGCAAACGAGATCAAAAACGCCTGGGGCCAGATCTCCGTGCAGCTTAAAAGGCGCCATGAACTGATCCCCAATCTGGTGGAGTGCGTCAAAGGCTACATGCAGTATGAGAAAGAGACGCTGGAAAAAGTCATAGAGGCGCGCAACCAGGCTTTGAACGCCAAGGATGTCCGCGATTCCGTCGCCGCGGAAAACAAACTGACAAGCTCGCTGCACGGGCTTCTGGCGGTGGTGGAAAGATACCCGGAACTGAAAGCCAACGCCAACATGCTCTCGCTGCAGGAAGAGCTGACGTCCACGGAAAACAAAGTGGCTTTCGCCAGACAGCATTACAACGACAGCATTCTTTCTTTCAACACCCGCTGCGAAAGTTTTCCCAGCGTGATCATCGCGAAGCTTTTTTCTTTCAAGCCCTACGAATGCTTCCAAGTTTCGGAAGCGGAGCAGGCCGCTCCGGAAGTGAAGTTCTGACACGGTGCTGTAAATGGCGGAAAGAAAAAGCATCCACGACTGCATCGCGGCCAACAAGCGGAAATCCGTTTTCTTCGTCGCGCTTCTGGCGATCCTACTGACGGCTTTCTGCCTGGCGCTTTCCGCATTCTTCCCTCCCGAGGAGCAGGGCTTCATAGTGTTCCTTTCCCTTATCTTCGTTGCGGTTTACATTCTCTTCGGATATTTCCAGGGAAGCGCGGCCATCATGGCTTTGAGCGGAGCCAAAGAGGCGGATCCCAGAGTTGAGAAACAGCTTTACAACGTGGTGGAAGAAATGACCATCGCCGGCGGACTCCCCATGCCTAAGGTTTACATCATGGAGGAAGCGGCGCCCAACGCCTTCGCCACCGGAAGGAATCCCAAGGACAGCGCGGTGGCGGTCACCAGAGGGCTTCTGCAAAAGCTGAACCGCGACGAGCTGCAGGGCGTCATCGCCCACGAGCTGTCCCACATCAGGCATTACGACATTCTTTTCTCCACCCTGGTCTGCGTTTTGGTGGGCGCGGTGGCCATGATCGCCCGCTTCGCCTGGCGCTTCATGATCTTCGGGGGAAGCAGAAAGTCCTCCTCCAGGAAGGGCGGTGGCCAGGGGCTCGTCATAATCCTGGCCCTGGCGCTGATGATCTTCGCGCCTATTCTTTCCACCATCGTGCAGCTGGCCATCTCCCGGGAAAGGGAGTATCTGGCGGACGCCGGCGCCGTCTCCCTCACCAGGAATCCCGAAGGCCTGGCCAGGGCTTTGGAAAAGATAGCCGGGGATCCCGGCGAGGTGAAAGGCGCCTCCGGCGCCACCAGGGCGCTTTATATCGCGGAGCCTTTCAAAAAATCCTTTTTCAGCGCCGATTCGCTTTTCTCCACCCATCCGCCTATCGAGAAAAGAGTGGCGCGGCTTCGCGCAATGAGCTAGAAAAGAAAAAAATAATAAAATATAAACAATAATAAAAAACCAAAAAGCAAGGAGAAAAAATTAAAAGACTATGAGCACGGTTAAGATCGGCGTCATCGGTTACGGCGGCATGGGCGGATACCATGTCAAACATATGGCCAAAAGCGGGATAATCGAAGCGAAGGGCATCTACGACATCGACCCCAAGAGCCAGAAGAGAGCAATTGAAAACGGACTGTACGTTTACAAGACTTACGAGGAAATGCTCTCGGATCCGGAATTGGAAGCGGTCCTTATCGCGACGCCCAACGACTGGCATCCCTTCTACGCCAAAGCCTGCGCCAAAGCGGGCAAGCACGTCATCTGCGAAAAGCCCGCCGCCATCAATCCCAGTCTTTTCGAGGACATGGCGGAGACCGCCGACGAATGCGGAACGCTTCTCATGGTGCATCAGAACAGGCGCTGGGACGAAGACTACCTGATCGTGAAAAACATTTACGAGAAGAATCTTTTGGGTCCCATCGGCCGCATAGAATCGAGAGTCCAGGGCGCCAACGGCGTGCCCGGCGGCTGGAGATGCGAGAAAATCAAAGGCGGCGGCATGATGCTGGACTGGGGCGTGCATATGATCGACCAAATCATGTTCATGATGAAGGAAAAGCTTCTGCACCTTTACTGCCAGTACTCTTACGAAGCGGGCTACGACTGCGACGACGCCTTCAAGCTCGAGATGGTTTTCAGCGGC
Organism: bacterium; assembly: GCA_017557885.1. Taxonomy (GTDB): domain Bacteria; phylum Auribacterota; class UBA3054; order UBA3054; family UBA3054; genus UBA3054. The sequence continues at coordinate 32,976 of JAFYXV010000005.1, read as the reverse complement.
AACAAATGCGTCGAAGTCGTCGTTGACACCAACTGCTTCACGCCGCTTCCCCGCTGGGTGGTCTACGGCCACGACGGCACGGCGGTAGTGGAGGACTGGGACCTTAACGGCAAGATGGTCAGGCCCATCTACACGGAAAAACCCAGGGAAATAACCGGCATCAAGGCCGGCAACGGCTTCACCAAGACGATGGCGTACCGTCCCCACGACACCGTGGAGACGCTGCCCTTAGAAATCGTGAAGCCCGAGCCCTTCGCTTTCTACAAGCATTTCATCAAGGCGATGAGAAAGGAAGAGGATCCTTATGTCAAGAACTGGGAAGTCCTGCGCGTACTTAAGATCATGACTGCGGCCGCCAAATCCGCCGCGGAAAACAAAGTGATCGAGATAGATTTTTAACACAAACTTTTCGGGGGAAATTATGAACATCACGGTCTGGTGCGAAAACTACAAGCAGATGCGCGAAGGCAGGGTAAAGGAAGCCTACCCCATCGGCATGGGCGAGACCATCGCCGCCTTTTTGGAAAAAGCCGGCAACAAAACGACGCTCGTTCTGCAAAATGAAGGCGACGACGGAAAGCAGCTGACGGACGAGATATTGGAATCCACCGACGTGCTCTTCTGGTGGGGGCATTGCTATCACGGCAACGTTAGCGACGAGCTCGTCAAAAAGATCGTGCGCCGCGTTTGGAAAGGCATGGGCGTCGTCTTTTTGCATTCCGCGCACCTTGCCAAGCCCTTCCGCGCTTTGGTGGGCGGCCCCTGCACGCTCAAATGGAGGGAAGTGGCCGAAAAGGAAAGACTCTGGTTCGTGGAGCCCAATCATCAGATCTTCGAAGGCCTGGAGGGCGAATACCTCGAGCTGCCGCATGAAGAAATGTACGGCGAACCTTTCGGCATCCCGCAGCCCGACAGGCTTCTCGGCATCGGCTGGTTCCAGGGAGGAGAAGTCTTTAGATCCATCGCTTTCTTCAAGCGCTACTACGGGAAGATCATTTACTTCCAGCCCGGACACGAGACTTATCCGATCTATCAGGATCCCAAGATCCAGAAACTTCTCTCTAACATCGCCGAATTCGTGAAGCCCGACAAGTGGCTTAGTGAGATCGATTGTCCCAACGTCAAGCCTCTGGAACCCATCGAAGAAAAGTAATCAAAAATAACATCCCAAACTTAAGGAGATAAAAATGAAAAAAGTTCGCATCGGCGTCATCGGCTGCGGCGGCATTGCCAACGGCAAGCACCTTCCGGCCCACAAGCACAACCCTGATTCTGAGTTGGTCGCTTTCTGCGACATCATCGTGGAAAGAGCGGAAAAGGCCGCCAAGGAATACGGCGTTCCCGGCGCAAAAGTTTACAAGGATTACAAGGAACTTCTGAAAGACAAGTCAATAGAAGCGGTCCTGGTCCTGACTCCGAACCTCGCCCACAGCTTCATTTCCGTGGACGCCATGAAAGCCGGCAAGCACGTCATGTGCGAAAAGCCCATGGCTATCAACAGCAAGGAAGCGAAGAAAATGCTGGACGCCGCCAAGAAATATAAACGCATCCTCACAATCGGCTATCAGAGCCGCTACACCCCTCAGGCCATCTTTTTGAAGAAGGAATGTGAGAAGGGCACCTTCGGCGACATCTACTACGCCAAGGCCCAGGCAATAAGGCGCAGAGCCGTCCCCACCTGGGGCGTCTTCCTTGATGAGAAGCAGCAGGGCGGCGGTCCCCTTATCGACATCGCCACGCATACTCTCGACCTGACGCTCTACATGCTGAACAACTACGAGCCCGCCTACGCCGTCGGCACGACGTACCACAAGCTCAACAAGCAGACCGACCAGGGCAACGCCTGGGGCGACTGGGATCCCAAAAAATTCACCGTGGAAGACAGCGCCTTCGGTTTCGTCGTCATGAGAAACGGCGCCACCATCATCGTGGAATCCAGCTGGGCTCTCAACACGCTCAATACCGGCGAAGCCTGTACGGAATTCAGCGGCACCCTAGCCGGCGCCGACATGAAGGACGGGCTTAGGATCAACGGCATCAAGAACAACGCCCGCTACGTCCTTAAACCCGACCTCAAAGCCAGCGGCGTCGCTTTCTACGACGGTCACTCCGAGACTTCCGAAGACAGGGAAGCCCGCGTCTTCACGCAGGCCGTCCTCGGCAAGGGCGAACTCGTTGTCAAGGCCGAGCAGGCCTATGTCGTCACGCAGATCCTGGAAGGCATCTACGAATCCGCCAAGACCGGCAAACCCTATTACTTCAAGAAGCAGAAAGCCACCAAGAAATAAGGAGACATTATGCAGCTTTGCGTATTCAGCCCCGCGTTGAGCGACATGAGCCTGGACGCCGCCCTTGCGTATCTGAAGGGATTGGGCGTCGAGGCCCTGGAGCTGGGCGTCGGAGGATACCCCGGCACGGCGCACGCGGACGCGAAGAAGCTCGTGAAAGACCCCAAGGCCAGGCAGGAACTCCTGGACACCTTCGAGAAGCACCAAATCAATTTGGTCGCGCTCTCCGTCCACGGCAACTGCGTGCACCCTAATCCCGAGATCGCCGCGAAATTCGAAGAGGATTACGAGGCGGCCTGCGAGCTCTGCGGGCAGCTTAACGTCGATCACCTGGTGACCTTCTCCGGCTGTCCCGGCGACGGCAAGGGCGACCAGCCCAACTGGGTGACCTGCACCTGGCCCACCGAGTATAGGAAAGTCCTGGACTACCAGTGGAACGAAGTTCTGATTCCGTACTGGCAGAAGGCCGCGAAGATCGCGGAAAACGGCGGTGTGAAATACGTCGCCCTTGAAATGCATCCGGGATTCTGCGTCTATAATCCCGACAGTCTGCTCCGCCTGAGAGCGGCCGTTGGCGACATAGTAGGCGCAAACCTTGATCCTTCGCACCTCATCTGGCAGGGCATGGACATCGTTTCCGTCATCCGCTACCTTGGCAAAGCGATCCACTTCTTCCATGCCAAGGACACCGAGATGCATCCGGAAGTCGCAAACAGAACCGGCGTATTGGAAACGAAGCCCTTCGACAAGGAAAGGGACCGCGCCTGGCTCTTCAGGACCGTCGGCCACGGCATGTCTGAGCAAAAGTGGAAGCAGATCTTCGGCGCCCTTAGAATGGAGGGCTACGACTACGCCCTTAGTATCGAGCACGAAGACAGTCTTATGACGCCCAGGGAAGGCTTGGAGAGCGCCATAGGTTTCCTCAAGAGGAACATGATCAGGCAAAAGATGGAGGGCGCGCTCTGGTGGAATTGATGGGCAAGACCATCAAATGCGCGGTCTTCGATCTTGACGGGACGCTTCTTGACACCCTAATGGATCTCCAGACCGCCGTCAATTTCGCCCTGAGCAAACATAATAGGCCTCCTATCACGCTCGGCGAGGCTCGGCGCTACGTTGGCAACGGCGTGGGAAAACTCGTGGAGCGTTCGCTCAAACTGGGCCTGAGCGATCCCGAATATTCGGAAATGCTGGCGGATATGCGCCGCTACTACGCGGCGCATACCGTCGTAAAGACCAGGCCCTATTCCGGGATCATAGAAGAGCTGAAAAAACTAAGGGACCTTGGCTTCAAGATCGCCATCGTTTCCAACAAACCCGAGCGTGCGGTCAGAAAACTGGCCAAGCGCTTTTTCCCCGCGCTTTGGGACGTCGCCTTGGGCGACAAGGAGGGGAGGAGTAGGAAGCCCGCTCCTGACGCGGTCTGGGAAGCCCTGAGATTGCTTGACGCCAAATCTGAGGAAGCGATCTACGTAGGAGACTCCGAAGTGGACATGCAGACCGCCAGGAACGCCGGTATCCCCGTGATGGCGGTCAAATGGGGCTTCCGGGACAAAAGCGACGTCGCGCCCTACAAGCCGGAACTCTACGCCGAAAAGCCCCGTGACATCGCGAAACTTCTGAAGCCTCGTCGGGCGAAACTGAAGATCGGCGTCTTCGGCGGCTCTTTCGACCCTGTCCACAAGACGCACCTAGCGATCGCCAGAAGGGCGAAAAAGCAATTGAAACTCGATCTTCTGCTTTTTGTGCCGGCCTACCAGGCGCCGCACAAAAAAGGCAGGATCTACGCTGACAACGAAGTCCGCTGCGAGCTAATAAACGCCGCGCTGAAAAAAGACCCCGCCTTCAGGTTGGAGCGCTGCGAACTAAAAAGAGGCGGCGTTTCCTACACCGTGGAAACGCTGCAAACGCTGAAAAAAAGATTCGCGCCCTGCGAGCTCTACTTCCTTTTGGGCTCCGACAATTACTTGGGTTTCAATACCTGGCGCGAACCCCAAAAAATAAAAAAACTGGCGAAGCTAGCCGTTTACCAGCGCAAGGGAGAAACGGCGAAGATAAAGCCGGGGGACCTTCTGATAAAAGGTCCCGCCACGGATGTTTCTTCCACGGCTTTGCGTCAAAAACTGAAAGAAGGTAAGATAGATAAGAAAGATATTATTTCCAGCGTTTGGAAACTGATCCAAGCGAAAAAACTTTATACAGGAAAATAACATGGCAAAAACCGCAAAGAACCCCAACCTCCCCGAGATCGTTTTCACCTACCGCAAGCTTTTGGAAGACAAGCAGGTCAGCGACATCAAGATCTATGATGTCAGAGGCTTCTCTCCCATCACGGACTTCTTCATCGTCGGTTCCGTCAGGAACGAAAGGCAGATGCAGGCGGCCGGCCAGAACCTTCTGAAAGAGCTGAAAAACATGGGCGTCAAGCCCTACAGCGCGGACGAAACGCTCTCCGGCAACAACTGGGTGGCGGTCGACCTTGTCGACGTTATAGTCCACCTCTTCACGGAAGAAGCCAGGGCGGAATACAACATCGAGGAGATCTGGGCCAACAGGGAAACCTTCTTCGAGGATCTGGTCCCGGCCAAGAAAGCCGCGCCCAAAAAGGACAAGGAACCCGAGGAAGAAAAGCCCGCCGCCAAAAAGCCCGGAAGAAAACCGGCCGCCAAGAAAGAAACCAAAAAGCCCGCCGCCAAAAAGACTATCAAAACGAAAAAGCAGTAATGGCTGATCCCAAATGCAGAGCGTTTGTCCTGACCGGTCCTTCCGGCGCGGGAAAATCCACCATCGTAGCCAAGCTGATGGCCAGGCACGATGATCTGCGCTTCTCCGTCTCCGCGACCACCAGAGCGCCGAGAGTCGGCGAAACGGAGGGCAAGGATTACTTTTTCCTGACAGTGGAAACCTTCCAGACCTGGCTAAAAGAAGACCGCTTTCTGGAGCACGCCACGGTGCACGGCAACTATTACGGAACGCCCAGGGAAGCGGTGGAAAAGCAGCTCAGCGAGGGCTACTACGTTCTGATGGACATCGACGTCCAGGGCGCCAGATCCGTGCATGAAAAAATGCCGGAAGCGCACCTTATCTTCATTATGCCGCCCTCCTTTGAAGAGCTGGAAAGAAGATTAAGAGGCCGCGCCACCGACAGCGAGGAAGTGATAGAAAGAAGATTGGCCAAAGCCAAGAGCGAGATGGCCGAGAGCGTCTGGTTCGACCACGTCGTCGTGAACGACGACGTCGACCGGGCCGCAAACGAACTTGAGGACCTCATCTACGGAGGAAACAAATGAAAGACATTCTTTTAGTCGTCACAGGATCCATAGCGGCCTACAAGGCCTGCGAATTCACGCGCCTTCTCGTAAAGGAAGGCTTCAACGTGCACGTCGCCATGACGAAAGCCGCGACGGAATTCGTCGGCGAAGTGACCTTTAGAACGCTCTCCAGGAATCCCGTCTATATCGATCAGTTCGCCCAGCCCGCGGACTGGCGCCCCGAGCACGTAGCTCTGGCCGAGCTTTGCGAAACGGTAATAGTGCTGCCGGCCTCCGCCGATTTCATCGCCAAGATGGCTTACGGTTTCGCTGACGACGGCCCCAGCTCCGTCATCCTCGCCCACAGAGGCAGGAAGATCGTGGCGCCCGCCATGAACGACGGCATGTGGGAAGCAAGCGCCACCAAGGAAAACATCCAAAAGCTGAAAGACAGGGGCGTCGAAGTCATCTATCCTACGGAAGGCGAACTGGCCTGCGGAAAGTGCGGCCTGGGTCGTCTCGCGCCTTTGGAAGAAATTATAAAAGCGCTGAAACAGTAATGAAATTAAGGTTTTTAGTCAGCGCTGGACCGACCAGGGAATACATCGACCCGGTGCGCTTCCTCTCCAACCCCAGCTCCGGAAAGATGGGCTTCGCAGTCGCCAAGGAAGCGGTAAAGCGGGGCTATGAGTGCGTTCTGGTCAGCGGGCCCGTGAATTTAAAACCGCCCAAGGGCTGCAAATTCATTCCCGTCGTCTCCGCCGAGGACATGTATGAGGCCATTGTGAAAGAATTCCCTAAATGCGACGTCCTCATCATGACCGCCGCCGTCAGCGATTTCAAGCCAGCGAAAAGACTGAAACAGAAAGAGCACAAGATCGCCGAGAAAGCGGTCCTGGAATTAGTCCGCACGAAAGACATCCTTAAAGGCGTCGCCAAAGAGAAGGGCAAGCGCTTCGTCATCGGTTTCGCCGCTGAGACAAACGACATCCTTGCTTCCGCTAAACGGAAAATGTTCGTGAAAGGCCTCGACATGATCGTAGCAAACGACGTTTCCAGATCCGACGCCGGTTTCGCCAGCGAAAAATTAAGGGCCGTCTTCCTTTTCCCCGACGGGAAAGAGGAGCGCTGCGGTCTTGTCAGCAAAGCGACCGTCGCCAAAAAACTCATAGAGGCAGCCGAATCCGCTTCTAAAAAGCAATGAGAAAAAACAAACTCTCCAGAGAGCAGAAATGGAAAAGACTTATTTCCGGTAACGACACCACCTGGCGCCGCTACATAGTCTGGCCCATCCTCATTGTCCTCGGCAAAATTTACGGCGGTATCGTCTCCCTTCGCAACGCCATGTACAAAAAGGGCTACTGCAAGCGCTACTGGCCCGGCTGCTACGTCATAAGCGTCGGCAACATCACCGTGGGCGGCACCGGCAAGACGCCCGTTGTCGCGCTGCTTTCCCAGGCGCTCTCCAAGGGCGGAAGAAAAGTCGCCATCGTGAGCCGTGGCTACAAATCCCATTCCCCAAGTTTGCGCTTCAGGCTTAAACACAAGGATTTCAGCAACAAGACCAAGGTCGTCTGCGACGGCAAGAATCTTCTGCTCTCCCCGAAGATCGCGGGCGACGAGCCCTACATGCTCGCCCAGGAGCTAAAAAACGTCGTGGTCGTGACCGATCCCGACAGAGTGCGGGGCGCCCGCTACGCCATGCGGGAATTCGGCGTGGACACCATCATCTTAGACGACGGCATGCAGCACTTGAGAATGCGCCGCCAGAAAGACATCGTTCTTGTTGACGCCAACTGTCCCTTCGGCTACGGTAGGATCCTGCCCGCCGGCCTCCTAAGGGAGCCCATAGAAGGCTTGGAAAGGGCCGACCACATCTTCATCACGAAATCCGAAAACTTAACGGAAGAGAAATACGAGGACCTCGTCGCCGACATCCGTCTTTACAATAAAAACGCCGACATCCTGACCTGCCAGTACGAGCCCGACAAACTAATCAGCGTCCACACCGACAAGGAATCTCCCGTCTCCCTTCTCAAGGACCTTCCCATCATGGTCGTGACCGGCATCGCCCAGCCCGAAGGTTTCGTCAATATCCTGGAAAAGAACGGCGCAAAGATAAACGCCAAGCGCTTCTTCGCCGATCACCACCGCTTCATGCGCTATGAGATAGAGAAGATCTACGAGACCGCCAAAAACTTCGACTGCCAGGCCATTCTCGTTACCGAAAAAGACGCCGTGCGCTTTTCAAAGCGCGCCGGATTAGAATTAAATCCCCCTCCCGTCTACTACCTCAAGGTCTCCCTCAACATCAAAACCGGCAAAGAAAACTTTGTCCACATGGTGGAAGAGATCTGCAGCCGATAGTGTTTTTATTTCTCAATTTTTATAAACGAATCCAGGCGCAATTCTCTCTTCAGCTCTTCTTCCGTAGGAAGGCAGGTCAAAAATTTTGACGCGAATATCTGGTTGTTATCTACGGGCAAGGTATATTTGACAACAGCGTCATTTTTTTCGGCGCACAGCACTATTCCGATGGGAGGATTGTCGCCCTCGTTCATCAATTCTCTTGTGTAGAAATTAACGTACATTTGCATTTGTCCTAAGTCTTGATGCGTGAGCTTGGTTGTTTTCAAGTCGATCAGGACAAAACATTTCAGGATATAGTTGTAAAACACCAGATCTATAAAGAAATCCTGTCCGTTCAGCGTAAAACGTTTTTGACGGGCGACAAGTGAAAAACCGCGTCCAAGCTCCAAAAGAAATTGCTGCAAATGGTCGATCAAGGCTTGTTCAATTTCCTCCTCATAAACTTTGGTGTCAGGCTTTATTTGTAAAAACTCCATGACATAAAGATTCTTGACGACTTTTTCATATTCCGGTTTTGGCTCGGTTCTTTGTATTTCAGCTCTAACGGCATCTTTGTCTTTGCTCGCGAGAAGCCGCTGATAATACATCGTGTTGATCTGCCGTTCCAACTGCCGAACGCTCCAGGCGGCCTTGACGCATTCCTCTGTGTAGAAATCACGAGCGGTTTTATCTGTGATCTTCATTAGCAAACGATAATGCGACCAACTGAGTTCAGCAAACAACTTATGTCGAAACTTAAAGCAACAATAAAATTGACGCATTGCTCGTAAATTTCGCACCGTATACCCTTTGCCGAACTCTGCGATTAACCTGTCAGAAAGATATTTTAGTATGTTTTGACCATATTCAGCTCTATCGTTTTCTCCGCATACTTTGTATATCTGTTCTCCTATTTCCCAATAAGCAGTAACCATAGCAGAATTAATAGCAGAATAAATTTTGTTTTGAGCGTTAATGACAAAGGATCTTATGGAAGTATAGATTGCCTCTGTAGTTTTGTCGTTGATTGGTTCTGTTGGTGATTTCATATGTGCGATACTCCTGTATGAGGGCTAAAAAACGATCATCTATCCCCATTGTATGAAATGCCAAAAAATATCAAGTCATCCATGTCGGTAATTTTGTGTAGGAAAAAAGAGACAAAGAAGCAAGAAAATTAAATTCGGCACACAGTGTGTGCCGAATTTGAAATAACTACATATCAATAAGTTAACGGTTTTGGCCTCTTTTGCTGAATTCGCGCCACACTGTGGGCCGAATTTGAAATGCCGTGTTTTCAATGTGTTAAGCACTTTTTGAATTCGGCACACACTGTGTGCCGAATTTGAAGTTGCGTGTAATCAAGAGTTTAACTGTTTTCGGCTTGCTTTGCTGAATTTGAGGCACACTGCGCCACGAATTTGAAACAGCGCAATAAATAAAAAACCGCCGGAGAAAATCTCCGGCGGAAAAAGATGGTACGCCCGAAGGGACTCGAACCCCTAACCTTCTGGTCCGTAGCCAAACGCTCTATCCAATTGAGCCACGGGCGCGTTTTTCAAAATCAAATTGTGCGAGATATGTTAGCACTTCTTAGTTTGAAAGTCAAACGGGGCGGTGCGGCGCGGTTTGATTTTTGGTAAAATACCTCATTATGAGGGCTATTTTACTTACACTTGCGATTATGTCAACTACGACTATCACGGCTGCCGCGGAGCCAATCGGCGACGAGTGGCAGAACAATCAGAAGCTTTCTTTTGGCAGAGAGCAGACACGGGCTTCTTTCGCGCCCTTTTCCACGCTTGAAAAGGCGCTTGAGATCCTGCCCAAATTTTCCGACAGAATGGTGTCGCTTAATTCCGAGACGGCCTGGCGCTTCAACTGGGCGAAGGATCCGGAGTCTAGGCCGGCGGATTTTTACAAGCCGGACTTTGACGTTTCCGGGTGGCCCGTTATCAAGGTGCCCTGCTCCTGGCAGGCTATGGGCGCCAACGGCAAAGGCGGCTGGGGAACGGCTCTGTACACGAACATACGCTATCCTTTCGCTGTCGACAGGCCGGGCGGATCAAGCGTCATGGGGGAACCGCCGAAGAATTACACCAACTATTCCGCGCGCAATCCTGTCGGCAGTTACCGCAGGGATTTCGAGCTTCCGGAGGGCTGGGAAGGAGACCGCGTCTTTTTGAAATTCGACGGCGTGGACAGTTTCTTCTATCTCTGGGTGAACGGACATTACGTCGGTTTCTCTAAAAACAGCCGCTCGCCCGCGGAATTCGAGGTGACGCAGTTCGTTAAACCCGGCTCCAATATGGTGGCGCTGGAAGTGTACCGCTATTCGGACGGCAGTTACCTCGAGGACCAGGACATGTTCAGGCTTTCGGGAGTTTTCCGCAACACCTGGCTGGTGCGCCGGCCGAAGGAAATGATCCGCGATTTCTTTGCCAAGGCCGCGCCGGTCAAAGAAGGTGATTTTAATGGCGATTGGCAATTGACGGTGGATTGCGAAGGAGACCTTGAGGTCTCTTTGTACACCTTCGACAACAAACAGATTTATTGCGGCAAAGAAAAGAGCTTTGTGGTGGAGAAGCCGCGGCTTTGGAGCGCGGAGGAACCCAACTGCTACAAAATTGTTTTGGGGAACGGATCCGAATTCGTATCAACGCTGTTCGGCTTCCGCGTGAGCGAGATCAAAGAGGGAAGATATTTCTTTAACGGAAAGAAAATAAAACTGAAGGGCGCAAACCGTCACGAGACGCATCCGATGTACGGGCACTATGTGCCGCCGGAAATGCTTGAATTCGACATCAGCGAACTGAAGGCGGCGAACTGCAACTGCGTGCGCAATTCCCACTATCCTCAGGACGACTACTGGTATTACCTCTGCGACACAAAGGGCATTTATCTTGTGGACGAATCCAACGTGGAATCCCACGGCTACGGCTACGGCGAAAACTCGCTCTCGCATTGCAAGGAATGGGAACTGGCGACAGTGGACCGCAATCTGGCCACGGTGGAAAGGAACAAAAACCATCCCTCCGTCATAGTTTGGAGTCTCGGCAACGAATCGGGCCCGGGCGAAAATTTCGCCGCGGCCGCGGCGGCCATAAAGAAACGCGACACCACGCGTCCCATCCACTACGAACGTGACTGGTCCTGCGCAGACCTTGAAAGCTGCATGTACCCGAGCGTCGAGTGGGTGCAAAAGAAAGCCTCAGACAAAGGCGCTAAGAAGCCTTTTTATATCTGCGAATACGCCCACAATCTGATGAACGCCATGGGCAACCTCAAGGACTACCAGGACGCCATAGAAAGCTCGGACGTTATCATGGGCGCGACGATCTGGGACTGGGTGGACCAGGGGTTGTATCTGGACAAGAACGGAAAACGCCTCATCGCTTTCGGCGGAGATTTCGGAGACCATCCCAACGACGGACAGTTCGTGATGGACGGCTGCGTTCTGTCCGACCGCACGCGGAAACCCTGCTGGTATGAGATCCGCCACGTTTTCCAAAATTTTGCGGCTTTCGCCACCAACGACCTCGGCTGCGTTGCGCTGAAAAACAAAAATTATTTCGTCGATTCGAAAGACGTGACCTGCGAATGGGTCGCTTTGCGAAACGGGAATAAGGAGGCGGAGGGAAGTTTCCCCTTTGAGGAACCGCTCGGCCCCGGCGAAACAAAGATCGTTAGGAGGCCGCCTGTTCTGGACGATCTTCTTTATGAGGGCGGCGAAGTCTCTTTGCGAATAAAATTCCTGAAGGGCGGGGATTGCATTGCTTCCGATCAGATCGATTATCCTGTGCGCAAATTTATTGGTCTGCCGAAATGCGAGGGCGCGCCTTCCTTTGAAAACACGCCGGAAGAATATGTATTCACCGCGCCGGGCGTTCGCTATGCGTTCAGCAAAAAAACCGGCGCGCTTACATCCGTCAAGACCGGCGAAAAATCAGACAGGGAATGGCTCAAGGCGCCCATGGCGCTGGACGTTTTCCGAGCTCCGAGCTCCAACGAAGTGTGGACCGGCGAGGACCTGGCGAAACTGGGTCTGATAGAGCCCAAGGCGGAACTGAAGGCAATTTCCGAGCCTGTTTCTGAAAAAGGCGGTCTTTCCTTCACCACGACGGTCTCTTGGAGAGGCAATCGCAGTTTGGAACTCAAAAACTACAGCAAGGTGAAAGCCAAACTCGTTGACCGCGGCGAAGCGGAAAACGATGTCGTTTTCGAAATTACGACCAAGTGGACGGTCCGGGGAGACGGCAGGCTGATTTGTGAAAGCGAGATCAAACCTTCCGGCGAGCGCGTTGAGCTCGCCAGAATCGGCTATCACTTCGTTTTGGACGCCGAGGATCCTGCGGTCGAATATTTCGGCGCGGGGCCTTTCGAGAATTACCGCGACAGAAAGTCGGGGGCGTTCCTCGGGCGCTATTCTGCGAAGGCAAAGGAATTTTATTTCCCCTACGGCCGCAACGAGGACAGCGGCAACCATGAGAACACGCGCAGCGTCGCTTTCAAAACGAATTTCGGCGCGCTTTCCTTCGTTCGCTTGTTTAAGCCGTTCGCGTTCTGCGTCAATCCCTATTCGCCACTGGAACTGATAGAATTCACCCATCCGCCGGAACTGCCGCCGTCCTCTAAAACCGAGTTCGGAATTTACGCCGAGACCAGGGGACTGGGAGGCGCAAGCTGCGGTCCTCCGCCTATTTCGCGTGACATTATCGACACGGCGCGCGGTTATTCGCTTTCCTTTGTGATCGAGCCCGAAAACTGATTCGCGCAACTTTTTCGTTTTCGCGACCGTTATATATATGAGGAATATATGTGCGGTCAGAAAATTAAAATCGCTGCCGAAACAGGCATCCTGTGGCTCTGTTTGGTCTTAGGATACTCCTCCGCGGGCGGAGAGCTTGACGAGCTTGATTCGGCGGGGCTGTTTCGTTTTACTTACGCTTCGCTGAAAAGAGGAGAGGCGACGAACGCCTTTTTTGCGGCGCGGACTTTTCTGGCGCGCTACGGGGAAGAGGAGGAGATGACGAACTATTTTCCCCGCATGACTTATTTCGGAGGATTGGCGGCCTACAGGATAAAGCGTTTCGAGGAAGCGTCCGATCTGTTTGCCAAGGCGGGGAAAGAGTATCCTGCCTTTTCGGAAGCAAAGAACGCGCGTTTCGGTTTCGGGATGGCGGAGATGGAGCTCGGGCATTATCTTATCGCGGCGGACGCTTTCCGAAATCTTTTGCAAGAAGGATTTGGCGACGCGGCGGAAGTGAAAGCGAATCTGGCGCTGTCCCTGACGAAAGCGGGGCGCTATGAAGAGGCGCTGCCCTATTGGGAGGAAGTGAAGGAGGTGAAAAAATTCCGGGCGCTTTCTTCGCTTAATCTTTCCTGGTGTTTGCTGGAAATCGGGAAGGCGGACGCGGCGCTTTCGTGGCTGCGGGAAGGCCTGGCGCTGAACAAAAAAGAGGATTCCGCGTCCTTAAGGAATTATCTGGCGCTGAGAATGGGGGACGTTCTTTATATGAGCAATAATTTTTCCGGCGCCCTTAGCGCTTACCGTCTGGCGGACAAAGCTTCCTGCGGCGAGGCGAGACTGGCGAGATTGGCCAGGGCCTGTTACGATGCCTGCTATTATCCGGAATGCGCGGTCTATTGTGAGGAAGGCATAAGGACAACCACCAACGATTTCGTGAAGGTTGGCTTGAAAAAGCTAGCCTGCTACGCCTGTCTGCAGGGAGGATACCTGGACCGTCTGGAAAGGGGCGTGGCGGAGCTTTTAAGGGAAAAGCTGAAAGAGGATGAACTGGAAGCGCTGGCGCTGCTGCCGGCCCAGGGCGCCCTGCGGGCCACAGAATACCAGAGGGCGCGGGATAGGTTTCTGGAGTTTGCCAAAAAATATCCTTCCTCCGAATTATTGGGGGAAGCGAAACTGTACGCGGCCTGCGCCCTGGGCTTCCTGGGCGAAGAGAAGGCGGCCCTCGCGGAAACGGAAGCCTGGCTCGCCGCTTTCGGGGAAGAGCATAAGCTGTCGGCAGAGGCAATGTATTGGAAGGGCATGCTGGCGTATTATCAGGTGCTGGACGAGGAAGCGCAAGCGACATTTTCCGCTTTCAAGCAAAAATATCCCAAGAATTCGCACCTGGCGGACGTGGAGTTCCGTTTGGCGGCCATTCTCTACCGCAGGGAGGACTATTTGGAGGCCCAGAAGGCCCTGAGAGCGGTTTTGGAGCGCTACCCCGAGTACGATAACCTAAAAGAGGTGAAGAACACCTTAGGGGACGCCCTGGGAGCCACAGGGGAGCTTACGGAAGCGCTGGCGGCTTACAGAGGGAATCTGCCGCAGGAAAAAGAGAAGCCGGACAATTTCGCCTGCTACGCGCTTCTGAAAGCGGCGGAAATTTACGAGGTATTAGGAAGGCCGAGGCTCGCTATGGAACTATTGGAGCCTTACCTGCTTGCGGAAGGGACGATAGGCTTCCGGGGCGAAGCCCTCAGCGCTTATCTTTGTTCTTGCCGGATCCTGGGAGAAAAGGAAAAAGCCAGGAGCGCGGCTTGGAAACTTTGGCTGAGGACCAAGGACGAGCTTGCGGAAGGCGAAGCGTTGGGGGCGCTGACGGCAGGCCTTCAGTTTGCGGAGGACGCCGGGGCGTATAAGGAAGCGCTTTTAAAAGAGGCGGCTCTGGAACTGGAAAAAGGCAAAACGGGAGCCTATGCCAAGATCTCCTTGTTTTTGAAAGACGACGCCGGGTTGGGAAAGCTGAAATATCAGACGCTGGGGCCGGAGGGCCTGAGGCGCCGGCTCATTCTGGCAAAGGAAAAGCAAGGAGGCGAAGCGGAAAAATTGGCGAAGTATCTGACGGAAGAATTCCCCAAGGATCCAGCCGCTTCCGAAGGCTGGCTCTGCCTGGCCGAACGTTGCGTGGAAAAGGCGCGCTACGCCGAGGCGGAGGCTTATCTTTTGGAAGGCGAGGAGTCCTACCAGCGTATAGAGGATCTTTACCGCAGGGACGAACTGCAGGGCAGATCATTCTTCAATCAAGGGAAGACGGAGGAGGCGCTGCAGAAGTTTCTGGCGCTTCTGGGGCAGAAGGGCCTTCCTCCGGAGAAAAAAGCCGCCTTGCTTCTGCTGGCGGGAGACTGCTATATCGCGGGAAAGAAATACGGCGAGGCGCTGGGCTACTACCAGCGGGTCTACGTCATGTACCAGGGGGAAAAGAAAGCGGTGAAAGAGGCCTATGAAAAGAGCCTTGTCTGTTTTCAGGCGCTGGGCAGGACGAACGATTGGGCCGCCACGGAAAAAGAAGCCAAGGAAAAGGGATATTTATGAGAAGACCGTACCTTTTGTTTTTGTCAGTTATGCTGCCTATCAGGCTGACGCTGCAGTCCGGGCAGAGTTTCAGCGGACGGCTTTTGGAACGCGAAGAGAACGCGATCGTTTACGAAAGGTACGCTAAAGACGGCTCCCTTATGAAGTGCCGCGCCAAAAAGGAGCAGGTGACGAAGCTGAGATTAAGCGATCCTGTGGAACTTACGGAATTGGCGGAAAAAAGCTACCGCCGGGGGCCGAAAATGAAGCGAGCGCTGGACCGGGGGAAAGAATTGTGGGAGCTCTACGCCTGGGGTTCTTACTGGCCCGGCGGGGCGGAGGCGCCGTATTTCGCCTACGGGAAATTGCTTTTCAACTGCGCCCGCTACCAGGAGGCCAAGCGCTATTTCGTTAAAAGCAAAGAAGAAGCGGCCGGGCTGTATCTGGGCATCTGCCATTGGAAGACCAAAGATCACAAAAAAGCCAGGGAAGTCTTGGAAAAGTTTGCTTGGGAAAAGGGAGAGGAAGAATCGGCGACGCTCTGGCACTACTATATGGGCCGCATCTTGTACCGGGAGGAGGATTTCAGGAACGCGCTCTTTTATCTTCTCCCTCCTCCTATGTTTTTCGCGCTGGAAAGGAAGGTCGATGCGGACTGCCTTTTTTTAGGGAGCGTCTGCGCCCTGAGAGCGGGGGATCAGGAAACGGCCTTCCGCTTGGCCGGGATACTGACCAACGAATATAGGGAAGTCGAATTCCGCCGGCACAGGAAGCTTATTTTGCGCTGGCTGGAAATTAAAGACCGCTATACCAAGACGCACCTGATAAACACCTACACCGAGGAGCTGCTGCCGTGAAGTTTTTGATCGTTTGTTTTGTTTTCGCCGCTCTTTCCGCATTCGGGGAAGAGGAATCGCTTAGCACCACCGCATTGGGGCTTTTCAAGACGGGCGGGCCTTTGATGTATCCCCTGGCCATTTGCTCCTGCGTGGTAGTCTGGCTCACGGTTTACAGTTTCTTCGAGACGCGCAAAGGAAAGTTTGTTCCCAAAGGACTTCCGGAGCGGTTGGAGGCCGCGCTCTATAAGAGGGACCTTAAAGCCGCGCTTGATCTTTTGGCGCTCAGCAAAAGCGTTCTGGCGCTGGTTTTGGCGCCGGGCATAGAAAAGCTGAAGTATCCCCTCGACAAGGAAGAGAGATCGCAGGCGGAAGAGGCGGTCTTGGAAAAATGGGAGGGCAAAAGCATCGCGATGCAGTTTTGGTTCAACCTGCTCTCCACCATCGCGGCGCTCTCCCCGATGCTGGGTCTGTTGGGGACGGTAAGCGGCATGATAAAAGCTTTTTCAAAGATCGGTTTGGGCGGCATGGGCAAGCCGGAGCTTTTGGCCGGCGACATCGGGGAAGCGCTGCTGACCACCGCCGCAGGACTTATAGTCGGCATTCCGGCCATGGTTTCCTTCTTTGTTTTGAAGAGCCGTTTCGACATCAGGGAGCGGGAGCTGCTGGCCCGCGTTACGGAACTTATCGACGTGTATGCGGGAGCGGGCTTGGCAAGGGAAAAAGTCAGGGTCAAGCTGGGCCTGGAGGAAGAAGAGGAAAAGGAAAAACCGAAAAGGAGGAGAAGTGCGGCCGCCAAGGAAAAAGAAAGCGGAGTGTGAGCTGGACATGGCGCCCATGATCGATATGGTCTTTCTGCTTCTCATCTTCTTCATGTGCAGCGCCACCATGCAGAACCTTTCCACGCCGGAAGAGCTGGAGCTTCCGGAAGTAAAGAACTTCGGGAAAAGGGAAGGCGAGGAAGCTTTCTGCGCGCTGACGATCCTAAGGGATGAGAGCTGTCTTGTCAACGGGAGAAAAGTCGAAATAGAGGAAGCAAAATCTGAGCTGGAAGCTTTCGCGAAGACGACGCCCAAGGGCACGGTGCTTTTAAGGATCGATCGAAGAAGCAAGAGCCAGGTCACGAAAAAATTCGTGAAGCTCTGCGCGGAAGCGGGCTTGGCGAAAATAATCTTTTCCGTCTATGAGGAGAGCTGATGAGGATCAATAAAAAAGAAACCGGCAAGATAAGCTTTCCTATTTCCTCCATGATAGACTGCACGTTTCTGCTTTTGATCTATTTCATGTCCGCCTGCTCTTTGAACAAAACAGAAGGGGACCTGGGGTTTTCGCTTCCGGGGGAAGGCCGGGCAGCGGAAGCGGTCGTCATGCCGGACGAGCAGGTCATAGAAGTTGACGAGGAGGGAGCGGTCGTTTTGAACGGACAGACGCTTGTCCCGGCCAAGAGCCGGGAACTCACAGAACTAGCAGAGACCCTAATGCGCTTCCAGGCGGCCTCCCGGGGCGCGAAGATCCCTGCTCTCATCTCCATTTCCGCCGCGGACGATGCGCTGCACGAAAGGATCGCGCTGGTCCTGGACTGCTGCCACAAGGCCGGGCTAACCAACGTGACTTTCAATTGCTCTGATGAAGATTGACTTTTCGCGCTACGGCAGCCTTATTGTGAGCGTAGGGCTTCATCTGGCCCTCTTTCTCGTGGCGGGAGGGATAGTGGTCTATCGGGCCGTGCGGCCGCCGAAGCCCTTTTTCACAGCCCAGGCGGTGGGGCCGAAACTGAAGGCCAGGGAGTTGAAGCACAGGCTGCTGTGCAAGAAGGCGGCCTCCTACGGGCAGAGCATGGCGAAGAATCTGAAGCTCGCCGCCAAGTGCGACGCGGGAAGCCTTGCGCTTCCGGTGCCGGAAATCGCCAAGCCGGATGTCAAAAGGGAAAGCGAAGGATTAAGCCTTAGCGACAGCTTCTCTTTTTCCCTGGGGAACAGCGGATTGGGAAAGGCACCGAAGGGCGGCGACGGCTGGGGAGAGATAGAGTTCCTGGGGCAGAGGATCGCGGCCCGGTCGATCGTCATCCTGGTGGACTCCTCCTCTTCTATCGTTCAGAAGGGCGTATTCGAAGCGGTCAGGAAAGAGGCGGAGAAAACAGTCGAGCTCTTCCACCCGGACACGCTCTTCAACGTCGTTTTGTTCACCGACGGCAAATTTCCTTTCAAAACGAACCTCTGCTTCGCCACCAAGAGCGCCAAAAGAGAATTGTCCGATTGGCTAGCAAAGGAGATGAAAGTCAATCGCGGCAACGACCCCGATACCAGCGGCTCAACTCCTATTAAAGCGCTGGAGTTCGCTCTGAATCTGAAGCCCGACGCGGTGGTCCTGATAAGCGACGATCCGCCGTACCTGCAGGGGGAAGACGAAATCGTCCACGAAAGAAGGATAATGGCCCTGATCGACGAAAGCCGAAGGGAGAAAGCCACGCAGATAAACGCCATCGCCTACAGGCCGGCTAGGGACGGGAGCGTAAAGAGAAGGGAAAAAGCGGAGAGGGGCTGCGCCTTTTTAAAAAGAGTGGCCTCCCACGGGAAAGGGGAATTCCGCGAAGTGGAATGAATCGGCGCCCAGAAAAAGTTGTTGGCAGCCGCTTTTATAACAAGCTTGTTTTCCGTTGTTTAATACAAAGTCCTTGCGACAAATCTGGAATTCAATTCCAGATTTGTCGAAAAGCGGATCGGCAGATTTCGAGCTGTGTTTGGCAAGTAGATGCCAAAAATGTGCAAGCGTTGTATGAAATTGGGGGTATTTTGTTCAGCGCTTGCAGAAAACAGGGGGGTGTCAGTATTTTTTGACGAGCGTCAGGATATTCATGTCGTTGCGGCGCTCGTAATGCACTTCGTCGCACATTTCCTTGACGAGGAAAACGCCCAGGCCGCCTATGGGGCGGTCTTCCGCGGCCTGCTCGATGTTGGGGTCTTCTTTTTGCAAAGGATCGTAAGGGAAGCCGCTGTCCGCGAAGGAAATGGTCGCCTTGTGGGCGTCGGCCTTTATGTTGATGGTGGCGGAGCCTTGTTTCCCCTCGTAGGCGTAGCTCGCGATGTTGACGAAGATCTCCTCCGCGGCCACGGCCAGCTGCGTTCTGGCGTCCTCCGGACAGCCGGCGGACAGGAGGTTGGTGTCCAGTTTATCCAAAACTTCCGGAAGTTTTTGCGTATCGGCGGCAAATTGCAGAGTCACGGCAACGTTCATAATAAAGTCCTTTTTATCCTAGATAGCGGAGGAATAGCATGGTTATGTCGTCGGATTGGGGCGCCCCGTCGACGTAGTTTTTCACGTCGTCCTTTATTTCGTTCAAAACGCAATCGGCCGGCGCGGAGCGCATGATGGGCCCGTCCATGAGAGAGATGAGCCTGTCGTCTCCGTAGAGGGCGTGCGTTTTGTTCATGGCTTCAGTGACGCCGTCGGTGTAGAGGAGCAGGCCGTCGCCTTTTTTCAAAAGCACGGTTTGCCTTTCGTAGGACACGCCGTCCATGCCGCCGATGACGAAGCCGTTGTCCACCGGGAGCCAGCTGGCGCCGCCGTCGCATTTCCTGAGGACGGGCGCGTTGTGGCCGGCGTTGACATAAACCACCAAACCGGTGTCCATGTTCAGAACGCCGGCGAAGACGGTCACGAACATGCAGGCGTCGTTGCCTTCGCAGACGCTGTCGTTCACTTCCGCGATGATCTGGTCGAGGGTCCGCCCCTTGTTGGCGAGCAGGCTGGATTTAAGCTGGGCCTTGGCTTTCATCATGAACATGGCGGCGGGAATGCCTTTGCCGGAGACGTCGGCTATGAGGAAGGCGAGGCGGGAGGAGTCCAACTGGAAGAAATCGTAAAAATCGCCGCCGACTTCCTTGGCGGGCTCCATGGAAGCGAAGATCTCATAGCGGGAGTCCGAGTGGAGCTGGGGCAGCGCGGAGGCCTGGACGGCCCGGGCGAAATCAAGCTCGCTGTTCAAGCGGGTCTTTTCCGCGGCGATGGCGCCTTTGAGGGCGTCCACCATGGTGTTGATGCCGTTGGAGAGATCGTCGAATTCCTGAGAGCCGCGTTCCTCGACTTTTTCCTCCAGGTTGCCCGCGGTGATCTTGCCGAGGGAAACGTTGATGCGGTCGATGCCGTCTATCACTATTTTTTGCACGAGCTTGGAAACAGCGACGAAGACCACCAGAATCATAAAGAGGCAGGTCGCGATCAGCAAAAGCACCATGCCGTTGCGTTTTTGCGTGATCTCGTATTTCGGCATGACGCCGATAAGCGTCAGCCCCGTGGTTTGCATGTACAGGCCGTAGAAGGAAATGCCTTCTATGGTCTCGTCAAAAGCGCCGTCCCCTTGCAGGAAAGCGGAGATGAGATCCTGCCTGAGGCCTATGGAAGTCAGGGTGCGGCCTTCGTAATCGGTCCTGGCGGCCCCGATGATCTTTTCCCCTTTGCAGATAAGGATTTCGCCGTTCGTTCCCACGCGCAGGCTGGGCGAGAGCTGGGCCAGGCGGCTGTTTTCCAGCGAATCTTCCAAAAAGTCCACGGAAGCGCCGAGCTGGACCAGGCCGGGCGCGTCTTTTCGGGAAGCGCCGCTGTACAAAAAAAGCTTGTGATCAATGCCCCTGGGCAGGGGAGGCTGGACCAATACGAAATCCTTTTTCTTCAGGCCTTCCAAAAAAGGCTCGGACTGGGCGTGCAGCCGCATGTTGAAGCCCAGGAATTTTTCCGGGCTGCCCAAAACGGGGTTCACCGCGGAGTTTTCAATAATGCCGTGCTCGTTGATGACGTGGATCTCGTCATAGCCGGTGTTTTCCCTTAATTCTTCCAGCAGGAAGCTGTTGGTGGCGTAGGCGGGGCAGCGTTCCAAAAAATAAGCCACCGTGCGCACGTCGCTGGCCACGGAGGCGTTGTAGACGTTAAGGATGGTGCGCGCGGCGTTTTCGCTGATGCGGATCTGTTTCTGCACGTCTTCCAATCGCAGCTGGATGAGGTGCTCGGCATCGGAATAAGCCTCTCTGGTCTGAATGTAAAAAGTCAGCAGAAAGAGAGCGGCGAAGGAGACCGCCAGGAAAAGGAAAAGCCAACGCTGAAAAGTGCCGCGCATAAAAGTTTACTCGACGGAGAGGATCTTCAGGAAACCGGTCATGCGCAATATCTCCATGACTCCGGGCTGGATATTGCGGAGCTTGAAGCTGCCGCCTTCTTTTTTAAAGTGTTTCTGCAGCGTTAAGATCAAGCGCAGACCGGCGCTGGAAAGATAATCCACGCCTGACATGTCAATGGTAAGACTGCCGGCTTTCCCTAGCAGAGGCTCAAGTTCGCTTTCCAGTTGCGGGGAGGTCAGCGTGTCGAGCCGGCCTTTCACCAGGATCGCCAGATCCGGGGCGGGAGATGTGATCTCGTAAGTCATAAAGCTCCTTAAGATAGTTTTATACATTATACCAAATAGGAAAGCCTCGCGGCTGCCGCCAAATTTCAAGGAACGCCAAACAAAGCGCAAAATATTAAAACCGCTTGCCGCGGCGTTTTAACGCGAAAGACCTCCTGGGAAAAAACATGCGATGTTGTGTTTTGAAATACATTGTGATAAAATAAGTTCCCCAATTATACTTGCAAGAAAAACCTTTTTAATCACAACCCCCTGAAAAGGGAAGGAAAAACCATAATGAAAAAACTGATCCTCTTAACGCTCGCCGTCTTCGTTTGCGCGTTGATGGCGCAAGCTGCTCCCTCCACGATCGTCGAGGACAACTTCGAAAGCTACGCGGTCGGCGATAACGTTATCGGCCAGAACGGCTGGACCACCGCCTACGGCACCCCCGGCAACGACGGCAACGCCCTCGTGGAAGAAGGCGGCTATGAAGGCGGAAAATGCCTGCATATGACCGCCTCCGGTCTGTTCGGCATTCACTGGGACATCGACAATGTGGGCGGACAGTCCGCCCAGTACGACTACAAGGTGTCCATGATGGTGAAAAGGCCGACGCAGAAAGCCGACGAATCCGGCGAATACACCGGCGACATTATCTTCGGCAGCAACGACGGCCTGGGCGAGAACCACTTCATCAAAAAGGACGGCCAGTTCGGCATCCGTTTCTCCGCCTGCTCCCCGCAGTACACCGTTGCCAACTCCGAGCCCCGCGACGAGTGGGTGTATTTCAGCTACACCCTCAACACCACCGCCAACGGCGCCTTCCTTCGCGAATGCACTTTCGGCGACGAGACCTATGAAAAACTGAACATCCCCATCGGCAACCAAACGTCTCCTGACAAATTCCGTCGTCTGCGCTTCTTCATTTGGGGCGGCCAGGGCCACCTCTACGTCGATAATTTGAAATGCGAATTCGTCGATGTTCCTCCCACCGCCAATGTGACCGTCACCAACCCCGGCATCGTGAAGTTCGGCAGCGAGGATCCCATTCAGTCTGTGATCTCCGCCACCGGCAATTCCGCCACTGTTCATGTTGACGTTGAATCCGACGGCAACTGGCTCTCCATTCAGAATTCCATCGAGCCCTACGCCGCGCAGATCCTTGTCCAGCCCGGCACCCCGCAGACCCTGACCTTCAGCGCCAATCTGCCCGCGAACGTCCGCAACATGCCCGCCGCCACCGTCACCTATTCCTATAACAACGGTGAAGAAGACAAGGTCATCACAAACTCCATTTTGGTCCAGAACGGCAACAAGGGCCTTGGCTGGGCGCTCTACGCCACAGACTTTGAAGGTATGCCCGTGGGCGGCGATGTCAAGCTTCAGCCCGGCTGGGGCGAGACCGGCGCCGCCAACGAGATCGCAGTCGATCCCGAAGATCCCAACAACCAGTGCCTGAAGATCACGGGCGGCGGCCAGATCCACACTGCGGTCAATATGCCGGACGTGATCTATCCGACCTATGATGTCCGCGTCTCCATGGATATGTATTATCCCGAAGGCGTCACGCCGTATTTGGTCTTCGGCACCGACCTTGGACACAGAATGGGCGAAGTCAGCCTGAGCCACCCCGGCGGCGGCATCAAACTGGGCGGCGAACCCTTCCAGGGCGTTGACGTTCCCAACCTGGCTCCCTACGGCCAGTGGTTCAACGTGGCCTACACCTACACGATTGGTCTCGCCAGCGACGACACCCGCCCCTGGGTGCTCCATTACGCTGAATTCGACGGCGAAACTTACCATTTCGACAACGAATACGTCCCCGGCGCGGCCGGCGACAACGAGAACTTCCTGCAGTTCCGCAACTACACCTTCAGCGCCTCTGAAGGCTACTACGTTGACAACTTCAGCGTCGAGCTGATCAAGTCCGGAACGCTGCCTGAGCCCGCCATCTTCGGCGTCCTGGCTCTCCTGGGCCTCTTTATTGCCCGCAAGCAGCGCTAAAGCTTAAGGTGAAAAGCCAAAAACAGCCGCTCTTTGGGAGCGGCTGTTTTTTTATGGCCAGAGAGGGCCGGGAAGCCGGCCGGGTCCTTGCGCGGGGCGGCAGAAAGCGCCGCAGCCCTTTTTGCTAAAGGCTTTCCCGCCGTCGGGCTTATCCTTTTGCAATCAAAAAGCCTTTTTGATAAAATACTCTTCCTAAATTGGATACCTATCACCTTATTTTTGAGCAATAAAATGAGAGAAAACAAAAAGGACTTAAAGTTCCGCCTCGGCCTTTTTGCGGCCGCGGCGCTTCTGTGCGCCATGGCTTTCGCCGAGGGCGCCAAGACTCCGACCATGACCACGGTCACTGCGGGAACGCCCCAGGCCACTCAGGTCAGCGTGGCGCGCTATGTGACCAACATCGTTATGCAGTCCAGCTCCAACTGGGAGCGGGTGGACGCCAACCTTCCGGATTCGGTCTATTACAAGCTGGCTCTTGAGACCGTGACGGTCACCGGCGGCGTCAGGCGCTTTGAAACGAAGGACTATTTCATCAACGTCAGCGTGACGAACTACACCACCAATTTGGTCTTCTACACGCCTTATAAGGAACTGGACCACAAGGTCTATCTGAAGGTCAATCCTCCGAAGCTTGACACTCCGGATATGGTGGAGCTTATCGAGCAGCTGCCGAAGGTGACGCTGAGGGAACTGGAGCCGCCCAAGCCGCCCAAGCAGGAAGTCGTGGAGCTGCCGCCCCAGAATATCGTGGGCGGAGATTACGTGGACTACATGAACTACAGCCAGATCTCCCACGACTATTCCAAGGACGACAGCGCGGAGCTTCTCTCCGACGAGCTTTTCGTCAACGACCCCATAGAGCGCTTCAACCGCGCCATGTTCGTGGTCAACGACTACGCCTACAATTATTTCGTGGGCCCTATCTGCAAAGGCTACCGCTGGCTGGTGCCTGAGGTGGCCAGGGTCTGCGTTTCCCAGATGGACCACAACATCGTCTGGCCCAAAAGGCTCATAAACAACCTTGCCCAGGCGAAATTCAAAGGCGCCGGCGTGGAGACCGCCCGCTTTCTCATCAACACCTCCGTCGGCCTGGCCGGCCTTTTCGATCCCGCCAAAGCCTGGTTCGACCTTGACAAATACGACGAGGATACCGGCCAGACTTTCGCTTATTACGGCATCGGCCCGGGCTGCTATGTGTTTCTGCCCATCGCCGGCCCGCTCACTGCCAGGGATACCGTCGGCATGGTCTTCGACGAAGCCATGGACCCCAGGACGTACCTTCCTTTCGGCGGCATGGTCAAGACCTTTATGGTCATGAACAACATCAGCCTGCAGGTCGATTCCATCGACAGCATGTACATGGACAACGGCGACCCTTACGCCTTCGCCAGGGACATGTGGTATCTTAAGAGAACCGCGGAGATCGACGAATGAAAAAAGTTTTCTTTTTGCTTTTAGCGCTCGTGATAATGAGCGCCTTCGGCGCCTCCGGTGAAATTTACATCGCCCTCACCAACTTCCCGGCCCAGGGCCCCGTCATCGACTCCTTCCGTTACAAGCTCGCCAATTTCCAGGACAACGATTTTTATTTCGACGTTGAGAAAGGCAAAGTCAAATTCAAGGTCAAAAGAGACGGCAAAGAGGAAGACGTCGATTCCCGTTACAGCGTCTGGATGCAGAAAAATCCCGCCGATCTGGTCTTCATCATCCCCGGCTTGGGCGACCACTACCGCAACTCCCAGGCCGCGCTTTTGGCCGAGGCCATCTACAGGGCCGGTTATTCCGTGGCCATCGTCAGCAACCCCTTCTGCTGGGAGTTCACGCAGTCCGCGCTGACCAGCATGGCCCCCGGCTACACCAGATCCGACGCCAAAGACCTCTATTATCATATAGCCCGCGTTCTGGACAACATCAACGAGAAGCATCCCGGGAAAGTCAAGGATGTTTCCATCGTCGGTTACTCCCTGGGCGCGCTGCAGGCGGCTTTCATGGCCGGCAACGAGGCCATTGAGCATCGCCTGAACGTCAAGCGCTACGTGCTTATGAGCCCCCCGGTGAACCTGATCTACGGACTCACCACCCTCGACCGCTACTACAACATTTGGAAAAACTGGGACAAGGTAACGCTGACCAACAACCGCAACCTTGCGGTGGGTTTCTACAAGGGCTACTCTTACGGCGCCCTGAATACGGACACCTACCTTCCCATTACGGAAGAGCAGGCTTCCTTTGTCATAGGCTTCATGTTCAGGATGTCCTTGGGCGACGTCATGAAGAAGATCATCGAGCGCCATCCCATGGAAGTTTTCGGAGAAGTCTCCAGTTGGAAGCAGCAGGAATTTGAAAAACACCTGGAGCGCTACGGCTATCAGCGCTACGTAGACGCCTTCTTAAAGGAAGCCCATCCGACCATCTTCTCTACCAGCGAGCCCTTCAAGCATGTCAACGGCATTTCCAGCCTTCCCGCTATGTCCAACGAGCTCAAGCAGAATCAGAAGATCGTGGCCGTCCACACCGCCGACGACTTCCTGCTGACGGACTACGACCGCAACTGGCTCAAGCGCCAGATGGGCGACCGTCTGGTCATGTTTGACCACGGCTCCCACCTGGGCTATTTCTGCATGCCCCAGGCCCTGGACGTCGTCGTCAAGCTCATAAAGGGCGAGACCGTCAGCGGCCCCAGGCCGGCGACTGCCCAGCCCACTTACCATTACTTCGACGCCTACCTGGCCAAGATGGCCCAGGCCAAAGCCAAGACTCAAACCGCCAGCGCCAAGCCGGCTCAGCCGGCCCAGACTACCCAGACCGCGCAGACCGCCAAGCCTGTCCAAACGACGCAGACTGCGGCCGCTCCGGCCTCCAAGACGCCGGTCATGACCACCGCGACCGCGGCGCCGGCTCAGCCCGCCTCCGCCACGCCCCGCAAGGAAGGCGAGATGTACGTCAACACCCAGACAGCCTCCACCACCACGCCCGCCTCAACCATCAGAGACGGCCGCAAGGTGGAATGGCGTCTGATGCCGGACCCCGGCAGGATCAACGAGACTGTGCTTGTCATGCGGGAAGTGGACGTCGAATCGGGCCTCCCCTGGGAAGAATACCAGGCCAAAGCCAAAGCCGAAGCGGAAGCCAAGGCGAAAAAGATCGCCGAGGAAGCCTTAGCCAAGGCCGACAGGGAAAGAGCGGCCAGGGAAAGAGAGGAAAAGGCCGAGAGGGAAAGAGTCCGCAACGCCGAAAAAGCCAAGGAAAAAACATTAGAGGCGACGCCGAAGCCCGCCAAGAAGCCCGAGAAGGCCGCCAGTAAGCCCAAGAAGACAGCTGAGAGCGTCAAAAAGGCAGTGGCAGAGGCCGCGGCCAAAGACAGCGCCAAAACGAACGCTGTGCAGAAAACGGTCAAGAAGGCTTCCTCCGCCAAAAAGAAAGGCGGCTCCACCCGGGACGACGTTAAAATGGAAAGCACCGTTCCGGAAGAGGAACCCAAAGAAGAATAAGGGCTCAAAATGGCCCTTCTCCGCGTCAACGGCCTCAGGAAAGAATACGGACTGCAAGTCCTTCTGGACGGCGTCTCCTTCGAAATAAACCCCAACGACAAATGGGGCCTGGTGGGAGCCAACGGCTGCGGTAAGACCACGCTATTAAAGATCCTCATAGGGGAAGAAAGATCCTCTGGAGGATCTTTTGTTTTCGATGAAGAAGCCAGGATCGGCTACGTCCCGCAAAGCGTAGTCTGCCCCGACGACGTGACGATCATCGACTATCTTCTGAAGGAACACAAGAAGGTTGAGCAGCGGCTCAGGGAAGCGGAAAAGCAGCTGGCGGAGTGCGCTCCGGAAGACCTCGACAAAAAGCTCAACGCCTTCCAGAAAGCCCGGGATCTCTTCGAAGAGCAGGGCGGCGACAACTACGCCGTGCAGGCGGAACGCATGCTGGCGGCCTTCGGACTTGACAACCGCACCAACCAGACCGTCATGTCCCTTTCCGGCGGGGAAAGGAACCTCGTCTCTCTTACTGGCGCTCTTCTCAACCGCCCGGATCTTCTGATCCTCGACGAGCCCGCCAACCACCTGGACTATGTCGGCATCGCCTGGCTGGAAGATTTTTTAAAGAAATACAAAGGCGCCATCCTGCTCGTCTCCCACAACCGCTATCTCCTGGACCAGGTCACCAAGGGCACGCTGGAACTGAAGGGCGGTCAGATAAAATATTTCCCCGGCAACTACTCCGACTACCGCGCCCAGAAACTCGAGCAGCAGATCCGCCAGGAGAAAGAGCACGCCGCCTATGAAAAGCGCCTGGCCAGCCTGGAAGCCATGATCTTAAGGATCAGAAATTTCGCCCAGGTCTATGACGACAAGCGCTGGGGCAAGATGATCAGATCCCGGGAATCCAAAATAGAACAGCTTAAGCAAACCGCCGTCCAGGCTCCGGAGCGGGAAGACAAGAAAGCCTCCATTCGCTTCCAGGGCGAATCATCCCACGCCAACATCGCCATCCAGGTCCGAGGTTTCTCCGCCAGCTTCGACGGAAGATTAGTCCTCGATCATGTCGATCTCGACATCTCCTCCGGGGAAAGAGTCGCTCTCGTAGGCCCCAACGGCAGCGGCAAAAGCACTCTGATAAAAGCCATCATAGAGGACGGACGTTGGGAGAACCCCACCCTTAGAGTTGGCCCCTCCATCACGATAGGCTACTGCTCCCAGCAGCAGGAGACTTTGGATCCCGAGAACACCGTCTTCGAAGAGATCGCCGTTTCCGGCATCACCAACGAAAAGCAGGCCTACGATCTTCTGGCCAGATTCCTCTTCGTCAAAGAGGAGCTGAAGAAAAAAGTGAAAGACCTTTCCGGCGGCGAAAAGAACCGCCTGCAGCTGGCCAAACTGATGCTCATCAACCCCAACACCCTGATCCTGGACGAGCCCACCAACCACCTGGACATCCAAACCTGCGAAGCCGTGGAAGAAGCCCTGAGCGATTACAAAGGCACGCTGATCGTCGTCTCCCACGACCGCTACTTCCTCGACAAACTGGCAACGAGGATCGTCGAAGTGGACAACAAAAAACTCCACTCCTATCCCGGCTCATATTCCGAATTCTGGTTCCACAAAAAGGAAAGGGAACAGAAAGAAGCAAAAGAAAACAAGCAGAACAAAAAAGAGCAGCCCAAACCAAAAACCGAAAACACTTCTGCCAAACCCCTTTCCAACAACGCCAGGCAGAAGCTCGCCAAACAGGAAGCCGACCTCACCCAAAAGATCGAGACCCTGGAAGCCAAACTGGAAGACCTCGACAAAGAGATCGCCGCCGCCTTCGCCCGGGCGGACCATGAAAAAGGCCGCGCCCTCACGGAGGAAAAAGAACAAGCCCAGCAAGAGCTCAATTCCCTCTATACCGCCTGGGAAGATTTTATGAACGCTTAGCTGTTAGGCAGACCTTAGCGCAGCGAAGAGAAGGGCGTGAAATTTACGCCTATGAAATCTAAATTTTTTACATGTTAGTTTTATTTGATATTTTTTTCCAAAGAACGAGCCCGGTTTTAGACAAACGGTATTTTTGACGAGAACTTTGTGGGGAATCTGGTATTGTGTATTCTGCTAGGCCGTTTTTTAACAAATATTTGATGGCTATGTGCAGAGAACGGGTCATTGGAGACATATTTAATGAGCTGGCAATTTCCTTTCTTGATTGTGGGCCTTCGGTCAAAGCCAAAAGCACAAGCTCAGCTGTATGAGTTAGTTTAATGCCACTTATGCCACTTATGCCACTTATGCCACTTATGCCACTTATGCCACTTATGCCACTGATATGAACATTTACGCCTGCATTTACACCTACATTTGTTTGCTTTTTGTTGTACAGAGCATTATGGATCGTAACCTTGAAAAAATCCCTGTCTGAATAGAACTCAACATGTGTGGATTTGTCGGGGAAAAGAGCATTGGTATTATCTGTAATTTTCTTTAAGCCCGATCCGCGACGTTCCATAAACTTCATTCTTGCAAATATGTCAGCTAGGACAGGATTTCTGCGTTCTGAGGCAACTACAAAATCAACTTCTTTTTCTATTGTTTTACCAGATATCATACCTCCCGGAGAGGTTACCTCAAGGCGATCGTCGTAAATATCTACGCATACTTCAGCTCCAAGGCGAGTATATTCTCTGTGTATAATGCCATTGACTATGGCTTCACGAACCGCCTCTTCGCTGTATTCTGGTGTTTCCACACGGGTAATGCCAGATTTGTTCCATGCTCTTTTTGTATTGTTGCGCACGAAATCCATAGCAGCAAAGAATTGTTGCAAAAGGCCACCGGATATTTCTTTGTCATCAACGGCTTCGCTTTGTACCGAGGTTTTTGTCAACCCTTTCCAACGTGTACAAAAGATGCGGCTGTGTTTATATATAGCCTGGTCGGCGAGCAAGACTCCGGCGTTTGTTAAAAACCCGGCTTTGTCTGCGAGATTGAAAGAATTATAATCGTTTTTGGTGAGTTTGACTCCGGTGACTTCATAAAACGTTGCTTCAAAAAACGAAAAAGAATAGTCGCGCTTTTTATAATTGGTTTTTAATGTGTCATATGTTTTATTGAGTCCTTTTAAAACGAGTTCGTTTAAAATATGAGGCGGGGCAATAATAGATTCGTTTCCACTGCGTATATATGCTTCTTGGACCCCGTCTGCAAAATAATAATATGGTGTGGATGTTCCTGCGTAGATTTGGACCGCGATGATGCTTTTACCATCTTTAGTAAAGTTTGAAAGGACATAGATAGGCGTTGGTTTGATGCGTTCGTTGATAAGTTGAGATATTTTTTCGCTTGCAGTTTGCGGATCATCCATTCCAACAATGGTTTGATCATCTGACACCCCAAAAAAGAGTGTTCCGCCTAGAGTGTTAGCAAATGCCGAGACACTTTTTAGCCAACTTTTGGGCTTTTTGATTTCTACCGTAAGTTTGAAATCATAATCCGTGCACTCCGTTGCCGGTAAAGTCTGTAAAAATGTTTTTTGCATGTTTGCCTCCAATTGTTATACCGCGATTCACTATATAACGGACACAAAACCGACATTTGTTGCGTCGCTGAGCTTTTCGCGCCTGTTTTTGCGCTTGCGCCGTTTCGGGAGATATCCGGAGAAAACAAGAGCCGCTTGCATTCTAAAAAGCGTTTTGATAGACTCTTCGGCATTATTGTCTAAAAATTAATCTCAAAAAAATATGAGCAAACTTTTATCCCTTTTTATCAGTGCGCTTTTATGCACGACAGTTTTAGCGAGCGAACTTTGGTCCGGCGCCACGGCGTTTGACGGAAGCGAGATCACTTCTACACCTATTACGCTTCTCACCACGGACCAGATCTTTTACAGCAGCGCTTTGGCGGACGGCGAACCCGTCTCCCTAGAGCTTACCGCGACGGACACTTCTGATTCGACGAAGGTGGCGGCGTTGTTTTATGACGATTCCCAAACCGCGGTGGAGGGAACAGCCTCCTGGAATTACAAAGATCAGGCTTACGAAGATTTTCCTTCCGGCGACGTTTACGAACTCAAGGAAACGATCGTAACTACCGAAGGGACGCAAAACCTGACCCGCAACGTCAGGATCTTGCCCGAGCCGGCCTGCCTTGTGCTGTTCGCTGTTTTGGGCGGCTTGTTCCTGGCCAGAAGGAAAGGAGCATTGATGCTGCTTGTCCTGACGGTCGCTTCCCTCGGCGCTTTTGCTAACGTGACGGTCACTTCCGTGACCGCCCAGCAGGCCTGGCCCTTCAAGAGAAGCCTCGTCATCAATTATACGCTTGAATCGAATACCCAGGGCGCCACCGTTTTTGCAGTTGACTTCTACGGAACTTTCGACGACGGTGAAACGACCTTCAAGCTTAATGAACGGGGAACGCTGGAAAAAGACGGCGCCAACGGTTTGCTCTTCTCCGCAGGCGCGCACAAAGTACTTTGGAATCCCGCCAGCGATCTGACTCTCAAATCCAATAATCTTAAGATCAAAGTCACCGCATCAGACATTACAAGCGAAGCGACTTATTTGGTGGTGGATCTTTCCGGCGGAACCAGCGCTTCCAGTTATCCTGTTTCTTATCTGTCAAGCGTTCCCGAAGGCGGCTGGAGCGATGAATACAGAACGACGAAACTGGCCTTGCGCCTTGTGCAGCCCGGCACTTTCGACATGGGCAGTCCCAGCGACGAAATAGGTCGCGACACCTCCGCTTACGGAGAATTGCAGCATACCGTCACTTTGACGAAGCCATATTACATCGGCATCTTTGAAACGACGCAGAGACAGTACGAACTTATAACCGGAAGCAATCCCGCCGATCTGAACATCGGCCAGAAGTATCCTGTGGAACAGGTCTCTTACGACATGATCCGCGGCAACGACCAGGGTGCGAACTGGCCAGAAAACAACAATGTTGATTCCACATCCTTTATGGGCGTTTTGCGCGCCAAGACTGGCCTGACCTTCGATCTGCCGACTGAAGCGCAGTGGGAATATGCTTGCAGAGCGACAACTACCACCGCCTTGAACAGCGGAAAGGATCTGACCAATGCCTCTGTTTGTCCGAACATGGCGGAAGTGGGAAGATATACCCACAATACCAACGATGGTAAGGGCAACAATTTTGTGGAACCTGGCCAGTACCTCGTCAACAACTGGGGTGTTTTCGACATGCACGGCAATCTTGCCGAACTGTGTCTGGATTATTATGCTGACTATAGCAGCAGCGATGCTGTGACTGATCCTGTCGGTCCCTCCACCGGTACCCTTCGCGTTAAGCGAGGCGGCAGCTGGCAGGATATCGCTTCAGAGTGCCGCTCCGCCAGGAGAGTGGGCGTTGACAGCAATTTCCACAATCAGGGCACAGGCTTCCGCGTGGTGGTCGAGCAGTAAGCTGCACCTCTTGACTTTGAGAAAAGGGTTTAGTATTATAGTCGCCACTTGCCTGAAAAAACGGGAAAGCGAAAGAGAGAAAAGCTTAGCGCGCCCTTTTGCAGGACAAGGAAGTTGAAACTACTCTCAGGGGTTCCTAAGGGGGCCGGCGGGGAGGGGTATTGACTTTTGGGAATATGTTTTGATACACTATTCCTCACCATCGCAAAAATAGCGGTGGAAAAGCGGCGCGAGCCGCGAATGAATTTGATCTTTGACAGTTGGAAAGGTTTTATGATGTGCCAATGCAAGTGCGGAAGAGATCACTCCAGATCTCTTCAAATAAAACTTGTCAATTGTGTAAACAATAAGTCAAGAACAACAAATAGCGAAAAGCTAAGCGTGTCTCTAAATAAAAATAGAGACTACGAGCTAAGATTTTATAAATCTGTTTTTACGGAGAGTTTGATCCTGGCTCAGAACGAACGCTGGCGGCGTGGATTAGGCATGCAAGTCAAACGGGACTTTACGTTGTAGCAATACTTTGTAAAGTCAAGTGGCGTAAGGGTGAGTAACACGTGGGTAATGTACCCGATAGTTTGGGATAACGTTCCGAAAGGGACGCTAATACCGGATGTGATGTTAAACCGCCGGGTTTAACAAGAAAGGTGGGGACCGCAAGGCCTGCCGCTAACG
>JAFYXV010000004.1 GCA_017557885.1 bacterium | reverse complement strand
GTAGATCAACCTCCCTTTTAGATGTTCGAAGCCAAGAGCCCGCATCCAAACATAAACTGTGTTATAAGAAATCCCGTATGCCGTTGCCGCTCCTGATACTGATTTCCACTTCCCGTCCCTGAGCTCTTCCATGACTTTTAGTTTGAATGCCATACTGTACCGAATTCTGTCTTTCATGTCACCTGTCTCCTTAACTTTTTTCAGAAAACAAGTGTCAACTTATATTAAAACGGGACAGGCTTCCTCGACTTTGGCTAACTTTTCATTTTCAAGCCCGGCTATTCTTTTGGAGAAAAGCTTGGCTCTCACTTTTGCTGACATTTGGGGCAAAGGTGGGTGCCGCGCTGGGCCACCACAGTTTTTATTATGATCGTCTTGCATCTCGGGCAGGGCTTGCCCTGGCGGTGAAAGACGTTGAGCGTTTCCGCGTTGTTGCCGTGCTTTCCGTCGGCGCTGATGAAATTGCCCTGAGTATGACCGAGGCTTGTTCCGGAATTGGCGATGCCTTTTTTCAGAACGGATTGTATGGCGTCCCTAAGGGATTTCGCTTCATCAAGAGTTAAGCTGTTAGCCGGACGTTCCGGATGGATCTTGGCGAGCCACAGCGCTTCGTCAACGTAGATGTTGCCAAGACCGGCAACGTTCGTCTGATCGAGGAGCCAGGCCTTGATGCAGAGTTTAGTCTTATTGTCCTTGGGAAGGCGCTCGAACAACAGTTTGGGAGTGAAACTTTTTTCCAGCGGTTCGGGGCCGAGCTTCCCAAGGATCTCCTCCTTGTCCTTCGTCAGGTTGAAGCGGCCGAATTTCCTGATGTCGTCGTACCTTAAGGCCTTCCCGTTGGCGAAAGTGATCCTGGCGCGCTCGAAGCGGCCCCTTTCCTCCTTCGCGTCGATCGTCACGAAGTGGCCGGACATTCTTAAGTGCGAGATGAAATAAGTTCCGTTGTCCAGCGTCGCCACGATGTATTTGGCGCGGCGGGAGAGGTCTGTGATTTTCCTGCCTTTTAAGGTTTTTTCGAAATCAGCTTTGTCCATGGGCGCGACGAGAGCCGGGACGAGGATCTCGACGTCTTTTATTTTTACGCCCAGGAGCTGTTGCTTGATTATTTCGTTGACGACGGTCTGTACTTCAGGAAGTTCCGGCATAGTTTTATTCCGTGGCGGGATACTCGTGATCCCTTATGTGGTGACGGTTGAAAAGATACCAAATCATGACTAAAAAGGAACAGATGGCGCAGATCCTGACCGCCTCCCTGAGCCCGATGTGATCGGCCAGGAAACCCGTGAACTGGCAGCCCAGGGGAACCACGCCAAGCAGAATGGCGGCGTAGAAGCTTATGAAGCGGTCGCGGTACTTGTGCGGAGCGATAAGCTGAATGAGCGTGTTGGTGGAGGAAAACAAAAGTATCTGACCGAGCCCCATAAGGAACATGGCGAAGCAGGAAAGTTTTAAGCTGGAGGAGTAGGAATAGATCATTAGTCCCGTTCCGGAGGAGAGCGTCGCCACGATGAAATGATAGTTGAAATATTGGAGCGTGGAGCGGCTGGCCATATACCCGGCGGAGATGATGGCGCCGAGGGCCAGGGAGCTCTGGAGCATGCCCAGAAAACGCGAATCGCCGTGCAGAATATCCCTGGCGATGGCGGGCGTCAGAGTGTTGGCGGTGATGGCCGTGGCGCCGATCATCGCGAGCGTCAGAAGGACGACTCGGACGGGCGGGAAAGTCCAGGCCGTCTTAAGACCCTCCCAGAAATCGTGGGCGGCGTTCTTGCCTTTCTCATAGACCGGCAGCACGAAATCCATAAGATGGAGCGCAATGACGGCCGCGAAATAGGAGAGCGAATTCAAAAAGAAGCAGAAGCTCTCCCCGATGTGAGAGGGAACGTCGCTGGGGAGATTGCCCTGCAAAAGGGCGCTCCCCCAGTTGTCCTTGATAAGGCTTATGGCGAAGCCTCCGATAGCGGGGCCCACCAGCCTTCCAAGGTTGAAGATCATGGAGTTCAGGGCGATGGCGTTGCCAAGGTGCGAGGGCTCCTTAACCATGAAATAAATGAGGCTGTGGCGGGTGGGCATTTCCAAAGACGTCAGGATGCCCATAAAAGCCGCCATGACTAAAAGCAGAGCGGGCGTTATGACGCCAGTCAGGGTAAGGACGGCGAGAATGACGGCATGCAGGGAAGACAAAACCAAAACGGTCATTAAAAGGCGGCGCTTGTTGAAGCGGCTCATCAGTATCCCCGCCACGGGGCTCAATATTAGCCCGGGCGCCTGGGAAAGCAGCAGGATCGTACCCAGCATGGTCTTGGAGTTCGTAAGATCGTAAACCAGCCAGCCCATGGCCACCGCCTGGATCTGGCTTCCGGTGCAGGAGACCAGTTGCCCGATGAAGAACAGGCGATAGTTGCGGGACTGGAAGGCCCGGCCGAAATTTACGAAAAATTCCTTGATCTTTCCCACGAACATACGTTTTGATATTTTACCACAAAAACCCTTCCGCCGGGGAGGAGAAAAGTCGCTTTTCCATAACTTTTATCAACTTGCGTTTTTACCAATAAATCAATATCATTGAATAACTGTAAAGTTCATCTTAAACGCCCTTTTTTAACTCTCCACCAGGGATAAATAATGAAGCGCAAACTTCTGAATTATCTTATTCCCCTTCTTTTGACACCCTGTGTTATGAACGCCAGCGAAAAACTTGAAGAACAAAACGGAAGCGTACGCTGCGGCAACGCCCGTTTCTCCCGTCTTTCGGACGCCATGGTAAGAATAGAGTTCGATCCCTCCGGCAAGTTCGACGACCGCCCGACTCTTAGAACGCTTTCCATGCCGGAAACCAAAAAATTCGACGAAGTCAAATTCATAGAGGGCGGCGTGGCCATGAGGACGCCCTACGTCAAGATCTACTACAAGGACGGGCCGGAACTGACTAAGGAAAACCTTAAGATTGAATGGGAAAAAGGCGGCATGAAAGGCGAATGGCGCTACGGCGACCTTGACCCGGAAAACCTGGGCGCCGTCGTGGGCATGGACCACGTTTACGACGCCATGGTCGGGAACGGCAAAGTCTTCCCGGGCGGCGACTGGAAATACGAGCGCTACGGCGAACTGCCCTTATTGTACATCTCCAGCACGCTGCACGACTGGCGCAACGCCAACAAAGCTGAATATAAGCCTGTCGGAAACGACATCTGGTGCATGTTCAGGGATTACGACGAACTGCCGAAAGGCATGCAGGAGATCTGCGACGTCGCCAAGACCGCCCCTCCGGGCCCGGTCTCCAAAGCAGGCTACTTCCTTTTGGACGAAAGCTGGATGTACATGTACGACCGCGAAAAGGAATGGCTCGACACCGACGTAAGGGAAAATTACAAGAACCTGTTCTTCTTCTGCTACGGCAAGAATTACGGCGACGCTCTTAAGGAATTCACCGCGCTCTGCGGAAAAGTTCCCATGCTCCCCCGCTGGGCCTACGGTTCCTGGTACTCCCGCTTCCATCCCTACACCGCGGAAGAGATCAAAGAAGTCGTCAGAAAGCACAGGGAGTGCAAAATGCCCCTGGACGTCCTCATCGTGGACATGGACTGGCACATCAACGGCTGGTCCGGCTGGGAATGGAACAAGGAGAAGTTCCCGGATCCCGAAGGATTCTTCAAATGGGCCCATGAGAACGGACTTAGGGTGGGCCTGAACGTCCACTCGGAAGGCATACCGAAAAACGACGAGGCTTTCAAATCCATGGCGAAAAGCCTGGATATGGATCCCGACAATCCTCCCCCGCTCGCTCAGAAAGACTGGAAGGAGTTCCGGGAAAAGATGGGCATCTCCATCTGGAACCGCGGGCACAGCAGCGACTCCTTCTCAATGGATTACCTTGACAAGGGCATCTGGGAAGCCTTCGAAAAATACACCTACGATCCCAACGACGCAATAGGCGTGGACCTCTGGTGGGAAGACAACTGGCAGGGCATCATGCCGCACTTCAACTTCAATCTCTGGATGGATGAGCTGATGTTCCGCCATCATCTGAAGCAGGGCAAGCGCCCCATCGCCCTGAACCGCTACGCGGGCCTGGGCTCCCAGCGCTACCCGGCTTATTTCTCCGGCGACACCGCCTCGCACTGGCCTGTTTTGAATTACGAGTTCGACGTGAACAGAAGGGCCGCCCACGAAGGCATGAGCTACTTCTCCCACGACCTGGGCGGCTTCAAGGGCGAAATAACGGGCTTCCATCCCGGGCACATCTCCCCCGAGCTTTTCGTCCGCTGGGTCCAGATGGGCGCCCTGTGCCCCATCATGAGAGTGCACAGCGACCACGGCATCAGGGAAGCCTGGAACTACAACGAGGAGACCGAAGAGATCATAAGGGAAGCCTACCAGCTCCACCTCAAGCTCGTCCCCTACTTCTATCATCTGGCCAGGGACGCTTATGAAACGGGCATGCCCATCCACCGCCCCGTCTATTTCCTCTTCCCGGAGGACGAGGAAGCGTACTCCTTTACGCATTCCTACTTCATCGGCGACAAGCTCTTCTTCGCGCCTGCCGGCACTCCCGGCGGATTTATGAAATTCAAGCTGCCCAAGGGAACGTATTACCACTATACGACCGGCGAAAAATTCGAAGGCGGAAAGCCCATCAAGAAGCAGGTGGCGCTCAACGAATTCAACCTCTTCGTGCGCGCAGGTTCCATCATCCCCAACATGGACTACGTCGAGAGCGTGGGCACGTCTCTCCCGGATCCCCTGGTCCTGGAGGTCTATCCCGGCGGCAACGATTATATAGAGATCTACGAGGACGACGGCGAATCCCTTGATTACGACAAGAACTACTCCAGGCTGCCAATAAGGCTCGAGGACGACGGCAAAACCGTCGTAATTACGCAGGAACCCGTAAAGGGCGGCTTCGAATCCATGCCGTTGAAGAGGAACATAAGGATAGACCTTTACTTCGTCGGCGAACCTCGGGAAGCCGTCTTAGGCTCCCAGAACGCCAAAATAAGCTACGACGAAAACAAAAAGTGCTATTCCGTTCTCATTCCCGACCTGAACGTGAAGGAAAAACACCAGTGGGTCTTTTCCCTTGAACAATAACAGATCCTGCATTGAATATTAATCCCTAACTTTTGAGGAGTTTTTTATGCATCCCGCACTATATGTCATCCTGGCGATCTTCGTCGTCATAGTGATCTTCAAGGCTATTGTTATCGTCCCCCAGAAGAGCGCCTACATCGTGGAGCGCCTGGGAAAATACCGCATGACCCTGGAAGCCGGCTTCCACATCATCATCCCCTTCATCGACAGACTGGCCTACAGGCTCTCCATGAAGGAAATGGCCATCGACGTGCCGCCTCAGCAGTGCATCACCAAAGACAACATCATGGTGGACGTGGACGGCGTATTGTACCTGCAGGTCATGGAGCCGACGAAAGCCGCCTACGGCATCGACGACTACATGTTCGCCACCACCCAGCTGGCCCAGACCACCATGCGAAGCGAGATGGGCAAGCTTGACCTCGACCGCAGCTTCGAGGAAAGGACCACCATCAACTCCGCCATCGTGGAAGCCGTGGACAAAGCATCCGACCCCTGGGGCATCAAGGTGACGCGCTACGAGATCAAAAACATCACGCCGCCCAGGACCATCAGCGACGCCATGGAGAAGCAGATGAGAGCCGAGCGCGAGAAACGCGCCATGATCGCGGAGTCCGAGGGCGAACGCCAGTCGAAAATAAACCGCGCCGAGGGCGAACGCCAGCAGGCCATCGCCCTTTCGGAAGGCGAAAGAGCCAGAAGAATAAACGAGGCGGAAGGCCAGGCCAAGGAGATCATGCTGGTGGCGGAAGCCCAGGCGGAGGGCATCAGAAAAGTCGCCCAGGCCCTGAACGAGCCCGGCGGTCTCGCCTCCGTCAACATGCAGCTGGCCCAGAATTACCTCGCCCAGTTCGGCAACCTGGCGAAAGTGAACAACACCATGATCGTGCCCGCCAACCTCTCCGACGTGGTGGGCATGCTGAAAGCCTGCTCCCAGATCGTCAAGGCCGAATAAAGCGGTCCCGATATTCGGAAAAAGAAAAACTCCGGGGAAATTTTCTCCGGAGTTTTTTTGGGCAAAAAAATGGTGCCGAGGGGCGGAATCGAACCGTCGACACAAGGATTTTCAGTCCTTTGCTCTACCAACTGAGCTACCTCGGCACTTTTTAAAGTACGAGGAGTATTGTATTATTTCGGGTTTTAAAAGTCAACAAAAGAGCGCCTCGGCCCAATTTTAGCCCTCTTCCCAAAGGCCGAAAGACAGACCTGGCGTAAAAACTCCCCCGCCGCCGCCTTAAACTTGACCATTCAGGGAGTCTGTGGTAAAATCTTTATATATAATTCAAAATAAGAGGTAAGCATGAAAAAATCTGACTTTGTCCTGTTCGCCGCCCTTGCGGCCCTGGTGATTCTCTGCGGTTGCAAATCCACCCCCGAATCCGGAAGCGACAGCTTCGATTCCGGCGCGGAGTTGTCCTCCGGCGACGGTTTTGAATCCTCCGGCGAATCCTTCGCCCTGAGCGATTCCTCCTCCGCCGCCTTTGACCTTGGCGGCCAGGTTGACCAGGAAGTGCTGGGCGGAAGATCCGGCGACGACGTCTTCATCGATCCTTCCGCTCCCGCGGTGGATTCCACCTACACCTATCAGGCCGGCTCCGACGGCTTCGTGCCTTTGAGGCCCGGAAACGCCAATTACAATCCCTCTTATTCCTACAGCGGAAGCTCCTACTCCTCGGGCACCGGCTACATCGGCTCCTCTTCTTCTTCATGGAAGAGCAGCTCCTCCGCCAAAGCCAGCGGCGGCACCTACACCGTTAAGAAAGGCGACTCGCTGTGGAAGATCGCCCGCGCCAACGGCTGCACCGTCCAGGCTCTGGCCGACGCCAACGGCATTTCTCCCAACGGCATCCTGCAGATCGGCACCAAGCTTAAAATCCCCGGCGGCTCCTCCAAAAGCTCCGCGAGTTCCTCAAGCTCCGCGGCCAGCGGCAGCACCTACACCGTCAAGAAAGGCGACTCCTACTACACCATCGGCAAGAAACTCAACGTGAATTATCTCAAGCTGATGAAGGCCAACGGCGGCGACGACAAGCTCAAACCCGGCCAGGTCATTACCATTCCCTGATTTTAATGACAGAAAGCTCCTTACAAATTACTTCCAAGCCTTCAAGTGAAGGCTTGGAAATAAAACTCGAAGGTGCTTTAGGTCTTAAAAACGCCGAAGCGTCCCTGCAGAAGCTGACTTCCCTCATGAAGGGCGCAGGGGCGCTTGTACTGGATCTGTCCGGCATATCCTATCTCGACGGACAGGGCATCGCGGCGCTCATTGAACTGAGAGCCCGCTGCGCCGCTTCCAAGGTCGGCTTTTCCATCGATTCCCAAAGCGACGTCGCCAAAAAGATGCTGGGGCTGGTGGCGCCGGACAAAATACTTTCTCCCCTTCCCGCCGCCCGGAAAAAAGAAAGCTTGCTTGAGCAGGTGGGAGGCGCCACCATCGACCTGTACGAAGACATGAAGGAGATCGTGCGCTTCGTGGGCGAATGCACCATCATGATCTGGCAGGCCGTCAAAGATCCCTCGAAGATCCGCTGGCGCAGCGTCTGGACGAACCTTGAGAAGACCGGCGTGGACGCCCTGCCGATCGTCTGCATGATCCAGTTCATGATCGGCGTCATCCTGAGCGTCTTGGGGAAAAGCGTCCTGGGCATGTACGGCGCCACGGCTTTCATTCCCGACCTGGTGGCCATCGCCCTGGCCCAGGAACTGGGGCCGCTGATCACCGCCGTGGTTTTGGCCGGCCGCTCCGGCGCCTCCTACGCCGCCGAGATCGGCACGATGCAGGTCTCCGAGGAAATAGACGCGCTGCGCTCCATGGGCTTCGAGCCCGGCCATTTTCTGGTGCTGCCGAAAATAATCGCCGCGGGCATCGCCATGCCCTGCCTTCTCATCTTCGGCAACCTGGTGGCCATCATAGGCTCCATAATCATGTGCAGCCTGACCACCGACATTACCTTGCCGGCTTATCTCAGGGAAGTTTACCGCGCCGTGACCTTGCCCATGTTCACAGAAGGGTTGGTGAAGGCTTTCTTCTTCGCGATTCTTATCGCCGGCGTCAGCTGCATGCGCGGCATGCAGGTCAGAGGCGGCGCCGAGAGCGTGGGCCGCTACACCACCGCCGCGGTGGTCAGCGGCATCTTCATAACGATACTCACGGACTCCCTTTTCACGATCCTCTTCCATCCGCCTTTTTAAAACATGGAATCCCAAGGAAAGCCTATTTTTGAAATTAAAGATCTGACCATCGGCTACGGTTCCAGGGTGGTCATGGAGCACCTTGACTTCACCGTGAACAAAGGCGAGATCTTCGTGATCTGCGGAGGCTCCGGCTGCGGCAAAAGCACGCTTTTAAAACACCTCTTCGGGCTCTACTCCCCGATTTCCGGCGACATTCTTTTCAACGGACGGTCCATCGTCACGGCGGACGAAGAGGAAAGGACGGAAATGGTGAAGGAAATGGGCGTGATGTTCCAGGGCGGCGCGCTTTTCGGTTCCGACACGCTGCTTGAGAACGTCATGCTTCCCATGCAGGAATACACCGACTTTTCCCCGGAATTAATGGAACGCGCCGCCCGCTTCAAGCTGGCGCTCTTCAACCTCTCCGGCTTCGAGCATTTCCTGCCCTCGGAAATTTCCGGCGGCATGAAAAAGCGCGCGGCTCTCTCCCGCGCCATGGCGCTGGATCCGGAGGTCCTCTTCTTCGACGAACCCTCCGCCGGTCTGGACCCCAGGTCCTCGGCCACCCTGGACGACACCATCATAAAACTGAACGCCTCGCTGGGAACGACCATCATCATAGTGACCCACGAGCTGGACAGCATCTTCAAAGTGGCCCACCGCGTCCTCTTTTTGGACGTGGAGAAAAAGACCATGACCGCCCTGGATTCCCCGCAGAAACTCAGGGAAGACAAGAGCAACGAAACAGTCTGGAATTTCTTCAACCGCACGCCCTTCTAAATCATGCGGGAAATTAAATTCTACATTCCGAAATTCAAGAGCCGCAGGCAGGGGAAAATATTTTTTCTCTCGCTTGTCGTCACGCTGATAATCATCACCGTCCTGGCCCTGGGCATCAGGATAGAAGAGCCCAGGAGAGATCCCCCGGCGGAGCGGGAGCCGTTGGAACTTTTTGTGGAGTAAGGCGCCGTGATCTCCGTATCCCTGATATCCATACTCGCCTATCTGCTTTGCGTGCCGCTGACCGCCATCATGATACTGTGGCTCTACGACAGCGAGAAACAATATTCCCGCAAAGCCGTGCCCACCAGGAAGATTATGTGCGAATGCGATATCTGCCTTTTCCATTTCACGGCCGACAAAGCGGACAAATACGTGCGCTGCCCCAGATGCAAAAGCCTGATGGAGCGCAAGGCGCTCCGCAAAAGCAGAAAGAATTAATTCCCTTCCCGGATCATCCGGACGAAATTTTTAATGGCGGCGCTCAATTCTTCCGGGCTATCGTAGCGCTTTTCCAAACCGATCAGCTCTTCCGGGGTTATTCTCAGTTCGCGGCCGTAAAGGTCCCCGGAAAAATCCAGCAAAAAGGCCTCCGCGACTTTTTCCTTTCCCTGGAAAGTCGGGCGGCTGCCAAGATAGAGAAGAGCGCGGCCGCTCTTAAGACCAAGATCGTAGCGGGCCCTGTAAACGCCCGCGGGAGGCGTCAGAAGCCCCTCTAAGCTGAGATTGGCCGTGGGGAAGCCCAGTTCCCTGCCGATCCCCATGCCCTCCTTTACGCGGCTCCTGAGGCTCCAGGGACGGCCCAGGCATTCCTGCAGCTTCACAAGCTCGCCCTTTTTCATCAGCTCCCGGCAGAGAGTGGAGCTTACGATCCTGCCGTCCAGCAGGAAGGGCTTCTCCTCTTCGCAGAAATAGCCCAGCTCTTGGGAGTGGGCTTTCAAAGTCTCGATGCTGCCGGCACGGTCTTTGCCGAAACAGCAGTCGTAGCCGGCCAGGACCACCTTCGCCCTGAGTTTGTCTTTCACCACTGTCCGGAGAAAAGAGACGGGATCCATCGAGGCGAATTTCTTTGTGAAAGACTGGACCAGGATCTCCGAAAGGCCCGCGGCGGACAAAAGGTCCAGCCTTTCCTCCAGAGTGGTCAGAAGCATAACGGAGCGTTCCGAAGGGCGCGCATCGAAAGTCAGCGCCAGACTGGGAAGGCCGGTCTCCCTGGAGATCTCGGAGAGCCTTTCCAAAAGGGAGAGATGCCCAAGGTGCACGCCGTCGAAAAAGCCCAGGGTCATTACGCATTCTCCCCGGGCGGTGAAATTCTCTATTTCTCTTACCAAGCGGGCCACGGGAACTATTCGTCTTCCTCTTCGATCTCGGCGATCTTTTCCAAAAGATCCTGCTCGTATTCTTTGTCGCTCATGTTGTCCTCATCCTCCCGGCGTCGCCGTTTCTGGACTCTCACCTTGGCGCGGCTCTTGGTG
Source organism: bacterium (assembly GCA_017557885.1). GTDB lineage: Bacteria > Auribacterota > UBA3054 > UBA3054 > UBA3054 > UBA3054. Next base: position 150,031 of record JAFYXV010000004.1, on the reverse strand, counting down.
CGGCTGACCACCGTCACGTCGTCCGAGGGCACGGTGACCACGCTGCCGTCCTCCATTCTCAAAGTGACGGTCTTGGCCAGAAGACAATTATCCACGACTTCCCCGGTGCCGTTCTCAGTCCGGACGATCTGGCCGCGATGCGGCATCTGCTGCTCCAGGTCGCGGTAGTTGCGCTGCTCAAAAGCCAGGCAGCATTTCAAGCGCCCGCAGACGCCGGAGAGTTTCGCGGGATGCAGCTGGATCTGCTGGAGCTTGGCCATCCTGATGTTGACCGGCATGAACTCGTGGATCCAGTTGACGCAGCAGGCTTCCCTGCCGCAGCTGCCGATGCCGCCGGTGATGCGCATCTCGTCCCTGATGCCGACCTGGTGAAGCTCGATCCTGATCCTGAGCTCCCTGGCCAGATCCCGGACAAGCTGGCGGAAGTCCACTCTTTCCGGGGCCGCGAAATAAAAGATGATCTTCGTGCGGTCGTAAACATACTCCGCGTTGATGACCTTCATGTTCAGTTTGAGAGCGTTGGCCGCGCCCTGGCAGAAAGCCACCTGGGCGAGGGCGTCCTCGTGGTTCTTCTTCATGATCTCAAGGTCTTCCGGCGTGCAGACTCTCACCACTCTCTGGAATTCCTGGAGCTGGATGTTGTCGATGGTCTCCTTGGACAAAACCTTGCCGCAGTCCAAGCCTCTTTCCGCGCCCACGATGACCCAGTCCCCCAGTTTCAGCTCCGGAATGTCGAAGGTGTAAAAATCCGTGTTGCCGTACAATCTCAGTCTCACCGAGACAACGCTGCGCTTTTCCCCGTTGGCGCCCGATCCCGGATCGGCTTCCGGCGGCCTCTGGGAGGCGGCTGGTTCCTGTTCCGCGTATTTATCGTATTCTTTCATTTTTACCTCTTTTTATGACTTAGAGGCCGGTGGCTTTTATGGCGTTCCTCAGAAGCACTCTTCCCTCCGGCGGAGCGATGTGCCGCGCCAGAAGCCCCTGCAGGACGATGTCGAACTGCATGGTAAGAAAGACCGCCGGTCCTCTCACAAGATCTATTTCGGAAATGTTCCTGGCAATTTCATCCTCGCTGTAAAGGGAGGCCACCCTTTTCAGCTGCGGAAGCAGGAAGGAATGCAGAACCTCTTTTTCAGGAGCGTTCCTCTTCATAAGCCAGATGTCGCGCCAAAGGTCCGTCAGCTCTTCATAGACCGCCGCGCGCATATCCTGGAGGATCTCGGCGTTCGCTATGATCATGGCGTCCTCCAGTTTCTGCAGCTCCACTTTCTTCACGTTGGGATCGGCTTCCTTCAGTTCGTCGGCCAGTTTTTTCTTCGCCTTCACGATCTCCTCGTCGCCGAGGTCCTTGATTTCCCGCATGGCTTTGTACTTCGCCAGGGAGAATTCCCTGATGGCAGGCAGCGCCCGCTCCCTCAGGCTGTAGATCTCCAGAAGATCCGCGGCGTCCTTCTGGTATTCTCCCAGATTCTCCGCCATCTGCAGTGCCTTGGCGCGGCGTCCCCGCGAGATCCTGGCCAAAAATTCCGCGGCCGGCACCGCCAGTTTCAGTTCTTCCCGGCAGACCTTCAGCATGTTTTCCTTGCCAAGAGGAGCAAGCCTTATTATCTGGCAGCGGGATTTGATGGTGGGGATGAGCCTTTCTCCCCGGGAGGTCAGAAGGATGAAATACGTCTTGGAGGAAGGCTCCTCGAGCGTTTTCAGGAATTTGTTGGCGCTCTCCTTGCTCAAGGCCTCAGCCTGCTCGATTATGACGACCTTGGCGACCCCCTTCAGGGATTTCGTCTGCAAAGCCGTCATCATCTCCCCCATAGTCTCCGGGCTGATCGCGCGCATCCTGCCCTCCGGCCTGACATAGTAAACGTCCGGATGGGTGTTGATGCCGCGAAGGTGGCAGCTCTCGCACTTGCCGCAGCTAACTAGCCCCTCGCCGGGGGAGGAACAGACAAGCCTGGTGGCCAAAGATTCCGCCAGTTCCGTTTCCCCGACTTCCCCGGGGCTTATGAAGACTATGGCGTGGGGCAGATGGGAATTTTTAAGCGCCGTGTCCAGCGCCCGGAATGCCTGCGGCTGCCATTTTTTTACTGTTTCTATGTCAAGCATTGTTTTTTATTTTCTCCAATACGAGGGCGCTGATCTCCCGGGCGACTTCCTCCCGGCTTTGGCTGCCGTCAACGACTTTGCAGCGCTCCTTTTCCTCCAGGGCAAGCTTCAGATATTCCTCCCGCACCCGGCGGTGGAAATCCAAACTCTCCGCCTCGATGCGGTCCAGTTCTCCGGGAGGCAGATCTTTTCCCAGGGCGTCGCGGCCGCAGCCTTTTACGCGCCTCAGACCCTCTTCGCTGTCGATGTCAAGAATGATGGTGAGGTCCGGCCACAGTCCCCTGGTCCCCAGCTCGTTGGCTTTCCTGACTTCTTCCAGGGGAAGACGGCGTCCTCCGCCCTGGTAGGCCCTGGTGGCGTCGGCGTAGCGGGAGGCGATTACGATCTTGCCAGAAGACAGCGCCGGCTCCAAAACTTCCATGACGTGCTGGGCCCTGGCCGCCTCGAAAAGCATTAGCTCGCAGTAAGGGGAAACTTTTTTCTCCTTGCCGACAAGAAGGAGCTTCCTGATCTCTTCGCCCAAGGCGGTGCCGCCTGGCTCCCTGGTCAGGACAACATCAAAGCCCCGCTTCTCCAGGAATTCTTTAAGAAGCGCTATCTGCGTGCTTTTTCCGCAGCCGTCGGGACCTTCTATCGCTATGAAAAGACCTTTCGCCATCAGCCCAGTTTTTTCAGGCGAGGACCCTCCGGGGTGTCCTCCACGGTTAAGCCCATGGCGGCCAGTTCGTTTCTGATCTCGTCGGCCCTGGGCCAGTTCTTGGCTTTCCTGGCTTCCGTTCTTTCCGCCAGAAGCTCCTGGGCTCTCGGCGGGAACTCCTCTTCCAACTTGTCCTTTTCCGCCACGGAAAGGACCTGGTCGGTGTAGTCGAGGAATTCCAGGACTTTCTTGGCGCCAGCTTTCCCCAAGGCTAGATCCATCCTCAGTTTGTTGATGGCCTTGACCGCCTCGAAGAGCGCGGCGAAAGCCGCGCTGGTGTTGAGATCGTCGTCCAATGAGGCGTCCCATTTTTCCTTCGCGGCCTTGAGGATGTCCGAAAGCCCTGCGCTGACTTCGCAGTCCTCGCCCTCTTTCGCCTCTTTTTCCATGGCGTCCCTCAGGTCGTCCAGACGGGAGAGGGCGCTTCTCATGGCGTGAAGCCCTTCGAAGGTGAAGTTGAAGGCCTGGCGGTAATAGGTGGACAACAAAAGCAGCCTCACTTCCCTGCCGGTGTAGCCCTTTTTGAAAATATCCCTCAGAGTGTAGAAATTGCCGGCGGATTTGGACATTTTGCGGCCTTCCACCATCAGGTATCCGTTGTGCACCCAGTAACGCACGAAAGTCTTTCCGGTGGCGGCTTCGCTCTGGGCGATCTCGTTCTCATGGTGCGGGAAGATAAGATCCTCGCCGCCCATGTGCAGATCGATGGTGTCGCCCAAATATTTCCTGGCCATCACGGAGCACTCCAGATGCCAGCCCGGACGTCCCGGACCCCAGGGGCTGTCCCACTTGACGTCCCCGTCCTGGGGCACCCAGGCTTTCCAAAGGGCGAAGTCGCTGACGCTCTCCTTGTCGTACTCGTCGCTCTGCACTCGGGCGCCCACTTTCAGTTCCCTTTCCTTCAGGTGGCTGAGCTTTCCGTAGGGCTCGTATTTTTCTATGGAGAAATAGACGCTGCCGTCCTCGCCCTGATAGGCGATACCCTTGTCCATCAGGATCTGGACAAGCTCCAGCATCTCCTTTATGTGGTCCGTGGCCCTGGGGGTAACGTCGGGGGGCATGACTCTCAGTTCGCGGCAATCCTCAAAAAAGCACTTGGCGTAGCGCTCCGTGAAATCCCTCAGCGCCGTGCCTTCCTTGCGGGAGTCCCGGATGGTCTTGTCATCCACGTCCGTGATGTTCATGACGTGTTTGACCTTGTAGCCCCGGGATAGGAGCCAGCGCTTGCACAGATCGTAGGTCAAGATGGCCCGGAAATTGCCGATGTGGGCGAAATTATAGACAGTGGGGCCGCAGGTGTACATGGTTACCTGCCCCTCGTTGAGTTCCTTGAACTCTTCCTTTCTTCGATTTTCGGTGTTCGTGAACTGTATCATAATAATTCCTCTTAAATATAATGATTATATCTTATCTAAGACCTGACCGCAAGATGGCTTTGGGAAAAAAAGACCCCGGGGGCTAAGGAACTTTTCCCCCGGGGCTTCGGCTTTGCGCTGTCGAGCGCCGTTTGCTTATTCGGCCGTGATGGTGATCTTGACCAGTTCGCTGGTCCTCACCCCGTCTATGACGAAAAGATCGATCTTTTTGGTTTCGCCCTTTTTGTCTGGAGCTTTGTAGGTCTGGACCGGACCGGTCCTGAGATCCGTGGAGTACCAGTTGCCGCCGTCATGCCAGCGGTATTCCAGAGGCTGGCCTTCCGGATCGAAGCTTTCCGTGGCGTCCAATACGATCTCTTCCCCGGCCTTCACGGTGAATTCCGTCTTGCCGCCTTTCAATTTTGCCACGGGGATCCTGTTGATCTTCCGGCAGGGCTCCGGGATCTCCTTTCTCTTCACGTTTTGCTTTTCGCTGTTAAGAAGGTTGGTCCTGATCTTGTAGGTGCCCCTTATTTTGTTGCCGCGGAAGAATTCCTCGTTGAAGACAGCCATCGACACGTTGCAGAACTCCACGCCGCTGGAGGCGACGATCTTGATGAGCAGCAGCCCTTCGGTGGTCCAGACGTTGGGCGTGAAGGCGGTGTCAACGGTGGCGTTGGATTCCTCGCTGATCATGCCGAAGGGGTTCCAGACGCTGGTGCGGCCTTCCGTCCTTTCGGTCATGGGGCAGTCCCAACTGTCCAGCGTTTCGCCGCCCAAGGTGAAGGCGCCTTCCTCGTTGGTATTGCCGGCGAACTTCGGCCAGTCGGAGTAATACTTGTCGGCAAAGGAGGCGGTCTTGGTATTGGTGATCTGATAGATGTAAACCGCGGCGTCCTTCAGAGGCTCGTCGTTTCTGTCGAAGAACTGGAAGATATTCTGCTTCATCGGCATCATGCGGCCCTGGACGCCCCAGAATCTTTCGCCTCTCTGTCCCTTCATGTATTCGATCTTGCCGGCGTTGGAGGGATTGATCCACATGTGGCAGCCGTCCATAAGAGGAGAGTACATGGCGCCGCAGGGAACGTTGATGCCCAGGGCGTTCATGATGGAGCCGCCAAGGTCCGGCATGGCGGGCGTTCCGGTGCAATAGCATCCGTTGTCGTCCCTGACCAGCACGTTGACGGTCCTCACAGGATAGCTGTAAACGTCGGGCAGAGCGAGGCAGGTGTGGCCCAGTTCGTGCACCACCGCGGCGCTGATGCCGTCCAAAGAGAGATCGTGGGTGTAGATGGGGAAACCGCCGTCGAACCATTCCTCGACCTTGTAGTAGGGCTGATCGTCGTTCTTTTCCTTGTAGATGTAATACATCCTGTCGATCCTGTAAGTGTCCGTGATGCCGTCGGGGCAGATGCCGGGATATTTGGTCTCCCTGAGCAATAGGTCGAGGCGGTATTTGTGCGAAGCCGTCCAGTCGAAGAGGTTGAAACTGCCCATGCTGTTGATGGTTCTTTCGGTGTAGAGGTTCGTCATGGTGTCGGGCTGGAAGCCGAAGCGCAAGGGGCGGGAGACGTTGCGGTCCCTGATGACGTTGTTTATGGGGTCAAGGTCGCCCTCTTTGTCGATCTCGACTTTCGATTCCATCCAGACGGGCTTATTGGGCCACTGCCAGACGAACTGGAATTCCGCTTTGCCCATGCCGCCGAGGGCGGGCAGCTTCGCTTTCTTCTGATAAACAACTTCCGCTTTGGGATCGAAATCGATGGAAGAATTTTTGTAGAGCGTGAAGGTCACGACGGTTCCGGGCGTGCTCTCCTTGTAGCCGTAGTTGGCGACGTGGACTATGGAGGTCACGGTGTCGCCGGGATCATGGAACCACTTTACGGAATTGGCGGAAAGGCGGGGCAAAAGCGAAGTGTAGAGAACGCAGAGGTCGGGCTGCTCGATGGGCGTGACGGTGAGGTCATAGGAAGCCAATTGCCCCCTGTATTCGGCCGTAAGCACGGTTTTCCCGGGCTTCTTGCCAAGCACGTTGGAAAGCTTCGTCACTTCGGCGATCTCAGGATCCTTGACGGTCCATTTGATGTAGGGCTTGGCGTCGAAATCAGACCAGTTGCCGTAGCGGCGCATCTCGTCGGTCACTCTTATGAATTCGCCGTTGAATTTCGCCTCCAGGGCGAAGGTCTTCTCTTTGCCCTCCACGACCAGCGGATTGGCGTCCACGCCGCACATCTTCGGAGTGATCCTGATCTCTTCGGCGGGAAGCCCCTTGAAGAAATCCTTGAAGACCATGGAAAAGAGATTGTAAGCGTCGGCCTGGTTGCCGCTCCAGGGGCCTTTGAAATATTTGATGTCGGAGAATTTTATGTTCTTGGCGAAGATGGGAGGATTCGAGCCCTCCTGCTCGAAAAAGGAATTTTTGTTCGGTATGGGCCCGTCCTGGCAGACAGTGTCGATGTAGAGGGGAAGGCCTATGGGCATGCCTTCGTTGTTGCTGTACCAGGCGAAGGCGACATGGTGCCACTCGCCTTTCTTCCAGCTGCTGACGTCGGCTCTGGCCACTCTTTCCCCATCGGCGGAAAAAGAGGAGAGGCGCAGCATGTTTTTCGCGCTCTTCACAAGGCAGAAGCCGTTTTCGGAGGTGCCTATGGCCATGATCGCATGCTGCTTGCCGTCGCTGCCGTCCCAGGGGGCTTGCATCCAGAAGCTGATGTAGCCGTTACTGGGGTCTAAAAAGGAGGTCGTCAACTGTTCCTTTTGGGCGTCTAGAGAGTCGGCGGCAAAAACACCGAAAGTAAGTATCAGCAAAAGCAGGAGGGCTTTTTTCATGATTTGTCCTTAGTGCTTGTTATTATAAGGGATTTCAACTCATAGTATCAAAATTTGGCGAGGGATAAAATTTCCCAATGAAACATCACGTTTTGTATAAACCCCTCTTTTAACCGAGATGGTTTTGTGCTAGAATATGCTCCATAAAAATAAAATAAGGAGTTTTTTTATGAGTTATTACACTCTTATCACGGGCGCCAACGGGGAATTCGGCCACGGCCTGATCTCCAAGCTCTATGCCCAGGGCACTAAGATCATAACTTTAGACCTCAACGACCTCGACCCCACCCTCGTTCCCATGGTGGAGAGATCCTATAAGATGGACCTCATGGACAAAGCGGGGCTCGACGAGATCTTCGCAACCTACGATTTCAATCAGATCTACCATCTGGCGGCCCTTCTCTCCACCAGTTCGGAGCGCATTCCCGCCAAGGCCTGCGACATCAACGTCATGGGCACCGTGGGAGTATTGGACCGCGCCGTCAAGCAAGCGGAGAAAAATCACATCCGCGTGAAAGTGATGTTCTGCTCCACCATCGCGGTGTACGGTCTGCCGAACCTCGAGGTGAAGGCCGCGAACCCCTTCGTAAGTGAAGAGCAGTTCGTGACGCCGACCACCATGTACGGCTGCAACAAACTGGCCTGCGAACACCTGGGCTCTTACTTCACCTTCAACTATATGCAGCTTAAGGACGATCCCAGAAAGCGCGACTACGGCCTGGATTTCCGCTGCATCCGCTTCCCGGGCGTCATCTCCGCTTTCACGCTGCCCACCGGCGGAACATCTGACTACGCTCCGGAAATGATCCACGCCGCGGCCAAGGGCGAAAAGTACAACTGCTTCGTCAGGGAAAGCGCCAAGATCCCCTTCATCACCATGCCGGAAGCCATCGACGCTCTTCTGACCTTAAGCAACGCCCCCGGCGAAAAGCTGACGAGACGCGTTTACAACATCGGCGGTTTCGCCTGCACCGCCGGCGAAATTTACGAGCTGGTGAGGGAATCTTTCCCCGAAGCGCCGGAAACGACCTTCAATCCCGACGTGGCGCGCCAGGGCATCGTGGACACCTGGCCGGAGGACGTGAACGACGAAGCGGCGAGAAGAGACTGGGGCTACAAGCCGACGCACACCCTGCGCTCCGCTTTCACAGAATATCTTCTCCCCAACATCAAGGCTTTCTACGCCAACAAAAAGTAAGCGCAAAGCTTTATGTAAGCGCAAAAAAAATTCCCGCCCGAAAGGCGGGAATTTTTTTGCGGCCGCATGAAGTCTCACTTCCTGCGCCAGAGCAGCAAAAGAAGCGCCAGGAGGCCCAGGAAGGCCGGTTCCGGCACTTCTCCGTGAACTACCACCTCCAGGTAGCCCAGGACCGTTTGCGGCGAAGCGTGGACGGGCCAGGCGGTGCTGGAGTCGCCTCCCGTGGCCACATATCCGCAGGCCGCCGGGCTGGTCATGCCGAAGGGGTTCGTGTACTCGTCGTTCTTGCCAAGTAAAAAGAACTTTGTGAGTTCTATCTGGCAGTCCTCTTTTTCGCATTTGAGCGTGCTCTTGGTGAAGACTTTGCCTTCTTCGATATCGTAGTGATAAGTTCTGTCTTCATTGGAATAGGTGGCGTAGGGCATGTCAACGGCGTCGAAGTAAAGCTCGCTGTTGCAGGCCGCCAGATCGGGGATGGCGCCCGAGGCAACTTTTTCGCCCAGGAAAAGACCAAGCTGCATCATGTCGGATTCCGATTCGAATTCCGAAGCTTCCGGGAAGACAAGCGTGAAACGGTTGGTGCCGGGCTGCAGATAGCAGTCGAGAACTCTTTTTGTCAGGCTCGAGAGCTTGACAAAGTCGCCCACGGAATCCGCGTCGGGCTTCTCGCCGTTGTCCAGAGCCTGGTTTATCAGCTTGTAGTCTCCGCTCAGCCTGAGGACCTGATTGCTGCCCTGGAAACTGCCCGCTTCCGTATATTCGGCTTTCTTTCCCCTGTCGAGGGCGTAGGTCCTGAGATAATCCGCGTGATCGGAATATTCCGCCAAAGCGTCGTTGCCGAAAAGATAAACGCCCTCGGCCAGCAGGATGTCCATGCAGCCCCCGTCGAAATTGTAAGAGGGAACGAGGGAACTTATCATGGTGTCCTGATAATAGGGATTTTCGCCTTCGCCGCTCATGATGTACAAGCCTTTCAACCTTATGGCGCCGCTGGCGGGCTCTTCCACCACCGCGATTATTTTGACTTCCTTTTTCCCGTAAGAGCCGAGATCAAGTTCCACCATCCCAACGTGTCGCCCTACTCCCAGAACGCCCTTCTTTATGTTGAAATAGATCTTTTGCTGCAGGGAAACATTGCCGCTGGCGGTCTCGGATTGCATCGTGATCCAATCGGTCTTGGAGGAGGCGGTGTAATCGAAGGAGCCGGCGCCTTCGTTTTCCATTAAGATATAGCCTTCGTATGAGCCCGGCGGCACCAGAACTGTGGGCGTGGCCAGTTTCGGCTTGGTGCTTTCCTTTGAGACGCAGAGGGCCAGATAGGCAACCTCGTTGCCGGAGGTGTGGCTCAAGGCCCAGTCGGGATCGACTTTGTCTTCGGCGACCCAGCCCGGAGAGGAGGGAGACGTAAGGCCGTCGGGGTTGACTTCCGCGCTGTTTGAGCCCGCCAGATAGAAGAAAGGAATGCTGATCTTGTATTCGCCTATCACGGTGCGGAGCGTGGGGCGGTCCATCTTGACGTTGGAGGGGAAGAAATATTGCGCGTCTTTTCTTGGATTAGGAGCGCCGCAGACAAGTTCGCCTTCCATGTCCTGGGTTCCGGCTCCCGCTTCCTTGGCGCAAAGATCCGGGGCCGTACCCTCTTTGGGTATGACGCTTGTGGACCACTTGTCGGCATCGGAAAGGTAAAGGCCGATCATGGCGCTGTACATCAGCTCGTTGGCCTGGGGGCAGACAAAGGTGAAGTAATTGGTCCCCTCCTCCAGCACCGCGTTGTTGAAGAGCAGCGTGCGCTTCATGTTGGCGGTGCCTATGTAACCGGCCGGGGTGCCGGCTTCGGCCGTTTGCCCGGACACTTCATTCAGCATATTGTAGGCTTCGGGATCGAGACGCTTGATGGTTACTCCGTTGCACTTGCCCATGTTCTCATACTGGGCTTTCCGGCCTTTGTCAAGGACATGATCGTCAACCGGTTCGTATTCCCAGTCGTTTCCGAAGCTGTACCATCCCTTCAGCACCAGAACGTCAACGCAGCTGTTGAACGTGGCGTTGGGAGGATAAGTCGTAAACATGGTGTCCTGGTAATAACGGTTTCCGTCGCTGTGAACATTAACTTCGCCCAGATATGCGCCGTAGATACGGACCGCCGAGTGTCCGCTGGAAGCGGCAATTAAGAGAGCGGCGGTCAACGCCAATATTTTTTTCATGAGATATCCTTGCTTTGAATTATTCCACTTCCCGGGAAAGGATCTTGAAGGAAGCGCCGTCGGGCCCCAGGGCGTCGCTGCGGTCTATGACAAGATCCATGGCCGACTGGGAGGTTATCTTGTCGCCGCCGGCTTCGTTGAAGAAACTGTCTTTGGAAAGCTTCGCGATAGTCTGGGTTATGACCCTGGCGCGGTACTGGTCGCTCCTGGTGGTGATGAGATTGGCGATGCTCCCGAAAATGTCGGGGCTGAAGCCTTTCACGTTGAGCAGGTCGGTGGTGTTCTTGTAAGGCTTCAGGCCGGGCTTGCCGTAAGAGTCTATTCCCTGGGCGATGTTGCGGGCCAAAGCGGGGGTGACGCCCTTGAGAGAGGTCAGGACTCTTTCCTCCGCCGTGTTGATGTTTATGCGGCCGGCGGTGTGGCCGGGAGCCAGATAAACGTAGTCCAGCCAGGCTTTGCCGGAGGCGTCCACGCCGGAAAGATTGTGAGGAACAACTTTGACCTTGATGCCGCCCTTGGCGGAGATGTGGCAGCCGTGGATCATGCCGCAGTAGATCCTGTCGTTCTTGTCATAGCGGAAGCGCTGCCTGCTGGAGCCGATAAGGAAGGGATCGTCCGCGGCGGCTTTCAGGCCGCTGTCCTCCAGCGGCAGAGCGTCGTATTCCCCGCTCTCATAGTTGAAAATGAAAACCTCCATCTCCGCGTTGTGGTTTTCCTCCAGGAATTCAGTGGTGTCGATGGCGTCGTTAAGGCCGAAGACGTAAAGCCCGTAATCGGCTTTGCCAAGCCCCTTGTCGCTCCACTCGAATTCCCCGGCGTCGCCGTCCTTGGTGGTGTAATAAAAAGGCGTGGCGTAGCCGGGGCCGACGCTCACTTTGTCGCCTTTCTTTAATTTCAGCTGCTTTTCTCCCGGGCAGGTCAGGCCGTCCACGGTAAGTCCGGTGCGGGAACTGCTGATGACAGGGATCTTCTCTTCCCTTTGGGATCCGGACATCACGCGCAGAGTGTGCCCCTTCCAGGTGTCGGGCTCCCAGCTGACGTCGGCGATGGACATGACGTTGCCGTTGGCCGTGGCCACGGTGCCGAAGGCTGGCTGCCAGCCGGAGAGGTGAACGCCTTCCTCTTCAACATCCAATCTGATGCCGGTGGTGGTGAAATATTTTCCCACGGCCTTGATGGTCTTCAGGTCCGAGCGTCCGCCGGCGCCGCCCACGTTCTCCCAGTTGTCGCCGGTCTTGATCTTCTGTATCTCGGCGATGTTGGCCATGCCGGCGTTCTTGATGTGCGTCTGGTTCTTGGCGTTCTTCTTGGCCCTGTGGCTCTCAGCCTCGCGAAGGTTGCCGCCGAAAGTCGGCTTGGAAAGTTTTTTCCAGGTGTAGTAGGCGGGGTCGTCTTTCTCCGTGGAATAGCCGAATTCCTGCTCCTCCACGGAACCGTATTCCGTAGTGCGGGCCGTCACCTGGCCGTATTCGTTCTTCAGGGTGAAGGAGACGAAGCCGCCCTGCCTGGGAAGGCCTCTCACCCTGATCTTGTCCCCTACCTTCAGGCCGCTGCCCAAGGGGTCGCTGCCGTTCAGATCAAGCCTGTTGCTGGTGTTGCCGTAAACGTACTTGATCATGCCGTTGGGGATGTCCTGCCTTGCGGTGGGCTGGCGGTCGGAGACGAACTCGATCAATTCCCCCTCCAGCTGGTCGGCGTGCCAGCGGGCGCCGGAGACGGTGATGTAGTCGCCTTTGACCCTCGTCACGTCGTAAAGGATGCCCCAGTCCTCGTCAGGCAGCTCGAAGACCGGTATGACGGTCTTCTGGCTGTGGCCGTAGTTGCCGTTGCCGCCGCAGTATTCCCTGTCGAAGATCTCCCGGTTGTTGGTCAGGTAAAAATAGCCGTTGGGCTCGATGATGGGATTGGGGTCGTCGTAATAGCCGCTCCTCTCCGTGCTGTAGTGGGCCGCCACGTCGATGGTGGCCAAAAGTTCCGCCGCGATGCCGGTGTTGACCACCACCTGCCAGTTTCTCAAACTGATGGGATAAGGGGAAATGTTGATGAGCTCCACGATATCCGGGCGGATGAAATACATGGAGTCGCTGAAGTTGATGTTTTTCCCGCCTTTGCCGGAACCGGATTTCCGGCACTTGTCGGAGGACGTCAGTATGACCTCCACGTAGCCTTCCGAATTGGGCTTCTGGGCTTTGCCCTCCTTGTAGGGATATTTCAGAAGATAGTGGTTGTTCTTGTCCTTGTCTTCCTTTTGCACGGAATGCTTGGCGGGAATGCCGTCCATGTCCATTTCCCTGACGTTGGATTTTCCGTAGCCGATGGAGGGGAGGAAAGCGTGGGTGGAGCTGTAAACCTGGTAATAGTATTTTTCCTGCTTGCGGTGCAAAGGCCTGACGTAAAAGGCTTCCGTCTGCCTGGGAAGATCCGTCCACATGGCGCCGTCGTGATGCCAGTCGCTGTAAAGCTTAACCGTGGCGTTGACAAGGTTGGAGGCCACGCCGTCCATAAAAGCCTTGGCGTTGGTTCCGCCGCCTTTTAAAATAAGCTCCCTCTGGGTGCCGCGCTTGCTCTCGGTAACATAAAAGCCCATGCGGTCGGAGCTCTCGCTGGAGGCGTTGAAAACTATGCAGGTGGCGCCTTTCCAGAAATTGTCATACCAGCCGGCTTTTTCGCAGTTCAGGTATTCGTTGAAACGCACCGGCGACCTCCTGGGCTTCTCCAGACGCATGGTCCAGGTGTTGCCGTTCTGGTGCAGGAAGCCTATTCTCCAGCGGAAGGTGTAGTTGAGGTCCTTGTAGCGGTGGCCGTAAAACTGGTTGGCCGCCAGAATGTGCTCCGGCACTGACGAGCCGCTGCCGGACTGCGTCGGGAAGCCCCAGCCGCACCAGTCGGTCTCCCTGATCCAGCTGCCGTCGTGAGCCATGATCTCGTTGAAGCAGACACTCTCCACCCCGTAGGTGCTGTCCACCGTGGAGAGCGTGTGGTTCTCGTCCGTATAGTCCAGAAGATTCACCAGAAGGCTGCGCATGCGGGAGGAGGAGGGCTCGAAGGGCGACTCGTTATTGGCGTTCCTGAGGGCGCGCCTGAGCTGCCTCAATTCCGCGTGGTTGATGTCCAGGGAACGCCTCAGGGCCTTGGCGGATCTTTCGTAATACAATTCCTGGGAAGAAGTCCAGATGGTGGCGAGATGCCGGAAAGCGTCTATTTGCTTCCTGCTGGCTGGCTCTCCGCCCATGGCGACAGCCAGGGCCTCCCGCAGGGACTGGAAGCACATGTCGTCCCAGACAAGATGATTCGGGTTGTATTCTTCCGGCTCGTCAATGCCTTCTCCGTCTTCGTCGAAGCGCCCGTTGGCGTTGTTGTCAATGCTGTCGCTGCCGTACTGGGTGGCGGTCAGGTTGTCGTCCACGTTGGCCTGGCCAGGCTTGCCGTCCCGGCCGTAGCGGTATTTCACCAAACGCTGGCCGGCCTCCAGGGAAAGGGGCAGCCCCTTTTTGTCGCCGTCCGTAAGCATGACCTCGAAAGTTCCGAAGCCTTCGTTCTGCTGGCGCTGGCCGAGGGCCGAGGCGGTGTGCAGATTGATCTTGCTGTGTTCGTCCTCAACCATGACGGCGTAGCGGCCGACGGGCGTCCCGGAATTGTCCTTCACATATATCCAGCGGGCCAGGCCGTAGCTGCCGCCCTTGTCCCCTTCCACGTTGACCGCCTCTTCGCCGGCCTTCGGCTTGAAAGTCTGGGCCCAGATCTCGTCGTATCCGTCATATTCGGGACTGTCGATGGAATCCTGGCGCAGAAGCCCGTAAACATGCTCTATGGCTGACTGCGCAAGCATGTCGGACTGGGAGCGGTTCAAACTAATGCTCCCGGCCTGCTCCTCCATAGTCATCATGCCGGCGAAGGTGGCCGCCAAAAGCGAAAGGACCGTCAGAACGGTCAGAACAGCCAGCAGCGCCACCCCCCGTGGGCGAAAGTTAAAACAATTCAGCATTCTATTCCCCTCTGCTTATCTCTTTTAAAATTTTACCATAAACTCAAGAGAGGTCCTCGAGCCAAAGGGCGAAGGAAACATCGGAGGGAATTCTGAAGCCAGCCCTGGGAGAAAGGGAAACGCTGCCTGTGCCGACGCCGTCGGGAGAGGCGGAACGCTTGAATTGCTGAGTGAGGAAGCGCTTGAGGAAAAGCGAAAGATATTTCTTGATTTCGGTCTTCGGATATTTCCCTTTGAAAGTTTTTTCCGCCAGGAACAGAAGCTTCCCGGGAGAAGCTCCCCTGCGGATCATGTGATAAAGGAAAAAGTCGTGCAGTTCGTAAGGGCCTATGAGCTTTTCCGTTTCCTGGTTCTTGCCTTTCTTTTCCCCGGGGAGCAGCTCCGGGCTGACGGGCGTGTCCAGAATGTCCTTCAGGATCTTCCTGATCTTGCCGCCTTCCTTTTCCGCAAGCCAGTCCGTCACGGCCCTCACAAGGGTCTTTGGCACGCCGCAGTTGACGTTGTACATGCTCATCTGGTCGCCGTTGTAGGTGGCCCAGCCCAAAGCCGCTTCGGAAAGGTCGCCGGTGCCCACCACGATGCCGCCGCATTTGTTGGCGATGTCCATGAGGATCTGGGTGCGTTCCCTGGCCTGGGCGTTCTCATAGGCCGCGGAGCGGTCGTTGATGTCATGGCCGATATCCTGGAAATGCTGCCTTATGGCTTTTTCGATATTGATCTTTCCGAAGGATATTCCCAGCTCCTTCATCAGTTTTTCCGCGTTGCTCCTGGTCCTTTTGGTGGTCCCGAAGCAGGGCATGGTGATCCCCCTGATATTCCTGGGATCGAGACCGCCCAGCTCGAAGGCGCGCCTGATGACGAAAAGCGCCAGGGTGGAATCCAACCCTCCGGAGACGCCCAGCACCGCGCTCCTGGAGCCGGTCTGCTGCAGACGCCTTAAAAGGCCGAGGCTCTGGATCTCGAAGACCTCCTTGCAGCGGACCGCCCTGGCGGCGGGATCCTCAGGCACAAAAGGCTTGGCAGGAAACTGCGGTTCCGGCTTGAATGTCTTTTCCGCGCTGAAATTAACAAGGTTTTCCGCCAACGCTTCCTCCCGCGGGCGCTCGCGGAGCAGGAACTCGCAGTCCGCGTCCGATAATATGAGCTCCTCTTCCAGGCTGAACTGCGCCCGGCGCGCCAAAAGCCTTTTGCCTTCCGTAATGAAAGCGCGGCCGGCGAAACAATTGTCCGTGGAGGATTCTCCGAAACCGGAGGAAGCGAAAACCAAGGATCTGCGGAAGAGACGCGATTGGGCGCAAAGGGCATTTTGGAATGCTTCGAAATCGCCGGCCAATTCCGGCATGGCGCCCAGGATGGCCAGCACTTCGCCCTTCCCGGCTTGCTTCGCAATATCCTGCCCGGGATCGGTCAGCTGGGAAAGGAAGCCCACGGTGAAGGAAAATTCAGCGGACCGGAAAACAAGGTCCGTGCCGTAGGGAACCGGCTTTCCGCAAAGTTCAATCTCTCCCCTTAAGCCAGGCGATGCTTTGGCAAAGCACGCTTCCTTCGGCGCCGGGTTTGGAACGACTCCCAGGACAACGCCCTTCTGCACGGCGCAGGCCGCGGAGTAAAGCTTCCCGCCTATGTCAAGCGGAAGTCCCAAAAGGCAGACGGTCTCTTCCGCGGCGGAAGCTTTCAGAAAACTCTGCAGAGCCGAAAGCGCGCCTTTGACAAGAGCCGGCTGGGCGAAAAGATCCTGGCAGGTGGCGCCTGAGAGGGACAGCTCCGGGAACACCAGAAGCTGGGCGCCCTGGCCGGAAGCTGATTTCGCGCAGCGCAGATGATGCTCCGCGTTTTTTTTACAATCAGCCAACACCAGCGGCGGTACAGCCGCCGCCAAACGCGCAAAACCGTAATTTCCCATAATGAATCGCTATGGTTTATGAATAAGGATCATTCCTGCGTGTCGCGCTGGATCATAGCCAGATAGCGGTCCGCTTCCTCGTCGCTCGCAAAGACCTGCTCGGCGGGAAGAGCCCTTATGATCTCGATGACTCGGGAGACCTGGGGCTGGGGCTTGGAGATGATCACCACGCCTTTCTTCTGAAGCACGCCTTTCTGCAGTTTGAAAATGACGCGGATGCCGGCGCTGCTCAAAAACACCAGATCCGCCAGGTTCAGAACAATGAACTTGGCTTCCGCGGAAAGGATGGTGTCCACCGCTTTCTCAAAATCCGGGGAGGTGATGCTGTCCAGACGCCCGGCCAAAAAGATCGTATAGCCCCTGGGCTCGCGGGTGGCGACGGTGATCTTCAAATTTTCGTTTTCGGAAATTTTCGGAGCTTCCGTCATTTTTTCCACGGCGCGGCCGGCCAGTTTCTCCAGCTCCTTTTTCTGGAGCATGGCCAGATATTTGTCCGCGGCTTCCACATCCTGGAAGATCTTCTCCTGCGGGAGAGCCTTCACGATCTCCAGGACTTTGGAGACCTGGGGCTGGAGATGGGAGACCACCACCACGCCTTTGCTTTTCAAAACGCCTTTCTGCAGTTTGAAGATCACTCTGATGCCGGCGCTGCTCAAAAAGTCCACCGCTTCCATGTTCAGGACGACTATGCAGATGTTCTGGGCCAGGATCTGGTCCACCACTTTCTCGAGGTCCGGGGCGTTGACGCTGTCCAAACGGCCGTAGGGCGTGATAATGACGCCGCCTTCCTTGCGGGGCGTTACTTCGACTTTCATACCGGCGCCCGTCACCGTTTCGCCTTCTTTACCCACCTGAACTTTGGCCACTTCCTGTTCCTGGATGGCCGCCAGATATTTGTCCGCTTCCTCCATATTTTCGAAGATCTGCTCCTTGGGCATGGCTCTGACGATCTCCAGGACCTTGGCCACCTGGGGCTGGGGCTTGGAGACCACCACCACGCCGCGGTTCTGCAGAACGCCTTTCTGGAGCTTGAAGATCACCCTGATGCCGGCGCTGCTCAGGAAATCGACTTCCTTCAAGTTGAGGATGACGGTCTTGACTTTTTCCTTCAGAAGGCCGTCCACGGCCTTTTCAAATTCCGAAGCCGTAAGGCTGTCAAGACGCCCCTGCGGGCTGACGACGTAACCACCGCCCTGGCGGGGCGCGATATCAACTGTGAATGCCATAATATTCTCCTTTAAAATAAATTTACAGTGTCATGATCTCGGTGTCCTTGGCCTTGACCAGTTCGTCAACTTTCTTGATGAAGTTGTCGGTCTCGGTCTGGACGCTCTTTTCGCCTTGCTTGCGCTGGTCCTCGGTCAGAAGTTTGTCCTTCTCCATCTTCTTGATCTTTTCGATGCAGTCGCGGCGCAGGTTGCGGATGTTGACCTTGGTGTCCTCGCTGTACTTTTTCGTAAGTTTCGTGAGGTCCCTGCGGCGCTCTTCCGTCAGCTCGGGCATGGGGAGACGGATGACGCGGCCGTCGTCAACCGGCGTGATGCCGACCGGCGAGGCCTGGATGGCCCGGCAGATGGGCTGGACGCAGTTGACGTCGAAGGGCTCGATCTTGATGGTCCTGGGATCCGGCACGGTAAGATTCGCCAAGCTTTTGATGGGCGTAGGGACGCCGTAATAATCGACCTTGATGTCCTCCACGATACCGGGGGAAGCCTTTCCTGTTCTGATCTCTTTGAACTGATAGGAAAGATGGTCTAGCGCTTTCTGCATACTGGCCTGCAGCTCTTTGATCTGGGCTTTGTAGGGCATAGTTTCTCCTTAATGGCATATATTACATTGTTTATTGATTTTACTATTTACCAAAAAAGGTGTCAATGCGGAGGATCAGCAACTAGTTTTTTTCGTGTACTGTCGGGAGATCCTTCCCTTTTTGCCTGCCTGTTTCTACAATTGTGTTCGCCAATCAACCAAACCTTTAAAAAACTTATGCTAGCCAAAGCTTATTCCTTCGCCTCCTACGGCGCCCAAGCCCGGCTCGTCACCATCGAAGTGAACGTCTTCGAAAGAAAGAGCGGCGAATACGGCACGGAACTGGAGGACGACCGCCAGTCCACCACGATAATAGGCCTGCCCGACACCGCCATAAGGGAAAGCCGGGAAAGAGTCCGCAGCGCCCTTTACCATGCGGAGCTCGGATACCCCAAGGGACAGATAGTCGTCAGCCTGGCTCCCGCCGACCTGAAAAAGCACGGCCCGGCTTTCGACCTGCCCATAGCCCTTACGCTGGCCGCCTGGGCCGGAAGGAAAGAAGGGGCGCCGCCGGACTATTCGCAAAAAAAGATCGCCGCCATCGGGGAGCTTGCCCTGGACGGCTCGCTGCGGCCCGTGAGGAACGTCATCAGCTGCGCCGCCGCCGCCCGCGCCCTGGGTTTCAAATATCTCCTGGTGCCGGCGGCCAACGCCAGAGAGGCCGCCCTGATAGGAGGGCTTGGCGTGATCGCGGCGGAAAATTTCAGCGAAGCGCTGCAAGCCTACGCGGAGCCGGAGAAAAGCCCGCTGGTAAAGCTGGACAGCCGGACGCTTTTCCAAAGTTTCCCGAACTACGGCTGCGATTTTTCGGAGATCCGCGGGCAGAAGGCCGCCCGCAGGGCCGCGGAGATCGCCGCCGCCGGCGCCCACAACCTTCTGCTGTACGGTCCGCCCGGCTCCGGGAAGACCATGCTGGCCCGCAGGCTTCCCACGCTTCTCCCGCCCATGAACGAAAGGGAGATCGTGGAAAGCGTGCAGATAAGGTCGGCCAAGGGAAGCGTGCCGAGGGATCTGAAGCTTATCGCCCAGCGGCCCTTCAGGTCGCCTCATCACTCTGTTTCCGTCTCCGGCCTCATTGGAGGCGGGACCCAGATAGAGCCCGGGGAAGTTTCGCTGGCTCACAACGGCGTGCTTTTCCTGGACGAGCTGCCGGAGTTCGCCCGCCCCGCCCTGGAAGCGCTGCGCCAGCCTCTGGAGGACGGCTTCGTCAACATCACCAGAGTCACGGGCACCGTCAGCTTCCCCGCTTCTTTCATGCTGGTGGCGGCCATGAATCCCTGCCCCTGCGGTTATCTGGGACATCCCAGGAAAAAGTGCGTCTGCCCTTCCCGAGTGATAGAAAACTACCGCTCCCGGATCAGCGGCCCTCTTCTGGACCGCATCGACATGCACGTGGAAATGCCCTTCGTGGACTACGACGAGCTCACCTCCGAGGAGGCTCCGGAAAGCTCGGAAACGATAAGGGCGCGCTGCCTGAGGGCCAGGATGATACAGTGGGAGCGCTATAAAAGGACGCCCTGGCACAGCAATTCCCAAATAAGCAGCGCCGCGGCCCGGCGCTTCTGCCCCACGACGGCGGGAGCGGAGGCCCTTCTGCGGACGGCCGTGACGAAACTGGCTCTCTCCGCCAGGACTTACACAAGGATACTCAGGGTGGCCAGAACCATAGCGGACCTGGAGGGCAGGGAGAGGCTGGAGGAAAAGCATCTTCTGGAAGCCCTGCAGTTCAAAGGCTTCCGGGAGATCTGAAAGATCATTTTATCTTGACGGCCACCAGCGTCACGTCGTCGTTCTGCGGCTCGCCGTCCGTAAACTTGGCGAGCCTTCCCTGGATGGACTGCAGCGCTTCGAAGGGGCCGTAGTTCCTGGCGTTGTCGAGAGCCAGGGCCAGCCTGTCGCGGTTGAACTCCTCCTTGCGCCTGTTGAGGGCCTCCACCACGCCGTCGGTGTAGAAGAGGACCATGTCCCCTTTCTTCAGCTGGTATTTGACATCCTCTATGGATTCGTTGAAGACCTCGCCGCCCATGATGCCGAGCACCATGCCGGAGCTGTTGCAGACCTTCACCTCCTCGCCGCTGAAGGCCGCCAGGAAAGGCTCGTGGCCGGCCTTGGCGCAGACCATCTCGGCGCTCCTCACGTCTATGATGGCGTAGCTGGCGGTGACGAACATGCCTTCGGGAATAAGCTGCACCAAATGGGCGTTCAGATCCGTCAGAAGCTTGGCCGGGGAAAGCACGTTCTGGGAAAGCGCGGACATCAGAGCCCGGGTCGAGGCCATCACCAGTCCCGCGGGAATGCCTTTGCCGGAAACGTCCGCCACAAGGATCCCCAGGTGGTCCTGATCGACCTCGATGAAGTCGAAATAATCCCCGCCCACCCTGTAGGCTGTCCTGTAGAGGGCTTCGGCTTCCACCGAGCCCATCTCGGCCCGGGACTTGGGCAGAAGATGATTCTGAATGCTGGCGGCGGTCTCCAGCTGGGAATCCACGCCGGCTTTTTCCCGGATGGCCGCGATCATGGCGAGATAGTTGAGCGTCCAGCTGACCACTTCCGCCATGCCCTTGGCAAGCTCCACGTCCTCCAGATCGAACTGGCTTTTGCCTCTTTTGTTGGCCACCACCAGAATTCCGGAAACTTCCCCTCTGGAGCGCACCGGGACCACAAGCATGCTCCAAAGCGCATAGACCTTGTAACGGACTTTGGCTTCGCATTCCTTGAAACTGAAATTGACGATCCTTTTCTGGTCCACCGCGGAGGCGAAGGGCGTGACGTTCAGGGGAAAAGAGGTGGTCTTCAAAAACTCCTCCGTCTTCTCCTCGTTGCCGGCGATGAGCTTGAGCTTCTCCTCGCTTATGTCAAGGCAGCTGGGGAAAAGGCCGGAGCTTCTGAGCATCTTGATCTCGTTTTGCTCTTTGTCGTAGGCAAAATACGCGGCGCAGGCGCAGTGGAAACTTTTCCGCGCGGCTTCGGCGAAGTGTTTCAGCAAAGCCTCCACCAGTTCGCCGCTGTTGATGTTGCTGTCCTGGAAATAAGTTCTGACGGTCTGGGAAACATGGTTGAAAAGCGCCATGATGCTTTCCTGGGACTCCCGCATCCTGTCGGCGTGCGCCTCCGCCTCCCTGACGGCTCTCTTATAGCGCCAAGCCTTGAGAAGAGCGTAGAGGGCGAAAAGCAGCGCGATGAGCGCCGCCGCAATGAAAAGCCAGACTATCGGCTCCGCTTCTTTAAGATGCTGCCACACCGCAAGGACTCTCCCGTTTTAGCTTTGATGGCGCAAAAACTCCACAACGTCCTTGAATTCCAAAGCGTTGCGCTCGTTGATCTCCGAAAGGGTAAGATGGGCGTCGAGCATAAGGGATGTTATCTCGACCTTGTCGTGCACGGTCGTCTGCAGCGCGGAGTACTGGCCTTCCCCGACGGGAGCGGCGTCCCTGACGTCCAGGATGTTCATGAGCCCCAGAGTGGTCAGGATGTTCTTGACATGCTCGGAAACGTTGAAGAGCTTTATAAGACGCTCGTCGCCTTTCTTGGACTTCATGCTCAGGGCCACCAGGGTCCCTATGAAAGAGCTGTCCAGGGTCTCGCATTCCGAAAGGTCGATGAAAACACCCATGCCGCCGTCCAGGCTTTTCTGGACAAAATCGCGGAAATCAGCCATCACCTGGAAAGTTCCCCGCCCGAAAATCCTCACATAGGCGGTCCCGTTTCCCTGGGCCACTTCTATTCTGTTGTTGCTGTGTCCTATCATACTTTCCTCCGATGTGCCTTTGGCGTGATCTTATTTCTTCTTTCCGATATTTAGTAAATAATATCAAACTTGGGAATAATTCGCAAAGCCCCGGAAACTTGCTTTTGATATCTTAACGCCCGGGGAAGGGAGAAAAGGCCGCGGCAGCCCCTTCGGTCCTTACATCTGGGACATCAGGAGCCATTCGGCCATCAGGAAGTGCACGCGTTCGATGAGCGCGGAAAGACGCGACATGAAGGTGTTGCCGAAGAAGGCTCCCAGGGCGATCATCAGGTACCAGCGGCCTATCTTCGAGCTGCTCTTGACTATCGCGTTCTTGTTGCCGAAGGCGAAAAAGAAATACATCAGGACGGAGACCGTGCCTATGACGAAGATGGCGTTCTCGCAGCCGGCGTAGAAACGGTCTATAAGAGGCACGCCGGGCATGGCGTACTCCGAGGGGCAGATGTTCTTGAAAGTGCCGGTTATTTGGGGTATGAGCTGGTTGAAGGTGTCCTTGAAGGCCAGGCCCGCGCCCGCGCCCAGGGAGATGCACATGGCGATGCGGCTGACCCAGAAATATTTTTTACTGTACTGGAAATACCACAGAAGGCCGATGACGCCCGCGAAGATCAGAGCGATGGTGGCGGCGTCCTCGGGGGTATAGCCGTTCGCCATGACGTTCACTATGGATTTCTTGATGGGAACGAGCCACTGGCTGTAAAGGTTCTGGCGCATGACCACCGCGCAGCTGTACCCGGTGGCGCAGCCCAAAAGCGCGTGCTCGAAGAAGCGGTAGAAGGGGTTCTCCTTGAAAAGGAAGGAATAGACCGCGATGCAGGAAAGAGCCGCCACCCAGGTCTGCAGCCGGTAAATGAAATGGCCGGGCAGCTCCAGGTCGGCTATCCTGGCTGTCACCGCAGGAGAATGCAAAGCTTTCACTTCGCCCCAGGCCGCCAGGCCAAGGACGGCGGCGGCGATCAAAAGCCAGAAGATCTTGCTGCTTGTTTTCTGCATGAACTTTTCTCCTTTATATGTTCGCCCTGCGGCTTTGGACCTTGGACATGAACATTGCGAAATTGCTTATCAAAATGGACACCACCACGAAAAGGGTGGCGAAGGACTGCACGCTGACGGTCTTCGTCCCGATGCCGGTCTCCTCCGTTATGCCGGCGTCGATGATCCTTTTCTCGTAAGCCGCCGCGCCGGCCGCCCCCGCCAGAAGCCCGCAGAGCTGGCCGGAATCCAGGTAAGGATAGGCCGTGGAGCTTTCGATGCCGGCGGAGCCCGCCGCCAAAGGCGTGCCGTAAACGGACTGCACGAAGCCGATCCAGGGGATGCCGCCCCAGGAGTAGGCCACGCGGTAGATCAGGGAAACGTCGTTGATGCTTCTGAAATTCTTCATCATGGGGATGTCGCCGAGGTCGCGGCCGTTGATGTCTTTGACAACGAAGCCGTGGATGTCCTTGGCCAGGCTTTGCAGCGTCACGCCGCCGGCGTTCACGATGGCCTGGAACATGACGTAGTCCTCCCCGTCCACCTTGCCCATTTTCTTGGCCACTTCGTCCAGGACCTGGCGGCCCAGTTTCTGGCCTTCCACGTTGGTGGTCCAGGTCACCACCATGAACTTAATGTTGCGGGAGAACAGATGCTGGATGAAAGCCTTGAACTGGCCTTCGCACTCGCCCCTGTTGCCGGCGCCGTAGTCGCAGTCAATAAGCACCGCCTTGTCCAGGGGAAGGCTTTCTACTTTGTCGTAGAGTTTGCCCACCCAGACGGGATTGGGCACCGGCATCTTGACCTGGACCATCTCGAAAACAATGACCACCACCGCGAAAAGCGCGTAGAGGATCCTGGGATCGCAGAACTGGATCCTGTCCCAAAGGGAGCGTTTTTTGTTTTCTTCCGCCATGATCAATCCACCGATGAATATACGCTGTTATCGAGTCCGAGCCAGATTCGCAATGATATCGCCACGCTGCCGATAAGCGTGCCTATGAGGACGGCGCGGTAAGCCGCGGCGTTCAAAACACTCAAGAGTTTGGAGGAGAGCCAGGGCAGCTGCAGAAGCTTCCAGCTTTCGGGAACCAAGGAGGCCAGAAGCTCGCCGATGGGCATCTGCCCCACCATGCAGACGATGGCCGCCGCCATCAAAAAGCCCGCTTCCAGGCTTCTCACCTTGAAGGAACGGTAGGCCGCGCTGATCATGTAGAAAGTGATCATGGAGAAGACCGCGCTGCCCATGGGCGCCTGGATGGCGTTGAACAGAAAGTCGAAGGTGGTCTTCCAGCCCGTGCCCTTGGCCTCGTCGGTCTGGCCCTTCAGGGCGCAGACGATCATCACCGCCAGGAAGATCAAAAAGACCGCGCTGTATCCGGCGTTCTTCAAAAAATTCCTCATGGGCGCGCCGCCGCCGGGAAGCTTCTCTTCGCCCAGGGGCGCGTTGTAGTTCAGGGCGCTCTGGTAGATCTTCTTTCCGTGGAAGAGCATCAAATTGATCATGGCGATGAAGATGGCGAAGGAGCCGACCACCGTCAGGAATTTGCCCGCCCATTCGGTGCCGTAGGAAAGGTAGGTGGGCCTGGGCTGGGCTCCGACTTTCTTGTAGATCGTCATTTCCGTGGCCAGGGGCGAGCCGTCGGAATGGTCCCTCAAGTTGACGGTGCAGAGCGCGGTCTCGAAGGGCGAATCGATGGGCCGGCCCTTCTGCATCTGCCTGGTGCCCAGGTACAGGGCGCCGTCGGCGGAATTGTAGCGGCCGCCGGCGTACATGGTGTCGTTGCTGCCGTTGCCGGCGGAGGCTTTCCAAGTCAGCGGGGCCCACTGCCCGTCGCCGCCCTTCCTGAACTTCAGGATCTCCCTGTCCATAATGTAGAAGAGCGTCGGGCTTCTGCCTTCCAGCGCCACGTCGAACGCGTTGGGCGATTTTTCCGTCAGCGTCGCTCCCACCAGCGGCTCCTCGTCCAATTCAAGATGCTTGAGATCTGATCCCGAGGCGCGGAACACCCTGTAGGTCATGGTGAAGAGGAAGACCTCCCACCGCCCGCCGGAGTATTCCGCGGCGAAAGTCTTTATTTTGTCAGGCAAAAAGCCGTTGGGGTTGTTTTCGGAGACCTTGAAAAGACCGTTGGTGGAGAAGACCGCCGGTCCTTTCTTCTGGAAAGTTTTGCCGTCGTCCTTGCTCTCGGCGAAGCAAAGCACGGGCTCCTTTTCGTTCTGCCCCATGTAGAGGAGCGTCAGACCTTCGGGAGTGATCGCGCAATCGGGCTCCGCAAGGCCGTACTGGTCGAACTTAAGGAAAAGCGAGCGCTGCATGACGGGCTTGGGATCCTTTTTCCAGGCGCCGTCTTTCCTGACCATGCGGCCGATTATGCCGCGGCCCTTGTAATAATTGCCGACGTAGAACTGCAGTTTTTGTCCCTGCTTCTCCACGCAGACCGGGGAGTTCACCTCATAGGAATCGAATTCTCCGCCGACTTTTTCCGGCAGGATGTATTCCAGGAAGAAATACAGCCCAACCACGAAAGCGATTATTTTAAGAATATTTCTTTTGCTCATATTTCGTCACCATTGGAGAAGCAGCCGCAGATAATCGTATTTCTGGAAGATCGTCAGAAGCAGGCTTCCCAAAACTATGAGGAGCAGAAGGACCAGCTTGGAATAGTCCTGGCCGACCAGGCTGCCCGTCAGCACGGGATCCCGGTTGAAATAGGCGCCCGCGGCGTAGAACTCCTCACCGAAGACGGTGTAGTCGCAGGAGACCATGAAAAACGGCACCTGATAGAAGCTCGGCGTGCAGGCGATCTGGAAAGCCCCGGCCTGCTGGCCGGCCTCGGCCAGCATCATGGACTCGAAGCCGTAGGTGCCGAACATGAAGTTCGCGCCCACATGCTCGCGCTTGATCCAGCCCGCGATGCCGGCGCCCAGGGCTGACTGGTTCGAGGACATGTATCTCAGGCAGTCCTCCACCGCGAACATCCCTTCTTTGCCCATGGCCGCGTAGCCGTCTTTCCAAAATTCCTCAGCCATGGCGTAGGCCAGGGGCTGGGCCAGGGGGACGTAAACCGGCATGGAGAGCTTGGCGGCCTTCCTGACCACGTAGCCCATGACCGCCAGGGAACAGAAAAGATTGACGGAAAGGTCGTCGAAGCCCAGGTTGAACATGATGGGCCTGTCCTCCTCCGCGGCTCTTCCTATGGCGTCGTCGATGACCTTGAGCCCGTTGATGGGACGTAAAAACACCTCTTTCCCCCGCTTCGTCAAAATTATCATGGTGATGATGAAGCTTGAGAAAAGCAGTATGAATATTATAATCGGCAGAGTCGCGTGATCCATTGATTGCTCCAAATTAAACAGGTACTGATTATAGCAAAACGAACCCGCTTTGCCAAAGGTACGGCATCCCTCCGGAAAACAACTTATCAACTCCTTTTTCTGTTTCGCGGCGACAAACGGCGCGCCTCCCCCTCACTTCCGCCGCGTTTTTATAAAAAGACCGTTTGTCCGCCTCCTTTGTTTTTTGGTATAATTCATAAATAAACTAAATAACTTTGGAGAATAAGGAACTATGTCGGGAAGAATGGTCTGTTTGGCGCTCTGCCTCGCCTTCGCCGCCCTTTCATGGGGCGCGGACGTCAAGGCTCCCAAGATCGCCTATGTTGACACCGAGACAGCTCTCAACAACAGCAAAGAGTATAAAGACTGCTCGCTGGCTCTTCTGAACACCCAGGACGAAAAAGAAGAGGAGCTCAGGAAAATGACCAGCGAGATCGATTCCCTGGGCGACGAACTGAACGCCCTCTCCCCTGCCAAGCGCCAGGAAAAAGAAGCCATCTACCAGGCCAAGATCGCCCAGGCCAACCGCTTCGCCGAGGACACGGACAAGGAGCTACGGGACCAGCGGACCCTGGATCTCAACCGCATCGCCAACAAGTTGAAAAAGATCATCGAGGAGATCGGCTCGGAGGGAAAATACACCCTGGTCATCGACCTCAAGGCCATAGTTTACCTGGACCGCTCCGAAATGAAAGACCTGACCGACGACGTGGTGATAAGGCTGAACGAGGCCTACGCCAAGGAAAAAGAACGTTTGAACAAGACTCCAACCCGCGTAAAATAACATGAAAAAACAAATACTGCTGCTGCCCCTTTTCGTCACGGTCCTTTGCCTCAGCGCCAGGGCCGCCAGCTTCGCCTACGTCAACACCGAGGATATCCTGCAGAGCAGCAAGGAATTCAAGGAATGCGAAAAAAGAGCGCTGGCAAAACGCGACGTGAAAACGGAAGAGATAGCCCAGATGACCGCCCAATTGGACAAGCTCCAGGGCCAGATCGCCGCCCTTTCCCCGGAAAAAGCCGCGCCCTTAAGGGAGCAGTACGCCAGGGATTTCGACCGCATCGAGCGCTACAGGGAGCAGTCCGCCGAGGACATCACGGCCCAGCACAGCCACGACATGGAGCGCATTGCCGGCAAGATCCGGACCATCATCGAGACCGTGGGCAGCCGCGACAACGTCACCATGATGCTCGATCTCAAAGCCATCCTCTACCTTGATCCCAAGGTGGTGAAAGATTACACCAAGGAAGTCACCAACGAGCTCAACCGCCAGTATGACGAGGAACTCTCGAAGATGCGCAGCAAGCTTCCCCTCAACAAATAACGACAAATAACACAATCAATGGAAATTCCCGTATCAGTCATAGCCGGTCTTTTGAAAGCCGAAGTCAAAGGCGATCCCAACACCATAGTTTCCGGCTTCGGCGGCATCAACGAAGCCAAGCCCGGAGACATCACTTTCCTCAACGTTGAGAAGTACGTCCCCTCCCTCATGACCACGAAAGCCGCGGCCGTTTTGGTCAGGGCCAGCCTTAAGATCCCGGAAAACTGTCCTCCCGCCCTCATTATCGTGCCCGATCCCCAGCTGGCGCTCCAGGAGCTTCTGAGCCAGATCGCGCCTCCCAAAGTGGAATTCGCGCCCGGCGTCCATCCCACCGCCATCGTAGCCCCCTCCGCTGTTCTGGGCAAGAACGTCTCCGTCCAGCCCTACGCCGTCATCGAGGAAGGCGCGACCATCGGCGACAACTGCGTGATCGGCGCCTTCTGCTACGTCGGCCACTTCACCGAGATCGGCAACGACAGTTTCCTTTACCCGCACGTGACCATCAGGGAACGCATCAAAATAGGCGAGCGCGTCACCATCCATCCCGGGACGGTCATCGGCGCCGACGGCTTCGGATATCTTGAAATAAACGGCAGGCGCGAGAAAGTCCCCCAGATCGGCAACGTCAGCATCGGCGACGACGTGGAGATCGGCGCCAACACCTGCATCGACCGCGCCAGATTGGACACCACGATCGTGAAGCGCGGCGCCAAAATAGACAACCTCGTCCAGGTCGCCCACAACTGCGAGATCGGCGAAGACTCCGTGCTTTGCGGCTGCTCCGCCATGAGCGGCTCCACCAAGATCGGCAACCGCGTCATCCTGGCCGGACAGGCCGGCCTGAACGGCCACATCTCGATCTGCGACGACGTCATAATCGGCGGACAATGCGGCGTCACCAAGGACATCAACAACCCCGGATTCTACATCGGCTCCCCCGCCACCCCGCACATCACCTACAAGAAGCGCGAGAGCGTCGTCGTTAAGCTGCCCCAGATCTTAAAAGAGCTTCACGACCTGGAAAAGGAAGTGGCGGCTCTCAAAGAAGAACTAGCTAAAGAAAAAGAGAAAAAATGACTAAACAGACAACGATCGCCAAAGAGACCAAGATAAGCGGCATCGGGCTTCATTCCGGAGAGATCACCTCCCTGAGGTTCCTGCCGGCCCCCGCCAATACCGGCGTCGTCTTCAAAAGGACCGACGTGCCAATCCCTGGCGGCGTGGCCTTCCCGGCAAGGGTGCCTTCCGTACTCAACACCGACCGCAGCACCACTATAGGAAAGCTTATAAACATTCCCCAGTCTCCCAAGCCGGTTCCCATCGTGGTCCTGACCGTGGAGCACCTGATGGCCTCCGTCTACTGCCTCGGCATCGACAACCTCTTCGTGGAAGCGACCGCTATGGAAACGCCCCTTATGGACGGCAGCGGCATAGATTTCGCCAACACCTTAAAAGAAGCCGGCATTGTCGAGCTCGATGAGGAAAGACTTCCCGAGCTTACGGTGACCGAGCCCATCAAAGTCGAGCACGGCGACGCGACCATCGAGATCCTGCCTTCTGAGGAATACAAGATCAGCTACACCATGAGCTATCCCCATCCCCTCATCGGCACGCAGTTCTTCGAAACAGTCGTCAATGAGGAAAACTTCATTACGAACATCGCGCCAAGCAGGACCTTCGCCCTTTACAGCGAACTGTCGGCCCTGCTTTCCAGAGGCCTCATCAAGGGCGGCTCCCTAAACAACGCCATCGTCATCACCGACAGCGCCATCCTTAGCAAAGACGGCCTCCGCTATGAAGACGAGTTCGTCCGTCACAAAGTGATGGACCTTATAGGCGACCTGGCCCTCACGGGAAGAAGACTGAAAGCCCACGTGATCTCCTCCCGCTCCGGACACACCCTGAACAACAAAGCCGCAGCGGCGCTCTTCGCCCTGGCTAACAAAAATTAATCAACCGTATAAAAGATCATGGAAGAAACCAAAGCTCCGATAAGCTTAAACATTCAGGACATCATGGCGCTTCTGCCCCACCGTCCTCCTTTCCTTTTAGTTGACAAAGTCGTGGCCACCGACTGCGAGACCTACGTTGACGCAATAAAGAACGTCACCATGAACGAGCCTTTCTTCGTCGGCCACTTCCCCGGTCAGCCTGTCATGCCTGGCGTCCTTATCATGGAATCCCTGGCCCAGGCCGCGGCCATCGTCGTTTTGTCCAACCCGAGGTTCAAGGGCCTCATCCCCTACTTTTTGACCATGGACAAAGTGAAGTTTAGAAAACCCGTCCAGCCGGGCGATCAGCTTCACTTAAGGATCGACATCATCTCCATGCGCTCCACCATGGGCAAATGCAAAGCCGTCGCTTCCGTGGACGGCCAGAAAGTCGCCGAAGGCGAACTGGCCTTCGCCGTCGTGATAAACAAAGAAGAAAAAGACACTAAGGAATAAATCCCCTATGATCCATCCAACCGCAGTCATCAGCCCGGGCGCCCAGATCGCCCCGGACGTTGAAATAGGACCTTACTGCGTCATCGGCCCAAACGTCAGAATAGGCGCCGGCTCGAAACTGATGAGCCACGTTGTCATTGACGGCCTTACGACCATCGGCGAAAGGAACACCTTCTTCCCCATGGCCGCCATCGGCCACAAAACGCAGGACCTGAAATACAAGGAAGGCAACAAATGCTACCTTGAAATAGGCAACGACAACGTCGTGAGGGAATTCGCCACCATTCACTGCGCCACCTTGGACGGCAGCAAGACGATCGTCGGCAACAACAACCTCATCATGGCCTACTGCCACATCGCCCACGAGTGCATCCTGGGCAACAACATCATCATGTCCAACGCCGCCACTTTGGCCGGGCACGTCCAGGTCGGCGACTACGCCGTTTTAAGCGGCATGGCGGGCGTGCACCAGTTCTGCCGCATCGGCAAAATGGCCATGATCGGCGGCTGCACGAAAGTCACCATGGACGTCGCGCCCTTCACGCTGGTGGACGGCGTTCCGCCCCGCTGCGCCACCATCAACCGCGTCAGGATGAGCAGGCTCGGCATCCCCGACGAGACCATCCAGAAGATGAACCAGGCCTACAAGATCGTCTTCCGCCAGGAGATGAAACTCAAGGACGCCGTGGAGAAACTCAAACAGGATTACGCCGACGTTCCGGAAATAATGGAACTCGCGGAATTTCTCACCAAATGCGAGCGCGGCCTGACAAGGTAAAGTTATGCCCATTATTTTCTAACACTTCAAAGGAAGCCCGGAAGGGCTTCTTTTTTTGGCGTGCGCCTTTTTCCGCTATAATATAAAGCATGAAAAAAATATTTTTTGCCCTGCTTGTCATTTTACTGGCTGCCGGCGCTTTCTTCGCGGGAAGGCTTTCAAACTCTCATGAAGAAGAATTGTTCGACGACGAACAAGGCTTCGGCTTTTCCAACAATCTCGTGGTTTACCTTGCCGCGCTGAGAGATTGCTGCCTGACCGGGCAATGCAATATCGCCACGCAAGAGATCACGAACAGCTTTATGCTCAACTGGGAGGCCAGCAAGGAACTAAAGCCGATATACGCCGACGAAGATCATGTCAGCTATATGTCAAAAGGCTTCTATTACACCGGAGGCGCCCACGGCATCACCGCCATAGACGTCGGCACCATCGACAGGAAAAGCGGAAAAATATTGAGGATCGACGACGTCTGGAAAAAGGAAGAGCAGAAGGCTCTCCTGACCAAAATAAGAGAATTGGTCGTCAAGGAATTGCAGGGCGAAGAGCATCTTCTGGCGGAGCCCACTCTCACGGAAAATTTTTACCTTTCCTCAGACGGCTGGCATTTTGTCTTCAACCAATACGAAGTGGCCTGCTACGCCGACGGCATCATAGAAGTCGTCGTGGAAAAATAGGCCTTCTTCACCTTCGGCATCATAAAAAAAGCGCTTCATTTGAAGCGCTTTTTTTATTCAGCCGATCGTTTTTTCTTACGGAAGGATCAAAACCAGGCGACAGCCTATATAAGGCAGGGCGTAGCCGCTGAGATTGGGAGTGACCCCGCTGCGGTAAGCTTGTCTGTATTGTTTTGTGGCAAAACTATTCTGATAAACGTTTCCGCCGCGTCTGATCCTGTTTGACCCGGTAGCCGGCCCGACCGGGTCGGTGGTGTAGGAAGTAATGTCCGCGGCCTGCCAATCCAGACACATTTCCGAAACATTCCCGTGCATATCGTAAAGGCCGAGGCCGTTGGGTTCCAGAAGCCCGACTTCACGAGTCGTCTGAACACTGTTAGTAATGGCGTTATGAGTATTCCAGCCCACTTTATCAAGGTTGTTATCCACATAATTGTTAACCCGATCGTAAGGCAGTCCGTTGTTCCAGACGTTGTCGCCATGGAAATCATAGGTGCCGTCTTCTTTTTCGATCGCTCTGCAGGCGTATTCCCACTGGGCTTCCGTCGGCAGGTCGAAGAGATACTTGTTGTCGAAATGCGCTCTGATCTTGCCGATCAGGCTGGTGGCATCGACGCGGTGGTCGGTGTAAGTCGGCCAGGTGGCTCCGTCTCCGGTGCCGCGCAGCTTGTTGTAATTGGTGCTATCCACGGGCAAACAATCGCCGCCGACAAATATATAACCTTCGCCGCTGTGGTAAGAGGGATTTTCGCCGGTCAAAAGCAGACACTGCGCCTGCGTCAGTTCGAAAACGCCGATCATGAAAGGCTTCGTGATGGTCACTTCATGCTGAGTTTCGTTGGCGTTTCTGCCAACTTCACCCGTGCCGGAACCCATAGTGAAAGTTCCGGGCTTAACGTTCTTGAACCAGAGCTCAGTCCTTTTGCTGGAAGCGCCTGGAGCAACGCTCGGCCCGGTTTTGGAGATCACCATCTTGCCGGTGGCCAGATCCATCTTCATAAAGAAAGACTCTTCGGTGATATCCTCAGCGACGACGCCGATCTTCGCCTTGCATCCGGAAAGATTGGGCATATCCTGATAAGCGTCCCACACGGCCTTTTTCAAACCGGGCGTAATAACCGCCTCGCCGCCCGCGCCGTCGCCTTCAATGGCAGTGAGAGCAATCGGTTCGCCGCCGTCGATGGAGACGAAGTATTCAACAGAATAGATCCTGGTCTCGTCCGTATCGGGTTCCGGGATCGTAAATGTGATGTCCACTTTGCCGTTCCAGGGCCAGCGCTGGTAAGCCGTAACGTTGACAGCCTCGGCAAAAACAAAGGAGGCCGTCAAAACTGCCATAACAGTCAGCAATAAAGATTTCATATTATCTCCTCCTCCAGACTAAGCTAAAAGCCAAAACAGCAATCAAAGCAAAACAAGGTTCCGGCATGATCTTAACGTTCGCCGGCGCTTCATAGGTGTCTATGACCTCATCGCCGCTGTAGATAACGTAAGAGAATGTGTAATCGGTGTACCAAGGCAGATATTCCGGATCGTCTATCTCAGCGTAATCGAAAACATAATTGCCCTCTTCTTCCAAACCGCTCGTGTAAACAAGGTAAGGAACGCCCGTAGTTTTCGGCGTGGCGAAGATCTTCACATACCTGTCGGTTCCTTCCGCCCACTTAGCGTCATAACGTATAGCGTCCGTGTTGTAAAGGATCAGGCTGCCGCCATCGACAGTGTTCTGAGTGTCGATGGAGAATTCGTTCGACCAGCCGTCGTACGGGATCTCCACAGGATCCGCCACTGCCCAGGAAGCGAAAGCCAAAACCATCGCCGCCAGGCCGCATAAATAAATCGTTTTGTTCATATCCCCTCCTTCCAAAATGGAATTCGTGATTATTAAATGCGTAATTGTGAGGATTATATCAAAACTAACATCTGAATTTCAAACGACAAAAACTGTGATCAGGCTTCGGCTCTCTATTCCCCAATTTTGAAAAAATATTGATTTTGGGGAATAGAAAAAAGGAGCCCCCGCACGGGGGCTCCCTTATTCATCAGGCGCTAAATAAGATCACCGCTTTCGCACCGCCGCCAAAGCAAGCAAAAGCAAAGCAAGCATCCCAACCGGCTCCGGCACAGCGTATCTGAAATACGGCGTACCAACGCCATCGTCGATATCCCAGATCTCGTCGAAGTCCCAGCCAGCGTAAGTTTCCTGCTTTTTCATTTCCTCTTCGCTGACGAAGCCTGTTACGCCTTCAACTTGCTCAACACAGTTGGAATTGAAATAACAGTTAATGTAATTTGCCTTTTCTAAAACGCATTCGCTTTCAGCAAAAGCATAGCAATTGGAAAAAGTTAATTCTGAGTTACTGGTAGGCGCTGTGAAAGCATAATTAAAGCAATCGCCCTTAACATAACAATTCAAAAAAAGGTTGGGCGTCCCTAAAAACATCAACCCGCTTATTTTATCCTTGCTGATATTGGACGAACCAAAGATCTCAGCGGAACATCCTTCAAACGAGCTATGGGCCGCAAAGTATGTCAAACCTCCGAAATAAACAGAACTATATAATTCTCCTCGGAACTCACAATTAATCATTTGTGACTTTTCAAAAGAACTGAAAAAACCTCCTGAATAATTTGACCCATTTAACTCTACGCTCGTGCTAATATAACAATTACTTATTTCTGAAGCTATAGCCCCTCCTCCCATAAGGCCAAAATATGAAACTCTTGTATTGTTTTTAACATCTCTAATTCCAAGATTGTATATCTTAGCTTCTGAAACCGAAGAAAACAGTCCCATATACCTGGAAGGATTATTGAACATAACATTGCTGATAACATGATTACCACCGTCATAAACTCCACAAAAAGAGACTGGAACAGGATAATCTGTTGTTGACATATTCAAATCTGTGGTTTGAATATAGTATCCATCTTGTGGATAATCTTGATCTCTACCAATCTTAATAAAATCGTCTGCCGAACTAATATATTTTGCGAATTTACCGATTATTGCCAAATCTTTCTTCAGAACAAGGGAAATATTTGTTTCGGTCCCTTCAAGATCACCTTGAAATCCAATAAAAACACTGTTTTCAGGAATCGTAACGTTTATAGATATATTCTCATTAAAAGCGTAGCTTCTTTTCTCTGGAGTAATATTTAATGTTCCAGGGAATTTTGTTGAATAGAATACTCTATATGGTTTTTCTCCTCCAATCATCCAATATGGTGTGGATTCAAATTCATGGATAGCCCAAACATTATCAAAATCCCAATTAGAAAAGGAAGATCTCCTTTTCATTTTGTCCGAAGACAAACCTATTCCAAATTGCGTGCCGCTAATTCCCGTTTTGTCATAAAAATTACCTATGTCAATGCAGTTTGTGCTGCACACAGCGCAAATTCCACCGGCATTGTCAGCAGAAGAAACATCTCCAACACATAAGGAATAATTGTTTATGAGTCCACAATTTTCGTATAAGACATCTCCGTCTGGATAATGTTTAACATTGTACATATAGTTCTGCGCCACTATCCCACCAATATTTCCTTTTGCACTAATTTTCATGTCAGCAATGCAATAACGAATACAATAATCATTAAAATCGGGGGCTCCCACTGCCAAACCGCAGATGCCGCCAATATCTGAAGCTCCGTTTATGTTATTTATAAAGCCAGAAGCTTTGCAAAAAATTAAGGTGCTATAATCAGCGAAACTAGCAATCCCCCCTAGTGTGCTATCGCCAAATCCGTTTATAATTCCGATAAAGGAACAATTATCGATCTTCGAACTATAAACATGACTGAAAATTCCTCCGCAATCTCCTGAACCAGAAATCTGTCCTGAAACATGAACATTTGATACAACACTATCATTACAAGTTTGAGTCAAACCGCCTCTAGCGCCGCTAGAAAAACTTCCTAAATTCATGTTATCAAGATATAAATTTTTTATCTCCGCCCCCCATAATCCATGTATTAAACCATCAGCACTTTTAGAATATAAATTTTTGATAGTATAATTTTTACCATCTAATACGCCTAAAAAATTATAGGCTTGTCCATACATTTCTTTTGGCCAGCCTATTGATACAAAAGGGGATTCCCAATACTTCGTTTCGCTGCAGTCAATATCGTTTCCTAAACAGAAAACGCTTGATCTGCAATCTTTCATATTATCCCCCATCCAGACAAGATTCTCGATTCTTGTCAGAACATAGGGGGACTCTGCCGTTCCTTCGCCGTCCGGCTTGATTGCTTCATTTGCAGCGAAAATAGATGATGTCAAAATAAAAGGCAGCAAAAACAGCAATGCTTTTTTCATAGTACTTTACCTCGCAAATTTAGCTTGGAATATATCTTCCTCGCTGATAATATTTTTATTTTGAATTTTATTGTACCAATAATTTGATGATATATTATTGGATCTATAAAAATCTGAAGCAGCCTTTTCCCACGCTTGCATACTATCGAGGGTCATTTTGCTTACAGGAAGATTGGATATCTCAAATCTTTTGCCTGCAACCGAAATGGTTTCAACGGTCGGCAAAACAAACCTATTGGAATTTATGCTATACCATTCGGAAAAATTCTTAAAACCCCAGTTGCCATGGCTTGGTTCATTGAACATTGAGACGATCTCGTTAAGGCTCTTGTCGTTTTCCAAGTTTTGATAAAGGAACGGAAAAACGTAATACCCTAATCCGCAAATTTCATCAGCAAGCGTTTTCTTGACAAGAGATCTGGGATTTTCTCTTCCACACTCGGTTTGCCAGCAAGCATACCAAGCGTTCCAAATTTGCTCAACATAGCGCCTTCCTTCATACCACCAGAAGAAAGAATACATTGTTGAGGGAATCGTCATTAGCTGTCCTTTTCCGGTTAGCCAAGGAAAAGCTATATGACCATAGGAATTAAAACCAAATGTGAGACCTGTTAACAAAAATGCTTTTTTATAGGCATAACCCACAGCATAATTGGTTATCGTTATGTCGCCAATGCGCTCCAAACGATTGGTGATAACTTTTCTTTCAAACAAAGACATCAGTTCCGGCAATGCTTCTGAAACTGGAACAGACGACAATTGAACGCTGGCGGCTTTCAATTCGTCGTATTTGTCTGCATTATCCTTGTCTAGAGCTATTATGCTTTCAAAAGCCGAAGCTTTGTAAAGCAATGACGCGTAATCGGCATAAGCAGCTTTGACCGCCAAGGTAATTGACAATAAAACCAAAAGAATTATATTTTTCATTTTCTTACCTTAATTATTAGAATTTAGCATAAATTTCATAGGACCGGGGGAATAATTTAATTCGGAAGAATAATCGAACAACACTTCTCCTCTGTGATTAAGAATGGGACCGCTGTCGAGTTTCATATAAAACATATTCCAAGCCGGCAACGTTCCTGTTGTAGACCAAGAACGAAGAGCCGCCCAAGAATAATACCCTGCGACCTGGGTAAAATAATACAAAACCACGCTATCATTAAGACTACCGCCCAAGCTTAATTGCGGTGTCCACAATGCGCTTTCAAAAAACTCTCTAACTCCTCCAAAAGCCTCATACGATGTAAAATATTTACCCGAATCCGGATCCACTATTATCGGATTGTCAGGAGTTCCTACGTCTTCCCACCAAACCTTAAAAGGATTGTTTACAACATTCCAATTATGATCTACCGCAAAAGCAGGAGCGTTATAATCATATGAACTGCTAAAACTTGAATTTGATTCGTCAAACAAAGACCATTCGCATCCGTCTAATTGATTGTTAAACTCCATATCTTCCAACGTTGCGCCGTTTGATAGAGGTTGTCTGCCACTGACATCGGCACAAGTTTTATACTTTAAATCAGCAATTTGCGAAACAATGCCTCCGTCCAAATTTAAATAATTAATCTTCAAATGTCCAACACCCAAAGCCGTTCCTTCTAAATATAAATAACCATCAAATATTCGTCCCAAGGTTTCGTCATCGCCACAATTGACAACTGATGATGTTCCTGTTGTTCCCAACGGCATAAAATAATCTTCTAACGCACTGCCCTTTCTATACAAAGCCAAATGATTTGGAATTTCTATTCCTATCCTAAGACATTTAACATACATTTGGGAAGGGAAATGCTTTATAAAGAAAGGCAAGATATCGTCATCTTCTCCTGACGTTTTGTGCTGTAATAAAAAATCTGGCGTTATTATGCCCAGATTTACAGGCACTGTAGTTACACCAGCTCGATAATAATCAGAATCAATATTAAAATGGATTACTCTGGTTGCGACTCCAGTGACCGTAGTATCAAATTGTCCGTCGTATATACTTCCGGCATAATCTACTGTGAATGTCGGGGTTCCAGTCGTTACCTCATACGAGTCGCATATATATTTATCTAAATGTGTTCCTTCTTCCTCATAATGTAATGTGGCATATATAGTACAATTGCCGAGAATGTTTATCTTGGCATCTATGTTGTTTTGCCCACTTATTATCCAGTTTTGAGGAATATTATCCTCGTCTCTAACCTCCCAAGTGCGTCCCTTAGGAATACCGTTTAAATTGCCTCCAACTCCCATGTGATATTTTACGCCATAGCTATATTTGGCTACATAACTTTGCCCAGAAATACGCAATACCGGCGGATCGTTTGACGCTAAGGCAATTGCGCTTAAAAGTGCAATGAAGATTAAAAGTTTTTTCATACTGTTCCTCAATTATGATAGTTGTTTATCAATTTGAATGTCTTTTAACCAATAGCCAGGGCAACAAGAGAAGCAGGAATGTTCCAACCGGCTCCGGCACTGCGTATCTGAAATACGGCGTTCCAACTCCCTCTTCGATATCCCAGATCTCGTCAAAGTCCCAGCCGACGTAAGTTTCCTGTTTCTTCATTTCCTCTTCGCTGACGAAACCAGTTACGCCTTCAACGGCAGCAACGCAGTTGGAATTGAAATAGCAGTTTAAAAAAGTCGAGTTGGGCAAAGAGCAGTTGTTTTCAGCAAACACATAACAATTAGAGAAAGACAATTCTTGATTTGGCGAAGGCGCTACTAAAGCATAATTGAAGCAGTCTCCTTTCGCGTAACAATTTACAAAATCAGTTTCATAGGCTGAAAATACTAGCCCAGCAATTTTGCTTTTTATTACACCGGACTGTGTAAACATTTCCACCGAGCACTCTTCAAACGAGCTTTTTTTCGCCTGAGAAACCAGCCCGCCGAACCAAACGTCCGCAGAATAAATGTTGCCTTTGAATTCGCATCTTATCATCCTTGATTTCTCAAAAATATTGAATAAGCCTCCGGCATTGTTGGCGCCTGCCAAATTCATATCAGTATAGACATAACAATTGCTTATTTCCGAATAGTTAACGTCTCCTCCCAAAAAACCAAAATAGCGGCTTCCGCTGTTATTCTCGGCTTCCAATATTCCCAGGTTGCTTATCTTGGCTTCAGAAACGCTGCCAAACAAACCTATGGCAGTCGAAGACTTCGTATTGAATTTAACATCCCGGATCACACGATTGTTCCCGTCATAGACGCCCCAAAAAGATCCCAGCGTTGGATCATCAATTTCGGGCATATTTATGTTGACGGATTGAATATAATGCCCGCCTGCGGGATAATCCTTATCTTTGCCGATTTTTAAGAATTCACCTGCGGTCTTAATGTATCTGGCAAACTCACCTTCAATGGCTAGATCTTTTTGCAAAGTGACTGAAATACTGGTCTCTGTAGTTTCAATATCGCCTTGGATGCCGAAAAAAGTGACGTTTTTAGGAGTCGTAACGTTTATGGTTATATTCTCTTTAAACGCATAGCTTTTTTCCTCCGGCTCAACGCCAAGCGTTCCTAAGAAATTTGACACATAAGCAATTCTATAAGGTTTGTCATTGCTCAGCTTCCAATAAGGGGTTGATTCTCCTTCATTGATCGTCCAAACTTTGTTGAAATCCCACTTGGTATAAGAAGACCGCTTTTTCATATTCTCTGGAGACAAACCTTTTCCAACGACAGTGCCGTTGATACCTGTCTTGTCATAGTAATTTTCCGAAGAGGTAGTGGTGTTTTCGCTGAAAGTCGCGCAAATACCTCCAACGGTGTTTTCTGGGGACGTATAGGCTACGCTTAGGGAATAATTATCAAGGAGGCCCATTTCGGTTGCAACATAAGAAGGTGACCCTGGATATCTCACAATATTTTCTATAAAATTCTGCCCCACTATCCCGCCAATGTTTCCTTCTGCCGTAATTTTCATGTCAGCGATGCAATAACGAACGCGGGGAATGTATTTATCATAATTATCCATTCCGTAAACAAATCCGCATATGCCGCCTACGCGAGCAAAACCGTCAACACAGTTTATATAGCCGGAAGCTTTACAATAGCTAAGATCGCTATAGCTTGCATAACCGGCTATCCCGCCATAACTATATTCGCCGGAAGCGTCGCCAAATACGTTTATAAATCCCACGAAAGAACAATTAACAATCTGTGATCCTTCAACTTCACCGCAAATGCCTCCCACTTCATATGTCCCTTTGATCTTCCCAGAAACATGAACATTTGTTATTACGCTATTACTACACTCTGGAGTCAGTCCACCGGATTTGTTTATTCCCGCATAACGTCTGCCCAAGTTTACATTTTCAAGATGCAGATTCTTGATTACAGCTCCATCCAAATGAAGTATTAAACCGCTGTTTCTGCTATGCAAATTTTTTATAGCAAAATTTTTTCCGTCTAATACTCCTTGAAAATTGTAGGACTTGCCGGTGCTGGTCTTTGCTGTTCCTATTGGTACGAATTGTGTTTCCCATCCCGCCGTTTCGCTGGCGTCAATATCGTTACCCAGACAGAAAAAACTTGATTGGCAAGTTCTCATGTTGTTGTTCATCCAAACAAGATTTTCAATTTTTGTCAGTACGTATGGAGACTCAGCGGTTCCTTCACCTTCCGGCTTGACAGCTTCGTTGACAGCGAACGCAAACGTCGCCGCAATCAGTATTATTAAGGCTATAATATTTTTCATGAGATTAATCCCCATATTTTGCTTGGAAAATGTCTTCTTCCGAAACATCTTCCTTGCTGTTGATTTTGTAATACCAATAGTAATTGTTGAAACTATTGGTGGTATAGAATTGTTCCTCGTTTTTCTGCCACCTTAGCATGTCATCCTTATTGGATTTGCTAATGGGCATTTTATCGAGCGATGTGCGTTCCATTGTCTTTTTCAGAGTTTCGCATTCAGGCAGAGTAAACCTAGCTTTGTTTTCCCTGTACCACTTGGAAAAATCCTCGAAGATCCATCCACCGTGTTGCGGGCCTCTCAAGGAGAGCAACACATTAGTTAATGTGTTATCCGTTGTTATCGTATCAGCCAAATAAGGGAAGATATGATATCCGAATCCCGCTATCTCATTGGACAGTTGATTCAAGACTAATTCTCTGGGTTTTTCTCTGCCGTTTTCTTCCTGCCAGCAAGCATACCAGTTCTCCCAGATATTGGGCATATATTTTCTTCCTTCATACCACCAGAAGTAATGATACTGCGTGACTGGTATAGTTAGATCTTGGCCGATGCCTGTCAGCCAAGGGAAAGCAACCGTTCCTACAGAATCGAACCCAAACGACAAGCCCATCAGGTAATAAGCCTTGTAATTAGCGAATTCCACTACCATATTAGTTGCCTGGATGTTGTCAAAAGTCTCGATGCGATTGGTGATCGCGCCTTTTTCCAAAGAAGCGATCAATACAGGAAGCGCTTCAGAAGGAGGCAGTGAATTAAATTGCGCTACATCCGATACGGATAGATAATCTTTGGCTTTCTCCTTGTCAATATTAGCCCTTAAGATCGGAGTTATTTTTGACGCATTATAAAGCAAACGCAAATACTCCGTTTCTTCCAGAGCAAAGAGATTAATTGAAATTGTCAAGCCCAAAAATAATATTAATATATTTTTCATGATTTTATCTCCTATCTTATAGTTATTCCAATTGTAACCCGTATGTTTTCGGAAGCCAATTTGATTGATTGTTGGATGAATGCAAATCATAATAATATTGATACAACACCTCGCCTCTGTGATGCAAAACGGCATCGCTATACCAACCATAAAGCCCAGTTAACTTCATATAAAACATTTTCCAATCCGGGCAAATGCCAGGTTCATAAGATGATCTAATCGCTGTGGATAAATCCTCGTAATTTATAACGCGAGCATTATTTAGAGAAACACCGTTAAACAATTTTGGCTCCCATAACGACGATTCATAAAAAGCCACAGATCCTCCAAAGGCTTCGTAAGACGTGTACCAACAACTGTTACTATATACAAAAGGATTGCCTGGCGTCCCGCATTCATCTACCTTAACTTTAAATGGGGTTCTAAGCACATCCCAAAAGTAATCAACCGCTAAGGCGGGAGCGTTGTAATCATTGCTATCGGTTAAAAACGGAGGAGCGTTCGTTATATTATATGTATCATACAAAGAAAACTCACAGCCAGTAAGCGATAACGATTGAGCGTATGGAAAAGTACTACTGTTATCGATCGCCATTTCTTGGCGTCCAGCTATATCCGCACACGTTCTATACCTCAGGTCAGCAATCGTGGTTGAATATCCATTATCCAACACATATTTAATTTTTAAATTGCCTACCCTTATTCTCATGCCCTCCAAGTATAAATTCCGATCAAATATCCTACCTAAATTATTGCCATCCCCGCAATAAACCGTACTTGAACCTGTTGTTGTTATTGGAATACAAACATTCGGAAGTCCTGGATTGATTCTGCATAAGCGTATATGCGGAGATTCAACAACCAGTTTAATATACTTAACATTCATTCTAGAAGGAGAATGGCTTATAAACAGTGGCAAAATATCGTCGTCTTGACTTAGATGTTTTTCTCCATTGATTTGATAATCCGGCTTATAACTATCAGACAGATCTCCTTCTTCGTCTCTGTCAATATTAAAGTGAATTACCCTAGTTGTAATCCCTGTGATCGTGGTATCATACTGGCCATTGTGAATACTTCCGGCATCTTCCACCGTAAATGTCGGCGTCCCAGTTTTTACTTCATATGAATCGTATATATATTTATCTATTTCCGTACGCCATTCCTTATAATGAAACCTCGCATATATTGTGCAATCAGACAAAATATTAATCTTTGCATCTATGCTTGTTCCTCCACTCACAATCCAATCATCTTGTTGAACTCCGTTCTCATCAATAACCCACCATAATCGTCCAACAGGATCTCCGTTTAAATGTCCGCCAATTCCCATATGGTAATCTACGCCATAACTTGAAGCGGCAACATAATTTGGGCCATGGATTACTAGCACTGGCGGATCGTTAGATGCCAGAGCAATTGCGCTTAAAAGCACAAAGAAAGTTAAAAGTTTTTTCATATTTCTCCTTTTATTTATTCCATTTATTTATCGCGTCCAGTTTCTCAAGTTCTTGCAGAGCCATTGAGGAAATCGGAAGGCGTTTTGTGTCGTTGGTGTTCGATAAAGCTAGTTTGCGAAGCGCGGCGCGATAAAGTTTCTCTTCTTTTTCGTCTCCGCTTAGATTCAGATCGATCCCTTTTAAGCAAAGGCCTATAACAGTTTGATCAGCGTCGGCGTTCTTGTCGAGCCACTGGATGCCTTTGCTGATTTTGCTTTCCCTGTCGCCGGTGGTGAAGATCCTTGCCATTTCAACTTCCGGATCTTTTCTTCCGCCGTTCTTGTCGTAAATGGCCCAGAAATTGGTCATATGTTCAAAATTCCAGGGGTGATGGTAGTAGCAGTCTATTAGATATAGGATGCTGTCTTGGGGATCGTATAAGAAGCAATCGGCCATGGCCTCGTCGTGCTTTTGTATCTCTTGGCGGTGATAGTGGAAGTCTTCGCTTATGACGTACATCATCTTATAGGCCCAGTAACGTTTGCCTTTGGCCATATCAGCGTAGCGCTTTAGGGTGTCGTCGATCTCTTGGTACGCTATGGGAGCGTTCTTAGGTTCGCGGACAAACAGTCTTAATCTCCAGGCGGCCAGAGTTAGCTCCGCGTCGTCGCCGTTCTTTAGTTTGAACTTGTTCGTGCCGATATCCTTGATAAGGTCGTCGACGATCATTCTGGCTTCGGTGTATGCTCTTTGGGCGGACAAATCCTCGGCTTCCAGGAAGAGTTTGTTCCATTCCTGGTGATTGTCCGGCGCAAGGCCGGACATATGCCAGACGTCGCCGTTAACGGGAACGTCGGCATATACTGGCGCACAGAAAGAAAGCAGAGCAATCAATAATAACAGTCTATTCTTCATCTTTGCCTTCGCTTGCTTCTTTCTGCTTCCGGATAAGGGAGGATAGTTCCTCGTCTATACTGAAGGGGAAGATGTTGTTGTTCAATACTCGGTTGGTGGCCATGCCTTCCGGCATTTCCGGAGGCTTCGGCCAAATGTGCAAAAGCGCGTTGAAGAGTTCCTCGCGCCAAGCTTGGGCTTTTTCGTCGTCCAAGGCGGAGACTATGGCATTGTTGCGGTCTTCGCTGGTGAAAAGCTTGTCGGCGCAGTATTTCCACAGTTCCGGAGAGATCCCGTTGTGGTATTCCTCCAGGACCTGATATTCGTGATCGCTTTCCTTGCAGTAGCGGAGCGCTTCCTGAACGTGCCTGGTAAGGTTCGTGGAATCTTCTGTAAGGAAGCAATAACGGGCGGCGGCGGTATGCCGCATGGCTTTAACGGAGTTCCAGTCTATGCTCGGGACGTCTATCAAAAGAAGCGCCAGGGCGGGGTGGTTCAGGCCCATTTCGTGAAATATTTCAGCCGCCATAATGTACGAATAGGAAATATATGTCAGACAGGTGGCGTAAGTGTTGACCTTAAGCAGGTGTTCAAGCGCGTAATAGCTTCTTTCCTCCCTGTTGGAGAAGGGCATTAAGTCGGGAGGAAGGTCTTTGGCCATCCTGCCCAGGAAGAAGTGGGAGGCGCCTACGCCGAACTCGTCCTTGTTGTCTTCCGAGATAAGGAATTCGAAGCAAGTCTTCGCTTTGCCGTACTGGCCTGTCCAGAACAGCTTCTCCGCCAGGTGGTATATTTGTCCGGCGATGTCTGGGATCTTTATGAGGTCTCTATAGTCCTCTATGTCGCTTAGGTCGTCGTTGGGATCCTGGAGTTTTTCCTTAAGCTTGCCGGCTTTGTTCAAGGCGGAAATGGTCTG
Organism: bacterium; assembly: GCA_017557885.1. Lineage (GTDB taxonomy): Bacteria > Auribacterota > UBA3054 > UBA3054 > UBA3054 > UBA3054. The sequence continues at coordinate 105,450 of JAFYXV010000004.1, read as the reverse complement.
CTCAAGGGAAAGGTTGCCTTTGTAGCGCTGGTTGGAGTGCTCGCTCCAAATGAAGGCGACGCTCTCACACATGTTTTCCCAATCAGACCCGTTGCCTGACAGCGTCTTTTCTAAACTGGCGGCGCTAAGCTCCTCGTCCCGCGGCTTGGACGTAGCGCCCGCAGCTAATTCCTTATCGGAGAGGGCGTTCTTGATAAGCGCGAGAACGGGAAGGCGTTCGGAGACGGGAGGCTGACGCAAAGCCAGCAATTTCAAGGTTTCAACGAACGCTATCTTCTTTTCAGGGTATTCCTTTATGACAAATTCACCGGATCTTTCGATCGCGGTTTGCATTACCCGGTATATGGCCAAAGTGTTTTTAGCGAACCATTCGTTTATGAGCTTGAATTTTTCTTCTTTTGGAAGTCCGGTATCAAATATGTAAACTAGCTCCGTCTCGACGTTGTTTTTTACGTCAGAGTTTGAAAGCTCGTTCCAGTATTTGCGTATCTCTTCCGCTTTATTGGGATATGTGCCGGCGTAGCGAAGAAGCCTTTCCAGCTGATATTTGTCGTAAACGTCATAGCTTACGATGTCTTTCATCGCCCCGATCATGTTGTTGGTGTCGCCTGCTCTCCTGTAATGGAATTCCAGATACTGAAGGGCGTATCTGTAGGCGTACCATTGCTTGCCTTTGGCTTCTTTGGCGTATTTCTTGATTATGGGCGGCAATTCTTTTTCGACTTGCGGATTTTTGATGTCCTTGCCGTATTTGTAATAGAACTCCATCACTTCCAGAGTCAGGGGAAGAAGTTCTCCATTCGTAAGATAACAATCGCTGATGTCGTTTTCGGCGCGGAATTCTTTTGATTTGTTTATCGCTTCTTTAAAATTCCCGTTCTTGGCATCATTTTCTATGCGCATTAATGTCTCGGCCACAGTAGTATTCGTGCCGCCGAGGGTGGATAGCAACCAAACGCCGCCTTGTATGTCAATGATTGCGGAGACATTCGAGGCGGACAAGAACACCAAGAATAATAATAACATACGCATATATTTCATATGTCTATTTTACAATATTCACGTTTTTAAAACAATAATTGGTTGCGACGAACGGAAACGTTACCCCCCCCCGTTTTTATATAAGCTTCTTATATTAAGCGCTTTATCCAAAGAAGCTCTTACTAAAAACAGAGGATGGCGGAAATCTGTTTATTGCATAAGAATAAGAATTATTGTAAAATAATTATTTGTGTAATAATGGTTTCCCATTGTCCAAAACATCAAAGGAGATTTATGAAAAAAATCTTACTCTTTTTTCTTTTGTTAGCTTTGAGCGCTTTGGCGTCAAACGAGGAAAAGGTGCTTCACATTTTCGGGGCGAGCTATATAGCTGAGTACAGTTACAATGTTCGCTATTATATGGCGGTAAGCGGAAATCTGAATGGCAATCCCAAAGGACATTATTGGACTTGTACAGACTTAAACGGCAATCCATTGGATTATATTAAAAGCAGCATTTGGGATTACGAAGTCTTCTTAGACATTGGAGACCAACCTTTCATACTAAACGCCAGACTTCATTACGAGGAACATGGAACTCACGAGGTGAAATATATCTATGCTTCTTATGTGGTGAACGTCGGAGAACCGGCGTTTTCTTTGACAACAACAAATACAATTCATAACGGTGATTATGATTATTCTAATGGCAACGGCATAACAAGACATATTCACTTTAATATCGATAGCGATAATACAGGGCATGAAACACCTGACTATCTTTTCGGAGAAAAGAACGGATTTGATGATGACGATTTGTTGCCTTTGAAAATATCCCATTCTCCTAGCTGGATGAATGTTGATTATATTAGATTAAAAGTGGAAATGCCGAGTCATTTGCGTTTATATACAAAAAACGCTTATCAATTATATAAGCCTATGGCAAATCCCGGGACAACGACAAATCTCTATTGTGGGATTGGTGATTTAAAGGGTAAAATTTTTGACAAGTTCATATACTTGGAGGGAACGGCAATAGGCAACGGCAATATAAAGATAACCTATAGACGCCAATCTTCTTCCGGCGATGTTGAAATTGCTAACTTTCGCTATCGATCCTGTGCCGATATACACGGAAGGCAACCTAATTATAACGAGAGAAGCTCGTTAAACAGTGGTTATCAAGCGCTCATCGACTGCGAATATTCTGTTGTCGACGATTGGGCGGATGAGTATATGGAAGAACAAGACGGCAGTTATAACGCTCCTGCATATGCGGTAGATCCTTATGGCAATACCTTTGGACATCCTTTTATTGTTAGAGATGATTGTGTAATATACGGAGACAGCAATTGTCCTATTGCATTAGATCCTAACGGGAAATATTACACTTCATATTATACTTTTGGCGGAGCTTCGGATTTTTACACTGATGTGAGATGGCCAATAAATTTATATCCAACTGGTAATATAGGTGACAGTATCGTTTTGTTCTACGGCGGATTATTGGCTGCAAGAAGATCTGATTCTTGCAACGGTAATATAGGGAATATGTTCATAATGAAATTAGAGAATAGTTTTTTCTTAAATCATAACGGGAAAGACTTTTTGGATTACTACACTGAACATCCTATTAATTCTTATACCCCTGTTAAATACGCCCCAATATTAGAAGAGGAATAAAGGAGAACGAAAATGAAAAAAATATTATTTGCTTGTTTTTGTCTGATTTGCGTAGGGGATATTTTAGCGGCAGTTAGCAGCGAAGAATATCTAAACTTGCTCTACGATTCCTCCGCTCTTTATTTTGCCAAGCAAAACAAAGAACTGGAGATTCCTAAGGAAAAAATCGATATTTGGAATAGCGAAAGCAAAACTTTCAAAGCCATTCCGGTTTCTGAAGCGCTTCCGTTGATCATGACTCTGCTGGAAAGAGGCGAGATAACCAATCGCGTGGAAAGTTTAGGCGACGGGCAGACCTTTGAAAACAAGGCCCTTTCATTTGCCGACCGCAGAGCTTTTTTGCTGACGCAGCTTTGCTTCGGATTCGATTCTCTGGGAACGATAGCCTTCCCTTGGCTTAGCGGCAAAGGAAACGATTTGACCATTCCTTCCACGCTGTTTCATTATTACTGGTGGTACGAAGGCAGGAAGTACATGTCAAACATATGGACAGAATGGTATGCTTGCTGGCAGGAAGAAAACGAAAGAGATACACCACGCGTATTGGTTTTGAATCAGCTCGCCAGCGAAATAACTGGGCTGGGATATCACGTTTTCCCATATCTGGCTTCGGCGCTGGAAAACGATAAAACGCTTGAAAAACTCGTGGAAGTTTACAAAACTCCCGGACGCGGGAACTGGAGATTCAGCGATTTTAACAAATGGTATTCCGAGAACGGAGAGAAATTCTCCTTGCCGGAATGCGAGACACTAGATACCGCAAAGAAAAGATTCGATATTAATGTTTTGCCAATTCAAGAATCAGTGATAGAGTTGATGAACAAATGGCAAAGCAACGCGAAACGTTACTATGCCGAAAACACCAAAAACTCTAATTTTTGGTACTATAAACTTAACGCCAAGGATGATATCACAGAAGAGGATATTTTCCAGGCTAAATATGGAGAATAAGGATATGAAAAACCTTCTTTTAACCTGCTTGTTAGCTTTTGCTGCCAATTGTCTTTTTGCCGCCAACGAGGCTATAAAGCCGGAAGGCGACGGCACCGCAGAGTCTCCTTACCTTTTGACCAAGGTTGAAAACTTGGTTTGGATGGGGGAAAATATTGCTGAATGCCAATCAAGTGTTTTCCGTTTGGAGAATGACATTGACGCAAGCGAAACAAAAACTTGGGAACCAGAATTCCTTGCTATTGGCAATTCCGGACGTTCTTCTGATGGAAAAGAACACAGTTTTTGCGGCGTGCTGGACGGGCAGAATTTTTCCATAAAAAGTTTGCATTCTCAGAGAGGCTGCGCTCTATTTGAAAAACTATCAGGCGCTGAGATCAAAAATGTCTTCTTGGAAGATATTTCCATGGGGAATGATTTGTCTTACTACAACGGCAGTACTATGGTAGGAGGAGCGTTGGCAGCATATGCTTCCGCCAGTGTGATAACTAATATCCAAGTAAGCGGAATCATACATGGATACAGTGATGTCGGCGGTATAGTCGCCGAAGCTAGAAAAACAAAAATCATAAATTGCTCTTTCGTTGGGATAATCAAAGCATCTCACAGTGGTGGCGGAATAGTTGGACTGTGCATTTATGATAGCGAACAGAACGATCATAACTACATAATCAACTGCAAAGCCTCGGGCTACATAGAGAAAAAATTGTACTTTAAAAATTCTGAAACTTATATCGGCGGAATCTGTGGACGTAATTATGGCAAAACTTATATTCGGTACTGCCACGCTGATATGAAAGTTAAATCAGACGGCTATATTGGTGGCATTTGCGCAAACGCCATTGAAAACATCTACAAAGAATACGGCCAGGCAACAACAAACGACTATGGCATAATGCAATGTTATTCCACTTCCAGCGCTGATATGACATTGAATCCAACTGTCGGCGGTATTTGCGCTTTGACAACTAACACTTGTGTTTGTTTCAGTTCTTATTATGATTTTGATCTCATGAAAGGAACCGAATTTGGAGCGGGCGTATCGTCTGAGGATATCAAAAAGCAAGCAACTTTTAGGAACTGGGATTTTGACACTGTTTGGTCAATTCAGGAAGGCGAAACAACACCATATTGGAAATTCCTAGGCGAAAACACTTATAAAGTGTATGTTCCCGCCTGTGCCTTTGGCGAAATCACGCTTGAACCCAACAAAACAAATTATCTTTATGGCGAAAATTTGCTTGTCAAAGCAACGCCTGACGAACCGCAGAAAACCACCTTCGTTAGTTTTAAGAGAGACCTGACGGATACAGCGGAAGAAGTCTCAGTAGCGGTAACAAAAGATCTCGTTATTGAAGGCGATTTTGCTAAATTCTTGTCCGAGCCCGATGAGTTGGACAACATCGGATTTGATTCCGAATATCCTTTGAACGGACATTATCTTCAGACTTGCGACTTTGATATGAGCGAAACGCCCATGAAGAATCCTATAGGTTTCTTCAGCAACCGCTACAGAATAGATCCCTCCTACCTTCAGCATCCTTTCTCCGGAGTTTATGACGGGCAAAATTACACTATTAAAAATCTGTATCTTGGCTGGCGTTCGACTAATAATTATGTTTTTATTCATTCCAGTTTGTTCGGGTATGTTGACGGGGGAACAATTTGCAATTTATCCTTGGAAGATGCTGAAATTGATCTTAAAATAAGTGTTAAACTTGGTTTTCTTTCGGGTATGACCTGTTATTCTTCCATATACAATTGTCACGTGAGGTCTGATTGTTATATGTCATATTGTGATCACTCCGGAGGCTTATGTTATGAGCTAATAAATTCCACAATGGACAAATGTAGCTTTAACGGAAACATTCCAACTGATCTTACGTATAATTATGCAGGATTGGTTGGTTATATGGACGAAAGCGTTATTAGCGAATCATGCGTTGAGATGTATAACACTTCGGATCATCCTGAATTGATGATTGCCGGTTTGGCTTATTACAGTTATAATTCTCTTTTGGTAAATTGCTACGCGAAAGGATCTTTCAGATACGCTTTGGTGGCTAACGACCTCAATGATAGTTTACCGGTGATTTCCAATTGCTACGCCGATGTGGAAACCGAAACCAGTTATCTTGGCAAAGGGCAGTATAAAAACTCGTATTTCAATTCAAACAGCGTAGAACGAGTTGAGGGCGTGACCGGCTTCGTCAGCCCTGAAGAGATGAAGCAGCAGGAAACCTATGTCGGCTGGGATTTCGATGAGATCTGGGATATTGAAGAAGGCGTCGGAACGCCGTATTTCAGATACGCTGTGCCCGAGCCGGTTGGGATGCTTGCTTTGCTTTTGCTTGCTTTGGCGGCGATGAGAAAGCGGTGAGCTGATTTAGCACCGAATGAATAAGGGGAGCCCTCCGCATGGGGGCTCCCTTTTTCTTGCGATTGTTTTTTTGGGCTGAATTTACAGGTTGCGGACGGGGATGTCGGCTTCGCCGAGTTCTCGTTCCAGGGCGGAGACGGCGTAGCGGAGGCCGTCTATTGTGGTGGTGACAGGGACGCCCGCGGCTACGGCTTCGGCTCTGATCCTGAAGTGGTCGTCAGCGGGTTCCATGCCGGATTCGGAGGTGTTGACCACCCAGCCTATCTCTCTTTCCCTGATGTAGTCGATGGCGTTGGGGCGGCCTTTGGAGACGCGGTAAACGCCGGTACTCTTGATGCCGTGGTTCCATAAGCAGGTGGAGGTGCCAAGAGTGGCGTAGATGAAGAAACCCATGTCGACTAATTTTTGCACCAGGGGGATAGCGTCCAATTTGTCCTCGTCTTTTAAGGAGACGAATATCTTGCCGCTTTTGGGAAGCGGGCTGCCGGCGGCCTGCTGGCTTTTGTAGTAGGCTTCCATGGGGTCGGAGCCGATGGCCATCACTTCGCCGGTGGAACGCATCTCGGGAGTGAGGTCGATAGCGGCGCCTTTGAATTTTATGAAGGGGAAGACGGCTTCTTTTACGCAGTAGCATTTGGGAGCTTTTTCTTCCGTGAAGCCGAGGTCTTTGAGTTTGTAGCCTACCATGCAGAGCGCGGCGTAGCCGGCTAAGGGTACGCCTATGGCCTTGCTGACGAAGGGCACGGTGCGGGAGGCTCTGGGGTTCACCTCGATCATCCAGAGCTCGTCGTTTTTCACGGCCAGCTGAAGGTTCATCAGCCCTACGACTCTCAAGCGCTTGGCGAAGATCTCGGCGTAGCGCCTGATTTCGCTGATGACCTGCGGTTTTAAGGAGACGGGCGGCGTGATGGCCGCGGCGTCGCCGGAGTGGCAGCCGGCGGCTTCCACATGCTCGAGGATGGCGCCGATGACGACGGCCTCTCCGTCGGAGATGCAGTCCACGTCCAATTCCACGGCGTTCTCAAGGAATTTGTCGATAAGGATGGAGTTGCCTTCGGAGGCGGCGACCGCCTCCCCTACGTAGCGGTCGAGTTCCTTGGCATTGGAGACGATGGCCATGCCGCGGCCGCCTAAGACGAAGCTGGGGCGGACAAGAACGGGATAGCCGATCTCCTCGGCTATCTTGGCGGCATCCTTTACGCTGTGGGCGATGCCGCTCACAGGCTGCTTCATGCCGACGTCGGAAACGAGTTGCTTGAAGAAATCTCTGTCCTCCGCCAAGGCGATGTCTTCCGGCGTGGTGCCGACGATCGTTGCGCCGGCAGCTTTCAGTCTGGCGGCGAGGTTAAGGGGCGTCTGTCCGCCGTACTGGACGATGATGCCGTCGCAATTCTCCTTCTCATAGACCTCCATGACGTCCTCGAAGGTCAGAGGCTCGAAGTAGAGCTTGTCGGAAGTGTCGTAGTCGGTGGAGACGGTCTCCGGGTTGGAGTTCTGCATGATGACTTCGAAGCCCTTTTCTTTTAGGGCGAAGGCCGCGTGGCAGCAGCACCAGTCGAACTCTATCCCCTGGCCGATGCGGTTCGGACCGCCGCCCAGGACCATGATGCGTTTCTTGGTCTTTTTTATGGGCTGTTCCTGCTGCTTTTCAAAGGAATAGTAGGAGTAGTAGTAGGGCGTCTTGGCTTCGAATTCGCCCGCGCAGGTGTCCACGGCGCCGAAGACAGGATGAATGGTGAGCGCTTTTCTTTTCGCTCTGATATCCGCTTCTTCCGCCTTTAATTCATGGGCGATCTCTTTGTCGGAAAAGCCCATGACTTTCGCCTGCAATAGAACGTCGGTGGGAATGGTGTCGAGGGTAAAAGTTGAAAGAAATTCCCGGAAGGCTTTAAGTTCCTTAAGTTCGTTTTTGAACCAAGGGTCAAAGGTTTCCTCGTCGTGGTAGGCAAGAGGCGCTTCCAGGGAACGCACGGCCTTGAGGTAGGCCTGCTTGAAAGTTTTGCCGATGGCCATGACTTCGCCCACCGAGTGCATCTGGGTGCCGAGCTTCGTTTCGGCGCCGGGGAATTTTTCGAAGGTGAAGCGCGGGATCTTGACGACGCAGTAGTCCAGGGCCGGCTCGAAGCAGGCGGGGGTTTTCTCCGTAATGTCGTTCCTTAATTCGTCAAGAGTATAGCCGACGGCTAAGAGCGCGGCGATCTTGGCGATGGGGAAACCGGTGGCTTTGGAGGCCAGGGCGGAGCTGCGGCTCACCCTGGGGTTCATCTCGATGATGACTCTCCTTCCGTTCCTGGGATCAACAGCCCACTGGACGTTCGAACCGCCGGTGGCGATGCCGATCTTTTCCAAGACCCTGATGGAATCGTCGCGCATTGCCTGGTATTCCCTATCGGTCAGAGTGATAGCCGGCGCTACGGTAATGGAGTCGCCGGTGTGCACGCCCATGGGGTCTAAGTTCTCGATGGAGCAGACGATGACGGCGTTGCCGGCCTTGTCGCGCATGACTTCCATCTCATATTCTTTCCAGCCGATCAGGGATTCCTCTATCAGCACTTCGCTTTTAAGGGAGGCGTCCAGCCCGGCTCCGGCAATTTCCAAAAGCTCCTTTTCGTCGTGGGCGATGCCTCCGCCGGTTCCGCCCAGGGTGAAGGCCGGCCTTATGATAAGAGGCCAGGTGCCGATCTCTTTGGCGACCGCTTTCACCTCTTCCAGATCGTGGGCGCAGCCGCTTTTCGGCATGTCCAGATCGAGTTCCTGCATGGCTTTCTTGAAGAGATCCCTGTCCTCGGCGCGGTCGATGGCCTTGTCATCGGCGCCGATCATTTCGACTTTATATTTTTCCAAGACGCCGGATCTGGCCAGTTCCATGGCCAGGTTCAAAGCAGTCTGTCCGCCGAGCGTGGGAAGCAGGGCGTCCGGTCTTTCCTTTTCTATGATCTTCTCGACGTACTCGGGAAGCAGGGGCTCTATGTAAACTTTGTCGGCTTCTTCTTTATTGCGCTTGAAAGCGTCCGTCATGACCGTGGCGGGATTGGAGTTCACAAGGATGACTTGGTATCCTTCCCTCTTCAGGACTTTGACGGCCTGCACTCCGGAATAGTCGAATTCACAGCCTTGGCCTATTACGATGGGGCCGGCGCCCAAAAGCAGGATCTTCTTTATGTCTTTTCTCTTCATCTCATTTTCCCATGATCATTTTTTTGAATTCCGCGAAAAGATATCTGGAATCGTGGGGGCCGGGGCAGGACTCGGGATGGTACTGCACGGAGAAAGCCGGAAGCTTCTTGTGCCTTAATCCCTCAATGGTCTGGTCGTTCAGGTTGATGTGGGTGACTTCCATAATTTTGGGAACGCTCTCCAGTTTCACCGCGAAGTTGTGGTTCTGGGATGTAATCTCGACTTTCCCGGTCTTAAGGTTCTTGACAGGATGATTGCAGCCGTGGTGGCCGAATTTCAGTCTTCCGGTCTCCGCGCCCAGGGAAAGGGCCAGCAATTGATGGCCCAAGCAGATGCCCATGATCGGCGCGAGGCCAAGCAAAAGCTTGATGTTTTTTACGGCGTAAGGCAGCGCGGCAGGGTCAGCCGGTCCGTTGGAAAGGAAGATGCCGTCCGGCTTCATGGCGATGATCTCGTCGGCGCTTGTCTTGGCCGGGACCACCGTGACGTTCGCGAACGCTGAGAGCTGGCGCAGGATGTTCGTTTTCACGCCGAAGTCGTAGCAGACGACCAAGGGCGCGTCATGCCCGGCGTCGCTGAAGTTGTAGGAGTCCTTGGAGGTGACTTTGGCGGCGTAGTCCTGGCCGTCCAAGCCTTCCCAGGCCTTAGCTTTCATTATCGCTTCCTCGACCTTCAGGGGCTTATCCTCGACGTGGAGGTAGGCTTTCTTGTTGCCGTATTCCCTCAAGTGCAAGGTGAGGCTTCTGGTGTCCACGCCCCAGATCCCCGGGATCTTGTTCTTCTTCAGATAATCGATCAAAGAAGAGGTGGAGCGGTAGTTGGAAGGCGCAGTCAAATCGCCTATCACAAGACCGTTCAAAAACAGCGAGCGCGATTCCCTATCCTCCCGGTTGACGCCGTAGTTGCCGACTTCCGCCGTGGTAAGCGTCACGAATTGTCCGGCGTAACTTGGATCCGTCAGGATCTCCTGGTATCCGCACATGCCGGTGTTGAAGACGACCTCCCCTACCCGATCATTCGGAGAACCGAAGGAAACGCCGTGGAAGACCGTGCCGTCCTCCAGGGCAAGGAAGGCTTTGCGCTCTCTCATTGAGCGCCATTTCTCTATGAATTCAGTAGGAGCGTTCATGCTTTTTTTCAAGATAATTCTTAATAGCCTGCTTTAAAACTTTCTCTCCGCCGGGAGTGGGATAATTTCCGGTGAAATACCAGTCCCCTGCGGCATCCGGACAGGCTTTTTTCAGGGCGGGCAAAGTCTGGAAGATGACTTCCACCTCGGCGCGCATGCCCTCCGGCTTCAAGAGATCCGCGATAGCTTTGGAAAGCTTAGCAAGCGGAATACTATTATAAGCTTTTCTCAAAGTTTCCGGAGTCGTCGGCACTTTGCCCTTCAGGAGTTTCACCAGCGCCCGGAAAGCGATGAGCTCCTCTAAGGAACTCATGTCGATGCCGTAGCAGTCCGGGAAAGCGATGGGCGGCGCGCTTGACGCGATTATGACCTTCTTCGGCCTGAGCCTGTCCAGCATGGGAAGTATAGCGTTCTTCATAGTGTTGCCGCGGACGATGGAGTCGTCCAGCACCACCAGGGTGTCCGTGTCATGCTCTATTAGCCCGTAGGTCACGTCGTAAACGTGCTGGTAGAATTCTGCCCTGCTGGCCGCGTCCGCGATGAAGGTCCTGAACTTGGCGTCCTTGACGGCGATCTGCCCGAACCTGACCGGGCGCCCCTCCGCCAAGCCTTCGTTGAAAAGCGCTTCCAAAAGCCCGTGGAAAGCGACCTGGGCGGAATTGGGAATGTAGCTGAAGAAAGTGTGCTCAAGGTCGTAGCCGACGGCTTCCAAAATAGGTTTCGCCAGCGCGGCGCCCAGGGCCTTCCTCTCATGATGGATAAGGGCGTCGTTGGAGCGGGAGAAATAGATCCTTTCAAAAACGCAGCTCTTCTTTTCCTTTGGCTCCAATATCTGAACGAAGGTCACCGTTCCCTTCGGGGAGACCAGCATCAGTTTGCCGGGCGGCAGTTCTTTCACGTCGCCGCTAGGTATGTTGAAGGCCGCCTGTATGGCCGGGCGCTCGGAGGCGACCACCGCGTATTCCTTGTTGAGGTAATAGAAGCAGGGGCGGATGCCGTTGGCGTCCCTGACGGCGAAGCTCCAGCCGCTGCCCAAGGCTCCGCAGAGCGTGTAAGCGCCATCCAGCCTCGGCAGAAGATCCTTGAGAGCGGAAACGAGGATCTCTTTCTCGCCCTTCTTTCCGGCCGCGGCCGCCTTCTCCATCTCAAAAGAAAGCCACTCGCACATAAGATACCCGTCCGCCATGGAATCGGGATGCTTGCCCAGTTTCGCATAGGAACTGAAGAGCGACTTGGTGTTGGTGAGGTTGAAGTTGCCGGCCAAAAAAAGCGTTCTTTTCAGCTCCGCCTCTTTATGCAAAAACGGATGGCAGAAGTTTTCTTCATGCCGTCCGTAGGTCGCGTAACGCAAATGTCCCAAGAGAACGCCGGGCTTCAGGTCTCCTTTGAACTGGTGGCAGTAGCTGACCAATTCTCCCAGGGGATTAACAGAAGCCGATTTTTTAAGAAGATACGCGGCTTTCCCTATCGTAGGCTTCGGATCGATCAAAGCTACCCCCGCTCCGTCCTGCCCCCGGTTGTGCTGTTTTTCCAGGAGCAGGACGAGTTTATTGAGGGCGCTTTTTGTGTCAAACTGTGGCGCCCTCTTGCATAAGAGCGCCACAGCGCATTCGTGTTTGATTTGTTCTGACATTTATTTCGCTTAGTAGATGAAGAGCATTTCGCGGTATTTGGGCAGAGGCCACTTTTCGTCGGAGACGTATTTCTCAAGGTTGTCCACGGTGGCGCGCAGGGCGGCCATGGCGGAGATGGTGTCGCAGCTCTTGCCCTGGCTGATGGCCTCCTCAAGCTTGTCGCGCTGTCTTCTGAGGGTGTCCAGCCCGCTGCCGAAAAGAACCGACTGATCGCGCAGAGCCTCGGTCCCGCAGGCCACGCCGCAGTCCGCGGCTTTCTTCAGCGCTTCCAGGCTGTCTCTGTATTCCGACCTGATGGCCGGCATGATCATGGTGTCAACCATTTCCAGCGCGCAGTTTCCTTCGATCATGATCTTGGTCTTGTAGTCCTCCAGGGCGATCTCGTAGCGGGAGAGCGTTTCCCTCTCGGAAAAGACGCCTGATTTTTCAAAGATCTCGATGTTTTCTTTCTTGACGAAAGCCTTAAGGGCGTCCGGAGTTTTCGAGGTGTTGGGCAATCCTCTCTTGGCGGCTTCCGCCAGCCAGTCGGACTTGTAGCCGTCGCCGTTGAACAAGACCCGCTTATGGTCTTTTATGATCTTGCTCAGGATGTCAGTCAGGACGTCGTGGAACTTCGCCGTGTGCTTGCCGGGCTCGTTCTTGCCGACCACGTCGGCCTTTTCCAGTTCGGAAGCGATGCGCTCAAGGGCTTCCGCCACTACGGTGTTCAGAACGATGTTCGGGCCGGCGCAGGAAGCGGAGGAACCGGGCGCCCTGAATTCGAACTTGTTGCCCGTGAAGGCAAACGGCGAGGTCCTGTTGCGGTCCGTGGCGTCCTTGGGCAAAGGCGGCAGCGTATCCACGCCGATCTTCAGAGCGCTCGCGTGTTTGGAGCGTTTCGGCTTGCCCGCTTCCAGCTGATGGACGATGTCGGCCAGCTGATCGCCAAGGTAAACGGAAATGACCGCGGGAGGCGCTTCGTTGGCGCCCAAGCGGTGGTCGTTGCCGGCGCTTGCGACCGCGGCCCTGATAAGGTCGGCGTGCTTATCGACGGCCTCTATCACCGCGCAGAGCATAGTAAGGAAGATGGCGTTCTGGTGAGGGTCGGTGCCCGGGTCGAAGAGGTTCGTGCCGCCGTAGGCTATAGACCAGTTGTTGTGCTTGCCGCTGCCGTTGACGCCCGCGAAGGGCTTCTCATGCAAGAGGCAGACCAATCCGTTGCGGTCCGCCACCTGGCGGAGCACTTCCATAACCAGCATATTGTGGTCGCAGGAGAGGTTCAGTTCCTCGAACATGGGAGCCAGCTCAAACTGGGCGGGGGCCACTTCGTTGTGCCTCGTCTTGGCGGGGATCCCCAGTTTCCACAGTTCGTCCTCGACTTCCGTCATGAAGTTCAGGATCCTTCCCTTGATGGTGCCGAAGTAGTGGTCCTCAAGCTGCTGATGCTTGGGGCTCGGAGATCCGAACAAAGTCCTGCCGGTCAAGAGCAGGTCGGGCCTGGAAAGGTAAAAACTCTTGTCGATCAGGAAATACTCCTGTTCCGGTCCCAGCGTTATGGTCACTTTCTCTTCCTTCTTGCCAAAGCACTTCATCAGGTGCTTGGTAGCCTGCGAAAGGACCTGCATGGACCTCAAAAGCGGTGTTTTCTTATCCAGCGCTTCGCCCGTATAGGCGCAGAAGGCCGTGGGGATGCAGAGCGTGGCGCCGTTGCCGTGGCGTTTGATGAAGGCCGGGGAGGTCGGATCCCAGGCGGTATAGCCTCTGGCTTCGAAGGTGGAGCGGATGCCGCCGGAGGGGAAGCTGGAGGCGTCCGGTTCGCCCACGATCAGGTTCTTTCCTGAGAAGGTCTGTATGGGAAGGCCGTTCTTTATTTCCAAAAAGGCGTCGTGCTTTTCCGCCGTGCTGCCCGTCAAGGGCAAAAACCAGTGCGTGTAGTGCGTGGCGCCGCGGTCGCTAGCCCAGCGGCGCATGGCGTGCGCCACTTCGCCCGCGATCGAGGGATCCAAAGGCTGGCCCTGGTCTATAGTCTGCAGCAGTTTCGCAAATGTGTCATGAGGAAGATATTCCTTCATGGCGGATTTAGTGAAAACGTCCGCGGCGTAATCGGCTTCCTTGAAAGCCTCACCCGCGAAGGGCGCGCAGCCCTTGAGGCCCGCGACTTTGGAAACTGCAGCTTTTCTGGCGCAACTGTTCATTTTTTTCTCCTGATGGTTGATGAAAATAGTTGTCGCCACATATAAAGCAAAAGGTGTGCCAAACTCCAAAAGTCCCCATTTTTCCGCCTTTCCGCCCTACGCGCCCATTCCGCCATTACATTTTTTGTAATAAGCAGTTGCCACCTTATACATCAAATGTAACCGATGCCCAAAGATTTTTTACAAGACCTAGAACAATTAAATTCATTTAGATTACATCTGCTATAAAAACTATTAGCAAAAGCAAATCTCCTTGTGTTTATTTACGTTTTTGTCTATCATGGCGTACACTGAGGTTAGTGAAAACTCGTCAACTTCAAAAAAGAACTTAGCATGAAAAGCAACAATAATTTGAACAAAAATCCCCCTGAGGAGGTTCAAACTCTCTATTCTGCGATTCGAGAAACGCTTCTTTCATACCGCAATCAAGCTTACGCTTCGGTTAATTCAGCAATGGTGCAAGCCTATTGGAACATTGGAAGATTGATCGTCGAGCATGAGCAGAAAGGGAATTATCGCGCAGATTACGGAAAAAAGACATTGCAAAATCTTTCCGCTCGACTTAAAAAAGAGTTCGGGCAAGGATTTGACATAAGAAATCTGAGAAATATGAGATTGTTTTACATTTCATTCCAAAAACGGAACGCAGTGCGTTCCGAATTGAGCTGGACACATTATCGCATCCTTTTGAGAATTGAAAATGCCAATGCCAGAAACTGGTATATGGAAGAATGCATACGCTCAGCTTGGTCTAGCCGGCAGCTCGAACGTCAAATCGCCACTTTATATTATGAACGTCTGCTGGCCAGCCGGGACAAGAATTCTGTCAAAAAAGAAGCCGTTGAGTTGTTAAAGCCCGTTGCTCCGAAAGATTTCATAAAAGATCCGTATGTCTTGGATTTCCTGGATTTAAAAGATTATCCAGCCTTAAGAGAATCCAGTTTGGAAATTAAGAATAGAAAATCAACATTTCCAAAAAAGGGGCAAATGACCCTAAAATGAAAATATAGCTGTTTCAAAATGGAGTTCCCACGCCTTTGCGTAAAACTCGCGCTACGAAAAATGCTAGTTTGCAAACGGCATATTGTTACGCTCAGGCAATTATGGTAATATTATAATGTAACTTTTAAAAACGGGTCAAATGACCCTAAAATGAAAATAGAAACGTTATGATAATTAAAAGAGATAAATATTTGGATCTTCTGATCAGGCACAAGCACAACGGAATGATCAAAATAATAACCGGCATCCGCCGCTGCGGAAAATCCTTTTTGCTGGCTAATTTTTTTAAAGAGTCGCTTTTGAATGAAGGCGTCCGGGAAGATCATATCGTTCAGATCGACTTCGAGGACATCAAGAACAAGTCTCTCAGAGATCCGGAGGAATGCTACAAATATTTAAGCAAAGCGATCAAAAAAGACAGCAAGATGCACTACATCCTTCTTGACGAAGTGCAGAAATTGGAAGAATTCCCGGATGTCCTTAACGGTCTCATGCATTTCAGCAACGCCGACGTCTTCGTCACCGGAAGCAATTCCCGCTTCCTCTCAAAAGACGTTGTTACCGAATTCAGGGGCAGAGGCGACGAGATAAGGATGTATCCTCTTTGCTTTTTAGAATTCCTAACGGCTTACCTGGACGCAAGGAAATCGCGCTGGAATGGAGAGGATCTGACTTTTTTGGCAAAGAGCCTCGACCTGGCCTGGACTGAATATTATACCTACGGAGGTCTCCCATACGTTCTGAAATTGGAGACCAAAGAAGAAAAGGAAAAATACCTGAAGGATCTCTTCAAGGAGACCTATCTGCTGGACCTCATAGAAAGGTACGACATTAGGGACGTGTCGGCTCTGGACGGCGTGATAGACGTCGTCGCTTCCGACATAGGGTCACTGACCAACGCCTACAAAATCGCCAATTCCTTCAGCAAAGAACGCGCTTCCATCCCGGCGGGGGCAACCATAAAAAACTACCTTGACTATCTCAAAGACGCTTTTATAATAGAAGAGGCGAAAAGATATGACATCAAAGGAAAGAAGCACCTCAACTCCATCTCGAAATTTTATTTCGAGGATCTCGGCTTAAGGAACGCCAGGCTTAACTTCCGGCAGACCGAGGAAAACCACATCATGGAGAACATCATCTTCAACGAGCTGAACTATCGCGGCTATTCCGTCGACGTTGGCATCGTTGAGATAAGGGAAATGAAAAACGGCTCCTATTTGAAAAAGCAGACCGAGATAGATTTCGTGATAAACCGCGGCGACCAACGCTACTATGTCCAATCCGCCTTCGCCATGCCCACCGGCGACAAGACTGAAAAAGAGCTGAGGCCGCTTTTGAACGTCAACGACTCTTTCAAAAAAATCGTCATCGTCAGGGAAAATGTCGCCCCCTCGCGAAATTCGCAAGGAATAGTCACCATCGGCCTCAGGAATTTCCTGCTCGACCCAGACAGTCTCGACTATTGAACAAGCTTTTCCCACGCTGAAAAAAGCGATCGTCCGCGGAATAATTACGGCGTTTTAGCAACTCATTACACTTTTTATAATAAAGCCATCCCCCTCGCACATTAAATGTAAACAAAAAATTTCCCGATATAATCTGTCCCTTTATGGTTAAAAGTTGACACATTGTTTTTTAGAAAACAAGTGTCAACTCATATTAAAGCGGGACACCAAAAGTAAAACGACCGGCTGCAAAAAGCGCCAAGCAGGTCCTTATATTACATTTTCTGTATGCAATATCCGCACCACGGTACATAATCTGTAACGTAAGTGCTGAATTTCTGCCTAAAAAGACTATTTTTCGCCTTTGGCACGGCTTTTGCTTATTTACTACTGCTCTGTAACTATTAACTGCAGCAAAAAGGAGAAAACCATGCAGGAACGAGACGACATCGGCGCAAGCCTAGCCAGATTTCACGCCGCCCTTAAGCAGTCCGGCAGCGGACTGACCGCCTTCGCCAAAAGCCAGTACATGGACAAATGGCAAAGCGAGACCATCTTTCACGTTTTGAAGATCCGCACAACTCTTGTCAACGCGATGCAGGAATTTTTGGTCAATAACGGCATACTGAATCTGGAAAGAGTTTCGCTTTCCCCTGTCACCGATCCTCTGGCGCACGACATAGAGTACTCCCCCACCTTAAGCTACAAGGGCCAGCCCTACAAGACCACCCATTCCATGATCTACTCCAAATTCCTGGCCTGCACTAACCCTTATTTAAAGGGCGTTTACATCGACTCCCCCAACATCAGGCTGGAACTGGAAAGCCCCGTTGGCGAGCAGAGAGGCCGCTATCTTATTGACTTTTCGCAAATGGATATGGAAGTCAGGAGGGAACATTTCGTCCCGCTGGAAGAGTATTACGGCGAAGTGGAAAAGACCAAAAAGCTCCTCAAGGAAGACCTCGGCAAAGCGCTTGGTTTCTTCGAGGATCTCATCATCTACACCGTGAAGGCCCTCAAAGAAAAGAACGAAGCGGATCTCGCCGCCCTGGGCGTAAAGCTTGAAGTTCCCGCCAAACCCTTCCCTTCCTATTTCCTTGACGAAGCAAAGAAAAAAGCCGCGGGCGCTTCTGTGGAAAAAGTTTTAGGCGAGGAGTGCGGCAGCCAGTTCTTCTGGATCAAGGGCATCCTGCGCGAAAACTACGACCTCGTTTACCCCTACCTTAAAGCCGACGGCAGCAAGAGAAACCAGGACGACATTCCCTCGGAAGATATCTACAACTACGACCTCTGCGCCCAGAGCGCGCTTCTGGAGGGCGGAATGGGCGGCGCCTTGGAAGTGCTATCAGGCGCCATCAGGGAATGGCTCTACGAACCGATCATCGCGAGATTGATAGACAACAAGATCATTCCGGAAGAGCCTAAGTTTGACCGCAGCGGCGAAATCACCAACATTGAGAAACTGAGCGGGTACGCGCCCTTCCTTTCCGTAGCAAGCATGAAAGGGCCTGACGGCGCTCCCCTCTTCCCTTCGACCTTCGGCGGCGGCATCGGCGTGGAAAGGCTTCTGTACGCCCTTTTGAAGGGCCCGGTCATCAAAAAAATCGACGACGTGACGCTCTTCGGCAAGAACCCTGACTCCTACCCTGTTTATATTTTCTAAGCAAAAAAAATGAAAGGACTTTACGATCAAAGTTTCGAGCACGACGCCTGCGGCGTAGGATTAGTCGCCGACCTTAACAACGCTTCCTCGCACGAGGTCATCGTTTCAGGTCTCAGCGTTCTCAAGAACCTCACTCACCGCGGCGCCACCGGCAACGATCCTCTGACCGGCGACGGCGCCGGGCTTCTGTTTCAGATCCCTGACGCCTTCTTCAGGAGAGTCGTACCGAACCTTCCGCCCCTGGGGCAGTACGCTGTCGCCATGGTCTTCGAGCATGCCAACGAGACCGCGCTTATTGAAGAGACGCTTGCGGAGAACGGCTACCGCGTAGTCTGCTGGCGCGAAGTCCCCGTAAAGCCCGAAGCCATAGGCCAGGTGGCCAGGTCCGGAATGCCGGTGATTAAGCAGCTTTTCTTAACTTTCGATCCCGTAGGCGACGGCAGCGAACTGGAGAGAAAACTTTTCGTTTTGAGAAGAGTTTTGGAGAAGAAATGCAAAAGCACTTTCATATGCTCCCTCTCCTCACGTACAATCGTTTACAAAGGCCTTTTCATCGCGGCGCAGTTGGAGAAATTCTATCCCGACCTTACGGAAAAAGATCTGACCTCCGCTTTGGTATTGGTCCACCAGCGTTTCTCCACCAACACTTTCCCGAGCTGGGAACTGGCTCATCCTTTCCGCCTTCTGGCCCACAACGGAGAAATAAACACCATAAAAGGCAACCTGAACGCCATGCGTTCCCGTCTGCCTTCTCTGCATTCTCCCCTACTTAAAGACGACATGGAGAAGATCCTGCCGCTCTTTACGGAAGGCGCTTCGGACTCTTTCTGCCTTGACAACATTTTCGAGCTGCTTATCAATTCCGGCTTTGACCCGGCCCACGCCATTCTTATGCTCATGCCCCAGGCCTGGGGCGCTAAATACCATATGGGCCATGACATCAGAGCCTTCTACGAATACCATTCCGCCTTGATGGAGCCCTGGGACGGCCCCTCCGCACTGGCTTTCACCGACGGCGTTATGGCCGGCGCGGCCCTCGACAGGAACGGACTCAGACCCGCCCGCTGGACATTGAGAAAAGACGGACTTTTCGTGCTGGCTTCCGAGACCGGAGTGCTTAACATCGCTCCCAAAGACGTAGCCCGCCGCGGACACTTGAACCCCGGCGCCATCATCTGCCTCGACCTCAATGAACACCGCATTCTGGAAAATGAGGAAGTGAAAACCAGGTGCGCCAGGAGCAAACCCTACCGCCGCTGGGTGGAAACTAATCATGTCCAGATCCAGGGCCTCTTCACGGAAGTCGCTCCCTCCTCTGTTCCCAAGGACCTCGCCGCCAAGCAGGAATTCTTCAATTACGACAAGGCGAACGTCATCAAAGCCCTGAAGTTCATGGGCGAAAACGGCAAGGAACAGGTTGGCGCAATGGGCTGCACCAGCCCTCTTACCGCCCTCTCCAAAAAATACCATCCCCTCTTCGACTATTTCCACCAAAGCTTCGCCCAGGTCACCAATCCTCCCATCGACTCCATCAGGGAAGAGCAGGTCATGTCGATCATGACCTACATCGGCAACAGCGGAAATATCCTCGAGGAAACGCCGGAATGCGCCAAACTGATAAAACTTAAAAGACCGATCCTGACAGAAGACGAACTGAAGCGGCTCTCTGGTTACAAAGCCCAGACCTTCCCCCTCTTCTTCAAGGACGATCTTTCCGCCGCCCTCACAAAACTGGCAAACGACGCTCTTTCGGCCGTAAAGGAAGGCGTGAAGATCCTTATCCTTTCCGACCGGCTGGAAAACAAAAAAGACGGCGAACTGCCCATCCCCTCGCTTCTGGCCGCGGCCACAGTTGACAAAATCTTGAACGAGGCTGGCAAAAGGCCGCCTGTGGGCATCATCCTCCAGACCGCCGAGTGCTGGGACGTCCACCACTTCGCGGTGCTCTTAAGCTACGGCGCCACAGCCATCGCGCCGTACTTAGCCTTCGAGACTATTTCCGACATCTTTCCGGATGATCCTGTCAAAGCTTCCTCCAATTACGTCAAGGCAATAAAGAACGGCCTTCTCAAGATCATGGCGAAGGTCGGCATCTCAACTTTGAGAAGCTACCGCTTCGCCAAGCTCTTCGAGATCATGGGGCTTTCCCCTGAACTGGTGAACTCCTACTTCGCCGGCACGCCCTCAAGGATAGGCGGCATAGGCTTAGCCGAACTGGAAAAGAAGATCAAAGAACTCCACGCGGCCAAATGCGAAATAAAAGAACGCCCGTGCTGGACCGCCAAAGCCCAGATCGCTTTGAGGGACGCGGCGAAAGGAAACGACTACGCGAAATTCCAGGAATTCTCGAATATAGTAAACGACACCTCGGAAGGCTGCCACACCTTAAGGGATCTTCTGAAATTCAAGAAAACGAAAGCCATCCCCGTAGAGGAAGTGACGCCGGTTGAAGAGATCCTGAAAAGCTTCTACGGCGCAGCCATGTCGCTTGGCTCCATTTCTCCGGAAGCCCATGAAGCTATCGCCAAAGCCTTCAACTTCATCGGCTCAATGTCGAACTGTGGAGAGGGCGGCCTTGATCCCGTAAGGATCGGCAAAGACACGGACTGCGGCATCAAGCAGATCGCCTCCGGCCGCTTCGGCGTAACCACAAGCTACATCAAAAGCGCCAAGGAACTCCAGATAAAACTTGCCCAGGGCGCGAAGCCCGGCGAAGGCGGACAGCTCCCGGGCGAAAAAGTCAACGATCTCATAGCAAGGCTGCGCTACGCCAAGCAAGGTATGACGCTCATCTCCCCGCCTCCCCACCACGACATCTATTCCATCGAGGACCTGGCGGAACTTATCTATGACTTAAGGAACGTCGATCCCAAGACGACGATCTCTGTGAAGCTCGTCTCGGAAGCCGGCATCGGCACGATAGCCGCCGGCGCCGCCAAAGCCAAAGCCAACAAGATCCTCGTCTCCGGTTTCGACGGCGGCACAGGCGCCGCCTCCACCTCCTCCATAAGGCATGCCGGCATCCCTTGGGAACTGGGCCTTTCAGAAGTCCAGCAAACGCTTCTTAAGAACGGCTTGAGGGGCAACGTCACACTGCAGGTGGACGGACAGATCAGGACCGCCAAGGACATCGTTATAGGCGCTATCCTTGGCGCCGAGGAATTCTGTTTCGGCACCGCGCTTCTCATAGTCCTAGGCTGCGTTTACGACCGCCAGTGCCACTGCGGCAGCTGCCCCGTGGGCATAGCCACCCAAAACGAATGCTTAAGACAGAAATTCAGCGGCAAAGCGGAATACCTCGTCAACTACCTGGAACTCCTGGCTAAGGAAACAAGAGAGCTCCTCGCAAGCCTAGGCCTCAGAAGCCTAAAAGAAGCTATCGGCAGAACAGACCTTCTCATAGCGGACGAAGCGCTCACCAAAGAAAACAAACTCGACCTCTCCAGGATCCTCTTCGTTGAAAAAGCGCCGGAAACAAAAGCCGCGCCTTACGTCTTCAAAAGCTTTGATCGGGAAAAACTCCTGCCCCTACTTGATTCCGTCTTCTCCGGCAAAAGCCAAAGGAAGGCCGTAAGGAAAGTCACCAACAGTGACCGCGCCATCGGCGCAGGCCTTTCCGGCGAACTCTGCGAGCGCTATGGCGACCAGAATCTCCCGGACGATCTTTTGACCATAGAATTCCAAGGCAGCGCCGGGCAATCCTTCGGAGCCTTCCTCCTTTCCGGCTTGACGCTCGACCTAAAAGGCGCCGCCAACGACTTCCTCGGCAAGGGCCTTTCCGGCGGCATAATCACCCTCTCCCCCGGCGCCGCCAATTACAGCGCCGAGGAAAACTTCATTGCCGGCAACGTCATCGGCTACGGCGCCACCAGCGGCAAGATCTTCATAAGAGGCCAGGTCGGCGAACGCTTCGCCATCAGGAACTCCGGAGCTCTCCTTGTAGCGGAGGGCGTGGGCGACCACGGCTGCGAATATATGACGGGCGGTAAAGTCGTCGTATTGGGCCCCACAGGCTCTAATTTCGGCGCCGGCATGACCGGCGGCACCGCCTACGTCCTTGACAACAAAGGCGACCTGGATCTCAAGTGCAACTTAGCGACCATCGAGCTCTCCACCGTAAAAAAAGACAGCCCCGACGAAAAAGAGCTGCTCTCCATCCTCTGGGAGCATTTCAAAAGAACAGGCTCCACCTTCGCGGAAAAGATCATAAAAGGATGGCCCAGCTACCGCCCCAAATTCGTCAAGATCGAACCAGTGGCCTGAACAGCACCTTGCTTTTCTAACCAAAATTTAATACCATTTAACCGAACCACTGAAGGAGCGAATGCTTTGGATGTGGTGTTTTTTTATCAGGCCATCACTAAAAGCTTCTCCGACCTCGAACACCCCCCTTGCTTTTTTTTAAGGGAATGTAATATCATATTACCGAACCACTGAAATGGCGGATGCCTCGTAGGTGGTGGTTTTTTTTATGGGTATATCGCAAGGCCGTATGCATTGTCCTTTGCCGCTTTGGTATTAAGTATTCCGCCCGCTTTGAATATTTCCATTACGTTGGTTATAAGCGTTTCATTAATCGTATAGCTTAATCTTTTCGGCAATATCTCTTTTTTCATGACATATCTGTAGTATAAATAAACAAAACACGATATGAAGTCGCTTATTTGTATGAAATAACTTTCTCTTGAATCTTTTTCAAGAATATCTTCAAGTAAATTTCTTACAGGTATATCTGAAGAAAAATCGAAATCAGATGGGATAAAATGAACTGAGCGGATTTTTCTTGCAATTATTTGCATTGAATGAATTTTCCCTTTGTCAGAAATAATAATGTATTTCCAATTGCCCTTACTGCAGCTTTCAATATTAAGAATGTTGTAAGTTAAGGCCTTTTCCAATATCGGATAATCTTTGTTTTGAA
The DNA here is from genome assembly GCA_017557885.1 of bacterium. Lineage (GTDB taxonomy): Bacteria > Auribacterota > UBA3054 > UBA3054 > UBA3054 > UBA3054. Next base: position 82,307 of record JAFYXV010000004.1, on the reverse strand, counting down.
TCCGAGTTTTATCTATTATCACATTGACAACTTTCAAATCCAAAGAAGAAATAGCTTTGGCAAAGCAGATTAAAATCTCACGCTTTTCTTCAAATGTCCAACTATAGTTCCTGTAAGGGTCCCTATCTCTTAAAAAGTCCATCGTATGCATCTCCTCGTTAACATGCAATCCATGCGATGACCTTATTTGTTTCCTAAAAGTTTTAAAGGCATCGTAATTCTCCTGCCATTTTTCAGATGGCATATAGATGCTTGACAAGACGAATTCGGAACTTGACTTCGTTGTGATGCCGTCGTCACCGGTTTCATCGAAATAAGCGATGTATGTATCCATTGTGCTCCTTCTTTGTAATAATGTTAGGCAAGGTAATTTTTTAATCACGTTATTACAATCAGAGCAAAAAAGCAAGCAAGTTAAGCGGTTTCTATCAAAGAAACTATACTCTGTAATACAAAAGCAAACCGTGGCTGCACGCCACGGTTCGATTGGATGATAAATTCGAGATATACTACTCGATAATCAATCGTAAGGTTACGTCAAGAATGCTATAGCCAAGCACTATTAAAACGCTTAATATCAAAGTGACCCAAAGGACGCGAATCATTAAAAAAAGAAAATATAGCATCCTTGTATAACGGGAAGCGTTGTTTGACCAGACAAATTTCCAGTTATTTCTTATTTCCTTTAGAAAAACACTAGGCGTTTCCGGTTCCTCCCAAGGTCTGAGAAAGTATATCTTACCGATCTTGCGCGCCCTATCATACGCTTTACACCTCAAATAAAAATCTCGCTCCCCTTCTGACATCTCATATGGTATCTCAATACCTGGATTTTTTTCCCTCAAAACTGCCGAACAAATAATAAGACTTTCTCGGGATAGATAGATCATAATAATACCAATAAGGAGTTCCTATAAACAATAGAAGACATCCAGGCCACTCTGATCGTTTCTTTTTAGGCCGCCAGATTCCGTAAAGTCCTTCCTGGTATTTTTCAGTCAGTTTTCTTTTGAGTTCTGAATCCATTAAATAAATAAAGCTGTATGAAAATAAACAGATTATTTTGTCCACCAGCCTGGTTTATATCCAGTTTGCTTACCGCCATCTTGCTTAAACCAAAAATAGAATCCAAAATCTTTGCATCTTTCAATAATCGGATAAAGTTCTTTCCCTCCAACTATCCAAAGAGCACCATTAAGATGTCTTTTATCAATAAATTTAATTCTGTTGGCGTTAAGGTAGTTTATCAAACCATTAATATCTTTTTTGGGTTTTTCTTTACCAGGGAATAAAAATTGCTGCCCAGTTGTATTTTTGCTCGTATTAGTAGCATTGTTTTCAATTAAATCATTGCTTTTATCTGTGTTTTTTCTATCTATACCTTTTTGGGTAATTTTTTCTACTGAATCATTTTTATCATCAGATGATTCAACATTATATTTTGATTTGAATTTATCATAATTAGATTTATTCCTATAAATGTCTACATTAGCAAATCTCTGAATAGTACCGGAAGGATTTATAGTTAAATTAAACTTTTCGTCAGTCAAATTACCACTATTGTCAGATTCAGCATTTTTATTTGCAATTTTATTAAGTTTAGTATCCGAGCCGGAAGCTTTCTTAACAACAGACGATGGATTAAGTGCACTAGCGATTGTTTCAACAATAGGTTCGTTACTGTTATCAATAATTTTCGTTAGATAATTATCCGCATATACTTTCAAACGTTTAAGCAATTCAGTTTCTCTACCATCGTTTTGAGAACTTATTGATTCTTCTGGCTCGATTCCTTTTTCTTTTAGTTGGGCAATAACACGTTTAATTGTGTTTTCTTTATCACGATAATATTCGCTTCCACGAATACGAATAAAACGCCATCCAGATCTCGCTAAAATTGTTTCGCGCTCTAAATCTTCCCTAATTTTTGATTCTCCACTATGATAGCGTTCTCCATCACACTCAATTGCAATTTTCTTCGTTCCACATACCACTACAATATCCAAACGATAAGCGCCAACTTCATATTGCTGTATAAGATTAAAACCTCGACTAGATAAAGCAGTAGCAATCTCCTTTTCAAATGGCGACTCAGCTTTGTCCTCTATACTTTTAATCTTATTATCAATGGCGTTTGGGTCAATCGAATAATTAATTAATATTTTTCTAATGTCTCCAGACTTTAAGTCGTTTTCAGGATCTAAAGAATGAATAACCCACAATTGATCTTTAGCACGACTAGTAGCAACATTATAACGTTTCCTATATGTATCATCAGGTCCATAATCACGTAAAGGAAGAGGTCCATTATCATCGTGGCTATCAACAATGCTTAAGAAAATAACATCACGTTCATCACCTTGAAAGTTGGCAGAATTTCCACTAATAATATTCCTATTAACTATCTCCTTATGTGAAATATTTATTTCAATTAGTCGTTGTATAAGTTTTGCCTGTTCATCGCCTAGCAATGAAATTACTCCCATAGTCTTACCTTCATATTCCTTTTGGCTGATACAAGCTTGCATAAGAGCAATTATTGTTTTAGCTTCATTAACATTTGTCTTTCCTTCGCGAAAACCGTTTTTAACTCTATAATTTATAACAGCGGGGAAAAGCACACTGCTACTTGCATCACGTAACGGTTTAATTTTACAGTCATAAGAAAGCATATTGCTAAAACCTATAATTTCTGGGACACAGCGAAAATGCTCTCTAAGCATTAAAGGTTGAAAGGTTGTGGAAGCTATATCATATATAGAAGTCTTACCATTGTATAAATGAGAATTAGGAATCTTATCCTTGATATACATTTGCTCCAGGGCTGATACCTTGTCATCAGGGACTCCAATGGCCATTGGGCTAACTTGTTTATCATCACCAACAATAATAAGCTTTTTCCCCATATAAAGAATTGCAAGAGAAGAAATGTCTGCTTGGCTTGCTTCATCAACTATAACAACATCAAATTGATTTTTATCCGCTTTTAGGACCTCCAAAGCTCGGTTAATTGGCATAATCCATCCAGGAACAGCTTTTTGGCATTTTACCATTAATTTTCGTGCTTCTTCTTTAAATTTTGGTGCTGATTTTCCAGTTCCCTTTCCTATTTTCTTTTGAGTTTGTTTCCAGCCAACAAGCGCTTGCTTCATGCTGATATCTGCCTCAATGCGTTTTAACAAATGATACCAGCCACATTTTTCAGCAAATTTGGCAGTTGTATTCCTGTAACTTTTGCTAAGCTCTACACTTTCATTTTGTAATTCAGTTAAAGATTGCTTCGTTAAATCATTAATGATGCCAGAAAGTTGTTTCCATTTCCAAGCTAGCTCTATGTTTTCCGGAAGCGTTGCCTTGCCATGAATTCCTTGCCTATTTGAAATCTCCATAGCCCATTGATGAGCATATGGTTCCAATTCTGCTAAAAGTTTATTGCGCTCTTTTTGAATTGCATATTTATTATAAAGTGAATCCAGAGCAATAAAAGCATTTTCATAATTTAATACTTCATTTTCTCTAATTGCCGATAAAGCTTTTTGACAAATTTCACTATTTTCCAGTTTTTTATCTTTTAGTATATTGACAGTATCATTAATAGCATCTTTAAAATTTAAAACATTGTAAATAGGAGTTACCACTTCACATAAAGGTCGAATTACTTCATCAACAACATCTAAAATTCTATTAATATTATCCAGGTCAGAATCCAGTTCATTTTGTTGATTGAATAAATTTGTAGGAATACCGGCATCAATTAAGCTGTCATTCAAATGACTAAAGTCTTCTTTATACCAGTCAAGATACTTTTTAATTTTTGGAAGGAATTTAAAAGCTTTGCTCTCCGGTTCTTTTACATCCAATTTGAAAAACGCAGGAATATCATCGAATGCCATTAATTCATCCCAATATATTGAACATTCCTTTCGCAGCAAACGTAATTTCAAACAATGAATAACAGTATCACATTCCTCTACGTTTTCAATTTCGTGATCATTTATCCTAGTTAACGATAACGCATGCTTATAATCTTTTCCTAAAAAAAACAATGTTAATTTAGAAAGCTTACCGTCACTATTAAATTTTTCTCTGATTTGTTTGTAAACATTATGCAATGATTCTATGTTTTCAGTTGGAAGGACTATTTTTTTACCAAATTTCTCTCCAGCAACGATCTTGGCCAAGTCGCATGTTTCCTCAATTTTTTCAATAAGTTTAATCCAATTCTGGCGATAACTTCCTCCTTTGTCTCCGTCTATAATTATATTTCTCATCCATGTTTCAATTCTATCGAAAGAATTAAAAAACTCTTTTAATTTATCCGCTTTTTCTATACTTGGAAGAGCAAAAACAAGTTCGCCAAACGAACTCTTAATGCTAACATTATTTTTATTATCAAAATTAATACTCAGATGTTTTTTCTGCTCTATAGAATTAATACATTCTGTGTTTTTTCTAATTTCTTCTAATGCCGTTTTTAAATCTGAAGGATTAATTAGAGACGAAGGATCAGGAAGTTCATTTTTTAATTCAAGTTCTTCCTGAGGTGTTAAAAATTCATTGCTTTTGTAAAGATCTTTTAGTTTTTCAATAGTTAACGGTAATGGTTTATAGAGACTAACATCACCTGGTATATATGAAAGTGTTTCTGCATTTTCCACTACGAACTTTGCCGCTTTAGAAGGAGAAATTCCTTCGCCATTAAGTTCTATATTATTACTTTCTTGCTGAATAAGTTTAAATATGTTTTGACGCACCCCTGAAAGTTTTTTAATAATATTATTGCGTTCAGCAGACAAATCTTCAATATCTCTCTGAAGGGCAAAAGAAGTTGTACGAGATAAATATTCAGTAATTCCATCAATTGATCTTTCCATATCAATATTGGAATCATCCAAAATAGAGACACACAAGTTTTGTAATCCATCAGCAATCTTTTCTTTTAGTACTCTTAAGGCTTTTTTCGTATAGCTTGTTACTAATACGCTTTTCCCTTGTGCAAAGAAATGACCCATTAGATTAGCAATTGTATGGGTCTTTCCAGTTCCCGGAGGGCCTTGAACAAGAACAGCATTGTACCTATCTATTCGCTTTGCAATTTCTAATTGTTCGCGATTTGCTTCTTTAGAAAGAAAAATATCAATACTTTCTCCACCAACAGATGCTAACCTTTCTTCAATAGTATCCTCGTGATCCTCTTCAGTAATTTCAAATATACCTCCACTGACAATATCGCGAAGCGATGAAGGAATTTCTCCATCGTTTTGTACTGTTTCAACTATTGTTTCTATTGTTTTTACCGCCCCATCGAGCCTTTTTCTAACAATAAAACATGGCTCTAGAACAATTAGCAATCTCCAATTTCCTTTTAATATCTCAGGTGAATATTCTTCGCAAAATTTGCTTTCAGAAGACAATTCATTCATCAATATTTTAAGGAATTGAGGAGTATCATTTCTATCTAGAGGGTGATAATCATTTTTCAGAAGATTTTCATTAAGTTGATTAATAGATGATAGTTTTACACCATCCATTTTTTGGAAAAGAACTGTGTATAATTCCGAAGGTGTGTCTGTATCTTCTATATAGATTATGTTCTTATCTGAATCAAACTCCATACTTACTCTATGAGTAAGCACTGGATGTTTAATTTCATTATTTAATTTATCATATAGCATTCCATTTGCAACAATAATTTCTTCTGTTTCGGATTCCTTTTTAAGTTCAAAATAAATGCTAAACAGTTTTGAAAACAAATCACGTGTTTTGGCTATAATTTGTTGTTTCTTTAACCAAATCTCACGTTTCGTTTTCCAAGCATCGAATGTCGAAACACGTTTTTCGTCATCATCAAATTGTTCCTTATCCTTTATATCTAAACCATTAATGTCTTTTGGAATAGATACAGACTCATCATCCCTATTAACTACATATCGCTCTTTTTTAACTTTTGCATTTATCTGTCTAAAATCATCCCAACCGTCCTCAAGCCAATCTTTGAGTATAGGGTCGGGAGTTGGGCAAAGTTGAAATTCAGCTTTTCTAACCGAAAGAAGTGTAGAAGAAGTGCCTATTACTTCATCTTCCACTCTATCTCTAAAATTAATGGTGATATTTTCCGGATCATCATGTAATGATAAAACTGGAAGGAACCACGGATAATCCTTCACATTCAAAACCGTCTTCTGCTTTATTTTATTCAGTTCCTGAATAAAATGAAATAGCGAAATAATTTTATCCTTTAAACTTAACTGCGTTTTGGACTGTTCTGCTGAATCTGCCATGAACTACCATGCTCCCCAATTGTTTATTATTTTTACTTCTTTCATTTTACTTTTAAGTTACTATTATGTCAAATTTAAATGAGAATATTTTTTCTCACTTTATATTTTCTGATGATTGCATGACCTATGTTGTTGGTGCAGGATTCTGTTTTATTGAACCTTCTGTACAGAATATCTTCTATATCGCAGCCCAGTGCCCAGGCTAAATTGAGAACAGTCTCCACGGAGGCTTTGTTAAGATCCTTCGCTCCGGATTCGTACTGCTGAAGAGTCCTCAGATTCACTCCCGCCTTTTGGGCAAGCTGTCGCTGGGAGTAACCAATTACCTTTCTTTGAAAAGCTAGTTTCTGATATCCTGGCTTCTTGCTAATCATCTCATCGAGAGCTGCCACAAAATTGTCTTCTCCCGCTTCGTGAAAAGGCTTGTACATTTCCCTTATTCTGGAGGCCCTGATGAAAGAGAAAATTTCTTTAAAGGAAATACCGGTTTTCCATTGATAATATGCTGTGATCCAACCAACCCAGAATTCCTTTGAGTATTTGATCTTGGCTAAAGGTTCAGGAAAAGAGATTTTCATGCCTGAAGAGCTTATTATTTCCATAGCCAGTTCTGTCCCGGAAAGGCCTGCGACCACCTGGGGTTCACCGCAGGCAAACCGTTTCGCATATTCTCCAGTTATGAAAACATCAGCAAATTTGTCTATATCCAGTCCGCATAAATTGACAGCGTAGTCGAACGCTTCGCCTAGATTGTTCATGGCGTCCTCAAGATACAATTCATCGTAGTGTCTAACTAACATTCTTATATTCCTATTTAATTTTTTTCTAATTGGCAAATATACTTCTACAGAAGTATAGCAAAAGCCAAATAAAAAAACCGGCAGTGGTCTTGCCGGTTTAAAGTGGCGGAGAGACAGGGATTCGAACCCTGGATACGGTTACCCGTATACTGCCTTTCCAAGGCAGCCCGATCGACCACTCTGGCATCTCTCCAATTATTATCGTTGGTGGGCCCAGAAGGACTTGAACCTTCGACACGCGGATTATGAGTCCGCTGCTCTAACCGACTGAGCTATGGGCCCAAGATCTTTCTAATGGTGTGGCGTATAATGTACCAAAAGGAGGCTTTTTTGTCAACGGTCAGAAGCGGCGTTTTGGCGTTCTGCGTCGGAAGCTTTGTCGAGAGCGCGGTTGCGGTAGTAGAGGATAAGGTCGATGATGACCATGGTGAGATCAGCGATGTAGAGGTAGATGACGAGGTCCATGCTGTAGATGACCTTGTGCAGGATGCCTGAAATGTAGCCTATGATAACGACATAGGAAAAAAGCGCGCTCTTGCCCTTGGCTGTCCTTGAGACATAGGAATGATAGATCTGAAAAGGCCAGGCGAAGCCGAAACAAATCAACATGATACTCTCAAAAACACTCATATTATCTATTAATCTCCCATTTTCGGATATTGACCACATTCACAGAGCAAGGTCCGAAGGAAGGAATATTGTCTCCGTCATAGACCAGCGTTGGCTCCACAACAGAAGGATATTCCTTCGAAAATGTCTCGAGATTACGAACAAGATCACCGTTGAAAGTCATGGCGGATTTAATTTCCACAGGCTGGACCTTAATGCCTTTTGAAACAACAAGATCGATCTCAAATCCTTTCCCGGTTCTCAAGAAGGCCAGCCTCGGCTCTCTCCCTTCGTTTGAAAAAGATTTACGGGCTTCCATCACCGCCATGTTTTCAAAGATATTTCCCCTTAGAGGATGAGCCATTAAATGTGATTCATCTTCTATGCCCAAAAGATAAGTTGCCAATCCGGTTTCCGTAAAATAGATTTTTGGCGACTTGACCAAGCGTTTAGATATATTCGCAAAAAATGGAGGCAAACGGTAGATTATAAATGAAGCTTCAAGAATGGAAACCCAAGAAGATATGGTGGTTGCTGAAACTCCGGTCTCGTTTGCCAAAGAAGCAAAATTGACGATCTGACCAATTCTTCCGGCCAGAAGAGATAAAAATCTTTCAAAAACAATAAGATCGCGAATGTTTACCAGTCTCCTGACATCGCGCTCCACATAGGTGCGCAAATAATTGCGATAGTAATTTACTGAATCCTTTTTTGAAGCATACAATTCTGGCATAAAGCCTTTTAACATCAGGCGATCAGAGGAAAGCTTATCCGCGCCCTTGATCTCTTCAAAGGAAAGCGGAAGAAGTTCCAAAACGCTGGTCCTTCCGGCTAAAGACTGATCCACAGCAGCAGCGAGGGCAGTCTGGTGGCTTCCGGTTAAAACAAATCGACCGTTGGACTGTCGATCGCTGTCCACAAGAACCTGAATGGCAGAGGTTAGTTCAGGAACGTTTTGTATCTCGTCAATGACTACCGGCGGCTGAAAACGCGAAAAAAACGCCTTGTAATCACGCCTAGCCAAATCTCTTGCTTCCGAATCTTCAAGATTCACGTAATTGAACTTCGGGCAGCACATTTTAGCAAGCGTTGTCTTACCAGATTGGCGCGGTCCGAAAAGCGTGACCACAGGATATTCCTTAAGCGCCTGCTTGAAAGTATGTTCCAATTTCCGTTCTATGAGCATAAATATCCTCTCAAGTTTATGAAATCTGAGGACATTATATCAAAGTTAGGGCGCAAATCGCAAGTTGAACTTTTGATTTGCGCCCTGAGCTTTCGGATTAATGTATAAACTTGGTCGACTTTTATACTAAGTTTATACATTAGAATATCAAATTATTTATGAAAATCCCAAGTCAAAGTTTGGATTTACATAATTTATTGTTTGTTTTTGGCCAGGCGCCAGATCATAATACCGCTGGCGATGAGGCCGACGGAGCCGGCCAGAACGTCGGAAATGAGCCTGCCCCAGAAGAGCCAGAGGACGGATTCGAGCCAGAGGGCCAGAAAAGCCAGAGGAATGGTCAATATGACGATGCGGAAAATATTGAGAAGCGCGCCGCCCAAGGGCTTGCCGCAGCCCGTCAGGAAGAAGCCGGAATAGCGGTGGATCTCAAGGAGTCCGAAGCCCCAGGAAATGATGTAAAGGCCGTGGCGCATGAGGTCGCAGACCGCCGGATCTTGGGAGAATTGGTGCGCAAGGGTGTCGGCGATGAAGGTTATGACGACCGCGATGACGAGAAGGTAAAGACCGGCGAAAAGGTTGGCGACCTTGTAGATCTGCTTAAGCCTGTCGTAGGCTTTGGCGCCGAAGTTCTGAGCCACCATGGCGGTAAGGCCAAAGCCCACGGACATCGGGATCATGAAGGCCAGTGTCTCCAGCCGGTTGACGGCGCCCATAGCCGCCACCGCCACGTCGCCAAAGTGCGCCGCCACTCTTGTGACGACCGTCTGGCCGACAGGGAGAATGATGGAGCCGAGCATCACTGGGATGCCGAAGGTGATCTCCTGCTTCCAGTATTTCAAGGTGACGTTCAGCGGCAGAGGGAGCCAGCGCATCAGCTCGTATTTCTTGTTGATCAAAACCCAGGGAAGAATGGCGCCGCAGGCCTGGGAGATGATGGTCGCCAGGGCCGCGCCGCGGATGCCCATTTCGGGAAGGCCGAAGTTGCCGAAGATAAGGCCGTAGTCAAGAATGACGTTCAGGCCTGTGCCGGTCAGGATCGCCGCGCTGGCCATCTTGGTATCCCCTACTACGATCAAAATGTCGCCGCCGAGAAGTCCGACCATGCCGGTCACGCAGCCAAGAAACCAGATGTCCATATATCCGCAGACCATTTCCAGCGTATCGCCGGCGGCGCCTAGCTTTTCAAAGACAAGGTGCGAATAGCACTTGCCAATGACAGCCAGAAGGAAGGAGAGCAGGACCGCGAGGTAGAAGCCGCTTCTTATTGTCTCCTGGGCTCTTTGTTTATCCTGGGCGCCTATTGCCTGGCCGGAAAGCGTCATGATGCCGGCGAAGATGCCTCTAAAGATGCAGCCGCAGAGCATGACCACAGGAAGCGTGAAACCCATGGCGGCCAGAGGACCGGTACCGAGTTTGCCGACGAAGTAAGTGTCAACAACGTTGTAGAAAGAAATGGCTATCGTACCGATAAGCATGGCCGAACTGGTCTTCAGCATGATCATGCCGATGGAGCCGGTGGTGTAGAAGGCTTTGTTCTCAGCCATTAAAACTCGCCCTCCAGCATAAAGTCGTCGTCAAACTTTTTGATGGTTGTCCAAACGATCTTGGGAGATTTTTTCGGCGTCTGGCAAAGGACTTGCGTTATGGGAGATCTCGTTCCGCCCAGAAGCTTGGGCGCGATGAAGACCGTCAATTTGTCCGCCAATTTTGCTTTGAGAAAAGATGAAAGTGTTTCGCTTCCGCCTTCCACGAGGACGCCGCTAATGCCAAGTTTGGCAAGCGCCTTCATCAGTTCTTTCAGAGATACTCGCTCCCCTTTCGTTTTTATGACGGTGAAGCCGCGGTCCCTCAGTTTTTTTATGTTTTCGGCTTTGGCTTTTTGGGAGACCGCTATGATTATTTTTTCGCTCGGAGTGTTTTTTGTGAGCCTGCCCGTGTAGCTGAGTTTCGCTTCCGAATCGAGCACGATCTTATAGGGCTGACGTTCCTTTTTAGAAAGGCGGATGCTAAGCGAGGGGTCGTCTGCTTCTACGGTCTTGGAGCCGACGAGAACAGCGTTGTATTTCGCCCTAAGCTTGTGAGCTTCATGCCGGCTTTTCTCATTGGAGATCCATTTTGCGTCGCCGCTTTCCGCCGCCAGTTTTCCGTCCAGGCTCATGGCCCATTTCAGATGGATGAAGGGACGGCCCCAATCCATCCTGGCGTTGAAAACTTCGTTCAGTTCCTTGCAGTCAGATCTATCGGCCACGGTCACTTTGATGCCGGCGTCAGTTAGGATCTTGACAGCGCGGCCGGCGTGCTTGGGATTGGGATCTATAGTCCCTATCTTTACCGCGGCGAATTTGTTTTCAATGATAGCTTTCGTGCAGGGGGGCGTGCGGCCGTAGGTAGAGCAGGGTTCCAATGTGACGTAGATCGTTGCGCCTTTAAGGTCATGGCCTTTCTTTTTGGCGTCCTTGATGGCGCGGATCTCCGCATGATCGCAGCCCGCGACCTGATGGTAGCCCTCGCCAATAATTTTGCCGCCTTTAACGATGACTGCGCCGACCATGGGATTGGGGGCGCAGGTCAACTCGGCTTTTTTAGCCAATTCTATCGCTCGCTGCCAAAGGGCTTCTTCAGTCATTTTTTACCTCGAAGCCCCAGGCTTTCAGGATCTCTTTTTCTTTAGGAGCGGCGTTCTGAATTATCCCGTGGGAGAACTCCAAGCGCTTGGGATATTTTTTCCTCAGTTCGTCAAAACGCTCTGATCTTCTTTGGTCGCCCATGTCCAGCGTCAGGCACATCTCGGAATCGTCCCTCTCAGGGTCGTAAAGGGCGCTCACGGCCTTGTAGAGGGCCTTTTCGCCGGTTAGCCCACTGAGATCTATCTCAACTTTACCGCCCTCGTTGTAGGGCGCGCGCCAGGTCTTTTCTTTTCCCAGGAAATCGCAGACGGCGGAGTAGATCATTTCCGTGCCGCGGAGCTTGCCGTCCCAGGAATAGCCCGCGATATGAGGCGTGGCGATCTGGGCGCAGCAGAGGATGTCCTTGTCGGGGCAGGGCTCGCCTTCCCAGACGTCGGCATAGAAGTCCAGGTCTCTAACTTTCATGAGCCTAACTTTCAGGGGCGCGCTGTCGATGACCGCGCCTCTCGAGGCCTGGATGAGGACCGCGCCTTCCTTGATTTGGGAAAGCTTCTCCTCGTCGATGAGATGATAAGTCTTGTGCGGGCCCTCGGTCGTAAGGTCGGTGTGCAGCGTCACGATGTCGCAGCCTAGCGCTTCTTCGTAAGAGGTGCTCGTGAAATCTTTGTCGCGCTCCGCTCGCGGAGGGTCGCAGAGCACAGGCTTCAGGCCCAGGGCCTCGGAATACTTGGCGACACGGCTCCCCACTTCGCCGACGCCTATTATGCCGATGGATTTTCCGGACAGCGTTTGCTTGTTGCGGCAGGCGTGCAGAAGCAGAACCGCCATCACCCACTCCGTAACGGAAGTAGCGTTGGAGCCTCTGGCGGCGGCCCAGGGGATGTTGTGTGCTTTCAGAGCTTCCTTGTCTATGTGCTCGCTGCCGCTGGTGGCGGTGGCGATGAACTTCACTTTCGGCGCGGCCTTCAGGAACTCCTCGTTCACTTTCGTGACCGAGCGGACGCAGATGATGTCGGCGTCCCTGATAGCGGAAAGATCCAAGGGCCTCCCTTGGAAAGTTCTGGCGGTGCCAAGCGTAGAAAAGGAAGCTTGCGCTTCCCTGATGTTCTCATCCAGCGCAATAAGCATAATTTTTTAGGAGTACTTATGGTTGCGCCACATGAAGAAGAGCCCGGCTATAACGAATAGAATATCCGGGAACCAAATGCACAAATACGGGTAGAGGGCGTAATTTTCCTTGAAGGTCTCGACCAGAATGATGAGCGAGTAGTGCAGCGCGATAAGGCCTAAGCAGATAAGGAAGCCTATAGTCTTTTCGCTTCGGTGCGCTCTGATTCCCAAAGGAATGCCGAGCAGGGCAAAAGCGATGGACGCGAAGGCGTAGGAGGCTCTCTTGTTGATCTCCGTGAGATAACGGCTGCGGTAGTCCATGTTGTTGTGGAAGGACTGCAGCCAGGTGTCGTGCCACTCTTCGAAAAGTTTCGTGACGTCGCCGTTCTGCCCGTCGATCTCCTTCAGGGCCGCCAGCATTTCATCGTAGCTTTTTTCATTGACAGCCGCCACCCAGGCGTCGTTCATCTTCTTGATGCCGACTTTTGAGAGCATCTGGCGGAAGGCTTTTTTGCCTTTCAATTTGGTCCAAAGGTGATTGCCGGTCCTGATGTCTTTTTTGGCCTGGGCCAGAAGCGCTTCCTTCTTTTCCTTCGGAAGAGCTTTTACGTATTTGTCCTTCTCTTCGTCAGAGAGCTGCTTGAAGCCCGGCTCCCGGCGGCAGGCGTTCCTTAGCATGAGGTTCTCGCGGTCCGCGATCATCGCCTTGATATCTTCCGTGATCAGGCCTTTGGGATCTTTCCTGATGACCTGGGCGGCCGCTTCCTTCATCTGGCGTTTCTTGGGATCAAGATAGAAGTGCACGATGACCTTGCCCGCTTTGGAAATGAGGAAGGAGTTGGTGCGGCGGGTGTCCCTTTCCTCGGAGGTCACCCTGTCAAGCTCAAGCTGCAGCCTGGCCTGGGCGCGCTGGTAGTGCAGGCGGCCTTCCTTGGCTTTGATGACGCGGTAGTGGGTGGAAAGGTCCTCGATGAGCTCGATGTCCTTCAGTTCGTCGCCGTTCTTCTCCCCTATTATGACGCGGTAGGGTCCGATGGGCTTGTAGGAGCCGGTCTCTATGAGCGCCATGGGGTCTTCCATGTCGTAGTTGGCGATGATCTCCCTCTGCTTCTGCTGGGCCAGGGGCAGAACGTTGTTGTGAGCGTAAAAAGAAAGTATCGCGATGACCGTCGCCAAAGCCACAGTGGGGAAAGCGATGCGGAAAATCGAAACGCCGGTGGCCTTCATGGCCGTGATCTCGCCGTCGGCGGAGAAGCGGCTGTAAACAAGAAGGCTGGCGCCCGCCACTGAGAAAGGCAGGGCGTAGCACAAGACCTGGGCCATGACGATCACAATGAACTGCAGGATCGTCATGGGGTCGAATTTCTTGAAGACCAGCTCGATGACCTGCAGCAAACTGCCCATGACCATCATGAAGGTCAGTACCACCAAAGCCATGATGAAAGTCAGCAGAACGGAATTCAAAATATAAAAATTCAGGACCCGCATGCTGAGGGTCTTGCCGAAGACCAGCCCGAGGAAGGACCATTTCTGTTGTTGCTTTTTGTCAGCCATTAAAGGGATCCTTTGGTGCTGGGAATGCCTTTGCTCCTGGGATCGTGCGTCAGGGCGCTGCGCATGGCTCTGGCCGCGGCCTTGAAGATCGCTTCGGAAACATGGTGCGCGTCCTTGCCGGCTTTCACGGTCACATGCAGATCAAGGCCGGATTCCACGGCCACGGCGCGCCAGAACTCCTCCACAAGGGAAGTCTGGAAAGTCTTGATGGTCTCCTGCTGGAACTTGACGTTCCAGGCCAGGAAGGGACGGCCGCTGAAATCCAGCGCCACTTCCGCCAGAGCTTCGTCCATGGGCAGAAGCATGAAGCCGTAACGGTAAATTCCGGCCTTGTCGCCCACAGCCTCTTTCAGGGCTTTGCCAAGGCAGATGCCCACGTCCTCCACGCTGTGGTGGTCGTCAACCTGGGTGTCGCCGGTAGCCTTTATCGTCAGATCGAAGCAGCCGTGCTTGGCGAAAAGCTCCAGCATGTGGTCAAGGAAGGGCACGCCGGTGGAGATGTCATAGCTGCCGCTTCCGTCGATGTTGAGGGAAAGCTGGATGTCGGTCTCCGCCGTCTTTCGGCTTATATTGGAAATTCTTTCTTTGTCCATAATTCTAAGTTTACTTTATCTTGGCCGCCTCTTCCTTGAGATCCTTCATGAACCTTGCGTAGATCTCGTTCTTCTGGGGAGCGACGCCGTCTTTGATGATTCCCGGATCCATGTTCTTCTCGTCCAGCGTAACGACGGAAGCTTTGTTCCAGGAGAAGGGTTTGTTCGCAATATAGACCGGCACCACCCAGCGCACCGGCAGAAGATCTCCGGAGGGAGTCAGCATGTTGTGCTCAAGATAGACTCCGTAAAGGCCGGGCTTGATGGCGGGGTTTTTGAAGGAGAACTGGCCGTTGTCGTCCGACATGACCTTCTCGATCTGGCCCTGGACCAGCGCTTCGTCCTCCTGGGCGCTGAGATTCTTCACGCTTTCCTTTATCTGTTCGCAGACCTGGGCCGCCGCCTGCATCACGGCGTTGGAGTTTATGTATTTTTCCGCGTTGAAGACGGCGTTCTTGTCCTTGGCGGTCTTCGCCGGCTTTTGCTTCTCCGGAGCGATCTCGACGACGTTCATGACCGCCAGCTCCTCCGGAGTCACTCTCTGGACTTTGCTTATGATCTGCACCGGCTCGTCGCCGATGCCGGCGTACTGTTTTTCCTCAACGTTGTAGTTGTAGCTGACTTCGTCGAAGACCAGGCGCCCCTTTTCCTTCAGAGTCTCCAGCTTGGCTTCCCAAAACTCCGCGCCTCTTTCGTACATGGCGCGGCCGGCCTGGGATTCCTGGGCTCTCTTGCGGCAGTAGAGGGCATATTCTTTGTAGTTCTTGACGCGCTTCGCGATCTCCGCCTGCTCTTTTTCGTCAGGAAGCTTTGCGTCGGCCGATTCCTTAACCTCCTTCTCCGGCTCCTCCTTGTGCTCGGCCTTGAACTTCTCCAACGCCGTCTGAGCCTTCTGGGCGAATTCGGACTGAAGTCTGCGGTAAGCCGTATCGCAGAGCGAATCGTTAAGGTTCTCCCTTTCCTCGGCCTTGGAGGCCAGCTTGATGTAGGCGTTGGAATTCACGAGGCAGACCTCGGCTCCCAGGACCGGAACGTTGTTGCTGGTGGCCCGGCCGCTCACATCGTAATTGGAGTTCATTAGAGGGATGCCCGTAACAAGCAGTCCGCCGCCGATAAGGGCAGCCAAACCGATTCCGATAGCTTTTGCAGTTAAGATCATGCTCGCACCTCGCTATTCGTTGTTTTTCAGTAATTCGATTAGCCTTTCCATCTGCTCAGGAGTGCCGATGGAAAACCTGATTTTATCCTTCAGGCGCGGCGTGTCGAAATGCCGCACCAAGTACCCTGCTTTTTCCAGACGAGCGACTATTTCAGCCGCGTTCCCCTTCTCCGGCCTGGCCAAAAGAAAATTGCCGGCGGAGGGCGCGACCTGCCAGCCTAAGGAAGCGAGTTCCCTGGCGAAAAAGTCCCTCGTTTCATTCAGCGCTTTAACTATGCCCGCCGTGTATTCCTCGTCCTTTAGCGCCGCGGCTGCAATCAGCTGGCTCGCGGCGTTCAGGTTGTAGGAATCCTTGACCTTCATGAAAGCGTCTATTATATCCGGGGAAGACATGCCGAAACCTACGCGCATGCCGGCCAGGGAATGCGATTTCGACATCGTCCTGGTCACCACCAGATTTTTGAATCTCTTCAAAAGCGGAAGAGAACTGGTTCCGGCGAAAAGCGCGTAAGCCTCGTCTATGACCACGACGCCCTGAGCGCTCTCGCAAAGCCTTATGATGTCCGCCTCGGGGAAAAGCGTGCCGGTCTGGGCGTTGGGGTTGGGAAGGATCTTCAGCTTCGCGTCGCTTTCGAAAAAACTTTCGGGAAGCGCGTAGTCTTCCTTCAGGGGATGCCTTTCCGTCCTGGCGCCCTGGATCTCCGCCAGAGTTTCGTAGAGCGTGTAAGTCGGATCGACGACCGCCAGCGTGTCGCCCTCGTCCAGGATGGAGCGGATGATCATCGTGAAGATGTCGTCGCTGCCGTTTCCCGCCACTATGCAGTCAAAGGGAACGCCGAAAATTTCCGCGGCCGTCTTTCTCAAATTTACAGCCGTAGAGGAAGGATAAAGGCGAAAGCTATTGGCGCCAACATTTCCCAGGGCCTCCAGCGCCTTCGGCGAAGGAGGATAAGGGTTCTCGTTGGCGTTCAATTTCACAAAACTACCCTCGGGCTGTCTGCCCGGAACGTAGCCTTGCATGGCCTCGACCGTTTTTCTTATTCTGCTCATACGCTTAAATCTTTACTAAATATTGATTATACCATAATCGCCCAGGATTCTTGAAGGCAAGGCCCCTTGGCAAAATTTGTTATAATCGAACTGAAGCAACATCACTTATAATCCAACCTTCAAGGCTCCCATGCTTACAAGAAATTTCTGGCTTTCCCTTGCAATCGCCCCCCTTGGGCTTTTGGCCGCCGTTCTTCCGCAATCCGAAGAACCCGTGCTTTTCAAAGACGTCAAGATCAACGATCCCTTCTGGACTCCCAGGATCGAAGCCAACAGAACAGGCTGCATTCCCGCCAACTACAAGATGTGCAGGGAAACGGGACGATTGGACGCTTTCAAGCCGGAATACAAGGGCGGGCGCCATATCTTCTGGGATTCCGATGTGGCCAAATGGCTGGAGGCCGGCTACTATTCCCTGCAGACAACGCCAGACCCGGAACTGCGGAAGATCCTGGACGAAGTGGTCAAGGACATCATCGCCATGCAGGAGACCAACGGATACCTCAACTCCTTCTTCCACTACGCCGATCCCAAAGGCCGCTGGCAGTACTTAAGGCACAACCACGAACTGTACTGCGCCGGACACCTTATGGAGGCGGCCGTCGCCCACTACTACACCACCGGCAAAAGAGATTTCTTAGACTGCCTCTGCCGCTACGCCGACCACATCTGCGAGACCTTCGGACCAAAGGAAAACCAAATGCACGGCTACCCCGGCCATGAGGAGATCGAGCTGGCGCTGGTCAAACTCTACAAAGCCACAGGCAACAAAAAGTATCTCGACCAGGCTCTCTACTTCCTTGATGAAAGAGGCAAGGAACCCCTTTGGTTCGCCCTGGAAGAAGGGAAACGCGGCGGCAGCACCAACCTCTGGGAACGCGACAAAAATTACCACCAGGTCCACAAACCCGTGAGGGAGCAGGACGAGGCCGTGGGCCACGCCGTCAGGGCGCTCTACCTTTACAGCGGCATGGCCGACGTCGCCAGGGAGACCGGCGACGAGAGCCTACTCGCAGCCTGCAAAAAGCTCTGGAGCAGCGTTTGCGAACGCAAGATGTACATAACCGGCGGCGCCGGACCGTACCTCGGCAACGAGGGCTTCGAGGGCGACTACGTACTCCCCACTTCCCACATCTGCAACGAGACCTGCGCCGGCATCGCCAACGCCTTCTTCTGCCACCGCATGCTCACTCTTACCGGCGAAGCGAAATACGCTGACATCTTGGAAAAGATCGCCTACAACAACGGCCTCTCAGGCGTGTCATTAGACGGCAGATCTTTCTTCTACAACAACCAGCTATTGACCTTCGACCCCGAGCCCGGCCAACCCAGGGACCACATGCGCGAAGGGCACGAGCACCCCGACCTTCACAGAAGAGAATGGTTCGGCTGCTCCTGCTGCCCCCCGAACCAGGCGCGCTTCGTCGCCTCGATAGGCGGCTACATCTACGCCAAGAAAGAAAATTCCGTTTACCTCAACCTCTTCATCGGAAGCGAGACGACCGTTCCTCTGAAAGACAACTCAGTCAAGATCCAACAGAAAACCAACTACCCCTGGAACGGCCAGGTCACAGTCAGCGTAGATCCCGAAAAGGAAGGCGAATTCGAAGTGGCGCTGCGCCACCCCTATTGGTGCCGCCAATACAATCTCTTCGTGAACGGACAAAAATTCGACGCCCCCATGGTGAAAGGTTATCTCGTCATAAAGAGAAACTGGAAGAAAGGTGACGAAATAAAATTCGTCATGGATATGCCGGTGGAAAGAGTTTACGCCAACCACAATTCCAAGGAGCTCAAGGGCAGAGTCGCCCTGCAAAGAGGCCCCGTGGTTTACTGCCTGGAGACCTGCGACAACGCCACCAACGACCTCGACAAGCTCATGCTCCCAAGAGACAGCAAGATCGAAGCGAAATTCGAGCCGGGACTTCTGGAGGGAGTCGTGACGTTGAGCGGCAAAGCTTTCCTGGAAGAGGATCCCAAGGAAAACTCTCCCCTCTACACCACGAAGCGCCGCATAGGCAAGGAAGTGGATTTCAAAGCCGTCCCCTACTACGCCTGGGACAACCGGGAGCCCGGCAGCGTGATCGTCTGGCTCAGGGAAGAATAAAAAAACAGAAACAAAAAGGACCGCCTTGGGAAGGCGGTCCTTTTTGCTTTTGAAATGGTGCGCGAGGCGAGACTTGAACTCGCACGGGTTTAATCCCACTAGCCCCTCAAGCTAGCGTGTCTACCAATTCCACCACCCGCGCATAGGTTTTCAAAGAATGGTGAAGATTATAGTACTATAATCGCCCCTGGAAGTCAAATCGGCAGCCCTGCGAACCACATGTTCAGGGCCAGAAGGCAGAAGCCGTCGCGGCAGTTGTCGCTTTTGCAGAGGGCTTTGGCTTCTTCCAGGGTGAACCATTTGAGGCCGAAAGTCTCTACCCTGTCGTAATCGTCGCTGACTTTTTCCGGACCTCTTCCGATGAAAAGATTGAAGCAGTGGTTGCTGCGGCCGATCTGGGGATAGAAGGTCTTGAGGAGTTTGCATTCCTTCATGGCGTAGCCGGTCTCTTCCAGCGTTTCCCTTCGGCAGGCTGACTCGAGATCTTCATTGGGATCGGCGTTGCCGGCGGGCAGCTCCCAATCGTAGCTTTTCACCATATAGCGGTACTGTTTGGTCAACAATACCCTGTTCCGGTCGTCCAGGAGCAGAACGCCCACGACGGGCATGGGATACTCTATGGCGTGGAACTCTATTTCCTTTTTGTCGGAGCAGATTATTTGGTCGGCGTAATGGGAGAGCCAGGGGCACTCCACAAGCGGAGTCCTCTTTATAAGCTTCCAGGGCGGTTCGCCTTTAAGCGCGGTACTTAAAAGTTCATCTTCTTTCTTTTTCATCGCTCAAAATAACGGAGGCTTTGTAATTCACGTCGCTCAGAAGAAGCCTGACGTCCACCTCGTCCACCAGATTGGCCAGGTATTTTCTTAAAAAGAGCCTTTGTTCGCTGAAGGAAAGGCTGCCTTCCGCGGAGGCCAGCAGGCTGGACAGATCCTTCACCCGCCCGAACCAGGACACGCCGGAGGAAAAGCCGGAGTAAGAAAGATCCCTGACGTACAGCTCTCCGTTCTCAGCGCAGTACACGCTGTCACAGTTAAAGTTGCCGTGGACCATACCGGAATTGTGCATTCTGGCGGTTAGCTGAGCCAGCGAGCGCAAAAGCTTCGCCTTTTTCTCTTTGTCGAATCCGGCCATTTGGAAAGCTTCCCGTAAGCTGAAGGAGGCTTTCTGGAAAAACACATAGGTCAGCGAGTTGTCCGTGCGGCCTATCAGGAAAGGCCTTTCCATGGGAATGTGCAGCAGAATAGCCCTGATCACGGATCGCCAAAGGATCCTTTCCCGGCGGAAACAGGGGAAAAGCTTTTCCCAAAATCCGATGCCCACGGCCCTGACGGATATAGCCGCCCGCCCGTGGGGATGATCGTAAATGGCGAAGGTGACGTTTTTGTTCCTTTCAAAACGGGTCACCAGAGGCGAGCTGTTCCAATCCCTTTTTTCCAAAAGCGCCGAAAGATCCTGGAAAAGCTGGACTGATTCGCCTTTCTTCAGATATCCCCGGCCGTTGTTCCAGACTTTTACAGGTTCGAAATCACGGTTGTTCTTAAGAGCCCGGCGGCTCCGGGAGCGGGCCTGGGAATTGTCGTAGCTGAGGAGTCTTTCCGCCACTTCCCGCCAGACCATGTGCCAGTCCCGGCGGTCGTGGGTCTCCGTCGTTCCAGTGGCCACGGCGAAATTCCAAATGTAGGCCTTCAAAAAAACCGCCCTGAGCCTATAGGGAACTTTTTTCCCCAGGCAGTGCTGGAGCTGCGTCAGATCCTCCTCCAGCTGCACCCTGGTGGAAAAGCCCCGCCTGGCATGCTGGAAATCCGTAATGTACCACTTTTTCTCCCGAGGCTGCCAGAGAAGGTTGCCGGCGTGGAGATCCCTGTGTATAATGAAAGCCGCATGCATGCCCGAGATCAGCACGGCCAGTTTTTCCGCGCGCTCCCTGGCGTCATCTCTCTGCCACTCGGGCCGCATCTCGTCGTAGGTCACGCAGCCGTCGATGTATTTCGTAACGAGCCAGACTTTGATCTTGCCGCCGTCCTGGCAGCAGCCCAACGCCCTGGGTTCGGGAACGCTCAATCCTTCCTCAAACATTACTCTGAGGATGTTCCATTCCTTCTGGGGCGCGGAAAAGCCCCGCTTCCATTTCAGTTTCTCAAAGAAAGAGGAGAACTCGAAAAACTTGACCAGATCGTCGCCCAGACGGTAAACGAAACGGTGGTAGCCGCTGCTTTTCAGAAGCTGCCCGGATTGGGAAACGGCCTCCTCCGGAGCGTTGAGAAACGCTTCTGAAAAGGAACCGCCGTCCAAACCTTTGCCGAATGTCCAGTTGATCTTCACTCTATTCTTCGCTTTGCTTTTCTTTAATGTCGGTTACCAAGGCCGCCGGATTTTCCTCCCTCTCCTCCTCCGCTTTTTCCGGATGATAGAAACGCTTGCAGGCCTGCCAGACCTCGTCGTAGCCGATGGCCGCAAGGCAGGCGTTGTTCCTGGGGCAGACTTGCTCCCGGCAGGGGCTGCAGGGAAAAGGCTTGAAAAGATTCAATCGCGGACTCGTCACCACGGGCGGACGCCAGCGGTAGAAATCCGCCGGGCCGTAGAGGACCACGGAGGGCACTCCCTGGGCCGCGGCCAAAAAAGCCGGGCCGGAGTCCACTCCGAAAAAAAACACGCTTCCCGCCATGATGGCGGCGGTCTGAGCCAGGGTGGTCTTCCCCGCCAGCGAGACCGCGTATTCCGCTTCGCCCGCCAGCGCGTCTAATTCCTCTTTTTCGGCCTTTCCGCCCAGGAGGAATATCTTTACCCTCCATTCCTCCCCCATGGCCCTCAGAAGCCTCACAAGGCGCTGAGAGGGCCAGTTCTTGGCGCTGCGCTTGGATACGGGCGCCATGACCACGTAATCCTCCCCGTCTTCCAGACCGCAGGAGCGCAGTATGCGCTTGACTTCCGCTTTGTCCTCAGCGCCGTACCAGGAATATTCCAGGGCCAGGCTGTGATCCTTGGGAAGAGGAACGTTCAAGTGTTCCAGCACGTTCAAAACCGGCCTGAGGCAGTTTTCTATCTCCGTCAGACTTTGGTCGTAAACGCAGGGAAGATCTATGTAGTTCGTAAGCTTCTCTCTTCTGAGCTCGCCGTAGTTGACGAAAGCGGGATAAGCGCTGATGTGCCTGGCGCCGCAAAAAAGCGCCCAGGGAACGCGCCCCGTGTCCTGGGGAGAGATGATGAAATAATCGATTGGCCCGAATTCCCTCAATTCCCGGCGCATCCTGAATTTGTCCAGGATGGCGCCGCTTTTGGGAGCCGTGACCACCTTGTCGCAGTAGGGACAGTTTTTCAGGATCTCCAAACCGCCGGCGTGCTTGGCCAACACTATGAGCTTGGCCTCCGGAAGCGCGCGGCGCAAGGTACGCAGAGCGGGAATGAAATTGAGCATGTCGCCGATGTTCTGCAGCCGGGTCAAAACGATGTTCATATTTTCATTCCCAAAAGAAATTTAATATATTTGGACCAGGTCTTCACGCGGAAAGGGCGGGCCTTCAGGGAAATTTTGAAGTGCTCCCCGGCTTCTTTTCTCAAGCCTTTCTCGCAGGCGACCTGAGCCAGGTGAAGATGAATGCTACCCTCGCGGTAACGCAGGGAGGAGAGAGGCACAAGGCTTTTCAAAATTTCCTCGTGCAGTTTCAGAACTTCCCTTTGCGCCATGAAGATGCGGTCCCGCTGGCGTTTTCCGGTGGAGGTCTTGTGAGAACGGAATCTAACAAGAGGCTCCGGCACATAGGAGCCCTTTTCTTTCTCGGCCAGCTTCAGGAAAAGATCCCAGTCGTCGCTGGGAGCGAATTCCGGCACGAAGCCTTTTATTTCCTCAAGCAGCGCTTTTTCAACAAGCGCGGCGGAAGGCGGTATGAACAGGCGCCCCTCCACGATCTTCACAAGCGTTTCCTTTCGGTCCGGGGAACCGTCCGCTTTCAAAACTTTCCTGCCGTCGGCATAAAAGCGGTAAAAAGCGCTGTAGCCCCAACGGGTGCCCTCGGCGGACAAACTTGCGACCATTGCGGAAAGCCTATCCTTTTCCCAAAGGTCGTCCTGGTCCAAAAGGGCGATGTATTTGCCCGCGCTTTCTTTTATCCCTCGGTTTCTGGCGGCGGCCACGCCGGCGTTCTCTTCCCTGATGAGCCTTAAAGAATTCAAAACGGGAGAAGCGTCAGCACGGCAGAACTCCTGTACGAAAGCGGGCCCGTCGTCGGTGGAACCGTCGTCCACCACCACCAGCTCCGCCTCTTGGAAATTCTGTTCAGCCACGGATCTCAACGTCTCTTCAACAAAGAGGCGCCCGTTGTAAAGCGGCAGAACTATGGAAACGAGAGGTTCGGACATCAGGAATAAAGAGCCGCTTTCAAGAAGCGGCTTTTTTTTGAAAAAATCAGCAAGAGGACCTTGTGGTCATTCCTGACGTTTGGGAACGCGGATCTTCTGGCCGACTCTCAAGGATGTGGAGGTGAGATCGGGATTGACGTTGTAAATATCCGTGATACTCACGCCGTAGTCCTTGGCGATCATCCAGATGCTTTCCCCGGCGGCCACCACGTGCTCATAGAGAGAATCGTAGCTGATGTTGGGAGCGCTGGGCTTGCCGGTCCTGACGATCTGGGCGCCGGAAGAGGAGGAAGAGGAGGAAGACGAAGACGTCGTCTGGCGCTGGGCCGCCTGCTGGGCAGCCTGCCTGGCGCGGGAATCGACTTCCGAGATCCTGGATTCCAGCTGCGCCAGTTTCGTGCGGTTCTCGTTTATGTAGCCCTGCAGCGTCTTGGCGTCGCCCTGGATGACCTGGAGGTTCTTGTCAGTCTTGCGCTGGGATTCCAGCGTGGCCTCGTTCATGCTTTTCAGCTGGGCCACGATCTGGTTGTAAGCCTTGTTCAAAGCCGCGATGTCTTCAGTACGGGAGGAGGTCTTGGCAAGCTCCCTCACGCCCTGCTGAGTCTCAGAGACCTTTGAAGACACGTCTCTCAAAGAACTCTGGGTCTGGCTGAGCATGCTTCTCAAGGAAGCGTTCTCGTTCTCCAGATTTCTGCAGCGGGAGGAAAGATCCTCGATCTGGTTCACAAGACTTTTCGTGTCGGAGGAAGTGCGCGTCAGTTCTGTGCGCAGCTTGGCTATCTGGATCTGTTCCGGCGTCACCGTGTCGGGCGTGGCGCAGCCAACCAACATGACCGCGCTTATGAGAAGCGCGAAAAGCGTTTTAATATTCAGCATAATTTCCTATGAAAAGGCCGGACTTTTTAAGCCCGGCCTTGTGATTTTTGTGATTTAGCGCAGGTCGCCGATCTTGAATTCGTCGCGGCGGTTCTTGGCGTAGGCTTCTTCAGTGTTGCCCTGAACAGCCGGCTGCTCTTCGCCGTAGCTGACGATCTCGAGACGGTAGCCGTCCACGCCCAGGTTGGCCAGGTATTCCCTGGCGGCGCCGGCTCTGCGGGAACCAAGGGCCATGTTGTATTCGGCCGTGCCGCGTTCGTCGCAATGGCCTTCGATCTTAAGAGCCAGCTTGGGATACTTCTTCAAAAAGACAGCGGCGCCCTGGAGGATGGCTTCCTCGGCGGGCTGGATATCGTAGCTGTTGTATTTGAAGTAAAGCGTGCGCAAAGCAGCCTGAGCTTCAGCCGCGATCTTCGGATCGGGGTACTGGCCGGGAGCGTAGAAAGTCGTCCCGCTCATGCCCATAGGCATGTCGCCGGGCATATAATCGCTTCCGCCGCCAGCGCCCAGGATGGCGCCGTCGTCATTGAGCCCCCAGGGATTGATCTCGGTGGCGGGAACTTCTTCCTTGTTACCGCAGCCGGTTAAGACCAAGCAGAGTAAAAGAGCCGCGAAAAGAGTACGCAACATAAATTTGCCTCCAAAAAGGTAAGTTGTTAATTTCTGTTTATGGTTTTACTTATATGATTATGGTATCAAATAAAAGGTCTTTTTTCAATGCGCCTTTCGTCCGCCTCGCCATAATTGTCCGCCGCGGTTTAAAAACCTTATGATTTTGATATAATCAAAGCATGAGTAAAACCTTTGGATATTTGGCGATTTTCCTTTTTGTTTCGGCTCTTGCCGCCCAGGGAGTTCCCACTGCGGCGGAAGTGGCTTACCGTTATTTTTTGAAAGCCACCAGCAACAACTGGAACTCCACCACCATCACCAACCTCCCTCCCCTGGAGCGCTCCGACCTTCCTCCCATGCCCCCCCAGCTCATAGCCGGGGACGAGTATTTCACCGGCCGCACCAAGGTGATCCTTGCCCTGCCCACGGACGGCTCGAAAATAAAATACACACTGGACGGAAGCCCTGCCAACGAGTTCTCCCTGGACTACGCCGGCGACATTGTTCTCACCGACTCCGCCAAACTCCGGGCGGTCATAGTAAGCCCCGGCGGCAAAGTGAGCCCGGAGCTGATCAAGCAGTTCAACCAAGTCGGATTGCGCAACGGCAATTTTGAAAGCGGCGGCGAATTTCCCGATTTCTGGGGTTCCTCGGGCAGCGCCCGCTTCGTCTATGAAAAAAACGCCGGATTGGGCGGCTCGAAATGCGTTTCCATCGCCTCCGACGATCTCTGCAACGCCTACTGGACCCAGACCATCAAAGTCAAGCCCTTCACGCCTTACGTCCTTAAAGGCTCCATCAGGCTTAGCGGGGTGACCGGCGACAGCGAATACTGCATCGCGACCATCGGCGGATACATCAACGCCAAAAGCGAGACTGGTCCGAAAGTGGGCTCCGACCCCAACGCCGGCTGGACGGAATACACGGTGGACGTGATGACCGGCAACACCCATGAAGTCAAGATCGTCTGCCGTCTGGGAGACCTGGACATCGAAGACAACCAGGGCGGCATGAGCAAAGGCAAAGTCTATTTCGACAACCTTTCCTTTGAGGAAAACACGGAAGTCACCATTTTCCGCGGCAAATACGTCATTCTTCCCCTTTACAAAGAGATCATAAAGACCATCGGCGGACCCTCCGTGGCCCAGGCCATGGTGCGCAATACGGAAGCCGCCTTCGCGGCCATGAAAGACCTGACCGGCTGGGCTCCCGAGGGAGCGATGGAAGTATTCCCCATCTGGACTCCCATGCACTGGTCCATCAGGGCCGGCGGCTGGTCCGGCTGCCCCATATTGGTCACCCCGGGCTTCTATTCCTCCAACTGGCGCCATGCCAAGGAAAATTTGGTGAGCGGCGTTTTCGTCCACGAGGGCGCCCACAACTACAACAACGGCCTCTGGTCCCCTTCCGGCCACGAATACACCCACGCCCTGCTGCAGATGTACGCCGTCAACGGCGCCGGGCTCACTGTGGACGACCAGCCCTGGTCAGGAACAACGCCCAACGGCCACACCTGGTTCAAGCCCGCAGCCGATGCCGAAAGGAAAGACGGCTTCAGCATGGGGCCCTGGCAGTACGCCATGAAAATGTGGGACATGGGCGAGACGCTGGGCTGGCAGTACGTCAAGAAAGCCTTCCGGGATTTCCATGAAATGGAGCATCCTCCCCTGAAGACTCAGAACGAAAAGATCAACTTTTTCATCGACCGCCTCTCCGCCCATTCCGGCCACGATGTCAGGAAAGAATTCTTCACGCCGGAGCAGTGGGATTTCTTCATGAGCCTGCACGGAACGCGGCCCTCCCCCATCATGATAGAGGAAGTGGACATCGACGCCACCAACGTTTACCTGGCTTATATCAAATGGGAGAAAGCCAAGAGCAAAAGCTTGGACAAGCCTGAAGCCAAAAGCGCCGCCGCCAGGGACGCCGTCTATAACGACTCTCTGACCGCCCAGGCCCCCACTTACTACATTTACCGTCTGAACGGCGGCTGGAAAAAATTCGTTGGCAAATTCGGCTTCCAGCGCGGCAAAAAAGGCGAAGTCAAATTTGAAATTTACGGCGACGACAAAAGGCTCTTCAGCTCGAAGACCAAGAACGACTCCGCCCACAGCTTCAACGTGGACGTTTCCGGAGTCCAGATACTGCGGCTTGAGACCGTCAACCTTGGCGAAGAGGACAATCCCAAAGTCTTCTGGTTCGATCCCGAACTTATAAGGGACGACCAGCTGGCCGCCATGAAGAAAAACAAAGCGGAAAGCAGCGGCCAAAAGGTCGGCACCAAACGCCCGGTCCACCGCCCCACCTCCCGCCACGTGGGCACCACGCTGCAGCACCAGGACGAATAAAGCGCCGCTTGTTCGTTTAACTGTCTTGTTTCACACAAAAAAACAGAGGCTCATTTTTTGAGCCTCTGTTTTTCATTTTCGAGTAACAAGCGAAAGGTTTACCTGCGGCCGCCGCGGCCGCCGCCGCCCATTCTAACGCCGCCTCCGCCGCCCATACGAGCGCCAGCGCCTGCTCCGGCTCCCATACGGACTCCGCCTCCGCCGCCCATACGGGCTCCGGTACTAACGGAAGAACCCATCCTGGCGCCGCCGCCTAAGCCGCTGCCCGTGCGGACCGCACTGCCGGCAAAACTTCCTGAGGAAACGCTGCGGGCCGCGCCGGCGCTGGCAAAGCCTGAAGGAACGGAAGGCGTGGTAAAGGAACTAGTCCTGACGCCCTGGCGCGAAGCGCCGCTGCCGGACCTGCCGCCGCCGTTGCCGGAGCGGATGGTGGAACCGCCGCCGGATCTGCTGCCGGAATTGGAGTTCCTGATAACGCTGGGATTGTTTACCCTGCGAGTCTGATTGACGGGAGTGGCCGTCCTTGAGGAGCTGCCGCTGGAAGTTGTCGGCGTTTCCACGCGGCCGGCCACGGGGATCGTGGAACCGCTGGAGCTGCCGCTTCTCACGGTGCTGCCGCTGCCGACGCTGGTGCCGACTCTACTGGAGCCGCTGCCGCTGGAGCTGCCGCTTCTCACGGTAGTGCCGCCGCTAACGGGCGTGCCGACTCTGGAGGAGCCGGAATTGCTGGAGCTGCCGCTTCTCACGGTAGTGCCGCCGCCAACGGTGGTGCCGACTCTGGAGGAGCCGGAATTGCTGGAGCTGCCGCTTCTCACGGTAGTGCCGCCGCCAACGGTGGTGCCGACTCTGGAGGAGCCGGAATTGCTGGAGCTGCCGCTTCTCACGGTGCTGCCGCCGCCAACGGTGGTGCCGACTCTGGAGGAACCGGAATTGCTGGAGCTGCCGCTTCTCACGGCGCTGCCGCTCACAGGCGTGCCGACTCTGGAGGAGCCGCGGCCGGCGTAGACGTTGCCGTCTTTATCCGCCCTGAGGTTCGAGGCTGGCAAATTGTTCCGGTTGCTGCCTAAGCGCTGGCCGGCGGGAGTTCCAGGCCTGTTGTAGCTCTTGACGGGCTCGTCAACAAGGTAACGGCCGGCCGGGATCTTGGGCGCGGGACCGGGACCGACTTTCGGTCCGCCGGGGCCGTGGCCGCCGGGGCAATGGTCGCCGCTGCGATAGATGTTGCCGCAGCCGCGGCCGTGATGATGATAGACGTGATGGTGATGGCGCGGTCCGCAGCCCGGGCCCCACCAGTGGCCGTGGCCGCCGTACCAATGGGGATGATGATTCCAGCCCCAGCGGTAGTTGCTCCAGCAGAAGCCGAAGCCCACCCAGCCCATGGGCGCGCCCCAGCTGATGTTGAAGCCCCAGCCGAAGCCCAGGGAGTAGGAAACGCCGAAGCCGAAGGTGGCCGGCCAGGGATAATAGTAGGTGCCGATCCAGGGCGCATAGCGGTAGCCGGTCCCGTAAACTATGACGCCGTTGTTGACATAGCAGCCAACGTAGCCGGGATAGTAGCCCACGTAAACGTAATCGGGAGTGTAGTTGTAAACCCTGACGTAGCGCACATGATAGACCGGGTAAGCCGGGGGAATGGTGTAGATGACGCCGGGCACGTTGATGCAGACTTTCCAGCCGGTCAGAGGATCGAGGGATTCGTACCAGACCGCGTTTTCGCAGAGATAGTAGCGGTCGTTGACCCTGATGACGTCGTGGGGAGTATTGACGGCGTAAGCCACGGGATAGGCTTCCGGGATCTCCTTGAACTGCGGAGTGCCGTCATAGACCACTTCCGGAACTTCCTCCGCCTTGCGGGCGACTTTGACGGTCTGGGGAACGTAGGCTTCCTCCACCGCTTCCTTGGCTTCCTTCGTGCCTTTAATGGAAGTCAGGGCGCTTTCCTTGCCGTTTTCCTTCGTCATCTTGTAGAAGCCGGAGGGCAGCTTGTCGGGCGGAATGTACTCCCATTCGCTGTCTTTCACGTGACCGTACCAGCGGCCGGACAGAAGCACGTAAAGCCTGGAGTCGGTGGCGCAGTAGAAAAGATCGTTCTCGGTGTTCTCCGCATACATGATGTCGGTGCCCTCCACGTTCTTGTAAACGGGGGTGCCGTCGATGCAGATGAGCTCGGTGGGTTCCGTCGCCACGATGATCTGGGGGAAACCGTTTTTCAAAACGTCGTTGAAACTTTCCTTCTCCTCGTCGGACAGTTCCAGGCTGGAGCCGTATTCCTTGACGGCGTCGGGCACGCCGGAAGCCGGCGTAAAAGCGCTTTGCAGCGTGGGAGCGGTCAGCCAATAGGTGCTGCCTTTAAGGTAATAGCACTTCCTCTGGGTGTCGAAGACCAGGCAGTAGGGGGTGTTGGCCACCGCCTCGAATTTGCCCTCGCTGTCAAGATTGCGCATGACGGGGGCGCCGTCGATCTGCACCAGGACCGTGGCGTTCGTAACGCAGAGGATCTTGGGGGGATCGTTCTTCAGCTCGCCTTCGTTCCTGGTCTGGTAAGCTTCCTCCTTCTCCAAATTAAGGACGTAATCCAGATTCAGGACCATATCCACCTTGGAAAGCTCGGACTGGAGCGCCGCGGCGTAGGCGACTTCCTGGTCCTCCTCGTCGGGGCATTTGAATTTGGTGACCCTGAGGCTGTCGCAGGTAACCTTGCGGTTGACCGTGTCGTTGCTGGAAAGGGCCGTCAGCCAAACCGCACCGTAAACGGGCTCGGCTTCGCTTTCCTTGGTCTTCTGGATGGCCACCGCCGAGCGGAGCCTCAAATTGTTGTCAGCGAAAAGTTCAACGCTGGGTTCGAAGATTTGAAAGACCGCATCGCCGGTCTTGACCTCGCAGGGCCAGTCTGAAGCACTGGAGTACTCTTTCGCGCCGCAAACACAAACTGCCATAACCACTGCAAGCGCCAATAACATCTTTTTCATATTTTTTCCTCCTGATATGTTAAAAGATTTATCTTTCATTAATATTATAAACTATTTTTGGTATCGGCGGGAAGCTCTATTTTTCCGACCCATCCGAAGTGGGGCCTGAAGGGGGGCGTGGATTCTATCCTGGCCTTGGCATTTTCAGATGTGAAAACGACCTCGCATTCCTTGTTTTCAGAGGAAAGCGGCTTCATTAAATATGCTATCTTGCCGGCGTCGAAGCCCATGTAAAAAGCCAGGACTTTGTCCAGGCTTTGGGGATCTTCCCCCAGGGCCAGCCAGCCGCATTCCTTGCGGTCCGGGGCCAGGGGCCCGTCCCCTTCCCCGGCTATCACCGCATCCGTTATGGTGATGATCGATCTGGCCCTGGCGGCTTTCAAAAGCGCCTTGTTAAGGTCCCAGACCATGCGCCAGCAAGTGTCGTTGCCGTACCAGTTGCCGCTGCGCACGGTCTTGGAAGTATCACCGTAAACAAGGCGGCCCAGCGCCTTGATCGGCCTGAATATCTCGTTGAGCCAGGCCGGCAGGCGATACATGAGATTTTTCCCGAAAGTCACCAGTCCCCTTTCGCTCTTCGTCTTCCAGCTTTTTTCCTTGAACTGGTCGCCCCCCGCCTCGGGAGAGCCCATCCTGTAATGGGGCAGCCAGTTCTTGTCGCCGTTGATGCCCACCAGGTTTTTCATGGCGCAGGTCAGGCCGGTCTTTTTGTGGGTCTTGAGTTTCGGCAGATTTATGATAACGTCGCAAAGCAAAACCGTCTCCGCCAGCAGATATTCGTGACGCCCGTTGGAATGGTGGGCGGCGGTTTCCTTAAGGTCGTAGTCCGCGCCGTACAAAGGGGCCGAAGCGTCTTTTCCCTCCACTTCGGAAAAAGCGCTTTCGGAGGCAAGATCCACCGCGCGGTATCCCAGGGGATCGCCGGCCAGATCCGTTCGCTTTACAGTGATGCCGTCCTTGGAAAGCCATTCCTCTTTCCGGAGGTCAAGGAGGGTGACTTTCACGGGAGCGGTCTTCTCATACCATTTGACAATATCCGCTATTCCGCTGCGGGATGCCGCCTCGGAAAAGGACGTGTCGGTCTGCGGAGCCTCCGCTATTACGACTTCGCCTTCGCCCTTCAGGGCCAGGATGACATAATCGACGACCGCCCTCAAAACGGAGCCGTGGGTGATGACCTGCTCCCATTCGTCGTTTTTTTCATGGCAGGCTTTCACCAGGTTCGGCTTAATGACCACGCGGTCGCCGGGCTTTATGACCGCCGACAAATAATTGCCCTGCGCGTCGGGATAGGCTTTTTTCAAAAGATCCCTTATCCCTTCGTAAACAAAATTATCCTTTTCCGCTTTCAAAGAGGCCCATTCCGCCCCCTGGAATTCCGGATAGTTTTCCGAAGGGTGGAAAGGCGCTTCCTTGGGATAAACAGCGGCGAGCGCCGTAAGAAAAACTTTGCGGTCTCTTATTTGCATTTAAAATTCTTAATTTCTTCTTCCGCCGCTTTAAGGAATTCCTCCGCGGATCTTTCCCAAGTGAAGGTGGCGGCCCAAGCTTTGGCTTCCGCTTCCATCTTTTGGAGGCGCTCTCTGTCCTTCAGGAGCAAAATGATCTTTTGGGCCAGGTCAGCGCTGCTGCCCGGTTCGACCAGAAGCCCGGTCTTGCCGTCCACGATGGAATCCCTCAGCCCCTGGACGTTGGAGCCTACTACGGGCGTTCCCGCGGCGTTGGATTCGATCACGGTGATGCCCCAGCCTTCCTTTTCCGCCATGGTCGCCGTAACGGTCGCGCGCGCCATAGCCTTCGCTTTTTCCTCTTCCGAAAGGAAGCCCAGGAAACGGACGCTTTTCTCCAATCCGAGATCCTTGACTGCCGCTTCTATTGTGGGAAGGTCGTCCCCTCTTCCGCCTATCTCAAGCATAGCGTCGGGAAATTCCTTCAGGATCAGCGGCATGGCTTTCACGATCAGATCGACCTGCTTGTAGCGCTTTAATCTTCCGATGTAGCTTATCAGAGGATATTCGCTTTTCGCGGCCGTGTTGTTTTTGAAAAGCTCGTGGTCGATGCCGGCGTATAAAAGCGCCGTCCTGTCCGCAGCGTGCCCCATTCTGACAAGTTCGTCGCGGGCGCTGGGAGAGTCGGCGAAAATAAGTTTTCCCTTGTAAACTTCCGGGATCCTAAGCTCTCTTTTTATGATGTAATCGGCGACGAGTTTGGGAAGCTCCTTGTAGAGCGTTTTCCCGTGGATATGAAGGGAGATCCCGACGAGCGGTTCGATCACGTACTGCGGAGTGAAAAGCGGGATCTTCGAGATGTCGTCCACGACGATGTCGAACAATCCCTTGAGATGCTTTTTGTAATAATGCTTGAAAGCGTAGTGAAACAAATAACGATTGCCGATCCTGATCGTCTTTATGCCGTCGATCGTTTCCTCTTTGGGAGCGCCTTTGTAAGCGTGCGCCACCAGCGTCACGTCGTGACCCATAGAAGCGACGCGGCGGAAGATCTCATGCATATGGATCTCCGCGCCGCCCGCTTCAGGGTTTTTTATGCAGCGCCAGTTGACGACCAGTATTTTCATCGGCGCTGTTATTTGTTGAGGATCTCTTGGATGGCCTGGCCCCAGATCTCGTAAGCCTTGGCGCTGAAATGGATCTGGTCCGGGGACATTTCGGCGGAAAGCGTTCCGTCCGGTTCCAGAAGTTCCTCGTTGCAGTTGACAAAGAACGTTTTGGTATTGTCAGCCAGCTTCTCAAGCCCGTCGTTTATAGCCTCTATCCTCTCCCTCGCGGGATCGTTGGGAGAAGCGCCCCTGGGAGGAAGCGCCATAATGATGATCTTGGAAGCCGTCTGCTTGGCCCTCGCTTCCTTCGCGAGTTCCTGGTAAGCGTCCAGGAATTCCTCCGCGGAGATTTGGGAATCCACCAGCCCGGCCTGCAGGACGACAAGGGCGGGACGGAAAGCGGAAAGACAGCTGTACCTGGCGCGCCAGATGATCTGGGCGAGGGAGTCGCCTTCAATGCCGGCGTTGTTCACGCGGCGGGAGCCGAAATATTCCTTCGCGGCCTCGGCGCCCTGTTCTTCCCAGCCTTTGGCCAGATCGTCGCCCAGTATAACAACGTTGGGGCGGGTGGTGGTCGTGCCTATGGAGGACCTGATCTCGAAGACCCGGTCAAACCACCAGGGTTCTCCGAAGCGGGAAAGCGGGAGTTTGTAACTCGGCGTTTCCTCCGGGAAGAATATGGGATTCAGAAGTTTTGTGATGTTCTTGACCCAGACCTTGTAGCCCTTGGTGTTCAGGTGTATTCCGTCGTAGGAAAAGTCCTCGCCGAAATTGCCGTCTATGTCCATCACCTGGCTGTTGATCTCATAGTAGGTCGCGCCAAGGGGCTCGCAGAGAAGGCTCAGGGCAGCGTTCACGTTGAAGTTCCTGGTCCTTCTCTGATCGTCCGGCGTGCGTCCGCAGGGAAGGATCGAGAAGACGAAGATCTTCGTATCCGGGCAGCGTTCCTTTATGGTGTCTATTATGCTGCGGATGCCGAGGATCGTGTCGCAGGGCGGCTCCTCGTCTTCAGTGAAGCTGATGGTGTTGTTGGCGCCGACCATGATGAGGGCCGCCTTGGGAGGCTCGTAACCGTCCAATTCGCCGTTCTGGAGGCGCCAGAGAACGTTCTCCGTCCTGTCGCCGGTGTAGCCGATGTCAACGGCGCTCATGGGCGCCTTCTGAAGGTATGCCCTGAAGGGCTGCAGCCCTTTGCCGTTCTCCTCCCACATCTGGGTGACGTCGTCGCCGATAAGGAGGAGCGGCGCTCCTTTCTCTTTCAGATCGATGCATTTTTTCTCAAAGCGCTGGCACCACCAGGAGGAGGGGTCAGTGCTCTGGGGAGCCGGGGTGGCCGCTCTGACGCCGGCCAGAAGGTCGCCCGACAATAAAACAACTAAGAGCAAAAATATCTTTTTCATATGGGTTCTCCTATTGGCTGAGCCTTAAAGATTGGATTTTAAAAGGGCTCCCCAGGCTTCGTAGCCTTCCTTGGTCAGATTGACGCCGTCGGCTGAATACTTCTCGGGAAGATTGCCGGCTTCGTCAAGCAAAACGCTTGCGGGATCGACGATCTTAACGCCGTCTTTTTCTATGCCCCTTAAGAGTTCGTTGGTCTCTTCGGCCCATTTTCTCAGGGCGGAATCTTTTTCCCTGCCCATGGGAAGGATCGGAGTCAAAAGTATCTTGGCTTTTTTCTGCTTGTCTTTAGCCGCTTCGACGAGCGTCGTTATGCCGGCGGCGACTTCCACAGGCGTCCTGTTGGTGTTGGCGCTGCCGGCGCAAAGGATCAGCTCGTCGGCCGCGAATCCGTTCAGTTCGCCCATTTTCGCGCGCCACAGAACGTTCTGCAAAAGGTCGCCCTGATAGGTCAGGTTTATTTCGCTCTTTTCGCCGAGAAGGTCTTTCCTGGCGTCGGGGGCCACGCTGTAGAAGCCCTCCAGGAAAGAGTCGCCCAGGAATGCGACGTTTTTATCGCTGACTTCTCCCCTCGCGGCCGCGATCGCGTCCCACCATTCCCTTTCCGTTCTTATGGACGGAACCAGGCAGGAAGAAGGATCTTTGGGATCGATGATGCTGGCGAACAAAGGAAGCAGATTCTTCACCCAGATCTTATAGCCTTTTACGGTAGGATGCAGATAGTCGGTGGAGCACATTTCCACCGGCAGAGTCTCGTCCGGTTCCAGCATCTGGGGGCCCCAGTCGCACCAAATGACTTTCTTGCCGTCGCAGAACTTTTCGATCTCCTTGTTGACGACGTCGTTGCGCTTCCTGTAGCCGTCGTTTTTGTCCGTGCCTCTCGGAGAGATCGAACAAAGAATGACCACGGCGTCAGGCTGCTTTTCCTGCATGAGCTCCACGCACTTCTTGATGCCAAGTACTGTGTCGCCCTGGGGTTCCCTGTAAACCGTGTTGGCGCCGGCGTTGTTCGTGCCGATCATCAAAACGAGCGCCTTGGCCTTGTAGCCGTCCAATTCGCCGTTGAGCATGCGCCACAGGACGTGCTGGGTAAGGTCGCCGCCGTAGCCGCAGTTGAGGGCCCTATAAGGCGTGCCGTTGAAATACTGGTTCCAGACGCTTTTGCCGGTATCCTCAAAGAAGTGAGTGATGGAGTCGCCAAAAAACGCGATCTGAATTTCGGAACTGTACTGCTGGATGAATTTGAGTTTTGAGTTATGACGTTCCATCCAGCCGGAGTAATTGTGGATCTCCGGATCGCAGGAATCGGGAGCCGCTAACGCCAGGGCGCACCCCAGCAAGATCGGAAGCATAAGGAGTTTTTTCATATCTGTCCTCCTTTAGGATTATTTGTTGTTTTCTAAGAAAGGTTTTATGGCTTCCGCCCAGACGCGGTAACCCTTTTCATTGGGATGCAGAAGATCCGGGAAGACCTCCTCGGAAAGCGTTCCGTCTTCCTGCATAAGCTGTTTGTTGAAGTCGAGCCAGATGATCTTTTCGCCATCGGCGTAATTCTTGATCATCTCGTTGACTTTTTCGTTCTTCACCCTTCTTTCATTAGTGGGCTGCTTGTCCCTGGGGAAGATCGGCATGAGAAGGATCTTGGCTTCCGGCTGCTTTTCCCTGATGACGTCAAGGCTGGCTTTGATGCCGGCCGCCACGTCTTCCGCGGGATCCTCGACGTTATTGGTGCCGATCATGACGGCCACCAATTTGGCCTTGTATCCGTCCAGTTCGCCGTTCTGCAATCTCCAGAGAAGATGCTGGGTCTTGTCGCCGCCATAGCCGAGGTTCAAGGTTTTATAATTGGAGAAATATTCCTCGAAAACGGATTTGCCCCAGCCTTCCCAGTTGTGGGTGATGGAGTCGCCGCACAAAACGAGATTGAAATATTTGTTCGTGTTGGCGCAAATGTTTACGCGGTGCTCGAAAAGGCGCTTCCTCCACCATTCCTCGTTAAGCTTCGACTCGGGAGTGACGGCCTCAGGCTCCTTTCTGGGGACGAGAAATTCGTCCAGCAAAGGCTTCAGAGCCTGGAACCACTTTTCGTATCCTTCCTTGGTGGGGTGGACAAAGTCGTAAAAAAGCGTCTGGTCCACCTTGCCGTCCGGCTTAAGGAGAGGATGGGACCAGTCGAGCCAGACGATGTCCCTGCCGTCAGTCATTTTTTGGATCTCTTTGTTGACAACGGCGTTCTTTATTCTCCTCGGATCATCAGGCAGTTCGCCGCAAGGAGGGATCGGGCAAAGGATGATCTTGGCATCAGAGAATTTGTTCCTGATCTGCTGCAGTATGGCAGAGATTGCGAGAATCGTGTCCGCGGCGGGATATTCGGGATGCAGCCAGCTGTTGTTGGTGCCGATCTGCAAAACGACGACCTTGGGATCAATGCCGTCCATTTCTCCGTTGTCGAGTCTCCACATCAGATGCTGGGTGCAGTCAGCGCTGTAACCGAAGCAGATGCCCTTGTAGGGGCCTTTCACGAACTGCTCTTCCCAGATGGCTTTTCCGCGGTCCTGCCACTCCCACAATTCGGTGATAGAATCGCCGTAGAAGGCGACCAGCGCATCGCCGCGCTCCTTTATTTCATTGAGCTTGCCATAGTGCTTGGCGCACCACCAGTAATTGGAGTCCGTGCTCTGGGGCGCGGGCGTCATGGCCGGAATGACTCCCATGCCGAAAGTCAGGGAAGCCAGAAGCAGAGTGAAAACAAAAGCGGATAATTTTTTCATGATCATTCCTCGCAGTATTTTTCGAGATATGGTTTCAGCTCTTCCGCCCAGACGCGGTAGCCCTTGGGGGAAGGATGGAGATAATCCGGGAACATGTCTTTGCTGATGGTCCCGTCTTCGTTCATAAGCTTTTTGTTGATGTCGAACCAGATGATGTTCTCGCCGTCCGCGAACTTCTTGATGAGCTCGTTGGTCTCATCATTTTTAATCCTGATGGGATCGTCGGGCTTTTCGTTGCAGGGGAAGATGGCGTGCAGAAGGACCTTGGCCTTGGGCTGCCTTGCTCTTATCTCGTCGAGGATCAGCTTGATGGCGGACGCCACTTCCTCCTTGGTGGCTTTGTGGTTGTTGGTGCCTATGAGGACCGTTATGAGTTTGGCCTCATAGTTGTCCAGTTCGCCGTACCTGACGCGCCACAAAAGGTTCTGCGTCCAGTCGCCGCCGTAGCCGCAGTTCAGGATGGAATACTTGGAGAAGAATTCGTCGGCGACGGTCTTGCCGTTGCTGTCCCATTCCCACATGTGGGTGATGGAGTCGCCCAGCATGACCAGGTCAAATTTGTGATCTTCCTTCTGGAGGATCTGTTGGCGCCTTTCCCGCATGCGCTGCATCCACCAGCCCTGCTCGCTCTTGGTCTGGGCCGCGGCCGTCTCGGGAGTCCCTAATGTGTAGCGGAATTCGTCCAGGATCGGTTTCAGCTCTTCATACCACTTTTGGAAGCCCGCTTCGCTGGGATGCACGTAATCCGGGAAGAAATTCTTGTCCAGAACGCCTTCCTCGTTGACGAAGTCCTTCGCCCAGTCCAGCCAGAAAACGGTGTGATGATCGGCCATCTTGATCATCTCGGCGTTGATGGCGTCGTTCTTTATGCGCCTGGGATCGTTTTTGTCCCTGCCGCAGGGCGGAATGGCGCACAAAACGATGCGCGAAATGTAGAATTTGCTTCTCAGCTTATCGAGCACCGCCTTCACGCCGAGAACGGAATCCATGGCGGGATACTCCGGCTGGTTCCAGCTGTTGTTCGTCCCAATCTGCAATATCACGACGTCGGGGTCAAGGTTGTCCATCTCGCCGTTCTCGAGACGGTAGAGAAGATGGTGGGTGCTGTCGCCGCCGTAGCCGAACTCGATGGCTTTGTAGGGGCCCTCGGCAAAGTGCGCGTCCCAGACTTTCTTTCCGCAGCCCTCGATCTCCCACTGCTCGGTGATGGAGTCGCCGTAGAAGATTACTCTCACGTCCCCCTTCTCTTTTATTTCCTTTTGCTTCATCGCTCTCCTGGTGTTCCACCAGGAATTGGAGTCAAGGTCTCTGGGAGTCGGGGTGGTGAAAAGAATATCTCCAGCGAGAGCGGAAACAGCCGTCAACATAAAAATCAATCCTAGCTTAAGTTTCATATTTATTTCAAAACGTCAAGAAGCGCCTTGGCCCAGATGTCGTAGGCCTTGGCGGTGAAATGGATCTGGTCGGGGGAAATATCCGCGGGCAAATTGCCGGCGCCGTCAACGAGCTCTTTGTTGCAGTCAATATAAAAGACGTTTTCGCCGTTGGCGAAAGCCTTCAGACCTTCGTTGATCTTTTCTATGCGCGCTCTCATGGGATCGGCGGCGGTAAGTCCTCTGGGAGGAAGTCCCATAACAATGATCCTGGCGTTGGGCTGGGCCGCGCGGCACTCGGCGAAAAGCGAGGCGTAGCCGTCCAGGAATTCCTCCTCCGTGATCCCGGTGTCGATAAGGCCGGCCTGGAGCACGAGGTTGTAGGTCTTCATACCGGACAAATTGGCGTATTTGGCGCGCCAGATAAGCTGACCCAGCGAGTCGCTGTCAAAGCCGCAGTTCAAAACTTTGCGGCGGCTGAAATATTCCGCCATGGCTTCCTGACCTTCCTCTTCCCATCCCTGGGCCAGGTCGTCGCCGTAGAAGGTGATGGAGGGTCGCGTGGAAACGATGCTGGCGGTGGCGCAGCGCGTCTGGTACAGGCGCTCAACCCACCAGGCTTCGCCGGCTTTGGAAAGCGGACGGGAATACTCCGGCGTTTCGTCGGGGTAGAAGATCGGCTCCAAAAGCTTAAGCAGGTTCTTGGCCCAGATCTGATAGCCGGGCGTGCTCAAGTGCACGCCGTCATAGGAGACGTCCTCGCCGTAATAGCCGTTGCAATCCATGACCTGGTTGTTGATCTCGCAGAAGACTACGTTCTCGCCGTCGCAAAGATCGCGCATGGCGTCGTTGACGATGGCGTTCCTGGCTCTTCTGGGGTCGTTGCCGTTGCGGCCGCAGGGCAGGATGGCGAACAAAAAGATCTTGGCTTTGGGAGCCTTGGATCTTATGGAATCGATGCAGGAACGGATGCCCAGGACCGTATCGCAGGGCGCTTCCTGCGCTTCATCGTAGTGCCAGGTGTTGTTGGTGCCGATCATAAGGCAGACGGCTTTGGGCTTGCTGCCGTCCAATTCGCCGTTCTCCATTCTCCAGATGACGTGCTCGGTCCTGTCGGCGCTGTAGCCGGCCACAAGGGCGTTGTAGGGGGCTTTCGTGAAATATTTGTTCAGAACGCTCAGTCCCCTGCCGTCCACCATCCAAAGCTCAGTGATGGAGTCGCCGACAAACATGAGCGGCACTTCATTCTCCTGGACATATTCCTTATCGTAAAGGAAACGCTGATACCACCAGTAAGAAGGGCTGGTGCTTTGCGGCACCGGAGTGATGGCTCTTATGGAGCCGAAAAGCGAGCCGGCAGCCACCAGAAGCGTCAGAAGTAAAAGGCTTTTTTTCATTTTATATGCTCCTCAAAATTTCCAGTTAACCTACTTTCGATCACAGACGCGACTTGATCCACGTTCCTAAGCAATCGCCCCAGACGTCGTAGCCTTCCTTGGTGAGCGTCACGCCGTCCTTGGAATATTCTTCGGGAAGCGTTCCATTTTCATCCAAAAGATCCGCCGTGGGGTCCACGAAGAAGATGTTGCCGCCCGATATTTCCTTCACAAGGGCGTTGACTTCCTCGGTCCATTTGCGCAGCGGGGAATCTTTCTCGCGGCCCATGGGAAGTATGGGAGTGATGACTATCCTGGTGGTTTTCTGGCGTTCCCTGACGCCCTCCGCGAGGGCTTTGATGCCGGCCGCCACGTTATCCGGAGCATCGTTGGTGTTGGCGTTGCCGGCGGCGATGATGACCGCCCTGGCGACGAAGCTGTGCAGCTCACCGTACTTCGCGCGCCACAGGATGTTCTGGACGAGATCGTTCTTGAAGGTCAGGTTAAACTCGCTGAGGCTTCCAAGGATCTCTTTCCTTTTGGCGCTGTCAACGCTGTAAAAACCTTCCAGCATGGAGTCGCCCAGGAAGACCACGTCCCTTCTGGAAGTGTCGCCGTTCATGATCTCGTTCCTTCTGACGCCGATGGCCGTCCACCAGGTCTTTTCTTTCCTAACTTTCGGTATGGCGCAGGATGGTATGTTTTTGGGATGAACGATCTGATCCAGGAGCGGCAGAACATTCTTGACCCAGACCTCGTAGCCTCTGACGGTGGGGTGCAAAAGATCGTTGCACATGGTGGTGGAGAGCCTGCCGTCGGCGTCGAGCATCTGGTTGCCCCAGTCGCACCAGATGATGTTCTCGCCGTCCGCGAACTTGATGATCTCCTCGTTGATGAAATCGTTCCTCACTCTCAGGGTGTCGCTCTTGGAGCCGCCCCTGGGAGAAATGGAGCAGAGGATGATCTTGGCTTGCGGCTGCTTCGATTGTATGCCCTCGAGAACCTTCTTGATGCCGATTATGACGTCTCCGGGGGGCTCGTCGTAGCCGTATTGGCCGGAGTTGTTGGTGCCGATCATCAATACTATGGCCTTGGCCTTGTAACCATCGAACTCGCCGTCCTGGATGCGGTAAAGAACGTTCTGAGTCTGGTCGCCGCCGTAGCCGAGGTTCAGGGTGTTGTAAGGATTGCCGTCGAAATGCTTGTTCCAAACGCTGAGCCCAACGGATTCGTAGTTGTGGGTGATGGAGTCGCCGACGAAAACGACCTCGATCTGATCCCCGCGTTCCTTGATATCCTCCAGTTTGGCTTTGTGGCGGATCATCCACCAGTAGTTGGGGTCATAGCTCTGAGGGACCGGCGTGCAGGAAACGGGTTCCGCCGCCTGCAAAAGTCCTGTCAGAAGGAAAGACAAAAGAAGAAGTTTCTTCATTTTTCACTCCTTTGTTTTTTATATTTTTGGAATTTTTATTTTTTTGGCTTGAGCTGGGCGGCCATGTGGTCCGCCATATATTCAATGCCCTTGACTAGCGTTTTTTCGTTTTCTTGCAAAGCTTTGACGCGGTTTATCAAAGCCGGTTGGGTTATCGCTTGGTCGTCTCCCTCCAAGGCTTTTTTCACGGCTGATCTCAGATCCAGCGCGTCTTTTTTTATGGTTTCGGAGATCTCTTTGACAGCGGAGGCGGCGCCTTTTCCGCCCGACATATACTTGTCCTTGGCCTCCCCAAGTTTCTCCACCCTGGCGTTGTGGACCTTCGCCCAAAGAAGCAAGGGTTCAGATTTCACCATGCCGTTGGTGCTCACCTCGTGGAAGACCGTGACGTTCATCCACTGCCAGCACAAAAAAGCCGCCTCGTAAAGCGTGTCTTCTTTCTTCATCAGCCTGGCTGATTCCGGCAGGAAATTTTTCCCCGCCGTTTCCCATTTGGCGTCTTCAACGTTCGTAACGAAACTAACGTTGCTCATGACATGGCGGTTCGTGGAGGAATTAAGGTCGCCGATGTTTTTTTGGACCCGGTTTTCCAAGAAACCGCAGGGTTTGCTGTTGGAATCGAAAACCGGATACCCTAGGTATTGGGCGTTTAAAAAATCTTTCAGGTCGATCCGCCCCTCGCCTTTTCTCGCCGCCACGATGGGGTAT
Organism: bacterium; assembly: GCA_017557885.1. Lineage (GTDB taxonomy): Bacteria > Auribacterota > UBA3054 > UBA3054 > UBA3054 > UBA3054. The sequence goes on along the minus strand of JAFYXV010000004.1, from coordinate 40,452 downwards.
GTGAGGATCTCTTTTTTAGCCATATTGAGAGTCAGGAGCCTCAAGGTCGCTCCCGGATCCGGGCTTCCCACCCCTGCTGATTCCACAGGCCGCTCCTTCAATCGAAGCCTCACTACACGCCCGTCCGAAGAACATTCCATGCCTTCAGGCTGAAGCTTTTCGCCCTTAACGTCCTTGATTGTTAATCCCGCATTTTCCGCCAGCACTCTCGGGGAAACCAGACAGTAATACTTGTGATCCAATCGCGCGACAAAAGCCGTGCCTTCTTTTTTGCTGCCTTTAATTTGAACCAGAGACTGCACAGCCTCGTCGGAAAACTCAAAAGACTCCGGCTCTCCCATATCTTTAAGAAGCGCCTTAACCGTATCCTCGGTCACGCCGGTGTCGGCCAACGCAAAGAAAGGCGCGGCTAAAAAGAAAAGCAGAATAAGTTTTTTCATAATCATTCGTTTTTGAAATTGTCGCTGGTGAATTTCAGCATTTCAGGAGTTATTTTGTTCCAGTACCACCAGCTGTGGTTGCCGTCCTCCACCCTGAACTCGTCGGGGATACGGGCGTCCCGCATGGCGGTGTGAAAATCGCTGGCGCACTCGAAAAGGAAGTCGTCGTCTCCGATGTGCACGAACCATTTGACGGTCCTAAGCTGCTCCTTCTTCTCCTCGGAGGCGCGCCTGATGAAATTGGCGGTGTCGTAAGCCAGGACGGAACGGCCCAGATTGTAAAGCGGCGTTCCGAAGGGGGCCTCTGGATACCACCTGGTGGAGTTGACCCAGGGGCTCATGGCGTAGACCGAGCTGAACATCTCGGGATGCTGGTAGGCGTAGCTCAAGGCGCCGCCTCCGCCCATGGAGATGCCGGTAAGGGAGCGCCCGCCCTTGTCCTTCCTGACCCGGAACTGCTTTTCGATCTGGGGAATGAATTCCTCGAAGAAGAACGTCTGGGCTTTCCAGCCCGGCTGGTCGAAGTAGCCTATCCCCTCCTTCTCGTCGTTGCCCATGGCCTGGACCGTCACCATCAGGAAGGGCTTGATCTCGCCTTTCTTGATCAGGTCTTCCAAGATGTCGCCCATGGGAATGTTCTTGTACCAGTTCTCTGGCTTGTCGCCCAGTCCGTGCAAGGTGTAAAGCACAGGGAAGAACGTGTTGGTGTCGCTTTCGTAGGCGTCCGGGAAAAGCACGGCGTAGGTCCTTTTGGCGTCCAGGACCTTGCTGTCCATCTCGAAAGTTTTCAAGACCGCGCCTTTCGCCGCGGCGGCGAAGGCGAAGGCGAGCAGAAGGAGGAGAAAGATTTTTTTCATGGTTTTTGGGAGGGCGGCGGGTCGCCCCGCCGCCGTCTTTTTTGGGGGTTTACTTGGAGGCTTCTTCCACGGCCACGGCAACCGCCACGGTGGCGCCCACCATGGGGTTGTTGCCCATGCCGATCAGGCCCATCATTTCCACGTGGGCCGGAACGGAGGAGGAGCCGGCGAACTGGGCGTCGCTGTGCATGCGGCCCATGGTGTCGGTCATGCCGTAGGAGGCGGGGCCGGCGGCCATGTTGTCCGGATGCAGGGTGCGGCCCGTGCCGCCGCCAGAGGCAACCGAGAAGTACTTCTTGCCCTGCTCGACGCACTCTTTCTTGTAAGTGCCGGCCACAGGATGCTGGAAGCGGGTGGGGTTGGTGGAGTTGCCGGTGATGGAGACGTCCACTTTCTCATGGTGCATGATGGCCACGCCTTCCCTGACGTCGTCGGCGCCGTAGCAGCGGACTTTGCCGCGCTCGCCCTGGGAGTACGGGGTCTCCTTGACGATGGCGAGCTTGCCGGTGGCGTAGTCGAACTTGGTCTGCACGTAGGTGAAGCCGTTGATGCGGGAGATGATGAAGGCCGCGTCCTTGCCCAGGCCGTTCAGGATCACGCGCAGGGGCTCTTTGCGGACCTTGTTGGCGGACTTGGCGATGCCGATGGCGCCTTCCGCGGCCGCGAAGCTCTCGTGGCCGGCCAGGAAAGCGAAGCACTTCGTCTCCTCGCGGAGAAGCATGGCGCCCAGGTTGCCGTGGCCCAGGCCCACCTTGCGGTCGTCGGCCACGGAGCCGGGAATGCAGAAGGCCTGGAGGCCCTCGCCGATGGCTTCCGCGGCGTCGGCGGCTTTCTTGCAGCCTTTCTTGATGGCGATGGCGGCGCCCAGGGTGTAGGCCCAGCAGGCGTTCTCAAAGCAGATGGGCTGGATGCCGCGCACGATGGCGGCCACGTCTATCCCCTTGCTGAGGCAAAGCTCGTTGGCCTCTTCCAGGGTCTTCATACCGTATTTTTCCAAGACGGGAGTGATCTGTCCGATGCGTCTTTCGTAACTTTCAAACAACATAGCTTTTCCTCCTTATTCGTGACGCGGGTCGATGTATTTGGCGGCCTCGGCGAAACGGCCGTAGCAGTTCGTGGCTTTCTTCAAGGCTTCGCCGGCCTCGGTGCCCTTCTTGATCATTTCCATCATCTTGCCCATGTGGACGAACTCGTAGCCGATGATCTCGCCTTCCGCGTCCAGGCCCAGACGGGTGATGTAGCCTTCCGCCAGCTCGAGGTAGCGGGGGCCTTTGGCGAGAGTCGCGTAGGTGGTGCCCACCTGGCTTCTCAGGCCTTTGCCAAGGTCTTCCAGACCGGCGCCCACCGGCAGGCCGTTCTCGGAGAAAGCGGACTGGGTGCGGCCGTAAACGATCTGCAGAAAGAGTTCGCGCATGGCGGTGTTGATGGCGTCGCAGACCAGGTCGGTGTTGAGAGCTTCCAGGATCGTTTTGCCGATCAGTATCTCAGCCGCCATGGCCGCGGAGTGGGTCATGCCGGAGCAGCCGATGGTCTCCACCAGCGCTTCCTGGATGACGCCTTCCTTGACGTTCAGGGTCAGCTTGCAGGCGCCCTGCTGGGGCGCGCACCAGCCGATGCCGTGAGTGAAACCGTTGATGTCCTTCACTTCTTTGGACTGGGTCCACAACCCTTCCTGCGGGATGGGAGCCGGCCCGTGATTCGGACCCTTTTTGACACAGCACATTTCTGTGACTTCCTGTGAGTAGATCATTTTTTTCTCCAAATAGTTATTGATTGATTAGATGTTTGTTTGAGTGCGATTTTTAAAGTCCAAGGTCCTCGTTGACGATGAGGATCCTGATGTCTGTCATTTTGGGAGGCCTGGAGAAGACCGCGGTCACGCGGCAGATGTTTTCCCCGCTCTGGCAGTCCTCGCATTTCCCGGTGGTCACGCAGGGCGTCTTGCAGCCCAGCCTTTCGGCGTTCAGGGGGGCGGCCACGTTCTTCGCCCTTTTCACGGCCTCTTCCAGGGGGCCGTCCACGATCTTGTTCCGGCCGGCCAGCATGATCACCATCTTCGGCCCGAAGATCGTGGCCGCCACGCGGTTCCCCACGCCGTCGATGTTGACGATCTCGCCGCCCGAAGTCAGGGCGTTGATGCCGGAAAGGAAAAGGTCGCAGGTCAGCTGCGCTCTTCTTATTTCCAGCTTCTCCTCGGGGGAGAGCCCTTCCGTGGAATGGTTCATGATCTTTTTGCCCAGGGCCTGGATGGCCTCGTAGACTCCCGCTTCCGTCATGGAGAGCGAACCGCCGCAGCCGATGGTCCCGACGGCCCGGGCCTCGTTAAGGATATATTCCCTGGCTTCCGCGGAGGTCGCGAAATATTTGGCCTTGAAGCCGCGGCGCTTCAGGCTTTCGACCGTCCTTTGGCAAAGCTTCGCGCCCCGCCAGTTCCTCAAGACTTCGGTGTTGCTGCTCATTGCTCGCTCCTTTTTTTCTGGATGTATTGCCAATCCTCATCCGTAAGAGTGTGCATCCCGTCCCTTTTCATTTTTTCCAAAATGGCGTCGAACCTGGGGTCGCCGGTGGTGTCAGCCGGTCCGGCCTTACCGGGCTCCGCCTCTTCGCGTTCCTTGCCCCTGTAAACTTTGGCCCGCTCCTTGAAGCGGCCGAAGGAATTCGCCCTGGGAATTTCCCCCGGCGCGTAGCCGATCAGTCTTCTCAGGCCCAGGAAATTCTTGACGTACAGGAAGCCGAAGATCAGCCCGCCCAGATGGGCCAGGTGCGCCACGTTGCCGCCGCCTATTATCGCCATCAGAAGCGTGAAGCCCGCGTAGAGGAGCACCATGGTCCTGGCCTTCATGATCACCGGGATGAATCCCAGGAAGACCATGAGCTTGGTGTCGGGATTCAAAGCCGCGAAGGCCGCCAGGACCGCGCACAGAGCCCCGGAGGCGCCCACCACCGGCACGCCGTAGGAATTGACGAAAAGCAGGTGGCAGATGCCGGCGAAGATCCCGCCCATAAGGTAAAGCTTCAAAAAAGGCCGGGAGCCGATCTGGTATTCGATGTAGCGGCCGAACATGTAAAGGGCCAGCATGTTGAACAAAAGATGGGTGAAGCCCCCGTGCAGGAACTGGTAGGTCAGGTACTGGCTGAAAAGAAAATACTTCTTGAGGTAAGGCACGTACAGGGCGAAGATTTTCTCGTATTCGGAATACTCGATCACCGGCTTGTTGCCCATGTAAAAGATCTTCGTGACGAAAAAGGGCACCTGGAAGATCTTCTCGCAGAAATACTGGACCACGAAAACGCCCACGTTCAGGATAAGCAGCCACTTCACCACCGGCGTGAGGTACGTTATGAACCCCCCGCGGCTGTTCTGGGCGCGGCCCTGTTCGCGATAATAATCCCGGTCCTGCAAACTCATTCTAGAAATCTCCCCTGAGTTCCCCGACGGAGGAAAAGCCGTTTTTCTCAAGATAATCCGGAAGCTCCAGCGCGATCTTCTCCGCCGTCCTGGGCTCGTAAAAGCTGGCGGTGCCGATCTGCACCGCGGAGGCGCCGGCGATGAAGAACTGCAGCGCGTCGTCCAGGCACTCGATGCCGCCCAGCCCCACCACGGGGATCTTCACGGCTTTCGCGGCCTGCCAAACCATCCGGACCGCCACGGGCCGGACCGCCGGGCCGGACAGCCCGCCGGTTATGTTGCCCAGAACCGGGCGGCGCCTTTTCGTGTCAATGACCAGGCCGGTCAGGGTGTTGATCAAAGACACCGCGTCCGCCCCGTTGTCCTCGGCGCACTTCGCCGTCACGGTGATGTCCGTGACGTTGGGCGTCAGTTTCACGATCAGGGGCTTGGTCTTCAGCCCTTCCCTGGCGAGTTTGACCGCCGGCCCCAGGACCCTGGGGTCGGTGCCGAAGGTTATGCCGCCCTCCTTCACGTTGGGGCAGGAGACGTTCATCTCCACCGCCGCCACGTAAGGGCAGGCCTCCGCTTTCTCAGCCATCAGCCCGTACTCTTCCGCGGAATGTCCGGAAATGTTCAATATTGCCGCCACGCCTTTTTCGTGGAGATAGCGGGCCTTTTTGTCCAGGGCTTCCTCCAGCCCGGGGTTCTGCAAGCCTATGCAGTTCAGGATCCCGGAGGGGGTCTCGACGATGCGGGAATAGGGATTGCCCTCCCTGGGCTCAAGGGTGGCGCCTTTCATGACCACCGCGCCGAGCTTGGTGATGTCGGTCAGTTCCTCCAGCTCCTCGCCGTTGCCGAAGGTGCCGGAAGCCACCCACACGGGGTTCTTGAAAGTGAACGAGCCTATTTTTACGCTAAGATCTGGCCGCATTGACGTGCTCCACTATTTTTTGCGTGACTTCTTCCCTGGTCAGGTCGCCGGTGTCCAGAGGGATCGCCTCCGGCAGCTGGATGAGCGCGCCCATCGGGCGCTCCCGGTCGCGCTTGTCCCTTTCCAGGATCGAGCGCAGGACCTCCTCTTCGGGAACGTCCTTGCCGTTCTCCCTGAATTCCAGGCAGCGACGGTGGGCCCTCACTTCCGGCGGGGCCGTGATGAAAAACTTGATGTCCGCGTCCGGGAAGACCACGGAGCCGATGTCGCGCCCTTCCATGACGGCTCCGGGCTTGGCCGCCAGGCCCAGCCTGCGCTGCTCCGCCACCAGGCGCTTCCGGACTTCCACGTTGTCGGCGACGTCGGAGACCGCCTTGGCCACCGCCGGGCCCTTGCACTGGGCCGTCAGGTCCTCGCCGTTGGCCAGGACGTGCTGCCCGTCCTCTTTGTTCACGAGGTCGATCGTAAGTTCTTTGGCCAAAGAGGCCACTTTTTCTTTGTCCGCGGTATCGACTCCGGAATTCAAGCAATAAGCCGCCACCGCCCTGTACATCAACCCGGTGTTGATGTAAAGCAGACCCAGCTCCCGGGCCACGTTCTTGGCCGCGGTGCTTTTCCCGGAGGAAACTGTTCCGTCGATGGCTATGATCATAAAATGAAATAGTTCTATTTGTTATTTAAATTATAGCACATCCGGGGCCCGCCTGAAAGGCGGGAATAAAACAGGCAAAAAATGCCCCGGAAGAACCTCCCCGGGGAAGAAAAAAGCGCCCCCCGGAAAGGGAGGCGCGAAAATGCTAAAGCGCGTTTTTCTAGGCTTATTACGCCGCTTGGACCGCGTCGCCGGAAGCCGTGCCGGAAGCCTTGTCAGACTTGGTCAGGATGACTGTCAGGCCGTAGAGCATGACCACCGCGAAACAGACCGCCACCACCACGAAGGCGGTGTTGATGTTGGTCAGGTCGGAGATCTTGCCCTGGACCGGGGTGATCACCGCGGCGCCCAGGATGGCCATGATAAGGCCGGAGGAGCCGATCTTGGCGTCCGCGCCCACGTCCTCGAGAGCCAGGCCGTAGATGGTCGGGAACATGAGGGAGAGGGCGATGGATATGGAGAGGATCGCGCCCACGCAGAGCCAGCCGCCGCACATGCCGTGGCAAAGCATAACGATGAGGGCCATGGCTATGCCGATGACGGCCGCCCAGACCAGCAGCTTGGAGGGCGTCACGTACTTCATCAGCCAGGTGAAGACGAAGCGGGCGATGATGAAGATGACGATGGTCGCTATCTGGTAGTTGCCGGCCAAAGCCTCGCTGATGTTGAATTCCCTGATGACCATGCGGATGGTGAAGGACCAGGTGCCGATCTGCGCGCCCATGTAGAAGAAGAGGGCCACCACGCCGAAGACGAACTTCCAGTTCTTGACGAGCCGTCCATAGGCGGAAAGGAAGCTGTCCTTGTTGGTGTCGGCGCCCTCAGGCATCTTCACCAGCAGCATGGCGATCAGGACGGCGATCAGAACGAAGCCCACGGCCATATAGGTCCAGGTCACCGCGGAAAGCTCGTGGGCCTGGATGGCCTGCAGCTCAGCCTCGCTCATGGCGGCGCGCGCCGTGGCGTCCGCGCTGTCAAGCTGGGAGAGGATGAAGAAGCGGCTCAGGAGCACGCCGGTCAGAGAGCCCAGCGGGTTGAAGGCCTGGGCGATGTTCAGACGCCTGTTGGAAGTCTCCACAGCGCCCATGGACAGGATGTAGGGGTTGGCCGTGGTTTCCAATATGGCGCAGCCGCCCGCCAGGATGTAGATGGAGATCAGATAGAAATCATAGGAAGCGGTCTTGGAAGCCGGGAAGAAAAGCATGGAGCCGGCGGCGTAGATCGCCAGACCCAGAATGACGCCGCTCTTGTAGCTGAAGCGCCTGATGAAGAGCGCGGCGGGGATGGCAAAGCAGAAATAGGAGCCGTAGAAGGCGGCCTGGATGAGGGATGTCTGGGCGTCCGTCATGGACATGATCTTCTTGAAGGCGGAGAGCAGCGTGTCCGTCATGTTGTTGGCGATGCCCCACAAAATGAAGAGCGTCGTGACCAGGCAGAACGGCACCAGATACTTTCTTTCAATGGCTTTCATAGTCGTTTGGGTCAGTTTTGGGTAATGGTTAGGAAATTTCCGCCAATAGCGGACATTTTTTGCGATACGCGAAAATTATACCATTTTTCCCCAAAAAGAAAAAAGCGCCCGCGTGGGCGCGAAAAAAAGGCCGGAGAGGAATTTTCCTCTCCGGCGGTCGAATCAAAGCTCTTTCACCAGCGCGGACGGGGTCTGCAGCGCTGCGATCAGTTCCTTGAACTTCTCGCCTTCCAGACCCGGGCAGAACATGTTGCCGTGGCTCTGGATCTTCTTGAGCACCTGGCCCACGGTCAGGCTCTCCACGGCGCACAGGGGAATGTAGATGTAATCGTCGCCTTTCTCCAGCCGCTTCAGAAGCCCGCTGTCCGTCAGGACGTTCAGGGCCTTCTGGACGAGCTGGACCGGAAGGTGGCGCTCCTCGGCCAGCTGCCTGGCGGTCTGGGGCTCCTTGCCGGCGATGAGGGCCCGGCTGACGGAGCCCATGACGTGGATGTAGATGGCGAACCAGAGCGTCAGGCTGGTCCCGGCGGTCAGGTCCCTGGGCTCGTAGTAGCCGTGGGTCTGGATGGCGTAGGCCAGCTCGGCCCCGCAAAGGACGATGGTCCAGCTAACCTGCAGCCAGGCGATGAACAAGGGCACCGCGGCGAAGGCGCCGTAGATGGCGCTGTTCTTGGCCATGCCGACCTGGAAGGCGAAGTAGAACCACAAAACGATGTTGAAGACCGTGCCGGCGGCTATGCCGGCGATGACGCCGGGCAGGAACTTGACCTTGCAGTTCGGCACGAAGAGATAGAGGAAGATGAAGCCCAGCCAGATCAGGACGTAGGGCACCAGCTCTATCAGGAAATGCATGGAGGGGGAAAGGCTGGCCATAAAGGGCAGCTTCTCCACTATGAAATTGGCCTGGGATTCCAGGAAAACCGTAAGGGTCGTGGAAAGTATGAGCAGGAAGGGCAGCAAAATGATGATCGCGCAGTAGTCGATGATCTTGCGCCCGAAGGAACGGCTCTTGACGCCGCCGAAAATATCGTTGAAGGAAAACTCGATGTTGCCCAGAAGCTTGATGACTGTCCACAGCAGGATCAGCACGCCGATGCCCGCCATAGCCCCGAACTTGGTGGTCTCCAGGGTGTGCTGGGCCGCCTCCGTCACGTAGCTGAAGACCATGGTGACGGATTCCGTCAGCTCCTGGTTGCCGTCGAAACGGGCCAGGAGCGTGTTCTCCAGGGCGGCCAGCAGGGTATCCTGAAGGTTGAAGCCCCTGGCGATGGCGAAGCTTATGGCCAGCAAAGGCACGATGGCCAGGAGAGAGTAGAGCGTGAGGGCCGTGGCCCTCAGGGTGCAGCGGTCGTGGCCGAACTCCATGCCGGTCAGGGCGAAGATCCGGAGGAGCCGGATCCCGAAAGCCTTCATCGGCTTGTAACGATAAAGAGGAAGCCGCCAGATCTCCTGGAGGAAAAAGCGCGGCGCCCTCTTTATTGTTTCAAGAAACTTCTTCATTTCCCAAACTTATTTGAAAAGACCCTTGACGGCGTCCCCCGCTTTCTTGACAGTGTCGCCCACGGCTTCGGCGGCCTTGTCCACGGCGTCGCTGGCGGAGTTGCCGGCGGCTTCAGCCGCGGAGTTGGCCACGGCGTTGATCTGGTTGGCCAGTTCCGCCGGGGCCTTGCTCAGGTCGATCTCGCCGGCTTTCAGGATGACTTCCAGCGGCGTGCCCTTGAAGACGCTGGCCAAAACTTTCAGGCCGATCTCCGCGGAGGTGCCTTCCATATTCTCGAAGACGTTGCTGTAGTTGAGGTCCAGCTTGAAACCGGGAAGGGTCGGCGCGGAGCTCTGGAATTCCACGGTGTCAAGCTTCACCATGAGTTTGTCCACGGAGATCTGGGTCTCGTCCTTCAGTTCTTCCTCGGCCTGCTTGTCGCCCTGGGAGGCTTTCAGATCCTTGATCATGTCGGGCTTGAGGTTGAGGATGTTCAGCTTGCCCTGTTTGCTCAGCTCCACGTTGAGATATCTGAGGTCGATCTGGACGTCCCTGATGTGGACGTTCTTCTTGAACATGGCCAGGATGTCGTAATCGCAGAAGAATCTTCTCACTTCATAAACGTTGTTGTCCTCGTTGAAGCCCTTGTTGAGAGGGTTGTTCACGGCCAGGTCCCTGATCTCGATATGGGGATCCTCGATGGAGATGTTCACGGACTGCACGGTGGTGGGGACGCCCAGAAACGCGGTGCCCTTCTCGATGCCGGTCTTGACGACCCAGTTGCGGAAGATCAGGCACAGGACGAGCACCAGAATGATCATGAAGATCACGAATTTGATAAAACTCCAAATGGCTCTCATATATTTTTCCTTGGGTTTATTATGATGAAATTCTTTGTCTTTCTATTTTACAAAAAACGGCCGTTTATTCCAAACCGCTTTCGCTTTTCAGGATAGCGGCCGCCAGCTCTTCCCCGTCGGGATGTTCCGTCACGTCGTACCACTCCGCCGCCAGATTGTTCCTGAACCAGGTGAGCTGGTGTTTGGCGAAGCGGCGGGTGTTGCGCTTTATGAGCTCCACGGCCCGCGCGAGATCGTACTCGCCGTGGACGTAGGCGATCAGTTCCTTGTAGCCGATGGCCTGGGCCGCCGTAAGATTTTTCTCCAAGCCTTCCTTCATTAGTTTTCGGACTTCCGCTTCCAAGCCGGCTTCCATCATCAGATCGACTCTCTTCTCTATCCTTGCGTAGAGAAGTTCCCTGGGCATCGTAAGCCCCACCATGCGGTAATTCTCTACGGGCGCCTTTCTGTTCCACTGCTTCGTCTGCTCGGAAAAAGGCTTGCCGCTCAGCTTCGAGACCTCGATAGCCCTGATCACGCGCAAAGTGTCGTTGGGATGGAGCCTTTCCGCGCTGACGGGATCCAAAGGCCTCAAAACTTCGTCGCGAAGATACTCCGGCCCTTTCTCCGTTAGAATGGCGCGCAGTTCCTCCCGCAATCCTTCGTCCCTGCCTGGACCGTCGAAAAGTCCCTCCACCAGGCCCTTCACATACATGGCGGTGCCGCCCACCAGAAGCGGGCGCTTGCCCCGGGACACTACTTCCGCTTCCTTCTCCTTCACGAGCCTGAGGTAGGAGCCCATATCGGAGCTTTCCGCAAGGGAATTTGTGTCGATTAGATGGTGCGGAACGGCCGCGCGCTCCTCCTTTGTCGGTTTGGCGGTACCAATGTCCATGCCCCGATAGATCTGCATGGAGTCCATGGAAATAACTTCGCCCTGCGTCTTCTTTGCCAAGAGCAGGGCGAGGTCAGTTTTTCCCACCGCCGTGGGACCGATCAGAACAAGGGGAAGCGGCATATCACTTGGCTTCGAAAGAGAGGATGTCTTCCCCTTCGTCGGGATAAGTTTCTCCCAGCAGGGCGCCGGGAAGGTCGAAGACCAGAAGCCTCTGATCTTTTCCGGAATCCGGAACGTCCTTGACAGTCAGAACGCCCAGAACGTGCTGCTTGAATTCCGGCCTCAGTTCCAGGTAATAATAAGCCTCGTTTTCCTTCACAAAAAGCAGGTCCCTGACTTCCTCGCCCTTTTCATAGCGAACAGCCGCGGCCTTTTCCCTTTCAAGGTTGAGATAGTTGTCCAGGGCGCTGCTCTCCTTAAAGTAGCGGCGCACGTAGCGCGAGCCCTTCGGCTTCTTGTAATCCGCGACCGTAAAAAAGACCGCGTTGCTGGCGCAAGTGACCTCAGCTAACACGAGAGCCGTAAGATCCAAAAGCGTAATATCCTTATATCCCGGTTTGGATTTGCATTGCACCACTTCGCCTGTATCAGTGGAACGCACGTCTCTCCAACTTTTCAGAGAATCCGGCGACAGCGGCGGTTTCCAGATTCCCAAGTATTTTTCAGAAAGCTTCCCTGCCTCAGGAATGAGTCCGGAGTGCAAAGCGTAGAATATAGCACAGCGGTAGTTATTAGTCGTCTGAAGTTTCTCGTCCTGCGCCATTCTGTCCAGTTCTTTTTGGAGTTTGCATTTCCTTATGAAGTAATGGGCGAAACGCCAGACGTCCGCCTCGTAGGTCTCCATGCATTCGTTGAAATATTTAATGGCCTCATCGTAGTCGCCGGAGCCCATAAGGTCGACGCCGCGCATGAAGTAGGAGCGGCAGTCCTTCTCACCGGGCCAATCCGCGCAGTCGCTCATTACGGCGACGGCTTTCACTGGATCGGTCAGGCTGCCTTTGTTGTCCTTGATGGTCAGAGTAAGTTTTCCGTCTTTTCCGAAAGTTTCCCAAACACCATTCGGCACGGTGAACCAGACTAATCCTTCCTTCGCGGCTTCGCCCCTGGACCAGGCCAGCCATTTGTCCACGTTGAGATCTAATTCATACGCTCCCTTCTTGACCTTGACGCCGAAAAGAATGGAAGTAGGAACGATCTTGCCGTCCGTTCCCTTGGCCAGCTCAACGGTAATGTTCCTGATCGCCTCGTTGGTCGGGCATTTCTCGATCGAAATAGTCGTGCCTTCACACCAGTAGTGATCCTCGGCCAAAAGCGGCGCGGCAAAGAGAATGAGAGCGGCAATAGCCAAAATGTTTTTCATAATATTTCCCAAGCGTTAAAATTTTAAAAACATATCCTTAATAAATTTTAGCAAAAAAGAGTCGCCGGCGCCGAAAAAACGCCCCAACTTGACACTAAGTTGAGAGTTGACTCTATATACAACTGATATTATGGCATCTAAATTATTTCATGTTACTTTTCTTTCCGCTGTTCTTTTCCCTTCTGAAGGAACTAAGAAGAAATCCTTCCTAGTTTCTGCGAAATTGCGTTCCTCGCAAAAACTTAACGCGGTAGCCAACTGAAATAATAACATCAAGACTATAAATCGTTGTTGGGCGTCCTGGAATAATATTGTGCAAAATTTGCACATTATTATTTTCACAACATTATCGCTCTGAAAAAACATTATTAATATGTTTGGTTATCACGCTGCGTTCTCTTTGAAACAACTCACACATTTGTGCTTATGAAAGCCAGACCGTTTCCTTCTCAAAGCGAACGTCCAGTTTTATCGTTTCATCGGGCTGGTAAATGATTATCTCGTTTTCCATGCTGCATAATCCTGCGGTGTTTTTAAAATCAGCCGCATGATAGAAAAACAAGCTTTCCAACTTTTTCTATTTTTTGATAGCAAATGTCAGCACCCTCTGACAGAAAAACAAAAAGCCCAGGATGTCCTAAATTTTTTTCACAACCTCTCATGTGTTCCAAAATGGAACATATGCTTTTTTGCCTAAACCGAATCATAACATCCGCTCGCTTTCAGCCGGCGCGGCTGGCTTACGCCCACGCCGCGCTGTGGCTGAAAGCGAGCGTGTTATTGAACTAGAACTACACGGAAACCATATTTGTCGCTTTTCCTGGTGACAGGATTAGCATTACTACGGATAGCAGAGCGACAACGGCTGGCCGTGCCATTCCAAGCACCGCCTCTTAAAACACGTTCATCACCACTTTTTGCTCCTGCAGGATCCGTTTCAGATAGCGTGCCAAGATCCGCCTGATACCAATCCAGACACCACTCCCAAACATTGCCATGCATATCATAAAGCCCCCAGGCGTTGGGAAGGTAGGATCCGACAATGGTGTGCTCGCTGTATACTCCCTTTCCATCGTTTTTATTATAAAGGTATCGTCCAACCTCATCCATATTTGAACACTTTGTTTTATCAGTAAGATTTTTCCCGCTGTTAAGTGCCGTACTCTTACCTGCTCTGCAGGCATACTCCCACTGTGCTTCCGTAGGCAGGTCGAAAATCATTTGCGTTTTAGAGCGAAGAATGCCGAAAAAGGAGTCCTCGTCCACTTCATCGGTGTAAGGCCAAGAATCACCGCGAAGAATGTCGTAGGAGACTGTTTCCACTGGCCTAGCATCGCCTTTTAGAGCTGATGGATTATTTCCAGTAATTAATTCGAAATGTTTCTGAGTCGTTTCAAATATACCGATGTAATAAGCCTTGGTAAGCGTTACTCGATGCCAAGTTTCGTTGTCGTAACTCCCAAGTTCTCTTGGCGGACTGCCCATTGAGAATTGCCCCGGCACGATCCTTCTAAGCCAAAGTTCATCCGTACGGCATTTGTCGTTTGTCGTATCCGGGCCTTCCGTTGAAACGCGCATTTTATTACTCGACAAATCCAGGACAAGATAATTTGCTTGTTCAGTCACATCTTCGTATTCAACTCTCAATTCCACTTCGTCCATTATGTTTGTATAAGCTGAATCTGGAATCCAAGTCAATTTATGTTTGCCTTTTCTCATCACTATGCCTGATGCCCCGTCGCATTCAATTTTTCCTATCTCTTCAAGAAGATACTCTTTACCGTTCGGCATTATTCCATAAAACTTGACCTCAAAAACAGGCAGAATATTATTTGACTCAGATATAATTTCATATTCAAAATCCTTTTGAATTTGATTACCCGATTCAGAAAACACATTTTGAACTAAAGCTACACGGAAACCATAATTGTTGTTGCCGGCGTAAGGTTTGTTGTTAAAGCGTTCAGCGGAACGACAGACGTAAGCTGGGCTATTAAAGTCCCCTCCTCGAAGCACACGAGAAGTGCCATTTGTTGCCCCTTTTGAAGTTGCAAATGCACTATACCAATCAAGACACCACTCCCAAACATTGCCATGCATATCATAGAGCCCCCAGGCGTTGGGAAGGTAGGATCCGACAACGGTGTGCTCGCTGTATACTCCCTTTCCATCGTTTTTATTATAAACGTATCGTCCAACCTCATCCATATTTGAACACTTTGTTTTATCAGTAAGATTTTTCCCGCTGTTAAGTGCCGTACTCTTACCTGCTCTGCAGGCATACTCCCACTGTGCTTCCGTGGGAAGATCAAAGATGTTTCCAGCCTTTTTTCTCAGCTGCCCCATGAAGCTTCCCTCGTCAACTCCATAGTCTTCCGGCCACATAGAGCCATCGTATTCCCCTCTGAGCAGATCATAAGAAACGCTTTCTACCGGTCGCATGTCACCTTTGAATTTTGAGGGATTGTTTCCAGAAATTAGTTCATACTGTTTTTGTGTCGTTTCAAAGACGCCGATATAGTATGCTCTCTTAATAACAACTGTATGCTTTATTTCATTATCCCCTCTGCCTATTTCATTTTCCGGGCTTCCCATAGCGAACGTACCTGGCTCTATTCTCCTTAACCAAAGCTCTTCCATACGACATTTATCGTCCGCAATATCCGGACCTTCCGACGAAACGAGCATCTTATTGCTC
The DNA here is from genome assembly GCA_017557885.1 of bacterium. GTDB lineage: Bacteria > Auribacterota > UBA3054 > UBA3054 > UBA3054 > UBA3054. Next base: position 25,435 of record JAFYXV010000004.1, on the reverse strand, counting down.
GTAGTATTCAAAACAAGATATGTTGCCTGTTCTGTAACATCCTCGTATTCGATTCTCAATTCCACTTCATTCATTATATTTGTGTAAGCAGCGTCCGGGATCCATGTCAACTTATGCTTGCCTATTCCTGCCACTATTCCGCTGGCGCCGTCATATTCAAGCCTGCCCATCTCCTCCAGCAGTTTTTCCGTGCCGTTCTTCAGCTTTCCGTAAAACTTGGTTTGAAAAATTGGCAGGGTGTTTTCTGTCCCGGATTCAATCTCAAATTCAAAATCCTTTTGAATTTGATTGTCCGGGCCAGGGACTAGGGTCACACGGAAGCCGTAGAGTTTGTTGCCGTCGTCGGGGGCGTTGCCGTTGCGGCCAGCAGAGCGGCAGCCGTCGGCGCCGTCGCCCCAGCCCCCGCCCCGGAGAACACGGGAACTTCCGCTGTTTGCGCCTTTCGGATCGGTAGCGTTTCCGCGATACGACTTATACCAATCCAAGCACCACTCATTCACGTTGCCATGCATGTCATAGAGTCCCCAGGCGTTGGGAAGATACGAACCGACTTTGGTGTGATTATAATTATATTTGTAGCCGCCTTTCCAGTCAGTATAATTGTAATAATACCGCCCAAGCTTGTTCATGTTGCCGTCTTCATACACATTGGTAAGATTTGTTCCGTTGTTCAGCGCCGTGGTCGTGCCTGCTCTGCAGGCAAACTCCCACTGCGCTTCAGTAGGAAGATCAAAGATATTGCCGGCCTTTTTTCTCAGCTGACCCATGAAACTATTCTCGTCAACACCGTTGTTCTTAGGCCAAGCAGAACCATCTTTTGTTCCTCTAAGCATATCATAGGAAACAGATTCCACTGGCCTCAAATCGCCTATATGGCTTGACGGATTAACACCCATGATATTGTAGCATTGTTTTTGCGTCATTTCGAACACGCCGATGTAATAAGCCTTAGTAAGCGTAACTTCATGCTGAGTTTCGCTATCATCTCTACCCAATTCATTCTTCGGACTGCCCATGGTAAACGTCCCTGGTTCGATCCTTCTCAGCCAGAGTTCATCCGTACGACATTTGTCATCAGTTGTATTAGGAGCATCCGGCGATACGCGCATCTTATTGCTCGTCGTGTCAAGAACAAGATAATTAGCCTGTTCCGTCACGTCTTCGTATTCAACTCTCAATTCAACTTCGTCCATTATGTTGGTGAAAGCCGCGTCAGGGATCCAAGTCAGCTTGTGCTTTCCAAATCCAGACACGATCCCGCTAGCGCCGTCATATTCAAGCCTGCCCATCTCCTCCAGCAATTTTTCCGTGCCGTTCTTCAGCTTTCCATAAAACTTGGTTTGGAAAATTGGCAGCGTGTTTTCTGTCCCGGATTCAATCTCAAATTCAAAATCCTTTTGAATTTGATTGTCCGGGCCAGAAAACACATTTTGAACTAAAGCTACACGGAAACCATAATTGGTGCTGCCGGCGTCAGGTTTGTTGTAAACGCGGACAGCAGAGCGGCAGCGGTAGGCGTCGTCGTACCAGCTCCCGCCTCGGAGAACACGGTCCGCTCCCCAGCTAGTACCGAGCGGCTCCGTTGCCTGATCGCTGCCCAGGTCAGATTGGTACCAGTCAAGACACCACTCCCAGACGTTCCCGTGCATATCATACAAGCCCCAGGCGTTCTGAAGATAGGAGCCTACAGTTGTATGATTTTTGTACCCGCCTTCGCCAACATTTTGGTTGAAAAAGTAGCGGCCTACCTCAGCCATTTCACCACAGTGTTTCTCGTCTGACAGATTCTTTCCGCTGTTCAAGGCTGTGGTCGTGCCTGCTCTGCAGGCGTACTCCCACTGTGCTTCTGTGGGAAGATCGAAAGTCATTTGAGTTTTAGTGCGAAGTTTGCCGAAGAATGATGTCTCGTCCACATCGTAACTAACAGGCCAAGTTGCACCTTTATCGCTTCCTCGGAGCACATTGTAGGAAACGGTCTCCACTGGTCTGGCATTTCCTTCATAATACGCGGGATAGATTCCGGTGATAAGCTGATACTGTTTCTGCGTAACTTCAAATACTCCTATATAGTAGGCGTTGGTAAGAGTAACTTGATGCTGGGTTTCGTTATCATCTCTACCCAATTCATTCTTCGGACTGCCCATGGTGAAGGTTCCCGGTTTGATTTTTCTCAATACCAGCTTGGTGGTCTTGTATTCTTCCGTCCAGCCGCCTTCAGGAACAGCATAGATATGGGTTACAGGATAACTTTTAGCGTTAGGTCCGCCGCTAAGATCGACGACAATATAATCATCTTTAAAATACGCCTCAACGACCGTATCTCCTTGCAAAGAAAGCGTCATATTACTGTCTGTGAATTTCTCACCATTAACATCGTAATAAAAGAAAAGTTCGCTGCCATCCGTAACTTTAAGTTCCACTTCGTCAGGGCCTGTAAACTCAGCGCTTACAGCTCCGTCGCCGACAACGTTGAGCGAAAAATCATAAGTGCCGAAAACTGCCGTGACATCCGTATCAGCCTCCAGTTCAAGCTTCATGAAATCGTTTGTAACTTTTGTGCCGTTGTAGAAGAAATAGCGGAACTTGTCTTTGTTTTTTGTTACTCTAAACTCGACCTTGTCAGGTTCGTAATAACCAGACTTTACTTCGCCTTCGCCGACGATCACCAAGGAATAATCATATTTGTTCGTGAAGAAATCTTCGCTTTCGAGAAAAACAGGATACGCTATAGGAAAAGGAATCGCATACTTGGCGGTGACTTTTCCTTTGGGATCAATTGAACCTTTTACCTGAAATTTTCCATCATTATAAGAAAACTTATAATTCTTGCCTTTTATTTCAGGAATTAAGGCTAAGGAAGCAAGATATCCCAAGCCCTGCTCGGAGCACAGCATATCGAAGACAGTAAACCGCTTGTTTTCAAGTTCCGCCAGTTCGGATGTCTGCAGCGTGCCTTTGGATTTGAAAACGGCTTTGCTTGGTCTTATTTTTTCATTTCCCGTCGCGAACGCGAAATAGGGCGTGACGTCTTTTTCAGTCCAATTAAATTTGCCGTTTTTCGCATTCACGGAAACATTCCGAGTCGCGGTCTTTGTTCCGAATCCCGCTTTCGTCCTTGGAAACAGCGTCGGGAATACCAAATAGCTGTCAAGGTAATTGTAGACTGCTATTTCGTTGCCTTTCGAAATGCTCTGCATGGCCGCGTCGTTCATCTGCCCGCTCAAATTTAGAGTTGACGAGCCTTTTATAAAACTTAGCGCTTTCACATTTCTGTTTGTAACGACAGAACCGGCGAATATTTCCCCAGCCATAAGTATCATGGCAATGATTAAAAAAGCTGTATTTTTCATTTGGTTCCTCCCAAAAAAGGAAATGTTGATAAAGAGTTATTGGCGCTTACGTATCAGGTTCATGGTAGCAAATGCCATTCAAATTTGCAACATAAAATCTTTAAAATCCTTCACTATATGTCAGCAGAGCCAAGTTTTTTACTTGCTTTTCTACTTTGAATCTTGAGTTAAAAACACACGGAAGCCGTAGTCGCCGAAGGTGGCGGAGGGGAGTTGGCTCCAACGGTAGGCAGAGCGGCAGCAGAAAGCGTTGCTGTATAAGCCACCGCCCCGGAGCATACGGAGATCTCCGCTTTCCGGGCCTTTTGGATCCGCAACTGCGGAATCAACATACTTTCCATCCCAGTCGAGACACCACTCATACACGTTGCCGTGCATGTCGTAGAGTCCCCAGGCGTTGGGAAGATATAAGCCGACTTCGGAAGTACCAATGATATTTCCAGATTCATCTTCATCTCCGCCGCCATTAAAATGATAGAAACCAACTTCCGACATGTTGGGACAATTACGTGTGGCGGTCAGATTCTTGCCGCTGTTAAGCGCCGTTACCGTTCCTGCCCTGCAGGCGAACTCCCACTGGGCTTCCGTGGGAAGATCGAAGTTCAAACCGGTCTTGGCGCGCAGGATCCCAAAGAAAGAGGTTTCGTCAACGTCATTGTTAGCAGGCCAGGCTGCGCCCTTATCCGTTCCGCGGAGCATATTGTAGGAAACATACTCCACAGGCCGCGCGTCGCCCTTATATAACGAAGGATCGTTTCCCGTTACTAGTTCATATTGCTTTTGGGTGACTTCAAACACGCCTGCGTAGAAAGGTTGGGTCAAAGTCACTTCGTGCTGCACTTCGTTTTTTTGTCTGCCAAGCTCGTTCTCGGGGCCGCCCATGGTGAATTTGCCAGCATTGATCTTACTTAGCACCATCTTTGTGGTCTTGTATTCCTCCGTCCAGCCGCCTTCGGGAACTCCATTGAGATAGCTTATCGGATAGCTTTCGGCGTCGGGACCTCCCGAAAGATCGATGACCATGTACAATCTGTTTGTTACTACCGGAGGATTGGTAGGATCAACAGGAGGAAGATTAGTGGGAGCAATAGAATTGTCGCTTACGAACGCAGGAGAAGCGGCGTTGGGAAGAAGCTTGAATGTCGCTGTCGCTTTGCCTTTGGAATTGGCGGAAAACTTAACTTGCAGATCAGTACCTTTATTAGCGTGCTTAAAATTATTGCCTGTGCTTTCCGGAGTGAAGGTGTAAGCCGCGACGCTTCCCTGACCTTTTTCGTAGGACAATATGTCCAAGACTGTTGCTTTTTGCGTCTTGAAGTTGTCGATGTCTTTTGTATCTATCGTTCCGGAAGATTTCAATGCCGCTTTGTCGGGCTTAATAGTTTCTGTCCCTATAACAAAAGCAAAATTCGCGGCAACGTCTTTTACCGTCCAACTGAATTTTCCGTTTTTCAGTTTAACGGAGATCTTCTGACTATCGGTCTTAAGCCCGTAGCCGTTCTTCCCTTCAGGAATCAGCGTCGGACTAAAAAGATAACTGCCGAGGTTGTTGCAAACAGAGACGCTGCTCTTTCCTTCGGCAAGCGCTTGTATGGCGGTTTCGCTTAGCGTTCCGCTCAGCTTAAGCGTTGTCGAACCTTTTACATATTTTTGAACGTTCACGACCTCCTGCGTGACAGTGTCGGCTAATGTCGCTCCCACCATAAAGAAAACTACGGCCGTCAAAAAGAAGCTTTTAAGGCGCATAAAATCCCCGCTTGCTGGTTAGAACTTAAACTATTGAAAAGTTTATCACATCTTTACCAAAAAAGTCAGCCTCGAAATGCTGGGTTTGGGCGCAAACGCAGCCGTTTGCGGTTTTGAAGAGAAATCCGGGTGGAGTTTTGCTAAAATATTATTTTTAATGATGAATATAGCAGAAAAACAGCCTCTTATCTCCGTTGTCATCACTACGAAGAACGAAGAAAGAAACCTGCCGGACTGTCTGGCGGCCCTGTCTGGCCAGACAATTCCTAGGGATTCCTTCGAAGTCATCGTGGTGGACAACGCTTCCACTGACAGGACTCGTGAGATCGCCCTGGCGGGAGCCGACCTTTTCCTGGAGAAAGGACCGGAGAGGAGCGCCCAGCGCAATTTCGGAATTGAGAACGCGGGAGCGCCTGTGGTCGTCTATCTGGACGCGGACATGCGGCTAACTGAGAACGTGCTGGCGGAATGCCTGGAAGCTTTCAAAGATCCGGCGGTGGTCGGAATATATATTCCGGAGGAGGTCGTTGGTTCGGGGTACTGGATCGCGGTTCGGAATTTCGAGCGTTCCTTCTACGACGCCACAGCCATCGACGGCATAAGGGGCGTCAGGAAAGAGCTCTTTTTGAAGCTGGGAGGGTTCGACCTTTCCTTGTGCGGCCCGGAGGACTGGGATCTGAACATTCGGATGAAGGAACAAGGGGCGCTTAAACTGATCTCGTCGGGCCTTCGTCACGACGAGGGCGCCTTTAATTGGGGGCGCTATCTGAAGAAGAAAAAATATTACTCCGCGTCTTTTGCGGCTTATAGGGAAAAGTGGCCGGGAAACGAGGATGTCAAAAAGCAGTTTTCGCTTTGGTACCGTTATTTCGGAGTGTTTCTGGAAAACGGGAAATGGAAAAAGCTTTTGGTTCACCCGCTTCTGGCCGTCGGAATGTACGTTCTGAGAGGCGCGGTGGGCTTCGCCTATATTTTCGGAAGAAGAAAAATTAAAAACCAGGAGGTTTACTAAATATGCAGAAAGAATACCCCTTTATCGCCAAACAGGACCCTGAGGTCGCCGAACTTCTCACTAAGGAAACGCTGCGCCAGGAAAACGTCGTCAGGCTGATCGCTTCGGAAAACTACGTTTCCAAAGCCGTTCTGGAAGCCACCGGCTCTCCTTTGACGAACAAATATTCCGAAGGCTATCCCTACCGCCGCTACTACAAAGGCCAGGAAGTGATAGACCCGCTGGAAAGCTTGACGATCGAGCGCGCCAAAGCCCTCTTCGGCGCCGAGCACGCCAACGTACAGCCCTACTCCGGCTCGCCCGCCAACATGGAAGCCTATTACGCTTTCCTTGAACCTGGCGACACCATCCTGGGCATGTCGCTCCCCCATGGCGGACACCTCACCCACGGCTGGAAAGTTTCCGCCTCCTCGCGCTTCTACAAATCGGTACAGTATCCCATCGACGAAAAGACCAACCGCTTGAACATGGCGACGGTCAGGGAACTCGCCAAGGAGTGCAAGCCGAAACTGATCCTGGCGGGCGCCAGCGCTTATCCCCGCATCATTGACTTCGCGGCCTTCCGCGAGATCGCCGACGAGGTGGGCGCCTACCTTATGGTGGATATGGCCCACATCGCGGGCTTGGTCGCGGCGGGCGTACATCCCTCGCCTATCCCTTATGCGGACGTCGTGACGACCACCACGCACAAGACGCTGCGCGGCCCCAGGGGCGCCATGATCCTCTGCAAAGAGCAGTACGCCAAGAAAGTGGACAGCGCGGTCTTCCCTGCCAATCAGGGCGGACCCCACAACCACACCACAGCCGGCATGGCCGTGGCCTTCAAGGAAGCTCAGAGCGACTCCTTCAAAGCCTACGGCAGGAAGGTCGTCGAGAACGCCGCGGCTTTGGCGGACGAACTCTTAAAGCTGGGCTTCAACCTGGTCACAGGCGGCACCGACAACCACCTGATCCTCATAGACCTCAGGAACAAAAACCTCAAGGGCAATCCAATCGCCACCGCCATGGAGAAAGCCGGCATCGTCTGCAACAGCAACACCGTGCCCTACGAGACCGGAAAAGCCATGGATCCCAGCGGCATTCGTCTCGGCTCCGCGGCCGTGACCACCAGAGGCTTCGGTGAAAAGGAAATGCGTCTGATCGCCAACTGGACCGACCAAATCTGCAAAGATCCGGAAGGCGAAGCAACCATTTCTAGGATCAGGAAAGAAGTGGAGGAAGTCTGCGCTTCCTTCCCCGTACCCGACACTTTAGTAAGCGACTAAATCATTGAGCATGACATCCCAAGAAACATTCGGAGATTTTTTCCGCGAAGTGCCCAAGATAAGACGCACCAAGATCGTCTGCACCATGGGCCCGGCCGTTTCCGGAAAAGAAAAAGTCAAGGAACTTATCCTCTGCGGCATGGACGTGGCGAGGCTGAATTTCTCCCACGGCAACCACAAGCAGAAGGACGAGATCATTAATGACGTCAGAGCCGCCGCCAAGGAAGCCGGCAAGACCGTGGCGATCCTGCAGGACCTGCAGGGCCCGAAACTCCGAGTCGGCGAAATGCGGGGCGGCAAACCGATCCTGCTGGAAGACCACGCCACGCTTATTATCTGCTCCGAACCTGTTTTCGGAACGGCGGAAAGAGTCTATGTGGATTATCCCAAGCTGGCGGAAGAAGTGGAGGTGGGCTCCCCCATTCTGCTGGCGGACGGAAGCATCACGCTGAAAGTGCTCGCCGCGGACAAAAATTCCGGCGAGATCAAGTGCGAGGTGATCCACGGCGGCGAGCTTTATCCCAGGAAGGGCGTCAACCTTCCCGGCGTGAAGCTCTCCATCTCGTCTTTGACGAAAAAGGACCGCGAGGACTTAGCCTACGGCGTCGCGGCTGGAGTTGACTGGATCGCGCTGTCCTTTGTGAGAAGCGCCGAGGATATCAAGGAACTGCGGGCTCTGGTGGACGAGATCTACTCGTCGCTTGAGAAGCCTGTAAATTCCAAGAAGCCCAAACTGCTGGCCAAGATCGAAAAACCGGAGGCTGTCGGCTGCATCTCCGAAATAGTGGCCGCTTCCGACGGCATCATGGTGGCCAGGGGCGACCTGGGCGTTGAGATGCCGCTTTCCCTGGTGCCCATCGCCCAAAAGGCCATCATCGCGGAAGCCATCAAAGCCGGCAAGCCCGTCATCACCGCCACGCAGATGCTGGAAAGCATGATAAACGCGCCGATCGCCACCAGAGCGGAAGCCTGCGACGTGGCCAACGCGGTCTTTGACGGCAGCGACGCCGTCATGCTCTCCGCGGAGACCGCCATGGGACAGTATCCCAAGGAAGCCGTCTCCTTCATGGCGAGAGTGCTTGCGGAAACGGAAGCCTCCCCCATCTACAAGGACTATCTATTTCCCTTGAACGACATCGAGGACGAAATGGCCCAGGCTGCCTGCTCGCTTTCCGACTGGGAAAAGACCGGAGCGTTGGTGGTCTATACCGAGACCGGCGAGACCGCCCGCCACTGCTCCGCCTGCCGTCCGAGAACGCCGATCTTCGCTTTGTGCGCCGACGAAGACGTCGCCAGGCAGCTTGTGCTTTGCCGCGGCGTCATCCCCCGGGTGGCGGAGTCCGGACCGCAGGAAGTCATGGTCAGGATCTCCCGGGAGGTCCTGAAGAATTCCGTCATCGTGGAGGAGAACGCCCGCTTCGTCCTCCTGGCCAGGATCGGAGTTACGCCTTTCGTAGCCCTCTGCGACCTCAAAGAGAAAAAGTGAAAAAGATAGCGATCATAGATTACGGAGCAGGCAACCTCCACAGCGTCCGCAAAGCTTTCGCATACCTGGGAGCCGAAGCGGAGATACTTGAGGAGGCGCCGTCTGTCGTTAATTTTGATTCGCTAGTCCTTCCCGGCGTAGGCAACTTCGGTCCTGGCATGGAGGAGCTTGAAAAGCGGGGCTTCCATCCCTTTCTGAGGGAATGGCTGAACGCCGGGAGACCTTTCTTAGGGATCTGCCTCGGGATGCAGTTCCTCTTTGAAAAGAGCGAGGAGTACCCGGGAGTTGCCGGACTTGGATTTTTGGAGGGCGAGATACGCCGCTTCAAGGATCCCTTATTGAGAGTTCCCCAGATCGGCTGGAACGCCGTCTTTCCCAGAGAGAAGAGCAATCCTCTCTTCAGGGATATCGAGGAGGGCTCTTACTTTTATTTCGTTCATTCTTACTACTGCGTTCCCAAGAATGACTCCGCAGTCGGAAGCACAACGGCCTACGGATTGGAGTACTGCTCCAGCCTGTGGCACGGGAACGCCTTCGCAGTGCAGTTCCACCCTGAAAAAAGCCAGGAGAAGGGACTCGTAATGCTGCGCAACTTTCTTAACATTTAACTTTAAGCAAAGCAAAATAACGTGGAATTCTTACCGGCCATCGATCTTAAGGAAGGCAAATGCGTCCGCCTCGTCCAGGGGGACGCCCAAAGAAAGACCGTTTACAGTTCAGACCCCGTTGCGGTAGCGGAAAGTTTTCTTTCCGCCGGCGCCAGATGGATCCACATGGTGGACCTGGACGGCGCTTTTTCCGGAACGAGACGCCACACCGAAACGGTTAAAGCGGTCTTCCAAGCCACCAACCTTAAGATCGAACTGGGGGGCGGCATCAGGACGCTATCGGATGCCGAGAACTGCCTTAATTCCGGCGTCGAGAGGATCGTCCTCGGGACCGCCGCCTGGCAGGATCCTTCCTTCATGGCTGAAGCAGTCAAAGAATTCGGCAAAGAGCATGTGGCTGTGGGCGTGGACGCCAGGGGCGGTTTCGTCTCTGTCAAAGGCTGGACGGAAACGACCGACCAGACTGTCTTCGACCTCGCCAAACTTGCGCAAGATTCCGGAGTGGGCACGCTGATTTACACGGATATCGCCCAGGACGGCATGCTCAGCCAGCCCGACTATTCCACGCTCAGCGAGATCATGCGCCGCTTTTGTCTTGATCTCGTGGCTTCCGGAGGCATCGCAAGCCTCGAACACATTTCCGCTCTCTTGGCCCTCAAGCCCCACGCGCCCTACGGCTGCATCTCGGGCAAGGCCATCTACGAGGAAAGGTTCAGCGTCAAGGAGGCCGTCGCGCTTTGCTATCCTAAGGAGAAAAAATGATCTTCGAAAACGCTATTGCCGATATATCCAGAATATATCGCAATCTGCCGGGAAATTTCCTTGTGAGGACCGTAAGGCTTTTCTGCATACCCTCCCTGCAAGTCTCGCTTGTTTACCGCTACGGACACTTCGTGCGCCGTTTCTGGCCGCCCTTCAGCTGGATCTTTTTGATCCCCTACGGCGTCCTGACCATGCTCATGCGCATCCTCTACAACTGCTCCCTGCCCTCCAGGGCCACCATAGGCCCGGGGATAATCCTGCTGCATACGGGCGCCATCTACATCCACCCGGCCACCAAAATAGGCGCTAACTGCGTCATAGGCGCCCAGGTGGTCATCGGCCAGTCCAGAATGAACGACACCAGAGTGCCTCAGATCGGCGACAACGTCTTCATAGGCGCCGGCGCCAAGATCGTCGGCCCCATAACCGTCGGCGACAACACCATCATAGGCGCCAACGCCGTGGTCCTAAAGGACACTCCCAAATACTCCACCATGGTGGGCATCCCCGCCAAGGCCGTCAAAATATCCAAAGCCCCCAATCGCCGCCGCAACAACCGCTTCCGCCCGCGCTACGTCAGCAACGGCAAACTTGAGAAAGACAACCGCGGCAAACCGATCACCAACGACTAAAAGTTGAAAAAAGTCCTGGAAATAACCACTGTCGGGATAACCGCCAGAGCCTTCCTCATTCCCCTCTTTCAGGAACTTAAAGAGCAGGGCTGCGACGTTACCTACGCCTCGACTCCGGACTTTGACGCCGAGGAGACGGTGAAAGCCGCGAACGTCCCCTTCTTCCCGGTCTATATCAGCCGCACTATTTCGCCTAAGGACCTTGTCTCTTTCTGGAAGCTCTACCGCTTCATCAAATCTGAAAAGTTCGACGTCGTGCACACCCACACCGCCAAAGCGGGCTTCGTGGGCAGAATGGCAGCGAGGATGGCCGGCGTGCCGACTGTCATCCACACCGCCCACGGCCTCACGGTGCACCCGGGCCTTTCCAAATTCAAGAAGAAACTTTATCTCTTCCTGGAACGCTTCGCCGCCAAGCGCACGAAAAAATTCATCTGCGTTACGAAACTGGTCGAGGACTCCCTCGTTGAGCAAGGCATAACGGAAAGGGAAAAATGCACGGTCATTCCGAATTTCGCCGGCCCCTCTTACGATCCTGAAAAAGTCGATCCCGCAAGAAAAACGAAACTAAAGAAACGCCTTGGCCTTCCGCCGGGCGCTTTCCTTCTGACCTGCGCCGCCAGGCTAGTCGACGACAAGGGCCTTCCGGAAACGATCTCCGTTCTCCACGACCTGCCCAAGAACGTTTTCCTCGCCATCGCCGGCGACGGCCCGAACAGGGAAAAATTCACAAAGTTGGCTTCCATTCTGCAAGTCGAGGACCGCGTCCGCTTCCTGGGCTGGGTGGACACCTTCGACATGCCGGCTCTTCTTTCCCTTTCCGACATTTTCATCTCCGCCACCAAAAGAGAGGGCTTCGGCGTCGGCATAATAGAAGCCCAGGCTATGGGCCTTCCCGTCATCACATCGAAGATAAGGCCCATAACCGACCTCCTCGCCCCTGACAGTGCCCTCTTCATCGACCCCTCCAGCAAGGAGACCACCAGAGCCGGCATTCTGGACTGCGTCAAAGAACTCTTTGGCGATGAGCAAAAAAGAAGGGCGCTCTCAGAAAAGGCTCTTGAGAACGCCCGTAAATATTCCCTTCAGAATTACCGCGAAAACATCCGCACTTTCATCCGAAGCGAACTGCTTTGATCTTATCTTACAAAAGGATTGAACACGGCGCGGAAGCCGTCTTCGGCCATTCGGTTGCCGGGTGATATACAGCTACGGCGAGCAGCGCGGCAATCTTTGGAATAAGAGCAGCAGTCTCCGCTGCGCATAACGCGCATCCCCGAATAACTGCTTGGCGGACCAACCGGGTCGATGGTGTAGCTAGAGATATTTTCTGTATAAAGATCCAGGCACACTTCTCCAACGTTGCCGTGCATGTCGTAAAGACCTATTCTATTAGGATCTTTCATTCCGACTTCGCTGGGCTCGACGCTTGAGTCGCCTATGTAGTTGGCCAATTTATCCAAGTTTTCATCGACCAGGCGGGGCTCATCGGGGGTTATGGGGCCGAAAATGGCGCTGCCGTCGTTCCAGACGCCGCTGCCCCAGTAAGTGCAGTCTCCTTTATCCCTGCAAGCCATTTCCCACTGGGCTTCAGTGGGAAGATCGAAGATGAATTGATCGTTGAACCTTTTCCTGAAAACGCCGAAAAAGCTTGTCGCATCCACCCTGTGGTCGGTGTACGTCGGCCAGGTGGCGCCGGCATTTTCACCCCTCAGATCGTTGTAACTAACATGGTCGACAGGTTTTGTGTCGCCCATAAAAGCTGGCATTTCAACAGGGTTGTAACCGGCTATGGTCTCGAACTGTTTCTGCGTCATTTCGAAGATGCCCATGTAGAAAGGCTTGGTTATTTGGACGGGGTGCTCCGCCTCGGTCGCAGCGTACTCTTCGTGATAGGGGTCGCTTGAATTGGAACCCATTAGGAAGGTGCCTGCCTCCACACGCCTGAACCAAACCTGGCTGGTTTTGGAGATGGCGCCAGAAGCTACGCTGGGCGCAGTCGAAGAGAACCCGACGGTTTTGTTAACAAGGTCAAAGCCGATATACGTCGCGTTGCCGGTGACATCCACGGCATAAATGGCAACTTTTACCGCGCTGGAATCTACCGTATTGCCAAGTTGCTTTGTGCTGTCCCAGGTGATGCGCTTGCTGCCGGAGCCGAAGGCGATTCCGTATTGGCCTTCGCCTTCCAGCTTCGTCAAATTGAAAGGCTCGCCGTCTCCAATCCTGCCGAAGAAACTGACGCTGAAAACGGGGCCGGCACTTTGGGAAGTCAAGGTGTAGTCGATGTCGACCTTGCCGTTCCAGGGCCAGCGCTGGCGGCAGCTGATCCCCGACACCACGTCGGCGGCGGCTTCAAACGAAAGCAGAGCCAGAAGAAGTGCGGGAACGAAGAGTTTTATTTTTCTTGCTCCGCACAAAAGCAGAAGCAGCGGAAGCAGAAAAAGCAAAGCCGGTTCCGGCAGAAGCTTGATCCTCGCTTCGGCCGTTTCGTTGGTAAGCGTCGTTTGACCGCTGAAAATAGTGTAGCTCAGGGTGTAAGTGGCGTTCCTGGGAAGAACGGACGGATCAACCGATTCATAATTCCAAACGTAGCTTCCCTCTGCCTCCGCTCCGCTCGTCATGATCTCGTAAGGATCATCCGCAGTCGCAAAAAGACTTATCTGCCTGTTCTCGCCGGGAGCCCATTGCGCACTGTAAGTTAGGGCGTCGGTCGGCCGAAGCACTATGGTTTTGCCGGGAGCAACGCTGAAAGTGTCCAAATCGAAATCAGACGACCATACGGCGCCGGCAGGAACTTCCACCGCGGCGCAGGTAAAAGCGGCGCAAAGCAAAGCCAGGGCGCTAAAAATTAAAACAAGATTTTTCATACAGCGTTACGTTTCGTTGTTTGTTGACGGTTAAATATTCTCCTCTCAGATGCGCCGTCATTTTCGACACTCACAAAAAGAAATTAACACAAATTTTAATTATTTTATCAAAAAGCGTTTCCTAAAATCAACAGGATAATATATTTCTTTTCAGAAAAAAGCAAAGCGCGCCTTAGGCGCGCTTTGCTTCGCTTGAATAATCAACAAAATGAACGGGATGCTAATGGGCCTGAAGCCATTTGTCCAGGCGCTGCCTGAACTGCTCAAGATAGGTCGGGAAGTCCTGGTTTCTGTTGATGTCTGAGAAAAAGTCGAAGTATTCCTTCATCTTCGCTTCGTCGTAAACGGGAAGTTTGCTGCGGTCGGCTTCCAGAAGCATGTCGTAAACTTCCCTGCCTTTCATGGTGAGGTCTTTGGGAACGCCGAACTCGATGTCCGTGGGATAACCGGGGATGCCGATGTCGCGGTAAAACAGCTTCGTTCCGATGGCGGGCTCAGCCAGGCCCAGGGCCATCTTCTCAGGATCGTTCTCGTAAAAGGTCATGTCGAATATCCAGATGGCGGTGCCTTCGTTGAGGGCGGAGATGCCGCCGGCGCCGTGCTCACGCTCGTTGAAGATGTGGAAGAGCTCGTGGGTCAGGGTATTGCGTATGGATTCGGGATCTTTTTCAGCAAGAAGCCCGGAGCTCATGGAGATGTGGTCGCCCGCGGCCCAGGCGCCGCCGCCGGCTTCGTGTTTATTGATGGGAGTGTGGGCGAAGAGCTCTACATAGAAGCCCAGCTTCGGATGCTCGATTATGGCCGCGCAGCCTTTTATTACGACTTCCTTGTCTTCCTCGGGAAGATTCAGTGTCAGCCAGTTGCGCACGAGCTTTTCTTTTTCCTCTGGCGTAAGGGCTTTCACACGTTTGTTCATCTCGGCGACGGTGGCGGATTTCGTCCACTCTTTCGCTTCCTCCTTAGTCATGTCGCAGATCTTTTTTTGGCAGGCTGTCATAACCAGCGCTCCTAAGCACAAAATAAACAATGCTGCTTTTTTCATAATGTTTCCTCAGGCTTCAGTATTACTTCGCAGATCCTTTTGACTTCCGGCATGACGGCCCGGGAATCTCTGATTTTTCTCAAGGCCGCCTTTTTCGTTTCTTCGCTAAGTTTGGCTTTCTTCAGGAATTCCACAGTCTCCCTCGGGAATTTCCTCAGAGCCGTGGCGATAAGCCAGGCCTTGCCCATCATGACGTAATAGGGCGCGTCGTTGACTTTTTTTATTTTGGCGAAAACCGTGCCGATGTATTCCGGGGTGAGAAAGTGGTCCATGAGAGAAACTACGGCGAACCTGGCCTCGAATTCTGATTCGGAGCAGAGATACGGCTCAAGGAAGGCCAGGAAGGCCTCCCTTTCCTTCCGTAAGGGCTTTAAGGCGGCGCAGACGACATCGCATGCGGCCCAGTCCTGAACGCGCGGAATAAAGGCTTTGAGCGCGTTGAGGCGCCAGGTGTTGTCAGATTTGGCGTAAGCTATGACGAGCCCCCGGAGGACTGTTTCCTCAAAGGCTTGGTCCGGCCTTTCCTTGAGATAGCCTTCCGCGTCCGTCCTTGCGATCTCTTTGGCAATGTTGTGGAGGATCGGGATCCTTACGCCTACGATCTTGAGAGGCGTTCTGATGAAAGGCTTGACGAACTCCCGGAAGGCGGGATCGCAGTTCGAGGCCAGCTTTTGGCGCGCCAAGGCAACTATCTGCGCTTCCTTCATGCAATCGGATCCTGGCAGACGTCGCGGCACATGCAAAGAGGACAGTCTTCGCCTTCCCAGATGCGTATGTAGTGATCGACGGCCTCGTCCACGATCTCGCGCTGGTCGGTCCAGATCCCGCTCTCGAAATTTCTCCTGTGCTCGCTTTTCATGCCGAGGCCGGAGCCGGTGATGTTGGCTGAGCCGACGTAAACAAGGCGCATGTCGACTATGACAAGCTTGGAGTGGACTCTCGGGCACATGCGGCGCTCCAATTCGGAGGCGAGGATGGGGTTGCGGTCGAAGTCCTCCAGGAAACGGGGGCCGGGCTCCTTGCCGTGGAGAAGCCTGACTTCCACGTTCTTGTTTATGAGATCGGCCAGCCGGGCGGGAAAGGAGACCACTTCTTCGCCCCTTTCCACAAAGGCGTCCTTTAGGTTCGAGGTCGAGAGCCAAAGGCTCGATTTGGCCATGAAGGCCGCCCTCATGACGATGTCGTAATGGTCATGGTCAGAAATGTAGGAAAGCATCAGTCTATTATCTCCACGTTGGCTCTGGGAACGGTAACTATTTCGCCGGAATCAAGCCGGGCTTTCAAGACCCTGACTTTCGCCTCCGTGGCGATGGCTACGGGCTGCTCGGGCAGTTCCGTTACCTTAGCCAATTCCCCGAAATAAGGTGATCTGATTATTCTTATCCTCGTGCCGATCTGCAGTTCTTTGGCGACTGCCAGAGAACTCTTCTCCTCTTTCGTTTCGCAGTATTCCAAAATAGGTATGATGACTTCCGGGCGGACTACGCCGGCCCTGATCTGAGTAGAGCCGTTGAAGGAGGCCGTCTCGCCTTTGTGCTGCTTCAAAAGATCAAGCGTCCTTTTGTCCATCTCCAGTTTTCCGAAGCCCTCCGTCACTATGAGCGTAAAGCCTAAGTTTTCCTGGCCTGTGATGGCGACGCCGATGTATTCCCCCAGGATGTCGTGGAGGACGCTGTGCTCGATGGAGGCGACTACTATGCCTTTCACTTTGCAAAGTCTCGCCATGTCGATGGCGTCTTTTTCAATAGACCTTCCGCCCACAATGATCTTGCCCTCGCATTCCTCAGTCAGGTTTTCCAGGGTTATATCCTCGTCTTCGGAGACGATCATTATTTCTCCGCTGGATTCTCCGCCCAAGCCGAAGATGCCCTGGATGACGCAGGCCGTGCAGGAAACATCCACGTCGGTCGCCGTCACCCTTGTTACGGTGCCGGAAAGATAAGCGGGGACTTCCAGAATGGTGGCCGGCTCCCGTATGGCGACGAAGCCGTTGGTCTCCGAGATCTCCTCTATGAAGCCCTTGACCGGTGAGCGGCATTCGTTTCGGACAAGGTTGAAGAAATGGGAAGTCTCTCCCAAGAGCTGGTCTTTTTCCACGATATCCCCCACCTGGCAGAAAAGATGGGCGCTCATTTTGTCGTTGTCCAGCTCCAGGATCTCCGCGGCCCTGACAAGCGTCAAAGGCCCCTGGTGGTTCGCCATGCCAACGGTCTGCTTGCCGGTCACGATGTCGCCCACAGAAACCGTAGCGTGCCCGCCCAGGGGGAGTTTGCGCGTTTTGGTGACGGCCGTCCTCGGCGCTATAAGGAGTCCCGGAGTGAATGCGTTGCCCATTACTTTCCGTCCTCCATATCAAAAGCGCCGATGGCTTTCGCCCAGGAGCGGTTCTTGGCAATTCTTTCGGCCGGGTCAGTCGGCAAAACAAGCGGGCGTCCTCTGGTGTCGATGACGAGGCCCACGGCGCTGAACCTGGCTTTCTTCTCGTATTCCACACCGGGACCGGATCCGGCGTCCACTAACCTTTCCGGACGGATCGTGAAGCTGAAGAGTTTTTCCGCGGTCTCGGTGAAGCGGTAGAGTCTGCCGGGATAGAGCTTGTAGTTCGTCTCGCCTTCCGGAGTGTTGATGGTCAGTTCCGCGCAGACTTCCTTTTCCTTCATCTGCCCTTTAAGGGAGAGCGAAGTGGCGATGGGAATAAGGCAGTCGCGGTGCAAGACCTCCAGGGCGATGTCGGGCTCCACGCTCGAAAGTACGCCCAGGTGCGGCAGCATGAAGATGCTGTCCACATCTAGCTCAGTTATGCCTTCCGGCTCGAAGGAATCGAGCATGATAAGGGCGGTCTGGCGGCGCCTGGGAGCGTGGGAGAGCGCGCCGCCGCTTCCGATGATAAGGTCCATGTCCCCGGCGTTGATATTGGCCGCGCCCTTCTGCTCGAAAGCTTCCGCCACGCTGCGCTGCCTGATGACGCCTTTCAAACCACCGGCCAAACGCATGTGGTGGGCGAACGATAGACGCAGCGCTTCCCTGACGATGGCCTGCTCTATCATCAATTCCCTCTCCGTCTGAGGAATAGTGGTGGGGCGGATCATCTTGTTCAAGGCCATGTCCCAAAGCTCGTTCACATTGCTCTCAAAGGGCAGCCAGCGCAGAATATTCTCGAAGCCCGCCTCTTTCACCACGTTGCAGATGTTGTAGCTCATGCCGTAGTTGGCACTGACCGTTCTGGTGAAGCGGTTCCTTACGCTGGAAAAAACGTCGGTGGTGGCGCCGCCGATGTCCGCCGCCAGAACGTTGATCTTCTCCTTTTCGCCCACCGCGGCGATGCACTGTCCGAAAGCGGAGGGCGTCGGCATAATGGGAACATTTACCCAGGACATGAGCTTCTCGTATCCCGGGGCCTGGGCCATGACGTGCTCCAGAAAGAGCCGATGGATCGCCTGCCCAGCGTCGTTCAGCTCCTCCTCTTCCATGGAGGGGCGCACGTTCTTGACTTTTATGAGATCGACTTTCTTGCCGAGTACGTCCGTGACGAGAGGCAGCGCTTCGCTGTTGCCCGCGAAGATGACCGGCACTTTGAAGAGCTCGCCGAACCTGGGCTTGGGATCGGCCATCAATAAAGTTTCCGCCATCTCCACGAGATGCTTGGTCGTGCCTCCTTCCGTGCCGCCGGAAAACAGCACCATGTCGGGCCTGATGTGGCGGATCCTCTCCACTCTCTCCTGTTCGGTCCTGCCGTCGTCGTAGGTGAAGGAATCGATGATGATGGCGCCGGCGCCCAAAGCCGCCCTCTGCGCGCTCTCCGCGGACAGGGACGCCACTACGCCGATGACCGCCATCTGCAAACCTCCGCCTGCGGAACTGGTGCTTAGATAAAGGTCCGCGCCTTCATCCGGGGCGCCTCCCAAAATGATCTTGCCCCCTTCGACAAGCTTCCTTCCGGTGATCTCCTGAAGCTCCGTCACGGCGTTGATGACGCCGATGGTCACATCGTCGAAGGGCGCCTCGACCGTCGTCGGCGCTTCACCTCGCCCCGCCAAGTGATAATTCCCTTCCGGCGTGCGGGTGATCAGTATCACCTTCGTGGTGGTGCTGCCGCAGTCCGTCGCGATGATGGCGTTTATCTGCTTTTCTTCCGCCATCACTCTTCCCTCTCCAGTTCCTCTAAAAGTTCGCCTAACGCTTCCCTGTCGTTCAGCGTCTCGTAGAGAGGCTTCGCTTCGTAACCGGCCATGGCTAAGAAAGGCTCGGCACCCATCACGATATTGGCGTAGATGGTCGCCAGGGGCCAGTTGGCTCTGACAAGGAAAGCCGCCAGGGGCCCCAAACCCCTTTCCTTTAGATCCTGCGCCAGGCGCACTCCGAATTCGCTTCTCCTTTCCATACCTAGCCTCCCAGGATCATAAGGTTTCTGATCCAGATAGCGATGGCGTCGATTCTGTCGATGAGCCAGCTCATTCTGGTCGCTATGGTATTGCCGAAGACCGCGCCGAAGGCGATCATCATAACGATCCTGCCGGACCTGACCGCGCCCTTGGCGACGGTCGTTTTCATTTTCAGGCAGAAGACGAAATAGATCATGACCAATACCATGGTCACAAGATAGACGAGGTTGAAAACATTCTTCCAGGTCACGGAAATATTTTCCCCAAGACTGATGTGCGGAACGTTGACCGGCCCGAAAGTCAGAAGAGGCTTGACGGCGCCTGCTATCTGCGGTATAGCCAGATTGACGTTCTGGCCGAAAGCAATGCCCACCGCCACGCCCATCAAAAGGCCCAAAACGAGCTTGTTGGTCCAGGCCAGCTTTTTGATATAGACAGTGAACCACAATGCGGAGGGAATAAGACCGAGCAGCAGCAGCAACTGCCAGGCCGACCCCTGGGCGGGCCTACCTATCATCGCCGCGAAGCCATCCGCCACCTTGTAGGCAAAAGAGGGCAGGATCTGCTTGTCGATGACCTCGAAGAGCATGTACGCCGCGGAGGAGCCGATAATAACGTGCTCCAGCGTTCTGTAGAGCTTGTTGTCGCCGAAGATAAAAGAGAGCATGCCGATGGTGCAGAAGACCGCCACCCACTCTCCGAAGACCGCAATGGACCAGGTCCCGGCCTTGGAGCGCAGAGTAAATTCTCCCAGCAAAGCGATGATAAAGAGTATCGTGAATACCAAAGCGCCGATGTTAAGGTAGCGCTTCTCGCCCACCGTAACGCTGGGCGCGGTCTTTTTAACCGGCAATCCCAGCCTTTCCCTGCGGCGCTCCAAGAGCATTCCGATGTTGCCCAAGGCGATCAGAAGGATGATCAAGACTCTCGCCAGCGTCAGCGCGTTCACCCTCGTTGAGCTTCCGCTGCTCTCGCCCTCTTCCTCGTCCGCACATTCGCCTGCCAGCTCGGGATAATTCTCCTTCAAAAGCGTCAGATATTCGCTGGCGCCGTTCATACCGTCCAGGATACCCACCAGCTGCCTGGTGTCGAAGTAAGGGTAAAGCCTCGTGCAGATCAATGACCAGCCCGCGGCGCCCACCGGGATCTCAGGATGCCTTGGCGAAAAAATACCGATGACATGCTCGGACTCCACGTCGCCGCTGATCGTAATGATCATAGAAGCGTTGGCCAGAGACTTGAAGCCCTTCAATATCGGCAGCTCATAAGCGGAAGTCCCGTAGAGATCCTGCGCCACGCAGCCTAAGAAGTCGCCTTCCAGATTCTGCAATATAGGCCCGATGTTCGGTCCGGAAATGCCTTTGAAGCCTAAGTTCGCGTAGTCAACACCGTACTTCAGCGAATAATGTCCCCGCTCCAATTCCGAATTGATAACTTCCTCCGAAGCGCGGGGCGCCATAGGATTCAGCGCCGGACAGAAGACCACAAAAGGCTGCTTCAAAACGAGAAGATGCCTGACCAGCGCCACCATCTGCGGCCTGTTCTCGCCTCGGGAACTCGGATCCCAGCTGCTCAGCAAAACCACCGGCACGTCCGGCTTCTCGGCGTGCACCTTCTCCACTGCTTTGAAGAGACACCTGGTGGCGTTGGAAACATAAACAGGCAGCGACCATCTGACGAAGAACGGCACCGCCAGGCAAACCAGAAGCACGAGATAGATAACGTTCCTGGGTATCCTCTGAAGGTCGAATCTCATTTCGCTTCCTCCCCTTCAGAAAGATGATCCTCAATGCCCAGCCAGATCCTCCAGGAGACCGCCAGCGAGGCAATATAGACGCCTATCTGCAGCGCCCTGAAAACCGTGCCGTTCATGTCCTCCCTTAAAAATCTCGCCAGTTCCGGCAGCTGCAGGTAAAAGAAACGCGTGTTGCCAAGATACCGCGTCAGATAATTCCCCAGAGGGTCGTAGCCGATCATCACGATAAGAGCAACGCTCATCATGACGACGCCCTCCAGCGACTTTATCTTGAAAGCTCTGTAAGCAGCGTAGGTAATGTAAAAACCAAGGATCGCCAGGACCGTCACCAAAAGAGGCGTGTAGATGTACGTGCGGTAAAACTCCACCGCGTCGAAAGACCCTTCCGGCCTTTCCTTCACGAACCAGCCGTAAACGACGCAGATCACAAAGACCGTCACAAAGGAGACGAAGACTATGAGGCTGTACTGCCATCCTTTCTTCCTGTTCATCAGAGTCATGATATGCACTCTGAAAACGTTGGCCAAGGCTATGCCGTAAGCCGTAGCGCCCACAAGTATAAGCACCGGCGCGCAGAATTCGTTCACGATCTTCGTCAGCGTCAGTCCGCCGGACCAGGCTCCGCCCTCTATGGGCGTTCCCTCGAACAGCCACTTCGCCAGGTACAGAAGCCCGGGCAAAAAGATGGAGAGCCAGATCAGTTTCTTCTTCATACTTACTTCTGCAATGTCTGGGCTATTTTTAGAACGACCGGTCCCAGCGTCGGGATGGAAGCCAAGACAGCCGCTGCTACTACGCTCACGATAACGATAACTTTCACCATATCCTGACCGTACAGGCTTCCCGACAGTTTCGGGTCTCCGCTGATGCTGGCGCTCACCGCGAAGAACTCCTCGCCGATGATGACGTAATCGCAGGCCGCGATGAAAAACGGTATCTGAAACAATTGGCTGGTTCCCGCGATCTGCATCGCGCCCACCACCTGTCCGGTCTCGGACAGCAGAAGCGACTCCAGCTCATAATACCCGAAATAAAAGCAGGCCGCCGGCCTTTCCTTCAGCATATATCCCATGCTGGCCGCCGCGAAATACACCTGCCCGCCCGGGAAGAACCTGACGTCCGTCGGATTGAAAGCCCTGAGCTCCCCAATCGACTTGCAGGCTTCCTCATACGTCGTCTGCAGCAGCGTCAGCGTCCTCTCCATACACACAGGGATCAGAAGCCTGTTCCTGTACCTGGCGCTCACCGTCGCGATCTTATTCAATATCGGCATGGAAGCGTACAATTCAGGATGCGCCGTATCAGAAACGCCCGTGCAGAAAAGCGACGGCCGTCCCATCTCCGTAGCGCGCCCAACAGCCTCCTCCATCTGCTCCAAACCGGGAATAGGACGGATCCGAAAACGGTACCCTTTCTTCGCCAAACGCATTCCCAGCGTGATCAAACTCACGCACAGAACAAAAAACACCCTCGGCACCAGATAAGTCAGCCAATCGAAGGTTGCAGCCTCGGCAGCCTCGGAAACCGCCTCGGGCTCCTCGCAGAACCCCAAAACAGCCCCCGCCACCGCCAAAAACAGCAACGCAAAAAATATCCCTCTTTTACCTAACACACACTTAATCTCCAAAAGAGATTATATCAAATCGTTTATATTGTTTCGGGATCCAAAAGGAAATCATAAATGCTCAAGTTCATGATTCCGTTTTCGTCAAACCATTTTTCCCCGACGTCTTTCCTTATGATAATCTTGCGAAAACTATCGCCAGTCAAAGAAAAAGGTTTGATCTCAGCATTGCGCTTTTCTTCCGTCGGAAGCGCGTAAGCTGATTGGATATAAAGCCTTTCCCCTGAGCAATTCACAACAAAATCAATCTCCCTAACGTTACGCACTTGATGTCCTTGCTTGTTCCTCTCATAAGACGTTACGACCCCGACGTCAACGGAATATCCTCTCCGCACAAGCTCGTTATAAATAACATTTTCCATTATGTGAGTTTCTTCCTGCTGCCTGAAACCGCATCTGGCGTTCCTCAATCCTATATCCTCGCAATAATATTTCTGAGGATAATCGAAATAAGTATGCCCTTTGATGTCATATCTTTTTGCTTCTGAAAAGAGATAAGCATCCTCAAGATGATCAATATAAGCCGCGATGGTCTTGACTGTGGCGGGAGATTTTTCTTCGCGTGACAAGGCAGACGCTATATTGTTAGGATTTGTGAGAGAACCTATTGTCGAGCAAAGATAATCTATGATCTTACCCATGACATCCGGTCGCTCTATTTTGCAACGCTCAACTATATCTTTCAGATAAACCTCGTCGATTAGATTTTTCAAATACGCCTCTTTCGCGGTTTTTTCAGAATAAGACAGAGAGAACGGCATTCCTCCGAAACGCATGTAATCATCAAAGGCATCTCTTTTATCCTGATCAACGGCTGACAAATATTCGGCGAAGGAAAGCGGATGAATCCTCACTTCATCACCGCGCCCCCTAAATTCGGTCTTGATATCCGAGGAGAGCATCTTGGAGTTCGAGCCTGTAATGTAAACGTCAAGATCATCCCGGTGCAAAAAGCCGTTCAAAGCATCGTAAAAAGTTATTTTTGCGCCATCCGGTGAATGAGGATTCTTAACTTTGTCTGACATTTGTATCTCATCGATGAAAAGATAACGCTTCCCCGGTACCTTTTTCATCCATTCCATCACATAAGCGGACAGCTTAAGCGGATTGCGATATTTGATCTGCCCAATATCGTCAAGTTCAATAATAAGAATATTTTCGTCAGGCACTCCGCTTTCGAGAAGATACCGTCTAAATAAATTCTTAAGCAAATAGGATTTTCCACAACGCCTGATGCCGGTAATGATCTTCACTTGCCCGTTCCACATCAGGGAAGTTATTTTTTTAAGGTAGGTGTCTCGTTTTATTTCCATATTTTTACTCCAAACTTTTGTAGTTTACTACATAAGTTTGGAATATATTACCATAATCCAAGGCTAAAAATCAACTTTCAGTCCAAAGTTCTGCTGTTTACTGCAAAAGTTTGGAGTGAAAACCTGGCGGCGTTCCTTCGGGCCTTTTTTTAAAATAAAACCTTCAAAAACAGCTTAAATGTCGTAAAAATATGATACTTATCCCAGATTTGAGGAAGTTTATGATTACATCCTCGGAAGTTTATCTCAGGATTTCTGCACTAAATTTTTCAAAGATAAACTTCCGAAAGCAGACTTTTCTCGGTAGTTTTCTCGGTAGTTTTCTCGGTAGTTTTCTCGGTAGTTTTCTCGGTAGTTTTCTCGGTAGTTTTCTCGGTAGTTTTCTCGGTAGTTTTCTCGGTAGTTTTCTCGGTAGTTTTCTCGGTAGTTTTCTTGGTAGTTTTCTCGGTAGTTCTACCCTACCCCCCTTGCTTTTTAACCAATCTCATGTTAGAATAGTTGATGAGTAAATGATTTCGTGCTCAACTTTTTTGAAAGGAGAGCATTATGAAAAACTACTTCTTTTTCTTCAAAAACAAAGCACACTCCTATCTCGTCATTGCGCTCGCATTCATTACTATTCCACTCTCTGCGGAGGAATGCTGCTGCACTTGCTGTTGTGAACCGAAAAGTCAAAATGAAGAAATTTGCCGCAACGAAAATGAGGAGTTCAAAAGAGAATTAGCTCTTCTCTTCGACCCAAGTATAAAGGCGGCGCAGGTCGGATTTGGGATATTCATGATATTGGCTGCCCCGATTGGGTGCTATTTACAAGCAGAGCAAGATGCCACTCATAAATATGGACGATCGGAGAATTATCCCTTCGCTCTTATCGGGTATACATCTTGGTATATGCTCAAGGCTGAAAGCTACGCTTTTATCAAAACTGCAACTTTGGGATGCTTTTGCCGGGGATTGGCTTGGGACGAAAGATGGTAATCAACATTTTAGTATGCTGTTATGAAAAATTATTTTTCTTATTTCAGAAACAGAGGCGTGACCTTGCTTGCAATCGCATCTATGATCGCTGCGATTCCACTTTCAGCGGAGGAATGCGCGCTTGCGGAACAAACGAATTCTTCCACTAACGCGAACGTAAAAGCCGAGAGCAAATCATTAACTTATGATGTCTATGGCAATGTCTGCACCAATGAATGCTGCGGACCAGTTCCCGCATGCGCCGGCCCAAATACTTATCAATCCCACAGAAATCTTGGCGATATTTGGGACGACTACCCTATCATTCAGGGGCCTTGCCTTATTCTGTTCGCACCGGTTGTTTCTCTAGGAGTAATCAGTGGGCTTCTCGCTTTGGGCGGAAGTGGTGGCGCATGGTATGAGGACGCCGCCGCTTTCGCTATCGGGATCCCGGTTTTGTCAATTGGCTGCATCGGCGTCGGCCTTTGTAAAACCTTAACTTTCGGAATGTTCCCGAAACTTTGATAAAACAAAAAAACGGAGCGGCTTTTGGCCGCTCCGTTTTTGTTTGTTGGTTTTCGCTTTTCGCTTGTGTTCTTTTCGTTTAAGCGCCGGCTTTGATTATGATGC
>JAFYXV010000003.1 GCA_017557885.1 bacterium | reverse complement strand
GTCATGTGATGGGAGCCGGTGATGCGGGCGCCCGCAAGGGGTTTTTTATCGGCGTATTTTTCTCTGACGGCCATGAGACCGGGCATTTCATGTTCGGCGGCCTGGATCTCCAGACGGCCGAAATTTTCCAGGGAAGGATCGGCGATCTTGCATTTGAGACCGCTGAA
Source organism: bacterium (assembly GCA_017557885.1). Taxonomy (GTDB): domain Bacteria; phylum Auribacterota; class UBA3054; order UBA3054; family UBA3054; genus UBA3054. The sequence goes on along the minus strand of JAFYXV010000003.1, from coordinate 328,010 downwards.
ATCAGGGCATTGAGGCATAAAATTATTTGTCGGTTTGATTGATTAAAGCAGGCTGTTGATATTGTTCTTTTCCAATTTGTCAAAATCCACGGGTTCTTCGCCCATTTCTTTCTGAGGAGGCTTGTTTGTGTCCTTGTAGGCGTTCCAGGGCATCTGCCAAACGTACTCTTTTATGAAGTCTTCGCTGTAGCCGCTGGGGCCGGTGAAGCCCAGAAGGGCGATGTCGCCGACGGAGAGGAAAACCCTGGCCAGGCCGTAGAAGGTTCCCGTGAAGGGGAAGGTGAAGATGCCCATGGGGGACATGCGGTCGTAGTCGTAAACGAGGCAGCGGGGATATTCCAGCCAGAAAGTGCAAAGGTTGACCACGCCTCTCATGATGGCGTAGGGTGGGTTGATGGTGTTGCGCTCGGGATTGTCGGTGTCAACCGTCGCCATAAGGTTTTGCGAGAGCAAAACCGCCGCTATGAGGATAAGAGAAAGCTTACGCATGATATTTCTCCGAATTAGATTAATCAGATTCCGGTTCTCTGGCCAGCCAAAGCGCTTCCCAGACATATTGCGGCATGTCGCCGCGGATGAATTTGTCGCAGAGCCCCAGCGTCAGGATGTTGCCGACGCCCTGGAGAGCCCTGAGCCCCGTGAGCGAGGCGCCGATGACCGGCGCCAGAACAATGATGGAGCGCGGGCGGGCGGTGGCTTCGTAGGTGAAGGCCCTGGGCAGTTCCAGCCAGCAGGTCAACACGTTGACGAAGCCCGGGAAAAAACCGTTGGTTTCGCGATCGGTTTTTTCGGCGCGTTCTCCGCACAGGAAGAGATAATTTCCTTCGTCGCTCCGACGGCAGTCGGGGCATTCGCAGACGTTCGCAGAATCCGCTTCCTCCTTCGGAGGCACCACCTGTTCGATGTTGGAGGCGGCGGCCGCAAAGGAGATCAGACAAAGAAAAAATATTTTTTTCATTTTGTTTCTCCCTTGGCCCGGCGGGCTTTCAGGGGAGTTCTGGCGGTGGGGCTGGGAATGTAGCCTTCGCCCAGGTCTTCCTTGGGAGCGGCCTCTTCCCGAGCGGCCTTTGGCGCAGAGGTCTTGTTCTGGCCGTAGAGACCGTAGTCCCATTGGCCCTGCCAGACGTAATCCGGGAAATTCTCCGCCAGGTCGCGGTCGCCGAAGAAACCGAGGGTAAGGATGTCGGCGCAGCCTGCGCCGCAGCGGCCCAGGGTGCCGGCGATCCCGGCCACGAGGCCAGCCGGCGCGGCCAGGGCCCAGTGATATTCTCCGAAAGAATAGGTGAAGCCGCGGCCCAATTCGCCGGGGCAGGTGACCAGATTGACGAAACCGCGGGCCAGGCCCCAGGGCATACGCTTGTACCAGGCCGGACGGCTGTCCAGGATATACTGGTCGTGAGCTTCCTCGGGCGTCATGGTCAGATGCACGGATTCGTCCTCGGGATAGACCTCCGTTTCCAAAGGCGGCACTTCTGTCTCCTCCTGGGAGAAGAAGGGCATTTCCACGATCGGCGAGGAGGCTTTTTCCGCGCGGCCGGCGTCCTGGACGCCGGAGGCGGGGCTCTTGGAATCGGCGCCGCTCTGCCGCCGGGCTTTCAGGCTGTCTTCTTCCCTGAAGGCGTCCCCGTCGCAATAGGCGTTCAGGGCAAAGGCGAAAAGAAGGAGAGCCGGAAGAGCAAATTTGAGATTACGCATGGTTTTCCTTTTTTTATTTTTAAATTCATTCGTACAGTGTTTTGAGATAACCTTCCAGGGCCTTGCCGAGGCTCTGCCAGCTTTCGGTCTCCCTGTAAGGCTGCTGGTATATGAGACCGCAGCTTGAAAGATGGGCTTTCTCCAAGGCCTCGGGGGGGCTGTTGGAGGTCACAGGCATGAGCATGTCGAAATGGCTGGAAGCGAATATATCCTCTATCCGCCAGCAGCCGTCGGCAGGCCGCCAGACAAGATCCAGAAGAACGCTTCCCGGCATGGGAGCCCTGGTGAAGCGCCAGCTGTAGCTTATAAGGGTGTGGGCTTTGCCCTCCTTGGTCTCGTATTTCAAAAGTCGGCATTCTTTCCCGTCGGTGTAATAGGAAACGGCGAAGCGAAGCTTTGGCCAGTTCTTGGATTCGCTTTCCATTTCTTTCCGCAGTTCCGGCGTCATGAACCGGCCGCATTCGCTCCAGCTTCCCGATTCCAGGTCGCGGCAGAAAATTTCCGCCGCCTCCTTCGGGGAGGGCTCGCAGGCCGAAAGAAGCCAGGACAAAGCGAGAAAAAAGCAGAACTTTGGAATTCGCATTTACAGTTTAAAAAATAAGTATTATTCTTTATTTTACCAAAATTACCTGAAGGAATGACAGCGGAGACAAAGGGTCTGTTTTCGCATATTGCGAAAGACTGAAACAGACCGGTTTAAAAAGGATGCGGCCTGCTGGTTAATTTGGGTAATTCCAAGGGTTGTGGTATAATTTCCCCAAAAATCAAGAGGATAAAAACATGTCAGAACTGAAAGCGGTGCTATTTGATCTGGACGGCGTCCTGGTGGACTCCCATTACCTTCATTATCAGAGCTGGAAAATGCTTGCCGACGATCTGGGCTTCTCCCTTACGAAAGAGCAGGGCGACGATTTCCGCGGCATGGCCAGGGAAGTCTGCCTTAACCGCCTTTTCACCGTTTTCAACGGCAGGGAGGCCCCGGATTCGGCCACCAACAAGGAACTGACGGACCGCAAGAACCGCTATTACCTCGACCTTCTGCACAACTGCGATCCCAATCAGCTGCGTTTGCCAGGCGCCGTGGATCTTCTGAAGTCCCTTGAAGCCGCGGGCATCCGCTCCGTGGTGGCCTCCGGAAGCAAGAACGCCAAGGACGTCATTCGCTGCGCCAAACTGGAGGATTATTTTTACGCCGTGGTGGACCGGATGGACATAGTGAAGACCAAGCCGGCGCCCGACATCTTTATCAGGGCCCAGGAAGTTTCCGGGGCCGCCTCCGACGAAGTGGTGGGCATAGAGGACGCCGAACTGGGCATCCAGGCTCTCCGGGCCGCGGGTTTCAAATGCGTGGGCGTCGGCTCCTGCGTCAAGGAGGCGGATCTTCTGAAGCCTTCCGTCGCGGATCTGACCGTCGCCGACCTTAAAAAGCTCCTGGAGGCTTGATTTGAGCGTTTTCATCCGCATACCTGACAAGGTAGCCGGCATCATGGCGAAACTCTCCCAAGAGGGCTTCCAGGCCTATCTGGTGGGCGGTTCCATCAGAGACGCGCTCCTTAATATTCCCTGCGAGGACCACGATCTGGCCACCAACGCCAAGCCCGAGGAGATCAAAAGGATATTCCCCAGGAGCCGGGCGGTGGGCCAGGCCTTCGCGGTCATGCTGGTTGACGGGCTGGAAGTAGCCACGTTCCGTCTGGACGGCGCCTATTCCGACAACCGTCATCCCGATTCCATAACTTACGCGGAAACCATAGAGGAAGACCTGGCCAGGCGGGATTTCACCATCAACGCCATGGCCTATGACGGAAAGCGGCTCATAGACCCTTACGGCGGCGAAGCGGATCTCAAAGACAAAACGATCCGCTTTGTGGGCAACGCCAGGGACAGGATCCGGGAAGACGCCCTGAGAGCCTTGAGAGCCTGCAGGTTCGCCGCCAAGATCGACGGGAAACTGGAAAATAAAACGCTGGAAGCCATAAAAAACAACCGCCATTTGTTGAAAAACATTTCCTCCGAGCGCAAGCAGCAGGAACTTTCCAAAATGCTTTTGGGGGAAAGGCCGGACCTGGCTCTTTCGCTTATCGAAGAGTGCGGGCTTTTAGAATACCTTCTGCCGGCCATGACGCTTTCCGTGGGCTGTCTGCAGCCGCCGCATCATTGCGAAGACTGCTGGACCCACGCCCTGGAAACTTTGAAAAGCGCCAAAAAGCCGGACCTTGCCCTGCGCCTGGCCTGCCTGCTTCACGACGTAGCCAAGCCCAGCTGCCGCTCCTCCGCAGGCAAAGGAAAATATACTTTCTACCTCCACGACCAGAAAGGGGAGAGCCTTGTCAGAGAGATCTTGACGGATCTCCGCTACTCCAACGAGATCATAGAAAAAGTCGCGGAATACACCAAATACCACATGCGGCCGCTTCTCTACGGCTGCCTTATGAAAGATCCGGCGCTGCAGCGCCTCATGGGAGAATTGAAACACATCAGCATAAGGGATCTTCTGAGATTCATGCTCTGCGACGTCAGGGGAAACCGTATGAACAAAGGTAAGGGCTTCGCCTTCACATTGGAGATCACCCGTCCCGTCATGCGGCGCTTGCGGCGCATTGAAAAAGAGAGGAGGGTCCTGAAACTGAGCGACCTTGTGATCAGCGGCGACGACCTGAAAAAAGAATTCGCTCTTACCGCATCGCCTCTCATAGGCGAGATACTGCGCCACCTTTACGAGACCGCCCTCAGGAAAAAGCCCGGGTGGGCCAACCGGGAAAACCTTCTCAAGGAAGCCGGAAATTACCTCGCCAAAAAAGAAAAGGAATAAAGGCTCAGTCAACAGTTATAAAAACAAAAAACTCCCGGAAAAGATCCGGGAGTTTTTTGTTAGCCATAAAGCGCGTCGAAGCTTACTTCCTGCGGAGGAAGAGAGCGACGAGGGCCAGGAGGCCGAAGACGGCCGGTTCGGGCAGCGTGTGCCAGCCAACATTCTTATAGATGCTGATGCACTCGGTGGCGGTCAGGAGGTAGCCTTCGTAGGTCTGCAGCGCAGGATTGTTTTCATCCTCCATGTAGCTGACGCAGCCGTTTTCAGTGAAATCAGCACCGTCAAAGAGCTTGGTGTCATTGGGGCAGTTGTAGTAGACGGAGTTGTTAACGAACACTTCGTCGTCGGCTTCCACAGTGAACGGCATATAGGTATTGGCCAAGAGAATGTTGTTGAAGACCAAATTCTCGTTGCCGCCGCCCCACGGCCAGTTGCCAACGTAAACAGCGGGGTTGTTGTTTACCATGGCGCCGCTGACAGTCAGATTGTTGACGACCAGGTCGAAGTTCTTGTTGACGAAGAACGGAGCGCCGCAATCCGGGGCTTCGACCGCCAGTTTGTTGATCGTCAGACGAGTGCAGCTGTAAGTGGAGAACGGACGGATCTCGTTGATCCTCTGTTCACTGTAGATGGCCACGTTGCTGATGCTCATGTCGGAGCAGTTGCAGGCGCAGATGGCGCCCTGCATATGGAAGTTGTAGTGATAAGGCATATTGTCCGTGCGATAAGCCTTGACAGTCAGGTTCTGGACGGAAGAGCCGTCTTTCTCCATACGGATGCCAACATAGCCCGCAGGAACGATGATGGTGGTCTTGTCAGGACCAGCGCCCTTTAAGGTGACGCCGGTGGTCTTGAAGCACAGGACGGTCATGCCGGCGCCCCAGACATCGGTCTGGTTGAAGTTGTCAGCAATTGAGTATTCGCCGGGAGCGAGAACGACAGACTTGCCGGAGGGGACAATCTCCATAGCTTCGGCGATGTTGCCCATCGGGGTTTCCGGAGAGAGACCGTCGCCGGTTCCGCCGGGGGCGACATAGACGCTGTCCTTCGGGAGATTCTTGGAACCGAGGACGAAGCCGCCGGCGCCTTCATAAGAACCGACGATGACGAAATAGTACTTGCCGGGCTCCTGATCGAAGGAGATGGACTCGTCTCTGCCCGTGTCGGTCAGAGGAACGACAGTCGTAAGATCAGCGAAGGTCGGAGTAGCGGTGTCGGCGGAGAAGACGCCGAGCATGGTGTCGTTGGCGTAAGCGTCCCAGCTGCCGGTGGTGAAGAGGCCGAGCTTCTTGTCGCTGGTAGCCTGGAAATAATACCAGACAGAGTTCTTGTTGTCGGTGCTTTCGCCGGATTCGACGCGGGCGTATTCGTTGTCGCCGGTAGCGGAGCCGCTGAATTCAGTGGCGCGAGCCAGGTAATCGTTGGCCGGGCCGTCGCAGTAATACACAAGTTTGAAGTTGTCGATAGAGACGCTCAGGCCGCCGCCCCAGAAGAAGTAGCGGAAGGTCTTGAAGACGTCGGAGTCATTTTCCTGACCGCCGAAGGCATTGATAGCTTCGGTAACACCGTTGACAGTGACGTAGAAGGTGTTGTGACGTTTGTTGACCGCGGTGGGATCAACGCCGATCTCAAAGTCGAACCATTCGTCAACAGGCATTTCGAGAGAAGCCCAATTGGAGCCGTCCGGGGAGAACAGATAATGATCGCCGTCTTTCTTGAACTGAGATTCATAAAGCTGAGGATCCCAGAAGCCAAACCAAGGATTGGCGTTGGAGCCGCTGAATTTCAATCTGGCGGAATAGACCCACAGACGATAGGGGTTGCTGGCGCCGCCAAGCCAACCGGTAGCGACCGGGTTGTCGAAGGTGTAATGGGCGCCCCAGAGGCCGCCGCCGGAAGTCAGCGTGACATAGGTGTTGCCGCCGTCTTTGACAACGGTGCCGCTGCCGTCGTTGCCGTAGCCGTTGGACCAGCCGTAATTGCCGATGAGGCTTCCTTCATCATAAGAGGAGAAGTCTTCGTCAACGACCGTCACGTATTCGGCGTAGGGGATGACGCAGCCTTTGCCGGCTTTGACCAGAGAGCTGCACCAGCTGCGATCGACCTGAGGATCCATCACATTGTCGCAATCGGTATAGGTGGTGTTGGCGCGAGTGGTCTGTTCAAGATTGGCTCCGGGCATGAAGCACTTGCTGACGTTGAAGGTCCAGGCAACGGAGTCGTCGCCAGCCTGTTCACCGCAGGGGATACCGGTGTTCAGGAAGACGCAGTTCCTGACGTTGACAGTCAGCGGGGAGTTGCCGGTCCACCAGGTGTTGCCGTAGATCGCGCAGTTGTGGTCGAAGACCGTGATGGCTCTCATGTCATGGATGACGTCATAGTTGCTTCTCAAAGTCACGCAGTCGAAGTTGATCGTTGTAACTTTGGCCTCGGTATTGCTGCCCATGGGCCTGACGTTGCAGGAGGTCAGAAGACCTTCGGAAATGAAAGCGCAGTCCCTGACGTTGACGGTGGTTTCGAGAGAGGGCTGGATGGTGACAGGACGAATGAGATATCCGCTGTCGCAGTTTTCCATTTCGCCTTCGGCGCCGACGTAAACGACAACATCTTCCAACGTGTTGTTTCCGCAGTCAGCGAGAGTCAGGGCGCCGGCGAGGCCGTAGTAAGCGCCGCCCCAGGAGTCGTTGCCTTTGATGTCTTTGGGGTGATTGATGGTGACGCCTTTCAGATTGATGCCGTTGCCGGAGAGGGCAACGCCAACGTCATTGTCGCCGTCGCAAAGAATGACGGTCTGATCGGAGCCGGAGCCAACGATGTTGATGCCAGGGGTGTTGGCCAGAAGCCAGACGCCGTCCATCCAGCGGAAGTTAGCTTCAGTGCCAACTTCGGCAAGGCTGTAGGTGCCGGGGGCCATGAAAACGGAGTTGCCGGTGGCAACGCTTTCAAGGGCGGTCTTAAGATCGCAGGGATCGTCGAAGGAGTCGCCGGAACCGGTGGCGCCGGGAGCGGCGTACCAGTCCTTGATGGGCAGGCTGCTGGAGGTGATCACGAAGTCGCCGCAGCAATCAGCGTTCCAACCATAGACGCCGAAGTAATAGTCTTTGTCGCCGTCAAGGTTGCCGTTGTAAGTCTCGTCAACGCTGGTGTCCTGGGCAGTGATAATCTGGAAGTCGCCCCAACCGGTGCCGGTGGCGACGACCAAGCAGGCGTCCTCAGCGCTGCCTTCGGTATGGGTAACGTTGATGGTGACCTTCTGCTGGTAGGTCGTGCCGAGGTTGAATTTGTACCAGACGGAGTTGACCCAGCCCTGGCCGATGGCATCCGATTCGCCGTTTTCCAAAGTGGCGTCTGTGGTAGTGCCGTTGACGGTATCGCCGATCGTGAAAGCCTGAGCATTGGCGACATTGTCGTTCGCCGGGGCGTCAGCCCACACAAAAACCGCCGAAATGGCCAGAACGGCCAAAAGGAGTAATTTGTTCTTGAACATGTTGTTGGTCCTTTAATTTAAGATTAATTGGTTTCATCCGGCCTATACGCCTAGGCCAGACAAACCAGCTTTTATTTCGTATCTATTATTTAACCAAAAATCCGCTTCACAATCAAGCACAATTAAGGGTCAGCGAAGCTTGTTTGCGATTTGTCCCTGAGATAAAAATAAAAAAGGCTCCCGGTTGACGGGAGCCTTTTTTAACTTGTTTAGATCGCTAAACTTACTTCCTGCGGAGGAAGAGAGCGACGAGGGCCAGAAGACCGATGACAGCCGGTTCAGGAACCGTGCCGGCCTTGACCAGTTCGATCTTCCAATCGTCGAGGTAGTAGAGGGCGCCGCTGTTCCAGGTGTAGTTGCGGATCTCGGTGGTGAAGCCGGAGGTGCCCCAGCCGTCGTTCAGGTTGAGCGGCTTGTTGATGTCGTACTGCACGCCGTTGAAGGTGATGTAGCGGCAGACGGGGTTGGCGGGATCCGTGTTGAAGCTGTAGCTGAAGGTCACCCATTTGTCATAGGGAGCCAAGTTGTCGATGGAGACGCCGTCGACGTTGTCAGCGGTGAACTGGAGGCCGTCGGCGGTGTGCCTGATGCTGTATTCGCCGTAGCGGTTGGCAGCGGTGAGCTCGGTGCCGAAGGTGATGGTGGACTTGGTGGCTTCGCTGGGATATTTGATCCTGCCGGAAACTTTCAGGTCGTAGGCTTTGTACTCTTCAGCGCCGAAGGAGATCTTGGTGTGCAGAGCCTGGGCCTGGCCGATCTTCAGAACGCGGTTCTCGGGATCATCGGGGTCTTCCATGACCAAGCAGTTGTTGACGGCGCCGGCCGCGACCCAGCAGGGCTGGTCAAGAATGCTGCCGTCTTCCATATCTTCAAAGTCGGTGGAGTAGAGGGCGTAGCCGCCGCCTCTGGTGCCGCTCTGGATCACGTACTGAACGTCAAGGACCTGGGTCTCGGTGGCGAAGCGCACGGTGGCGAAACCGGTGTTGGCGCCGATCATGTAGCGGTCGATGGTGTAAGTGACGGGAACGGACTCGCCGGACTTGACCTGGTATCTCTTGAAGGTCGTGCCCATGATCTTCAGCCAGTTGCTGCCTTCGATCACTTCCACGGTCACTTCGCCGGAGCCGAGGACGGATCTCAGGGTAGCCGTGAAGGTATTGTCTTCGTCGCTGTTGTTGAAGGGGATGACCGTGTCGCCTTCAACGGTGATCAGAGGATCGTCGCAGAAGGTGACTTTGATGTCATCGATGCTGGCGCCGGGCCTGTTGTTGGCGCCGTAGGGGGGCTCGAAAACGCCGATGCAGATGGCTTTGACTTTCTCAAGGTTCAGGAAGGTGCCGACGGCAGGGGTGAATTCAGAATCGCCGTACTTATAGGCAAGGATCTCGCCGGTGGGGCAGATGACCTTCAGGGTGAGGGGCTTCAAAACGTTGAAGGTGTGTGCGAAGCCGTTGCCAACAGCTTCGTTCTCAGCGTTCCTCAGATGGACGTTGCCGCCGTTGGCGAAGAAGTAGCTTTCGAAAACGCCGGGATAGCTGTCAGTATCTTCGTCGCCGGTGCCGATGGCGAAGCCGCCCATGTTGGAGTGGCAGGTGACCTCAGCGTTGATGGTGAGGATGCCTTCCTGGGAAATAACGTTCTCGATCTCGGGGATGTAGATCCAGACGCCGCCGCGCTGGCTCTGGCCTTCTTTTTTGACTTTGCCGGACCAGAGAGATTTTTCACCGATCGCGCACTCGTTGGTGACGTTGCAGTAGAACTGCTCGGCGTTGGCGGAGACGTAGGTCCCGAAGCCGCGCATATTGCGGGCGTCGCCGTATTCAAGACCTTCGAAGTCCTGATCAAGCAGGGTGGTGGTGCCGCCGAAGACCGTGCCGGCGAGCGCCAATAAAGCAATCAAGGTAAGGAAACGTTTCATGTTTCTCCTTCAATTATGGTTGTTGGACAGTTGGCAGGGCCAGTTGATCTGGTCCTATGATTAAAATTCGTGCAAATATTCTATCAAAAGGGAATTTTAAATTCAAGTGGTCGGGCGAAGCGGCCTTTATGAGCCGGCGTCGCCCCTTGCCAGTCAGGCGGACTTTTGCTACAATATCCTTTTAAATAGTAATATCAATTTGGAGACGATTTATGAAGATCCTGCTTTTGGGCGGCGGCGGCCGGGAACATGCCCTGGCCTGGAAAATGAGTCTGGCTCCCCAGACGGAGAAGATCTATGTCACGAAAGGGGCTAACGCTGGTCTTCTAAGTTTCTGCGAAGACACCGGTATTGACGCAACGGATGGCAAAGCCTTGGCTAAATTTGCCAGAGAAAACAATATACAGCTTGTGATGATAGGCCCGGAGGCGCCTTTGTGCGCCGGCGTGGCCAATGTTTTGAGAAACCAGGGCCTGGCGGTCATAGGCCCGGACGAGGCGGGGGCCAGGCTCGAAGGCTCCAAGATCTTCGCCAAGAAATTCATGCGCAAATACGGGATCCCGACCGCCGATTTCGAAGTCTTTTCAGATCCCGCGGCCGCCAAAGCTTACATAGAGAAGAACGGCGGAAGGTGCGTGGTGAAGGCAGACGGTTTGGCGGCCGGCAAGGGCGTCTTCGTCTGCCAGAGCAAAGAGGAGGCTTTCGAGGCCGTCAAGGCAACCCTTGAAGACAAAGTCTTCGGCGCCGCCGGCGGCGAGATCATAATAGAGGAATTGCTGGACGGCGAAGAGGCCTCCATATTGGCTTTCACCGACGGCAAGACCATCGTTCCCTTGGAGAGCGCCCAGGACCACAAGCGCGTCTATGATTACGACCAGGGTCCCAACACCGGCGGCATGGGAGCCTATTCCCCGGCGCCCGTGGTGACTGACGAGCTCAAGAAGAAGGTCATGGAGAAGATATTGCTTCCCACATTGAAGGGCATAAAGGAAGAGGGGATGGATTACAGGGGCGTCATCTACGCCGGCTTGATGATCGGCAGCAAAGGCGTGAACGTCCTGGAATACAATGTGCGTTTCGGCGACCCTGAAACACAGGCGGTCCTGCCCAGGCTGAAGAACAATCTGGTGGACGTTTTCCTTTCCATCGAGAGAGGTCGCCTTGCGGACGTACAGCTTAAGTGGGATCCCCGTCCCGCGGTCTGCGTCATCATGGCTTCCAAGGGCTATCCGGGCTCTTATACCAAGCACATGGAGATCAAAGGCGTAGAAGATGCCGCGGCTCTGCCCGACACGGTCGTTTTCCAGGCCGGAACGGTCAGGAAAGGCGAAAGGCTTCTGACTTCCGGCGGGCGCGTCCTGGGCGTGACTTCTTTGGGCAACAGCATCAAAGAAGCCTGCGAGGCCGCCTACAGGGGCGTGGAGAAAATAACTTTCGAGGGCGCTCATTACCGTCATGATATCGCGGCCAAAGCCCTTGCCAAATCCGAGTAAACAATCCAGAGGATATAAAATATGATAAACCCTAAAGTCGATGAATTCATGAAGGAGGCCGGCTTCACCGCCCTGACCTTCGACGATGTGACGCTCATCACCCAGTATGCGGACTTCCTGCCTTCCCAGACCAGTCTGCAGACCAGGCTCACGAGGAACATCACTTTGAACATTCCCTTCATCTCCGCCGCCATGGATACGGTGACGGAATCCGAGATGGCCATAGAGATGGCCAGGAGCGGCGGCATAGGCGTTATCCACAGGGCCCTGAACCCTGTAATGCAGGCCGCGGAAGTCCAGAAGGTAAAGCACTATCTGAACGGCCTCATCAACGAGCCAGTCATCTTCCAGGAAGACCTGACGGTGGACGAGCTTCTGAAGATCGCCAAGGAGAAAGGCTACGGTTTCCACGGTTTTCCCATCACCAATTCCCAGGGCAAGCTGACGGGCATCCTGACCTCCAGGGACCTGAGGTATCTGGAATCCACTAACGTGAAGCTCAGCGAAGTGATGACCAAGAAACTCATCACCGCCCCCAGGACCACCACCATCGACGAAGCCTACGCCATCATGAGCCGCAACAAAGTCGGCAAGCTTCCGATAGTCGAGGACGGCAAACTGGTCGGCCTTTACAGCTACACCGACGTCAGGAACATCGTCAAAGGCATCGAGCCTTTTGTTTCCCGCGACAAGAAGCACCGTTTGCTCTGCGCCGCGGCCTGCGGCACCAACGATTTCGAGCGAGTCGAGAAACTCGCCGGGGTGGGCGTGGACGTCATCGTCGTCGATACGGCGCACGCCCACTCTAAGGGCGTCATCGAGATGGTCAAATACATGAAGAAGAATTATTCCGAAGTGGACGTCATAGCTGGCAACGTGGCCACCAGAGAGGGCGCCAGAGCGCTTCTGGAGGCGGGCGCGGACGCCGTCAAGGTCGGCATCGGGCCGGGCTCCATCTGCACTACCAGAGTCATCACCGGCGTGGGCATTCCCCAGATCACCGCGGTCTATGAAGCCACCCAGGGCGTGGACGAGGAGATCCCAATCATCAGCGACGGCGGCATCAGGCATTCCGGCGACGTGGCCAAAGCCATCGTGGCGGGCGCCAGCTGCATCATGATGGGCTCCACCTTGGCCGGCACGGAAGAGAGCCCCGGCGAGAAGATCATCCACCAGGGCCGCCGCTTCGTGGTTTACCGCGGCATGGGAAGCCTCGGGGCTATGCTCGACTCCAAATCCAGCCGCGAGCGCTACAGCCAGCAGGACGTCTCCACCGACAAGCTCGTCCCCGAAGGCATCGAGGGCATGGTTCCTTACGCCGGACACGTGGGGGACGTGCTCACCCAGTTCGCCGGAGGCTTGAGATCCTCCCTGGGCTACAACGGCTGCCGCAATATCGAGGAACTCAGGCACAACGGCATTTTCCGCCGCATCACGGCTTCCGGCATCAGGGAAGCCCATCCCCACGACATCAGGATAAGCAAGGAAGCCCCGAACTACCATTCAACGTCTGACCGCTGATAAAATGAGCGCCAAGATCCTTTTGGCTTTCCTTAACTACAACACCTCGGAAGAACTCCGGGGCGCGTTGGAGTCCCTGAAGGCTGCCGGAAGGGGAGTTGATCACGACCTCGTTCTAATAGACAACGCTTCCACAGCGGCCGGCGAAAAGGAAAGGCTTGAGAAGATGAAAGGGGAGGCGGAGCTTCTAGCGCTTCCGGAAAACCTTGGCTTTGCCGGCGCTTTCAACAAAGTGCTCGCAAGGGATGGATACGATTACTTCCTTCTTCTGAACTCCGACCTGCTTCTTCCACCGGATTTTTTGAAAGATCTTTTGGAAGAGGCCGGAAAGATCAAAGCTTTCGGGCTGGGAAGCGTGAGTTTCCTAAGGGAGGACGGGAGTCCGCAGTTCTCCTACGGCCCCGTTCCGACTTTGGCGAGCGAACTCATTAATCGTTCTCTTTTCCAAAAGCGCTACAGAAAGTCCCACCCAGCCGGCGAAGATCCCCTGGAAGTCGAGAGCCTTCTCGGCGCGGCCATGCTGGTGAACCGCGAAGCGATAAAAAAAGCCGGGCCGCTTGACGACCGTTTCTTCTTCTTCTTCGAGGAAACGGAATGGTGCTGCCGCATGAGGGACAACGGTTTCAAAGTCGTGCATTTTCCAAGTGTCAAAGCCACGCACCTGCAGGGTCGCTCCGCCAACAAGGTGCCCCTTAAAGCCAGGATCGAATTTCACAGATCCAGGAAACTTTTCTTCAAGCTGCGCTACGGAACCTTCGCCCTCCTTGTCCTGAACGTTGGAGTTTTTCTGAGGACTTTCATAAATCTTCTGGCATATTCTTTGCTGACGATCCTGACTTTGGGTTTGAAGGAGAAGATCAAATCCAAGACGAAACTGTACGCCGGATTGTTTTCCTGGTATCTCAGGGGCTGTCCTGATTCGGAGGGCCTGAGGGGATAATAATGGCGGAAGTGAAAGCTATATTCTGGGATCTTGGCGGGGTTTTGGTTCCATTCTCCCACCGCGTCTTGTGGCGCAATTTTTTGCGTCTGCTTCCGCTTGGCGTCTTTTTGCGCTGGGTCTTCAGGAAAGAGGCCCTTCAGAGGAAACTGTCCGGGCCCTTGAACGATTTCGAAACAGGACGCTGCTCTTTTATGGATCTCAAGGAAGCGGTGGAAAGAACGCTTGACGTGAAGTTGGAGACGGAGAGTTTCCGCAGCGCCTGGAACGATATTTTCGGCCCGGCGGGGGAGACGGCTCTTCTTGCTTCCGAACTTCAGAAAAAATATCCTTCCTTCGTTTTGTCCAACACGAATTATGAACACTTGAAGAGAGTCAGGGAGGACAACCCTTCCCTGGAATTCATGAACGGCTGGCTTCCTTCCTACGAACTTCATGCTTTGAAGCCGCAGAAGGAATTCTATGAAAAGGCGCTTTCCATCATAGGCGTCAGGGCCGAGAACGCCCTGCTTATCGACGACCGCGCCGAAAACGTAGAAGGCGCGGCCGCTCTGGGTGTGCAAACAATCCTTTACCGGGATCTCAAGGATCTTAAAATACAATTAAAAAAACTTTCCCTCCTTTGAAAAATGGCATCATTCCTTAAAAAGTACAAGTATCTTCTGCTTATCCTTATCACGGCCGCCGCTATTGTTTTGATCCTTTTGCCCGGAAAGGGGAAGGAGAAGATTAACGCCGAGCCGAAATCCCTGATCACAGAGCTGGAGGAGATGGAAGTCCCGGAACTGCCTGAGAAGAAGCCGGAAAAGTCCCAGGAGAAACTGGCCACGGTCTGGAACATCAGCAAGGTCAAAAGAGGAGATGTGGTGAAAGGCCTGGGCAACATAAAAGCCGGCGTGCTTGTTGACGCCAGCAAAGGCGACATACTGTGGGCGAAAAACGAGAAGAACGCTCTGGAGATAGCCTCCATGACGAAGATGATGACCACCTTGCTGGCGGTGGAGGCGGACCAAAGAGGCGAAGCGAAACTGGACGGCATTGTGAGAGTAAGCGCGGCGGCTTCCAAAATTGGAGGCAGCCAGGTCTATCTGGCGGAGAAAGAGCAGTTCCCCCTGGAGGAACTGCTGAAGGCCGTGATGATCATGAGCGCCAACGACGCGGCCTTCGCCGTGGCGGAGACGTTGGGCGGCAATGTGGATGATTTCGTTTCCATGATGAACAAGAGAGCCGCCCAGCTGGGCATGAGCGCCACGAAATTTTACAATCCGCACGGATTGCCAAAGAAGGGCGCCAACAACGTTTCCTCGGCCATTGACATGGCCATACTGGCCAGAGAGCTTCTGAAGTTCCCGAAAGTTTTGGAATGGTCCAGCACCAGGCTCGACACATTCAGGAACGGCACCTTCCAGCTGAGCAACCGCAACGGGCTTGTGGGACGCTTCCAGGGCGTGGACGGTTTGAAGACCGGGTATTACGCCCAGGCGGGCTTCTGCGTGACCGCCACCTGCCTGAGGGACGGACGCAGGATGATACTGGTCATCATCGGCGCGCCCTCCAAAAAGGAAAGGGACGACGCCGTTAAAAATCTTTTGAACTGGGGTTATCAGCAGAAACTCTGATGGAAAAGAAAAGGGAATATTTCTTCGTCCTCGTCAGGGGAGTTTCGGACATCCTTGATTTCATAAGGGGTTTCCTGCTCATCTATATCCTGGGCGGCGCGTTCGGCTCCGAAGTTTTCGGGACCTGGGGGCTTATCGAGCAGATCTATTCCGTGGCCGTTATCCTGACCGGGCTGGGCTTGAGCCAGTCCGTCATCCGCTTCCTGGGAGGTTCGCACAAAAGCGCTTATGTGCGCACTCTCTTTATCCTGTCCTCTCTGCTCATCATCGCGTTGGGCGTTATATTGACCGCCGTCATGGGCTTCCTTGATCCCGTGATCGCGGAGAAGGTGATAAAGACGCCGGCGGCGCTGGAATGCTTAAGAGCGGCGCTGCCTTTGATCCTTTTGAACGCCCTGGAGCTTCTGCTGGACGGCAGCTTCCGCGCCAGGCTCAGGATAGATTTCCATTCTTTTGCCAGGATGGTCTATACGGCGGCGATCCTCGGCGTTTACCTTTACGCCTCCAAAGCCGGTTTCGACCTTGCGCAGATCATAAAGTTGTCTCTGCTTACTAAGGGCGCCTACGTCGTTATACTCTACCTTATATTCGCCTGTCTGGAGTTCGGCAGAGCCGATGATAGCGCGCCGGCTGAAGGCGACGACGAGTTCAATTTGCCCAAGGACGGCCCGGCGCTCCCGGCTCTCGGGGGCATGATAGTTTTCGGCGCGCCGCTTATGATGTTCGGCCTTTCCACCTGGCTCTTCGGGACGGGCGGCAAGGTCATTTTGGGTTTCCAGACGGGAGCCGGCGAAGTCGGACGCTACGACGCTTCTTTGAAGATCGCCATGCTTATCCAGTATCTGGGGCTGCCCATCGCTTATACGCTTCTTCCGGTGCTGGCTGAAGCCGTCAGCAAGAAAGGCAAGGAGACGGTCGTCGAGATCTGCCGGCGTTTCGCGAGACTTTACTTTTTCCTGGCGCTGCCTTTGTTTTTCGGGCTTCTGGCCACCCACAACGACCTTTTGGACTTTATGACCGGAAGAGGGGAATTCAGAACTTCCCTTTGGTTTTTCCTTTTGCCTCTTTCCGGCGCTTTCCTTTCCCAGCTGATCGCTTTTTATCACAACGTCATATTCCTGAAAGGGCACAGCCGTTTTTTGTTTCTGGCCAATTTCAGCGCCGCCCTGGCCTGCCTTTTTTTGAACACGCTTTTCACAGCCAGGTTCGGCATGTGGTGCACCGCGGTCTCTTCAGTGGTCTCTTACCTTCTGCTTCTTATGATGTGCGCCCTGAAAGTCCGTAGCTACGGGTTTGCGCCCTTGAGATTTTTGGACCTGGGCTTCTTTTTGAAGAGTTTTCTTTCCGCTCTGGTGATGTTCGCCGCCGTTCTTGCGGCGCGCTCCTTCCTGCCACTGGAGGGGCTTCTTAAGCTGGCTTCCTTAGCGGCGGCGGGCGCTTTGGCTTATTTCCTGCTGGTAATGCTGCGCAATCGCTTTTCAGTTAAGAGCGCGCTGAAGGAACTGATTGGCTGAACTTTTTTTCTTCGTAAAAAAAGAAGCGGCGGCTTAAAAAGCCGCCGCTTCTTTATTAACCGAAGAAAGCGGATCACTTGCCGGAGTCGGCTTTTTCGGCCTTGTCGGAACCGATGTCGCTGGCCGTCACGGAGACCTCCGCATAGAGTGCGGTCCATCTGCTGGAAGCATACGAGGTGTGCACTCTGAGGTAGCGGTACTGTCCCGTCACGTTGATGGAGTAGGCGCCCTCCGTCGAACTGGTCTTGTCGTTCTTCTCGCCCAGGAAATCCCACTTGCAGACCGGCAGGTCCTTGTCGTTGGAGCCGTAGAGCTGCCACTGGTAGTACCTGTCGAAGTTGCCGTAGGCGAGGCTGAACTGCTGCAGCTCTTTCTTGGCGCCGAGGTCGATAATGAGGAAGTTCTCAGGGCTGTTCTCGGTGAAGCGCGCGGTGCGTTCCGAATAGATCGGCTCTTCCGTGCAGCGGATGGCGAACTGTGCGCTGGAGCCCTGGGCCGCGATGGTGCCGTCTTCGTTCAAAACATAGACGTTGGCGATGTAAGTAAGCTCATACTGCGGGACGAACTGGTTCTCGCCGTTGGGCGCGCAGACGTCGAAGACGAAGACGCCGCTGTCGTAGGTCGGCTGAGTTTCGCTGTATTTGATGGTGGAGCAGAAGAAGGTTCCGCCTTCGTTCCTCTTTTCGCCGTCGGTGTAGAGGACGGCGATCTTCTGTCCTGCTTCGAGCGTCAGGTCGTTTGATCCGTCCTTTATGGTCAGCTTAAGGAGCGTCTTGCCGCCTTCGTTGACAAGGCCGTAGCCGGTGGCGGGGGCGACGGTGAGAGATTTGGCCGCCGTGCGGAAGAGCTGGACGTCAACGCCTTCGTCAAAGGCGTCGTCAGCCAAGGTCACGTTGGCGGGAATGTAGGCCTTCTTGACGTTGGTGAGGCCCGCGAAAGCGCCAGATCCTATGCTCTCCAGGACCACGTTGGTCCTGACGCCGAAGTCGCCGCCGTATTTGATGCTGGGATCCTGGGGGGCGACGATGATGGTTGTGATCTCGTCGTTGAAGCGGCCGAAGTTCTGGCCGGCTTCCAATTGCCCGATGCCGCCTATTTCCAGAACGCCCTGCTCGATGGTCCAGACCGGAGTTTCGGGCATGAAGTACCAGTGGGCGTTGCCGTCAAGGTAGGTGCTGACGCTGCCGTCGGTCATTTTCGCGGTGACGTCGGTCCCGGCCGCGTCGAAGACCACGGGATAGGCGAGGGCTTCCTGCGCAAGCACGCGTTTGCAGACTGTGCAGCTCTTTGTCTGGATGCCGCCTTCATAATCCTTTTCCCAATTGCCTTCTATGTGCGCGCTTCTGGTGCCGGGCACTTCCACGTCGCTGTCAATGTAAACGTGCCAGTGCTCGTTTTCGTCGCTTCTCCAATCCTCGTCGTCATATTCGTCGGAGTGAGCGTCCACTTTTATCTCGGAATAGAGGGCGGTCCATCTGCTGGAGGCGTAGGACGTGCAGATGCGCAGGTAGCGGTACTTATTTCCGTTGACTTCGATAGTGTACATGCCGGAGTTGGAGGGCGTCTTGTCGCCCTTTTCGCCGAGGAAGTCCCACTTGCACAGAGGCAGTTTCTTATCGTTCGTTCCGTAAAGCTGCCACTGATAGTACCTGCTGTCCTGGACGTAGGCCGCGCCGAAGCCGGTCACGGACTTGGAGTCGCCGAGGTCGATGTCAAGATGGTTGTCCACGGAGAGGTAAACGAAATCGGAAGTGCGTTCCTCTGCTATCGGCTCAACGTTGCACTTTACGGCGAACTGCTGCGTGGAACCCTGGGCCGCCACGCTGCCGTCAGGGTTGAGGACAAAAATGTTCACGATGTAGGTCGCGGAATACTGTGGGATGAACTGGTCCGGCCCAACCGGCGCGCAGATGTCGAAGGCGAAGACGCCGCCCTCATAGGTCGGCTGCAGCGCGCTGTATTTCAGAGCCGAGCAGAAGAATTCTCCCTCGTTGTTCTTCTCACCGTCGTCGTAGATCGTGACGATCTTCTGACCTTCTTTAAGAACAAGGTCCTTGTCGCCGTCCTTGATAGTCAGTTTCAGAAGCGTCTTGTCTCCCTCGTTGACGAAGCCGGTACCGGTGGCGGGAGCGACTGTCAGGTTCTTTCCAAAGGTCCTCAATAGCGTCACGTTGGCGCCTTCGTCAAAGGCGGCAGGGGAGAGCTCGACGTTTTCCGGGATATAGGCGACACAATTGTCGAGACCCTTGAAAACGCCGGAATTGATCTTTTCCAAAATGACGCCGGTCCTGACGCCGAAGTCGCCGCCGTATTTGATCTCAGGATCCTGCGGAGCGACTATTATGGTCTTGATCTCGTCTTTGAAGCGGGAGAATCCCTGAGGTTTCAGAGTGTAAACGCCGCCTATTACGAGAACGCCGTCCTGAATGGTCCATAAGGGTCCTTCGGGCCAGCCGTACCAGTGGGCGTGCCCGTCAAGGTAGTCCGTCAGGTCGCCGTTCGTCAGCTGTTCGGTGACGTCGAGCCCGTTGGGATCCGTGATGTAGGGGTAGGCCACCACCTTGTCTTCCGTCAGGCGGTAGAGCGTCTTGCCGGCGGCGGTGAATTCCTCGAATCTGTAGTCGTCGAAATCTTCGCTTTGCATAACGCCGGTCTCGGGATCAAAATACATCTTTTCGTAGCCGATGGTCTGCAGTCCTTTCGCGGGTTCGCCGTTAACGTAGAACTTTATGCCGTCTTCGTCTTCCCTGAGAGCGGGTTCGGGCAACAGCTCGAGGTCCGCCCAGAGCATATTGTGGTCGGAATGGGTGCCGTCGGTGTTGACCATGCCGGTTCCGGTCTGGATGAAGCGGTTTCTGGTGGAGATGACGTTGTCGATGGCGCCGTCTTCGTTCGTGATATATACGGTCTCAAGGCCGTTGGCGTAGTTGGCAAAGGGAAAGCTGGGCGCGTACTCTTCGGGCTTCGGGGTGTTCAGGTCGGCCGTGAAGATCCAAATTTCGGATTTTTCAAAGGTCTCCTTAATGTATTTGAGCTGGGCCATCCTGCCGGAGGCGTTCGCCCATTCCAGGTGCGTATTGTAGTAGTCGACCAGCGTGCCGTTGATGTTGAGGACGGCGTGCCCCAAGCTTCTGCTTTCGCCCGGGCCGGGGAGCGGGATGACTTCGAAGGACTCGATGGGGAAGCTTGACAATATGCCGGTCCCGTATTCGCCGTCGTCGTAGTTTATGGCTTTGCTGAATTTGTAATACGGATAGCGGCCGTTGCTGCAGACGGACATTTCCTTCATCATGTCTAGGAAGTGGCTGCGGTTGGTGAACCTGTCAACTTCCTGGAAGCCCACTATGTCAAGGCCTGCGTCTTTGCAGTCTTTTACAAGCGTGGTGTAGTTCTGCCTTACCCAGGACGCGCCCTGGATGTTGTAGGTGCCGACGCGGAGCTTGAAGTTCTCATTCGTTCCGTCCGCGAGCAGCGGACAGGCGGCGCTTAGCGCAAGAAGCGCCGCAATAAGGAGAGAAATGCTTAGGTGTTTCATTGTATGCCTTCCTTCGGTGTCTGTTTCGACACGGTTTTTAATGCTTGATCTTTTCGTCCGTGAGCCTGTTCCAGCTGTCTAGCTTTTTTTGCAGCTCGCCGCCGGCTTTGAGGGACTTTATGGTCTTGTTGACAGATCTCAGAAGCGCCTTGTTTTCTTTGCCGCAGGCTACGCCGTAATAGTCGTCGCTGATGAAGGGCGAGGTTATGGCCAGCTCGTCCTTGTCCTTGGCGTAGGCCCTGGCCATGGGGGCGTCGTTTATGGCGCAGTCCAGTTTGCCGTTGACGATATCTTCGGCGATAGCCCAGGAGTTGGAGTAGGGGACGACCGAGGCGCCCTTTTCAACACATAGTTCGGTGATCCTGGCGCCCTGCGTTATGCCGACTTTTTTCCCCTGAAGATCGTTGGCGCTGGTAACCGGCCTGGCAAGAGGCGAAGTTATCACGCATCCGGTCTTGTAGTAGGGATTGGAGAAAGCGACTATCTGCTTCCTTTCCTCCGTTATGGAGATGGTCCCCACGGCCAGGTCGGCCTTGCCGGAGCGGACGCTCTCCAATAGTTCGCCAAAAGGCATTTCGATTATGACCAGCTGTTTGCCGGTTCGCTTGGCGACCTCTTTTACAAGGTCGATGTCAACGCCGCAAACTTCGCCTTCCATTTTGAACGCGAAGGGCGGCGAATCGGGGGAAGTGGCGACCCTCAGGGTCGTCGAGCCGTCGTCCTTGGTGCAGCCAAGGAGAAGAAGCGGCAAAAACAAAAGAAAAAGGAGTTTTTTCATAATGTAAATATTTTAGCACAACAGCCATCTTTTTGCTTCCCCCGGGGACAGTCGCCCGCTTCTCCCTTATTTGCTATAATGAATAAATAATCTTTTTTTAAGTTAAGGACAACAAAATGGAAATAGCGCCTCAGTACAACCCGAAAGAATGTGAAAAACGGATCTACGCGGCCTGGGAAAACTCCGGGAGCTTCAGCCCCCGGGAAGGCAAACCCGGCCTGAAACCCTATTGTATCATGATGCCGCCCCCCAACGTGACGGGCGCCCTGCACTTGGGACATGCGATAAACAACACGCTGCAGGATATCCAGATCAGATATCACAGAATGCTGGGATGCAAAACGCTCTGGCAGCCCGGCACCGACCATGCGGGCATCGCCACGCAGGCGGTGGTGGAGAAGAACATTTTCGAGAAGGAGGGCAAGACGCGCCACGACCTCGGAAGGGAAGAGCTTGTGAAAAGGATCTGGCAGTGGAAAGAGCAGTACGGCGGCCGTATTCTAAGACAGCTCAGGGCCATGGGCTGCTCCTGCGACTGGGAGCATTTGCGCTTCACCCTGGACCCGGTCTGCGCCAAGGCGGTCAGGACCACCTTCCTTAGCATGTTCAAGGCCGGCCTCATTTACAGGGGCAAACGGCTGGTCAACTGGGACGTCAAGCTCCAGACTTCCGTCTCGGACGACGAGGTCGTCTATGAGACCGTGAAGAGCAACCTCTGGCATCTCAAATATCAGGTGGAGGGGAGCGAGGAGTATCTGGAAGTGGCCACCACCCGTCCGGAGACTTTCTTCGGCGACACCGCCGTGGCCGTGCACCCCGAGGACGAGCGCTACAAACATCTGATCGGCAAGAACGTTATTCTGCCCTTGGTCAAGCGCCCCATACCCATTATCGGCGACGCGCTGTTAGTGGACAGAGAATTCGGCACGGGCTGCGTCAAGGTCACGCCCGCCCACGACCCCAACGACTATCTTTGCGGCAAAAGAAACAAGCTGCCGGAAATAAACATTCTCAATCCCGACGGAACCTTAAACGAAGTGGCCGGGCAGTTCGCCGGCATGGACAGATTGAAAGCGCGTCCTCTTATCGTGAAAGCGCTGGAAGAGAGCGGCGATCTTCTGAAGACCGAGCCCTACACCACCCAGGTGGGCCATTCCGACCGTTCCAAGACGCCCATCGAGCCCTATCTCTCCGACCAGTGGTTCGTCATCATGGCGGACATGGCGGAGGCGGCCATGGAAGCGGTGAGAAGCGGAAAGATCCAATTTCATCCCGCCCGCTTCGCCAAGTCGTATCTCGACTGGCTCAGCGAAAAGCGCGACTGGCCCATCAGCCGCCAGCTCTGGTGGGGGCATAGGATCCCCATCTGGTATGTGAAGGGCGTGGGAGAAAGCGAACTGCAGGCGGCCTTCGGGAATGATCCCGAAGTCAGTTTCAAATACGACGAAGCGGGAAAGCAGTGGCTTTTGTGCTCCTCCATCGAGGACTTCAAGCCGGAGACGATTTTGAAAGGAGCGGAGATCAGGCAGGAAGAGGACGTTCTCGACACCTGGTTCAGCTCAGCCCTCTGGCCGCACTCCACCCTGGGCTGGCCTGACAAGAACGAAAGGCTCTCCACCTTCTATCCCAACAACGTTTTGATCACCAACAGGGACATCATCAGCCTGTGGGTGGCCAGAATGGTCATGACGGCCCATTTCAACACCGGCAGCGTTCCTTTCCACAACGTCATGATCCACGTGACCATATTGGACGGCATGGGCAAGAGAATGTCCAAGTCCAAGGGCAACGGCGTGGATCCGGAGGATATCATCGACCAGTACGGTGCGGACGCCCTTAGGTTCTCCATGACGCAGATGTCTTCGGACACCCAGGACATGAGAGTTCCGGTGCAGTACAGATGCCCGCATTGCGCGACGCTCTTCCCGCAGAACGAAAAGAATATGAAGGCAGAAACTCTCTCCTGTCCTTCCTGCAAAAAGACCATGGCCACCAGATGGGCTTCCGAGGAAACTCAGAAGAAGGAAGGCTTGGCTTTCCTGACCAGCGCGAAATTCGAGATCGGCCGCAACTTCGGCAACAAGATCTGGAACGCCTCCCGCTTCGCCATGCAGAATCTCGACGCTTCGACGCCCCTTTACTCTCTCCAGGAACTGAAGCGGGCCTTGGATGAAAACATGATCGAGCCTTTGAACGCCGACGAGGAATGGATCCTGACAAGGCTTGACGAGACCATAAGGGACGTCACGTCCTCCATCGAGGAGTACCGTTATCACGAGTACGCCAACAGGATGTACGACTTCATGTGGAACGAATTCTGCGACTGGTATCTGGAAGCCATCAAGCCGGTCTTGAGATCAGAGGGCAAAAAGAAAGCCTCGACCCAGGCGGTCCTGGCGGCCGTCTTGCAGACGGCTCTGAGGCTCTTGCACCCCATGATGCCCTTCGAGACCGAGGAGATCTGGTCCAATCTGCATTCCGTGACCGGGCGGGAAGGCTCTATGCTGATAAGCGCGGAATGGCCAGAGGCCACCCAGGGCTGGTGCTCCGGGGAAAGGCTTTCCATGGTCATGAGAAAATACGAGCTCATCAGCCTTGGCCGCAGCATGCGCAGCGCCTTCAACATCGGCCCGGGACAGAAAGCCTCCTTCCTCATTAAACCGGAAAGCGCCGAGCTTCAGAAGTTCCTGGAAGGCGAGAGGGAGACTTTGACGCGTTTCCTGACCGCCGGAGAACTTACGGTGGACAAGGACCTCGCGCCCTCCGGCGCAATGCCCTGCCAGGTCACCAGCAACGTGGCCATTTATTTGAAACTGGACGGCAGCGTCGACATAGCCGCCGAAGCCGCCAAAGTCGAAAAGCAGCTTAAGGAAGTTTCCAATTACATCCAAAGCCTTGAAAAGAAACTCGGGAACGAGAGCTTCACGGCCCACGCTCCCCTTGAAGTCATAGAAAAAGAAAAAGCCAAACTTGCGGAAGCCCAGGAAAAACTGCAGAAGCTGACGGATCTGGCGAATATGCTCTCTAAAGCTCAATGAGGTGAACCATGCCAAAAGATGAAAAAGAATATGTGATCGCCATCGACATCGGCGGTACGAATTTGAAAGCCGACCTGGTTGACAGGGAAGGCAACATCAGCGATTTCAGCTACACTCCTTCCCACGCTTCGGACGGGCGCGAGGCTCTTCTGGAAGCCCTGAAGACCATCATCTCGGTCCAGATGTCCAGCGGAAAGAAGATCGTGGGCATAGCCGCCGGCTCTCCCGGAACGGTCAACAACTCCACCGGCGTCATCGACTACATGCAGGCCCACATTCCCAATTGGACCGGAATGAAGCTGGGAGAATTCCTCAGCGTTCAGGCCGGCGGGGTCCCCTCGCAGATAGACAACGACGCCAACGTCATCGCCCTGGGCGAATACTGGAAAGGCGCCGGCCAGGGCGCCAAGTGCCTTCTGGCCCTCGCGCTGGGAACCGGCTTGGGATCCGGTCTGGTGGTGGATGGCAAGGTTTTCCACGGGCCCTTCTTCAACGCGGTGGAAGTCGGCCACACCATCGTCTGTCCGGACGGCACCAACGTGGCCTGCAGCTGCGGCAACTTCGGCTGCGCGGAAAGCTTCATCTCGCCGGGGAAAATGATAGGCAGGGCGCATCTTTCCATGCAGGTGGGCGTGCCAAGCGTTTTGGGAGGATATCCGAAACTGACCATCGCCCAGATCCAGGAACGTTATAAAAACGGCGACGTCCCGGAGTTCAACGTCAAGGACATGGTCGACCACTACGAGGACGATTTCCTCTGCAAGCGTCTCATTGACGACTGCATGAAATATCTCGCATTGCTGATATACAACCTGAGCAAATGCTACGACCCGGACGTCATCAGCCTGGGCGGCGGCATGTTCAAGTCCGCGGATTTCTTCCTGCCCAAGCTTCAGGCCCAGCTCGACCGCTACTACGTTTCCCCGGATCTTCCGGTCAAATACAAGATCAAAGTTTCCGAACTGGGCGACGCGGCGGGCATCTACGGCGCGGCCAAAATGATCTGGGATCATCTCGACAGCAAGAGGAAGTGACACATGAGCGGTTTTCCCGAACGTTTCATCCTGGCTTCCGGTTCCCCCAGGCGCAAAATGATGTTGGAGCGCCTGAAGGTGCCCTTTGAAGTGCGCGTTCCCCGAACCGAGGAGAGCATAGCCGGCGCCGAGGAGCCCATAGCGCTTGTCGCGCGGTTGGCCAAGGAGAAGGCCATGGCTGTCGCAAAAGAGATAAACTGCGATGGCAAAACGACCGTCATAGTGGGCTGCGACACGATCGTGGTCCTCGGGAAAGAGATCCTGGGGAAACCATCCGACCTCGAGGAAGCCTACGCCATGATAACGAAGCTTCAGGGAAGAACGCACATGGTCTATTCCGGACTGGCGCTTATAAAGCTTGAAAAAGGAAGAGAGGAGGTCATCTCCAATTTCTGCGCCACGGAAGTGACGATGTGCAGGCTCTCGAAAGAGGAGATCGGGCGTTATTTCTCACTGGAGGATCCCTTGGACAAAGCGGGGGCTTACGCCATCCAGGACGGAGGATCGCTCATCATCTCTTCCATCGACGGAGACTACTACAACGTTCTGGGCTTCCCGGTCCGCACGTTGGAGGAACTTTTGAACCAGTGGGGCTATTCTCTTTTCGCCGCCAATTGACACGATAATTTTATGCAGTTGATCCTTCAGCCAAACACCAAGGAAAGCAGGGTCCTTCTCATAAAGGGGACCGCCGCCACCATCGGCTCGGCAGCCGAGAACATCCTCTGCCTGCCGGGAGCGGCGCCCTATCACGTGACCCTTTTCTTCCTTGAAGGAGCCTGGTTCGCCGAGGACCTCAGCGGACAGGGTTTCCTGCTGGACGGAAGGATCGCCAAAAGAGCCCAGCTGAGAGTGGGCAACTGCCTGGAGGTCGGCTCCGTCAGGCTTCTTTTGGTGCAGGACAGCGTGGTCTTGGAAAAGGGACCGCTGCCTGCGGGTGAAAAGATAGCCGCGGCGGAAGCCGAGGAGCTTTCGGCTCCTGGCAGCTTTTCCGCCCGCAACGAGGTCGTGGTGTCCGCGGGCAATTCCATGTCCTCCATGCCGGCGATGGACGCTGTGACGCTGGAAATGGAGGAAAGGGAAGAGCGGGTGGACACCACTGCCAGGCTCTCTGTCATCTTCGGCGCCTGCGGGCCGCTGATCCTGCTCTGCGGACAGCTGATCGGTTTTATCCTGGGCATAATCGCCCTGGCCAAGCGCGGTTTGAACAACGCTTCCCGCCGAAGCGCCTGGGCCGGCCTTTTCTGCTCCCTGATCTGGTGGATACTGATAGGCGCCGTTATCGCGGCTCTCGTCTGGCAGGATATGAACAAGAACAGGATCGCCCGCAACGAGGCTTTCATTTCCCGCTTCATGAACAACATCGTGACGGCCCAGATCTACGTCAGGAACGCCATATTGATAGACGTGAACAACGACCTGGACGGAGAGTACGCCACCTTCGACCAGTTGGAAAAGATCTCTTACCGCGAAGAGACGCTGAGGGAACTGGCGCAGCAGCCCTTGAGAAGGGGATACCTTCTGACGGTCCAGCGCGCGGACGAGGACGGCTTCGAGCTTTGCGCCACGCCGGAGACCTACGGGATAACCGGCAACAAAACTTTCTGGATCGACCAGGAGGGGTATCTCTATTCCGCGGACACGAAAGGGGAGCCCATAACGAAAGCCAAGATGCCTCTTGATATCGACAAATCCGAACGCAGCGTTTACGAAACAATGGAGAACGAGATCTCCGACGACATAGCCAAAGCCGCGGAGGAGGCCTTCAAGAAGGAAGACTATCTCAAATGCCAGAAGATCATCGAGAACATCCAGAAAGTCTTCCCCAAATCAAAGGCCAAGGAAAGTCTGACGGCTTTGGAAAAAGCTTTCGATCCCTTCCTTATCGAGATGCGTTCCAAGAAGCTGATGGACGACGCTAACAAATTCTGCGAGCTGAACCAGTTCGACGCCGCCATCGAAAGGCTGAGGCAGCTGATGGCGAACTATCCGAGCTCGACGCTGTTCCAGACCGCCAAGCAGAAAGTCATAGACCTGACGCGAGAAGAGTCCCAAAAAGAGATGGACCTGGCGGAGAACTTCAAGAACGCTCACCAGTGGAACGAGATGAACGCGCATCTCAACCAGCTGACCAGCAAGTATCCCGAGGCGATGGATATTTACCAGCCGCGGATCAACGCCTGCCGCGAGCATGCCAACGCCCTCAGGGAAGAGGACGCCAAAGCCTTGAAGAAGACCGCCCAGGACGCCGAGATCGCGCAGCGCTACGAGGAAGCCTACAACATCTATCTGAAGATCAGGAACGAATACGGCGGGACTTCCGCATCCGTCGGCGTCGACGAATCTTTGAACAAGACCGGCGCCCAGATCAACGAGATCAGGGCCCAGCAGCAGGTCAGGGAAATTTTGGGAACGCAGGCTCTCAGCAACGAGCTGGCGGTCGTGCAGATGATCGATCTATTGGAGCGCGGATATTCCCAGACCAAGGAATACGAAAAGGTAAAGGAAGTCGTCCAGAAGCTCAGAAGGGAGTGCAGCGCCAGGCTCTTCACCACGCAGGCCAACGAGCTTTTCCAAAACAAAAGTTATCACGCGGCTTTGACCAAGATCGAGATGGCTATCCAGGAGGATCCTTCCGTCAAGGTAGCCATGGCGGACAAACTGGAGGAGTGCTACGCGGCATTGGGCGACGCGGCGTATGAGAACCAGGATCTCTCCCTGGCGCTTTCTTATTACCAGAAATATCTCGCCATGCGCCCGATGCGTCCCATCATCGACAGGAAGCGCTTGATGGAGTGCTATTTCTTCAAGGCCAAGGAACTCTACGCCGCCAAAAATTACGCCGAGGCCAGGACTTTCTTCGAACGCTGCATGGAAGCCTACGGATCGAATCCGGAATTCAACTTCATGTACGGCATGATCCTCTACACCGCCGAGGAATGGGAGAACACCCTGCGCTTTTTCGCCAACTGCCAATCAGGGCCTTCCGCGCTGGCGACCGACGCCAAGAAATACTGGACCTTCTCGCTTTACAATCTCGCCTTGAGCGAGGACGAGATCCTGAGGAAAATGATCTTGGAAAACAACGTCATCAGGGAAGTGATGGCCAACTATGATCTGGAATTCGACACCAAGCCCAGGACGGAAGGCCAGCAGAAAGTTAAATTGTCCGACGTAGCGCCCAAGAACGCCGAGACCTACGATTCCGTTTTGAGAGCGGCCGTGGACGCCCTGGACGCCTTAGCCATCCAGGCCAGCAAACACACCATCATTTCCAAAGACAGGAAAGAGCAGAAGATCGACTCCACTTATAATCTGAACAACTCGATAAAGAATCTCAAGGCGCTTTTGAAAAAGATGTATGCCTACAGCTCCTCGGAGCGTGAGAACAATCAGAAGATCAACGCCGAGCTGAAAAAGATGGTGAAGCAGTATTCCGACCTGGTGGCGGCCCTTTCGACCATCAAGCAGAAAAACCCCACGCCCAGCATCGTGGACGGACACCAGCAGCTGACGGAAAAACTTGCCCAGCTGAAGGCCGCCCAGGAAAACTTTGAAAAATACATGGGCGTCTGCGACTGGCGCCAGCAATACGCGCTCTCCGAATTCAATTCGCTTCTGGAGAACACCACGGTGGCTTCCATAAACCACAACGTCATCCGTTCCGAAGCGGACAAGATCAGGGAATTCCTGACCAACAGGAAAGACCTGGAGGAAGGCGTCAAGGCCCTCAGAGCCATCACGTCCATGTACAAGATCGTGCCGAACCTCACTCAGCTGGGGCTCGGCGACATCGTGCCGGAGGGCGAAAAGAAATGACCGCCAGACCGGATCGCGAAGCGATACTGGGCGTTGCCAGGGAAGCCTGCCGCCTGGGCGGCGAGAAGCTTACGGCGCTTTTCGGATCGGCGCTGGAAAAAAACATCCTGCCCCACGACATCAAATCCCAGGCTGACCTTGAGAGCGAAAAGGTAATGAGGGCTTTCCTTGCCGAAAAGAGGCCGGAGGACGCGGTCATGGGCGAAGAGGAAGGCGGAGCGCTGGAGCTTTACGGCGGCTGCTGGGTAGTCGATCCCCTGGACGGCACCATCAATTTTTCCCACGGCATAAGGTATTTCGCCGTGACGGCGGCCTGGTACTGGATGGGCGAGCCGGAGGTCGGCGTTATCTTCGACCCCAACGCGAATCATTTTTACTATGCCGTGAAAGGCCGCGGCGCCTTTTGCGACGGCAAACCTTTGCGCGTTTCCAAAACGGATCGCCTGAAGGAAGCCATGGTGTTCGTGGGCTGCGGCAAGGGCAGCGACATCGCCTGCCATTGGAGGAATCTGGAGAAGGTCGTGGCGAGGATCCACAGCGTGAGGTTCAAATGCTGCGCCACCCTCGACCTTGCGGCTTTGGCGGGCGGCCTCTGCGACGGCTACACCGACCAGGGCCTTTATCTCTGGGATTTCGCGGCGGGCGCTCTCATCCTTAAGGAAGCCGGCGGAGAATACGAGACGAAAGCGGGGAGCGAACCGGGAACTTATGATTTCCTGGGCGGGAACCCCGCGGTCTTCAAGGAATTGAAAAAACTTTAACCATCAATATAAAAGGAATTGTTATGACAAAATCAAGTTTCACCCTCAATCGCGCCAAATACCAGCCGAAACTTCCCGCTCTTTTCCAGAAGGCGGGTCTGAAGGTCCAGGCCAAACCAGTTCTTAAGTCCACCAAAGCCGTGGCTCAGGCAGGCGAGATCAAAAAGCTCTTCCCTCACATTTACGGCAAGCCGACGCTGACTTTTGCGAAAGCGGCCAAGAGCGAAAACAAGCCTTACAGAGTCGGCGTGGTGCTTTCCGGCGGCCAGGCCCCCGGCGGCCACAACGTCGTTTCCGGCCTTCTCGACGGCATCCGCTCCGCTTCCCCCAAGAGCGCTCTGATCGGCTTCCTGGGCGGCCCCTCCGGCCTTATTGAAAACAAATATGTGGAGCTCACCCCGGCCTTCGTCAAAGATTACCGCAACACCGGCGGCTTCGACATCATCGGCTCCGGCAGAACGAAACTTGAGACGGAAGAACAGTTCGCCAGCGCTCTCTCCACCATGCAGTCCCACAAGCTGGACGCCCTGGTCATAGTGGGCGGCGACGACTCCAACACCAACGCCTGCATGCTGGCGGAATACATAGCTAGCCACGGCTCTCCCATAACGGTGATCGGCGTGCCCAAGACCATCGACGGCGACCTCAAGAACAGCGAGATCGGCGCCTCCTTCGGTTTCGACACCGCCTCCAAAGTTTATTCCGAACTGGTGGGCAACATCTGCCGCGACGCCAACAGCGCCAAGAAATACTGGCACTTCATCAAACTGATGGGACGCAGCGCCAGCCACATCACCCTGGAAGTCGCTTTGCAGACCCAGCCGAACCTGACCTTCATCTCCGAAGAGATCGCGGAAAAGAAAATGACGCTTTCCCAGGTGGTGAAGACCATCACCGACGCCGTCGTCAGAAGAGCGGAAATGAAGAAGAACTTCGGCGTCATAGTCATCCCGGAAGGCCTGATCGAGTTCATACCGGAAGTTAAGAAACTCATCGCCGAACTGAACGACCTCCTGGCCGGAAAGGACGATTTCGCCACGCTGTCTATGGACGACAAGCTGCAGTTCGTCAACAAGAATCTCACCGCCGCGTCCTCCCAGGTCTTCTCCTCTCTGCCGATCCTTATCCAGAGCCAGCTTCTCATGGACAGGGACCCCCACGGCAACGTGCAGGTCTCCCGCATCGAGACCGACAAGCTTCTCATAGACTTGGTTGGCGATTCCCTCAGGGAACTCAAAAAGGCCGGCAAATACACCGGCAAGTTCAGCGCCCTCTCCCATTTCTTCGGCTACGAAGGCCGCTGCGCTTCTCCTTCCAACTTCGACGCCGACTACTGCTACGGCCTGGGCTTCAACGCCGCGGCTTTGATCAAGGCCGGCGCCAACGGCTACATGTCCACCCTTAAAAACCTTTCCGCTCCCGCGGACAAGTGGGTCCCCGGCGGCGTGCCCCTGACCATGATGATGAACATGGAGCATCGTCACGGCAAAGACAAGCCCGTCATCAGGAAGGCCCTGGTGGACCTGAAGGGCAAGCCCTTCAAGACGCTTGCCGCCAACAGGCAGGAATGGGCTCTTACGGAATCCTATCAGGATCCCGGCGCCATCCAGTACTACGGTCCCTCCGCCGTGTGCGACGCCACGACGAAGACCCTCGCCCTGGAACAGAAGAAATAACTTGTCTTCATCCTTTTCTCCGGGGCGGCGGGAGCCGCCCCGGAGAGAAGCAAACAACAATTAAAAATTCATGCCGTCTTTTTCCTACGAAGGTTTGAACGCCCAGGGGCAGCCAGCTTCCGGAACGCTTATCTGCAACAACATTTCCGAAGCGAAAGCCCAGCTGCAGGCCAAGCGCATTTTTATCACCAAACTTTACGAAGGCGACGCCGCCGCGGAAGCGGCGGTGAGAGTCGAACTGCCCAAGAAGCGCCGCAAAGTCAAGCATGAGAAAGTGGTGGATTTCCTGAGGCAGATGTCCACCCTGACCCAGGCCAAGCTGCCCTTGGTCAGATCCTTGAGCGCGCTTTTGGAACAGGAGGACGATCCCGCCTTCAAAGAGATCCTGGGAGCCATAAAGGACAAGGTCCAGGCCGGCTCGACTTTGGCCGACGCCCTGGCCGACCATCCCCAGTGCTTTTCCAATCTAGCCGTCAGCATGGTGAGGGCGGGGGAGACCGGCGGAGTCCTGGAGCAGTCTCTGCTCCGTCTGGCGGACTTCACGGAAGACGAACATGAAACCATTTCCAACGTCAAGGCGGCCATGGTCTATCCCATAGCGCTGACCTGCATCATGGGCCTGGCGGTGGCGGCGCTGATGATCTTCGCCATTCCGCGTTTCAAGGCCATATACAAAGATTTCAACGCCGAGCTGCCGGCCATCACCCAGACCCTTATCGATATTTCGGACTTCCTGGTGGTCTATTGGTGGCTGGTCCTGGCCCTTGTTTTCGTGGCGGTGGCCATGATCAAAAAATGGCTGGAGACCAGGCAGGCGAAAGTTTTTATGGACAAGCTGAAATTCAAGCTTCCTTTCGTAGGTCCGCTGACCAAGGCCATCTCCATCGCCCGCTTCTCCAGGACCTTCGGAACTTTGGTGGACGGCGGGATCCCCATCCTTTCCGCTCTTAATATTTCCAAGGACACCGCCGGCAACGTGATCATCGAGGACGCCCTTGATTCCGTGGCGAAAAACGTCAAGGAAGGCGAGCGCATCGCCAAGCCTTTGAGAGCCTGCGGCGTCTTTCCTCCCGTGGTCATCCACATGATCTCCGTGGGCGAGGAATCCGGCCGTCTGGGACAAATGCTGGGACGCATTGCGGAGAGCTATGAAAAGCAGACCAAGCGCGCCCTGAAGGCCGCCACCTCCACTCTGGAGCCTCTCATTATCGTCTGCCTGGCGGGCGTGGTCACTCTCATAATCCTGGCCATGCTTCTGCCGATGCTGGACATGAACATGATGATGCAGTAAATGACCGTTAGAGATTGTCAGAGGCCCCGGGGCGTCGTTCTGGTGATGGTCTGCTTCATTCTTTTCTTTCTCATCACCCTCACCACCGCCTACGTTTATTCCATCCAGACCGAATTAAGGCTGGCCAGGAACTACGTGGACGACATCAAGGCCTATTATCTGGCCAAGGCGGGGATCTACCGCTGCATTGCGGAAATGAAAAGGGAGAGCTTGTCCGGAAAGCTGAATCCCAGGGCGGATCTTCCTGAAGACGCGGAGACCCTGAAGCGCTTCGAAGAGATATTCCTATGCTATCCTCTGGGCGACGGCAATTTCACCGTAAAGTATCAGGACGAGTTCGGCCAGAAGGGCCTGGGCCCCATGGACGAAGCCAGCCTGATCAACATCTCCGCCTGGGCGGAAAGCAAAAGCTACGAATCCCTGAAGCAGCTTTTCCGCATAGCGCTGGTGGACGAGGAAACTATAAACAAGCTGGTGGACTGCCTCATCGACTACGTTGACAGCGACGATTTCCCGGAGCTTTCCGGAGCCGAATACACCGATTATGAAAAAATGGATCCTCCCAGGAGCATTCCCAACGCCCCTATGCAGGACGTCAACGAATTCCTGACCATAATCGACATGGTGAATTATCTCGATCCCGGCTCGGTGGATTACTCTCTCTGGTACGGCACTCCCGGTTACGACACCAACGAGTGGATGCAGGAGATCTGGCACGACTACATGGAGGAGGTGAACCCTGCCAATCCTCCGGAATGCCATCCCGGCATCAGGAGGTTCGTGACCGTCAATTCCCGCACTTCGCAAGTCAACTACAACACCGCCGCAGAGGATGTTTTGCGCGTAGTGCAGCCGGATTCCTGGGAAAACATCATTAACCAGCGGAAGGTGGAAAAGGTCCAGGGCTCCAGCGGCGCCATGCGCATAAGATCCTACGGACGCTGCAACAATTATTCCCGCATGGTGGAATGGCTGGTCTATCCAACCGGCAGCGATTACCCCTCGCTTTTGAAAAGTTATGAAGAATAGGGCGGGCGGATTTACCTTGATAGAGCTTGTGATAGTCATAGTGGTCATCGGCATCGTGGCCTCCGTGGCTTCACCCAACATCGCCAAACTCTTCACCACGGCGCAGCTCAGGCAGGAAGCGCAAATGCTGACCATAACCATAAAGAACCTCCAGGGGCACGCGGCTCTGCAGAAGGCGCCCTACACCCTGACTTTCAATTTCGAGAACCAGTCTTACCGCTCTTCCCGCGGCGAGAGCAAATACAACGATTTTCCTTTGGAATTGAGAGACCTTACCGGCAACGCCCAGAACCTTCTGGGAGACGCTTATTCCTCGGCCAATTTTGACGTGAGCAGCGACCATCCGGACTACTACGACAACGAATACGCGGCGGTCACGAACCTCAGATCCCGCACTCCCATGTACCAGACTTCCAGGAAACTTCCCGAAAACGTAAAGCTGGAATTCGTGAGGGACCAGTACGACGAGGAATACGACGAAGATCCCTTCACCATCGAGTTCGACGCCAGGGGCAACGTGGAGCCGGTCCTTATCGTTCTTTCCGCCGCCAGAAAACCCGAGATGCGCTATGTGATAGACGTGACCTACACCGGCCAGGTCTCCTTCCGCAGGGAGGACCTGGATGAGTAGGCGGGGCTTTACCCTTATGGAAGTCATGGCGGCCATCGTCATCCTTTCCATCGGCGCTTCCGCCGCTTTCAAGCTCATCGGCAGCTCCACCAGGGCCATAGCCAGGGCCGAGGCCCTGACGGTCCAGGCCAATCTGGCCCGCAAGGTCATGGCGGACATAGAGACGCTCTACTGGCAGAAGAAGGCGGAGGAAATCGTGACGGACGGCGATTTCGGCTCGGATTTCCCCGATTATTCTTTCCATGTGGATATCGAAGAAGAAGTGAAGGACGTCAGCGACGACTCTTCCAACGAGGTGACCAACCCCGACCTCAGGGAAGTGACGGTCACGGTGTTTTGGAACGGAACGAACCCCGCGACGGAATTTTCCCTCACGACCTTCTTCGTGGATTTCGGCAACAAGAACCTTTAAACTAATTATGGCTATCCAGATCTTGAATTCTCCCCGGGAACTTTCCGGGATCATAAAAGAGTGCGGGAGCGAAGCAACGCTTCTGGTGATATTCGATTCCACCGCTTCCCAAAGCTATCCCAAATTCACAGCCGCGGTGGAATCTCTCCTGGTCAAGCGCTCGGGCTTGAAAGCGGTCCTGATGGACATAGAAAAGCCCGAAGCCGCTATGCTGGCCAACCAGATGCGGCTTTCCGTCCTGCCGACCACCGTGGTCATAAAAGGCGGCGAGACCGTCGATCAGCTGGAGGGACTTTTTGACGAGGCTTCCCTGGAAAAAGCCCTGTCAGCGTATCTCCCGCCCAAACCGGCCGGGGAGACGCTTCAGGAGGAATACGACCAGGCTGTCGCAAACGGCGAAAACCAAAGAGCCCTGGCGCTTCTGCCGGTCCTGCGCGCTGAAAAGAAAGACGACAGGAATCTCTGGCTTTCACACATAAGGCTGCTTCTTCAAAACGGACAGGCCGGCGAGGCAAGGAAGATCGCGGAAGAAATGGAATCCCCGTCCCTGCTGGCGGAAAAGACAAATCTTCTTCTTTTGTTCAAAGAGATAGACGCGGAAGAGAGCAGCGGCAACGCCGACTGGGACGCCGTCAGGCTCCTTTTGAAAGAAGCCAGCTTTTCAGAAGCCGTGGAGGCGCTTCTGCAGTTCGTGGCCAGGGACCGGAAATTCGGCGACGACCTTGCCAGAAAGATCCTGCTGGGACTTTTCGCCCTCCTTGGCGACAACGATCCTTTCGTGCTGAGATCCCGCGCCAGGCTGGCGAATCTTCTCTTTGTCTGACACGAAAGAGGCGCGGAAACAAAAAGGCCTTCCGGTTTTATCCGGAAGGCCTTTTTTATTTAAAGTTCCAAAGCGGTCCCGGGCTATTCCTTTGAATAATTGTCCAGGGCGGCGCTGACGATAAGGAAAGGCGTCGGGATGTTGAGAAGGACGATTATCTCCAGCGGGAGATTGGCGTCCGCTTCCACGAGCCTCATGAAAACGAGAAAGACGGCCAGGGCCGCCAGGGCGCCGGCGGCCGACCACCAGAGGCTTTTCCAACTTAAGACATAGCAGACTGAAAGCAATATGGGAATAAGCGTCAGCGCAATGATGTCGTTAAAATTGTGGCTTAAAAAATGTATGAGTTGATCAAAAAACAGATAAGCCATCAAAAGGACAGCCAGCGAGGCCAGAATGCGGCTTGCCAGTATCAGGGCTCTCAGATACCACTTTGAGCCGTCAGGGGCGTTGGAGGCTCTTCCAGAGCCTCTGCGGGACGTTCTGTTGACCATATGTCACTTGGAGGGGGTGAATTTGATGGCCTGCAGGCTGCGGCCCAAAAAGCGGGAGCCGGTCTCGGCGAATTTGGCGGCTCCGTCAGTTACGAAGAAAGTTTCGCTGCCCGTTCCCTCGGAACGGAGAAGACCTTTCTCCCTGAGAATACCTTCCAATTCCTCCGCGCAGGAGGAGGCGGAGTCCACCAGCTTCACGTCGGGTCCAAGGAATTCGCTTATGCTGCCGGCCAAAAGGGGATAGTGGGTGCAGCCCAGGATCAGCGTGTCGATCTGCGCCATCTTAAGCGGCTTCAGATACTCCTCGATGACCATTTTGGTGGCGGGGCGGTCCAGCCAGCCTTCCTCCACCAAGGGCACGAAAAGCGGGCAGGGATGGGCGTAGATGGCGCAGGCGGGATTGAGTTTTCTCAGCGTTTTGGTGTAGGCTTCCGAGGCGATGGTGGCCTGGGTGCCTATGACGCCGATCTTGTAATTTTTCGAGGCGGAGATCGCCGCCCGCGCTCCCGCGTCGATGACGCCGAGGACGGGCACCGGAGAAGTGGCTTTGATTTCCGGCAGCGCCAGCGCCGTGGCGGTGTTGCAGGCGATGACGATGCATTTCACATCGTGGCTCAGGAAGAAATCCACGGCGTCCTGGGTGAAGGAGAGGATGGTCTCCTGGCTTTTCGAGCCGTAGGGGACGTGGGCGGTGTCGCCGTAATAGATCACGTCTTCCTTTGGCATGCGTTCCCTTACGGCCTTCACCACGGTGAGGCCGCCCAGGCCGGAGTCGAAGATCCCGACGGGAGAGTTGACGGATTCGTTGTTGAGAGTCATTTCAGATAATCCTTTATTCCTTGGGCGATGGCGTTGGCCACCGCCTGCTTGTGAGCGCTGGAATTTAATTTTTTCCTGTCCGACCAGTTGCTGATGAAACCTATCTCCACCAGGCAGCATGGGCAGTATGAGTTGCGCAGGACAGACAGGTTCTTGCCTTTTACGCCGCGGTTGTCTCCGCCGGCGGCGGAAGCCAGCCTGCGCTGGATCTTCTCCGCGAGAAGCTTCGATTTCTGCTGGGTGGTCTGATAGTGCTGCTGGCGCAGAACGCTTTTCATTTTTGCGGTCAGCGCTTTCCAGCGCCGGCGCAGCTCGTAGCCGTAGGAGGAGCTTTCCAGCCTTCTGGCGTGATAGTCGTTGTCCACCTGCACCTTGGACAAATAATACGTCTCCGTGCCGCAGGCCGCGGTGTTGGCGGCGTCGTTGACGTGGATGGAAACGAAGATGTCGGCGCCGTTCTTGTTGGCTATGTCCGAGCGGTCCGGGAGTTCCAGGAAGACGTCGCTGGTTCTTGTCATTATCACCCTGTAGCCCATGCCCGTCAGAAGGTCGCGCACTCTTTTGGCCACGTCCAGGGTTATGTCTTTTTCATTGCGGCCGCCGCCCTGAGCCCCGGTGTCGTGTCCGCCGTGCCCGGCGTCGATGACCACGAGTTTTTTGCCGCTTGTTCCGCCGGATTTTGCGCCGCCGGAGGATTTCAGATAGTCCGGCAGGATGGAAGTTATGAAGGCGGTGGAGACCAGGGCGTCGCCTTTTATTTCAGTCACGGCGTTCGGCAGGTACAAGCAGTCGTCGTTGTCTATGAGAACGGCCCTGCTTGAAGGCATGAAGCGGAAGGACTTTCCCGAGGCCCGCATTTCCAGGCAGCGCGTCCATTCGTCGCAGGTGAGAGTCCCGCCGATTGCTTTGCTAAGGTCGAAGAGCGAGACGAATTCCGCGGAACCGATGGCGGTGGTCTCCAGTTTGAAAGAGCGTCCGCCCGCTTCAAAGGCGCGGAGGGAAGCCGCGGAGTTTGAAGCGAAAACAAAAGCAAAAAGACAAAAAATAACAAACCAGACCTTACGCATAATCAATCTAAATTATACCAAAACAAGGTCTGGCAAAAGATCCTTTCCTCAGGCGTAATGAAGCAGTTATTTTTTGAAGCGCTCGCGCATGATCTTCGCCAGGCCGCCCTGGGCGGTCTCGCGGTATTTGGCCTGCATGTCGATGCCGGTGGCGTACATTACGTCGATGACGTCGTCGAACCTGACCAGGTGCATGCCGTCGGTGGCGAGGCTGTAGGAAGCGGCGGAGAGGGCTCTCACGGCGCCCAGGGCGTTCCTTTCGATGCAGGGGACCTGGACAAGGCCGAAGACCGGGTCGCAGGTAAGGCCCAGGGTGTGCTCCATGCCTATTTCGGCGGCATATTCGATCTGGCTCATGGAGCCGCCCCAGAGTTGCGCGGTGGCGGCAGCGGCCATGGAGATGGCGGTGCCGACTTCACCCTGGCAGCCGACCTGGGATCCGCTTATGGAGGCCCTGGCGACCACGGAGCAGCCGAAGAGTCCGGCGGTCATGATGGCCCTGAGGATGTTTTCCTCGGGGATGTTGTAATGGCGGTGGAAGTAATACAGCACGCCGGGAAGCACGCCGCAGGAGCCGCAGGTGGGTGCGGTGATGATGTCGCAGCCGGAGGCGTTCTGTTCGCTGGCGGCCTGGGCGTAGGCGGAGACAAGGTTCATGTCCCGCACGATGCCGATCCGCTCGTTGGCTTTGGCCCTGAGCTTCGGGGCTCTTCTGGCCAGCTTCAGGTCGCCGGGCAGGGGATCGTCCCTGGTGAGGCCTTCCTCCACGCAGTTTTTCATGGTTCGCCAAACGTCCCTTAGGAAATCTTCCAGCCCGGCTGCGTCGTTTTCAAAATGGGCGACGTATTCGTAGTAGGCGAGATTGTATTTGCGGCAGAATTCCGTAACTTCCGTGATGGAGTCGTGGGGATAGCCGTTATAGGAGACGCTCGGAAGAAAATTCTCGTTCTCGTCCTCAAGATCGCCCCCGCCCACACTGTAGAAGGTTTTGGGCGGAACTATCTCTTCGCCGTTTTCGCCATAAGCGCGGAAGATCAGGGCGTTGGGATGGTGGGGTAGGAAGGTTTCCCCGCGCCACTTGATCTCGGTATTGGGGAAATTGAGTCCCTCCAGAACGGCCCGGTCTGTGAGATGCCCTTTGCCGGTGAGGGCGAGGCTGCCCAAAAGCTCCACGCTGATTTTTTTGACGTTGTCCGGAAGCGAGGAACGAAAAAGGGCTGCGGCCCTTTTCGGTCCCATGCTGTGGGAACTGGAGGGGCCGCAGCCTTTTTTATAGAGAACGCGTATGGAGTTCATAAAACGCCTACCGGCGCTCTTTTTCGGAGATCTTAACTATGTTGCCCTGAAGTTCGGCGAGGATCTTGGAGACTTCCTCGTCCGTGCTCTTGAAGTACAGTTCCTTTTCCACGGAGGATTTCTGCTGGGCGATCCTGTCGGAGATCTTGCCTTCGTCGAAGGATGCGTCGGCTTCGACGAATTCGCTGACCATGGCGACGTAAACGTTGTTCTTGCCAAGGAGCAGCCTGGGAGTTTCGGCGGGATAGCGGAAGAGCTGGCTGGATTCCGCCAGAGGGATGTCCCTGATTATGGTCTGGGAAGGAATGATGGGCTGGGTGGTCTTCGCGACGTAATACTTGGCGTTGGTGGCGATGCCCTCGAAGTTTTTGGGATCGGCTTTGACTTTTTCCAAAAAGCCCTGGGCTTCTTCCTTGGACATCTCGTAGGCTTTGAGCTGCACGCAGGTGTTCTTCACGTCGTTGAAGGCTTCCTCAAAGGTGGGTTCGAAGGCTTCGCTGCGGGACACGACAATATAGACCTGATAGAAACTGTCGGAAGCTTCGTAAACATCCAGCGTGCCCACGGGCTCGTCCTGGATCGCTTTGGCGATGGCCTGGCCGTTGGAGATCATAGGGGGAACCTGGCCCACGGCTTGAGTGAAGGAATCCTGAACCGGGACGCCGGCGGCTTTGGCGGCTTCTTTGAAATTGTTTTCAAGCTCTTCCGAAGTCTCTTCTTCCTTGGTGGTTATGGAGTCCTTGAAATTCAGGGCTTTTTCCTGGACGTCTTCGTTGGCTCTTTCCTGAAGGAAAGCGGCCAGGACCTGGGGGCGGGCTTCCGCGAATTCCATGTCTATGGTCTCGCCGAATTCGTTGGTCTTGGTGAAGTCGCCCTGATAGAGGTCGAAGTAATCCTGAAGATCCTGTTCGACATACTGGACCTTGTTGGTATCGGCTTTGAAATTGGCCACCAGGAAGCGGTATTTGTCCGGCTGGGCGAAAGCTTGGGGATCCTTGTCGTAGAGTTCCTGAAAGTCGTTTGTGGTCGAGGCTTTCGAGGCTTCTTCAACGTGTTTCGTGAACATGAAGTTGATGTATTTGACGTCCGCTTTCACGTTGAAGGTCTCGTAATCAAGGTCTTTTTCGTTCTTCGGTTCGAAGAAGACGTTTTGAGAATCGTTTTCGTAGATGGAGATCGCCATGAGCTGACGAAGATCCTCTTCAAATTCCCTGGGGTTGGAAATGCCGAATTTGGAGGCCACGTAGCGCTGGTAAGCTTCCTGGGAGGTGCCGGGGGAGATGAAGTTGCGGATGACGCTCTGGAGCATGGAATTGTCCACAGTGACGCCGGCTTTCTCAGCTTTGCGATAGTTGACGATGTGGTGGACCCCCTGGGTCGTCAGGAATCCGTCGTTCATTTCGGACAGCGGGACTCCGTACATGGCCAGCTGGACGCGGGCGGCGCCCTTGGCGCGCTGGACGTCTTCCAGGGTTATCTTCTGGCCCTGGTAAGAGGAGACCTTGGAGGTAGGCGAAACGGAGCCCAAGATGTTCGGCATCTTGGTTCCCCAGAAAACAAAGGTGACGACCACCACTATGAGCAGGAGCCACAGGAGCCATCTTTGGGATTTACGGAACAGGTATAACATGTTTTCTCCGATAATTTATGATTGATTTAAAATTAAGCTTTTTTGGATATCATGCCGCTTTTCCTGGCGAACTCGAAGATCCCGCCGGCTTCTATGACTTCGCCTGCGGCGCCCAGGGGCGTCAGCTGGATCTTCTCCCCTCCGGGAAGAGTCAGGGTGTTTTCTTCAAGGTCAAGCGTCAGCTCGTCGCCGTTCTTTATGCGTTCGTTGAGTTTTACGGGCGTTTCCAGGGGAAAGAGGGATCCCGTCATGATGCAGTTTCTGAAAAAGATCCTGGCGTAGGATTCCGCGATGACGGCTTTCACTCCCGCGGCGGAAAGAGCCACCGGGGCGTGCTCCCTGGAGGAGCCGCAGCCGAAATCGCGGCCGGCGACGACGAAGGTGAACTCCGTTTCGTTTTCGCCTTCCTTTATGAAGCGGGGATAGCGTTCGGGAAGTCCCGAGAGGGCGTGGCTGCCCAGGGCGACGCGTTCTTCCGGAATGGTCGGGACCAAGGTCAGGTAGCAGGCCGGCAGGATCTGGTCGGTGTCGATCTTATCGTCCAGAACGTAGGCTTTGCCTTTCAAAATTTTCTCCTCTCTCATAAGACCTCCCTGGGGTCGGTGAGGACGCCGAAAAGCGCGGAAGCCGCGGCGGTGTAGGGCGAAGCAAGATAGACCTGGCTCTGCATGGAGCCCATGCGGCCGGGGAAATTGCGGTTGGTGGTGGAGACCACCACCTCGTCAGCCATGGTGCGGCCGTAGGTGTCCATGGGGCCACCCATGCAGGCGCCGCAGCTTGGCGGCTGGATGGGATCGCAGCCGGCGGATTCGAAGATCTCGCGCAAAGACTGGCCGTCTATCTTTTCCGTATCCAGGGAAGCGGCGACTTCCTTGGTGGCGGGAGTGATGATAGTCCTAATTTTGACTTTGCGTCCTTTCAAAACTTCCGCGGCGGCTTTGAAATCGGCGGTCTTGCCGCCGGTGCAGGAGCCGATGTAGGCCTGGGTGAGTTTGGTGCCGGCCACCTCTTTCACCGGGCAGACGTTGCCGGGAGAATAGGGCTTGGCCACGACGGGAACAAGCTCCTCGGCCTTGAATTCATATTTCGCGGCGTAATTGGCGTCCGGATCGGACTGATATTCCGTATAGGGGACATCGGTCCTTCCTTTCAGGTATTCCCTGGTCTTTTCATCCGGAGCGATGATGCCGTTCTTGGCGCCGGCTTCCACCGCCATGTTGCAGATGGTCATGCGCTCGTCCATGCAAAGGTCGCTGATGGTCGAGCCGCGGAATTCCATCGAGCAGTAGGTGGCGCCGTCGCTGCCGATCCTGCCGATGGAAGTCAATATGATGTCTTTTCCCATGACGCCCTTCGGGAGCTTGCCCTCGAAGAGGAACAAAAGGGATCTGGGAACCTTCAGAAGGAATTTGCCGGTCCCCAATACGAAGCCCGCGTCAGTGTTGCCGACGCCGGTAGAGAACTCGCCGAAGGCTCCGTAGGTGCAGGTGTGGGAGTCGGTGCCGATGGCCAGTTCGCCGGGACGGCAGTGGCCGGCCTGGGGAAGGCCGACGTGGCAGACGCCGCGGTAGGTCTCGTTGGCGGGATCGTAGAAGTATTTGACGCCTTTCCTTTTGGCATATCCCCTGAGCAGGTCCACGTTCCTTATGGAAGCGGGATCTTTTGTGAAAATGAAGTGGTCGGGGATAAGGATGACTTTTTCCTTGTCGAAGACCGGGGCGTCGCTGCCGAACTCCCTTTCCATGATGGCGAAGGAAGGCGGTCCGCAGACGTCGTGAGTCATCACGAGGTCGACGCTGACCCAAACGGTCTCGCCGGGGATGACGGCGTCTTTCCCGGCATGTTTGGCGATGATTTTTTCTGTAATGGTCTGAGCCATGAAAAATTAGGATTTTTTTAGTTACAAGTATTGGGTATTATACTCTTAGAGGCTTTTTAAGTCAAATTGCGGGAAGGCTCTTCTCCGCCCTTCCGGGAGCCGGGGATTTTCCTTTGCATACGGGGCCCCTTTATGCTAAAATAAACAATATGTTTTTAATGTCTGAATTTCTAAAGTGGCGCCTGAACAGCGTGGCGACTCAGTTCGAGCCGGCCTTGAAGGTCGAGGAGATCACGCGCCTGAAGGGCGGCCACATCAACAGCACGTACCACGTCCGCGGAATGATCAACGGACGGTACGATGATTTCGTGCTTCAGCGCCTCAACACCAAGGTCTTCACCGAGCCGGGCAAGGTCATGGACAACATCCGGCGCGTCTGCCAGCACCTGAAGAAAAAAGTCCGGGAAGACAAATCGGTCAGGATAGTTCCGCTGCAGTTCCGCTCCGCCAGCGACGGCCGCTTCTTCTTCATCGACGACAAGGGCGAATTCTGGAGGGTAATGGAATACGTGAAAGGCGGTTTTTCCGTTGATCACGCCGAGACCGTCACCCAGGCCTACGAGACCGGCAAGGCTTTCGGCGAGTTCCAGTACCTTTTGAACGACATCCCGGGCGGCCCCCTGGAGATAACGATTCCCCGTTTCCACGACACGGTCTTCCGCTTCGAGCAACTGGAAGAGGCTTTTAAAAACGACGCCGCCGGCAGGGCCGCCTCCGTAAAGGAGGAGATGGATTTCTGCTTCAAGAGAAAAGACTCCATCAGCTGCGTCCTGGACGGCATCGCGGACGGCAGCATCCCGGAAAGGGTTACGCACAACGACACTAAGATCAACAACGTGCTTTTGGACGCCAACGGCAAAAGACTCTGCGTAATAGACTACGACACCCTGATGCCGGGCTCCTCCCTTTACGATGTGGGAGACTGCGTGCGCTCAACGACCAGAACGGGCGACGAGGACGAAAGGGATCTCGACAAGATCAATATGGACATCTCGCTTTTCGAAGGGCTCGTCAGAGGATACGTCTCCGCGGCTAAAAACATTCTTTCCGAAAGGGAGAAGGAGCTTCTCTATTTCTGCGGCAACCTCATCACCTTCGAGATAGGCCTCCGCTTCCTGGCGGACCACCTGAACGGCGACGTCTATTTCCAGACGGAAAGGGAAAACCACAACCTTGACCGCGCCAGAGTCCAGTTCAAGATGGTCAGATCCATGGAGGATCAGGAGGACGAGATGCGCAAAATAGTGGACAATTTGCTTAAAGAGAAATAAAATTAAGGAAAATATATGGCAAAGAAAACGGAGAAAAAACTGTTTTTAGGCGTGGACATCGGCTCCACCACCATCAAGGCGGTTCTTTTGACGGAAGAAGGAAAGGTCATGCACACTATGTACCAGCGGACCGTCCCCAGAAAAGACGCCAAGCTGGCCTGCACCGGACGCTGCTCCAACTGCGGACAGTGCAACGTTGGCGCGCTCTCCAAGACCATTCTGGATTTTCTGGCTTCGGTGGGCAAAAGCCAGCAGGACATTTCCTGCACCATCGTGACCGGCAGCCAGGTCGTCGATGAGCTTCACAGGTTTTTGAATTTTGATTACTTCGTCTCCGAGGTTACCGCGCACGTTTCCGGCGCCCGCCATTATTATCCCGACTGTAAAGCGATCCTCGACGTGGGCGGCCAGGACAGCAAGGCCATGCTCTACAATCCGGAAATGAACATCTGGACATCGAAAATGAGCGGCATCTGCGCGGCCGGCACCGGCGCTTTCCTGGATTCCGTTTCCGCCAAGCTGAACGTGCCTATAACCGA
The DNA here is from genome assembly GCA_017557885.1 of bacterium. Taxonomy (GTDB): domain Bacteria; phylum Auribacterota; class UBA3054; order UBA3054; family UBA3054; genus UBA3054. The sequence goes on along the minus strand of JAFYXV010000003.1, from coordinate 283,189 downwards.
GATGGCCCAGAAGTGCAACTTCGACTCCGACCTGGAAGTCAGTTCGGTCTGCGCGGTTTTGGGCGCCACCAGCATCAACAAATTTAAGAACCGCTATCCTCTGGGCGACGTCATTGCCGCCGCCTGCCGCGCCCAGGCCAGGACGATCATGTCCGGCGTAGGCGAGCTCTTTTTGAATTATCACGGCGACATCATTTTCCAGGGCGGCGTGGCCTACAACAGGGCTGTGGCTTACTATTTGAAGGAGATCACCGGCTGCAACATCATCATCCCGGAATTCCACCCCGTTATGGGCGCTCTGGGCGCCGCGGTCCTGGCCAGACAGTTCGACTCCCTGAGGGGCAAAGTCGAGCCTCCCAAGACCGTGGAGACAAAACGCACCGGCATCACTGTCCCGGAATTCAAGGATTTTGTGGACGCCGTTACGGACCCGAACCTCAGAAGGGAAGCCTTGCGCGTTTTCGACAACATCGTCAAAGTGAAAGCCGAGGACGGAAGCAGCAGGCTCTCCTTCCCGGAGATCAGCAAGGTCAAGGAGACTTTGAAGAGCGAAGAGCTGAAAAAGACGCTGGAAGCTTTCACCGACAAGCTTCTGAACCGCACGCTCGTCAACAAATCCACGGCCATGCGCACGCAGATGACACGCCATGAGTTTTTCTCCAAGGGCAAGGAGCCCCTGGTCTGGCGCAACCTTTTCTTCCCCTCGGAAATTTTGGCCGCGCTGGGCGTCCGCTCGCTGACGCTGGAAACTTACGCCGCCCTGAAGGGCCGCAACCAGAAGCGCCTGAGGAAATGTTTCGACCACGCCGCCTGCAAAGGCTTCTCCGGTGAGACCTGCTCTTTCCTGAGGGTATTGGAAGGCGACGAGAATCTGCCGCACGCCGACTTCACCGTCACGACCAGCCAGCCCTGCCAGCAAGGGGAAAGGATCTTCGCCGATCTGGTCAGATCCAACTGCTCCTCCTACAGCGACCGCTTCTATACGCTGCATACTCCCGGCCGCGGCGGCGAGTCCGCAATCAGGACGATCGCCAACGGATTAAAGGAATCAGTCGAGGCGATGGAAGACGCGCTGGGTATCAAGATGGATCCCGACCGTTTGGCCGAGGCCTGCGTGCTTTCCAACAAGGCTCGCGAACTGGCCATCAAGTGCAACCAGATCCGTTTCACCAGTCCGCCGCTTATTCCGGGAACGGAAGCTGTCTCCTACGCCAACATTTTCTCCCAGCTCTGGGGCAAACAGGAGATGGTGGACCTTCAGCAAGTCTTTTTGGAAGAGCTCCTGGAGCGCAAGAAAGAAGTCGAGAAACACACTAACATCGACGAGACGCACAGGCTTCTGTGGCTGCATCTGCCGCCTTTCTACAGCCAGCGCACCATGTCTTACCTCGAGCAGACCTGCCATGCGCCGGTGGCCTTTGAGGAAGTGAACTTCGTCGGCTGGGAGGAACTCGATCCCAACGATCCTTACACGAGCCTGGCCAGAAAACTTCTGACGGTCGGCTTCCTGGATCCCGAGGTCCGCGTCAACCGTATAAAGCAAAGAGCCAATACAGCCAAGATAACCGGCGCGGTGCTTTACAACCATATGTTCGGCCGCTGCTCCATGGCGGACTCTAGCTTCATCAAATATCTGAGGCAGTCCCTGACCGAGATCGGCATTCCGCTTCTCGTCCTGGACGGCGACTGCCTGGACGAGACCACCGACCCCTGCAGCACCCTGACAAAGATCAGCGCCTTTACGGAAGCTTTGAACCTCAACAAGTTCGGCAACATCTTCGGGCCGATCGTCAAAAAATAAGGAGAGAAAATGGAAGAGAACAAAAACTTCACTCTGCCTTGGTACGTCATCGTGGGACTGATGCTCGTTCTGAGCATCCTGGCCCTTCTTCTTTTCGCCAGGCCTCTGGACACCACCATGAAAGAAGGGGAGACCTTCCCGGAAGGCGCCATAACCGGTCCCGCCAAAGAATAAGCAATCGATCCAATCAATAAATAAAAGGAGAAAAATTATGAACAGCGCAGCCCTGAAAGCCAAACTGGAAGCCAAAGACCAAGCCGTCATGGAAGTCCTTCTCAACGTCAACGCCCAGGCCGCCGACGTGGCGGAAGAAGCCAGACAAAGATTAATCAACGCCGTCACCGTTTATGAAAAGACTTTCGGCCCGGATGAAGTGGTGGTCGTCAGAGCGCCAGGCAGAGTTAACCTGATCGGCGAACACACCGACTACAACGGCTTCCCCGTGATGCCCATGGCTATTTCGAGAGACATGCTCATCGTGGCCGGCGCCAGCAGCGACAACGTCATCAGTTTCGCCAACGTCATCCCTTCCTTCCAGGGCGGTTCCTTCACCATTGAAAGAAACATTCCGCCTTATCAGGGCGGCGACTGGGGCAACTACATCAAGAGCGCCACGCAGGGTCTCATCGACTACTGGGGAACGGAAGAAGGCCTCTGCGGCCTGAAGCTCGTCATCGACGGCAACGTTCCTCTGGCCAGCGGCCTTTCCTCCTCGGCGGCCTTCACCGTGGCCGCGGCGGAAGCGATCCTCGCCATTAACAAAAGGACCATCGATCCGGTCGTGCTGGCGGAAGTCATGGCTAAATCCGACCACTACGTGGGCATGGCGAGCGGCGGCATGGACCAGTCCATCTCCATTCTGGGCCAGGCCGGAAAATGCCTGAAGATCGATTTCTATCCCATCAGGACTCAGCTTGTCACGCTGCCCAAGGAAGCCGACATTCTTGTCTGCCACTCCAGAGTCAAGGCCGCCAAGGCCGGCAACGCCAGGATCGCCTACAATATGCGCACCGTCGAATGCCGCATCGCTTACATGCTTCTGCACAAGCTGGCCGGCAAAGCGGGCGCCAAGGAGCCCACGATGCTCTACGACTGGTTCGCCAATGAGACCGACGGTTTCGACGACGCTCTCAACAGAATCGAATCCGCTCTGGTGGACGAAGGCTACACCGTGAAGATGATCGCGGAAGCCCTGGGCGTGACCGAAGAATACGCCGCCAAGGAAGTCTGCTTAACGAAGACCGGCGAAGTGATGCCCGAACCCCAGGGCGGCTTCCAGGTCAAGAAGAGAGCCAGACACGTCATTAGTGAAGCCCGCAGAGTGGAAGACTCCATGGCTCTTCTGAACGGCAACTCCGAGAACAAAGCTGAGGCCTTCGGTTTGCTCATGGATCAATCCCACGCCAGCTGCCGCGACGACTACGAGATCTCTTGCGAAGAGCTGAACGCCCTGGTGGAAGCCGGCAAAGCCGCCGGTTCCTACGGCTCCAGGCTGACCGGCGCCGGCTTCGGCGGCTGCACGGTGCACCTGATCCCCAAGGGCAAAGGTCCGGAATTCATCAAGAAGATCCACGAGGCTTATTATCTGCCGCACGATCTGGACGGCTATGCCGACAACCAGTACCTCTTCGCTCCCGCCCAGGGCGCCGGAGTGCTTTTCATCTGAAAAGGCAATAGTTAATGACCACCTTCGATGCGATATTCCTGGGCCTGATCCAGGGGCTGACGGAATTCATTCCGGTCTCCAGTTCCGGTCATCTGACAATGGCGAAGTTTTTCCTTCCCATTCACGACGTGGACCTGACCTATATCGTCCTGCTGCATTTCGGCACGGTTATTTCCATCTTCGCCGCGCTCTACGACGATATCTGGAAACTTTTGAGAGATTTTTTCAAGGGCGAAAAGTACGCTTTGTACTTCGCCCTTTTGATCCTCATCTCAATGATCCCCGCAGGTATCGTTGGCTTCCTTTTCGAGGACATGCTGGATACGCTTTTCTGTGAAAAGGGCTTGATGATCGGCAAGATACCCCTGGAGCCCTACCGCCTGGTGGGCTTGGCTTTCATCGCCTGCGCCTACTTTGTCCTCACTCCCGCGGACAATATCCTAAAAAAGCGCAACGCTTCTTCTCCTGAAGAAAAAGAGGAGGCGGAAAAAGGCTTGAAAGCGCTGGAGGACATGACCTGGAAAGAGGCCCTCCTAATAGGCTTGGCCCAGGCGGCGGCGGTCGTTCCGGGACTCTCCAGAAGCGGCAGCACAATCTACGCCGGACTGCTCTGCAAACTGAAGAGCGAAGCGGCCGCCCGCTTTTCCTTCCTGATGTCCATCCCCATAATTTTGGGCGCCGTGGCCAAGGACTTCCTTTCCTCCGAATTCCGGGCCAGACTTGCGGTCTCCTTTCACAGCGGCGACGGAACGCTCTGGGTGCAGTTCGTGGGCGTTCTGGTGGCGGCGGTCTCGGGATACCTGGCCATCAAGCTACTTCTGAAGATGGTCAACAAATACAACTTCCATCCTTTTGTAGTCTATCTCTGGATCATCGGACTGGTCTGCATCGCTTCGTAACAGAAAAGCGATAGCACAAAAAAAGACCGAGCGAGAGCTCGGTCTTTTTTTGTTTATGTCAATTTGTTTTTGAACGTTTCAGCGCGTTCTTCTTTCAAGAAATTTCGAGAACATGGCGTCGATGCTCCGCAGCCTCGGACGATCCTTGTATTCTTCGATCGACCAGGTTTTCTTGAAATTCCAATTAACGTAGGTCGTTTTACGTTGGAGAGCCTCGTTGGACATGAGAAATTTCAGAGCGTCTCTTTTGACGTTAAGGTCTTCGGCGCTGCAGTAGCAGCTGCAGAGCTGGTTGGTTGGAGGCAGGGGAACGATGTTGTTATACTTTTGGCTTCCTTTGAGCTTCAGGGCGACCAGGCAGTTGCTTGCGCAATAATCGCCGGATCCCATGCCGAAAATGGAGGGATAATAGTATTTGCGTTTGCTTGCTTTGGGGAAAAGGCAGCTTCCGGCCACGCAGCAGCTGCTGATACGGGAGTCTTCATGCGCACTGAAGAAAAAGCCTCCTACGGAGCAATCCCTGTTTTGAAAGTCAACTTGCACGTAGCAGTTTGAGATGATCGCTCCGCTGCATATGCTGAAAAGGCCGCCCAACTGGTTTTTCGCCTGCAGATTGCCAATTGCATAAATATTCGCGACCTCGCAGCCAGTGGCCCTTCCGGCCAGCGCGCCTACGTTTGAACCGCCTGAAATGTTTATGTTGTACAAAATAAGATTGCTGATCCTGGATCTGAAGGTGAATTTTTTAGGGAATGTCTTATGCCTGACGGAACTGATCGTGCCGAAAAGGCCGGCGTACTCAAGGGCGGGATTATTGATAAAAAGATTCATGATGGCGTGCCCGTTACCTTCGAATATGCCAGTGAAGGGATGCTCTGCGAGCTCCCCTTGTTCTATTTTGCAGCCGATGGGCAGGAAGCCGTATCCTTCATTCCAATCTTTCGTCTCGGCGGCGTCGATGTCGGCGGTCAGGAGGAAATGTTGTCCTTTGACTTTGTCTGTGTTTTCAGAAAGCCAGACAAGATTTTCTATTTTCTTGATCAGATAAGGGTCTGCGGCAGATCCGGAACCCTCCGGCTTGACGGGCGTGTTGCCGGCTAAGGCGGATGAGGCGATCAAAAAGAGGCAAAAGAAACTAAAAACCCTTTTTTTCATGGCTTTTTTGAAAACGATTCGAAAGCATGTTGAATTTGATTTTATTATAACAAAAAGAAGGCCGGGGAAATCCCGACCTTCCTTTTGTTTTTCGGATGCGATGTTTACTTTGCCAGGAATTTCCTTATGCGGGAGGCGATCTGATCGTTTCCGGCCATGGCCACGAACCAGCCGGCCCTGGGGCCGCGGTCGCGGCCCAGCGTCACGCGGTAAAGGGCCTTGCAGAGGCTGCCCATGGAGACGCCTGTTGAGTTCGCGATGCCGTAGATGATCTGGTGGATGGCGTTGCCGTCCGCTTCCGGATTTTTCTCAAGCTCGTCCGCGATAAGGGCAAGGGCGTTCTTCTCTTCGTCCGTGATGAGAGGAAAGATCTCGGCGGGCGTTTCGTCTAGCAGCGCGAAGATGAATTCCGGCGTGGCGTAGCGCTTGAGCCATTCGTCAGCGTAGTGGCAGCGCTCTAAGAGCGCCGCTTCATCGCTGTACTGGAAGCCGGTGCGGGCCAGGATCTTCTTGACTTTCTCGAAATCGCCGCCGGCTACCTGCCAGACGTTCACCAGATGGTTGAAGGGGATGTGCAGAGGAACGAAGCCGCCAGCCTGGGAAAGCTCGACGCTTCTGGCGTCTCGCTGCTTTTTGCTTTCATCGTCCACTTCATCCACGAGGTTGAGGAGCTGCGTGACGAGGTCCAAGGCCAGGCTCGCTTTGGGAGCGGGGCGCGTGATGAAGTAACGCAGAACGTCGGGAGGAACTACTTCCAAAACTTCATCCACGGAGACCACGTTGCCTTTACTTGAGCTCATGTCGCCCAGGCCTTTAAGGCGGATCCATTCATAGATGATGGGGAAGGGTTCCGTGCCGCCGTAGATCTTTCTCACGATCTCTTTGCCTGTGTCGTAGCTGCCGCCCTTGCCGCCGTGGTCTTTGCCGAAGGGCTCCACGTCCACGCCCAGGGCCGCCCAGCGGGCCGGCCAGTCGGCGCGCCAGGTCAGTTTGCCGTTGCCCACCACGGGCACGGTGCGCTCTTTGTCGCAGTGCGAGCAGTAGTAGGTGATCTCTTCCGTTTCCGGATGCCACTTCACAAGCTTCGTGGTCTTCATGTTGCCGCAGAGGCGGCAGTGGGGATTGAAGGGACTCCAGTCCTCGCCGATCTCTTTGCCGGTGACTCTGGTCAGGATCTCGGCGATCTCGTCCCTGGCGTTCAGGGCCTGAATGATCTGCTTTTTAAGGACGCCGTCGCGGTAGAGCTCGCTGGCCCTGATGACGTGCGCGTCGATTTTCAGTTTCTTAAGCGATTTGACGAAGGGCTGCAGGAAGTATTCCGCATAGGTCGTGCCGCTGCCGTCGGGAGCGGGGATCTCGGAAAGGGGACAGCCCACGTATTTTTCATAGACCGCGGGGTCCAGGAAGGGATAGACTTTCCTCAGGGCGTCGTAGTCGTCCGCCACGAAGATCAGTTTGGCCTCATGGCCTCTTTCCTTCAGGATGCGGTAGATGATGTCGGCGGTCAGGACTTCCCTTAAGTTGCCGACATGGATGCGCCCGGAGGGACTGATGCCGCTGGCGATGAGGAAAGGACCGTTGCCTCGCTGCTGAAGCAGGAGATCGACGGCCTTGTCGCCCCAGTGGCTGCTGATTGCTTTGCTTTGATCTGACATAGTTTTATTTGGTTTTGCGTTTAAATACGGGTAATTCTACCAAAAGGACGGATGCAGTTCAACTTAGGGAGGAAACGCCGGTGACATTATTTTGTGAGAAATGGTAAAATACTAGATATGAAACTAGTATTATTCCCCAATACGCCGCAAAAACAAGTTTTTACGGTCAACGGCCCCAGCGCCACTTTCGGTTCCTCTCCGGACAACGCCATTTATTTGGAACATCAGGGAGTCAGCGATTACCAAGCCTCCTTAACTTATCAGGACGGCGTCTGGCTTTTGGAAAGCCTTGACGAGAAGCCGATAGTTTGCGGGGGCGAAAGCTCAAGCAGCCTGAAACTCAAAGTCGGCTTGAAGTTTTCTTTATCGGAGGTGGACTTCCTGGTGCTGGACGTTATCTGCACGGAAGCGAAAGCGGGCAGCGAGCCAGATCCCGCCGCGGCCAACAACGCCGCGCCCGCGGGGGGCGCCCTGGCGGTCATGCCAAACGGCATGCAGCAGCAGGGCTATCAGGTGGCTGTGGGCGGCCAGCAATGGGGGATGGCGGTGCCCGGGACCTTCACGGATCCCTACGCCAATTTCGTAGTTCATACTTCCGACACCCTCGCGAAACTGGGACTTATTTTCTCCGTCCTGGGCCCCTTGCTTCTTGGCATCGGCGAGATCATCGGCCTCGTATTGTGCCTGCTTTCCATTTCCCGACGCCGCAACACGGTGAGGGGAACCATAATGGCCTGGACAGGCGTTGTCATTTCGCTTCTTTGGTGCATTGTCATGGGCCTGGGGCTTTTCTATTTCATGACAAGGGACGCCCAGGTGCACAACGAGACGAAAGTCGTGACGCGCATGGAGAAAGCCTGCATGGCGGAATACTACGTGAAATACGCTCTGCTTATTGACGACGACCAGAACATGAGCGGCGAATACGTCAGCCCAGACCGCTTCCTCAGCGTTCCCGGCATAGACGTCAAGGCCAGGGAGCTGGGCGAAAACCCCATGCGGGACGGCTACAATTACTATTTTGAGAACATCAGCGCCGACACCTTCAGCATCACCGCCACTCCGCAGGTTTACAATGTGACAGGCAAGAAGACCTACTGGGTGAACGAAGAAGGCCTCATCGTTTCTGACGACCTGAAAGGCAACCGTTTCGAGGAGCCTCCCGTATCCAAGGCGGAAGAGATCGACAGCGCCCAGGCGATCTATGCCCGCTATGAGAAAGAGCTTTCGGAAAAGATCCTCTCGGCGGCGGAACAGAATTTCAAGAACGAAAAGTACGACGTCTGCCAGCAGATCCTGGACAATTTGAAGACCAAGTTCCCGTATTCCTCCGCCATGGCGAGACTGAACGCCGTGGAGAAGGAGAACGCGCCTTTCCTCATGGAAGCCAAAGCGGCAAGACTCTATTCCGACGCCATGAACTACGTCAATTCCGGAAGGAAGGACCCGGCGCTGATGACTCTGAGGGACGTGGTCGCGAACTTCCCCAATACCTCCACGGCGCAGGAAGCGAAGAAAAAAGTTGACAGCCTGTCCATGGAGCTGGCCTGCGCGGAGCTAAATTTTGCCAATTCCTGCATCGAATCCAACTACTGGAACGCTGTGGAAGAATCCTTGAAAAAGGTAGAGGAGAAATATCCCGAAGCTCTCAACCAGGGCGATTTCAAGGATAAGATCGCCGCCTGCCGCAAACTGACTCACGACCGCAGGGACCAGTATGCGGACAGCCTGCTGAAGAACGCGGAGAAACTGGAACTGGAAGGCGACACGGTCCAAGCCTACAACGCCTACCTGCAGATAAAGGAAACCTACGGCAACACCCCCTCGGCTAAGAATATTGACACCGCGCTGAACCGCCTCAACTCGCAGATGAACGAGAAGACAGCCGAAAAATACATAGCCGACATCATGAAAAACGTCTCGCTCTCCAACGAAGTCGTCGTCGTCAATATGATCACGCTGCTGAAAAACGGCTGCGGGGAGACCAAAGCCTACAAGCGGGCGGCCGATGTCCTGGAACGGATCAGGCGCGACTGCACCGTCAGCATCCTCTCCAAGGAAGTCGACAAATTCATGGCGGAAGGGAACTTCCAGTCCGCCAACGACCGCCTCGACCACATCCTGAAGGAAAAGCCGGAATCTTTCATGAAATACAAAGAGAAGCTTGAGGTCTGCCTGGTCAAGAATTTTGACGACTATTACGCCAAGGGCGATTACGACGAAGCTTTGGCGGCCTACGAGCGCTATATGGACATCAATCCCATTTTGCCGGCCATAGACAGGGGCAAATTTGACGAGTGCCTGTATAACAGCGGCAAGCGCCTCTACCAGAACGGCGACATGAGGACCGCCGCCGAACGCTTTGAAAAATGTTTCGCCGCTTACCAGAAGGATTCGCAGTACAATTTCATCGCGGGAAGAGCCAACGCCGCCATCAAGCACTGGGAACCGGCCGCCCGCCACCTGATCGCCTGCAGCGACCTGGACGACCGTTACACCTTCGACCTTTGCGCCACCAGAGCATACTCCATTGAAAAACTCTGCTACCGCCATGAAAACAGGCTGATCGCCCTTTTCGTTTCCAACCTTGATTTTCAGGAGACCGTCAAGGCTTACCGGTGGATAAAACTGAATCACGCCAAGCTATCCGTCACCAACGACATTGAGAACGTCAGCAACGTGCATATCAAGGTGGACCGCGAAGCCACCAGCGGTGAGATCGTGGTGACCATGGAGAAACAGGAAACCATGGACGTCCTTTTCAAACAGCAGGATTCTCTGCTTGAAAAGGAGATAAGCTTCACAATGTCCATGGTGGAGGTGAAAAATCAGATCCGTCTTCTGGAAGCGAAACTAAACGAGCTGATAAAAACAAAAGGCTCGAACAAGCACGCCATCAGGGCGGCGCTGAAAGACGAGATCGACAAGCTTAACATTATGATCAGGGAGCTGGAGATCATAGACAGGCGCGAGATCGAGTCCAACGAAACGATCATGAAGTTCATCGACCGCGACGTCGTTTATCACGTCGCCATAGCCGGCGATCTGAGATCGTTGCTGACCAAGCGCAGCATCCCGGAATACAAGACGCAGCTTATTAACGTACAGAAAAAGATAGCCGAACTCAGAAAGGTCAACTCGCTGTTCAGAAAATTCGTGGCCGGCAGAAACGACCGCAACCACAAGATCGTCTTGTATTTGAAATCCGTGGTCAAATCCCTGGAAGAAGAGGCTCTGACGCCGGACATCCTGTCCGACGCCGCCCGAAAGTCCCGGGAATTCCGTACGGACGAGGACAAGAATTACACTGAATGCGTCCAGAATTTTGTGGAAAGCCTTAAGACCGAGATAGATCTTTCTTCTTTGAGCGAATATCTGCCAAAGGATAAATCAGTTGACATAAGGGCCCAGGAGCAAGAGAAGGCGGCCAAGGAAAAGGCCATGGCCGAGGCTGATAAAATTCCGGCAGAACCGGCCGCGCAGAAATAAATTGGCTTGCAGCATAAAAAAACAAGCGCCAAAAATTTTGGCGCTTGTTTTTATTTTGGAGCGGGCGATGGGGCTCGAACCCACGACCTCGACCTTGGCAAGGTCGCGCTCTACCAACTGAGCTACGCCCGCAGATGTCGGATTTTGGCTTTCGTTTTTCTTTTGGAGCGGGCGATGGGGCTCGAACCCACGACCTCGACCTTGGCAAGGTCGCGCTCTACCAACTGAGCTACGCCCGCAAGAAAGATGAAAGTGTGATTATAATACCAAAAGAGGGTTTGATTTTCAAGCCGAGGCTTTTGATTTTTACCTTTTCTTGGTGCCGAAAAGAAGACTCGAACTTCCACAGGGGGATCCCTACTACGACCTGAACGTAGCGCGTCTACCAGTTCCGCCATTTCGGCAGGAAGAAAAGAGCCAAAGACCTATAGGAAGAGGCGCTTCCTATTATTGTTGGTGCCGAAAAGAAGACTCGAACTTCCACAGGGGGATCCCTACTACGACCTGAACGTAGCGCGTCTACCAGTTCCGCCATTTCGGCATAAACAATCGTGAGGGGTATTTTATTAGAAACAGGCGGGAAAGTCAAGGGTAAAGCAGTGTTGAATGAAGACCTAAAAAATGGTATAGTTCATATAGGCTTGTTATATCGCTCATAATTTTGAATTGTTAATTTAAGGCGGTCTTTTATGAAAAAACACATCCTTGAAGTAATTTTGCTGACCATCGCGCTTGGAGCGGCCATGCCGGCTTTTTCCGAGCAGGAACTGAAATACATGGCTTACAATTTCTACGCCGATCCTCATTTCTCGGAGACCAGCGGAAAATTCGACTCCTTCCTGATCGATTTCATGGCCGAGAAGACGCCGAACGCGACCTACTGGGCGATGGCCAATTTCTCCCTGGACGTGAAGAGCGAGAAGACGCAGAAGGCTTTTGAAGGCATCAAGGGCGTGCACGGATACTGCGGCGTGCAAAATTCCGACCGCAAGGTGGGCATCATTTCCTTCTGGGAATCGAAATATAAAAAGAACGGGGAGGACATGCTTCTCCACGCGCAAAGGATCTATCCGGAAGGCCACAGCAAGTTCGCCTTCGAGGGAGAAGGCACCAACTGCATCCAGCCTTACGAGTGGGTGTCCGGGCAATGGTACCGCATGCTGCTTCACTCCTGGGACGACCTTGAGACCGGCACGACCTTCGCGGGGCTTTGGTTCCTGGACGTCAAGAGCGGGAAGTGGCAGCTCTTTTCCTATTTCAACACCCTTCTTTACAACTCCTGCTTCATCAGGGGCATCTCCCAGTTCATGGAGAACTTTTACGGCGGCGACGTGAATACGAACTGCAACGTTGAGCGCAACGTTTTCTTCAAGAACATGTATGTTCACGACCACGAAAAGAACGACTGGGTGTCCATCCACACCGCGACCTTAAGCTACGGCGACGGCGGCGGAAAACTCGAGCATCAGAAAAAATTCGGCGGCCACAGTTTCGGCGCGACGGAGGAACATTTCTGGGGCCTGACGGGAGGTAAGGTGGAAAACCAGGCGGCCTATGAGGAAGCCGCTGTTAAAAGGGAGAAACACACCATCAAGCAGCCTGAAAAACCTGAACTCGGCGCTCCGAAGATCGCAAAACTGTCCGTCGACGGCAAAAGGAAAAACGTTGCCTGGGATTTCGCCGAGCAGTCAACCCCCCAGCTTGCTTATCGCATAAAGGCGGTCAACGCCAAAGGCAAGGTCGTCTTCGAGAAGGCCGGGACAAGGCCAGAAGTCAGATCGGTCACGCTGCCCGCCATGAAGAGCGACGCTTTCAAGGTCACCCTTACGGTCGTGGACGTTTTCGGAAACAAGACCGAATCTGAATTCCAGACCGACCTTTACAAAGCCGCGACTAAAAACGTCGCGAAAAACTAGATCCCCAAATATTGCTTGAATTTGGCGATCTGCCCTTCCTCCGGGATCCATTCGGATCTTCCGTTGGCGCTTTCCAGAAGAAATTCTTTCTTTACGCCGCCGAAGGCGTGGTAGGGGATAACTTCCGGCTTCAGGGCGCCGCGCAGCGAACGGTAAATTTTAGCGCACTCTTCGTAATGGCGCTCTTCGCTGTTCACGCCGTTCACAAGGATGAAGCGCAGCTTTATTTTTGCGCCCAGCGCGTCGGCTTTCCTTAAGTTTTCAAGTATCCTTTTGTTTGAAGCGCCGGTGTATTTCAGATGCCTTGCGTCGTCGGTATCCTTGATGTCCCAGAGGAAAACGTCCGTGGATTTTACGGCTGGCGCGAGCAGCTCTTCGGAAAAATATCCGCAGGTGTCAACGGCCGTTTTAAGCCCTCTTTCTTTACAGAAGGAAAGAAGCTCAAGGGAAGCGGGCTGGAAGAGCGGTTCGCCTCCGGAAAGCGTTATGCCTCCCTCCTTCCCGTAGAAGGCAAGATCTTTTTCAGCGGCTTCGCAGATCTCTTCGACGGTCATCAATTTCCCGCAGATTTCAAGGGCTGAGGCGGGGCAATTGGCGGCGCATTTGGAGCAGACTGTGCATTTGCTTTTGTCGATATGATGAATGCCTTCGGAAAAGAAATGCACTCCGTTTTCGCACTCAAGGCACTCAAGGCATCCCAGGCACTTTTTTGCGTAGTAGAGAAGTTCAGGGCGCGCGTCCTGGGTTTCGGGATTGTGACACCAAAGGCAGCGCAGCGGGCAGCCTTTCAAAAAGACCGTGGTCCTGACGCCGGGACCGTCGTGCATGCAGAAGCGCTGGATCTCGCTTACAACTAATTTTGCTTTAGCGTCCGCTTTCATTTTGGCTGATTATCATGTCCTGCCATTCTTTGTTCAGGGTAACAAATCTGGCGTTCCAGCCCGAGACGCGCACCGAGAGGTTCTGGTAGTTATCGGGATCGCGCTGCGCTTCGCGCAGAACAGCTGCGTCCACGATATCGGGCTGCATGAAGAAGCCACCCAATATAACGAAACCGCGCATAAGAGCAACAAGAGCGGCGATACCCTCCTCGCCTTTTACGAGGGAGGGCAGGAGCCTGATGTCCAGCGCGGCGCCCGTGGGCACTCGCTTGAGGTCGCATTTGCAGTAGGATCTTATGATGGCCGTCGCGCCGGCTTGATCGCTTCCCGGAGTGGGGGAGGCGTTGGCGGCCAAAACTTCTCCCGCCTTGCGCCCGTGCGCGCAGGCCAGGCGGTGCTTCGACCATTGCAATTGCCGGCCGAAAGTGCTGACGCCGCCCGGGAAGATGTAGCCGGAGCGGCCGTTCAGCGCGTCGCAGCCGTCCGCAAAATCGTTGAGAAGGCGCGCGCAGAGCTCGTCAACCTCGTCATGATCGTTGCCGTAGTAGGCGTATTTGTTTTTGGCGTAGGCGAGCAACGTTTCATGGCCTTCCCAGTTGGCGGCCAATATTCCGATCAGCTCCCGGAAGCTTACAAGGGCGTCATCGAAGACCAGCTTTTTCACGGCATAGAGGAAGTTCACCGTATCGGCGAGGCCGCCTATGTGCGGGGAATAGACGTTGTAAACGGGCCCGCCTTCCAGGTACGACAAGCCTTTCTTGAGGCAGCCTTCCTCGAAGAGCGAGACGACCGTGCAGGGGGTGCTCGGCTTAAAAGTAAGCTTATTCTGCAGCAAGGTCTCAAGGAAGGCTTTGAGGTCTTTTACATAAGCGGAGTAAAATTCCTCAAAACTGGCGAAGTCAACGCTCCCGCAGTAGCTCTTCAGCGTCTCTTTTTGCAGAATAGCCAGGGAATCGAAGGGGTGATAGGAGAAATTTGTTTTGCCGGGAACTTGCACCTCCCAGCAGCCGTCGTTGGCGAACTTCGCGGCCTCGGATCCCGGATAGCCGTAATCGACAAGCGAGCGGAGAACGATCTCCTCATTGTAAACGGCCAGGATGCCGCCGCCCAAACGCATGACTTCGGCCACGCGCTTCAATAGTTTTTCGTCAGTGTTTTTATTAAGGCGCACCGTAACGGGGAAGTCGCTGATGCCGGTCTCCTCGACGATGTCAAGCACAAGGTAGGTGACATCGTTCGTGACGTCGCGCCCGTTTTCGTCCGTTCCCGAAAGCACGATGTTCTGGTAGTGCTGGGCGTCGCCGGAACCGTAGTCGCCGCCGCAGATCCATTCGCAGCCTTTGATGAAGAGGTGGGATAAGATTTCTCTGGCCTCGTCAAGCGTCAACTTTCCGTTCCTGAGGTCGTTTTCCAATAGGTCGCCCAGGAGAACGTCGAGCCTTCCTATGCCGGGCCAGTTGCCGCAGAGCCTGAGAAAGGAGAAGGTGAACCAGATGGATTGCACGCCTTCGTAAAAGTTTTCGGCTCTGGAGAAGGGGACATGCAGCAGGTTTTCGTAATTGCAGCGGTATTCAGACCTTTCTTTCAGCGCCTCTAGATAGCGCTTGTGGTAGATCCGGAAAGCTTCAAGGCAGTTCAGGGCGCTTTGGCAAAACGCTTCCCTCTCGGTGCCTTGGTATTTTAAAAGGGCGGCCTTCGCCTGTTCCTCGATGAAGCCTACGCCTTTTTTGACGACGGTCTCGAAATCCACGGTCAGGTGGCTAATACTCCAGAAAAGCATTTTCCCGTCGCAGAAGGCCGGGACCTTATGTTCTATGGCGGCGCCCAAAGTCGCGGCGCCGGATATTAGTTCGCCCGGGCAGACGCGGACGGGCGCTTCGAGGGCGATCTTTTTTACCGCAAGGTCGTATTTTTCAAGGTCGGAGAGATCGGCGAGTTCCTCGGCTGTAAGATCAATGCCCGGATTCGACCGCGTCAAGAGCCCGTATTTGCGGCCGAGCGAATCAAGGGCGAAGCGCCGCGTCGCAGCGCTTAACCTAATTGGTCTTTCAATGCCGTTTGCCGAAGGAAATCTCATATCTTTACCTACGTAGTATTCTATTAGAAGCAAAGCGATTAGTCAATCAAAGGCGGTTTTCTTTATTAACCGCTTGTTTAGTGTGTTTACGGCGATTTTTGCTATAATTTATCAACACTTTGCGGAGAGTTGGCAGAGTGGTCGATCGCGACGGTTTTGAAAACCGTTGACCGGAAACGGTCCGGGGGTTCGAATCCCTCACTCTCCGCCAGTTAAATTCTGCTAAAATAGAAAAAAGTTTTGACGGAGTGTAGCTCAGCCTGGCTAGAGCGCTTGCTTTGGGAGCAAGAAGTCGGAGGTTCGAATCCTCTCACTCCGATAAACCTCCAACAACCTAACCATAGGAGATCAAGATGAAAAAAGTTGTGCTGTCCCTCGTTCTTTTGGCCGCTTTGGTCTTAGCCGGCTGCGCTGACGTTTCCGTTGCCAAGAACAGCGCCTTCAGAGGCATGCCCTGCGACGGCAACCAGTCCGTCGGTTTACTGGCCAGCAGATGCGGCCTTTATTTCCTCCCCACCTATCCTCTTTGGACTGAAGGCGGACGCGAAGTCAATTTCGAACAAACCTTGCTCGACCTGACCGCGAAAGCCAAGGCCGAAGGCGCGACCCAGATCACCACGGTCGTTCCGCAGGAAGAATCCGTGTGGCTTCCGTTCACCTTTGTGCTTTGGTACAAGAAGGCCACTGTTTCGGCCACCGTTTCCAGATAATCTATTCCCCGCGGGAACCGCTCATCAGAGCGGTTCCCGCCATCTTTTTTTTTGAATCATGAGTTTGAAAGTCTGTAAATTCGGCGGCTCCTCTTTGGCTGACGCCGAGCAGTTCCTGAAAGTCCGTTCCATTATCGAAAGCGATCCCGAAAGGAAGATCGTGGTGGTCTCCGCCCCCGGGAAAAGGTTTAGCGACGACGTTAAGATCACCGACCTTCTGCTTTTGTGCCAGAGCATGCAGGAGCAGAACCTCGACATCGCCCCTGTTTTCCAGAAGATCAGAACGCGTTATAAAGAGATCGTCCAGAATCTGAAGATCGACATCGACATCGACAAGCTCCTGGACGAAACGGAAGACGCCATGCGCCGCAACGGCACCAGGGATTTCATGGCTTCCCGGGGCGAATATCTTTGCGGCAGGATCGTGGCCACCTGGCTGGGCGCCAAGTTCGTGGAGCCGGGTGAATTTCTTCAGATCGAATCGAACGGGCTCATAAAGGACGAGACCTACGACAAACTGGGCGCGGAACTCATGGACGAGAAACTGGTGGTAATGCCGGGCTTTTACGGCCGCACTCCCAGGGGAAAGGTCAAGACCTTCTCCCGGGGCGGATCCGATATTTCCGGCGCCGTGGCCGCCAGGGCCGTGCACGCCGACCTTTACGAAAACTGGACGGACGTCAACGGTTTCATGATGGCCGACCCGAGGCTGGTCTCCAATCCCAAGCATATTGAGAATTTGACCTATAAGGAACTTCGGGAACTGGCCTACATGGGCGCCAACGTTCTTCACGACGAATCCATCTACCCGGTCTCCGAACCGGGCATTCCCATAGAGATCAGGAACACCAACGATCCCGGCGGCCCTTATACCAGGATCGTCGCCACCCGCCCCAAGGACGACAGGATCGTCACCGGCATCGCCGGCAGGAAGGATTTTTATCTGGTGCAGATCGAAAAGATGCTCATGAACAGGATGGTGGGCTTCGGCCGCCGCCTTCTGCAGATCTTCGAGACCCACGGCGTGAATTTTGAGCACGCTCCCACCGGAATCGACACCATGTCCGTCATCGTGCGCAAGGAATACATCGGCGACCAGCTGCCCTCCATACTTGAGGAAATCAAGCGAACATTGCAGCCCGACCGCCTGGAAGTGACCGACAACCTGGCTTTGATCGCCACGGTCGGCCAGGGCATGATCCGCTGCGTGGGCTTCGCCGGCCGTCTCTGCACGGCTCTTAGCAAGCGCGGCATCAACCTCCAGGTCATCGACCTTGGCTCCACCCAGGACAACATGATCGTGGGCGTGGAACTAAACGACTTCGAAGAGGCGGTGCGCGCCATTTACGAGGAGTTCGAACAGAAATAAGCCGGATCTTTGAATCAATAAAAAAGCCCCTTTTTTGCAAAAAAAGGGGCTTTTTTGTTTCTCGACCGTCAGGCCTTAAAGTCCGCAGGAGGCGGCCAGTTCGGCGAATTTGGGGAGAGAATTGACAACCGTCTCGTAGGAGACGCAGTAGGCGATCCTGACATAGCCGGGGCAGCCGAAGGCGCTGCCTGGGACCACTAGGATGTTGAACTTCTTGGCGGCCTGGGCGAAGGCGTTGTCGTCTTCCATGGGCGTTTTCATGAAGAGATAGAAAGCCCCCTCGGGTTTCACGCACTGGAATTTAAGTTTTGTCAAGCCTTCGTAGAGGGTGTCCCGGTTGCGCCCGTAGTAGGCGATGTCGGTCTTGGCGTCCAGGCATTCGGCCACGGCCAGCTGGACGAGGGAGGGGGCGTTGACGAAGCCAAGGATGCGGTTGGCGACCGCCAGGGCGCTCCAGACTTGCTCATAGTCGTCGATCTCGGAGGGAACCGCCACGTAGCCCAGACGTTCGCCGGGGATGGAAAGCGAT
This sequence comes from bacterium, assembly GCA_017557885.1. Lineage (GTDB taxonomy): Bacteria > Auribacterota > UBA3054 > UBA3054 > UBA3054 > UBA3054. The sequence continues at coordinate 265,042 of JAFYXV010000003.1, read as the reverse complement.
TTGCTGTAGGAGTAGCCGACAAGAGTGTTGCGGTAGTATTTCGTAAGATAGGGGACCTCTGTGCCGCCGTAAACGAGCTCTCTGTAAGGCTCGTCGGAGATCAGATAGATCGACGAGCTGAATTCCCTTTGTTTTTCTTCCAATATGGAGCTCAGGCGCTTGACGGTCTCTTCGCTGTAAACGACGCCGGTGGGGTTGTTGGGGGAGTTGATGATGACGGCTTTGGTCTGAGGCCGGATGAGTTTTTCAAAGGCCACGAGGTCAGGTTGGAAATTGATGGTGTTGGGCGGCACCACCACAAGTTCGCCCTCGAAGTTGGCCACGTAGTTGCGGTATTCGCCGAAGAAGGGCGCGAAGGTTATGACTTCGTCGCCCGGGTTCAGGAGAGTCTTGAGAATGATGTTCAGGCCGCCGGCGGCGCCCACGGTCATGATGATGTTTTCAGAGTTGAAATTGGTCCCGAAACGCTTGTTGAGAGAGGCGGCGATCTTTTCCCTGACGGAGGGAAAGCCGCCGTTGGGCATGTAGCCGTGGACTTTGACGGGCGGAACGTCCTGGAGGATCTTTATAATGGCGTTCTTGAATTCTTCCGGGGCGGGAACGTTGGGGTTGCCCAGGCTGAAGTCAAAAACATTCTCCGGCCCGTACTGCCTGGCCATTTTCAGCCCCTCCTCGAACATGGCGCGGATAACGGAATTGCCGGCGACCATTTTCTGCATGCGTCTCGATATCATCTTTTCTCCTTATCTCATTACTTTATATGCTAGCCATATTATAGCAAAACCTGCGCTCACCCCAAGGGTGGGCCGGAGGACCGTTCCGTCTTCTCATTAAGCGGGGGATTTTTAGTAAAATAAAAAGATAAGCAAACAATTAAAATCTAATTTTAAGGAGAAGACATGAGTCGCAACATCATTCAAGAATTGAAAGAACGCGCCGCCAAACTTCAGCGCACCATCATCCTCTCGGAATCCTGGGACCCCCGCATGGTCATTGCGGCCTCCAAGGTCGTCAAAGAGGGCTTCTGCAAAGTCGCCATGATCGGCAAGGCCGACGAGGTCAACAAGCTGGCGAAGGAACAGGGAGTCACCCTGGAGGGCGTGACGCTCTACGACCCTGACAAGGTGGTCGAGGAAAACGGTTTCGTGGAGAAATTCTACGAGATGCGCAAGGCCAAAGGTCTCTCTATGGACCAGGCGGCCGAAATGATGAAGAACCATCTTTACATCGCCGCCATGATGACGAAAGACAATCTGGCTTACGGTTATGTGGGCGGCGCTTTCAATTCCACCGCCAACATGCTCCGCTCCGCCCTGCACGTTTTGAAGACCAAGCCGGGCATCAAGACGCTGTCCAGCTACTTCCTCATGGTGGTTCCCAACTGCCCCTACGGCGCCGACGGAGCCTTCGTTTATTCCGACTGCGGCGTGGTGCCTAACCCCACGGCGGAACAGCTGGCGGACATCGCCATAGCGGCTTCCGATTCCTGCCGCAATATCCTGCAGGTGGAACCCTATGTGGCGATGCTTTCCTTCTCCACCAAGGGCAGCGCCAAGGACGCCATCGTGGACAAGGTCATCGAGGCCACCAATATCGTCAAGGAGCGCGCCCCGGAACTCAAGGTGGACGGCGAGCTTCAGGCCGACGCGGCTTTGATCGAAGCCATCGGCGCCAAGAAAGCTCCCGGCAGCCCGGTCACGGGCAAAGCCAACGTTCTCATCTTCCCTGATCTCAACGCCGGCAACATCGCCTACAAGCTGACGGAAAGGCTCGCGAAAGCGGAAGCCTTCGGTCCGCTGCTTCAGGGCTGCGCCCGCTCCGTCAACGATCTGTCCCGCGGCTGCAAGCCCGAGGATATCGTGACGGTTGCGGCCATCACCGCCGTTACCGAATAATACGACACGATGCGCCTTGGCTCTTTAGCGCTTGCCCTCCTTTTTCTGGCGGTTCTGGGCGGCCTGGCCTTGCGGCCGGGCCGCCAGGGCGCCCGGATAAATTCCGGAAACGTCGAGTACGCCGGAGTTCTCACCATTCTTTCCCCCCATTGGGAAGGCGTCAGGGAGGAGGTCGAAAGAGCCTACAACGATCTGAGAAGGGAAAGAGGCGAGAAGATCGTGCGCTTCGACTGGCTGGATGTGGGGGGAACTTCGGACATCATACGCTATATCCGCTCCTCTTTTCAAAACAAGCCCGAAGGGATCGGCGTGGACATCCTTTTCGGAGGCGGCACGGACCCTTACCTGGCCCTGAAGAAAGAAGGGCTGCTGGAAAAATGCCCTCTTCCCGAGGATCTTTTGGAGAAGATCGGCAAAAGCTGCGCGGGAGTTCCCGTTTTGGACGAGGAGGGCTATTGGTACGGCGTGGGGCTTTCCGGCTTCGGGATAATCTACAACAAGATCATTCTGGAAAAGCTGGGAATAAAGGAACCTTCAAGCTGGGCGGATCTGGCGAAAGGGGAATGCTGCTCCTGGATCGCCTCCGCCGATCCCAGGAAATCCGGCTCCGTCTTCATGATGTACGAGATCATTGTCCAGAGTTTCGGATGGGAAAAGGGCATGGAGATAATCAGCGCCATGAGCGGCAACTGCCGTTCCTTTTCCGGCAACGCGGGGAGCATCCCCAAGGACGTGGCATTGGGCGAGGCGGCTTTCGGACTCTGCATCGACGTTTACGCCCTGAACGCCATAATGGACGCAGGCGAGGAGCGGCTGGGTTTCGTGCTGCCGCCGGGGGAGACCGTAATTACTCCGGACGCCATAGCGCTTATGAAAGGAACAGAAAATTACGAACTGGCGAGGGATTTCGTGATCTTCAACCTTTCGGAGAAAGGCCAGAAGCTCTGGTCCTTTTTCCCCAAGACGGATCCGGACGCCCCCAGGGAGCACGCCCTGCTTAAAATGTCCGTCTGCCCTTATATGTATGAAAAATATCCCCATGGGGCCATGCTTAGATCTTCGCCCTTCGATATGCCGGTGAAATTTCGCTACGACCTTGAGGCCGCGGCCGCCAGGATGAACATCTTCAGGGATTACCTCGGGATACTTTTCATCGACCACAGGGAGGATTGCGTGAAGGCTTGGAAAACAGTCCTCGCTTCTCCTGACAACCAAGAGATAAAAAAGCTTTTTTTCGCTCATCCCGTCTCCTCTTCCGAGGAATTTCAAAGGCTGGGCAAGGGCGATTACACCAATTCCCTGATCCGGGCAAAACTGCAGACCGATTGGTCCAACGACGCCGGGAAACGCTATAAAAAGATCATCAGCAATCATAAATAAAAGCGAGGCCTTTTATGAAAAAACTTATTCTTTTTGCCGTTGCAATATTCTTTTGCGCGGCCGATCTTTCAGCCATGGTATGGGAGACCAACAAGGTCTATCACAGCGACAGCGTGGGACGCGATCTCAGGTACGGCGTGATATTGCCCAGCGGCTACAACTGGCAGACTAACAAGTATTATCCCGTCATATATTTCCTGCACGGCCGCGACCAGAACGACCAGACCTGGTACGAGGAAGCGTATGAGACTTTTATGGGAACGACCCACACCAACGAGTTCATCATCGTCTTCCCCCAGGGCAGCCGCTGGAAAGGCGCTATTTATGAGAATTCCTGGTTCGAATACGCGAACGGCTACATGGGGGCGATGTGCAAGGATCTTCCTAATCATCTCGCGAAAAAGTACCGCGTGAAAAACATCCGCGGCATCAGCGGCATTTCCATGGGCGGCTACGCGTCCTTCAGGATCGCCGGCTGCTGCGACGCTTACTACAACTGCCGCTACTGCGCGGCTTCCTCCATGAGCGGCGCTTTCGTGGGACCGAAGATCAGCAAAGTTTTGGACGGCGTCAGCACATTGCAGACAAACGAGATCGCCACGGCGGTGGCGCCCAAGAAGTTCATCAAGCTTTTCTTCGACTGCGGCGACGAGGACATCTATCTTGAGACATATAATCTGGCCGAGGTCAACATGGACATGTACAACTGCCTGGCGGCGCTGGGGCGGAGAAAGAACGTGGACGTGGTCTTCTCGCGCCCGGAGGGGAAACATAACTGGAAGTATTGGCGCGAAAGGATCCCTGCGCATCTCGATCACTTCTCCAAGCAGCTGGCGCTTTTCCCGGATATCAACATAACCTCTTCCGACGAGTACGACGACGTGGACGCCGCGATGGGGGATTACATCCTCAAAGGGACGGCCAGCCATACGAGCGGCATCAGGAAGGTGACCGTTAAGCAGGTGAGCGCTTCCGGCACGAAGGATCTTACCGCGGAAGGAACGACAAACTGGCAGTGCGCCCTGAATTTGGAAGAGGGCGCCAACAAGATCAAAGCCTACGCGGTGGCGGAGAACGGCTACACGAACTGGGTCTTCGTGAACCTGAGAGTCCCGAAGGAAGCCAAGCCGGAAATCGAGCTCTTGTCCCACAAGGCGGGGGAGAAATATTTCACTTACGATACCGAGACGGAAGTGTACGGCACGGCTTATGCCGACAGCGGCATCTCGAACGTTTACGCCTCCGTAAGAGGACAGAACGGCGAAGACGCAAAGGTGGAGCTTGACGCGAAAGGCAACTGGGCGGGGACTCTTCCTTTATTCAAAGGCAACAACAACATAAAGATCTACGCCGTGAGCGGGAGCCATCTGACCAACAGCGTGGGCTTGACCTATTTCAGGGGCAGCACGGATTTCAGGATCAAGAAAGTGGTGATCAACAAGAAGCGCACTTCGCTTTCCCTCTACGTCAGCAACATAACCCAGACGAACCTGGTCTGGGAAACGCCCCACGGCCAGGGCAAGATCACTTTCGGCGGCGTGGAGATCCCCCTTACCCAGGGCGGCTGGACCAGGCAGAACGATTATGTTTCCAACTACAAGGTAAGGAATACGGACGAGAAGATCAGCGGCAAGATCCATGGCAAGCCCAACAAGGATTTCATCCGCTGCGATCTGAAACTCTTCACCACCAACAGCCTATTCTACGAACAGCTCCAGAAGGTGCCTTTCAACACATATGTTCCTCTGGAGATCAAGCTCGACCAGTCGCTGGGTTCCACCAATATTTTCCTGGACAGCGCCGGCAAATACAAAAGCAGCGCTCCCTGGTTCTGATTTTTATCCGAGGAACAGGCGTTCAAAACGGGAGGGATCACCCTCCCGTTTTTTTTGTGCCGTTTTTAAAATTGAATTCAATCAAATTTAGGCAAAAAAGTGCTTTTTTCACTGAAAGCTTAAAAAATAAATGTGCGTAATACAGATGGTTAATCCATACACACCATTAAGCCCTTGAAATGCGTTTAATGCTTTGATATAATCTCCAACTGTGTGTGCTTTTACCCTGAAAAAGGATATCGGCGCTCAGGAAGCTTCGGAGCGCAAACGCTGCCGAAGATTGGCCCGGTAAAGGGATCGAATCGTAATCAAATAAGAGTTATATAAATATGAAGAAAACGATCTTAACCTTAAGCTTGCTGGTGCTTTTGAACTTACCTTCCTTAGCGGAGGAAGCGGACAGCGTCAGCGAATTCAGCGAAGCTTGGTCGAACCCGGTCAGCCTGGATACTGTCAACGTGCCGAACACTTCCTCCAATCCCATCGAACTCCATTTTTGGAACGAGCTTCAGTACAGCACCCGCTGGGTCGATTTGGGCTATAACAGGGGAGTGGTAGTGAAAGCGAACGCCGAGGGCGTTCTGGAGCAGAATGTTTTTTCTGCCGACGTTGAAGGCCTCGAAGGCAAATTCAACTGGAACTACTCAAACACCGACGAATCGATCCTGCCGAGGGGAAGCGCGAAAGTTTACGCCCTTACGCACGTGATCACCGATACCACCAACGGCGTTTCCTACGCGGTCGATTCCGAGACGGTCTATGTCACTCTGTCCGACGATACTTCTGTGGCGACGAATTGGTCTGACGATTTCAAGCTCGACAACGTAAGCGTTTCGGCTGATACGCTTTTGCTCGATTCTCCCGCCAACATTACTTACAGCACCGACTGGATCGAAGGTTACGACAGATCCATGACGATCCAGCTCGTTGAAAAGGAATCTTCCGGTCCCTCCGTTTTCTCGCTTTCTTCCGAACCTTACACCGTCTTCACAAGCGAAGGAGAGGAAAAAGGCGACTACAGCTGGGATTACTCCCACGTTGATCCGACGGTCCTGCCCAGGAACACTTCCTACATTCTCACTTATACCGTATATGGCGACGACGGCACGGTCTTCGGCACAGAGACCGCCACCGCGGCCATAACCCTTCTCCCTGAACCGGGCTTTGCGCTTCTTCTGGCGCTTGCCGTCATAGTTTTGAAAAGAGTCCGCTGATTATGAAAACGATTTTGAATGTTTTGTTATTGACCGTGTTCTGCCTTTCCGCGGCTGTCTTCGGGGAAACTCCGGTTGTCAACGTCACCGTCAGCTGCCATCAGCGCTGGCCCTGGAACGGCAAAGTTGACATCGATTATTCGGTGGAAACGACCAACGAGGCCACTTCGCCTGTCTTCGCCGTCGCTTTCTTCGGCAAAATAGACAACGGCGAGCCTTTTGCTCTCCAAAGCCTCAAAGGCGAAGGCTCCAGGGGTTATGTTTTCGGTTCGGGCGTCAAGCGCGTGACCTGGAACGCCGGCGCCGACAAGCCCTTTACGAACACCCAGAACCTTAGCGTCGGCGTCGCCGCTCAGGACGTCACAGCGAACGCCAAATATATCTGCCTTACCCTGAGCGACGGAAGCCTTAACATAAGCTCCGTTGGTCCGGACCTTGAGAATGAAGCCTCCAAGACGACCCAGATGTGGTTCAGAAGAATTGAGCCGGGAACGTTTGTGACAGGTTCTCCGGAGAACGAGATCGGCCACAAGAAGAACGCCGCCGCCGAAGTGCAGCGCACCCTTACGGTGACGAAAGCCTTCTATCTCGGCGTCCTTGAAGTCACCCAGGCTCAGTACCAGAACATCACGGGAAAGAACCCCTCCACTTCCAGCCCGGGCGAAATGCTTTGCCCGGTCAACAACGTTTCCTATTACGACCTGAGAGGAAGCGAGCTGGGAAGCACCTGGCCCCAGAACCAGGACTACCGCATCGATACGAACAGTTTCTTTTACACTGTGCGCAGCTTGGTTGACAACGGCTTGATCTTCGACCTTCCGACCGACGCCCAGTGGGAAATGGCCTGCCGCGCCGGGACGACCACCGCCTGGAACAACGGCGTAGCCTGGCTTGTTCCGGAAGAAGATCCTGAAAGCGGAATAAACTCCGCTGATAGCGAAGGCGGGGAAGCCGAGGTCGTCGAGACGAAAGAGGAGGAAGCGGCGGTACAGAGACATTGCGACAATCTTGACCTGCTCGGCTGGTACAGCGACAATACCGATTATACCCGCTGCCAAAACGTCGGCCAGAAGCTTCCCAACGCCCTTGGCCTTTACGACATGCACGGCAACGTTTGGGAGTGGTGCATTACGAGAGTTTACCGCGGCGGCTCTTACACAAGCATAGACTCGCCTGGCCCCATGACCGGAAACACCCGCTCTCTGCGCGGCGGCGCGTGGGACGAATGGGCGGTCAGAGCCCGTTCCGCCAGACGTTTCTCCTGCGACCCGAAAAAGGGGACGACCGGCAATATGCCGACTTCCTCCGTCGGCTTCAGGATCGCGATCATCATCCAGTAGTTTTAAATTCGAAACAATATCAGGAAACTGTATGAAAATAAACAGCAAGACAACGATCATCGCCCTGGCGGCCCTCTTTGCCGCGCAGGCTTTGGCCGATGCGGTCGTATCCGTCAGCTGCCAGCAGCGCTGGCCCTGGAACGGCAAGGTGGACATCAACTACATCCTGTCTCCCAGCGAGGAGACCTGCCCCGTTTACAGCGTTAAGTTTTATGCCAGCATCGACGGCAGTGAATGCTTCGAACTGCAGGACCTAGTTGGCGACGGCGCCTGCGGTATCGCGCTGGGTTCGGGCGCCAAGCGCGTGACTTGGGATTCCAACGCTTCAGCCCGCGCTATAAGAACTGAAAACATGAAGATCGGCGTGAGCGCCAAAGAAGTTACACGCGGCGCCGCGTATCTTCACTACAACATCGCCAACAGAAAGATGGATTTCTCCGCCACGCTCCCCAAAGTTTTGGAGTCGGCGGCCAAGACCAAAGAGCTTTGGTTCCGCCGTGTGGAGCCCGGAATTTTCGAGATGGGCTCCCCTGAAGAGGAGACCGGCCACTTCGACAACAACAACAACGAGGTGCGTCACACCGTCACCATCACGAAAGCTTATTACATCGGCGTTTATGAAATGACCCAGGGGCAGTTCTCCAATCTCTTCAACGAGAACCCCGCCCAGAACGGATCTGTCGACCCTAATTCCACTCTGCCGGCGACCAACGTTTCCTACGCTATGATGAGGGGCAGCGTTTTCGGCAGCACCTGGCCGGAACACACCGACTACATGGTCGACTCCGACAGCTACCTCGGCAGACTGCGTGAACAAGCCGGAAATTCCTTCACCTTCGATCTTCCTACGGAAGCGCAGTGGGAGAAGGCCTGCCGCGCCGGCACTGACACCGCTTTCAACAACGGCGTCGCCTGGGAAGGAACGGGCAACGGCACGACGAACACAGTCCTTGACAGCCTTGGCTGGTACAGGGGCAACGGCAACTCTCTGCACTCCGTCGGGTTGAAACTCCCGAACGCCCTCGGACTTTACGACATGCACGGCGGCGTCTGGGAATGGTGCATTGACCGCTATGCGGCCGACAACACGGCTTTCACGCTCGATCCGGTCGGACCCGCTGTCAAAACCAACTACCGCGTCATCAGAGGCGGCGCCTACAACGAATGGGCCATAAGATGCCGTTCCTCCAGAAGGATGGGCTTTTCCACCACCGACCGCGGCGGCAACAGAGGCGTCAGGCTTGCCATCGTAAAGTAAACGTTTCACAAATCGTTTTGCTTTTTAAACGGGCGGCATAAGCCGCCCGCTTTTTATTTTGCCCCCAAATCGGGGCTGAGATGGTATAATATACATATATGCTAATATTCCGTGTAAAAGAAGTCCTGGTCCAGAGAGAGACCAGGAACGCCTTGCTTTTGCTTTTGGCGGAGCTTATTGCCAACGTCTTCCTCGTTTCCTTCGCTTTCGGAACGGGCAGGATGACGGATCCTTTGTTTATTGCCGTTCTGGCCGGGAACGTCCTGCTTCTGGCAGGCGCCTTCTTCCTTTCCTTGAAAAGGCCCTTGCGCTCCCTGCTTTTGGGAACGCTTCTCTCCTTCGCTTTTGCTCCTCTCTTCTTTTTATGGACCAAGGACTGGCGCAGCTGGCTTTTGGGGCTTGCGCCTGCTATCTACTGCGGCTTTTTAGTCTTCAGGGTGGCCTTCAGTTTCCACCGCGCCAATGTTGACGCGGAAGCGGCCGTCCTGAACGAGAAGCGCTGGCTGAAGCCTGTTTTCGGTCCCAGGACGATGCTGTACATGCCCTTGAACTGGGTGACGCTTTTTACGCTCGCTCTTTTGCTTTACCGGGCGGACGTTTTGGGATGGGTGGCTTTCGCGGCCAGTTCGGTTTTGGCTCTCTGGGCTTTGTACGGCAGCTTCCGCTGCGAGATGCATCTCTACAAGCGCAGCAGGGGAAAATTTTGTTTCTTCATCCTGGCGGCCTTTGTTTTAACTATTGCGGCTTTCGCTTTCGGCGAATGGTCCCTGGGTCTTCTCGGAGTGATGGCGGTCCTGAGCTTCGTCCTGGCGCATTACTTTGCCCGCTCCGCCGCTTTTGACCGCTTCAGCAACTACTTCTTCCAGCACCCGGCGCTTTTGCTGGTCGTGAGCTTCCTCGGCGTTATTCTTACCGGAACATATTTGCTGGCTCTGCCCTGGGTCTTAAACAAGGGCTATGACATAGGGTTGGTGGACGCGCTCTTCATGTCGGCTTCCGCGACCTGCGTGACGGGCCTGGCGACGGTCGATATCTCGAAGTTCTTCTCCTTCAGCGGACAGGTCGTCATTCTTGGCCTCATCCAGGTCGGCGGTCTGGGCATCATGACCTTGTCAACCTTCAGCGCGCTGGTGCTGGGGAGGGCCATCGGACTCAGGCAGGAGTATTTCGTCAAGGATATGCTGGGCGAGAAGCGCCAGTCGAACGTTCTGCCTCTGACGATCTTCATCTGCACCGCGACCTTCATCATAGAGGCCGTGGGCGTCGCTTTCCTTTTCCCGCAGATGCTGCACATGGGGCTCGGCTGGAAGACGGCGCTCTGGAAGAGCGTCTTCCATTCCGTCTCCGCCTTCTGCAACGGCGGGCTTTCTTTGCAGACCGACAGCCTCATGATGTTCCAGCATCACCCCTGGATCCTTCTGACCTTCACGGCACTCATCGTGGCCGGCGGCCTGGGCTTCGGCGTTTTATCCTGGATCAGCGATTTCGTGCGCTTCAAGAAGCCGCATTCAAATTTCTACGTCAGCGTCGTTCTGGTGGGAACGCTTATTCTGGTCTTCGGCGGCACGGTAGGCTTTTTGCTTTGGGACCATGCGCGCGGCTTGCAAGGTTTCAACTGGCCTGAAAAGATCAGCAACGCGCTTTTCTGTTCGGTTACCGCCCGTACGGCGGGCTTCTCGACCTTCGACCTTAACGACATGAGCCGCGCCGGCAGGTTCCTTACCATGGTGCTTATGTTCGTGGGCGGCGCGCCCGGATCCACCGCCGGCGGCGTCAAGCTTACGACGCTGGTGATCTTCCTGGCACTTTTGTTTGCTGTATTGAGAGGGCGCGACGACGTGACGCTTGGCCGCCACTCTTTCAACGCCAACACCGTTTGGCGCGCCGTCACGGTCTTCATGCTCTACAACGTCACGTTCCTCACCGGCTTCATCCTGCTCATCACTTTTGAGAACGGAGGCTACGAGGAACTCCTTTTCGAATCGGTCTCCGCTATCGGCACGACCGGCCTCTCCATGGGCATAACCGAGAAATTAAGCGTCATGGGCAAGCTGGTCATTACCGCCATGATGTTCATAGGGAGGATCGGTCCTCTTACTTTATTGCTTTTACTGCCGACCAGAAAACGCTCGGCTATCGAATATCCCAAGACGCCTTTGATGGTGGGCTAAGGAGGAAAACTTATGATCAAAAGATGCGCAGTTATAGGCCTCGGCCGTTTCGGTACGGAAGTTGTCCGCTGGCTGGAATCCCACAATATACCGGTGCTGGCGATCGACTCCGACAAGGACGTGGTCCAGAAAGTGGCGGATGAGGAGAACGTCACGGGCGCCCTGTGCATGGATTGCACCGATGAATCCGCGCTTCTGGAAGCCGATATCACCAGCATGGAAGTCGTGGTGGTGGCCATAGGCGACCATCACGTGGAGAACAGCATCATGGTCACGGCGCTCCTGAAGCAGCTTGGCGTAAAACGCATCGTGGCCAGGGCCAGCTCCGAACTGCACGCCAACATCCTGAAAAAAGTGGGCGCCACGGAGGCGGTAAACCCTGAAAAGGAAATGGGTCTCCGCGTGGCCAGAATGATCTACGCCCCAAATTTGAAGGAAGTCATTCCTTTCTCTTCCGGCGCCAGCATCGCGGAGGTGGACATTCCCAAGAGTTTTGTGGGCAAGTCCATGATGGAATTGAGGCTCAGGGACCGCTACGGCATCAACGTCATCGGCATCCGCAGGCTTCCCGTCCAGCGGGACGAGGGCGAGCGTTTCCTGGTCTTGTCGCCGGCGCCGGACGCGCCGCTGCAGGAAAACGACATCCTGGTGGTGGTGGGCACTGACGCCAACGTCAGAAAATTCACCGATATCAAGTAATGGCGGAAACGATCTCACAGGAGCCCTTTTTTTCCGCAGTGGTCCTCAACTGGAACACTCTGGATCTTTTGAAGAAAAACCTGGCGGCTTTGAGCAGCCAGACTTTCCGCTCTTTTGAGATCATCGTGGTGGACAACGGCTCTTCGGACGGAAGCAGGGAGTATTTTGAAAGCGAAGAATTCCGGCGCTTCGGCTGCAAATGCGTTCGGCTTCCCGAGAACGTGGGCTTCGCAGCCGGCATGAACGAAGGGCTGCGTATGGCTTCGGGCGATTGGCTCATGCCATTGAACGTCGACGTTTTTTTGGCGCCGGACTTTTTCGCTGAGGCTGCCAAGGCCATTGCGCGTCAGCCGGAGGCGACGATGCTGGGCCCCTTGATCTATCGCTACGACAGGGAAAGAGGGGAGAGCGGGGAAGTGCTCTGCACCTTTGTCGTGCCGACGAGATTCCTCAGCCTTGCCACGCCCTTGGATGATCCTTTCACCGAGAGATTCGTTTTCGCGCCGGGAGGCTGCGCGCCGCTCCTTAAAAAAGCCGAGCTCTTTAAGGCGGCCATTCCCTCCGAACTTTCCTCAAGCGGCAAAACAGAATTTTACGACGAACGCTATTTCGCTTACGGCGAGGACATCGACCTTTACCTGAGGCTGAACGCCCTGGGCGGAAAAGCGCTCTACGCCCCCGGCATCAAATGCCATCACGTGCACTCCGGTTCCCAGGAGGGCGTGCGCTGGTTTGAAAAAAGCCCGGCTACGATAACGCGTCTGGGAGCCAACGCGCTGGACACCTGCATCAAGAATTTGCGAGGCTTTTGTTTTTGCAAAACTTTTGTTTTGCTTTTCCTGGCGCCCTTGGGCAGAGCGCTTTGCCTTCTTTTCAAGGCGCCCTCGAAATTTTTCGCTCCTTTGAAAACTTACGCGCTATTTTTTAAAAGACTTTCTCTTTCGAAAAAAATGCGCGCTTACTTTGAAAGTTTAAAACCACAAACCAAACAATCATAAAGGGGATATATTTATGAACTTCACGGAAAAAAGGATCTGCGTCACGGGCGGCCTGGGATTCCTGGGCAGCCATCTTATCGATCGTCTGAAAGCCCGCGGCTGCCAGAATGTCTTCATCGCCGACAGGGACAAATATGATCTGACCAAGGAAGCCGAGATCATAAGAATGTACGAAGAGATCAAGCCCGACATCGTCATCCACTTGGCGGCGGTGGTCGGCGGCATCGGCGCCAACCGGGAGCATCCGGGGAGTTTTTATTATCTGAACATGGTGATGGGCGCCATGCTCATCGAGCAGGCCAGGCTTCACAACATCGAGAAATTCGTGGCCCTCGGCACCATCTGCGCCTATCCTAAGTTCACGCCGGTGCCCTTCAAGGAAACGGATCTCTGGCTCGGGTATCCGGAAGAGACCAACGCGCCCTACGGCCTGGCGAAAAAGATGATGATGGTGCAGCTGCAGGCTTACCGTCAGGAATACGATTTCCACGGCATATACCTTCTGCCCGTCAACCTCTACGGCCCCAGGGACAATTTCGACGACCGTTCCTCCCACGTCATTCCCGCCCTCATCAAGAAGTGCGTGGAAGCAAAGGAAGCCGGACGCGACTCCATCGAAGTCTGGGGCACCGGCAAGGCCACAAGGGAATTCTTCTACGTTGAGGACGCCGCCGAAGCTATCGCTCTGGCTGCCGAAAGATATGACGGAACCGAGCCTGTCAACCTGGGCGCCGGTTTCGAGATCTCCATCAAGGACCTTGTGGAACTGATCGCGAAGCTGACCGGCTTTACTGGCAAGATCGTCTGGGATTCCTCTAAGCCCGACGGTCAGCCGAGGCGCTGCCTCGACACCAGCAGGGCCAAGGAATACTTCGGCTTCCAGGCCCACACCAATTTTGAGGAAGGCTTGAAGAAGACCATCGACTGGTACAAGGAAAACAGGGAAGCCCTGGCCAAAAAGTACGCCGCCCGCAAGTAGTATGCAAAGATTCTTAAAAAGGATCATCGACATTCTTTTCGCGCTCGCAGGATTGCTCTTCTGCGCGATCCCCTGGCTCGTTATCGCGATACTCATAAAGCGCGATTCAAAGGGCCCGGTCTTCTTCGTTCAGGAAAGGGCTGGCAAAGACAACAAGCCTTTTTTGATCTACAAATTCCGGACCATGACGGTGGGAGCGGAGAAGGAAGGCTATTATACCGGCGAAGGCGACGCGAGGATCACGAAAGTCGGCGACTGGCTGAGGAAGACTAGTTTCGACGAACTTCCTCAGCTGATCAACATTCTGAACGGCACGATGAGCATCGTGGGGCCCAGGCCTACGCTGCTCTACCAGACGGCGGAGTACGACGAACATCAGAAGAAGCGTTTGCTTGTGCCTCCGGGAGTGACGGGCTGGGCCCAGGTCAACGGCCGCAATTCGCTCTCTTGGCCGCAAAGGATCGAGCTCGACGTCTGGTACGTGGAGCACTGGTCGCTTTGGTTAGATTTCAAGATCTTCCTGATGACCTTTGGCGTTTGGGCGAAGGGCGAGGGCGTTTACGCCCCCAAGGAAAATTTCGTCGTCAAAGAAGGGGACGAGGAGAAACTCTAAATGGTGATCCTGTCATTGGAGACAGCCTCTTACGCTGAAGCTTCCGCCGCTTTGATAAAAGACGGCGAAGTATTGCGCGAAAAGGTCTATCCCATGGGCCGGGACCTTTCCTCCCAACTCGTTCCCGAACTGGCCGAAATGACGAAGGAACATATTCCGGATCTCATCGTGGTTGACAGGGGCCCGGGTTCCTTCACGGGGATAAGGACGGGATTGGCGGCGGCCCAGGGTCTGGCCCTGGGCTGGGGCGCGAAGCTGGCGGGAGTCTCTTTTTTCGATTATTATCCAAGAGCGGAAAAAGACGGCGACGAGCTTTTGCTTTTGAACGCCCGGGCGGGCGGCGGCTTTTACTACGAATATCGCCAGGCCGGGAAATACGAGGCGGGATACGCGATCAAAGAAGAGCTTTCTTCAAAGTTTCCGAATTGCCTCCGCTATTACGGGGAATGCGACGAAACGACTTTCCCGGAAGCGCAGTTCGTCCCTTTGAAGATCGAATTCGGCGCGAAGATCCTGGCCGCGCTGGCTTTGAAAAAACTTGAGAAGGGGGAGGCGGCTCCCCCCGAGGCGATCTATCTTCACCTGAGGGCCGCGCTGCCCAGGAAAACGCTTTAAAATTTATGCTTCAGGGAAGTTTGCTGCTGGACAAATTCGACTGGTTTTCCGGAGGGAACCCTTTCCTTCCGGATTTCAGCGCCCTCACCAACAACACGGTGACGCAGGCGGTGATCAGGAATGTTCCGGCGGCGGAGCAGGCCACCAGGGGCATCCTGAAGCTTTCCAAGGACAATTTCCTCCTTATTGGCGCCATCCTCTTTTTCCTGTCAATTATTTTCAGCCGCACCATCAGCCGGACGGGCATCCCCATCCTGGCCCTCTTTTTGTTCGTGGGCTTTCTGGCGGGGGAATACGGGCTGGATTTCTCCAGCGTCACAGTGGCGAGAGCCCTGGGCGATTTCGCGTTGATCTTCATTCTTTTCTACGGCGGACTGGAGACCAAGTTTTACAAGGTCAGGCCTGTTTTCGCCAGGGGGATCGTGCTTTCCACCGTCGGCGTCCTTATGACCGCCGGCATCCTGGGCAGTTTGACGAAACTGCTTTTTCCCCAATACTTCAGCTGGCCCTCGGCATTGCTTCTGGGCTCCATCGTTTCCTCCACCGACGCGGCCTCCGTTTTCGGGATCTTCCGCACCAGGAATCTTGATTTCAAAAACAACCTGCGGCCGCTTTTGGAATTGGAGAGCGGTTCCAACGACCCCATGGCCTACTTCCTGACAGTGACCTGCATCGATCTGGTCAAGGGGCAGTGCGCGCCGGGAAACATGATCCTGACGCTTTTGCAGGGCATGATTGTGGGCGCCCTTACGGGTTTCATACTTGGCCACGGCATGAGTTTCATCATGCGCCGGATCAGGCTGGAGGCGGACGGGCTGTATTCGGTCCTGGTCATTTCCATGACCATGATCGTTTACTCCGCGGCGGAGCATTTGGGCGGCAACTGCTTCCTGGCGGTCTATATTTCCGCCATGGTCCTGGGCAACGCCAACATCATCCACAAGCGAAGCATGTCCCGTTTCTTCGACGGCTTCGCCTGGCTCATGCAGATAACCATGTTCATTATGCTGGGGCTTCTGGCGGCGCCCTTCCACCGCTTCAAGCCTTACATCGGCTACGGTCTGGCCGTCTCCGCCATTTTGATGTTCGTGGCGCGCCCCATATCGGTTTTCCTCTGCCTGCATTTTTTCAAGATGAGCGTGAAGGACAAGCTTTTCGTCTCCTGGGTAGGGTTGCGGGGCGCCGTGCCCATCGTCTTCGCCACTTACCCTCTTGTGGCCTTCGGAGTTGACGATCCAATGGCCAGGGCGCTTTTTTTCGTGGTCTGCTGCATTTCCTTCTCCTCGGTTTTGCTGCAGGGCTCCAGCCTGGTCTGGGCTGGCAAACTGTTCGACGTGACGGTGCCGCAGACCAAGAGCAACACGGCGGATTTCGGACTGGAAGTTTCCGACACTTTCCAATCCCATCTTGACAGCTTCACGGTAAGGGGCGGAGACCAGTGCATAAACCGGTCGCTTTTGTCCATGTCTTTTCCCAAAAACTGCCTGATCATGGGCATCAAGCGGGGAGCGGACTTCATTACTCCCAACGGCTCGACTATCATTCAGGAAGGGGACGAGCTTCTTATCATGGCCGCCAGCGAGGAGAAGATGTCCCAGATGAAGATGCTTCTCCACGGCGTCAGGGAGGGGCAGTAGCGCAGGGAAAGACAACGGATCGGTTTGATATCGACATTTTGATGTGCTAAAATAAAAAATAATCAACAAATAAAACGGAAAGATACATGAGACCAGTAGAGGAACAGATGGCGATCCTGAAAAGAGGCGCCATGACCATCACGGAAGAGGAAGAACTTAAAAAGAAATTGGCCAAGGGCAAACCCCTGGTCGTCAAACTTGGCGTGGACCCCACGGCGGCGGACCTTCATTTGGGCTTCACCGTGGTCTTGCGCAAACTGAGGCAGTTCCAGGACCTCGGCCACCAGGCCATACTTTTGATCGGCTCCTTCACGGCCCAGGTGGGCGACCCCACCGGCCGCGACAAGACGCGCCCCCAGATCACGGAGGAGCAGGTGCTTAAAAACGCCGAGCACTATCTGGAGCAGGCCGCCCGGGTTCTCGACAGGGACAAGCTTATCGTCCGCTACAACGGCGAGTGGTTCTCCAAGATGACCTTCAAGGAAGTCATCGCGCTGCTTGCCAAGGCCACGCTGGCCAGGACGCTTGAAAGGGACGATTTCCAGAAGCGCTTCAAAGAGAACCTGCCGATTCATATGCACGAGTTTGTCTATCCTCTCATGCAGGGCTACGACTCGGTGGTTCTGAAGGCCGACGTGGAACTGGGCGGCAACGACCAGACCTTCAACCTGATGGTGGGCCGCGATCTCCAGAGGGAAGAGGGAATGGAGCCCCAGGTCTGCCTGACCATGCCGCTTCTGGAAGGTTTGGACGGCGTCAGGAAGATGTCGAAAAGTTACGGCAACTACGTGGCCATCGCCGATCCTCCCAACGAGAAAGTCGGCAAACTGATGTCCGTCAACGACGAGCTGATGTTCAAGTATCTCGAACTTCTGACCGACATCCCCATGGAACAGATAGCCGAATGGAAGAAGGGCGTCAAGGACGGCAGCGTGCATCCCATGACGGTCAAGAAAGCCATGGCCCACGCCATCACCGAGATCTACGACGGCAAGGAAGCCGCGGACGCGGCGGTGGCGAATTTCGAAAACGTTTTCTCCCACAAGGAGCTTCCCGACGATATCCCGGAATACAAGCTTAAGGAAGGCGGCGTCCCGGAACTGGATCTGCTGGAGCTTCTGGTGGAGAACAAGCTGGCCGCCACGAAAAGCGAGGCCCGCCGCATAATCCAGCAGGGCGGCGTTTCCTGCGACGGCGAAAAGGTCACCGGCTTCAACCTCACCATGCCTAAGGCCGAAAGCTTCATACTGAAAGTCGGCAAGAGAAAATATCTGAAAGTCATTCGTTAAATAAAGAGGAGACAAGAGATGAAAGTAGCAGTTATCGGCACCGGTTACGTCGGCCTTGTGGCCGCCACCTGTTTTGCTGACAGCGGCAACACCGTGATCACAGTTGACAAGGTCGAAGCGAAGATCAACAAGCTATTGAACGGCGAGATCCCCATTTTCGAGCCCGGACTGGAAGAGATGGTCAAGCGCAACCTGAAAGCCAAAAGGCTCATTCCCACCACGGACATGCGTTATGCCATCGAGAATTCCGAAGTCATTTTCTCCGCCGTGGGAACGCCCACCGGATCTGACGGCAAGGCGGATCTTTCCGCTGTCTGGGCTGTCATGAAGGAGATCGCCCCTTATTTCAACGGCTACAAGATCGTGGTCAACAAAAGCACCGTGCCGGTGGGCACCGCCGCCAAGGTCTGCGAGATACTCTCCCAGGGCACGAAGGAAAAATTCGACGTGGTCTCCAATCCTGAATTTCTCAAGGAAGGCGCGGCGCTGGACGACTTCCTGAGGCCGGAACGCGTGGTCATAGGAACCACCTCCGAAAAGGCCGGCGAAATAATGCGCACCCTTTACGATCCCTTCCTTAAAAACGGCGCGGAATTCCTCGTGATGGACAACAAATCCGCGGAGATGTGCAAATACGCCTCCAACGCCATGCTGGCCACCAGGATCTCCTTTATGAACGAAATAGCCAACATTTGCTCCAGGGTGGGCGCGGACGTGACGAAAGTGCGGATCGCCATGGGCCTCGACTCCCGCATCGGCCGCCGCTTCCTGTATTCCGGCATCGGCTACGGCGGTTCCTGTTTCCCCAAGGACGTCAAGGCGCTCGCCGCCACGGCCAGGGAGAACGATTACGAACCCATCCTTATAGACGCCATCGAGAAAGTCAACGCCAGGCAGAAAGAGATACTCTTCAGCATTGCCAGCGAGCATTTCAAGGGAGATCTGAAGGGCAAGACCATCGCCATGTGGGGCCTGGCCTTCAAGCCTCAGACCGACGACATGCGCGACGCTCCTTCCCGCGTTATCATCAAGCTTCTTTTGGAAGCCGGCGCGAAAGTCAAGGCTTACGATCCCATCGCCAAGGAGACCGCCAGGGCTGTCTTCCAAGACACGATCGAATATTGCGAGGAAGCCTACGAAACTCTGGAAGGCGCGGACGCAATGATGCTCGTTACGGAATGGAACGAATTCAGAGTGCCTGATTTTCAGAAGATCAAAGCTCTTCTGAAGCAGCCGGTGATCTTCGACGGCCGCAACCAGTATTCCCTGAAGGAAATGAAGGAGCTCGGCTTCACTTATTACAGCATCGGGCGTCCGGTGGTCAAATAGATCCCACCCATGCGGGAAGAGGAAGAGACGATAAAAACGATCACGGCGGAGCCCGGTGTCAAGGGCGCGCCAAGGGCCACCGGCGTTTACATTATGTATGACGCGGAAGGGACCGTCATATATGTCGGAAAGGCCAATGATCTGAAAGCCCGCATGCAGCAGTATTTCCGGCTGGGCGGGGACGGCAGAAGAAGCGTGCCCTTCCTCATTGAAAAAGTCAGGAAGATCGAATACCGGATCACCGGGAACGAAGCCAGGGCTTTTTTTCTGGAAGACAAGCTCATCAAGGAATACAAGCCGCATTACAACGTTCTGAGGAAGGATGACAAAAGCTATCCCTCCCTGGAACTGACGGTCCTCGAACCTTTCCCAAGGCTTGTGGCGGCCCATCGCCATTTGAAAAAAGGCAGCCGCTATTTCGGACCTTTTGTGGTGGGCGTTTCCGCCGCTGAGCTTTTGCGGCGCTATAGGGACCGCTTCCAATTGCGGCGCTGCACCGTGAGCCAGCTGAAAAAGGGCAAGCCCTGCCTTTACGCGCAGATCGGACGCTGCTGCGCGCCCTGCAGCGGCTCCGTGACTCCTGAAGAATACGCGGAGAAGCTTGAAAAGATCACGGCCTCTCTAAGGCGCTATGAGCGTGTCCAGATAAAACTGGAGCCCGAAGCGTCGGAAACAGGAGAAAAACAATGAAGCGCGAGATCATCGTGGCCAGGGAAGCCGGTTTCTGCGCAGGAGTAAGGCGCGCAGTGCAGCTGGCCAACGATTCGCTGGAAAAGGAGAGCGCTAAAAAGCTTTTTTCCCTGGGGCCGCTTATTCACAACCCCTCCGTCATTGAAGAACTTGAAGCGAAAGGCATGAGCGTTCTCAGCTCTTCCCTGGACACGAAAGCCGTTAAAGAACTTCCCGGGAACGCCAAACTTCTCGTGAGGGCTCACGGCGTTTCCAAGGAGCAGTATGAGCTTTTAAAAAGTAACGGCCTTGATATTCTGGACGGCACATGTCCGCATGTCATTGCCATAAGAAGAATGATCGAGCGCGCCGCGGAAGAAGGGGAGCCGGTAGTCATTTTAGGCGACAAGGGCCATGCGGAAGTAACGGGCCTGATGAGTTTCGCCAAAGAGGGGACAGTCGTCAGTTCTGTTGAAGAAGCGGCCGATCTTAAGTTTGACAAGCCTTTCACAGTCGTCTGCCAATCGACCCTAGACAGTTCCACCTTCGAAGCGGTAAAATCTGAGATCTTAAAAAAATATCCCTTTGCCAAGATCCGCAACACCCGCTGCCAGGCGACGGAAAAGCGCCAAAAAGAAGCGCTCTCGCTCTGCGGCGTTTGCGACGCCATGATCGTGATAGGAGGCATAGGCAGCGCCAACAGCAACCGTTTGGCCGAGATCTGCAAGAGCAGCGGCAAGGCGACTTTTTTCGTAACTGATCCCGCGAACTGGGAGCCTGCCGAACTGAAGCCATACCGCAAGATCGGCGTTACAGCCGGCGCATCCACTCCCCAAAGCGATATCGATCTTATCATTGGCAAGCTGAAAGATCTGATCTGATGTTCTAATTTTGAAGCGAGGCATGTAGTTTAAAAACATTGTCTCACAGTTGAAAAATATTAGAATATTAGATGATAAACAACCAAACTTGCCGCGCTATGAAAAAACTTCTGCTGTTTTTCGTTTTGTTTGCCATATCGGTTAACTTGAAAGCCGAACCTACTGTTTTTTTCAGCGAGAATTTCGAGAGTTATGAAGAGGGCGACTTCTTCTCCCAGCGCGACGATTTGAAGTATTATCAGGAAGATTTCAAGGACGATTATTCTTACGATATCACCAACGTTACGACAAAATGCCTTTCCGTAATGAAGATCAGCGCCGGCTGGTATGATAATTCCGGGCTCTGGATCCCCATGGGGACGCAGCCAAGTGTTTTCACGGATTCCGGCGTTTTGCGGATACGCTTTCAGATAAAATCCTCATATAATTACGCTGGCGTGATGCTGGGGGACGGCGAAGAGGGCAGAGCTCTTTACTGCTATCGCAACGGCGGCACGTTTTATATTAAAAACGACGATTATGAATACGGTGTCGGCGGAGTGGGCGACCAGGTCTTCACGCCCGTTGAATTCAACATCTCTTATCCCTCCCGCAGGCTTATGAACGTTATTATAAACAGTGTGACAAACACGCCGGAAAACTTTGTGCTTGACGAAGTCAACGTCAATTATTTCGGCGTCGGCGTATTTGGGGCCAATCCTCCAAAATGCGCGCCCATAGACGATATAGAGGCGGCCTACGAGAGCCTTTACGAACCTGTTCCCAAAGTCAGCGCGGATATTCTGGAGTATTCCCCTGAGGAAGGGAGCAAGATCCTTGTTATCGCCAACGACGGCGGCGGTTATTTCAACTATTCCGTCCAGCCGACGGAAAACCTGGAATGGCTGGCTTTTTCCGGCACCAACGGCGTCTGTGCTTCGGCCTGCGAACTGGAGATCGCTTTGAACCGCTCCGAAATGACGAACGGCTATTACAAGACGAAACTGCTTGTGGATCTCGGAACTTTCGGACAAAGATATGTCACGCTGCGGGCCGGTTCCGGCAAGGTCTTTTTCTACGAAAATTTCGAATCACCCTACATGAAAGAGGGCGAGATCACAGGCCAATACAGATGGGACGGCAAGAAGGAAGACGGTTACGGCAAGCCTTACAACGAGATGACCGTGACGAACGTTGACTTCGGCATAAACGGACGCTGCGCCCATTTTGTGAGAGGCGGCGGCTGGGACGGCTACACCTGCAAAATAGACGCGCCCAAGAAAGCCGTCGTCAGGGTCAGCATGAAACTTTACAAAGGATCCGACGGCGATCTTAACGAATTCGCCATCCGCCAGAACTATTGGAACAACGCCGCGGATCTCAATCTGCGCTGCAGCGGGGAAGGCGTAAAGATCTACGGCTTCTGCAGCCGCGAAGAGAAATATCCTCTTGTGGGCGAAACGACCGCGCCCTTGGACGAATGGTTCCCTCTGTCTTTTACCCTGGACTATGAGCGCTACGTTCTGACGTCCCTGACTTTCGGCGATTTCACCACGAACTACGCCAAGGGCATTCCGCTCCGCAATATGCCAAACGATTTCACGAATCCGACAGACTTTCTCGACAGGCTCGCGATCAGCGGAGGAGGCGAAAACACGGGGGACGCCGCCCTTTTCATTGACGATCTGACGGTCGAAATTATCCCCAGAGAGTACAAGCCTATCCCGAATTGGGGCGGCGTGACGAACCTGGGTGACGAGGGCTTGACCAACGTTTTCTCCACGACGGTCTTAAATTACGGCGCGAAGGATTTCGACTATGCTCTCAAAGTCCTGGACTATTCCTATTGGTTCCTGCCTTATTCGGTCAGCGGTTCGGTCTCCCGTTCCTCTTCTCTTTGGTTTATTATTTATAAGAACTTTTTCCCGGACGGATTCTTCCGCTCCCGGGTGGTGATGAATTATTGGGATTGGGACGAAGCCAACAGAGGCGCTCTGACTTCCCTTTACACTTACTCCAAGGGCGGCTGGCACTACGCCTCCGACTTTGAGGAGCCTTATTACAAACTGGGATACCTTGGCGGCCAGGACACCTGGACTGCCAAGGGAGAACAGAGCGTCGCCGCCTTTGACAAGAGACAGTGCCTGGCTATGGGCGGCGCAGGGTACGCCAGAACGTCTTTAAAGATTCCCAAAAATTCCGAATACAGGCTGAGGCTTCTCTACTATATGGAAAGTTCCGGGGAAAACTGCTCGGTGAGAATAAGCGGGGACAACGAGAGCCTGAGGGACATGGACAAGAATTTGAAAGGCAACTTCCCGCTTTACATAAATCTTGATCCCGAGAGCGGCGAGAGCGAACTCTTCTGCATGGCGGAAGGCGTTTTGACAAATCTGATGTCTGCTCCCCTGGACGAGTGGAACGAGCTTTCCGTAGTGGTGGATTCGACTCCCGCCAACGGCTGCATAAGATCGATCAGCCTGAACGACGACCTGAAGGAATTCGGCGACGGAGAACTTCCCGTTGAGGAACGTTATCTTGACAAGGATATCGATATGCTTGAGATCGCTATGGCTGGAGACGCAATCTTTTACGTGGACAATCTCACGGTTTCTTCCGGCAGCGTCCCGGAACCCTGGCTTTTCACGCTGACGGCGGCCGTCTGTCTGCTGCTGAAAAGAAGCAGAAAACTTTTGAATGTGTCATAAATACCAAATGTATGGTATGAATAGTCTATTTTATTTTTCCGATGTATTCTGTTATAATAAAAGAGAATTTAATGTTACGGATATTGATAGGCGGCACTTTGAAGTAGAGACGCCATATCTCTTCCCATTAACCGATAAAACCACAAAAAAATGCTGAACATCGTATTTCTAGACGCTGATTCACTGGGTATGCTGGATCTTTCACCCATTGCGGAGCAGGGGGCTCTCATGGTTTACGCCAGCTCTGGTTCTTTGGATCTTGCCGAACGTATCAAAAGCTGCGAATGCGTGGTGACGAGCCATGTTCCGATCAAGGCCGTCAACATGGAGCGCGCCAAGAATCTTAAGCTTATAGTCACCATCGACGACAATCTCCCCAACATTGACCTCGAATACGCCGGCCAGAACGGCATCAAAGTGATAGGCATAAGCGGATTCGCCATTAATTCCGTGGCCCAGTGCACTATCGCCGCCATGCTGAGCCTGGTTTGCAAGTTCCGCTATTACGACAAGGCGGTGAAATCCGGCGCCTATTCCCGGGGCCATTCCTTCACGGACAGTTCCCAGAACTTCTTCGACATCGTCGGCAAGACCTGGGGCATCATCGGCATGGGCCGCGTCGGCGTGAAGGTGGCCGAGATGGCCACCACCTTCGGCATGAAGATAATTTATTACCCTCTTAGGGACGAAACTCCCTCGGACACCTACGAAGCCGTCTCCATCAACGATCTTATGCGCCGCAGCGACGTCCTTTCGGTGCACGCTCCGGCCACCAGCCAGACTATCAATCTCGTCACCAACAAAATGATGAAGATGATGCGACCCACGGCCTGCGTTCTTAATTTCGGCGGCGCCGGCGTCATAAACGAGGAAGATCTCGTGCAGTGCGTCAACGATTACACCATTTCCGGCGCGGCCTGCGACACCTATACCCAGGAGCCGCTGCCTTTCAACCATCCGTATTTTCAGGTAAACGATCCCGACAAGATGATCCTTACTCCCCACATCGCCTGGGCCAGCTATGAGTCCAGGGTGGAGCTGGTGAAAAGGATCGCCAAGACCATACGGGAATTCAAGCCCGGGAAATGACGCTATGGAAAGCCGCCTTCGCAGGCGGCTTTCTCTTTTTTAAACACCGTGCAGGACAAGCTGCCTTCGCTGGTTTTGCTTGCACCGCAGGGCTTTTTTTAATAAAATCAATAAGAAAAACAGGTTGGCATTTTAATAGAGATCATGGGTGTTGGCAGAAAAAAGATCCTTTTCGTTCACCACGGCTCCGGAATGGGAGGCGCTCCTCAGCTTCTTCTGGAACTTTTGAAGAGACTTGACAAGGAAAAATACGATCCCGTAATTTGGTGCATCCGCAAGAGCTCGGCTTCCGATCTTTTCCAAAAGAGCGGCTACCGGGTCGTCGTGGATGAGAGAGCGATCCCTTTTTTGCATATATCGGACGGTTTTTACGGTATCAGGAAGCCTCATCTTGTCTTTCGGATGACCAAGGGGCAGTTCACTTCCTACCGGACCGCCAAAAGGATATTTGCCGAAGAGAAGCCGGACCTGATCCACATAAACACCATCGTGGTCCCGGGGATCCTTAAGGCGGCGCACGGCTATGGCTGTCCGGTGGTGGTGAATGTTTTGGAAGTTTTGTCCAGGGGCTACACCGGATTCCGGCGCATGCTAATAAGGCATTTTACTAAAAGGTGGGGCAACGCTTTCGTTTTCATGCTTCCTTCGGAACACAAACGCTGGCGGATCAGGGAAAGCGTTCCTACCTGCGACGTTTTCGATTTCATAGACGTGCCCGCTTACCAGACGGTGGAGCCGGACTTTAATTTTCGTTCAAGCCTGACGGGAGGAGATCCCAAAAAGATCCTGGTTGGCTATTTCGGCCGTTTCACCAGGGCGAAGGGCGTTCACAAGCTTTTGCGTTCCGCCGCTCTTTTGAAAAAGGAAGGCCTTAATTTTCATCTGGCTTTGGTTGGCCCTGTGGAAACAGAGAAGCAATATCCTTTCTGGCGCAAATTCTTCGGACTGATGTCCTGGTCAGACAGGCTCAGGCGCATGATAGACAAGATGGGGCTTTGGGACACGGTCACTTTCTGCGGTCCCTCCACCAACGTCATGCCTTTGGTGACAGCCTGCGACATCCTTGCCGTGCCTTTTCAGGAACCACATTTCTCCCGCCTTATAGCGGAGGCTTCCTCCGCCGGCAAGCCTTCGGTGGCCTTCAATATAGACGGCCCCGGGGAGGAGATCGTTCCGGAGGAGACCGGGCTGACCGTTCCGCCCTTCGATCACGTTAAGTTCGCTTCCGCTCTGGAGCGCCTCGCCAGGGACGAAAAACTGCGGGTCTCCTGCGGAGAAAAGGCCGCTAAATTTGCCGCGGAGGAATTTGACGCCGAGTCCAACGCCCGCAAAGTCTTCGCTTTGTATACCGCCCTCGGATTATGACGGACCTGAACCTTTGGAAGGAAGCGCCTCTTCCGGCGACCTTGAAAAAAATCGGTCTCCTGAACGGCATAATCTGGACTCTCCGCCTGGAGTCGGCGCGCGCCTTTTATCTTTATCTTGCTCCAGCTCCGCTTGGCGCCCTTGCTTTTTCTCTTAATTCCCCCGGGGAGGAGTATCCAGAGGACACGGATCACCTTGGAACTTACACCGAGGTCCTGAAGGGCCTTGCGCTGAAAAAGTGCGTTTTCCGCAAAGAGACCTCCGTGGTCTCGCTTTATTTCTCCGAAGGATTCATCCTTCATCTCCATTGCGCAGGGGCCCACGCGACTCTTATCGACAAGTTCGGGCATATTCTTGTTTCCAGCAGCAAACGGCTGCAGGCAGGCGAGGACTATACGCCGCCGCCGGACAGGTCCTCGGCCTATGAGTGGCGGGAGCTGGCGCCGGAGGAGATGAAGAGAGAGGGGGAGGCGCACGAACTGAACGCCTTGCGTTCCCTGCTGGAAAAGAATTTGAGAAAAGAGCTGGACAGGGAGGAGCGCAAACTCGCCAAAGTCAAGGAGGATCTCGAGAAGGCCGGCAGGCACGAGCATTACCTTACGCTGGGAGAACTTCTGAAGATCAACTACCACCTCATGACTCCCCGCAGGGAGTCGATCATGGTAAAAAACGTTTTTTTGCCTGACGAGCCGGAAATCGAGATAAAGCTTCTGAAGGACAAAAGCCCGGCGGAAAACATCGGCCATTATTTCAAACTGGCGGAAAAAGCCAAAAACGGCTTGGAGCTTCTCAAGAAAAGGGCCGAAGAATGCGCTGCGGAAGCAGCCGAAACGAAAAGGCTCATCGAAGGTTTGAACGCTTTTTCAATACCGGAAATGAAAAAGATCCTGCTTAGCCTTGAGGGGAAAAAGCCCGTTAAGCAAAAACCTCCCGGCTTGAGCAAGAAGGCGGCTCCCTCCTCCCGCTACAAGATCTACAGCTGCCGTTCCAGCGACGGCTTCACCATCATAATAGGGCGCAGCGCCAAGGACAACGACTACGTGACCGTAAAACTGGCCAACGGCAACGACGGCTGGCTGCATGTGCGGGATTATCCCGGCAGCCACGCCATCATAAGGGCTGAGAAAAAAAGAGAGATCAGCATGACCGCCTGGCGGGAGGCGGCGGAAATGTGCGCTGCCCTTTCCCAGGCGCCGGACCTGGCGTTGGTCGACGTTATTTACACTTACAAAAAATACGTCACAAAGCCGCGCCACGCCAAAGCGGGCTCCGTTCTGGTGGCCGGCGGGAAAAACATCGTTGTGAGAAAAGATCAGAAGCAGAACAAACTTTGGCGGGAAAGCCATTTCTCCCAGGAAGGGGACAATCCGGCCGACTGAGGCCGCGGACGACGGAAATCTTGAAATCAAATCACTTATCTGCTATTATATCCCCATATTTAACCAATCCAAACACTATATGGCTAAAGATGATGTGATCGAAGTTGAGGGCGTAGTCACGAAAGTGCTGCCCAGCACCCTCTACCGTGTGAAACTTGACAACGGCATGGAGGTGCTTGCCCATATTTCAGGCAGGATGCGCCACTTCTTCATTAAGATCGTCGCCGGCGACCGCGTCAAACTGGAAATGTCCCCCTACGACCTGACCAAAGGGCGCATAACGTATCGCTACCGCGACTAAGGCAATTTGAATGAAGATTATTTCTCTTTCCATTCCGGACGTGAAGATGATCGAGCCGGATGTTTTCGGCGACAGCCGCGGCTTCTTTATGGAGACATACCGCAGGGATCTTTTCGAAGAGGCCGGCATAGACGTTGAGTTTGTCCAGGACAACATGAGCAGCAGCCGGAAAGGCGTTCTCAGGGGATTGCATTTCCAGAAAGCGCCCTATGCTCAGGGAAAACTGGTGCGCGTTGTGGAAGGAGCGGTCTTCGATGTCGCCGTGGATCTTCGCAAGGGTTCGCCCTGGTACGCCAAATGGGTCGGGGATGTGCTTAGCGCCGAGAACAAAAAGAGCCTTTACATTCCGCCCGGCTTCGCCCACGGCTTCTGCGTGGTGAGCGACACGGCGGTCTTCCATTACAAGTGCACGGAATTTTATCATCCGGAAGCGGAGGGCGGACTCAGATGGGACGACCCCACCGTGGCTGTCGAATGGCCTCTTCCGGAGATCCCCAAGATCACTTCCCCGAAGGACGAGAAAGCGCCTTTCCTGGCGGAAGCGGAACATAATTTCAAATATTGATCAAGTATGGATCTCCAAGCCGCCAGAGAAGAGTTTTTGGAATATCTCAAGAGTGAGCGGCGCTACAGCCCAAGGACGATCCTGAGTTACGGAAGGGATCTGGAGGCTTTTTTCAATTTTCTGAAGGAATGCGGTTCGCTTCCCGCACTGGATCAGGTCACCAGGGAAATGCTCAGGGCGTTTCTGGCCGATTCCGTCGCGGAAAAAGATCACGATCCCAGGACCGTGGCAAGGCAGGCTTCCGCTTTGCGTTCTTTTTTCTCCTTTCATTTCAGGCGCCGCAACATTTCCTCTTCTCCGGCCGACTCTCTGGTCACGCCCAAAAGGGGCAAGCCTTTGCCGACGGTGCTTACGCTGAAGGAGGTCGAGGCGATCCTGGACGTTCCCGATCTGACGACACTGGAGGGTTTGAGGGACAGGGCTATCATGGAGCTTTTTTATTCCACCGGTCTGCGCGTTTCCGAACTGGTCAATTTGAAGCACAACATGCTGGATATGGACGAGAATGTGGCCAGGGTCGTGGGCAAGGGCAACAAGACCCGCTATGTCATGCTGGGAGATATAGCAAAAAAAACCCTGCTGGCTTATTTCGCCCATCCGGAATACGGCGGCTCCGGGTCCGGCGAGCCTTGTTTCCCCGGTATGAAGGGGAAGCCTTTGACCGTCCGCACCATCCAGCGCATGATAAACGACCGGGCCGCTTCGGCGGGGATCGACAAGCATGTGACGCCTCACGTTTTCAGGCACAGCTTCGCCACACACCTTCTGGACAACGGCGCGGATCTGAGAAGCGTCCAGATGATGCTGGGACACGCCAGCATCGGCACCACTCAGATCTACACCCACGTGACCATAGAAAGGCTGAAAGCAGTCTACGACAAGACGCATCCCAGAAAATAGCGGCGGCCGTCCGCTTTTCCTTTCCCTTTTTATGGGCGCGCTTCCTGAGGCGCGCCTTTTTCTTTTTTTACCAATTTTATGTTAAAATATAATTGTAATAACCATTTAAATTATTGCGAGGTGTGTATGAAAAAAGTATTGTTCATTTTAGCTTTGCTCCTCACTTGTGCGGCGTTTGCGGAAGAGGAGCCGGAAAAGGGCCATTATGACCTGTTACCCCTTTCGTGGAAGGGCAATTTCACCCTGACACTGACTGGTTTTTTGTCGAGCGCCGGACTCAACGAAGTTATCGATAACCAGGTGATAGGCCTTTATAACAAACTTAACGACATCTGTGTAGGCATGAAGGTCATTCCCGAAAAGAGGAACGGCAATTTTGTTTTCCGCGACGACTGTTCCGAATTTATCTACACCATTGCGACAGGAAAATTCACTTACAACGACCGCTACGCCGAGGATTGGATCTCCATTCTGACTTTTAATAAAAACGACGACATGTACTATTCCAACGAACTTAACCAGGGAATAGGAAAGATCAAAGGGCAGGGAACGCTCTTTGATTCCGTGATGCCTTACTTCAACGACGATTACGGCTTCACGCTTTACAATTCCGACGAAGAAAAACCTTTCGCCGTAAGCGATTCCATGGTCGAATTGCAGCCGATTGGCCAGAATTTCACCTATAGCGGCTCGCCTTACGAAGGAACGAAGATCAAAGTTACTCTGAAAAGAAGGACCGGAAAAGTCAATTTCAAGATGAAAGTCAAAAAGGAGGCTTCCAACACGAATTTCACCTCTGTGGTGCCGAGCTTGTGCTGCTGGGTGCCGGATCCTCCCCTGGAAGACAAGGATTAAGGGGTGACAAATGAAAAAACTCCCGCTGCTTCTTTCGCTGCTCGCTCTTTCCCTTTTCGCCGATCCCGGCCAAATAAGACTTGCCAAGGCCACCATAGATCCGGCCGCGCTTACCGTAAACAGTCCTCAAACACGGATCTGTTCGCTTTCCTCCGCCGGCACGCGTCTCTACATCGTGCAGCCGGAAACTAATTTTACGGCTGAGGAGCGCGTTCGTGTTGAAAAGCTTGGGATCATTTTCCGCGGCAACATTCCTCCCAACGCCTATCTCGTTGAGTCGTCCGAAAGAGATCTTGCGGCGCTCTTGGAAGAATTCTCAATCCTTTACGCCGGCGAATATCTGCCGGAATACAAACTGCTTTACCAGGGCGCTGACGAAACGGGTGTCAACGCGGCAGGCGAGGAGATCTCCTATCCCGTCAAGGTGGGAACTTTCAGGAAGGAATGCCTAGGTGATATCGTGAAAGCGCTGGAAGCTTTGGGCGCGCCGGATATTGCGGAAGTCAGCGGTACCCTGGAGCCCTGCGTCAGGACTAAACTCACGAACAGCGAGGCAAAAGAGATCGCCAAAAGGGGAGACGTGGCTTTCATCGAGCCTTATGCTCCGGCGAAGCCTTTGAACGACGTCGCCAAGAGCGGAAACCTTGCCAATCTAGAAGATCTGCAGTTAGCCGGCTACACCGGCAAAGGTCAGATGGTCTGCATTCACGACACGGGCTTGGACAACGGCGACATGGCGAACATTCATCCCGACTTCAAGAATAAGAAGATCATAGGACGCGCCACCACCGAAGTCGCCCAGGAGCGCGGCTCTTACGACGATTGGCGCGACAACGGCGATCACGGCACGCATGTGGCCGGTTCCGCCGTCGGCACGGGAGCAGCCAGCAAAGGCCAGTACCGCGGCATGGCGCCGGACGCTTCGCTTTTCTTTTTGGCCGCCGGCAGGAGCGACGGATATATCGGCGTAGGCAACGCGGCGGATCTTACGAACACTTACCATTCCGGCTGCCGCGTCATGAACAACAGCTGGGGCATTTCCAGCGACGGCTATTACAGTTCGGAAGCCCGTCTATACGATTCCCTCATCTGGCTCTACCCTGACTACACGGTCTGCTTTTCATCCGGTAACGCGAACAAAAAAGCCTATGTTCCCACGCAAAGCACCATGAACCAGGCTTCCGCCGCCAAGAACGTCATCACGGTGGGAGCCGCGGAAAGCTACCGTCCGGAAGAGGGCAGCGACGCCAAGCCGGACGACGGCGTGCACCAGGGCATGGCCTGGTTTTCAAGCCGCGGCCCCTGCCGCGACGGCAGGATCAAACCGGACGTCGTGGCGCCGGGAACTTATATTTATTCGACTTTGTCCAGCAATGTGCACTCTTCCGTAAGGAGTGAATATTACTGCTATATGTCCGGCACCAGCATGTCGAGCCCCATTACGGCCGGCTGCTGCGCCATAATAAGGGATTATCTCAATAAAAAGCACGGTATTGACTCGGCCAGCGCCGCGCTTGTGAAAGCGATCCTTGTGACCGGCGCCCGCACGCTTATCCCCGGGCAGTATGAGAAAGAATTTGAAGACGTCAGGCCCAACACAGTGGAAGGCCACGGGCACATCAACATCAAGGAGAGCCTGGAGCCCACGGACGGCGAAATGTTTTTCAGTGAATTCACTTTAAGCAAGTCCGGCCAGGCTGTCACCAACGTCTATTCCAAGAAGGCCGTTTGCGACCTGAACGTCGGGCTCGTATGGTCCGACTATCCCGGTTCGGTCGGCGCGGACAAGGCGCTGGTTAACGACCTCGACCTCTATGTTATCGATCCCAACGGCATGAAGCACACTCTTAACGACCACCTTAACAACGTGGAAGTTTTGCACATCTACGAAGCTCCGGAAGGCGAGTACAAGGTGATCGCCAGAGCCAAAAACATCATGCAGGGCCCGCAGCCATGCGCCCTGGTCTTCCATTACCGCGCCTCCGAGCGCACCTCCGGCAAAGGCCGCTATACTTTCAGGCCGATGGACTGGAAGGGCAGCCTTAATTTCTCGCTTACGGGGACGCTTGGAAACAAAGGCCGCTCCGCGGTCGAGTACACCGGCTACATGGGGATCTTCAACACTGTTAAAAACATCTTTATCGGCAGAAAGTTTTCCCCCAAGCTGGAGAAGGGGAAACTTGTCGTTAAAGACGGCGGATTTTCCTTCTCTTACGCGACGAAGAACGACAAGTTCTCCTATTCCGACAAAGGGGCCACGAACTATATCTCGTTTTTGACTTACGACGGCAGCATGATCTATTACACGCCGCCTGACAAAGCCGCGATAAAAGGGAAGGGCGTCATCTTGGACGATCTGAAGGACGCCTACGGCGAAGATACCGAGATGACTATCATCAACACCGATGACGGCGATGTCAGGTTCGTGGGTGACTCTCTCTGCCGGGGCGAGGACAAAGGCAAGGTGATAGTTTATTCCGGTTCTCCCGCGGAAGGGACCACGGTCAAAGCCAGCGTGAAAAAGAAGACCGGAAAATTCAGCCTCAAGATGAAACTGATCTCCTCCGGAGAAGGAGATCCGGCTTCCCTGGCGATAGGCCTTAACGAATGGATAAACGACAACAGCACTGAATAGAATACAGTTTAAATTAAGGAACACATATGAAAAAACTCGCTCTTTTAACCGCATTCATTTCCCTAACCCTTCTCGCCGATCCCGGCAAGATCAAGCTTATCAAGGCGACCATCGATCCGGGCGCTCCGGCTGTCAACAGTCTGCAAGCTCCCGTTTGCGCTCCCACAGCCGACGGCACGCGCATCTACATCGTGCAGCCTGAAAGAAACTTTACGCCGGAGGAACGCGAAGAGGTCAAAGCCCTCGGCGTCACGATTCAGGGCAACATTCCGCCCAACGCCTATTTCGTCGAGGCGGGGGAATCCGAACTGGCCGCTTTGAAAGAGCGTTTTTCCCTGCTTTACGTCGGGGAATATCTGCCTGAATACAAAATGACGTATCCAGGAGCCGCTATTGCCAGCGTTTCCGCAGTTGGCGAAGAGGAATACCATCCCGTGCAGGTCGGCACCATCAGGAAGGAATATCTTCCCGCGATAAAAGAAGCGCTGGAAAATGTCGGCGCCAAAGAGGTGGAAGAGCTCTTCAACACGCTGGAACCCTGCGTGAAGGCGCTCATAACGAACAGCCAGGCTTATGAGATAGCGAAGAGGGGAGACGTGGCTTTCATAGAGCCCTATGCCGAGGAAGAGATCTGCAACGACGTCTCCAGATCCGAATTCTTGTGCAACGTTGACGACCTGCAGCTGGACGGCTACAGCGGCAAAGGACAGATGGTCTGCATTCAGGACACCGGCCTTGACAACGGCACCACCGACCAGATCCACCCGGACTTTCTAGGGAAGAACATAAAGGGCCGCGCCACCACCGGCATCGCCAACGAAAGAGGCTCCTATGACGACTGGGCCGACGCGGGCAACCACGGCACCCACGTGGCCGGTTCGGCAGTCGGAAACGGCGCCGCCAGCAACGGCCAGTTCCGCGGCATGGCCTGCGAAGCGGACATCTTCTGCCTGTGCGCCGGACTTAGGAGCGGCTACATCTATTCCGGCAACGAGGACGACCTTGTCAACACCTACAACGAAGGCGCCCGCGTCATGAACAACAGCTGGGGCAGCAACTCGGACGGCTACTACGGCAGCGGTGCGCGCCTCTACGACAAAGTCATCTGGGATCACCCGGACTATACCATCTGCTTCTCAAGCGGCAACGGCAACAAGAAGATCGACCTTCCCACCCAGAGCGCCATCATGTACGACTCCTCCGCCAAGAACATCATAACCGTTGGCGGTTCCGAGAACTGGCGTCCGAAACTGGCGACGGAATGCGAGCCCTTCGACGGCGTGCATCAGGGCATCGCGGACTTTTCCGCCAGGGGCCCCTGCGCCGACGGCCGCACCAAACCGGACGTCATCGCTCCGGCCACCGGCGTCTATTCGACTTTGGCCAGCGCCGACAAGACCAGCACCAGAGCCCAGTACTACACCTATATGGGCGGCACGTCCATGGCGAGCCCCATCGCGGCCGGCTGCGCGGCGGTGGTCAGGGATTACCTCACCAACAACAGGCACGTTGAAAGCCCCAGCGCCGCGCTGGTAAAATGCGTCATGTGCGTGGGCGCCAGGTCGCTTTTCCCCGGCCAGTACGACCGTTTCATGGAGATCCCTCCCGAGCGTCCGAACAACGTGGAAGGCAACGGGCACGTGAACGTCAAGGAGAGCCTCGAGCCCACGGACGGCAAGATGTCTTTTGCCGAAATGAGTTTCGCCTCTACGGGGAAAGCCGTCACGAACTATTTTGAAAAACCCGCGGGCTGCGACCTCAACGTCGGCCTCTGCTGGACGGACTATCCCGGAAACTGGGGCTCGGAAAAAGCCCTCATCAATGACCTCGACCTTTACGTCGTCGAACCCGGAGGCACGGTCCATACTTTGGACGACCACCTCAACAACATCGAAACTATGAGGCTCGGCGACACGCGAGCCGGCCGCTACGCCGTTATAGTGAAAGCTTATAACATCATGGAGGGCGTCCAGCCCTGCGCCGTGGTCTTCAGCTACGGCAAAGGCTGGAAAGTCGGCAATCTCGCCTTCACGGAGGAGCCTTTCTTCCCCTGGAAAGAGACGACTTGCAAACTTAGCCTTACGAACACCGTTCCCAACAGTTACATCGGCTATCGCGCCGAAATAATCGACGACCCCGAAGGCCTCTTCACCATTTCCAAAGAAGAAGGCAGATTCTCTTCCTCCGAGACCATAATTCTGACGGCTGACCTTACCAGATCCAACTCCGCGCGTCCTTACTGCAAAGTGAAGATCAACGCGCAATCCGCCGGCTGCCTTATAAGGAAGATCTCTCTGCCCAACGGTTCCGACGAGGAAGGCTACACGCTTTACAAGGAAGATTTCACGCAGGATCTTTTCACTGATCTCGTAGAAGAGGACGCCGCGCTTTCCGCCACCAAGGAAGTTGATTTCCAAATGAAGAGCGTCTCGCCGAATTACTACGACCTTGTGAAGAGCGAGGATTTCGAAAGCTACGAAGCGGACGAGAGCATAATAGGCAAAGGCGGCTGGACGGTGGGCTACGGCCCCGCCACCAACGGCAGCTCCATCGTCCGCTGCGAATTGAAAGGCGGCGTCACCAACAAGTATCTTCAGGTCAGGTATCTCACCGGCTATTACGCTCCTCACCTGAAAGTCCAGGGCATCAAGACCAAATGGACGCAATCCTTCGCTCACGGCTATTTCCTGATCTCGGCGAAGGTGAAGATGTCCGGCAGGGGAGACAAGACCTTCTCCTTCTTCACCCCGGACATTGCCGAACCAGTCTTCAAGCGCCACGCCAGCGGCTTCATCGTCGATTCCGACGGCAAGGACGAACTTGGCAACAGGTTCAGGTCCATGGGCTATCTCAGGGACGACGAATGGACTGATCTGGAAATGCTCATAGAAGCCGACGCCACGAAAGTTGCCGGCGCGAACCGCCACATACTTAGAAGGCTGAAGTTCGCCGGCGTTGAGGAAGACTGCTACGGCGTTTTTAGTAAAGCCAGCAGCGACGACTATTTCTCCGTATTGCGCTTCTTCCAGTGGGGCGAGGGCGAATTCTGCATCGACGACATAAAGATCGAACGCTATGTTTCCGACGTTCCCTACGAGAAGATAGCGATCATGAAGAATGTCGAAAGAACGAATTCCTCCAATCCCGATTCCGACGGCCTCTTGGCCAAGATCGGCCTGCCGGCGGGATTGCAGACGAAATTCGACCTGCAGTTCAACGTCGAGATGTCCTTGAACGACAAGGTCTCGAAATTCGTGCTGGGGCAGAACAGCTCCAACCGCCAGTTCCAGAGCCAATTCGTGAACGAGGGCGGCGATTTCAAACTGGAATTGACGGATCTTGCCGATGATCCCGGACTCATCGAGACCGAATTCCCCACCAACGATTTCATAAGCTACGGTTACAATATCAACACCGCCGCCGGAAAGAAAATCCTTCACAGGCTTTTCATCAACGGCGACAATATTTCCGTGGAGAAACAGCTGACCGGTTCCGCCGTCAAGCCTATGGCTTCCGTGGATTCCGTCAGGATGTACCTTCCCAAATGCACGGGCGAGGCGATGGTGAAGAGCCTGGAAGTCAAGCTGCTTCCCCTTGAGAAAGCAAGCCTCGGCGTCGTTCCCAGACCCTTCAGGATAGGGGAGACGGAGACAGCCTGGACTCTTACGAACGCGGCGCCTTCCGAGGCGATCAATTTCACCGCCAGCATAGTTTCCGGTTCCGAATTGTTCGAAGTCTCGCCGGAATCCGGAACCTTCACCGACATGACGGCTCTGACGATCCGCTGCAAGAACGATTCCACAACTTTTGGGAAAGACTTGGGCGTTGTTAAGATCGAAGCCGGCGAGGCCGGAACCATAACGAAGAAATTCATCCGTCCGCGTGGCAACGACGGGAGAGGGTACCTGCTCTATTCCGACGATTTCAAAAATAGTGTCGGCGAGGAGCTGGACGTAACCGACAGCAGCTGGAGCCAAAACGAAAAGCTCTCCGTTACTGTCGAGAACGACGGAAGCAGCTCCTTCCTCCGTTTCGGCAGGAGCAAAACTTCCACTCTGCCCAACGCCGACCAGGGAGCCTTCATTTTCATAGGCGCACCGGAGGGCCACAGCACCAATCTGAACTTCCGCGTCCAGTGCAAGCTTAGATTCCCGGAAGACTACGCCGGTTATTTCTACCTGACGCAGAACGAGGATCAGCGCCAGTTCCAGAGCGCTTTCTCCGCCATCAATACGGGCGGGCAGAAGATGATCAAGCTCTCTTTGACCGACTACACGAGGAACACGGGCCTCTTCACCAAGAACGCTCCCAGGGGCGAATGGATCGCCTATGATTTCGAACTGAACGCCCTGCCATCCTACAAGAAGCTTGAGGAGATCACCTTTTACAACACGACCAAAGTGGAAGGGTACAAGATCACAGGAACGAAAGTCGCCTCTTCCGACCAGGTGGATTATCTCCGCCTCAATCTGACCGGCAGCGGCGCGTATGTTGACGTCAAAGACCTCAGGGTGACGCTCGAATCGCCCGTGCCGGAACCGGCTTTGCTGGCTCTTGCCGCAGCCTTTGCGCTGCTCTTAACGAGAAAGAGAAGCTGATGTCGAAAGTTCTTGAGCTGAAAAGCCTCACCTTCGTGAGGCACGCCTACGCCGTGGCCGCTTCCGATTTCTGCGGAAGCGACCACGACCGGCCTTTGAGCGAAAAGGGCGTCGAGGCGGCGAAAAGCCTTGCCAAAGAACTTTCCGGCACTGCGCCGCCCCCCGACGTCGTCTTGGTCAGCACAGCCCTGAGAGCTCAGGAAACGTTGAAACATTTGAAAGGCCTCTTTATGGAGGGGACCGAGATCAGGGAAATTAAAGAGCTCTACGATTGTTCCGCCGGCCAGCTTTACAACATCATATTGGACAACCAGAAGGGCTTTTCCCACATGCTCATAGTGGGGCACAACCCAGCGGTTTCCCAACTTTATTCCATGCTTTCCGGAGAGTACACGCCCTTCGGCCCGGCCCAGTCCCGCACGCTTTTGATGGGATAGCCGAGAGATCTTCGGATCACCGATCACTCTTGATTTCCGCGGCTTTGCCGCTTTCTGTTCCGCCCTTACTAAAATAAGGGCGGTTTTTGTTATAATAATTATATTTAAAACAATTTATCCCAATAACATGAAAGCGACTAAAACATTGCTCCTTTGTCTGCTTTTCCTTTTCACGCTGAGCGCCTGCCGCTCCGCGCGCCAGCAGGCTCAGGAAATGATCAGAGAGTCTCAGGAACTCAGGGACGAGGGCGAGATACAGGAAGCCAAAGAACTTCTCTTGGAAGCTTCCAAAGTCGCGCCCAATTATCCTGAGACCTACCTTGAGCTGGGGATCCTTTACGACGAATATTTGAAAGACGCCCAGGGTGCCAAGCCTTATTACGAGAGATTTCTGGCCCTTAGTTCCAACGAGGAAATGCGCGGCAAAGTCGCTTCCTGGCTGAAAGAGGCGGAGGAGGGGATATCCCTGCCGCTGCGCCAGGTGGAGGAAATGCCGCCGGAGGCCAGGGAGCTTTTGGAGCAGCGCACGGCCCAGTACGAGGAGCTGCGCCGCCAGCTGGTCAACCGCTACGAAGGGGAGTTGGCGAAACTTAGGGAGGAAGTTGCGGCTTCCAAAGAAACGAAAGAAGAAAGCGCCAAGGAAGACAAGACAGCCGCCAACGGCCTGGACTTGAAGGCCGACGCGGAAACGCCGCAGATATCCGTCGCTGATCTGCAGAGAGAAAAAGAAAATGCTGAAAAAGCGGCGGCTGAGAAGCTGGCTGCCGAAAAGAAAGCCGAGGCCGACCGCCTGGCCGCTGAGAAAAAAGCAGAGGCCGAGCGTCTGGCCGCTGAGAAAAAAGCCGAGGCCGACCGTCTGGCCGCCGAGAAGAAAGCCGAAGAGGAAAGACTGGCGGCTTTGGCGAAAGAAAAAGCCGAGGCTGAGCGCCTGAAAAAAGAAAAGCAGGAAAGGGACGAAAAGATCGACGCCCTTGTCCAAACCATGGTCAGGGAAGGGACGCTTTCGGAGCGGGGCACCGTCATATCCGTTTCCTCACTGCCCAAAGGTCCGGGCGAAGCCAAGGACTTGGAGCTGGAATTGACGGAAGAGGAAAAAGAAACTTCCACCAACACTGTCGCAGCCTTGCCTGCTTCTCCCAAGGAAGGCGCTGCGTCATCCGAAAGCAAGGAACAAACGGCAGAGAAAACTCCAAGATACCATGTGGTGGAGCAGGGTGACAACCTCGGGAACATTTCAAGAAAGTATTACGGCGAGTTCCGCCGCTGGAAAGATATTGCCGAAGCCAACAAAGACATTCTGCCGGATCCCAACAAACTCAAGATCGGCATGAAACTGGTGATCCCCGAATGATCTCGATCTTTTGGCAAAGCGTTGAAACGGTGCTGGTGCTCTTCATTATGGGAGCGGCCGGATTTTTGCTCGCCAAAAAGGAGATACTTGATTTTGAAACGCGCCATAAATTGAGCGCCGTTTTGATGTACGTCTTTCTGCCCAGTTTGATCGTGGCGCAGCTTATGCCGGCGGCGGCCCAATCGAATTGGAAAACGCTTTGGATCCTGCCGGTCATGGCTTTTTTCAACCTCGCCTTGGGAATGCTGCTCGGCGCCATAACAGCTTTTGCCGCCAGAAAAAAGGAGCTTATCAGGCCTGCCATGGCCGCCATGGCTTTCACCAACACCGGCTACATTCCGATAAGTTTGATCGTGGCGCTTTCCTTTTCCAGCCTGTGCTGCTGCCCGGAACACGGGGACATGCGGGGCGTCGGGACTGGTTTGGTGGCCCTTTATCTTGTGGTCTTCTCTCCTTTGCTTTGGGTCATCGGCTACAATCTGCTGGCTTTCTCCTCGCTTAGGGAGATGCAGTTAAAAAAATGCGTGACGCCGCCTCTCGTTACGGCTTTAGTTACGCTCCTTCTTGCGTTCACTCCTTTGCACAAGCTTTTCATAACGCCGAACGCTCCTCTGCAGTTCGTCTTCTCGGCGGCCAGCATGTTCGGGGACGCCACCGCGCCCTGCGCGCTGCTTTTGCTGGGCGCCAACCTTGCCAGCGCAAGCGATCGTGAGAAGATCCCAGCTGATTTTCTCATGCATTTCTCTTTTGCCAAATACGTCATGGCTCCCTTGCTTTCGCTTCTTTTGCTTGTGATCCTGGTCAAAGCCGGAGTGGAAGTGACGTATCTTACGGCCCTGATAATCATCCTGGAAGGCTGCATGCCTCCCGGACTGAACCTCATCATAATCTGCCAGAACACCAGGAAGCATCTGCCTTTCATGACGTCGCTCCTCTTCTGGAATTACATAATAGCCCTGCCGTTTTTGATAATCTGGCTCTTTGCGGCCTTCTATATTTTAAACAACACCCATCTCATAAATTAATGAAAAAGCTCCTTCTGCTCATCTTTGTTTCCGCTGGCATTGTCAGCGCCGACCCCGGTCCCATTCATTTGATCAAAGCGACCATCGACCCCTCTCAGCCAACCATCTCCGCCGCCTGCGAGAACGTTCCCGCGACTATAGACGGCACGGCGCTCTACCTGGCCGCGCCGATGACGAACTTCACTCCGGAAGAGCTTGCGGAACTGCCGAGTCTCGGAGTGCGCGTGGACGGCTTTGTCTTCCCCAACGCCTACATCATTGAAGTTGAGAAGGCGAGGCTAAGTGATCTCAAAGCGCGCTTCAAGTTCTCTTACCTCGGACCGTACCTGCCGGAATACAAGATGACCTTCCCTGATTCTGTGGCGGCGGAGGGAGAAGAGAAGCCTTTTCAGGTCCTGATCGGAGCCGTAAAAGCTGAGTACAGAAAAGTGATCACTGAAAAACTGGAAGCGATGGGGATCAGCGAATATGAACTGACGCCCGGCAATTTCGAACCGAGCGTCATAGCTTCCGTGACGACAGGGCAGGCAACGGAGCTGGCCGATCTTCCGGAAGTCCGCTTTATCGAGGAATACGAGATCGCTATGCCGGAATGCAACGACGTCAGGTCGGAAGCGATGGCGAACGTCGATTATTTGCATATGGAAGGCTTCCGCGGCGAAGGACAGATGATCTGCATCCAGGACACCGGCCTTGACAACGGCAGGATAGCTGACATGAACCCCGACTACACCAGCCATGACAGAGTGATCATCGGCCGCTGCACGACCTGGGTAGCCAATCAGAGGGGAACTTACGACGACTGGAGCGACGCCGGCAGCCACGGCAGCCATGTGACCGGCTGCGCGCTTGGCAACGGCGAAATGAGCGACGGACTTTACCGCGGCATGGCGCCCGACGCCTCCCTTTACGTGCTCTGCGCAGGCTCCTCGGGCGGCGGCATCCTGTCCGGCTCTGACGAGGACTACGAGATCATGTACAATGCCGGCGCCCGCATCATGAACTGCAGTTTCGGTTCCGGCCGCGGCGGACGCTACTATTCCAGCGCGCGCACCGACGACAGATTGATGTGGGATCACAGCGACTTTTTGATCTGCCATTCCGCCGGCAACTACAACGACTGTCCGGAGGAACCGACCTCCCAGCTCAACGACCAGGCGGCTGCCAAGAGCACCATCGTGGTCGGCGCCTCTGAAAAGAGCGGCTATTACGACGGCGTTCACCAGGGTCTGGCCGGCTACTCCAGCCGCGGCCCCTGCGCCGACGGCCGTATGAAACCTGACGTGGTCATCCCCGGTTCCGGCATCATGGCCGCCGGCTACGGCGGACAGCAGACCAGGGACAGGGACAAATACTATTACAGCGCCGGCGGCACCTCTATGAGCTCTCCTCTGGCGGCCGGCTGCTGCGCCGTCATCAGGGAATATCTCGAGAAAGTTAGGGGAGTGGAGAATCCCCGCGGTTCGCTTACCAAAGCGATCATGATCGCGGGCTGCCGCACGCTCTACCCCGGACAGTATCCCGATTTCGACGAAGTGGCAGATTTCAGGCCCAACTATATGGAAGGCCACGGCCACGTCAATCTGAGAGAAAGCTTAACGCCGGCCAACGGAAAGATGGACTTCTTCGAATGCCAGTTAAGTAGGACCGGCGCCGCGGCCACCAACACGTTTGAGAAACCGGCTGACTGCGATCTGACGGTCTCCCTGGCCTGGAGCGACTATCCCGGCACTTCCGGCGCTGAGAAAGCGATCGTCAACGACCTTGACCTTTACGTCATTTCACCCAGCGGCACCGTTTACAACCGCGGCAATCACCTTGACACCACCGAAATTCTGCATCTTGGCAACAGCGAAGCGGGCACCTACAAAGTGATCGTCAAGGCCGCCACTATCATGAACGGACCCCAGGTCGCCAGCGTCGCCTTCACCTACGGTACAAGTCAGCGCAATCCCAAGCTCGCGCTGGCAAATGAACCGC
Organism: bacterium; assembly: GCA_017557885.1. Taxonomy (GTDB): domain Bacteria; phylum Auribacterota; class UBA3054; order UBA3054; family UBA3054; genus UBA3054. The sequence goes on along the minus strand of JAFYXV010000003.1, from coordinate 223,073 downwards.
AGTTTGAAATGGGCTCCGCCAGCTGCGAGATCGTCCTTACCAATCTAGAGGAGAACTGCACGCTGGAATTCACAGCCTCCTTTAACAAGAACTATGAAAAAGTTTTCTCCTTCTCCAAGACTTCCGGCAGTTTCGAGAAGTCTATGACCATAATTTTGAACGCCGATCTTTCGAAAGCCACCAGCGCGTATCCGGTCTGCGAATTCATGATCAACGGCGGCCAGGGCGGCGCGGTCACAAGAACGATCGGCGTGCCGGTCGGCGGCGAAGAGGGCTATACGCTCTTCACTTCCCGCTTCGAGGGAAGCGACGCCGGCTCAGTTGCCGAAGAAGACGTGGCTGTGACTGAACAGGGCGGAACGGGCGAAAGCATAACCTTCATGGACCCCGTCTACATCGACACGGTCTTCGAGGAAGATTTCGAAGGCTATGAGACGGACGTTTCCGTGATCGGCCAGAACGGCTGGACCTTGGCCGCCGGGCTTTCCACCAACGGCACGACCATGGTTAAAAACGGCGGGCCGGACGGGAAATATCTCGACATCTCCCGCATCAACTCCAGCTACTGCCCGCATTACAAGATCAGCGGACTGACCTCCAAGTGGAGCGAAGCCTACGACCACAGCTATCTGAAATTCAGCTTCAAAGCCAAGGCCTGGGGCACGGCGGACAAATCGTTCTCTTTGTGGACGCCAACTGTCGGCGAGCTCTTCTTCACCAAGTACGGCCGCAAGTACGTCATTCGTTCGGGTTCCACGGAAGGCAACCATCCGCAGTACCGCTCGAAAACTAGGTTAGTTGAGAACGAGTGGACGGACGTGGAACTCTGGGTGGAAGTCGACAATAATATGAACAAGCACACCCTGAGGAGAGTAAAGATAGGGGACACGGTGGAGGACTGCTACGGACCTACCGGCGGCGCCGGCAACAACGACTACTTCACAATATTGCGCTTCTACCAGTTCGGCAACGGCGGCTTCGCCTTCGACGACCTTAAGATCGAGCGCTGGTATTCCAACGAAAGCAGGGAACAGACGCTGACGCTCTACGGAGAGCCCGACGCCACCTCCACGGAAGACGAAGCGGGCGTCTATTTCAAGGCCCGTATGCCGGAAACGCACGCCGAGGACCACGATTTCATTTTCGACTCCACGCTTAGAGTGAGCGGCGACGGCGCCAGAGTCATAGTGGGCCAGGACCCCTTGAGCAGGCAGTTCCAAAGCGAGCTGCGCTGCGTCGGCGGAAATGTGAAGCTTTACCTGACCGACCTGGCCTCTACCCCCGAACTGATCACCGACACGGTGCCGCAGGGCGAATTCTTCCGCTACGGCTACAGGATCAACACGGACGCCGGCAAGAAGACCCTGAAGCGCGTCTTCTTCGGCGACAAGGTCTATACCGTGGACAAAGCCATCGACGGCGAAAAGGTCGTTTCCGGCGGCGCCATCGAGGACATGCGCATCTATCTGCCGGAAGGAGGCAGCCAGCTCGACGTCGCCAACATAAACATGAGAACGGAAGCTTTCGAGACTCCGAAGCTTTTCGTGTGCTCCCGTTCCTTCAACCTCGGCGAAGAGTTTATGGAATGGCCGCTGACCAACAGCTACGCCACGGAAAGCATCACTTTCACCGCCAGGATTACGGAAGGCGCCGACAAATTCAGCGTCGAACCTATGAGCGGCACTTTCAACGACGTCTGCAACCTCAAGATCACGGGCCCGGACAACAGAGCGAGGGCGACCTATCTCTGGGGAACCATAGAGATCGACGCGGGATCTGCCGGCAAGAAGACCATGCGCTTCGGCTGCCCCTCCGGCTGCGACGAATCCGGCTACGTCCTTTACAAGTCCAGTTTCGACAGCTACCCGGAAGGCACCGCGATGGAAGACGTCGAAGCCAACTGGAAATGCGAGGCCAGCACGACCGCGACCTCAGGCATATATAAGGACAAAGGCTTTGTCAGAGTAACTAAGGCGCGCAATTCTTCGCTGCCGATAACCGAGCAGGGCGCCTTCTGCCAGGTCGGCCTTCCCGAAGGAATGATAGACGATCTGCCTCTGACCATCAGCTGCCAGCTTAGGTTCTCTGACGACTTCAAAGGCTACTTCTACCACACGCAGGACGAGCCTCACAGGCAGTTCCAGAGCGCCTTCACAACGATGTCGACAGGCGGCCAGAAGTACGTCAAAGTTACGCTTACGGACTATTTGAGGAACACCGGCCTCTTCACGAACAAGACGCCCTTGGGTTCCTTCTTCGACTATTCCTTCGAGATCTCCTTCACCAACAGCGTGAAGTATCTCGACACCATCACCTTCGCCGATACGACGAAGGACGAGGGCCGCAAGATCACCGGCACGAAGATATCGGAATCCGACGGTTTGGACAGCCTTTGCTTCAAACTGACCTACGACGGGACCTACGTGGACGTCAGGGACCTGACCGTCTCCATAGGCCCGTACATTCCCGAACCGGGCGTCCTGGCGTTCCTGGTGGCGCTTCTGGCGCTTCGTTGCCTCAGAAAACATCTTTTGATATAATTTCCGGAGTTTTTTATTTAAATTATTCTCATATTTAGGGGAAATATATGGCCGAACAACTCAATGAGTTCTTGGAGAAGATCCAAAACGAAGCCGTGGGAAAAGCCACGGAGCAAGCCGAACTTAAATTAGCCCAAGCCAAATTGGAAGCGGAAAAGATCCTCGGCGACGCCCGCAAGGAAGCGGAAAAGATAATCGCCGACGCCGAAGCCAAAGCAAAGCAGTTTGCGGAGAACGGCGAGAAGACTTTGCGTTTCGCCTCAAGGGACGTCCTGACTTACACGCGCCAGGAACTGGAAAGTCTCCTGAAGAAAGTTTTTGCGGAAAAAGCTCCGGAAGTGCTGACGCTTGATTCCGTCAAGCCGATCATACTGAAGCTGGCAGCCGAGTGCGAAGGCGACGTAAAGGTCGAAGTTCCGGAAGGCAGCGACGTCGAGAAGCTGGAAAAGTATTTCTTCAGCGAACTCGCCGGAAAAGCCAAGGGCGGCGTAAAGGTCTGCCCCGTCAAGGGCCTGAAAGCCGGCGCTTCCGTCGTTTCCGTGAACGGAGACCTGAAGATCGAACTTACCGACGAGACGCTGGTGGAACTTCTCAGTTCCCAGCTCTCGCCTAAACTCGCCGCGGTCCTGAGAGACTAAAAAATGGGCAATTACTACACTTTCGTCTGTTCTCTTCCTTATCTGAACTTTGAAGGCGAACCTCCCATGTCGCCCGACGAGTTCATCGAGAGGGCCGCGCCGTGGCTGGGGGATGAAGAACTGAAAGCGCTGACAGACGCGAACGCCAAACTTGACGTGGCCGCCGAATGGGCTCTCTGGGAGAGATCCTTCAGGAGCGCGGTGGCGCAGATCAGGGCCGCGAGGCTTGGAAAGGAATTCCAAGCCGACAGGCTCAGGACCGACGTCATGGACGGCGCCACGAAGCAGGGGATAACGGAGCTTTACAAGACCGGCGAGCCTTTGAAGATAGAGCGAGGCCTGGACCTCATCTGCTTCTCCCGCCTGGACGAGATGAGCGCTGGCCATTTCTTCGACTACACGGCGGTTTACTGCTACTTCAAGAAGTTAGTGATCCTCTGGCGCTGGAAATGCCTCGACGACCTGAAAGGGCAAGAGGTGCTTAAAGATTCATGCATGGTAAAAAGTTAAAATAGGAGCAATATAGATGGCTGTATCAGTTGGACGAGTTGCTGCCGTCAACAGCAACATCATCACCGTCAAGTTCGCCGACAAGGTGATCCAGAACGAGGTGGCCTACGCCGTAGTGGGCGACAAGCGCCTGAAGTCTGAAGTTATCAGGATCCGCGGCGAATACGCCGACCTGCAGGTTTACGAGGATACCCGCGGCCTGAAGCAGGGCGACGCTGTTGAATTCACCGGCGAACTTCTGAGCGCCGAACTGGGCCCGGGCCTTCTCTCCCGTACCTACGACGGACTGCAGAACCCCTTGAACGATCTGGCCGCGGAGTGCGGCAACTTCCTGCAGCGCGGAAAATACCTGCCTGCTCTGGATATGCAGAAAGCCTGGGATTTCACCCCGACCGCCAAGGTCGGCGACGAAGTGGAAGCCGGCTACTGGCTGGGCTTCGTTCCGGAAGGCATCTTCAAGCACCAGATCATGGTCCCGCTGAAACTGAGAGGGACCTGGAAGATAAAGTATATCGCTCCCAAAGGCAGTTACACCGTGACGGAAAAGATCGCGGAAGTGGAATCCCTTGAGGACGGGACTGTGGAGACGGTCGCCATGCGTCAGGAATGGCCGGTGAAGCTCGCCATCAACGCTTACGCCGAGAGGCTCCGCCCGCTTGAGCCGATGGTCACCCAAACCAGGATCATCGACACTTTCTTCCCGATCTCCCGAGGCGGCACCTACTGCATTCCCGGTCCTTTCGGCGCCGGCAAGACTGTTCTGCAGCAGGTCACGAGCCGCAACGCCGACGTTGACATCGTCATCCTGGCGGCCTGCGGCGAACGCGCCGGCGAAGTCGTGGAAACGCTCCGCGAATTCCCGGAACTCATCGACCCCAGGACCGGGCGCTCTTTGATGGAAAGGACCATCATCATCTGCAACACCAGCTCCATGCCGGTGGCGGCCCGCGAAGCTTCCGTTTATACGGCGGTGACGCTGGCCGAATATTACCGCCAGATGGGACTGCACGTCCTTCTTTTGGCGGACTCCACTTCCCGCTGGGCCCAGGCGCTGCGCGAAGTCAGTGGCCGCCTGGAAGAGATCCCGGGCGAAGAAGCTTTCCCGGCTTATCTGGAATCCTTGATTGCGAACTTCTACGAAAGGGCCGGCTACGTCAAACTATATAACGGCGAGAAAGGCTCCGTCACCATCGGCGGCACCGTCAGTCCCGCCGGCGGCAACTTTGAGGAACCTGTGACGCAGGGCACCCTGAAAGTCGTGGGCGCTTTCCACGGCCTTTCCAGGGAGCGTTCCGACGCCCGCCGTTACCCCGCCATCAACCCGCTTGACTCTTGGAGCAAATACCCCAACCCGGTTTCCGAGAAAGTTCCGGAAGCCAGGGCGATATTGAGGCGCGGCAACGAAGTCAGCCAGATGATGAAAGTGGTGGGCGAAGAAGGCACCTCCATGGACGACTTCGTGCTCTATTTGAAATCCGAATTTTTGGACAACGCTTTCCTTCAGCAGGACTCCTTCGACGAAGTGGACGCCGCCTGCTCCCTTGAGCGCCAGCGCTACGTCTTCGATAAGATGCTCTCCATCATTAAGACGAAGTTTTCTTTCGACACCAAGGACCAGGCCCGCAGCTTCTTCCTCGAACTGACCAGGGAATTCAAGAACTGGAACATTTCGCCCTGGGAAAGCGAGAAGTGCAAGGCGGCTGAAGAGCTTCTTGACAAACATGTCGCGGAGCGCAGAGCGTAAAGGAGAATAGAGATATGCAGACTATACACACCAGAGTTTTACAGATAGCAGGCAGCGTTATTACAGTCTCCGCCACGGGCGTAGGCTATAACGAGCTCGCGGAAGTCACCAGCAAACGCGGCACCTCTTTGGCCCAGGTCATCAAGATCGCGGGCGACCTTGTGTCGCTGCAGGTCTTCGCGGGCGCAAGAGGCATCGCCACCAACGACGAAGTGCGCTTCCTTGGCCGCAACATGCAGGTCAGCTTCAGCGACGACCTTTTAGGGCGCGTCTTCAACGGCAGCGGACAGCCCCGTGACAGAGGCCCGGCGCTTCAGGGCAAAGCGGTGGATATCGGCGGCCCCTCCGTCAACCCCGCCAGGCGCATCATCCCGCGCCACATGGTGAGAACGGGCATCCCGATGATCGACGTCTTCAACACGCTTGTGGAATCCCAGAAGCTGCCGATCTTCTCGATCGCCGGCGAACCTTACAACGAACTTCTGGCCCGCATCGCCATGCAGGCGGAAGTCGACATCATCGTCTTCGGCGGCATGGGGCTTAAGCACGACGACTATCTTTTCTTCCGCGACACCTTCGAGGAGCGCGGCGCCTTGGTTAGAACCGTGATGTTCGTGCATACGGCCGCCGACCCCATCGTGGAATGCCAGATGGTGCCAGACATGTGCCTGGCCACCGCCGAGCAGTTCGCTGTGGCTGGAAAGCGCGTTCTTGTGCTTCTGACCGACATGACGAACTTCGCGGACGCCATGAAGGAGATCGCCATCACCATGGAACAGGTGCCGGCCAACCGCGGTTACCCCGGCGACCTCTACAGTCAGCTCGCCAGCCGTTATGAAAAAGCCGTGGACTTCGAGGACGCCGGCTCCATCACCATTCTGGCCGTCACGACCATGCCAGGCGACGATGTCACGCATCCCGTCCCGGACAACACCGGCTACATCACGGAAGGCCAGTTCTATCTGAAGAACGGCCGCATCGAGCCCTTCGGCTCCCTTTCCCGTCTGAAACAGCAGGTCAACAACAAGACTCGTGACGACCACCGCGCCATCATGAACACCATGATCCAGCTCTACGCCCAGTGCCGCGAGACGCAGGAGAAACAGTCCATGGGCTTTTTGATGAGCGCCTGGGACCTGAAGCTCCTGAAGTACGGAAAGCTTTTTGAGGATAAGCTCATGGATCTAAGCGTGAACATTCCTCTGGAAGCCGCCCTGGACCTCTGCTGGCAGATCCTCGGCGAATGTTTTGAAAAGACCGAGATCAGCTTGAAACCGGAACTCATAGCCAAATACTGGCCCGCAAAATAAACCATGGCCAAACTTAAATTTTCCAAATCAGCCCTGAAAAGCGAACGCGACGCCTTAAGCCGCTACCGCCGCTTCCTGCCGACTCTTGAATTGAAAAAAGAGCAGCTGGTGGCGGAAGTGCGGCGCATCGAGAAAGAACAGGCTGAGATAAAAAAACGCGAGGAAGACCTGAAGGCGGACCTGGAGAAATGGACCGTGCTCTTTTCCGAGCCGGTCGAACTGGAGAAGCTTGTTTCCGTCAAGTCCGTCAAGACCAAGGACGGCAACATCGCCGGCGTTCCCATCCCCATCTACGAGGATACGGAGTTCGCCCTGTCAGACTACGACCTCACGACGACTCCCGCCTGGGTGGACTTCGGCATCGCGGCCGTAAAGGAGCTTAGTTCGCTGCAGAATCACCGCGCCGTGCTGACGGAACAGCAGCGTCTCATAAACGCCGAGATGCGCGTGACCGTGCAGCGCATAAACCTCTTCGACAAGGTCAAGATCCCCGAGTGCAAGAGCAATATCAGAAAGATCCAGATCTTCATCGGCGACCAGCAGGCCAGCGCGGTGGTGAGAGGCAAGATCGCCAAGCGTAAAAGCACGGAGAAAGGAGGACTGACGGCATGATAGTAGATATGCAAAAAGTCGCGGTCCTTTCCATCGCCTCCCAGGAAGAGGAACTCCTCAAGCAGCTGAGGGAGCTGGGCGTTCTCCACATAACCCAGAAGGAAAAGCCCGAGCGCCGCTCCAAGGATTCCCTTTCCGAAAAGATCAAAGTCGCCCAGGGCGTCGTCAACACGCTCCTCAACTGCCCGAAGGACAATCATGTTCCGGATCTTTCTCCCGAAGAGATCATCAGGAAGGTCCAGGAGCTGACCGCTTCCGTTTCCGCCGACACGGAAAACGCGCAGAAACTTAAAAACCAGCTTGAGCTTCTTTCCGCCTGGGGAGATTTCGACCCCAAGATCATAAGGGAACTCAGGAAGAGCGGCGTCATAGTTAAGCTCTATTCCTGCCAGGAAGAGCAGGAGCCGGAAGAACCCTACGGCGTAGTCAAACAAGTGATCGCCAGGACGAAAGGGCAAGTCTATTTCGCCCTATGCGGCAGGGAAGATTTCTCGTTGGAACTTCCGGAAGTTTCTCTTCCGGAGAAATCCACAAAGGAACTGAAACTCGAATACGAAGGGCTCCTTAACCGCGCGGAAAATTCCAGAAAAGAGCTGAACAGCCTGAGAGGCGCCGTTTCGGTTCTGGAAAAATATTTGAAGGAACTGGAAAGGGAATACGCCTACGCCAGCGCTTTCGATTCCGTGACGGTGGACGGCAAGATAGTTTATCTTGAAGGTTTCGTGCCTGAACCCGAAATGGGGAAACTCATTGAGACCGCGAAAAGGGAAGGCTGGGGCCTCTGGTACGAGAAGGCCGACCGCAGCGATCCGGCGGTCCCGACGCTTCTCGATCTGCCCGGCTGGCTGAAGCCGGTGAAAGTCGTCTTCGACTTCATCGACGCTATGCCCGGCTACAACGAGTGCGACGTTTCTCTTCCGGTCATGATCTACTTCACGCTTTTCTTCAGCATCATCGTAGGCGACGCGGGCTACGGCCTCATCTATCTCATAGCCTCGATCATCCTGAAGCTGAAAGTGAAGGCCAGGGCCGCTCAGCCGGCCATCATCTTCCTCATCATCCTAAGCTGCGGCACGGTCGTCTGGGGTCTTCTTAACGGCGCTTTCTTCGGCATCGCCAAGGAAAGCCTTCCGGTCTTCCTGAGAGGCCTGCCCTGCCTGCAGGGGGAGAAGTCGATGGCCTGCGTCCAATGGTTCTGCTTCGCCGTCGCTTTGACGCATTTGGCGGGCGCCAGGATCTGGCGCGCCGTCATAGCAGGCTCCCTTAGGGAAGCCCTCGGCAACCTCGGCTGGATGTTCTTCCTGACCTGCAATTTCTTCGCCATCATAACGATGATAGTGGGGGACACCTTCCCCTTCGTCGAGCATACGAGCGTGCAATCCTTCCCGGTCTGGTGCTACGCCGGAGGCATAATAGGCGCCGTCCTTATCCTCTTGTTCAGCGTCAACTGGGGCAACATCGGCGACGTTCTTTACACGCCCTTTAACTTCATCAACAGCTTTGTGGACGTCCTCTCATATATCCGCCTGTTCGCGGTGGGACTTTCCGGCACTTACATCGCCCAATGCTTCAACGATATGGGTTCGATGCTCTACGCCGGGCAGACAGGCTGGAAGCTCATAGTTTTCGGGCTTTGCGGAGCGCTTGTCATAGTGATAGGGCACGTTCTTAACATCGTCCTCGGCATGATGAGCGTTCTGGTGCACGGACTCAGGCTGAACACGCTGGAATTTTCCAACCATATGCAGATAAACTGGGAAGGCAAAGCCTACAAGCCTTTCAGTGGATCAATAGAAAACAATTAATCAAAGGAGAATAAATATGAACGAATTTCTGCAAACCGCTCTGATGTACGCTGGCGCTCTCTGCGCCGTTGGCTTCGCCGGCATGGGAAGCGCTCTTGGCACCGGCTGCGCCGGTCAGGGCGCCGTGGGCGCCTGGAAGCGCAGCTACATGCAAAACAAGCCCGCCAGCTTCCAGCTGACAGTTTTCGCCGGCGCTCCGCTTTCCCAGACCATTTACGGCATGATCATCATGTTCATCATCATGGGCGGCAAAGCTGAGTACTATCCGACCTACCTGGCCATCGGCATCGTCGGCGGCATCGCCATCGGACTTTCCGCCTGGATGCAGGGCAAAGCCGCTGCGGGCGCCTGCGACGCTTTCGGCGAGACCGGCAAGGGCTTCGTGAACTACCTTCTGGCTCTGGGCATCATCGAGACCGTGGCCATCTTCATCATGGCCTTCTCCCTGATCCTCATTTCCAAGCTGCCTGCCTGATTTTGCGCATAAAGCGCCGCTTGATGCGGCGCTTTTTTTACGTCAGATGTATTTTCTTCCCGTTGACAGGATACGCGCCCTTGACCAGGAAGCTCAGCTTCAGGGCATACCGGGAGCCGTTCTCATGGAGAACGCCGGCTACGCCGCCTTTTGCTTCCTGAGAAAGATCTTCGCGCCCCAAGCCTCCCGTTTTCTCGTCTTGGGAGGCTGCGGAAACAACGGCGGCGACGCCTGGGTGGTTGCCCGTTATCTCATTCAGGAAGGCTTGAAATGCGATCCGGTCCTTCTGGGAGACACTGCCAAACTGAAGGGCGACGCGCTGCTGCAATACCGCAGGCTGGAACGTTTGGGCGTACGAATACACAGCGTTAAGACTCCGGAGGGAATAAGCGACTACTTGAATTTCTGGCGGGGCGACGTCATTGTGGACGGGATGTGCGGCAGCGGCTTCAAAGGCGGCGCCAACGCTCTTCTGGCCTCCGCCATTACTGCCGTAAACAGAAGCCGGGCGAAGGTCTTCGCGCTTGATATTCCCAGCGGCCTTCCCTCGGACGGCGAGGAAGCGAGGCTTTGTGTGAAAGCGGACTGGACGGTCTCGTTTGCCCAGGGCAAACAGGTCTTCCTGACAGAACAAAGTTATTGCTGCGGCCGCACGGAGATCGTTGACATCGGCTGCCCGGAGGTCAAAAACCCCTCCTCGGCGGCCAGGGCTCTGTCCCTCAGGGAAGCGCTCACCCTTCTTCCCAAGCCGGCGGAAAACGGCCATAAATACAAGCGGGGACATCTGCTGGTCCTGGCTGGTTCCGAAGGCATGGGAGGCGCGGCCGTTTTGTGCGCGGAAAGCGCCGCCCAGGTTTCCGGTATGGTCACCGCGGCGGTGCCCGCGCCTTTGGTTCCGGTTTTGAACGCCAGAGCGCCCCATATACTCACCGTCGGCCTGACAGGGGATATCGAAAAGGATCTGGAAGCCCTGGCGGCGCCTTTGGAAAAAGCCGGCGCTTTGGCTGTGGGCTGCGGGTTTCCTGACGACGAATACCATTCTTCGCTTTTGAAAGCGGCTTACGAGTGCGACAAGCCGCAAGTCTGGGATGCCGGAGCCTTGTCGCTTCTCGCCGGGGATGCCCTGAGCTTTCCCTTCAAGGACAAAAACATCATTCTTACGCCCCACGAGGGCGAATTCCAGCGCCTTATGGGCGAGGCGTCTCCCAAGGACGATCCGGGAAGGCTGGAAGCCGCCGCTAAGGCTGCGGAATATTACGAAACGCCTTTCCTTCTGAAAGGACGCCACACCGTTGTCTGCGCCCCCGGAAGCCTTCCTTACGTCAATTTAAGCGGGAACGCCTACTTGGCCGCCGCAGGGGCGGGAGACGTGCTCACGGGCCTAATAGGCGCCTTCCTGGCCCAATCCCTGGAGCCTCAGGACGCCGGGGCGCTGGCGGCATATTTTCACGGACTTTCCGCAGACATTTTGGCCGCCCGCGGACCTTTCTCCGCCTCTCAGCTCATTTCCGCGCTGCCTTCGGCTTTTAAATTCTCCGGGATATGACTGCGAGTTTCGACATCATAGTCATCGGCGGGGGACACGCCGGCATAGAAGCCTCCCATATCTGCGCCAAAATGGGCTTGAAGACAGCCCTTGTCACCATCAGCTTTGAAACCATCGCGCAGATGTCCTGCAACCCCGCCATCGGGGGTCTTGGCAAAACCAACCTGGCCTGCGAAGTGGACGCCCTGGGCGGCCTGATGTGTTTGGCCGCCGATAATTCCGGCTTGCAGTACAGAGTTTTGAATCTCAGCAAAGGCCCGGCCGTAAGAGCGCTGAGAGCGCAGTCCCAGCGCAGCTCTTACTCCGCCTACATGCAGACGGCCCTCGAAAGCGCCGCGAACCTTACGATAATCGTTGGTTTGGCGGAAGAGCTGACGACTGAGAACGGCAGGCTTTCCGGCGTCCTTCTGGCCGACGGATCAAATCTGACCACCAAAAAGGTCATCCTGACGGTCGGCACTTTCCTGAAAGGCCTGATGCATATCGGCAGAGAGAAAAAGGAGGGCGGACGCCTGGGCGATCCTCCCGCCAGAAAACTCTCCGATTCTTTGGAAAACTTAGGCCTGAACTTAGGCCGCCTGAAGACCGGAACGCCTCCCAGGCTTCTCAAGTCTTCCATTGATTTTTCCAAGACGCAGCTCCAGCCCGGCGACGAGGATCCTCCTGCTTTCTCCTTCAGGAACAAAAGGCCGCCCGCGCTGGAAACTATCAACCAGTTGCCCTGCTATATCACGCACACCACTGCGGAAACGAAAAAGATCATCACCGATAATCTTGACAAGTCCGCGCTCTACGGCGGCGAGATAGTAGGCATCGGCCCGAGGTACTGCCCTTCCATCGAGGACAAGATCGTGCGCTTCAAAGACAAGGAAACGCACCATGTTTTTTTGGAACCCGAGGGCAACGACACCGAGAGCTACTATCCCAACGGCATCTCCACCAGTCTGCCCAGGGACGTGCAGGAAGCTTTCGTGCATTCCATACCGGGCCTTGAAAAGGCGGTCTTCCTTCATCCCGCCTACGCCATAGAATACGACTATTCCGACCCCAGGGATCTTTATCCGACTTTGGAGAGCAAGATCGTGCCGAACCTCTATCTTGCCGGACAGATCAACGGCACCTCCGGATACGAGGAGGCGGCCGCCCAGGGCATCGCCGCGGGCATCAACGCCGCCGCCGCCGTCAAGGGACTGCCGCCCTTTGTCCCGGCCAGATCCGAAGGATATTTGGGCGTCATGATCGACGACCTTGTCACCCTGGGAGTGGACGAACCCTACAGAATGTTCACCTCAAGGGCGGAATACCGCCTGATATTGAGAGCTGACAGCGCCATCTACCGGCTGGGGAGGATCTCCGCCGAATACGGACTTATAGACAAGGCTGAGCTTGACAAGGTGGCGGAAAAGGAAGAAAAGATAAATTCCCAAATGGAATTCCTGAGGGAAAAGTATCAGGAGGGAACGCCGCTTATCAGGGTGCTGGGCCGCCCGGACATCACCGGTAAAGAAGAGGACGACATAAGGAAAGCGCTCGGCCTTGCGGATTGCGACGATTCCATTTGGGAGGAGATTTTGATACGCTGTAAGTATGACGGCTACATACTGAGAGAGGAACGTCAGGTGGCGCGCTCCCAAAGGTTCGACCGCAAGAAGATCCCCTTCGACTACGATTTCAGTTCTGTCAAGGGCTTGCGGATCGAGGCGCTCCAGAAGTTCAGCCGGATCCGTCCCGTGACCGTGGGACAGGCCGGACGCATCCCGGGCATAACCCCGGCCGACACCGCTCTGCTGGCGGCCTATCTTGACATCAGAGAAAAGGAGAACTGATCGCTTATGTATTATTCCTGGGCGGAAATAAACTTGAACGCCTTCCGGCACAACGTTGACACCGTAAGAACACTCATTCCCAAGGGCTGCCAGCTCCTGCTGCCCCTGAAAGCCAACGCCTACGGGCACGGTCTGGAGGCCACCGCCAAAGCGGCCTTCGAGTTCGGCATCGACTGGCTGGGCCTGGCCACCTGCAAGGAGGCCCTGGAGATCCGCTCCTACGTTCCCAACGCCAACATACTGGTCCTCGGTCCTTCGGAACCAGACGACGTAAGAGTCCTCTCCATCCACAACATTACGCCGGTGCTGGTTGATCTTGAGAACGCCAGGGCCATGAACGAGAGCGCCCGCCACTTCGGCATGCCCTTGCAGGCGCATCTCAAGATCGACACCGGCATGGGCCGCATCGGCTTCCGCTACAGCAATCTCGACGACATCTACGCCGCCACCCAGCTCTCCCACATCAAGATCACGGGCATTATGACCCATCTGTCCATGGCTGATCACCCCGATTCCCAATTGACCATAGACCAGCAGGCGAGATTCCAGGAAGTGCTTCTTTACCTTTTCAAGCGCGGGATCACGATCCCCCTGAGGCATATGGAGGCCAGCGGCGCCGTTCTCAACATCGACAACTCCGGCTACAACATGGTCCGCCCGGGCATACTTATCTACGGCGGCTATCCGCTTTCCCAGGCCGAGAAAGAAAAACTGCACGGCGCGACGCTTGAGCCGATGCTCAGCTGGAAGACCAGGGTCACCCAGATCAAAAAAGTCCCCAAGGGCCAGTCCCTGGGCTACAACGCAGTTTACACGACCACCCAGGAAACTTACATCGCGACCATTGAAGTCGGCTACGGCGACGGCTACCGCAGGATCCTTTCCAACAGGGCCGAAGTCCTCGTCAAAGGCAAGCGCTATCCCGTAAGAGGCATGATCAGCATGGACCAGACCACGGTGGAACTCGGCCCCGACGAACCGGTAGTCAAGCCCGGCGACGAAGTCGTCCTCTTAGGCAAACAGGGCGAAAACGAGATCACGGTCCAGGAAATGGCCGAGTGGATGGGCACCATCACCTACGAAGTTTACACCGCGATCTCCGCCAGAGTCGAGCGCCGCTACATGTTCAACGGCAATCATCTCTACAATTTCGTCTTCAGCAACTTCGGCCTGATGGGCGGCTCCACCTTTTTAAACTGACCGCTCAGCCCCGGAGCTGGCGCTCCGCGTCCACCACGCCGCGGTCCATGAGTCTCCTGAGATCCTCGGCGTTCGCCGCGATCCTTTCCGAGACTCCCGGCGCCTGGGCCAGCTGCCTGGCCAGCTGGATGATCATGCGGAAATAGCGGATCAATTCGCCTTCGTCAAGCTTGGAGGCCTGCACCGTGTCCTGGAAAGAGGCGCCCTTCAGCCAAAGTTCCGTCGCTTTCAAAAGCGTAGTCTGCGGAGGAGGCACCGGGGTGTCCACCCGGTAGGAGCTTTCGATCAGTTCTATTTCGGAATAGACTTCCTCCACATCTCGCATTACGCGCGTCAGGCGCTGGGGAAGATGGCGTATGGGCGGCAGCCCCGGCTTGGGCTCCATCACAAGTGTGGAAAGGGCCAGGCCCGTCTCGTAAACGTTCCAGCGGTCGAAGCAGCCGGAATTGTAAAGCTCCGCCATCATCAGCTCGTAGCCGAAGAACCAGCAGGCGAAGCGCCCCTTGCCCGTGAGCGACTCGTTCCTTATGCAGTTGCATTTCTGGAGGACTTTCAGGCGGAAGATGAATTTCTGCCTTTCTTTCTGGCGCTGGCGTTTGGAGGCCTGGTAATAGTTCAGGGTCTTGGGATAAATGTCCAGTATTTTATCGCCGTGCTTGTCGTAGAGGTTCAAAAGAGTGGCGTAGGAGGCGTTGAACTGGCTCATGACAGGCTGGGCTGCTCCGAAGACGCACTCTTTGACCTGTTCCGCCCTTACGCGCCTGGGATCGATCCTGAGATAGACCCTTCCGAAATCGTCCATGCCGCGGCGTCCCGCGCGTCCCGCCATCTGGAAAAAATCTCTCGTTCTCATGACGTTGAAACCGCCGGGATAGTATTTGCGGAGGCTGTCGAAAATGACGGTCCTCACCGGCATGTTGAGGCCCAGGGCGAAGGTCTCGGTGGCGAAGATCATTTTCAATCTTTTCTCGTTGAAGAGCTGCTCGACGATCTCCTTTATGGTGGGCAGCATTCCCGCATGGTGGAAGGCTACGCCGTTCCGTACCATGGGCTGGAGTTTACGGGCCGCGGCCTCGCCTGTCACGCCGTAGCGTTCGCAAAGCTCCCGGAAGCGTTTTTCGATCTCCTCCTTTTCCGCTTTGGGAAGGGAAAAGCAGCTCATGGTGTTGGCCGCCAACTCCTCGGTCAGCTTGCGCCCGAAGGCGAAATAAAGGCAGGGGAAACCGTCCTCGGCCTTGAGGCGTTCCAAAAGCCTTGGCAGGGAATTGGGCGTGACTTCCGGGGCCGGCCGGCGGCCGCGCTGAAAATGATGCTTGCGGCGCGCCAGGTTCTGGTAGGCTTCGTTTTTAAAACTCTGGAAATCTGAAAAGACTTTGTTCTGGGCTTGGAAATAAAAGGAGAGCGGCACCGGACGCTTGCTTTCCTCCACCAGAGTCATGGGCCGGCCGAGGACGTTCTCCATCCAGTCGCAGATCTCCCTTGCGTTTGGCACGGTGGCGGAGAGCGCCAGGATGCGGGTCTCCTTCGGGGAGAAGATGATGGCTTCCTCCCAGACCGTGCCTCGCTCCGGATCGTCCAGGTAGTGGACTTCGTCGAAGATCACCCAGGCCACGTTCTTCAGGGCGTTCTCTTCGTCCAGCAGCGTGTTGCGGTAGATCTCCGTGGTCATGACGATGATCTGGGCGTCCCTGTTTATGTTCACGTCGCCCGTAAGAATGCCTACGGAAGCTTCGCCGTAAGTTTTAACGAACTCCCGGTATTTCTGATTGCTGAGAGCTTTTATGGGAGCGGTGTAAACGACCCGCTGATGAAGCGTGACGGCGTCGGCTATGACGTGCTCGGCGATGACGGTCTTGCCTGAACCGGTGGGGGCGGAGACGAAAATGGAGGAGTCCCCGTCGATGGCCCGGATGGCCTTCTTTTGAAACTCATCGTAGGGGAAAGGATGGAAGCTCTTCATGAAATCTTACTCCCAGGAATCGGAGTATTCCGTAATGTCGAAATAAAATATCCTGACGCTTTGGTCAGGGAGGACCTCGACGGTCACGAGCTCGCACTTCCTTTCTCCGACGCTTTGGCCCGAGACGCTTTTCGTTTTCCAGCCGCTGCCTTCTTTGCCGAGTTTTTCCGTGATGAAATCGTTCTCCGCTTCCATTTTTCCCAACCGGGTGTAAACGCCTTTGATGACCGCCGGATCGCCCAGGGACGAGCCTGATCCCGTTATCGTGATCTCCTCCTGGGGCGTCAGGCCGGAACTTTCGGAGCCGGAATTCTCCCCGGCGGCGAAATCCTGCGGGTTCATGGGATCGACAAGCTCGGCGGAATCCTGATCAGGGGTGATGAGGTCGGCGGGAGGGAGCTTTTCGGAGGAACAGCCGTCCAGCCCAGCCGTCAGCGCAAGGGCAAAGAGAAGGAAAGGTAGGTAGTGCCTGAAACTAGGCATGCAGATCGTGAGTTTCCAGAAGCTTGCTTATCTTGGCGCTGTTGTCCAGAAGTTTGGCGATGGATTCGTTGCGGTTGAAGAGGTCGATGTACAGCGAGATCAGGCGGGAAACGCTGACCTGAGTGTACCAGGGAGCCTGGAGAAGATCCGGGCGGGTGTAGGTGGCGTTGGTGCCGAAGACCTTCGTGATGACGCCTTCCTCATAGGCTTTGTTGAATTTTTCCAAACCACTGGTGAAGAGCATGAAAGTGCAGGCCACGTAGATGTTCCTGACGCCGGCTTCCTTGAGTTTGTAAGCCACCTCGATGACGGAGCCGCCGGAGGCGATCATGTCGTCCACCACTATGGCGTCGCGGCCGGCTATGCTGCCGCCCAGGAATTTGTGCTCCAAAACAGGCGCTTTGCCGTCCACCACCCTCGAGAGGTCCCTGAGTTTATAGAAGCCGGTGAGGTGAGTGTGAAGCTGCTCGGCGAAATAGCGGCAGCGGGACATGCCGCCCAGGTCGGGGCTGACCACGATCAGGTTGTCCGGCCCGATGCGGAAATCCGGGATCGTGTTGACCATTTTCTTTATGATCTGGTAAGCCGCGTGGAGGTTCTCGAAGCCGTGGTTGGGAATGGCGTTGTGAACGTGCGCGTTGTGGGCGTCGATGGTCATGATGTTGTTGACCCCGAGATTGACAAGCTCCTGCAGCGCGATGGCGCAGTCCAGGGATTCCCTTCCGGAAATGCGGTGCTGGCGGCTCTCGTAAAGCATCGGCATGATGACGTTGCAGCGGTGGCCCATGCCGCGGGCGGCGGCCACCAGTCTCTTGAGGTCCTGGAAGTGCTCGTCGGGAGCCATCGAGACGGTCTCGCCGTTGCGGGAATATTTGATGCCCCAGTTGCCGATGTCCGTGATGAAGAAAAGGTCAAGTCCGCGGACCGAGAGGTTGATGACGGCTTTGCCTTCGCCGTTCTGGAAACGGGGAGCGTCGGAATCGATTATGAAAGTGTCCCTTAAAAAACCCGGGTAGTTTTCATAGGGAGGATATCCGTCCAAAAGCGAGAGCCTTTCTTTGATGAGTTCCTTGTCGATGGTCTCCGCCAGTTCCCGGCCTCCCGGGGTGGCGATGATGCCTATTGGGGCTTGGGGGACGTGCCGGTAATCTCTGCCGAAAACATGGTTGACGTTCATAAAAAACTCGCTTTTCCGTTTGGATTTTATGGATTCCGCGCAAAGGAAACGCTAGTTAAGTTTCCTTAAACACACACACCTACTATGATACTTTATTGGCTCTGGCTTGTCAATTTGCCGAGGCTTTTTCCCGACCGGTCCCTCGCTTTTTGCGGAGGCTCAGGGTGAAGGTCCCCAATTCGTCGGTCCTTAAGACTTCCAGGCGCAGCCGGGAGTATTTTTCCATGAGGCTTGCGTGGGGGTGGCCGTAGGAGTTTTTGCCTACGCTGAGAAGAGAAACGGCCGGGGATATGGCTTTGAGAAAACTCTCCTCGCCGGAGGAGGCGGAGCCGTGATGGGGGATCTTGTAAACGGCTATCCTCCTTTTTTCACCGAGATTTTCCAGCTGCGTTTCTTCCGTTTCCCTGGGCGCGTCGCCGCTGAACAACAGTTCAAAGCCCAAATAATTCATACTTAGGACAAGAGAGCGTCCGTTGCTGGTTGCGGGCAGGGGGAAGCGGGGAGGGGAGAGAGCTTTCCAAAACATCCCCTTGATTAAGCCGCTGTCCCCGGCGCGGATCTCCTCCCAGGGCACGTTTCTGCAGGCGGCCTCGGCGCGCAGCTCCCAGCCGTTGGTCTCGTAGTTCAGCACAGGGGGAGCCAGGATCTTTCGCGTTTTTATTTCCCGGATTAGATCCCCGGCTCCGCCCATGTGGTCGTCGTCATAATGGGAAACGACGAGGGCGTCGATCCCGCCGATCCCCTGGTCCCTAAGGAAGGGGGCCACTATCTGCTCCCCCTGGGAGGAGCCGCCGGAGGAGCGGCCGCAGTCCACCACCAGCTTTGGACCGAGATCCGACCTTATGACGAAAGCGTCGCCCTGCCCGACGTTCAGGGCGGTAATTTTCAAGGCTTGGGAAGGGACGAAGGGACGCAGAAGGACGGCCGCGGCGAAAAGGACAAGGGCAATAAAGATCCTTCGGAGAAGGAGGGCGCGGCTTTCCAGGATTTTCAGACTTCTGAAGGAGCTTTCCTCCTTTTCGTTTTTGCAAACATAGTATTTTTGCGCGGCCTGCTCGGAAAGCAGGAAAAAGAGCATCGTCAGATAATAGAGGAGAATGCGGCCGGGAGGCAGGGAAGGCAGGCTTAGAACGAAAAGATTGTTTTCCCCGCAGCGCGCGACTACCGGGAGGATCTTCTCCCAAAGCAGCATAATGGGATCCCAAAGCAGGTCGCTTAGCGCAATCGGCAGGGGAGAGAAATAAACCGCCATCCTCCAAAGCCCGCAGATCAACAGAAGCGCGCACAAGGGGATCGTCAGAATGTTCATAAGGAAGCCCAGAGGCGTTATCATGTGGAGCATGCCGAGCAGCAAGGGCAGGGAAAAGAGCAGGACGGCCAGGGAGATCTTGAGGCTTTGGACGACATAATCAAGAAGGAAGCAGGCGCATTTTTTCCAAAAAGGAAAACTCTCGGACTTTTTCAGCGCGAACAGGCTGTCCATTTGGGGAAGCATTGTGAGCAGCGCCGCGGTGGCGGCGTAGGAGAGAAGCGAGGAATAGGAGAAGATCTGTTTCGGGGATACCAGGGCGTAAAGGAAGGCGGCCATGCCGAGGAAATGCACCGAAAGCGTCGCTTTCCGCATTATGCGGCCGCCTATGAAAAGAGTCATCAAGATCACGGCGCGCACCACCGAGGGCCTGTCCCCCAGGAAAAGCGCGTAAAGCCACAGCAGCGGCAGCAAGGGCAGCTTGAAGCACAGCCGGGACAATCCCAAAAGGCGCGTCAGAAGGAACCAGACGCCGCTCAACAGCCCGATGTGCAGCCCGGAGACCGCCAGTATGTGCGCGATACCGCTTTTCTTGATGCCCCGCTCAACCTTGGAAGGCAGCTTTTCCCGGCTGCCCAGCAGCATGATCCTGAGAAGCTGGGAAGCCACCGGGTATTTGTCGTCGGAAAGCGCAAGCGAGGCCGCGTCCCTGACGGCGTCTATCCTTTTCGCCAGGGATGCAGGTCTTGCGCCTTTGATGAGAAAACTGCCCTTGGGAACGGCGGTGCGGTAAACGTTTTCCCTGGCGTAATGCGCCTTGGCGTCGAAGCAGCCCGGGGCCGCGGCGCCCTTCAAGGGGGAGAATTTGAACTGGCCGGCCAAAACGTCCCCCTTCTCCAAAGGGAAGGGGAGCTTGGAGTAAAGGATCACTTTGAAGCGCTCCCTGGCTCCCGAGGCCGTGAGGGAGGCGTAGTATTTCCTGTTTTCCTTTTCCCGAAACCAAACGGCTTTCTCGCAGGCCTCGCACAGCAGGAAATTCTCCTCGTCCCTTTCGCAAGGCGGACGGTCAACTGCGTCATAATGCAGTACTGCGCCAAGGAAAGCGCCTCCGAAAACAAGAAGCGACAAGGGAAAGCGCCGGACTTTCAAAAAGGCGCAAAAGCTGATCAGAAAATACGCTGCGCCGGAAAACCAAAGCAGCCATACGGGAGAAGTGTCCAGGCATTCCGAACAGAGGACGCCGGAAAGAGTCCCGGCCAAAATATGGAAAAAAGGCGCGCTCATCATCCATTCAAGCAAAAAGGAACGGGAAAAAGCCAGCGAAAAGCAAAACCCTTGTGAACGAAATAGCGCATGAGATCTTTCCCTTACGGCAGCGTTAGCGGTTGTTTGGAGATATGGTATAATTTAGACATGTTTGACATAGAGAAAAACCAATTGGCGGAGATCCGCGACCGCCTTACGCACCTTTTCGCGGGCTTGGATCTGGACGCCAAGGAAAAGCGTCTGGAAGAACTGTCCGTCCTCACCACAGCCCAGGACCTTTGGAACTCTCCTGAAAAAGCGCGCACTCTGCTGCAGGAACAGGACTCCTTGAAACGCGTCACCACGGAAGCCAGATCATTGGAGAAACTCCTTACCGAAACCGAAGAGTTCCTGCAGCTGGCCGATTCTGAAAAGGACGAATCTCTCTCTGAGGAGATCAAAGCCGAGATACATAAACTGCAATCCGGCTACGACGAATTCGAGTTTCACCAGACTCTGAACGGCGAGACAGACCACAACAACGCCTACCTGACCATCCATTCCGGCGCCGGCGGCACGGAAGCCTGCGACTGGTGCGCCATGCTCAAGCGCCTTTACGAGCGCTGGGCCGAGCGCCACGGCATGAAATGCAAAGTCCAGGACGTGCTGGAAGGCGAGGAAGCCGGCTATAAATCCGTGACTCTTCACATCGCCGGCGAGTACGCCTACGGCTACTTAAAATGCGAGATCGGCGTACACCGGCTGGTCAGGATCTCGCCCTTTGACGCCAACCAGAGGAGACAAACCTCCTTCGCCTCCGTGGACGTCACCCCCGAAGTTGACGACGACATCGACATCACCATCGAGGAGAAGGATCTCAGGATAGACACCTACCGCAGTTCCGGCGCCGGCGGCCAGCACGTCAACAAGACCGAATCGGCCATCAGGATCACGCACATTCCCACCGGGGTCGTGGTCTCCTGCCAGAACGAGCGCTCCCAGTTCAAGAACAAAGCGGAAGCCATGAAGATGCTGAAGGCGAAACTCTACCAGCTGGAGATGAACGAAAGGCTCTCCAAGCAGAACACCGCCTACTCCAACAAGCAGAAGATAGAATGGGGCAGCCAGATCCGCTCCTATGTCCTGCATCCCTACAACATGGTCAAAGACCTCAGGACCGACACCGAGACAAGCAACACCGGCGCCGTCCTGGACGGCGAGATAGATCTTTTCATCGAAGCGTATTTGAGAGCGACAGCCACGCTTTCCTAACTTTAAAATCCATAGGACCGGCATGAAAAAATTAATTGCGTGCTTGAGTTTGCTTTTTCTGAGCGCCGCTGTTTTCGCGGCCTCGGAGGAAGTCGTTTTAAGAACCGACTATTACCAGAACGGCAATTTGAAATACGCCGGCTACGCCATGATCCATCCGGAAGCCGGCGAGATCCCCCACGGCTACTGGCAGTATTTCTACCAGAACGGTTTTTTAAAGAGCGCCGGATATTTCAAGGAAGGCTACAAATGCAAGACCTGGACCAACTTCTTTGAGAACGGCTCCGTGGAATCCTACGGCCCCTACAGCAAAGGCATGAAAGACGGCCGCTGGTATTATTTCTTCAAGAACGGCGCCAAGATGGCCGAGGGAAAATTCTCCGACAACCTGGCCAAGGGCACCTGGACCTATTGGCACACCAACGGAGTTGTCGAGACCGAAGGCGATTTCAAGGAAGGCAAACGCGTAGGCAAAAGGGTTTATTACGACGCCAGGGGCAACAAGCTTTGGTACGGCCGCTTCGTCAACGACGAGAAGGACGGCGAGTGGAAACTGGACGGAAAGGACAAGCAGACCGTCGAGACCTACAAAGCCGGAGTGCTGATGGGTCAGAGAGAGGAAACTTATTATCCCAACGGCGACCTGAAGGAGAAAACTGAAAGCGAAGTGATCTTCGGCAAACTCACAGGCTCCCAGATCAAGACCGTTTACGCCGAGGACGAAGTCATGGCCTCCCAGGGACTGCTTTTCAACGGAACGCCCTACGGCGTCTGGCGCTATTATGAAAACGGCAAACTGGAGCAGAAGGACATGGGCGGCGTGCCTGAGACGCTGAAGGAACACAGACGCGCTCTTGCGGAAGCCCAGGCCGCGGCCGCAAGAAGGGCTGCCGCCGCCGCGCAGCAGCAGGATCAGCAGCAGAACCCCATGTCCAATATCCAGGAATCCCAGGAGCCCTTCCAGTACGGCCCCAGGAAATTCGAAGTCATCATGCAGCCTCCCACCCAAATGGAGATGACCGTCACCACCGACTCCGGCCGCAGCATCGACCTCAACGAAAACAACTACGACGTGACCAAGCAGAATCCCAGGAGCTTCGAGGCCCTCCGTCAAATGGCCGCCAGGGCCAGGGAGCAGCAAGCCGCCGAAGAAATGAGCGCGGAAGGAAAGGAGGAAAAATGAGCTGGAAGGAAGAACTGGAACGCTTCTTCAAGGAACATGAAGAGGAAGGCATAGCGCTCCTGAAAGAGCTCGTGGCCCAGAACACCGTCAACCCTCCCGGCAACGAATACCTGGTCGCCGACGTTCTGAAAAAATATTTTGACGAACTAAATATACCGTACGAGACCTTTGAGAAAACTCCCGGAAGGACTAACCTCATCGCGAAAGTGGGGGAGGGGCATCCGATCCTTTTCGTTCCCTGCCACGCCGACGTGGTGCCCGTCAACCCTGACTGGGATCACGATCCCTTCGAAGTCAAGATTGAGAACGGCGTAGCCTACGGAAGAGGCGTGGGCGACGACAAGGGCCCCATGGTCTCCGCCTTCCTGCTCGCCAAATTCTTAAAGCAGAACGAGGGCAAATTCCAAGGCACCTTCCTTTTCGCTTCCGTGGCGGACGAGGAAGTCGGCTCCACCGACGGCTTGGTCTGGCTCACTGAAACCGGAAAGATAAAAGCCGACTATGCCGTCGTGCCCGACACCGGCTCCGGCATCTACAAACTCTCCTACGGCGAGAAAGGCCTCCTCAGATTCCAGTACACCTTCCACGGCAAAGCCGGCCACGCCGCCTATCCCGACCACGGCGTAAACTCCATTTGGCCGGCGGTCGCTTTCCTGAACTCCGTAAGGGAAAGCTATTCCGAGAAGATCGGTTTCCTGAAAGAAAAAGACCAGCCCAACTTCAGTCCCTCGACTTTCACCGTTTCCGGACTGGAAGCCGGCAGCGCCTACAACATCATTCCAAAGGAAACGAAAGTCAGGATGGACATCCGCTATACTCCGCAACGGAATCTCCAAGAGATCAGGGAATGGACCGACAGCCTCGCCAAGGCCGCCTGCGACGATTATCCCGGCACATCCTTTTCCTGCGAAATGCCCGACCACATGGTTGCCTTCGAGATCGATCCCAAGGGCAAGCTCTGCGAAGCTGCCCTGAAGGCCACGAAGGATCTCACCGGCCGTGACGCCGTGCTCTTCGGCATGAACGGCACCACAGTCTGCAAGCAGCTTCTCGCCGCCGGCATCCCGTCGCTTGGCTACAGCCAGGACGACGACGGCTCCGCCCACCAGACCGGCGAGCACATCAAGCTCTCCGAGATCCCCATGTTCGGCGTGGCGCTGGGGCTTCTCTTCAAAAATCTCTCGGAATAAAATCTGTCGCAAAGAAAAACGCCGGTTGAATTACAGCCGGCGTTTTTTTTATTCAAAGTCAGGAACTGTGATCTTAAGCAAGCGTTCCGCGTTTTTATAGAAGATCAGTTCCTGCTTTTTTTCGTCGGGGCAGAAATCCTTGACGAAGCGGATGTGATCCTTCTGACTTCCCCAGGGGCAGTCGCTGCCGAAGAGAATGTTTTCCGCGCCGTGGCGTGAGAGGATCTCCCTGGTGACTTCCACCGGGCAGAGCCCGGCGGAACAGCTGGTGTCGATCATGACTTTTTTCCCGCACATGTCTCTCAGAAAATCGTTATAAGCCAGCCAGCCGCCCATGTGGGCCATGATGATATTTAGTTTGGGAAAATTGTCGATGACTTTTTGGAAGCGCCAGGGATGGGCCTGGTCAAGGGCGGCGAAGGCAACGTCGAAGCCGGCGTGAAAAAGTATGGGGATGTTTGTTTCCTGAGCGGCGTCGTACAAGGGGAACCATATCTTGTCATCGACGGCGTGACCCTGGTAAAAGGTGTGGATCTTAAGCCCGCGGATATTGGAGCCGACGACCTTTTCTATCCTTTCCTTAAAGCTGACGTCCTCGGGGTGGATCGAAGCGAAGGGGACGATGCGATCTGTCATGATCGTCTTCGACCAATTGAGGATGGCGTCGAACTGCGGAACCTTGGTGGCGATGTTGGCAATGACTGAAACGTTTATCCCGTCTTCGTTCATTGATCTTATCAGATCGCTTACGGTGCCGTTCGTTTTCGGTTTTATGTCGCCGCTGACCTTCGCAATCCCTTCGATCGCTCTGTCTGCAAGAGCGTCAGGAAAAGCGTGCGTATGTATGTCTATGTATTTCATGATGGAAGAATATTAACAGAAAAAAATTTTGAGGTCAAATTTAGCAATCGCGGTAGGCCTTTAAAAATCAAGCGTTCAGGAGACACGCGCTTTTTTTTGACGGCATAAAAAATTTTTCTTCACTTGCTTTTCATTTCTTTCGTCTCTTGCGCGAACTACTCATTGCTTTTTAAAAAAGCATCTGATAAAATATTAGGAAAGCAGTGAATATCCGCTATTCATTTTTGTTGTGCGATGAGTGATGAATGAACGGCGGACCGCAGTAATAAAGGCATTTTGGAAAACAACAGATTTAACGTCTGAAAAAAATATATAGAAAAAAACAGATCCAGCATCTGAAAAAAATATATATAAATTTGTCGACATCGACATTTTTTTCAACCAAACAAAAAGGAGAAACACTATGCCTACTGCTAAGAAACCCGCTGCGAAACCGGCTGCCAAGAAAGCCCCGGCCAAGAAAGCTGCTCCGGCTAAGAAGCCCGCTGCCAAGAAGCCCGCTCCTGCCAAGAAGCCCGCTGTCAAGAAAGCTGCTCCCGCCAAGAAAGCCGCTCCGGCCAAGAAGCCCGCTGTGAAGAAAGCCGCTCCCGCCAAGAAAGCTGCTCCGGCCAAGAAGCCCGCTGCCAAGAAGCCCGCTCCTGCCAAGAAAGCCGCTCCGGCCAAGAAGCCCGCTGCCAAGAAGCCCGCTGCTAAGAAAGCCCCGGCCAAGAAGCCCGCAGCCAAGAAGTAATTTTTAACTTCTTAAAAAAAGAGCGCCTCTCGCAAGAGGGGCGCTTTTTTTATCAATAAAAAAACCCCGGGATATTTTTCCCGAGGTTTTTATTTTGCTCACGCTTTATTTGATGTCGGCGTGATATTCCTGGATGCTCTTGAGGGGGGCTGAACCGTGCAGGAAGGCCTTGATGCCAAGGGCCGCGTTGTGAGCGGCGGTCATTGTGGTGATGTAGGGGACCTTGTACTTGATGGCGGTCTTCCTGATGTAGGAGTCGTCGTCCTTGGAGCGGCATCCTATCGGAGTGTTGATGATCAGATTGATCTCGCCGTTGGTGATGGCGTCCACAAGGTTCGGACGTCCCTCCAGACGTTTCTTGACAGGCTCGGCCTCGATCCCGTTTTCATTGAGGTAGGCGCAGGTGCCTTTGGTGGCGAGGATCTTGAATTTGAGTTCCTTGAAGAGTCTGGCGGTCTCCAGGAGCATCTCGTCGTGATCGGCCACTGTCATTAAAACGGTGCCTTCCGTGGGCAGTTTCTGGTTGGCGGCCACCTGGGATTTGAAGTAAGCGAGGCCGGGGGAAGTGGAGATGCCAAGTACTTCGCCGGTGGAGCGCATCTCGGGGCCCAGGACCGGATCGACTTCCGGGAACATGTTGAAGGGGAAGACGGCTTCCTTGACGCCGTAGTGGGGGATGGCTTTTTTCGTGATGCCGAGTTCCTTCAGCGTCTTGCCCAGCATTACCTGAGTGGCGATCCTCGCCATGGGGATGGAGCAGACCTTAGAAACCAGCGGCACGGTGCGGGAGGCTCTGGGGTTGGCTTCCAGAATATAGACCACGTCGTTGCAGATGGCGTACTGGACGTTCATGAGGCCCACCACGTGCATTTCCAGCGCCAGTTCCTTAGTGTAGCGCTCGATGGTGTCGATGTGCTTCTGGGGGATCGTCACAGGCGGTATGAAGCAGGCGGAGTCGCCGGAGTGGATGCCGGCCTGCTCGATGTGCTCCATGATGGCGGGAACGAAGGCTTCCTTGCCGTCGCAGATGGCGTCGGCTTCCGTCTCGGTGGCATTCTCAAGGAACTTGTCGATCAATATGACGTTTTCGCCGGCGGCCTGCAGGGCGTTGTTCATGTATTCCACCAGCATCTCGTCGTTGTGCACGACTTCCATGCCGCGTCCGCCCAAAACGAAGGAGGGGCGTACCATCAGAGGATAGCCGATACGCTTGGCCGCCGCGAGGGCGTCCTCCACGCTGTGGGCCATGCCGGCTTCCGGCTGGGGAATGCCAAGCTTCTGCACGACTTCGTGGAAGAGCTCGCGGTCCTCCGCCAGGGCGATGGTCTTGGGAGATGTGCCGAGGACTTTGACGCCGTTGGCTTCCAGGTCGTGGGCGAGGTTGAGGGGAGTCTGACCGCCGAACTGCACGATGACGCCCAGGGGTTTTTCCTTGCGGTAAATGGCGAGCACGTCTTCCAATGTCAGCGGTTCGAAGTAAAGCTTGTTGGAAGTGTCGTAGTCGGTGGAAACGGTCTCAGGGTTGCAGTTGACCATGACGGATTCCAGCCCGGCGTCCCTGATGGCGAAGGCGGCGTGCACGCAGCAGTAGTCGAACTCGATGCCCTGGCCGATACGGTTGGGACCGCCGCCCAAAACCATGATCTTGGGATGGTCGGAGATCTTGACGTCGTTCTTCTTATTATAAGTGGAATAGTAGTAGCAGGCGTCCTTCACGCCGGAAACGGGTACGGCGAACCAGTTTTCCTCCATGCCGGCGGCTTCCCTGGTTTCCCTTACAAGATCTTCCTTTATTTTTAAGATCTGCGCTAGGTAGCGGTCTGAGAAGCCGTCCTTCTTGGCCTGGACCAGGAGGTCCTTGGGAGGAAGCGAGCCTTTGTATTTCAGGATCTCTTCTTCCAGCTCCACCAGCTCCTTCATCTGCGTAAGGAACCACTTGTTGATCTTGGTGGCTTCGAAAAGCTCGTCGATGGTGGCGCCTTTCCTGATGGCTTCGTAGAGCATGAACTGGCGCGTGCTGCAGGGAGTGTGCACGGCTTCCACCAGCGCTTCCTTGCTCCACTCGTTGTAGCCTTTGAAGAAGCCCAGGCCGTAGCATTTGTTCTCAAGGGAGCGGATGGCTTTCTGGAAAGCTTCCTTGTAATTTTTGCCGATAGACATCACTTCGCCCACGGCGCGCATCTGGGTTCCCAGCTTGTCGTAGGAGCCGTGGAATTTCTCAAAGGCCCAGCGCGCGAATTTCACCACCACGTAGTCGCCGGAGGGGACGTACTTGTCCAGGGTGCCTTCCTTCCAGTAGGGGAGCTGATCCAGCGTTATGCCAGCGGCCAGGTAGGCGGAGATGAAGGCGATGGGGAAGCCGGTGGCTTTGGAAGCCAGGGCGGAGGAGCGGGAAGTTCTAGGGTTGATCTCGATGACCACCACGCGGTCCGTGACCGGGTCGTGGGCGAACTGGACGTTCGTGCCGCCTATCACTTCAATGGCGTCCACGATGTCGTAGGAATATTTCTGCAAACGCTTCTGCAAGCTCTCCGGGACCGTCATCATCGGCGCGGTGCAGTAAGAGTCGCCGGTGTGCACGCCCATGGGGTCAACGTTCTCGATGAAGCAGACTGTGATCTTCTGGCCTTTAGAGTCCCTGATGATCTCCAGCTCCAGCTCTTCCCAGCCCGCCAGGCATTCCTCTATGAGGATCTCGTGGACCAGACTTTCCTTGAGGCCGCGCTGGGCGATGGTCTTGAACTCTTCCATGTTGTAGCAGAGGCCGCCGCCGGTGCCGCCCATGGTGTAAGCGGGGCGGATGACCACCGGGAGCTTGATGGACTCCAGGACCTTCTCGGCTTCCTCGTAGCTTCTGGCGATGGCGCTTTTCGCGCATTCCACGCCGATAGATTCCATCGTGTCCTTGAAGGTCTGCCTGTCTTCGCCTTTCTTGATGGCGTCAAGTTTCACGCCGATGATCTGCACGTTGTATTTCGCCAGGATGCCTTTCTCGGCCAGGTCGGCGGAAAGGTTCAGGGCCATCTGCCCGCCAAGGTTGGGAAGAAGGGCGTCAGGTCGTTCCTTGGCGATGATCCTTTCCAGCGATTCCACGTTCAAGGGCTCGATGTAAGTGTGATCGGCCATGTTTGGGTCGGTCATGATGGTGGCGGGATTGGAGTTCACCAGAACTATCTCGTAGCCAAGTGAGCGAAGAGCCTTGCAGGCTTGGGTTCCGGAATAGTCGAATTCGCAGGCTTGTCCGATGATGATGGGGCCCGAACCGATGATCAAAACTTTCTTGATGTCCTGACGACCTTGCAACATAAATATTTATTCCTCCGGTATGTTGTAAATTACTGCTTCAAGCGATCTTCGAATAACTTTTTCTCCGGGTTTCGCCCCTCCTTTCGGATCAAGAGAAAAAATGCCCCAAAAATCGGTAAAGTTTATTAAAAAGCAGGGGAAAAATCAAGGCATTCTCAAAATACTTTCAGCATTTGGCTTACCTACAACGATCCTTCATTTTTCGGCTTTCATACGGCGCTTCCGCCTTCTTTTATGCTAAAATATAAAAAAAGTATGCTTTTATTCTGAAATATTAAGGACAAAATGAAAACTTTTCTCAAGCACACACCCAAGGGCCCGACTTTAAGGGAACTTTACACCAGACCTTTAACTTACGGCCAGACTATTTCGGGGACGACTTTCTCCGCCGACGGCAGGATATTGGCTTTTTTGTGGAACGAAACGGGCGGAGCGGTCAGGGACCTTTTTGTGAAGCTTGAGGACGGCAGCGTCAGGAAACTGACGGACGCCGAAAAGATAAAGAGATTCCCCTGCGAGGACGATACGCGCGATCCCAAAGACGTCGCATACGCCGAAATTATGTACACCGGCATCAGCGAATTTTCTTTCGTCAACGACACCTACGACATTGTCTTCCTCTGCCGCGGGAACCTTTTCATCTGCGACCTTGAGGGCAACGTCGAACGTCTGACGCTGACCAATGGGGGACAATACAATCTCACGATCCCGGAAAAAGACCCTGAAGCTTTCTTCGTGAAGGGCGGGAATCTGTATTCCTACGATCTCGACCACGGCACGGTCAGGCAATTGACCTTCCTAACTAAGCCGCACACTTCCGTCTGCGATTACCGCGTCTCTCCGGACGGCAAATACGCCGCGGTATTAGTCGAGGACTCCTCGACCTACGAGGACATCAGGATGCCGGACTACACTCCCGAAAAGGAAGTAAAGATCAACAACCTGAGAAGGAACAACGTCGGGAAGCCCCTGGCGCTCTTCCGCTACGGCTTTTTGGACCTCACCAAAGAGAGCTCTCTCTTAGAGTATCCCGAGCTTCCTAACTTCAAACCCGAGGAATGCAAGAAGGGGACGACCGTCAGGCCGCACGCCGCGGCTGTGTCCTGTGACGGCAAGACTTTTGCTTTCGCTTACGTGGAGGACGACTACCGCACTTACCATCTCTGCGAAGCCTCCTATAAGAAAGGCTGGGTCGTGAAGGAGCGCTTCAGCGATCACCTTGAGCCCTGGATCGAATGGTCGCCCGTCAGCTATGACAAAGAGGGGACGCTCTACTTTTTGAGTTACCGCGACGGCTGGCTGCAGCTCTACGAGCTGAAAGCGGGAAGCAAAACGCCGAAACGTATCACTGCCGGCGGCTACGACATCACGAATTTCACTGTCTGCGAAAACGGCAGGATATATTTCAGCGCCCTCAATCCCGATCCCAGGAAAGCTTTCCTCTACGCGAAGAAGAACGCAAATGATCCTGAAAAGCGCGTGAAGTGCAGCGACCGCTGCTGGGAAAGCGCAACCGTAAGCAAGGACGGAAAGCATCTGGCGGTCCAGGCCAGTTCGCTCATGGAGCCGCCCGTGCTTTTAGTCATCGGCGCGAAGGGCAAGTTCACGCAGATACTCGACACCGCTTCTCCGCTTCTGAAGAAATGGCCGCGCGCCATCATAAAGGAATTTTCCTTCAAGAACAAAGAGGACGGCTTGGAGATCTGCGGGACGCTGACACTGCCTCGCGATTTCGACCCGAAGAAGAAATATCCCGCCGTCTTGCGCTGCGTTTACGCGGGGCAGGGAAAGATGGGCTTCGGCCGCTACAATCTCCTTGACAACTACATGGCCAACGAGATGGGCTACATCCTGGTCGGCATCGACCTGAGAGCGAGCCACGGCTACGGCCACAAGTTCGCGCAAGGCTATTACAAGTCATTGGGCATCGTGGACTCCAAGGAACTGGTCTCCTGCGCGGAGTATCTGAAGGCGCTGCCCTATGTAGATGAAAAGAGGATCGGCGTCTGGGGCGGCAGCTACGGCGGCTTTTTGACGCTCATGGTCATGTGCGATTTCCCGGGCGTTTTCAATACCGGCGTTTCCTGGAAGCCTGTGACGGACTGGAAGAACTACTGGGATTCCTACACCGCCCCGAGATTGGGGCGTCCCAAGGACGATCCGAAAATTTACAAGGCGACCTCTCCCGTCTTCCACGCCGCCGGCTTGGAGGGCAACCTTCTTTTGATCCACGGCATGCAGGACGACAACGTGCTTTTCCAGGACGCCGCCTGGATGATCCAGCAGCTTATTGAAAAACAGAAATACTTCGATCTTATGATATACCCCAAGGACAACCACGGCTTAGACCTCAGGTTTGAAAGCCTTCCTGACTGCATGGAAAGGATCGCCGCTTACTTCGAGGAACACATGGGTCTGGGACCTAAGGAGCAGAAATGAAAAACGCTTTGTATTTGCTGATCCTTGCCAGCGTATTGCTGGTCAACGCCTCCTTGGCGGACGTAGTGATAAACGAGATCAACTACAATCCGCCAGGCTCCGAGGACTCCGCGGAATTCGTGGAACTCTACAACAATTCGGGAGAGGAAGTCTCCCTGGCGGGCTGGAAGTTCAACAAGGGTTTCGATTTTGTTTTCCCGGAGGGCGCTGCGATCGCTGCCAACGGCTATGTCGTGGTTGCGCGTTATCCCGACCGCTTCAAAGTCACGTACCCCGACGCTCCGGAACCCTACGGCCCCTTTATTAGCGGCAAACTCAGTAACAGCGGCGAAGAAGTGGAGCTTAGGAACGCTCAAAACGCCACCATATCAAAGGTCTATTACCTGGACGGCGGCGAATGGCCGGAAGAACCGGACGGCGACGGCCCCACTTTGGAATTGAAGAATCCCAATTTCCCCCTTGATAATCCTAAAGTCTGGGCGGCCAGTACCGTCCGCGGCGGAACGCCGGGAGCGGAGAACTCCGTCTTTGTTCCGGACGGAACCTTGCTTCTGGAAACGAGAAGGGATCCCGTTTCGCCCATATCCGGCGAAACTGTCACGGTGGGCGTCAGGGCCTCTTATGGCAACATCGCTTCGGCGACTTTGACGGTTGGCTCTCTTACTGTCGGCACAAGGAAAAAAGACGGCTGGTTCCTGGCCACGCTAAACGCCGGCGAAGCCGGCAGCAAGGTGAAATACACTTTGAACGTCAACGGTCCCCTCGGCACCCAGACCGTCGAGGAAGAATTCACGACTTTGACTAAACGTCTGCCCCAGCACTGCGTCATCATAAACGAGATCATGCACGACAGCGGACTTGCGGCTTCCGACGACGACTACCAGTACGTGGAACTCTTCAACCCGACTACAGAGACTGTTGACCTGAAGAACTGCATGATCAACGGCGTGGTATTGGACACCAAGTCTCTTAATATCGAACCTGGCAAATATCTTGTCGCACCTTCCAAGAAGAAGACCATCACCGCCATCTACGGCGACAAGATCCCTGTTATTAACTGCAAGCTCAAGCTTTTCGGCAAGAGCGGCAGCGTAAAACTGACGGACTGCAACGGCTACGTTATTGATTCCGCCCGCTACGGCAGCGAATCTCCCTGGCCGTCTCTGGCCTGCGGCACGGGCTGCTCTTTGGAACTCTTGGATCCCAGCCTTGACGGCGATGATGTTGAAAGCTGGGGCGCTTCCAAGCTTTACGGAACGCCAGGCAAAGCCAATTCCGCTGCGGGCGACGTCCCGGCGCTTTCTGTCGTCTGCTATCCTCCCTTCGAACCTCTGAGCGATTCGCCCCTTGAATTCGCTTTTGCGGTCCTGGGCGACAACATTCAGGAAGTCACTTTTAATTACGGCATGGACAACGCCGAGCTTCATTCGCAGCTTCTGACTCTTGATACGGAAAGCGGCCTCTACAAGGTCACGCTGCCCGCCAGGAACGCTTCCGGAACGCTGCGCTACTCCCTGACGATAAGAAAGGACGGCGCGTTCTACGGTTGGCCCAAGCAGAGCGTCGAGGAGGCCAAGCCGGCCGCCTCCATGACCGCCAGGCTCTCCTACGAATCGCACACCATTACCGTCGAGCCCACTACCGAATGGCAGAAGGCGACCATTACCGACAACGCCAGCGACTCCGCCAAGATGTACATCTACATGGACGCGGCGGGCGAGATACTGATCGACGAATTCGAGATGCGCGACGCCACCAAGAATTACATGGCGAACAGCAATTTCGATTCCAACATCGACAACTGGGTGCCTAGGGGCAATCACTCCGGCACTTTCTGGGACAATACGGACGGACACAATGCCAGAGGCTGCCTGCACGTCGTGGCTACTGGCGCTGGCGGCGGCAACTCTTCCGGCAGCTACGTCAGGCCCTACTTCTCGGAAGACCTGACCACGGGCAACTCCTATACCATGAGTTTCTATTACAAGATCCCGCCCCAGGCCGCCAGTTCCAGCGCCGTCTTCAAATATCTCAGGATCGGTCTGCCTCCCGAGACGGTCGCTATCTCTGAGATAAACTACCACGACCTGCACAACGCCTTCGGCAAACAGGAATACTTGGAGTTCAAGAACTACGGAAGCGAGACGGTCGATCTGGCGGGCTGGACGCTTGAGAGCAAGGAAAAAGGCAAGACCGCCATGCCGAAAGTCAAACTTCCGGCCGGCGAATTCCTCTATCTCTGCGCCGCCACCAACGCCTTCCATACCGCGTATCCTTCCGCCAAATACTATTACGACCTCGGTTACTCTCCCGACCACGGCTCCGACACTTTCATCTTGAGGAACAGCGACGGCAAAATTATAGACACCGCTTCCTACCGTGACGACGGCGAATGGGGCGGCGACGCCGACGGCGTGGGCGCTTCCCTGGAAAGGCTCGATCTCACCAAGAACGGCACCGATCCCAAAAACTACCGTCTCTCCTACGGCGGCTCCGTCGGCAGGGACGCCAATGATCCGAGAGTGATAGATGCCTTCCACTCTCCCGCGGTCCCGACCTCCTCTTCCCGAGTTTACTTCTACTGCTACCTGGACGGCGTTTCCGGCCAGCCCAGCGGCAATCTCTATTACCGCATCGGCAATTACGGCTCCTGGAACACGCTTCCTCTAAGTTACAACTCCACGCAGAAGAGAGTCTATTGTTCCGTGACGGGATTGTCCCACAACGACCAGGTCTCCTTCTATTACGAGATCAACTGCGACGGCAAGGCCATTACGTTCCCAAGCTGGGGAGCAAATCGCCCCTGCATGCTGGAAGTTGACGACACCACCGATTACCAGATCCCCGTTTACCGTATTCTCATGACCAGCGAGAACTACAACAAGCTCTCCTCGAAGCGTCTTTGGAACAACGACAACACCGACGGCACTCTGATCATCGGCACGAACATCTATTACAACTGCGGCATCCACTACAAAGGCAACTACAGCCGCCAGTACCGCGTCGCCCACAACATCAGGCTCAACTACGGCAAAAAGTACCACGGCCACGACAAAGTCTCCAACACTTACAACTGGGAGGACGGCTCGCCGTACCTCGCCGTGGCCTATGCGCAGAGGATCTACCGCGCCTCCAAGACGCCCATATATGATTCTGAACCGCACCTGGCCCGCCGCATGGGTTCCTTGCAGGGGTTGATGCACTCCGTGGAAGGCTACGACGACGTTCATCTTAAGAAGCTCGGCTACGACGGCAACTGCTACAAAGCCACCGCCGCTAACGCCCAGCAGGCTATGTTCAGTTTCGCCGACTACAAGAAGGAAACGTACAAAGACTGCTACGAGCCTTTGGCCGACATGAACCCGGACAAACAGTACAAGGACATCGCTGCCGGCATGGAAGCTTTGTACATCTTCGACAACAAGGATTACAATTCCAGGGTGACGAATTACTTCGACGTTTCCGCCGCGGCCAAGGAATGGTGCATGCTGAAGTTTTTGAACAACAGCGACTCCTGGACGCAGTGGGGCCAAAACTACATCCTCTACGGCGACAAAGCTACCGGCAGGACACAGCTCTGGCCTCAGGACATCGGCAGCTGCGTCGTCTGGGGCAACGTTCCCTTGTATCCGATAACGGGCGGCATCCAGCGCTTCTGCAGGCATCCGGCCGTCATGCGCGCCTTCTACGCCCACATGACGAATATGGTGCGCGTGCTGCCCCTCTCCAGGTGCCTTGACATCTTCGACGACCTTAGGGACCAGTGCTCCTATGACGCCAGGAGAAGCGACGGAAGCTACACTTCCGAAGCCCAGAATCTGCGCAGCACCATCTCCAGTTGGCAAAGGACCGTCAACAGTTCCGTCGGCTCTCCCACCTACATCACGAACTTCACTTACAGTTTCGTCTCGCTTCCTCCCAGAAGCGCGATGGTAGGGGAGCCCTACTACTACCGTCCCTTCGCCTTCGATCCCAAAGGAAGAACGATCTCCTACTCCGTGCAGGGCAACGACGTTCTTAAGATCGACAGCGACGGATTGATCAGCGGCGTTTTCACAGAGCCAGGCACTGTCTCCTGCTCGGTCAGGGCCAACAACGGCGTAAGGACGCTGACTCAGTCCTTCTCCATCGCAGTGCAGTACCCCTCGCTTAGACTCTCCATCCCGATGGAAGAGGGAAGCGGTTCGACGGTTTCCGACAAGGACGGCAAGATGACCGGCGCTTTCCAGGGCGACGTCAAGTGGGACAATGAAGGCCGTTACGGCAAGTGTCTGGCTTTCGGACCTTCCAACGAAGACTATGTCCAGATGGGATCTCACAGCGACATCAACATCGGCGGCAACTTCACGGTGGAAGCCTGGGTTTTCTTCACCCAAAGGAACCGCCGCTACTGGGGCCGCGTCTTCAAGAAGTACGAAGAGCTCGGCTGGCGCCAGGACGGCGACTCTGGAACGCACCACGGCGGCCGCATCGCCTGGGGCCCCTTCGATAACGGCTACTCCTGCACCTCTGACGGTTTCCCCGGCGGCGACTCCTGGATCATGGACCGCTACAATCCCGACGACAACCAGCGCATCCTGGAACCGAACCAGTGGCACCACTTCGCCGTCACGCATGAAAAGGACAAGAACGAAGCCTACGTCTATGTGGACGGTCACCGCGTTTCCGGCCTGGTTTGGTCCGGCAACCTTCTGCAAAGCTCGCCTCTCTTTTTGGGCGGCTATCTCAACGGCAAATTGGACGAATTCAAGATCTACAGCTTCGCCAAGAAAGCCTACAACATGGGCCTCAACATCGAGGCTGTCCAGACCGTGCCGGGAAGCCAGTACATCCAGTTCCACACCTTCGACAGGAAGGACGGCAAGGAAACTAATCTGAAATACTACGCCATCCGCGTAATGCCTGGAGAAAAATGGTACGTTCTGCCCAGCGAGAAGATCGCTCCTGGCGGCGACGCTGTAATCTACGCCGAGGACATCGACAGCGACCTTGAACTCGCTCCCTCCGGTTCCATTTCCCTCTATCCTTTCGAGCCCGACTCGCCCTTCCCGGAATACTACCTGACCAACGACTACACCAAGATCCTGGACTACGTGGCCTGGGGCGACGCCTCGGCGCTTCCCGATGAAAAGGAGCCTGCGGTGATCGCCGGTCTCTGGAAAGCCGGCACCATCGTCATGCCGAAGGAAAGGTCCTTCCGTCTGAAAGAGCACGGCCAGAACGTCAACGGCGCCGACTCCTGGGAGAACGCCTACTCCAAGGAACCGCCCGTCATCACTTACTACACGCCTACCAACTACTACAATTATATAGAGGGCAGCTGGAGCAAGCCGGAGGGCGCCTACACTTTCAAAGTGCAGTACGCCAACAATCCTTACTTCACCGACAGCAGAACGGAAACGACCACCAAGACCGAGGCCAAGATAGTGATCCCCAACGGCACCTGGTACTGGCGTGTCCAGGCGGTGTATTCAGGAGGCGGCAGCGTCTTCTCCGCTCCGGTCAAGACCTACGTCACGCCGGAACCGATGGCAGTCGGATTGCTAGCTCTTTTACTAGCGTTCTATTTCCACAGAAGAAACAGAACCCTCTAAGATCTAACCCAATCAAAACAAATCAGTAACAGCCTCCGCAAAAACGGAGGCTGTTTCTTTTATCCATTTTCAGAGTATTCTTTAATGATTGTTTTATAAACCGTATTTCGGTACACTTTCTACAAAATTAAGAATACTTTAACCAACTAGGGGACATTTATGAAACGTTTCTTAATTCTCGCGGCTGCTTTCATGTTTATGGCTGCCGCGTTCCTTAACGCCGCCGAGACCAACGAAGTCTTCAGGATTGACTTTGAACAGGCCGAAGGCTACACGGTCGGCGACATCTTCACTCAGGAAAAAGGCTGGCGTCCTTATTCTGCCACCCAGTCCAACTGCTACGGCCGTGTGGTCGATACCGAAACCTTCGCGTGCATCAAGAGCGGCACCCAGGCTCTCTTGGCCGGCGTTCAGGACACTTCCTTTGGTCAAGCCAACTTCTGCGTTGATTTTGATCTTTCTTCGATCGACATCGACAAGAACTACGTTCAGTTTGAAATGCAGGTGAAACCCAGCGAAGCCGGTTCCGGAGCATACGCTTCTCGTTTCCAGATCAACTCCACCAACAACGTGATGCTCTGCAGCTGCTTGGTATTCAACAAGGGCTTCTGGTCCAGCACGTATTCCATGAAGACCGGCGCCAACGCCTGGGCTTTCAACCCCGGATCTGCTCAAGGCGGTCCTGAAAAGATCGAAGGAATGCCAGCTTTTGACGAATTCACCACTGTTACCTGGACTTGGGACCTTGGCAAGCAGCAGCTGCTTTCCTGTCAGTACGGCGAAGAGACCTGCTTCTACACCAACCGCTGGGATCCTGAGACCGGCGCGGAATACGAACCCAACGCCAATATTCCCTACGGCATCAATCCTCAATTCAGCGGCCTGCCCGCCCGTCTTATAATCGCTGGTCAGAACGAACGTCCTGAGGCCGGTTACGACGCCTTTGTTGTCAGGACCATTACTAAGCCCCAGACCTCCAACCCCGGCAAGCTGAACTGCGCCGCCACGACTCTGGTCAACAACTACAAGTCCACCTCCACCTCCACCGCTTTCACCATCACCAACGACGGCGACGAGCCTTTTGATTTCACGGTCTCCACCGATTCCGAATGGCTTGTTCCGGTGGCCACCAACGGCACCTGCACTTCCGCCGCCACCATCAACCTGACGCTCGACAGGGAAAAGATGACGGAGAACAAGTACTATCGCAGCATCGTTAACGTTGACGCCGGCGAAGCCGGTTCCTGCCAGGTGAGAGTCACCGCCCAGGGCCCGTATATTTATTTCTCTGAGGATTTCGAGAGCCCGTACATGATCTACGGCGGCATCGTTGCCACCCAGGACCGCTGGGACAACAATATGCAGCCCTCCACCACCTACAACATCGTGGTGACCAACGCCTACGGCAGAGAAGGCATTGGCTTCATAAACCAGACCGCCTGGTATGACGGTCAGACCATCTCCGTGGATTCCAGAGATAATGAGATCATCCATGTGGGTATGGACATGTACATCCCGATGGAATCCCAGACTACGGAATTCCACTTCAAGTCCAGCTACTGGTCTCTGTCCTGGGATCTCGTTTTCGCCTATGCGCCGGAAAGCGGCGTCTTCCGTGTGAAAGGACTCAACAACAACGAGCTGGTTCTCGAGGATTGGGAAGGCTCCATGGACGAATGGATCCGCGTGGAACTGGTCATCGACTATCAGGCTCAGATCGTTAAGAGCGTCAAGCTGGGCGACAATGAATTCAATGACCTCGGCATAGAGCTCATGAAGGACACCAATGACAAAGAGGTCACAAGTTTGTCCGATCTGTCGATCTACGCCACCCCGCAGGAAAATCTCGCTCTCATAGGCCTTGACAACATCATCGCTGAGGAAGTGG
This sequence comes from bacterium, assembly GCA_017557885.1. Taxonomy (GTDB): domain Bacteria; phylum Auribacterota; class UBA3054; order UBA3054; family UBA3054; genus UBA3054. The sequence goes on along the minus strand of JAFYXV010000003.1, from coordinate 184,290 downwards.
AACGCACCGGCGATCCTCAGCTGGTCGCTCCCGCTTTCCAGCAGTTCGGCGCTGACAGCAAGGGAACCTTCGTTATCCGCAATGCGGGCGCCGGTTCCTTCGAGTACACCGTAGAGGCCATCGACAATACGGATTGCTTCACTTTTGATCCTGCCAGCGGAAGTGTGGAAGGCAAGAAAGAGATCAACGTCACCATCAACCGCGAAGACCTCTCTCCCGGCTTCTACCGTTCCCGCATCGTTTCCAACGGCGGCGCCGCCGGTTCCGTCACATCCATCTTCACCTTCGCCTGCGGCGGCGTTTACTACACCTGCGACTTTGAAGAGCCCTGGTTCAAGAACGGCTCCATCAGAGGCCAGGAGACCTGGTCCTATGATCCCGACGTAGACCCCGAATCCTTCGAAGAACGCGTTGAGGACGGCGTTCTCTCCATCATGACGGCCCCCGGTTACGTTGGCCTGCGCGCCGACGTGGTCGCACCCAACGCCGGCACGGTCACGGTCCATACAGCGGTCTTCTGCCCCAGCGAGGGCGTTGACGGCGGCACGCTCTTCTTCAAGCAGAACGACGCCTGGCCGTATGCGGAATTCATGATCACCCGCGACTCTGAGAACGAGCAGATGGTGCTGAGAAAGAGCGGCGTGGAAGAGGAAGTCTTCTCCATGACCGCGCCCTTAGACGAATGGGTGCCCTTCTCCTACACCTTCTGGTTCGACGATCAGACCATCAGCGAAGTGACCTTCGGCGAAGAGACGGTCAATCCGCAGGAACTCTTCATCGAGAACGAGACTAAGGCCTTCACCCGCTACATCGTCTGCGCTTCCGAAGAAGCCAATTTCCAGATCGACGACGTCATGATCAGCGAATACGGCATCGTGCCTGAGCCGGCCTGCCTTGCGCTGCTGGCGCTCGTCGCCGCCGCTTTCCTTCGCAGGAAATAAGCGTCGCTGATTAGCTCAGACACAAAGAGGCTCGCGGTTCTCCGCGAGCCTTTTTTTGTTTCGCGCAATCTGATAAAAACACTATATGTTGTATTGAAAAGGGCCTTTTGCTACAATCTATACGAATTTTTTTTAATACGTTAAAAAGGAGCCGAACATGCGGAAATTCTTCTTCGTCCTACCTCTTTTAGTTCTTCTCTTAGGTTTCACGAAATGCGGTACCGTTCCCAAAAAGGAGGTCCCCAAAGGCCCCGAGGCCGCATACGGTGTTCTTGAAAGAGTATTGGGCGAGACTGAGCGCTTCAAATTAGAATACGCGCCAAGCAACAACACCAATCTTTTCGACACTTTCGCTTACAGTGCGAAAGACGGTGTCGTTACTGTAAAGGGCGAAACTGATCTGGCGATCTGCCGCGGCGTTTACGAATATCTTAAAAAGCACGTGCACGTCATGCTGACCTGGGCGCAGAGAGAGATAAAGCTGCCGGATGCTCTGCCGGATTGCGAAGAGACATTGGGCGGAACGCCGCATGAATTCAGGCTCTATTACAACATCTGCGCCTTCGGCTACACCACGCCTTACTGGGATTGGAAAAGGTGGGAGCAGGAGATCGACTGGATGGCTTTCCACGGTATCAATATGCCTTTGGCCATGAAGGGCCAGGAAGCGGTCATGCAGAAAGTCTGGCTGAAGCACGGCGTCAGCCAGAAAGGCATCGACGAAATGTTCTGCGGCCCGGCCTACGGTCCCTGGCAGTGGATGGGCAACATCAACAATCACAACAATCCCCAGCCGCAGGAATACATCAAAAAGAATGCGGAATTGCAGAAGCAGTGTCTTTTGAGAATGGAAGAACTCGGCATGTCGCCCGTCGTTCCCGGTTTCTCTGGCTTCGTTCCCAGGGAATTCGCCGAGAATCACAAAGACTTCGACATCCACAAGAGCGCCGGCTGGGCTGGCTTCAGGGACGACCAGAAATCCTGGTGGCTTTCTCCGAAAACGGAGGCTTTCAAAGAGATCGCGATCGACATGGTCAGAGAATACACGAACTTCTACGGACCGCAGAAATATTTCCTGGTGGACAGCTTCAACGAACTGGCGGTGCCTATAACAGGGGACAAGAACGAAGATCTCAAGGAGTATGGCAGGAAGAGCTACGAAGCGCTAAAGGCCGGCATAGAGGACGCCGTCTGGCTCATGCAGGGCTGGCTTTTCAGCTACAGCCGCAGTTTCTGGACGCACGAGGCAACGGAAGCCTTCCTTTCCGAAGTTCCCAACGACAAGATGATCATCATCGACCTAGGAACAGAACGTTACAAAGGCTGGGAAGACCACAAAGCTTTCTACGGCAAGAAGTGGATACAGAGCTACATCCACAACTTCGGCGGCTATGACGGCATGTTCGGCAATTGCCCGAGACTGATGCGCCTCTCCTTCCAGCCCCTGAAGCGTCCCGGACGCGGCAATCAGGTGGGCTTGGGATACTCTCCCGAGGGCGTCTGCCAGAACGAGATCGTCTATGAGGAAATGACGGACACGGCCTGGCTGGCGGATGAAATGCCTATAGAGGATTGGCTCAGGGAATTCCTGAAAGCCCGCTACGGCTCCTGCCCCGACAAGATCTGGGAAGCCTGGCAGATCATCTTCAAATGCTTCTACAGCGGCGGGGGAGGCGGACACTTCAAGTACCAGGTCATTCCGCAGCTTTCCACGGACACTCACCATATGAATCCCGATTGGTTCAAGGCGCTGGAAACTTTCCTCTCCTGCTCCAACGAGTTTCTTAATTGCGGCTGCTACTGGGACGACGCGGTGGAACTTGCCAACCATATCGGCAGCACCATGGCTGACAATATGATCGCCATGACCATCTTCTCCCATCAGCTGAAAGCCAAGGAAGACGCCAAGAAGTTCCTGGGCTGCTTTACGGAAATGCTAAGCGATGTGGACAAGCTCAATTCCACGCGCTATCAGTTCATGCTGAACGAGTGGACCGGCGCCGCTGCATCTTGGAGCGATGATCCGGAACTGCAGAAATACTACAAGATGGACGCCAGAAGGCTCATCACGGTCTGGGGCGGACACCTCGACGGGTACGTGGCGCACCACTGGAGCGGACTTATCGGCTGCTATTATCTGCCGCGCTGGCAGCTCTATCTCACGGAGCTACTGAAAGGCACCGACATGGCGGAGATCCAGAAGAAGGTCAGGGAATTCGAGCAGAACTGGGTCAATAACGGCCCGGACGGCGCCACGGAGCCCGATAACGATCCGGCCAAGTGGACGGCCAGGACTTTGAAGGACGCCGCGCAATTGAAAGAGCTTTTCGAGAAGCGCAACAAAGAGATGGTGGAAAAAGACAGAGGCGTCTTCTTGGGAACCTGGAACGCCAGCGAAAAGCATGTTCTCACCAACGTGCACTTCCTGGTCTCCAACAACGTCACCGGCCCAGGCAAATACCAGGTGCTTGTAAAAGGCGGCGGCTACAAGCGTCCCTGCGCCATCGCCATCGCCATGAACGGCAAACCGGTGGCCAAAGGCAAGGCGCTCCCCATCGACACTACGAGAAGGGAAGAGGCGCGCTATGAGATCAATCTTAAGGAGCACAGCCCCGGCGCCAGCTACACAATTGAGATCTTCTTCAAGCCTCCCTGCAACGGCAACGGAGCGGAGATCTTCCTGAAGAAGATGGGCAAGTGATAAACGCTTGAATAAAGAAGCGCGGACGCTCAAGTCCGCGCTTCTTTTTAATTTACATGCACTATGCTTTTTAATAGAATTTTTCAGATCATTAATTGTTTTTGAGAATGAACAGTATGAGAAGAAAAGGAAGAAAACCTAAGGCAAGGTCGGGAAAAACACTGTCCGTTTTGTTTTTCCTTCTGGCCGCAAGCTTCTTGATCTATACCTATTGCAGGGAGCACAAAGAGCTAATTTCCTCGATTTACAAACCGGCGCCGGCCAACGCCTACGCCATGCCGGCCTCCTCAAAGGTGAACTTCGATTCCCAGGAGGCGGAAAAGCCGCTTCTCTCCATCCGTTCGCTGGACGTCGGCCAGGGTGATTGCGCTTTCGTCACTCTGCCGGACAACAAATTTATCCTGGTGGACGGAGGCGATCAGGAGGCCGGACCGAAGGTAAGGGCCTATCTTGAGGAGAACGGCCTGACCAATATTTTCTGCCTTATCGCGACGCATCCCCACGCCGATCATATCGGAGGCCTTTGCGAGATCCTTAAGGGCGTCAATGTGGAAAGGGTGTATATGCCCGGGGAAAAGTCAGGCGCGACAGGCGACACCAAGGCTTACCGCAATTTGCTGAAGGCCCTGAAAAAGAAAGGACTTTCCATCAAGAACGCCTACGCGGGAACGCTTTTGCACAGCAATGATCTTTACGTCTGCAGCTTTCTGGCTCCGGAAGAGCACGTTTATGAAAAACTAAACGACACCAGCGCCTGTCTTCTAATTGTTTACGGCAATCACAAAGCGCTGCTTCCCGGCGACGCGGAAAAAACGTCCGAACTCGAGATGACTGAGAAATACTCCGACGAACTGCAGGACCTGACTTTTCTGAAGGTTGCCCATCACGGTTCCAGAACGTCTTCCACGGAAACTTTCCTGAGGATAGCCAAGCCAGAGGTGGCCTTCATCTCTTTGGGAAAAGACAATGATTACAAACACCCTCACAAAGAAACCATGAACCGCTTGGAGCGCTGGTGCGGAGCCATCTACCGCACGGACGAGGAGGGGAGTTTGGAGTTCGTTTCCGACGGCGAAAACTACGAAGTGAAAACGAATTGAAAGGGAGGTGTGCTTTTCTCGCTCGTTGGAAGAATTGCTATAATCTTAACGTAAGTTCAAACAAACTCATAAACTTCGGAGCCGTTGCCCGTGAAAAACACCAGCAAGTATCTCTTTGCGTTCCTTCTGTTTTTATTTCCATTTCTCTGCCGGGCCGAAAACAAACCCGTCATTCCCAAAGGAGGCGGAACCAGGACCAATCCTTACCAAATCGAAACCATCGAAAATCTTGTTTGGCTTTCGAGTCATTTGTCAGACCTTGCCCCGCTTAAATATATTTCTCTTGAAAACGACATTGACGCCAGCGAGACAGAAACGTGGAACGACGGGGCGGGTTTTGTTCCAATTGCCGGCTTTGACGATCCGGGCGTTTACTACACGCTTAAAGTTAATTTCAACGGGGACGGCCACATAATAAGCGGACTTCACATTGACCGTTCCGTTTCCAACGATTTCAATCTGGGTCTTTTCAGTTCTTTGGAAGGTTCTAAGATCTATGACCTTGTGATCTCGAACGCTTTTATTTCGGGAAACAAACAACTGGGCGCGATCGCGGGATTCGCTAGAAGTACATCTTTTGAGAATTGCAGAGTCGTGGGAAGCTTCATCAAAGGCGAAGATATAGATGTGGGAGGATTGGTAGGGCGTTGCGGCCGTGACAACGTTTTTATTTCCTGCGAGTTCGACGGAAAGCTTTCCGGCACGGATAGTCTTGGCGGAATAGCAGGGGAAGCCTTTTACGCTAAATTTACGGAGTTTACGGATCTGTCATCCAAGGTCGACATAATTCGCGGACGCTCGTGCATAGGCGGAATAGTAGGTCATGCCGGAGGGGCAAAGATATTGCGCTGTGTTTCGGAGATCAATTGCGCCAGCGATACCAACGTTTATGGATACGTAGGAGGAATAATCGGTTCCGGCGGTATAGACGACTCCAGTGGAGTGGACATAAGATTTTGCCATGCCAAAGCAAAAATCAAAGGCGAAAGTCATATCGGCGGGTTAGCCGGTGGTTGGATCGGAACAAAAGAAGAGAGCACAGAAAACTGTTACGCGGTGTGTGAGTTGACGGCCAGCGCTCCCAATTATGCGGACGTTGGGGGAATAGTCGGATATTTAGGAGATCAAGGCAGCGTTATAAACTGTTATTCGCTGGGAGATATTTATGTGGAAGCGGAAAAGTATTTCGGAGGGATCGCCGGAAACGAAAACAACCTTTTTGGAAGCGCTGTCATTAGCAATTGTTTTCACAGCATGAGGCCTATGGAAGGCTGGGAAAACGCCAGGGCTGAAATGAAAATGAAAAGCACTTATGCCGGCTGGGATTTTGACGAAGTCTGGGATATGGACGACGGCGAAGATTTTCCCTATCTCAGGTGGGAAGTTCCAGAGCCAACGTCGGTATTGACGCTGTTTGTGCTGCTTTTCAGTTTCGCGTATTACGGAAAACGGCAATGAGCCACGGAAAGGTAGAAACAAAAAGGGCTGCGACCAGAAGCGGTTCGAACAGACCCGTCTTTAACTTCTGTACTCTTGCGTTTGGAAGGGAGTTGTGGTAGCATATACTGAAAATGCGTCGGAGCGTAGCGCAGCCTGGTAGCGCACTTGACTGGGGGTCAAGTGGTCGCTGGTTCAAATCCAGTCGCTCCGACCATTTTTATTTTAAGGCATTTCTCTTATGCATTTAAACCGTGTCCTGAGAAACACTTTTTCCCTCTTTACCGGAAAAGCCGCCTCCCATGCCCTGACGGCTGTTTTCAATATCTATCTGACACGGGCCCTCGGCAAAGAATTTTACGGCGATTTCACCGGCGCGCTTTCCTGGATCGTGATGTTCTCCATTGTTGCGGAATACGGCCTCGGGACCTTGATGACGAGGATCGTGGCCAGGGAGCCGGAACGCAGCGACGAGCTTTTCTGGAATTCCGTAATCCTTAAAACTTTCTGCTCCGTTTTGGCGGTCGCCCTTGCCATCGGCGCGCTCGTTTTGAGAGATCTTTTCGGTTTCGGCGCGGGCGGCGAAGACCTGACGCTCATCGCGCTCTTCTGTCTCTTCCTTTTCGCCAACGCCTGGTATATGTCGATGGCGGCTATTTTAAGAGGCCACCAGGACAATCACTTGGAGGCGGTGCTTTTCCTTATAGGCAAAGTGCTTTACGTGAGTCTTGGCTTCGGAACGCTCATGTTCGCCAAGTGCGGGCTTGATGTCAAGACAAGGCTGATGGCGGTCTATTTCGCGCTCGGTTCCTTTGTGCCATTGGTTCTGGGAACGATCGCTCTGAGGATCAGATACAAGCTGGGGCTTCCCAAACCAAGCCTGAAAGTCATAATGGAGATGCTCAGCCAGGGCTGGCAGTTCTTCACTATCATGTTCACTTCCACCCTGCACCTGAAGTTCGACCATGTGCTTTTGTGGTGGTTCGGTTTCAAGGCGCAGCTGGGAGTTTACGGTGCGGCCTACAATCTTGTCCTTATTCCGCTCTTTTTGACCAACTCCTTCACGGAGTCTATGTATCCCGCCCTCGCCAGCAGCAAGGAAGCGGGGGAGGAGGATTTCTGGCAGAGAGTGATGATAAGCCTGAGGTGGATCGGCTGTCTGGGCTTTCCGTTCCTCTTCTGGGCTACTTTGGAGTCTCCCAGGATCCTTGATCTGGTTTACGGAAAAGAATTTGTGGAAGGCGCCCTGGCGCTGCAGATCCTGATCTGGGGCCAGGGGCTCGACCTTTTCTGCCCCTTCTTCGGGCACGTATTGTACGTCAAGGAAAAGGAGCGCAAAGTCTTCTTTATCAACCTGGCCAGCCTGATCGGCAATATCTTAGCCAACATCATCCTGATCTACTTCCTCTGCCTGAGGAGAGGGAACGACCCGGCCCTGGCGCCCATCGCTTCCGCGCTTTCCATGGTGGTCTCCCTTTCCATCATGTTCATAGGCTACGTCATAAGCTTTTCCGAATTCGGACGCGCCAAGGACAGCCTTCTCTCGCTTGCCCGCCCCGCGATCCTGGCCCTTCTTACTCTGCCCGTTGTTTTCTTCATAAAGCCCTATGTTCCGGTCTATCTGACCTGGATCGTTTACGGGATCGTCTTCATGATATTGGCTTTCGCCCTCAGGGTGGTAAGACTCCAGGACTATCGCCGCTTCTAGTTTCTTTTGGGCTTTACAGAATACCGCCCTCTTTGCTAAAATCTATTTATCAATTGTGTGTGTATCCAAAATAAGGCCTAGGTCTATCTATGAGCATTTTAAAACGCGTTTTTTTTGAAGAAAAACTGAGCGGGGAAGAGATTGCCGCTTTAAACGAGCAGCTGACTGTCAGCCGCGGAGCCATCGTAAAAATGACGACTCTGGCTGGCTGCGGACACCCCGGCGGTTCCCTTTCCTCCCTCGAAACTTACACCCTGCTTTGGCAATGCGCCAACGTCGATCCCAAGGATCCCAGGAAATTCGGCAGGGACACCATCGTCGTAAGCCACGGCCACACCTCGCCGGGCGTTTACGCGGCCTTGGCGGGAGCAGGATTCATAGACCTTAGGGAAGCGGTGGTGACTTTCCGTCAGAAGGGCAGCTCCTTCCCCGGCCATATCGAGCAGTGCGTGCCCGGCGTCGAATGGGACACCGGCAACTTGGGCCAGGGCCTTTCCGCCTGCGTGGGCTTCGCGCTGTCAGACCGTCTGACCGGTGTCAAGGCGAAAGTTTTCTGCGTGATGGGCGATGGCGAACAGCAGAAAGGCCAGATCGCGGAAGCGAGGAGAACGGCTGTGAAATATGCCCTGCCCTTGGTCGCCATAATCGACTACAATGAACTGCAGATCTGCGGCGACATTCACGAAGTGATGTACCAGCCCTTGAAGGCCGAATGGGAGGCCGACGGCTGGGAAGTCATAGACGTGAATGGACACGATCTTCAAGCCCTCTACGGCGCACTGAGGAAGGCTTATCTTTCCGAAAAGCCTGTCATGATATTGGCCAAGACCGTTATGGGACACGGCATCTCCTTCATGGAGAACCAGGCGAAATATCACGGCTCCGCCCTGAACATGGATCTCTGCCGCCAGGCGCTCCAAGAGCTCGGACTTCCGGATGACCTGGACGAACTGATGGCGGAACGCAAAGCAAAAGAGCCCAGGCATCCCGTCCGTCCCAAAACTCCGGATATTACCCTCGACCCGGGAACGCCAGCCCTCTACACCGAGAGCACCGACAACAGGAGCGCCTGGGGCAAAGCGCTTGCCGACATCGCTAAGACCAACAAGGACAAAGCCGGCGCCAGCCCGATGGCCGCGCTGGACTGCGACCTCAAGGGCAGCGTGAAAGTCGCGGACTTCGAGAAAGTCTGGCCAGAGAACTTCTTCCAGATCGGCATTCAGGAGCACAACGCGGCGGTAATCGCCGGCGCCATGAGCATCCGGGGCGTCCAGTCTTTCTGGGCCGACTTCGGCGCTTTCGGCGTGGACGAGACTTACAACCAGCACCGCATGTCCGTCATGAACGAAGCCTTCCCGAAGATCGTCTGCACCCACTGCGGGCTGGACGTTGGCGAAGACGGCAGGACGCACCAGTGCGTGGATTACCTCGGCCTCTACAGGAACCTTCTCGGCTTCGAAGTAATTGTCCCGGCCGATCCGAACCAGACTGACCGCGCCGTCAGATATCTCGCCCTTACCAAGAAGCCGACGCTTCTGGTCATGGGCCGCTCAAAAGTCGGCATCGCAACGAAAGAGGACGGAACGCCCTATTTCGGCACGGATTACAAATACGCTTACGGCAAAGCCGACCTTCTTCGTTCCAAGAAGGCTCCCAAAGCCGCGATCTTTGTCTGCGGCACTCCGACTACGAACGCCATAGCGGCTTCCGACGAAATGGCTAAGCAGGGGACGGAGGTCTCCGTTTACAACATCTCTTCGCCCTTGGCAATCGACGTTGACGCGTTGAAAGAAGCCGCCAAGACCGGCCTTGTAGTGACCGTCGAGGATCACCTTGTCGTCAGCGGACTGGGCATGAGCGTCGCTGAAAAACTTCAGGAACTCGGCCTCAGCTGCAAGCTCGTAAAGCTCGGCGTCACCTCTTTCGCTGGCTCCGCCACGCCGAAGGAACTCTACGCCGAATATTCCCTGGACGCTCCCGGAATAATCAAGGCTATCGAAGCCGCGCTCTAAATGGAAGACGGAAGAAAAGAGCTGAAATGGTTTGGGGCGGCTCTGCTTGCCCTGGGGCTTTTTTGGCTTTTCCGCGCCGTCATTATGGGCACGGGTTTCTTCTTCGGCGATTTCGCCAACCAGGATCTTCCCAAGCTTTTTTTCAACGCCGGCGAACTTCTGCATGGAAGATTTCCGGCCTGGTGTCCTTACCACGACCTTGGCCGTCCCTTCGGCCAGATGGCCTGGCACTCCATTTTCTATCCGCTGTACCTTCTCTGCGTTCCCATCGCGAAAGATCTTCCCGCCTTTGAAAAAGCGGTCTCCTTCATCTACGTTTTCCAAGTTCTTTTCGGCGCCTTCGGCGTTTACTTTCTCCTGAGGTTTTGGAAGATCTCCCGTCCGGCCGCGACGGCCGCGGCGGCGGCCGCCGGCTACTGCGCTTCCATAGTCATAACCATGACGAGCGCCAACAACGGCGCGGGCTACGGCTTCATTCCCTGGATAATGCTCTCTTTGGAGCATATGAAAGCGGAATCAGAAAACAAGCTTGGTTTGAAAACGCTTTCCCTTTCCGCGATAGGCGGCGGCGTCCTCGGCTTCTGCTTTTTGATCGGCGTTATCCAGAGGATGCCGTACATGGCGGCTTTCCTCATTGTGTTTTTCATTTACGAGCTCATTGAGCTTCGGAAGGAAAAGCACTCTCTTTTAAGATTCATCGCCCAAAGCGCGGTCTTTCTTTTCGTAGGTTTGCTTATCTCAGCGATCCTTATCGTTCCCGCCGCGGAATATTACGGCAACAGCGCGCGTCCCGACCAGGACATCTACAAGAACGTTTCTGACCAGGCGAGCTGGTACTTCTTCCTTACCAACATTATTCCAGATCTTTTCGGCCGCGTGAAAGCCCCGGGAAGCGGCGCGGATTGGAATCTCTTCTGGGGAGGGGACAGCTGGCATATCGGCCAGTTCTGGCAGTACTGGTGCCGCGTCTCTTACACCGGACTCTGGCCTTTCCTCGCTCTGCTATTGCTCCCCGTTTATCTGAAAAAGCATTTTTCCCTCAAAGCCCTGGTCTTTTTCCTGATCGCCGTCATCGCTGCTCTCTACATCTACGGTCTTGAAAATCCCTTCCAGTATTTCCTCGCTTACCTCATCAAGCCGCTGAGGAATCTGAGGATCCCGGTCAGGTACGCATACTTTATCTCGCTTCCAATTAGCATTCTTTTCGCCTTCACTTTCGATCAGTTCTGGCCGAAGGAAAAGACTGAGATCAAGAAGGGCTTCTGGCTTTTCCTTTTCGCGAGCCTTTTAATTATCGGACTCGCCACCATACTGGGGCTTAAGAAAGTTCCCGACAACGCCGTTACGAAAGCCGTCTTCAATTTCGCGGTCTTAAGGCAGTACGTCATTTTCATCATCGGCATCGCATTGTATCTCATTGCCTGCAAAGGCCAGCATTCCTGGACGAAGTGGGCCTTCGCCGCGCTTGTGGTTTTCGACCTGGCGTCTTTCGGCGGAGAGATCAACGCTTCGCCAACTTCCGCCGCGGAGGCCAATGCGCAAAACCCGGTCTCTATGGCGCTGAAAGGCGACCAGATCTCCAAGGGGCCCAAAGGCCGCTGCCGCTACCGCTGGGACGCCGTGCAGGCCTCGCAGAAGACCGTGATCTGGGGCTTAGACTCCGTCAACGGCTACATCATGACGAGGACGAGTTGGGAGCAGCCTTTATGGAACGCCAGAAAACAGGGCGAAAATTCCCGCAAGCGCTTCGACGAGATCTTCAACATCCGCTACGACCTCAATAACCAAACAAGGCTTCCTGCTGAAAAGATCCCAAGCTGGGCCAGGCCTTTCACCAGGTACGGCCTCTTCGTAAAGGACAATAATTTTGTCATGCCCAGAGTTTGGTTCGTTCCCAAAGCCGTGAGGGAAGACATTGCCCCCGCTGACCTCGTCATGTCGATGGACTTCAAGCCTTCCCGCAAGGTCGTCATAAGCGGTGCGGAAATACCCGGGCAACTCTCAGGTGAAGCAGGGGAGAAAGGACCTTTCGGCACGGCAACGTTGACAGATTATTCTCCGCAGGAGATAAAAGCCAAAGTGAACGCCGAAGTTCCCGGCTGCGTCGTCTTCAGCGAACTCTATTACCCGGGCTGGATCGCCAGGATCGACGGCAAACCCGCCAATATACTCCGCGCCGACGCCGCATTGAGAGCGGTTCTAATAGAAGCGGGAGAACATACCGTTACGCTGCAAGCGAGAATAAGCCACCAGACCGCGCTGCTCATCTGCTACGCCGCCGGGATCGTTATCTTCCTTGCCGCCGCCATCTACAGAACATCTTTAATTTTCATAAACAAATCCTGAGGAAAAAACCATGAAAAAACTGCTTTTTCTCTCTCTGCTTTTGATCTACGTTTTAGGTCTTGCCGGCTGCGCCATGCAGGATTCCCTGGACGCCGACGCCCCCAACAACCATCTCTACCGCGACCCTGATCAGCAGAGCGTGGTCTATCCGGAAGCGGAATAGCTTCTTTCCATTATGCGAAAGGAATGTTTGCTATAATTCCTTTTTGTTATGATCAAGACTGAACTGACAGAAAAAGAAAGGGAAGATCTTATTGAGCGCGTGGCCCTGTGGAGCCAAAAGTACGACATCCCGGCGGCCACGACTTTCCTTTTCGAGATCAACAGGCCCATCGCGCCCATAACAGCGCATATTTTGATCGGCTTCGGGGGGATCTTGAACACTGTCTTTCCCTTCGACGCAAGGGATCTCGGTCTTTTTTTGCTGGATGATTCCAATACGCTTAAGTTGGAAGAGAGGATAAAGGAATTGGCCAAATAAGATATGACAAAGGACACTGAGAAACTGGACGTGATGCTGGCCACGGACTGCGGCAGCACGACCACCAAGGCTATATTGGTCGTCAAGACCGAGGAAGGCTACCGGCTGGCCGGCAGGGGAGAGGCGCCCACCACGGTGGAGGCGCCCTTCGACGACGTGACGGTGGGCGTGAAGAACGCCGTGGAGGAACTTGAGGACATCACCGGGCGCCGCCTGCTGGACGAGAACAGGAACCTGATATGCCCCAGGAAGGGCGAGGACGGGGTGGACGCTTACTTCTCCACCAGTTCAGCCGGGGGAGGCTTGCAGATGGCCTGTACGGGCATCGTAGGCAATATTTCGGGCGCCAGCGCGGAAAGAGCGGCCCTGGGCGCCGGTGCCATCGTCATCGACACCATTTCCCTGGACGATCCCAGGGAGAATTACGAAAGGATCGAAAGGCTCAGGCACATCCGCCCGGACATGATACTGATGGCGGGCGGCACCAACGGCGGCTCCAGAAGGCACGTCGAGATGATCTCGGAAATTATCCGCGCCGCGAAGCCGCAGCCCAGGTTCGGGCAGGGCTTCAACCTGCCGGTCATCTTCAGCGGCAACGTTGAGGCCAGGGACGTTGTAGAGGATATGCTGGGCGGAGTGTGCTCCATAAGGCACGTCAACAATGTCAGGCCCGACCTTAACAGGGAAGACGTGGCGGAGGCGCGCCAGGCGATCCACGACCTCTTCTTGGAACACGTCATGCAGCAGGCGCCGGGATACCCTAAGCTGATGGAGATCACGTCCGCCGACATTATGCCGACGCCGACGGCGGTTGGCATCATCATTCAGGAAGTGGCCAAGGAAAGGAACCAGAACGTCCTGGCGGTGGATATCGGCGGGGCCACCACCGACGTCTTCTCCGTTTTTGGGGGACACTTCCACAGGACAGTTTCCGCCAACTACGGCATGAGCTACAGCCTCTGCAACGTGATGGCGGAAAGCGGAGTGGACAACATTCTGCGCTGGCTGCCCTTCAAGTTTGACGTGAAGGTCCTGAGGGACATTTTGCGCAACAAGATGATCAGGCCCACCACCATTCCGGAAACTAAAGAAGAGCTTTATATCGAACAGGCTGCGGCCAGGGAGGCCCTGAGGCTCTCCCTTATCCACCACAGGTCTTTGGCGGTGGACGTGGCGGCCAACGTGAAGGACGCCGACAGCGACATCGGCTCCGCCCTGGACAACGACCAGAAGGTTCTGGTGGACCTCATGAAACTGGATCTCTGCATAGGCTCCGGCGGCGTTCTTTCCCATGCCCCCGACCGCACCCAGTCGGCTTTGATGATGCTGGACGCTTTCCAGCTGGAGGGCGTGACGCAGCTGGCGGTGGACTCGATCTTCATGATGCCGCAGCTGGGCGTGATGTCGCAGCTGAACGCGGCGGCGGCCAAGGAAGTTTTCGCCAAGGACTGCATGATCCTATTGGGAACGGCCATCGCGCCTGTGGGCACGGCCAAGGAAGGCAGCAGGGTGATGGACGTTTTGATCAAGTCCGAAGGTTTGGAGGAAAAGATCACCGTGAAGAGCGGCGAACTGATAAGAGTTCCCCTGGCCACCGGCAAGAAAGCCAGGGTGCAGATCTTCCCCAGCCGGCGCTTCAACGTGGGCGCGGGCAACGGAAAGCCTTTGGAAAAGGAAGTCATCGGCGGCTGCGCCGGTCTTATTTTGGACGGCCGCTGCAGGCCTCTCGTTTTTGACAGCGACCAGAATCTGAACGCCGAGCGCCGGCTTAGAGATTACAAAGCGCTTTCGCTGCCGCTTGAATAAGGATTAGAATTTATGGGAAACGCTTTTACTCCCGGGCTGACAATCAGCCCGCACGTTAAGATAAGAAAGACCAGGCGCCTTCCTGTGAAGGGCGAGGTGGTGGTCAGAGCTGGGGAGCATGTCACGCCGGATCAGGTGGTGGCGAAAGTCGATCTGCCAGGAACATTGGCGGTGGTGAAAGCCGCGAATATCCTTGGCTGCGGACCGGACCAGCTTGAGAAATTCGTTTTGAAAAAAGCCGGCGACCCGGTGAAAAAAGAGGAGCTTCTGGCCAGCAGGACGGTCTTCTTCAACCTCATCACCAACAACGTCACCTCTCCCATCGACGGATCTTTGGAATACATTTCCAAGCTTTCCGGCAACATAGGCGTCCGGGGCATGCCGAAACCCATCTTCTGCCACGCTTACATTTCCGGCGAGGTCGTGGAGATAATGGAGGAGGAAGGAGTAGTAATAGAGACTTACGGCGCGCTGGTGCAGGGCATTTTCGGCGTGGGCGGCGAGCGCCACGGCAAGCTCCTCTGGTTTGACAACGGGCGCTCCGTTCTGACCGCGGATATGCTGCCTGAAGACCTGGAGGGGAAGATCATCATGTTCCCGGGGAAAATAGACGGCAGCGTTCTCTACGCCGCGGAAAAGAAAGGCTTATTGGGCATCGTGGGCGCGGGCATCGTGGATTCCGAATTGATGGGTTTCCTGGGCTACGATATCGGCGTGGCGGTGACCGGCGAGGAGGACATACCCTTCACGCTTGTTTTGACGGAAGGTTTCGGCGATCTTGTCATGCCCGAGCGGACGGCGCACCTTATGCGCGCCCTGGACGGCCATGTGGCGGCCATCAACGGCGCTACTCAGATCAGGGCGGGCGTCATCCGTCCCGAACTTATCGTTCCCGGCTACGAAACGAAGGAGGATCTGCACGTCAATTCTTCCGAACTCAAGCCAGGAGTAAGGATCCGCCTCATAAGGCGCCCCCACTTCGGCGAGATCGGCACGGTCCATGAACTCATCGAGAAGCCCGTGGAGATCGCCACCGGATCGAAAGTCAGGGTCCTTTCCGTCAAGATAGGGGACAAGATAATCACGGTCCCCAGAGCCAACGTGGAGATCCTGGATTAATCGTTGAATATAGACTTTTATTGTGATAAAATATTAAAAGTTTCTTTTGCTGATAATTTGCGGCAAAAAAACAAGAAAATCTTTAAAATTAAAACAGCTAAGGATAAATAATGAGCACTTCTCTTTTCGGCGGCAGGATCGTTCCGGAACTGGATCCCCAGTTTTCCCCCTCCTCAATCTTCGTCAGAAATTTCGTCAGCGCCGCTAAGGCGGAAGGCGGCGTACCGGTCGTCATCGCTTTGGAGCAGGCCAACGGTTCGGTCTTCCATTATGAGACGGTGGTCTTCCCCGAGAACAGCGCTTACGCTTCATACAATCCCTCTTTCATCGAAAGGCTGGTCAAGTTCCTGCTCTGGTCCCGAGGCGGCTTCCGCATCACGCTTTGCGGTCCCAAATATCTGGCCGACGCTCTTTCCAAGCACTACACCGACACGGAAGTGGGACGTTTCGACGCCGAGATCATGGGCGGACGCATTTATGAAAGGCCCTTCGAAGTATTGAGCGTATCCGATCCAAGTAAGCTTCCGGCCCCCAAAGAGAGCACCGCTCCCCTGGGCCGCCATTTCAAGGGCTGCCGCATCGGATTCGACCTGGGCGCCAGCGACCGCAAAGTCGCGGCGGTCATCGACGGCGAAGTGGTCTTCAGCGAAGAGGTGGTCTGGGATCCTGTGAAGCAGAGCGATCCCGAATGGCACCATTCCGAATTTATGGCCATGCTGAATTCCGCCAAGGCGAAGCTCCCGAGAGTGGACGCCATCGGCGGCAGCGCGGCGGGCGTTTACGTTGACAACAGAGTTAAGGTCGCCTCCCTCTTCAGAGGAGTTTTGGACGCCCCGGTCAAGGATCCTGTGAAAGTCGCGGCCGCGAAAGACGTCTTCCTCAGGCTTAAGGACGAATGGAAGGTTCCCTTCGAAGTCGTGAACGACGGCGAAGTGACGGCTCTGGCCGGCTCCATCTCTTTAAAGGACGGCGCCGTTTTGGGCATCGCCCTCGGCTCCAGCGAAGCGGTGGGCTACTGCACTTCCCAGGGCAACATAACCACTTGGCTCAACGAGCTGGCCTTCGCTCCGGTGGACGTTAGAGTTGGCGCTCCCGCTGACGAGTGGTCCGGCGACGCCGGCTGCGGCGTGCAGTATTTCTCCCAGCAGTGCGTCGGCCGCCTTTTGAAGCCCGCCGGCATCGAGTGCGACGAGAATCTTAAGCTCCCCGAAAAACTGAAATACGTCCAGCAGCTGATGGCGGAAGGGGACAAGCGCGCCAGAAGCATCTACAACACCATCGGCGTCTTCATGGGCTACGGCGTGGCGCACTACGCCTCCTTCTACGACATCCGCCACATTCTGAGCCTGGGCCGCGTGACCAGCGGCGAAGGCGGCGCCATTATCTTGGAGAAGGCCAAGGAAACTCTTAAGGCGGAGTTCCCGGAACTGGCTGAAAAGATCGCCTTCCACACTCCCAGCGAACGCGACAAACGCCACGGCCAGGCCATCGCGGCCGCCTCTTTGGCGGTGGTCCCCGGACAGGAATAAAAATTCAAAAAACATATAATCCAACGTTAAGGCAATCATCATGGAAAACCCCTATGTGACCCTGGCGCAGAAATACGCCAAATTGTTCGCCGAAGGCCGGACTTTCCCCTGCGGCGGTTTCGAGAAACTTCCCATGCCCCCCGCTGACGGACCCACCGTTTTGTGGTTCGCTCCGCACCCGGACGACGAGTGCATCTCCGGCGGCTGGGCTCTCCGTTTGAGAAAAGAAGGCTGCAACGTCATCGACGTGGCCGTCACCTTAGGCAGCAACAAAGCCCGCCAGCTGGGCCGCGAAGCGGAACTGAAGACCGCCTGCGAATACATGAATTTCGGTCTGGAAGTTTCCGTTCCCGGCGTCGGTCTCGAACACGTGACCAAGAAAGAAAGGGAAGCCAATCCGGAAGAGTGGCAGAAGAAAGTTGACGTCATCAAAGGCATCATCGAGAAATATCAGCCCGCCATCATCGGCGTTCCCCATGCCGGCGACTGGAACGGCACGCATATCGGCACCCATTACGTGGTGGAAGACGCCGTCCGTCAGCTCAACTACAAGTGCACCTTCGTGGAAACGGAATTCTGGGGCGCCATGGACAAGCCTAACCTGATGTGCGAACTGCAGCCGGAAGACGTCGGCGCTCTGATGACCGGCATCTCCTTCCATATCGGCGAGGTCAGCCGCAATCCCTATCATCTCAGCCTTCCCGGCTGGATGATCGACAACGTGAGACGCGGCGGCGAGATCGTCGGCGGCCAGGGCGGCGCGGTGCCCGATTTCACCTTCGCGGCCATCTACTACGCCACGAAGTTCGAGAATGGCGAATTCAAGCCCTTCTACGAAAAAGGCGTCATGCTCTCCAGCAAAGAATCCCTGAAAGATCTGCTTTTAAAATAAATCATTAAGGAACACATATGGAAGTTATCATTTGCAAAACAACGGAAGAAGCCTGCCAGCTTACCGCCAAGATAATCGCCGACCTGGTCAAAGCGAAACCCAACGCGGTCCTGGGCCTTGCCACCGGCCGCACCATGGAAAGAGTTTACGCCTGCCTGGCCCAGAGAGCCAAGGAGAAAGGCATTTCTTTCAAAGGCTGCTCGTCTTTTAACCTGGACGAATACTGGGGACTGCCCGGCACCGACGTCAACAGTTACCGCTACTACATGAACTATCATCTCTTCGACCATATCGACATCGACAAGGCCAACACCCACGTTCCCTGCGGCACGGCCAAATGTCCGGTGGAAGAATGCGCCAATTATGAGAAGGCCATGAAGGAAGCCGGCGGCGTGGATCTTCAGCTCCTCGGCATCGGCGTGGACGGCCACATCGGCTTCAACGAGCCCTTGTCTCCCTTGAGCTCCCGCACCAGGAAGGTCGTGCTTTCCGCGGAAACGCTGGAACAGAACTGCGAAATGTTCGGCGGCGATCCCAAGAACGTTCCGACCCACGCCCTCACCATGGGCGTCGGCACCGTTCTGGACGCCAAGGCCTGCCTGCTTCTGGCCACCGGCTCCAGCAAGGCCGAGATCCTGGCCAAGGCTGTGGAAGGCCCCGTGACCTCCATGATCAGCTCCTCCGCGCTGCAGTTCCATCAGCACGCCACCATCATCGCCGACGAAGCCGCCGCCGCCAAGCTGCAGCGCCAGGCGCACTATCGCTGGGTGATGGAAAACGATCCGGATATGAAAGCCATCCTTGAAGAAAAGTAAAGTGAACGCTATCCCCGAATCCTGGAAAAGCTTTGTCGAGGAAGGATCCCTTGCTCCGATAAACGCTTTCCTAATGGGGGAGAGGGCGCGGTATGTTGTTTTTCCCAAAGAAGAGCACACCTACCGCGCCCTTTCTTTTTTTCCGCCCGAAGAGACCAAAGCCGTCATTCTCGGCCAGGATCCTTACCACGAGGCAGGCCAGGCCGAGGGACTCGCTTTTTCCGTTCCCGACGGGATCAAAACGCCGCCCTCCCTCAGGAACATAAAAAAAGAACTGGAACTGGAATTTGGGAAAACTTTGAGCGGGAATTCCCTCATCCCCTGGGCCAAACAGGGCGTGCTGCTTTTAAACGCCAGCCTCACCGTAAGGGAAGGCGAGGCCGCCAGCCATTCATCAATAGGCTGGCAAAACATAACTTTCCCGCTTCTCAAAAAAATAAGCCGGCAAGGCAAAATAGTCTTCTTCCTCTGGGGCAATCACGCCAGAAAACTAGCCCCGGAACTCGAAACAAAAGACAATCTCATCCTGGAAGCCGCGCACCCAAGCCCGCTCTCCGCAAGAAAATTCCTGGGCTGCGGTCATTTCAAACTCGCCAACGAATTTCTCGTCTCAGTCGGCAAGGCGCCGATCATCTGGTGCTGATTTTTATTTTATTGACTGATATCGTTTTTAACGGCATTTGCACGGGCTCTTTTTCTTTTCTATAGGGGCGTCGGCGGAAAATTAACGCCCCCTTGTCATGAAAATGCCCTTTTTGTATAATTCTATAATCATAAAAAAAGAGAGCATTTACGTTTCATAGGAGGCGGAAAATGCCCTCCGGAATTTTTTTAATCCCAAACCAATCAAAGAAAAATTATGAAAAACGTCCCGGTAGAGAAGATCAGGAATGTCATTGTGGTCGGCCACGCCGCTTCCGGCAAGACCAGCCTTGTGGAAGCCATGTTAAACAAAACGGGTATGACCCAGAGATTAGGGACGATCCTCGATAAGAACACAGTTTCAGACTGCACGCCCGAAGAGCAGGAAAGAGGCGTCAGCATCCACGGCAGCAACCTTTATTTCACCACCAACGGCTACAACGTCTTCATAGGCGACATGCCGGGCTACACCGACTTCGTGGGCCAGGTGGTCGCCAACGCCGCGGTCGCCGACAGCGCCATCGTGGTCGTGGACGCCACCAAGGGCGTGGAAGTTGGCGCCATCCAGAACGTCAAGATCATCGACAAGTACGGCCTTCCGAAAATGTTCGTCATCAACAAAGCTGACAAGGAAGGCGCGAAATTCGAAGAAACTTTGGCTGCCCTCGTGAAAGATTTCGGCAACAAGTGCTGCCCCATCGTCATCCCCGTGGGCATGGAAGCCGGCTTCAAAGGCGTTGTGTCGCTTTTCGGCTCCGATCCGGGCGCCGCTGATCAGGCTCTTTTCAAATCGATGAAGACAAAGCTTGTGGAAGCCGTAGCCGAGACGGACGACGACCTGGCCATGAAATATCTGGACGAAGAAACGCTTTCCGACGAGGAAGTGGCTGACGGCTTCAAAAAAGGCATGGCAGAGGGCAAGATCTGCCCGGTGCTGGTCACCTCCGCCACCGGCCTCCAGGGCGTCCAGGAAGTCATCGACGCCATTCTGAACTATCTGCCCAGCCCCGCGGACAAAGGCGTGAAGAAAGTCGGCGACACGGAACTGAAGCCCGATCCCAACGCCCCGGCCTGCGCCTACGTCTTCAAGACCGTGACGGATTCCTCCATCGGCCAGATCACCTTCATGCGCGTCTATCAGGGCAAGATCTCTTCCGGCACGGAAGTGCAGAACCAGACTAGCGGTCAGAAGGAACGCTTCGGCGATCTGATGATCATGCAGGGCAAGGAGCGCATTAGTGTTGACGCCGCCCTTCCCGGCGAGATCGTGGCCGTCTCCAAATTGAAAAAAACCAAGCTGAACGACACCCTGGGCGCCGTGAAAGTCGATTTCCCGCCGATCGAATTCCCGAACCCCGTCATGACCGTGGCGGTCACCGCCGCCAAGCAGGGCGACGAGGAGAGGATCTCCGAAGGCCTGAACAGACTGGTGGAAGAGGATCCCACGATCCATGTGGACCGTCCCCAGGAAACTCACGAACTTCTCGTTTCCGGCATGGGCGACGTGCATCTTGACGTCTCCTTCCGCTGGCTCAAGGACAAGTTCAGAGCCGAGGTCAAGACCGCCACTCCGAAGGTCGCTTATCATGAAACCATCCGCGGCACCGCGGACGTCAGATACCGTCATAAAAAGCAGTCCGGCGGCGCCGGCCAGTTCGGCGAAGTCGCTATCCGTTTGAAACCCAATGAAAGGGACAAGGGCTATGAATTCAAGGATATGATCGTGGGCGGCGTCATCAGCGGCTCCTTCATTCCCTCCGTTGACAAAGGCATCCAGTCCCGCATGTCGGAAGGCGTGATCGCCGGCTGCCGCGTGGTGGACGTTATCGTTGAACTCTACGACGGCAAAGAGCATCCGGTGGACTCCAAGGATATCGCCTTCCAGATCGCCGGCCGCATGGCTTTTAGTGAAGCCATCAAGAAAGCGGACCCCATTCTCCTGGAGCCTATCATGAACGTCACCATCGCCTGCCCCTCGGAATTCATGGGCGACATCAACGGCAACATCAACAGTAAGCGCGGCCAGATCATGGGCATGGATATGGACGGCAACTTCCAGGTCATCAAGTGCCAGGTCCCGCAGGCGGAAATGTTCCGCTTCTGCTCGGAACTGCGCTCCATCACCGGCGGCTCCGGCACCTATTCCATGGAATTCTCGCACTACAGCGAAGTTCCGCCCAACATCGCCCAGCAGATCAAGTCTGCTTACGAAGCCACCAAGAAGAAAGAGGATGAATAATTTCCAGAACATTCTGGAAGGCATGGCGGGCCGCCGCGTCCTGGTAGTTGGGGACGTCATGCTGGATCACTTCGTCAGGGGAGAGGTCAACAGGATCTCTCCCGAGGCTCCGGTCCCTGTGGTCAGAGTAACCTCTGAAAGCGACATGCCGGGAGCAGCCGCCAACGTGGCCATGAACCTGGCCTCGCTGGGCGCCGTGCCCGTGATGGTCGGCGCCATCGGCAACGACGCGGACGGCTCTCACTTGAAGGACCTGCTGACGAGATCAGGCGTGGACTGCTCCGGGCTCATCGTGAGCAAGGAGATACATACCACCAGAAAAGTTAGGATAATCGCCAGATCCCAGCACGTCGTGAGAGTGGACTGGGACGGCATCATAAAAAACGAGGATAATGTCCATGAAAAACTTTATAATACCGCGAAGGAACTATCCTCCACCTGCGATGTGCTGATCCTTCAGGATTACAACAAAGGATTGTGCGACAAAGCGCTTAACGAAACGCTTTCTGCCACCGGCAAACCGCTTCTGGTGGATCCCAACCGTTATTGCAAGGATCCTTACAGCGGAACTTTCGCCACTCCGAACCTTGAGGAGGCGCTGATCCTTTCCGGCTACACGCCCAAGGGATCCCCGGTGGAGGAGCTCGATCAGATTGCTCAGGCCTTTTTTAAGCGCCATAGCATCGAAAGCCTTGTCATCACCCTTAGCGAGCACGGAATAGCCCTCTGCGAGCGTTCTGGCTCCGTAAAGAGGGCCAAGGCGGCGACTCTGAGAGGCGTTTTCGACGTTTCCGGCGCCGGCGACACCGTCGTGGCGGTGCTGGGAGCGGCTCTCGCGGCCGGGGCTTCCCCCTGGGACGCCTGCAAACTTGCCAACGTCGCCGGCGGCATCGTGGTGGGCAAGAGCGGCACCGCAAGCACAACCATAGAAGAACTTCGGCAGAATCTGCCCAGCATGGAAAATTAATTAAAAATCCACAATCAGGAGATATAAAAATGAGTGGACATAATAAGTGGTCAAGCATTAAGCATAAAAAAGCGGCGGCCGACGCCAAGCGCGGCAAAGCCTTCTCTAAGATCTCCAAAGAGATCACCATCGCGGCCAAGGACGGCGGCGGCGATCCCAACATGAACCCCAGGCTGAGAACGGCCATTCTGGCGGCCAAAGCCGTCAACATGCCCCAGGACAACGTTACCCGCGCTATCAAGAAAGGCACCGGCGAACTTCCTGGCGTCAGCTATGAGGAGATCATCTACGAAGGTTACGCGCCGGGCGGCGTGGGCCTCATCATCGAAGTGCTGACCGACAACCGCAACCGCGCGGCCGCGGAAGTCAGAACGACTCTGGACAAACGCAACGGTTCCTTGGCCAACAACGGCGCTGTGGCCTGGCAGTTCAACAAGAAAGGCGTCATCAGGGTGCCCCGCGAAAAAGCCACCGAAGACGATCTTTTCCTTCTTGTCTCGGACGCCGGCGCGGAAGATCTGACTAGCGACGAAGAGAACTTCGAGATCATCTGCGGCATCTCCGAATTCGAGGCTGTCAAGAAGGCCCTGGAAGACGCCAAGATCGACTACATTGAAGCCAACCTCGCCCAGATCCCCGCCAGCACTGTCAAGGTGGACGACGTGAAGATCGCCAAGCAGGTTCTTACGCTGATCGACGCTCTGGACGAATTAGACGACGTGCAGAACGTTTACGCCAACTTCGACATGGACGATTCCGTCATGGAGCAGGCCTCGGAAGAATGACCGGCGGTTTTTCTCCCTCAAAAAAACCGCAGCCCGTCACGCATTACAGGAACGTCATCTATCTGTACTGCGACGGCGCCTGCAAAGGCAATCCCGGACCCGGTGGGTGCGGGATTGTCCTTATTTACAACGGATACCGGAAAAATTTCGGCATCTATCTTGGCGACCATGTGACAAACAACATCGCCGAATTGTATGCGGTGCGCTACGGCCTTTCGGCAATAAAGGATAAAAACAAACCCGTGGTCATTTGCTCCGACAGCAGCTATGTAATCGGGCTTCTCAGCAAGAACTGGCAGGCCAAGAGCAACCAGGAACTGGTGGAGGAGCTGCGGGAATACATCAAAGAGTTTCCCAAACTGTCCTTCCTGCAGGTGCCGGGACATTCCAGGGTGCCGGAAAACGAGGACGCGGACAAGATAGCCAGTTTTGAAGCCAAGAACAGGATGGACGAGGGGATCCTGAAAGAAGTGAACGTTCCTTACAACGAAAAGATCAACAAAGCGAAGAAGGCCGGCGCGGCCAAAAAGGAGCAATCCTACAAGGATCCCTATTACGATGACAGCGGCGACCACGAGCTGGAGGATCCCCAGAGCGAGGAGATCAGGAAACTGGTGGAGGAGGAGATGGCCTACGAGGAATTTGAAGAGGCTGAGAAAAAGAAAGGCCTCAACGAATGGGGAATCGAAGAGGATTAAAAAAAGCGGCTCGCTGAGCCGCTTTTTTTATCGCATGAATGTTTAGATCTTTTCTCCCTTATACAGCCGGTAGGTCTTTTCCACCATATCCTCCGCGCTGAAATCTTGCAGCGCCCTTCGGTATCCGGCGGCGCCGAGCGCAGATCTCAGTTCAGGATCCCCGTGAAGGCTTCTCATTGCCCCGGAAAGAGCCTTTTCGTCGCCGGGGGGTACAACTATGCCTGTAACGCCGTCCCGGTTGACGTAGGGAACGCCAGACTTCAGATCTGTGCTGACGACCGCTTTGCCCGCCAGGAAGGCTTCCAGCTGCACAAGGCCGAAAGCTTCGCTGCGCACCGTGGAGGGAAGAACGAAGAACTCGCAGCCGTGGTAGGCGGCCAGAAGCTCCTCCTGGGGAATATGCCCCAAAAACACGACGCGCTTAGCCAATCCGAGTTCCGCCGCCTGCTTTTTCAAAGGCTCCATCAGCGGTCCGACGCCCGCAATGAGCAAATTAAGTTCCTGCGTTTCCGCAAGGGCTTTTATCAGCACGTCGAAGCCTTTGTAATAAACCAGCTGCCCCACCGAGAAAACGTAAGGGGAATATTTCCCTTTGAATTCCTCAACCAGTTTTTCCGAGGGAGAAGCGTATTCGTTTTTCCTAAGGCCGTAATGCACCACGGCCAGTTTTTCAGGCGGCAGCTGGGAAAGGAAGGGCGAATATTCGATGTGGTTCGGCGTGGCCACGATTATCTTCTCAGCCTGCTTTAAAAAAGCGCGGTGAAAAGGGGCGTAGATTTTCAGGAGAAATTTCTGCCTTATGATGTCGCTGTGAAAGGAGACGAAAAGACGTCCCGGGCGCCCGGCCAGTTTCCAGGCGGTCTCCGCCCAGGGGTTGGGAAGATGGACGTGGACGATGTCGGGCTTCAGTTCCTTAAGTTTTCCGGGAAGAGAAAAAAGAAAATCCGTGCCGGCCAGTTTGAAAGCTCTTTTCAGCCGGATCACCCGGACGCCGTTTATTGTTTCCTCCACGGTCTCCCGGCCTTCGTTGCTGACGATGACGGTAAGATCGCAGCGGGTTTTCAAACCTTCCGAAAGCGTTTTCAGGTAAGTCTCGATGCCCCGCTGATAGGGCCAGTAGTATTTTCCTATGTGGACGACGCGCATATAGAAAAAAGCCCCTGAACGGGGCTTTTTTAATGGGATATCTCGGCTTCGGTCAGAAAGTGATCTGAGAGATGGCGTTGTGGAAGGTGGTGCCCTTCAAAAGCTTTCTCCTCAGGTATTCCCTGACGTCGGGGGTGGCCCAGGCGTAGGTGCTGGTCGCGGTGGCCTGAATGTTCTGCTCGCTGATCCTTTGGTTGGCTTTCAGATCGTAAACGAAGACGGAGACGTTTACGTTGCCCTCGATGGTGGACCATTCGACAAAGTTGGCGTTGGCGCCGAGGCCTTTGGCGTAGCATTCGTTGATATGGAAGACCAGGAGATAATCGTATTTGAATTCATCCGCTTCGGCCCTGTCTTTCACCATCACCACGCGCTTGAAGATGCTGTATCCTCTGAGCCGGTTGAAGAGCGCTTCGGCGAAAGCTTCGTTGGTGTTGTCCTGGAAGACCTGGCCGTCGTCGTTGACGTAGGGGTGGTCGAGGACTGTCACTTCGCCGCTGCCGTAGATGAAGCGCGGAAGCCACCAGCGGTGGTAAGTTTCCGCTAAAGTCTCGTAATTGTCCATCGGATCGCCGTAGGCCATGACGCACATCGTTTTGTTCTCGAAGGAGCCGTTGTTAAGGGCCAGCGGCTGGGGGTAGGTCACTTCGCTGGTGGCGCAGCCGAAGAGCAGGAGAGCGAGTCCGCTTAAAAGAAGAGATTCAAAGGCAAATTTACGCATATTCATGTTTCTCCTTTAGTCGATGGTGGGGAAGGCGGGAAGATTCTGAAGCATTTCAGACTCGCTCTGGGGAGCGGAGCCTGGCAGATTCTGAGCGGGGGCCACGTTGAGGCCGGTGCTGCCGCCGGGTTCGTACTGCGGGATGTTGACATTGCCGGATTGGGGAGGAGGCAGGACGTCGTTCATAATGGTGTTGACCGAAGAATCAAGCGATTCGTCCTGGGGGAGTCTCGGAAGATCCGCCGGAATGAGCGTTATGACCACGCGGCGGTTGAGTCTCTGGCCGTCGGCGGTGGCGTTGCTGGCAACAGGGCGGTTGGCCGAGTAGCCGGAAATGGCCATGCGCTTGGGATCGACTCCGCCTTCCTTTTCCAGGAAGTGCAGCACGGAAAGGCTGCGGGCGGCGGAGAGTTCCCAGTTGGACATGAAGTTGGAGCCTTCCGCCAGCTCGTTGTTGTCCGTGTGGCCTTCGATGGCCACGAGATAGCCGGGATATTCGGTGTTGACCACGCGGCCGACTTCCTCCAGCACGGGATAAACGGCTTCCCTAAGCTGGGCGCGCCCCTCGTCGAAAAGGACTTCCGACAGCATGGTGATCTGAGTGGTGCCTTCCTTGGTGGTCTCCACCTGGACATAGCGGCCGTCGGCCTGGATGGAGTTGGCCAGGACGTAGCTCTTCGCCACGATCTCCTCGTAGCGGGCGGCCATCATCTTGGTCCTCGCTTCCATGCGGGCCAGCTGCTTTTCGTATTTCGCCACGACTTTGCTGGAGACTTTGGCTTCGCCGCTGTAGCGGTCAACGTCGGCGTAATCTTCCAGCATGCGGGCTCTGTGGATCTCATAGGCTTCGCCGGCTATGGCTCCGGTCAAAAGGCCGGCGCCCGCACCGGCGCCAGCGCCGATGGCACCGCCGACGCCGCCGCCGGCGGCGCCGATACCGGCGCCCGCGCCGGCGCCGATCAATCCGCCTATCAAGCCGCCCCGCTGCATGGCGGAGCAGCCGCTAAGGCACAATGCTAAAAGTATGAGTGATGAGAGCAGGGGAGTTCTTTTCATTCCGTGACCTCGCTTATGCTTTGCTTTGGCGTTTCCGTGTCTTTCGGCTGCTCCGGATGCTTCAGTAATCCGAAGAGCGCAAAAAATCCTATCAGCAGGATCAGAAACGCTATGGTTAGGATGTTGAAATATTTGTCTATAAAATTTTTGATCCTTTCGCCGAAGATCCTTATCAGGCCCGCCACCAGGAAAAACCTGGCCGAACGGCTAATGGCGGAGGCGATGATGAACGGCACGAAGGCCATGCTGAAAACGCCGGAGGCGATGGTGA
Organism: bacterium; assembly: GCA_017557885.1. Taxonomy (GTDB): domain Bacteria; phylum Auribacterota; class UBA3054; order UBA3054; family UBA3054; genus UBA3054. The sequence goes on along the minus strand of JAFYXV010000003.1, from coordinate 156,878 downwards.
AGATCTTGTAGGGTATGGGCGTGAAGCCGGCGGTGAAAACGCACCAGAAGCCGTATTTCCCGTAGAGGGTCTCCACGGTCTGGAATCCCTCGGGGGTGAACCCCGGAACGTAGGCGAAGAAGAAATCCTTGGTAGCGCTCCAGAGGAAGGCTCCGATGACATACCCTAAGATCCCGCCGAGCACGGAAGCGACGGAGCACCAGGCGGCGTACCAAAGGGCGCGCTTGGGCTTCGCCAAAGCCATGGCGATGAGCAGCGGATCGGGCGGTATGGGAAAGAACGAAGATTCGGCAAAGGAAAGGAGACTGAGAGCCGCCAGCGCATAGGGCGAAGGCGCGCAGCGCATGACCAGGTCGTAAAGGCGGCGCAGAAATCTCATTCCGTTTTCTTGTCGAAGATGGCGGTCGGATCGACCCGGAAACGGAAAGTCATTTCCTGATCGTTGACCTTGAGGCTTAAGAGCGAGTTGAGCCTGGTAAGAAGCAGCTGGTAGGGAACGGTGATCTCCTTGTCCTTCACTTTAACGCCGATGCTGGCCTGGCCGAGAAGGTCGCGGCAGGCGTAAACGGTCGATAAAAGCTCGCTGAAACGTTTGATCTGATCGGCGAGTTCCGGCGTGAAGGCGTAGGTCTTGCCGCATTCCTTGCAGACAAGCTTGGTTTCCGGGTTGAGGTCCAGCAGGGAGAATTCCACGCTGTGACCGCAGCCCACGCAGTTGAGCTCGATCTTGTGAGCGTCCGTATAATTTTCCGTATTCATTTAATCCACGAATTTAGTTTTAAAATAATTATATCATTTTGATTTTAATTTTGGGAGGAGTCTGCGTTTCCATATGAAAGCCGGCTCCCGCGGGCGAAAAAGACGCGGAGATCAGACCCCGGAGCAGGGCGTAAAAAAAAGACATCCCCGCAGGGATGTCTTCAAATTTTGGCGCTCCATAGGAGAATCGAACTCCTGTTTTGTGGATGAGAACCACATGTCCTAGGCCACTAGACGAAAGGAGCAAATATCTTTATTATTCTTCGCTGATGGCGCCGGCAGGGCAGACGCTGGCGCAGAGGCCGCAGGCCACGCACTTTTCAGGATCGATCTGATACTGGCCTTCGCCTTCCGCAATGGCGCCCTGGGGGCATTCGGAAGCGCAAGCGCCGCAGGAAAGACATTCAGAGCTGATTTTGTAAGCCATAATTACTCCTACAAATTGGTTAAAAAGTAAGGTACGAAGGAAATGTTAGCAGAAACGCGGTCAAAAGTAAAGGCTCAGAGTTTTTTCATAGACCGCGCGGGTCTCCCTGGCGGCCCTTTGCCAGGAGAAGAGTTTGGCGCGCTCCAGGCTTTTTTTGGAAAGTTCGCGCCTTAAGATCTCGTCGTCCGAAAAGCGCAGAAAAGCCTCGGCCCAGCCCTCCGTGTTGTCCGGAGCTATCAGCTGCCCGGCGTCGCCCAGAACTTCCGGCAGCGACGAAGAGGAGGAGGCCGCCACGGGAAGGCCTTTTTCCATCGCTTCCAAAACCGGGAGCCCGAAGCCTTCGTAAAGGGAGGGGAAGAAGAAGGCCAGCGCGCCGGCATAGTAAAAGGGCAGGTCTCCGTAAGGAACATAACCGGTCACCAGCACTTTTTCCCCCAGCGCTTCTTTTTTTATGGCGGAGAAGATCTCCTCGGAAAGCCAGGAAGGAGAACCCACCAGCACCAGATGCGGAAGGGACGGCTCTTTTTTCAAAGCCAGGGCGTAGGCTTTGATGAGAAGCGGAAGATTTTTACGCGGCTCCAGGTTGCCGCAGTAAAGGAAATAACGCTCCGGCAATTTCTTTTCTTTCTTGAAGGCCGCGACTTTTTCAAGGGGCGGCGCGGCTTGGGAAAGTCCTCCCAGGTAGACCGTGGTGATCTTTTCCTCCGGCACGCCGTAGATCTCCCTCAGTTCGTTTTTGGAAAAATCGCTGATGGTGATGAAATGATCGGCCCGGTTCAAGCGCTTGGGAAAATAGCTCTCGAAATAAGCACGGCGGTCCGCCGGATGGGTTTCCGGATAACGGATGAGCGACATGTCGAAGACCGTGACGACCTGGGGCCCCTTATAAGGCAGGGGAACATAGTTCAGCTCATGATAGACGTCGGCTTTGCATCCGGGGGCGCCAAGCCGGAAAAAGAGTTCCTTAACAGGCTGGGTCAGACGGTAGGGTTTTTTGAAGCTTTTTTTCAGGAAAGTCCTCAATCCCGCGTCGAAAGAAGGCGCCGCCTCCAGGATCTCCCTGGAGAAACGGCGCCCGTAAAAATAAATGAATTCGTCTTCCGAAAATTCCCCAGCCAGGGCTTTGATCAAATTCAGGGCGTAGTAGCCTACGCCTGATTTGGGAGCCAGCAGGGGAAAGGCGTCAAGCAGAACGCGCATAAGATCACTGGGGCAGTTCCAACTCGAAATTGCTCATTTCCTTCAGCGTCTCGTCAAGCTGTTCCTCGTTGACTTTGTCGCCGAAGATCGTTTCCTTGGGAACGTCGATCTCCTTGACCTTCTCTTCCTTCACTTCGGCTGCGGGAGCCTCTTCCCTGACTTCCCCGGCCTCTTCCTGAGGCTCCTCTTCGTCCGGGATCTCTTTCATTTCCTCGGAGGGCAGCGTCTGCTTGTCCACCCAGGTCAGCTTGCCCACGAAGCAGCCGACGTTGTAAGTCATGTTGGAAAGAGCGGGGAACTGCTCGGCGGGCACGAAGGTGCGGCTGTTCTTGACGCACAATACGATATAGTCCCTTTCCTGGCAGAGAGCCCTGAGCTGGGGAGAGGAGTTGAGGTTGAACTCCAGCGTTTTCAGGCAGGAATTGGTGAAGGAGAAACGCATGGCCGTTTCGTTCTCGGCCAAAACTTCAACGTCGAAAGGCGATTCCGGCGAAACGTCCGGCTGACCGCAGGCCACATCCAGTCTCATGACGGATTTGCCTTTTTCGGGGCGGACGATCATGAAGGACTGCTTGTCGCTCCAGCGCCCGACCTGGTTGTAGTGGAAATTGAATTCGCCCTTGGCGTAAACAGTCTCCAGCTGCTCTTCAGTTAAGCTTTCGCCCAGGTTGGATTCCATGCGGACCACGGCGTCGTCGAAGGATCTCTTCTCAAAACGCTCTTCCATAAGCTTGGGCCAGAAGACCGCCACGGCGCCGGCCAGCAGCAGCAGCAGGATAAGCCCGTAAAGGACCTTGAAGCTGGGCTGGAAATCCCTGTTGGTGGTGGCGGCGTTGACCATAATGAGGCCGCAGAGGAACCAATAGAGCGACGCGATCTGATACTGGGTGAAAGCGTTTTCAAAGAAACAGCCCAAAGTCAGGAAAGCGAACATCCAGGCCAGGACGCGGGAGGTCCTGGGGGAGACGGTGTGCTCCACGCAGCCGAAGGCCACGCAGATGGTAAGAACGGTGACGATCAGGATGGCCGCGAAGCCGAACACGCCCTGCTCCACAAGGACCTGCAGCAGGAAGTTGCTGGCGCCGTTCCTTGATTCCTTGACATATTTGGGCTGGTATTGCCTGTAGTATTTTTTGAAATTGCCGCTGCCGCAGCCCAGGGCCAGGAGATCCCAGTTGCCGTTCGCGGGCCTCAGGAAATTCCAGACGGTGATCCAGTCGGCGGATTTGTGGTTCGTGCGTGCGTAGAGATCGGCCTCGAAAGTCGATTGGGTCTTGCTGATCTTAGCAAAATCGGGATCCTCCTTGGACATGGCTTCCCGGAAGGAATCCAGCTGGTTGGCCACTGAGGTGGCCAGACTGTTGTGGAAAAGTCCCAGAGGTTTTCCGGAGGGGTTGTCAACGTCTTTCTGAGCGGTGTAGGCGCCGTTTTTGGAATTGTTCTTGGTGGAGAGAAGCTCTTCCTTGTCAACATTGACATAAGAGCCTGCGGCGAATACCACGGACAAAGCGATGAGGAGGCCGACGAAGACCGGGGGTATGATCTTGCCGCCCCGGAAAGTCTTCAGCAAGGTCGCGACGAAGAAGATCAGCAGGGCAAGAGCGGCGAAAAGAAGCACGACCTTGGAGCCGGAAAGGGCTATTCCCAAAAGGATCAGCACTATGACGGCCAAACCGCAGAAGGCCGGAACGATGCCGGCGAAAAGGAGGCCGAGCCCTATGGGCAGGATGGCAAAAAGGAAAACGCTCCAGGAGTTGGGATCGCCGAAAGTGGAATGGACTTCCCTGGTATAGCGGTAAACGTAGTTGGAGAAACCGGTCAGGGTCACGCGCTGGAAGATCCCCACGAAGACGGAGCCGATGGCCAGGAGCAGAAGGATGCCGAGGTAAAACTTGATGTGCTTTTCAGACCAGACCTCGTTGACCACCACGGTGTAAAGGGCTATCAGCTCTATGACGAGAGCGGCGTTTCGCAATGCGGAGAGATTCTGGGCGCCCATCTTCTGGAAAAACGGGAAGGGGAAGGAGCAGAGGACGTGCTGGATCTTGGGGAAGAAGCCCGGCATGAAAATGTTGCCGCTGCAAACGATGGCGTAAAGTCCGGCAATGACAGCCGTGAGCCCGAAGATGAATACCGGGAAGTGCATTTGGCGGGCTGTCCTGGCGCGGTTCACCTCGAAATCAAGTTCGGGATTCCCGAAGAAGCGGGTCAGGGCCCAGGCGGCGAAGAGGGCCAGGATAATGCATTCGTAGGAGATTGGCGCCAGTTGGAAGAATTTCATGGAGGGGCCGACGCTGACGCTGTCGCTGAGAAAAGTTTCCCAGCCGCAGAGAGAGCAGACTCTATAGAGCATCTGGTCGAAGATCGCCAGGTTGCCGCAGAAGAAAATGAAGATTATGGCCAGCGTCAGGGCAAAGCGCAGATGTATGAGGCCTATGACCAAAGTCAGGAGCATTACGGCCAGCGGTATGTAATTGGCCACCACCTTGAAGGAGGCGGGATCGGTGAAAGTCCAGAGGGACGAGCCGAAGTAAACGCAGAAGGCCAGGGCTATGAGAAGAAATATGTTGCGCATTTGGCGTTATCCTTTAAATTATTTACCTAGTGGTCAAATTTCCCCTTCAGGATAAGAAACGGCGGTAACGGCGGCGTTTGTTTAGGCTAAAAGAGAACATTATTATCTTTAAAATATTTTATCAAAAGCCCGGGCGCTTTGCAATAAAAAAACAGATCAGCGTCCAAGGGCTCGCCTGACGCGGGGAACGACCTCCTCAATGAGAAAACCGCGGTCGTCCTTGTGCATCGTAAGGGCGGAAAGGGGAATGTAAAAGAGGGCGTAGAGGAAGCCCGAGAGCAGAAGCTGGAAGATCCAATGCTTGAAAAGAGCAGTGTCCGGCAGAACGGTCATGACGAAGCCGAAAAGCAAAAAGGCCAGGGCGCCGCTTATGAACGCTGTCAGAGAGATCGTGATGGTGGCAAGGCTGAAGGGCTGGCTCTTGACGAAGAACATAGTGCAGACCACCGCCAGGGAATTGCGGATCGTTATGGCGACGAGGGTCGCCAGGGCCGCGCCGAACATGGCGTGGGAAGGGATGAGAAGCAAGTTGAAAAGGATGTTGGCGAAGACCGCCAGAACGTTGATGTAAAGGATCATGCGGGAGTAGCCGGACATGATGAGCATAGTGCCCGAATGGCCGGCCAGGGTGCTCACTATTTGGGCGCAGACCAAGACCCTGAGGCTGCTTATCAGCAAAGGCGTGGCCGGGAGCTTGAAGACGGCGAGGATCTGGCCGGGGAACAAAAGCATAATGGCCGCCGCCGGCATGGTGATGTAAAGCATCCAGCGGGTGACGGTCTTGTAGAGTTCGTTCATCCGCCTGTAATCCTTCTTTTCGCTGACTTTGGCTATCAGGGGGGCGAAAAGCGAGGAGAAAGCCAGAAGAATATTGGCTATGACCAGCGTGGCTATGCCCGCTGCGTTATACTGCGCGGAGTAGTTTTCCCCCTGGAAGAAATATCCCAGCATCATGATGTCGCATTTTTTCATGAAGATCAGGATCGCGGACTGCAGCACCAGAGGGATCGAGAAGAAGAAGAGAGCCTTGCGCTCGTATACGGGGGAATGGTCCCTGAGGCGCGGGGCGTTGACTTTGTATTTGCTGACGGATATGAGGAAAGCGGTTATGTTGACCACGACCATGCCCCACACAAGGATCATGATCCTGTTTTCGGTCTGGGGCATAAAACTGGTGGCCAGCACGACCAGAAACCATCCGAGCTTCTGGCAGAGCGTCTCGATCCAGACGGAGTGCCTGATGTCGTTTAAAGCGCGCAGGACCGCCAGCGAGATCGTCGTGAGGGCGATGGGTATGAGATAAAAGGAAAGGCAGCGCAAAACTTTGCAAAGAGTTTCCGCCGCCGCGGGAGTGTCCGCGCAATAAAAATAGGCGATCTTCGGGGCCAAAAGCCAAACGCACGCTATCATCAGTATGGAGGCGGCGAAGGAAAGCTGAAAAGCTCCCATGATAACGCCTTTGATCCTGCCCCAGTCCTTGTCCGCCCAGTGAATGCCTATGAAGCGCTGCACGCCGTCCGAGAGGCCTAGTCTGGCGAAAGGCTCAAGCACAGCGAAGAAGGAAAAGGCCAGGACCCAAACGTCCACTTCTGAAGAAATGTCGAAACGGCGGTAAAGGATGACGTTGGTCATGAGCCCCATCACCGTGGAAAGGAAATAGCCGAACATTCCGAATCCGGCTCCCAGGGCCACCGTCTTTTTTTCCTGTACGTATTCCTGCATGCTAAATTTTAATCTTCCGCTTTCAAGACTTCAATGAAGGCTTTCTGGGGAATGAAGACTTTGCCGATCTGCTTCATCTTCTTTTTGCCTTCTTTTTGTTTTTCCAGGAGTTTTCGTTTCCTGGTGATGTCGCCGCCGTAACACTTGGCCAGAACGTCTTTCCTGAGCGCGTTGATGGTCTCCCTGGCGATGACTTTTCCTCCCACGGCCGCCTGAATGGCTATGGCGAACTGCTGCCTGGGAAGAACGTCCTTGAGACGTTCGGCCAGGAGGCGGCCCTTGGGGTAGGCCCTGTCCTTGTGGACGATCATGGAGAAAGCGTCCACCGGCTCGCCGTTCAAGAGAAGGTCGAGCTTGACCAGTTCGCCTGCTCTGAAGCCTATGGGTTCGTAATCCATGCTGCCGTAGCCCGAGGTCATGTTCTTGATCTTGTCATAAAAGTCGGTGATGATCTCGTTAAGCGGCATGTCGAAATGCAGGACGCAGCGCAGGGGGTCCAGGGTCTCCGTGCCTTTCATCTCGCCACGGCGTTCCTGGGCAAGCTTCATGATGGCGCCGATGCGGTCGGCGGGAGTGATTATGTTCACCGTCACGAAAGGCTCTTCGGCGGTAAGGATCTCGCTGGGGTCCGGGAAACGCAACGGATTGTCTATTTCAAGAACGGAACCGTCTTTTTTGGTGATGCGGTAGACAACGCTGGGCGTAGTTGCGATCAAGTTCATGTTGAACTCGCGGTCCAGCCTTTCCTGGATGATGTCCATGTGGAGGAGCCCCAGGAAGCCGCAGCGGAAACCGAAGCCCAAAGCGATGGAAGTTTCGGGTTCGTAGGTGAAGGAGGCGTCGTTAAGCCTCAGCCGCTCCAGGGCCTTCTTGAAATCTTCGTAATCGCTGGTGTCCACTGGATAGAAGCCGGAAAACAGCATGGGCTTGAATTCCTTGAAGCCGGGAAGGGGCTCGGGGGCCGGGTCGTCCGCTTCCGTCACGGTGTCGCCGACCCTGACGTGGGAGGCGTCCCTTATGAGCGCCGTGAAATAGCCGACTTCGCCGGGTTTTATCTCCTCCGCAGCTTTCATGTGCGGAGTAAAGGTGCCGACCTCTATGATCTCGTACTCCAGTCCGTTGGACATGAAGCGGACTTTCGTGCCTTTTTTAATTTTGCCGGAGAAGACGCGGCCGTAAACGATGACGCCCCTGTAAGGATCGTAAACCGAATCGAAGATGAGCCAGCGGAGCTTCTCGTCCTCGGGTTCTTTCGGAGGAGGAACGTCCTTTATGATATGCTCCAATAGAATGTCGAGGCCTTCGCCGGTTTTGCTGCTGATCTTCAGGATCTCTTCTTTCGTCCCGCCAATGAGATCGATTATCTGCTGCGAGCTGGAGTTGACGTTTGCGGAGGGCAGGTCTATTTTGTTCAGGACCGGGATGATGTTCAGATCGTGATCCAGGGCCATCCTTACGTTGGCAACCGTCTGGGCCTGCACGCCCTGGGAAGCGTCCACCAGAAGTATGGCGCCCTCGCAGGCGGCCAGGCTTCTTGAGACCTCGTAGGAAAAATCCACGTGCCCCGGAGTGTCGATCAGATTCAGGATATAATCCTGCCCGTCGGGGGAATGATAATTTAATCTGACGGGATGCGACTTGATGGTGATGCCTCTTTCCCTTTCAAGATCCATGTCGTCCAGGGCCTGGTCCACCATTTCTCTTTTGGCCACGGCCCCGGTCAGTTCCAGGAAACGGTCGGACAGAGTGGTCTTGCCGTGGTCTATGTGGGCGATGATGCAGAAATTGCGAATATTATTTAGCATAAAAGGATTATATCAAAAGAGCCCCGCAAAAGATAGATGAAAAGATCCGCGCTTCAAGAACGAAAATGCGCGAAGCCAAAAAGAGGAGCAGCGCGTTCAGAGAAGCTTTTTCAAAAGTTCCTTTACGCTGTCTTCGATCTTCTGCATAAGGTCTCCGCTTTCGCCTTCGCCCAGGAAGCGCCCGGCGGCGCCGCGCAGCTTGTCGTTGTAGAATTCCGTGACAAGTTGGAGGACCCGGTCCTCGAAAAGGCCTTTTTTCTCTTCGCTGAGGTCAAGGGAGATCTTCGGCTCCCTGAGGTCGCCCTGCATTTTAATCGGCAGCACAATGAGGCCGTTTTCAAGGAAAAGGGAAGCCAGGGGCTGCTTGGCGTATTTGGAGGAAAGGGCTTGGTTCAAAATCAGCTTCAGACTGTAGTCCACTTCGCCGCTCAGCTGGCAGCGCCCGGAAGCTTCCATCTGCCCCAGGGCGCCGTTGAGTTTCGTGACCGGGGAGATGATCGCGCCGTCCTTGATCCTGAAAGAGGCGGAATAATTTTTCAGCTTTTCTTTGCTAAGCGACTGCATGATCTGCTGGAGAAAAGGAAGTTTTTCTTTAGCGGAGGCCAAAGTGGCGCCGCTGCCCAAAACCCTTTGCAAAACAAGAGGAGCGCTGCCGTTCAGAAAATCGTCTTTGGCAAAGTAGGCGAGGTCAACGTTGCTGGCGGAGATCTTGCCGGAGCCGTAAAGGGAGCGGAGCGTTTCTTCGCCGTTGGACAGTATGGCGGTCAGAGTTCCGTTGGTCAGGAAAACTTCGGAATACAAGGAGATGGTGCCGCCCGGCATCCTTCCCCGGCATTTGAAGTATTCCAGCATGTCGCTGGCTGAGGCTTCTTTTATCTCAAAGGAAGCCTTGAGAAGCGTATTCTCTTTCCCGATCTTGCTTTCCTTGGCCTTCAGGTTCACGACGCCCTGCCAGAACGAGGAGCTGAGGTCCAGGGAGGTCAGGCGGTCGTCCAGGGCGCTGAAAGTCAGTTGGGCGTTTTCCAAGGAAAGGCCTGTTATCTGGCCTTCCTTGAAGCGGCCTTCGCCTTCGGTCTTCAGCTTCTGCCCGGGAGCGGCCGAGCCTTTCACCTGGCAGTCAAGCTCTTTGAAATAGGAGACGCGTCTGTTAAGGCCGCAAAGCTGCGCCAGCTCCTGAGAAAAATAGCCGGTGCCGTTCAGAAGGAAGGAGAACTCCTCAGCGGATCTGGAGATCCTGCCGGTGGAGAGAAAACGGTCGGCCAGGAAAGAGATGTTTTTGATCTCGGTCCTGTCTTTTTCCAATTCCAGGTCGCAGGTCAGCACGAAGGGGATGTCGTAGGCGTCCTCCACGATCTTTCCGTCTTTTATGCTGCGGCACAGCGAGCGGCTGCGTCCGGAAAATTTGAGCTCGTTGAGAAGAAGAACTTTGGAAGCGGGATAAAAGCGGCCCCTGGAGGAAAGTTCGCTTTCGCTGAGGTTCGGGCAGTCCACGTCCGAGGTGAAACTAAAAAGCAGGGCGCCTTGCTCTTTTTTTAGATCGAAGCGGACGCTGTGAAATTCAGCGCTCCGGCTCTCGTCTTCCCAAAGGGGCCATTTTTCCAGGGGAAAGTAGGGAAGAGAGCGCAGCGCTTTCTTGATGTTTTCGCCGGCCCGGCACCACTCAAGCACCCTGATATTGCCTTCCCTGAGCGCAAAGAAGGGCGGAAGGATCTGCCAAGGGAGCATCTTGCATTTAAGATGATCCAGGCTGACGACCATCTTGCCGTTGTCCTTCGTTTCGTAAAGGTCCAGGGCCGTTATCTCGATCTTGAAAGGACCGGTCCAGGAGGAAAGGGAAAAGCCCACCACTTCCGCCCGCTTTCCGGTGGCTTTGGAGATCTTTCTGGCCAGATGGTCCTGAAAGATGAAATTGTTGGCGAAAAGCGGCGGCAGGAGAGCGTAGAGGATATAGCAGACCGGAATAAGCGCCAATAAGCGCAGGACCTTCCCGGATCTTGATCCGGAAGTTCCGGCCTGCTCCTCGTTTTTAGTGTGAAGCTTATTCTTGATTTTCTTCCTCTTCCGTTCTGGTGACGGCGATGGCCAGTTCGTCAAGCTGCTCCGGGCTCACGGTGGAGGGAGCTTCCGACATCAGATCCGTGGCCTTCAGAGTCTTCGGGAAAGCGATGACGTCCCTGATGTTGTTGCGGCCTGTCAGCAGCATGGTGAGCCTGTCGAGCCCGAAGGCCACGCCGGCGTGGGGCGGAGCGCCGTATTTCAGGGCGTTGATAAAGAAGCCGAAACGGTCTTCGATCTGCTCGGGCTTAAGCTGCAGAAGCCGGAAAATGCGGTCCTGAAGCTGCGGATCGTGGATACGCACGGAGCCGGAGCCGACTTCGTAACCGTTGATGACAAGATCGTAGGAATTTGAGCGAACGTGTCCGGGATCCTTTTCCAGGATGTCGATATCCAAGGCGTTGGGGGAGGTGAAGGGATGGTGTTCGCTGACCCAGCGGTTTTCTTCCTCGCTGAATTGGAAGAGAGGGAAGTCGGTGATCCAGGTGAAGGCGAAGGTGTTTTCCGGGACAAGCTTCAGCTCCTGGCCGACGGCCAGCCTGACCATTCCCAGCGCTTTGCAGGCCGGGATGGAGGCGTCTGCGGTCATGATGAGGCAGTCGCCCTTTTCTGCGCCCATTTGCTTTTCCAAAGCGGCCCATTCCCCGTCGCCGAGCCCCTTGATCGGGGACTTGCGGCCGTCCTCTTCATACTTGGCCCAGAAGATGCCTTTGACTTTTTCCTTTTTGGCGATCTCGGAAAATTCGTCGAGTTTGCGGCGGGGGAAGGAGGCTCCGCCCTTCACGTTGATGCAGCGGACGCTTCCGCCTTTTTCAAGAGCGGCTGCGAAGGGCGCGAATTCCGAAGCGGCCACGGCCTTCGTGACATCCTGGATCACCACTCCGAACCTAAGGTCGGGCTTGTCGGAACCGTAGCCGTCCATGGCGTCCTGCCAGGTCATGTGGGGGAAGGGCGTCTCGATGGAATAGCCCGCGGTCTCGAAGGCGGTCTTCATGATCGCTTCGCCCACGGCGAACACGTCTTCCTTTTCCGCAAAGGACATCTCCAGGTCTATCTGGGTGAACTCCGGCTGGCGTTCAGCCCTGAGGTCCTCGTCCCTGAAGCAGCGGGTGATCTGGAAGTATTTGTCCATGCCGGCCACCATGAGAAGCTGCTTTAAAAGCTGAGGGGACTGGGGCAGGGCGTAGAATTTGCCGTGGTGGACCCTGCTGGGGACCAGGTAGTCCCTGGCGCCCTCGGGGGTGGATTTCGACAGAACAGGAGTCTCTATTTCCCAGAATCCCAGGCTGTCCAGGCGGTTGCGGACCGCCAGGGCGACTTTGTGGCGCAAGCCAAGAGCTTTCTGCAGGTGGGCGCGTCTCAGATCCAGGTAGCGGTAGCGAAGCCTCAGATCGTCTGTGGGGTCTTCGTTGTCAAGATGAAAGGGAGGCGTCTCCGCGCTGTTGAAGATCTTCAGGGAACTTGCCAGCACTTCGATCTCGCCGGTGGGAAGATCTTTGTTGACCTGGTCTCCCCGGGAGCGGACGGTGCCGGTCACGGAGATAACGTATTCGCTCCTTATGTCCCTGGCGGCGTCGTGGGCCGCTTCGCAGCTGGCGGGGTCGAAGACGATCTGGGTTATGCCTTCCCGGTCCCTGATGTCAACGAATATAAGGTTTCCCAAGGTGCGGCGGCGTTTTACCCAGCCGCAGAGAGTTACGGTTTTGCCGCAGTCGGCGGCCCTCAATGCATTGCAGGAATGCGTCCTTTCCATTTAAACTTACCTTAAAATTTGATTGTTTGATTGTGATTTATTCCAGCCGGCTGCCCGGGAAAAGCTGCTTAGCCAATGCCAGGTCGCCGCTGAGGTCGGGGTTTTGATCGTTGCTGCCGTTGGCGGAAGCGTTGCGCTCCGCCATTTTTTCCCGCTCGTTTATGACCGAGCCTTTCTCCAGTTCGGCAAGACGCTGGAAGATCTCGTCCGGAGAGATCTGCGAGCGGATGTGGATGAGCTTCAGCACAGCCAGCTCCAGAATGGTCTGCTTGGCTTCCGTGGAGGAGAGCTTAGGCAGTATCTGGAGCAGTTCGTCTATGCTTTGCGTCAGCTGAGACATCGTATGCTCCGCGGCGGCCTTGCCAAGTTCTGCCAGATACTCCGGGCTTTCCTCAAGAAGCTTTCCTGGCGAATTGGTGACCTTCAGCACCGCCAGATTGCGGAAATACTGAACGAGGGAAAGTATGAAGCGCTCGGCGTCCCGTCCGCCTTCCATGACTTTGGCAACGCATTCCAGCGCTTTGGCGCAGTCTTTTCTGACGATCGCTTCGTTCAGTTCGGCGATTATCTCCCTGTCGGTGAGGCCCAGGAGAGAGGCCACGTCTTTTTCCGTCACTTCCTCGCCGCCCCAGGCCAGGACCTGGTCGAAGACCGAGAGCGCGTCGCGCATGCTGCCGTTTCCGGCCCGGGCCACCGCCGCGATGGCCGAGGGAGAAGCCTTTAGCCCTTCCTTGGCTGCCATAGCGGAAAGATATTGGTTCAGGGTGGCCCAGTCCATGCGCCTGAGCTCGAATTTCTGAACCCGGGACAGAATGGTGGGCGGGATCTTCTGGGGATCCGTGGTGGCGAAGAAAAACTTCACATGGGCCGGAGGTTCCTCAAGAGTCTTGAGAAGCGCGTTGAAGGCTTCCTTGGTCAGCATGTGGACTTCGTCGATGATATAGATCTTGTAGCGCGACGAGACCGGAGCGATGGATACGGTGTCCCGGATCTGCCTGATGTTGTCTATCGTGCGGTTGCTGGCGCCGTCTATTTCGATGACGTCAAGGGAGGTGCCGTCCTTGATGGCCTGGCAGCTGGCGCACTGACAGCAGGGCTCGGGAACCGGCTTGCTGTCGGAAAGACAGTTCAGGGCTTTGGCAAGGATCCTGGCGATGGTTGTCTTGCCGGTGCCGCGGGTGCCTATGAAAAGATATCCCTGGCCCACGCGCCCCTGGGTGATGGCGTTCTGCAGGGTAGTCACGATGTGATCCTGGCCTACCACCTCCGAGAAGCGCTGGGGCCGCCAGCGTCTGGCTAAGACTTGATAATCGTTGTTTTCAGCCATAAGTTAAGCGTTTTTGTTAGTTGGCCTGTTCTTCCGCAGTTTCTTCGCCGCTGTCTTCAGCGGATTCCTCGGAGTCTTCTTCTTCCTCTTCGTCCTCGCCATCCTCGCCATCCTCGCCATCCTCGGCTTCGTCCTCTTCAAAGGGATTGTTCAGAAGGAAGATGTCGTTGACGTTGTCGATCTGATCCTCCATAATGACGGTGTGATCGTCAATGTCAAAATCGGTGTCCGTAAAGGCGCCCAGGGTGAAGGTGTCGAAGACGCCTTTGAGGGCAAGGAAGGGCGTGAACACGGCGCCGCAAACAGCGCCTATGCCGGCGCCGATAGTGGTGGTCAGAGGCGTGACGGCCATTCCGCCGTAGCCTTCCGAGGCGGGCAGGACGCCGCAGGAGATCCCGATGCCGGTGAAAGCCAGGGGAATGGCTACGGAAGTGGCGATCTCAGCGGGCCCGGCCAGGAAAGAAAGCTCGTTTTCCTCCTCCTCGTCTTCTTCACAATCATCCTCCGCAGCGGCCTCGCCGTTCTCAGCCACTATCTCCACCACGCCCACGTCTATGGCGTCGGAGTCGGCTTTGGCGGTGAGATAATCAGGGGTGACGGAAGATTCGGTGAACTGGATCCCGATTTCCTTCGGGGCGGCGGCCTCTTCTTCTCCCAAAAGCGGGCAGACTGCAAGGGCCATCAGGGTTAAGAGGAAAAGATTCTTTTTCATCTTGCGCTCCTTTTTTAGTGGTTTTTAGTTTCAAAATGGTTTGGGCGAAAGGGAAAGCAACGGACCGTATCACGGCTTGTTTTCCGTTTCGCCAAGTTCCTTAAGCTGTTTTTGCGCCTCCTCCAGATTTTCTCCGTGGGGGGCGAGCTGAATGTATTTTTCAAAATCTTTCACGGCCTGCTTTTTGCGGTTGAGGACGCGGTTGACGATCCCGCGGAGATAATAGCCGTCGGCATAGTCGGGATTGAATTCTATCAGGCGGTTCAATTGGTGGACGGCTTTTTCCGGCTTGCCTGTGTCAAGGTAAAGGATGGCGGCGTTGTAGCGCATGACAGGGTTGGTCCTGTCGCAGTCTATGGCGCTTACGTAGTTGTTCACAGCGTATTCCATGTTTCCTGCCAGCTGATAGGCGCTACCAAGAAGAGCAAAGGACCGGGGGTGGACCTTGTGCCACTTGGGAAGGTTTTCCGTCAGCGCGTTGATCACCGTGTCGTGATCACCGGTCTCCGAGAGATAAGCCGAATAGAAATTCACCACGACGCGCTGCTTCGAAGGAGCCTTTTTTATGGCGTCCGCCCAAAGCGTCAGTTCGCTCTTCCAGACGCCTCCGCGCTCGTAGGTAGCGACGGCGTACAGCAGAAGGGCTGCCGGCACGCCGACGCCTACGAAATAAACGAAGGCTTTCGGCAGCTCCCGGCACAGGATCCTGAGAAGGTCGGCAAACATCCAGATGAGACCGGCTACGCTGAGGTACATCCTGTGTTCGAAGGCCAGATCAAGGGTCGGGACAAGGGAACTCTGGGGCAGAAGCGGGAAGATGAAGAAGAAAAAGCCGAAACTTAAAAGAGGGTACTTATGCCGGACCTTGAAAAAGACATAGCAGCACAAAAGCAGGATCATGACCGGCACGAACCACTGCCAGGAAAAGAAGGAAGTGCAGAGGGGAATGTCGTGGTCAACGGAAAGAAGCCCCGGGCAGAAAAAGAGGGCTACGTAAAAAAGCATGACGAATGGCTGCGTCAGGAAATAAGTCAGACGAGACATGCCCTCCACGTTTATGTCCACATGCCCTGTGCCGCCCACGCCCTGCAGCGACTTCATTATCAGCTCGGGATTCCACTGATTGAGCTGGCAGAAGATCAGGACAGGAAGCACCAGGAGCAGGACCAGGGCGCCGGCGGCGATCACGAGGAGGTTTTTCTTCTGGTGGCTCTGAAGATATTTCAGTCCGGGTGAGGCTTCGAAGAGCCAGAGCAGAACAAGGCACGAGATCGGCGCGGTAACAAGGATCTCCTTGCAGAAAAGGCCGATCACAAGCGTCACGACCGCCAGCGTTATCGCCAGGGCCTTGTTCAAATGGCCGAAATAAGCCCTGGTGACGAAATAGAGCATCAGAAGATAAAAGAACGAGGACAGCAGGGTGAAGCGCTGCCCAATGTATATGACGGATTGGCTTTGCAGGGGAATCAGAGCGAAGAAAAGCGCCGAAAAGGCCGCGCACAGGTGGCATGAAAGGGGCGCTTTATCCAAACGGCCCCTGAGCCGCAAAGGCAGGAAGAGAGGCAGAGAGATAAGGTAAATGAGCCAGGAATTAAAAATGTGGATCAGAAGATTAAAGGAGTGCAGGGAGCAAAGAGGCGCTTCTTCCGGAGAACAGAAACGGGCGAAGAAACCTGTCACGGCCGGACGCAGATTAAGCCAGTAAGAGAAAAAGACCAGCCAGCGGGTGGGGTATTTTTTAATCAGCGGAAGGACGGGCGCATCGGTGAGATTGTTGTTCAGAACGATCTCAAAGTCGTCCAGGTGGAAGGCGGAGGTGAGCGTGGGGAAATAACAAACTATCACCGCCGCGCACAAGAGCGGCAGCATTAGGTATCTGATGACTTTTGACAATTTATCGCTCATGATTAACTCCGCGCTTTTCAGAAAGTCAGGCTCTCATCGGGAAGCAGCGTCTTCTCAACGCGCTTTTTTTCAGGAGTGGCGAAATCCAAAGTTACCTTGATCCCTTCGGCAGTCTTTTCCAGCGAGATGTCGAAAGCGAAGGGGCCGATGTGGAAATTGGACATTCCGTAGATATCGTTCTCCTTCCAGGCGGAAGGCAGGGTGGGGGAGACGGTGATGGACGGATGGTCTGATTCATTTTCCCTTATGCCGAAGATGTTCCTGATGACCATGGTGGGAAGCGTGGCGCCCCAGCCGTAGTGTTCCGCGCCGCACTCCCAGACCGGATCCGGGACCAGGGGCCAGAATTCCGAAGCCTGCCCCGGCATTTTATAGCGGAAGCAGTTGGGGAAAGTGGACTGATGGCGGCTGGCCAGGGGGCGAACGTCGCGGGAGGTCTCGCGGCCGTAGACGCGGTCGCCGGTGGAAATAAGCAGGTCGCTTACCATGGCAGATTGTCCGGCTCTTCTGGCGGCTTCCGTGAAGGGGAACTGGAAGGAAGGCCATTCCAGGTTCAGTTTGGGGTTCTCTATGAAATAGCGGAAGGAGGACTTCATGGCGTCTATTTGTTCCGGAAGGGCGACGCCCACGGTGATGGGCAGAAGCATCATGACGTCGTAGTAGTCCTTCAGGATGATCGGCTTGTTGCTGCGGGCGTCGAAATCCCGGAACCAGCCTTCCGCGAACATTTCCCTGGTGCGCTTGATGCGCTCGCCGGCCATTTCCTGCCAGTAGGGGATGTCGTTCTCCAAACCCAAAAGTTTGGCGAACAAGGCCATCGACTCCATGGCGTGGGCCATGACTGCTTCCACGTCCACGGTGCGCACGAAATCCACCACGTCGGCTTCGCTGCAACCGTCGAAGGTGAAGCGTTTGGAGCCGTCCTGACCGGATTCCCAGGAGTTGTCGCAGTGGAACCAGCCTTCGCTGTCCGTTCGGTTCTCCAGCCACCAGGTGAGAAAAGAGCGCAGATAGGGGTAGAGCTTTCTCAGCCAGTTGATGTCGTGTTCCCTGAAAAAGATCGAGCGGATGACGTAGAAGGGAAGGCCCCAGACAGGGCTGGTGCCGCATTCCGAGCCGCCGGCTCCGATCATGTTCATGCTGCCGTCCTCCCTGGAGCAGGGGACGTTGGGCATAGGCGCGTCTTTGAAGCATCCGTAGATGACGTTCTTTGCTGTCTCCGGATCCGCGTAGGCGTAGCACATCATGTCCAGGTGCGTTTCGCCGAGCACGCAGCGGGGGGAGAAGATCTGCATGCCGTCCCAGGGCGTGGTGTAGATGCCCACGGGCGGTCGGATGGTCATTCTCAGAGTCTCGAAATCCTGCACCCAACCCTGCTTCCATTCGTCGCTCCACTTCCCGGTCAGCAGAGGCGTGCCCGAATAAAACGCGTCGTCCTCTTTGACCTTGGACTGCTTCACTTCGTCGTAATCCACCCGGATCTTTCCAAGCCGGCGCCAGGCGTAGGCTTCGTTGCGCTCCCTTATCAGATAAAAGCGGCCGGTGCGTGTGGCGTTGGCTTCCAGGGTGAAGCAATAGTCTGAGAAGGCTTCCGCACCTGCGCAGGCGTCGAAATCTTTTGTCCCGTAGTCCAGGCCGTTCAGCTCGTCGCCCGGCCACTCGGAAGGATCGTCTTCCTTGGAGTAGAATTTAAGCCCCACGTTTTTCGGAATGTCGTCGGAGGCCAGGGCGAAAACGTCCCCTCCTTCCCAGATCTTGTTTATCCAGGAGCGCTTTTCCGGAACATAGCGGCTGACCAATCCCGAGCTGCCCCACCAGCTTTTTTCCACGTAGCCATAGAGATTGGAAAGACGCAGGGTAAAATTTTGGGGCTTGTCGGCGGCGTTGGACATCTCCCAGTCGCAGGCGATGGTCTCCTCGTCGGCCAGAAGATAGGTGACGGAGAATTTGAGGCCGTGACCTTCCCAGTTGTAGCTCATCAGCTTGTCGGTGTGCACAAAGGAGGAAAGCTTTTCCTTCCTGGCCTCCTCCATGCTGCTTATGCGCGTGTTCCCTGCGACGAGGGAAAGCCGGATGAAGGAAAGGTAGTTGTTGAAATTCGGGCAGACTCCGCTGGCGTAGGTCCAGGGCAGGCCGCGTTTCCAAAAACCGAAGCCAAGGGGAGGCACGGATCTGACAATGCCCGAGATGTTCAGGTGTGCTGAATGGGCGGGATTGTCAAGGTACCCGTAGGGGGTGAATGCGTAGCGGGGAGCCTTCATGAGGGACCTTCAGGAGATGCGTTAGCTTGAGAAAAGATTGTTAAAGGGCGGCGATGACTTCGATCTCCACCGCGACGCCCTTGGGAAGGTTCGCGACTTCCACGCAGCTTCTGGCCGGCGCTGTCTCGGAGGGGAAGCATTCCCCGTAAACGGCGTTGACCGCGGCGAAATCGTTGATGTCGGAAAGAAAGACGGTGGTCTTGACCACGTCGGCGAAAGAAAGGCCGGCGTTCGCAAGTATGGCGCCAAGGTTCTTAAGGGACTGCCTGGCCTGGTCGGCTGCCGAACCTTTGATCAGTTCTCCGCTTTCGGGAACAATGGGGATCTGGCCGGAAACGAAGAGGAAGCCGTTGGCTTCCACGGATTGATTGTAGGGGCCGATAGGGGACGGGGCTTTTTCGGTATTGAGGATCTTTTTGCTCATTTTTGGAATCCTTTGCATGAAATTATCTGAGGAAATATTCGTAGGCGGGGTTGTTTTTCTCTATGGTGTAGGAGTAGCCCAGGCCTTCCAGGAACTCGTTGAGTTTCTCTTTGTCTTCTCCAGGAACAGCCAGGCCCAGAAAGACTCTGCCGATGCTGGCGCCTAGATTGCGGTAATGGAACATGGTGATGTCCCAGCGGCTGCCCATGGCGTCGAGAAATTTTCTCAAGGCTCCGGCTCTTTCCGGGAATTCGAATTGGAAGAGCATTTCTTCGCCCTTCAGGTTGGCGTGGCCGCCGACCATGTAGCGCACGTGCGTCTTGGCAAGGGAATTTCCCGTCATGTCAACGATCTCGTAGCCAAGGCCGTTTAGCTTGGCGTAGAGGTCCTCGCGCTTTTGGCCGGGTCCGAGCATGATGCCTACGAAGACGTAAGCTTTGTTTTCGTCGGAATGGCGATAGTTGAACTCCGTCACGTCGTGGCCGTCAATCGCGGAGCAGAAAGCGCGGAAACTGCCCGGCTCCTCCTTCAGTTTGGCGGAGAAGAGGATCTCTCCCTCAGCCATTTCCGCAAGCTGGGAGATCACCCTGAGCCTTTCGAAATTGATGTTGGCGCCGGAAAGCACCGTGGCGAAAACTTTGCCGCTGGCGTTTGTCTCGCGGATGTATTTCTTCATGCCCGCCAATCCTACGGCGCCGGAAGTTTCCGAAATGGCCCTGGTGTCGTTGAAAATGTCGCGGGTGGCGGCGCAGATCTCCTCCTGGGTGACCGTGATGCAGCCGTCCAGGATCCCCTTGAGTATCTCGAAGGGCAGGGCGCCGAGCTGCTTTACGGCCACGCCCTCGGCGAAAAGGTCAACCTTCTCAAGCACCACGCGGCTTCCGCTGTCCATGGCGGCTTTGCAGCAGGCGCAGCCTTCCGGTTCCACCGCGTAAACCTTGATCTCCGGTCTGAAAGTCTTGATGTAAGTCGCCATTCCGGAAATGAGCCCGCCGCCGCCCACCGGGATGAAGACAGCGTCAAGCTCCTCGGGGTTCTGGCGCAGAAGTTCCATGGCGATGGTTCCCTGCCCGGCTATGACGTCGGCGTCGTCGTAGGGATGGATAAAGCTTAAGCCTTTCTCCTTGGCAAGATCCAGCGCATAGGCGCAGGCTTCGTCGAAATTGTCGCCGTAAACCACGACTTCCGCGCCGAGACGGCGCACGTTGTTGACTTTAATGGAAGCGGTGGGCTTGGGCATCACTATGGTGGCGCGGCAATTCAAGCGGGCGGCAGCCAAAGCGACGCCCTGGGCGTGATTGCCGGCGGAAGCCGCTATGACCCCGCGGCTCAGTTCAACGCTACTGAGGGAGTGGATCTTCTGATAAGCGCCCCTGAGCTTGAAACTGAAAACTTCCTGCTGATCCTCGCGTTTAACAAGTATGGAGTTGCCCAGCTTGGCGCTCAGGATGGCCATTTTGTCAAGAGGCGATTCCTTGGCGACTTCATAGACCGGAGTCGCGATGATTTTTTTGACGATTTCAGAGAACATTTTTATTTCGCTTATTTAGTTTGCCTTTTCAAGAAGGAGAGGTAAAGTTCCAGCCAATTGTCCGTCGCTTTGCCGCAGGGACGCGAACCGAAACCGTGACCTCCTTCGGGATAGACGTGGCATTCCAGGGGAAGCTTCTTCTTCAGGAGGACCTTTTCATAGGCCGTCAAACTCGGGAAGTAGGGGTCGTCGCTGGCTTGCAGAAGGAAGGTCGGCGGATGCGCTTTTGCAAGCGGGAAGCGAGGCTTTTCCTCAAGATAGGCGGGATAGATCAGCCCAAGGCTGTCCGGCCTGGCGGATACCGAGTCGATCTCGTCTCCAGGCTCATAGGGGACTTTATCGTAGCTTCCGGCGCACATGGCGGCGAGGTTGCCTCCGGCCGAGAAGCCCATGATGCCGATGCCGTCTTTCCTTATGCCGAACTTCTCGGCATTGAACCTAAGATACCTGACGGCGCGCAGGGCGTCACAGAGGGCGGCTTGGCGCTGCCTGGGTACGCGGTACTTCAGGACGAAGGCCGAGACGCCGCGCTTCGAGAGATACTCCGCGATCTCATAGCCTTCGTAGTCGATGCACAAAAAGTCATAGGCTCCGCCCGGGCAGACAATGACGGCGGGGGAGAGAGATGCGGCTCCTTCGGCAGGGTACGGCGTAAGGGAAGGATAATTGATGCCGCTTATTAGCGTGACGGCCGCTTCGTCCGGGACACGCCTCTCGATCTTCGAGCGGTATTTCCGAAGGGGAACGCGGTTTTCAGGCCATAAAAAAACAGGCTCGGGTATGGTTGGAACACTCATAGTATTAATCGTTTTTTAATAATTCATTTTAGCAAAAACGGCTGAGATACCGCAAGGGCATCCCGCCCCGGATCAGGTTTGCCTAACCAAAGAGGCTTTTGCTATAATCATTAGATAAAACAATTCAATAAAATACAGGTGGAAAAAATGGAAGAACAAGTGAAAAAGATCCTTGAGGAAAAAGTCATTCCTCTGCTTCAGACCCACGGCGGCTCCTGCGAGTTCGTAGGCATAGAAAACAACGTGGTCAAAGTCAGGCTGCAGGGCGCCTGCGGCCACTGCCCCGGCGCCATCATGACGCTGCGGGGATTCGTTCTGAAAGTTTTGCAGGAAGAGCTTCCCGAGATAGAGGACGTGGTCAACGTCTGAAAATGAGATTTCTCCTCGTAAAACCTAGCTCACTGGGCGACGTGGCCTGCGCCATGCCGGTGGTTGCGATGTTGAAGCAGCGCTACCCTGATTCCTCCGTGGACTGGCTCATAAACGAGGAATACGCCGGATTGGCCACGGCGGCGGGCGCCGACAGGGTCTGGAAGATCGACCGGCAGGCCTGGAAGAAGTTCTCCTCCTGGCCCAAGGCGCTGGTAAATTATCTTTCCGTGGCCCTGAAACTGCCTTTTCAAAAATACGACTACACCATAGACCTGCAGGGCCTTTTGCGCAGCGGGATCTTCACGGCGCTGTCGAACGCCAAAGAGTCCATCGGTTTCGCCGACGCCAGGGAAGGAGCCACCATTTTTTACGATAAGAAAGTCAGCGTGGCCCGCAGGATAACTCACGCCTCGCTTTGCAATCTGGCGCTTCTGAAAGAGCTGGGCATCGAAAAGCCCGAGATCTGGCCTTCCTTTGCGCCGAAGGAGACGGATGAGACTCTGAAACGCTTTTCCCTGAGTCCCAAAAAATATTTCATAGCGGTCCCCACCACCAGGTGGTTCAGCAAGAACTGGGTGCCTGAGAGCATCGCCGAAGTCGGGAGATCCCTCCGGGAAAAATACGGCTGGCAGGGCGTTTTGATAGGCGGCGAGAACGACCGGGAGATCTGCGAAAGGATCGCTTCGATCCATCCGGGGATATTCCTCGACCTGGCCGGCAGGACCGATTGGTCGCAATTCCTGGCCCTGGCCGCGGAAGCGGCCTGCGCCGTTACGCCGGACACCGGCCCGATGCACGTCATGGCTTCCGCGGGAACGCCCATGGTGGCGGTGATGGGTCCGACGGATCCCAGGCGCCACGGGCCGTACGGCGCGAAGAGCAAAGTGCTCCAGAGCGCCAGGCGCTGCCTGCCTTGCTACCACAGGAACTGCGTTCTCGGAGAGCCTGACAGCCCGTCGCTGTGCATGGCCGACATCACGCCGGAAATGGTCCTTGAGGCCATCGAGGAACTGTTGCGGGAAGAAGACAAAAACAACGATCATGAGCAATAAACTTTTGAACCTTTGCATAGTGGGAGCCGCCGGCCGCATGGGCCGCATGGTTGCCGCCCTTGCGGAAGAGGAAGGTTTCCGGGTCTCCGGAGCGCTGGAATTCAGTTCCTCGCCCGCCCTGGGTCAGACTTTGTGCGGCGCAAAGATTACAAGCGACCCTGAGGAAGCCTTGACGGACGCCGACGTCGTCGTGGAGTTTGCGCTGCCCGAAGGCTTCGTAAACAGGTTGGCGGAATATCTGAAGCGCGGCGTTCCCTGCGTAATCGGCACCACGGGCCTGGACGCTTCCGCAGAAGAGGCCCTGACTAAGGCTTCCGGGAATATACCTGTCATTCACGCCTCCAACTTCAGCCTGGGCGTCAACCTTCTGGGAGGACTCCTGAAACAGGCCGCCGCGGTATTGGGAAGCGATTACGACGTGGAGATCCTGGAGATGCACCATCGTCATAAAAAGGACGCCCCCAGCGGCACCGCCCTATACCTTGCGGAAAAAGTCGAGGAGGGCAGGAAGGTCGGCCGGGAAAAAGAGATCTACGGCCGCTATGGCAAGACCGGTGAAAGGCCGCGGGGCGAGATCGCGATCCACGCCCTGAGGGGCGGAGACGTGGTCGGCGACCACACCGTCGTTTTCGCCGCGGAGGGAGAGCGGGTGGAGTTCACTCACAGGGCCTCCAGCCGTTCCAATTTTGCCAAAGGAGCTTTGAAAGCCGCCGCTTTCCTCTGCGGGAAAAAAGCGGGCCAATATACAATGTCTGATGTTATCGGTTTTGAAAAATGAACGCTAAACGAGTATTGATAACCGGCGGAGCCGGATTCATAGGCAGCCACCTGACTGAAGAACTTCTTAAGCTCGGGCATAAGGTTACCGTAGTGGACAACCTTTCTTCCGGGAGATTGGAAAATCTTAGGGAGTTTGAGGGCAACAGTTCCTTCCGCTTCGTCCTGCACGACGTTTCGGAACCTTATTGCGAGGATTTCGACTGGATCTTCAACTTCGCCTGCCCGGCCTCCCCGGACGCCTATCAGGTCGATCCCATCCAGACCACCAAGACGAGCATGCTTGGAGCCTTCAATATGCTTGGCCTTGCCAAACGCTGCGGCGCCAGGCTTCTGCAGGCTTCCACTTCGGAAGTTTACGGCGATCCCAAGGTGCATCCGCAAGTGGAATCCTACTGGGGCAACGTTAACCCCATAGGCGTCAGAAGCTGCTACGACGAAGGCAAACGCGTGGCGGAAACGCTCTGCAGCGATTACCGCAGGCAGAACGGCGTCGACACGAAGATAATCCGCATCTTCAACACCTACGGCCCCAGGATGAGGGTGAACGACGGCAGAGTCGTCTCCAATTTCATCGTCCAGGCCCTGCAGAATCATGACATCACGGTCTATGGCGACGGAACGCAGACCCGTTCCTTCTGCTATGTGAGCGACCTGGTGAAGGGCATACTGCTCATGATGGAAAAAGACGGCTTCCCCGGTCCTGTCAACCTTGGCAATCCCGGTGAGTTCAAAGTCAAAGAGCTTGCCGAGATCGTGATCGGCATGACCGGATCAAAGAGCAGGATAATCAACCTGCCCCTGCCTTCGGACGACCCGACGGTAAGAAAGCCTGACATTTCCCTGGCCAAAGCCGAGCTTGGCTGGGAACCGAAGATCGCCCTGAAGGAAGGCTTGAAATTGACCATCGATTATTTCGAGAAAAAATTAACCAATGGAACGATAAAATGAAGAGCTTAAAAGAAAAGATCATTGCCCATGAGGCGACAGTCGCGGTAGTGGGCTTGGGTTACGTGGGCCTTCCCCTGGCCTGCGCCTTCGCCACAAAGGGCTACAAAGTGATCGGCGTGGACCTTTCGGAAAAGAAAGTGGAGAGCCTCAGGAAAGGCGAGAGCTATATCATCGACGTAAAGTCTGAAACGCTGAAGTCTTTCGTGGAAAGCGGACGCTTCGCTCCCACCACGGATTTTTCCGTCCTGAGAGAAGCGGACTGCATCTCCATCTGCGTCCCCACGCCGCTCGCCAAGACCGGCGAGCCGGATGTTTCCTACATGATCAACGCCAGGGACTATATCCTGCCTCACCTCAGGAAGGGAACGCTCTTCGTTTTGGAAAGCACGACGTATCCCGGCAGCACCAAGGAACTGATGATCAAGCCGCTGCAGAAAGCCGGCTTTGAGCTGGGCAAGGACGTCTTCGTCGCTTTCTCTCCGGAACGCGTTGATCCCGGAAACCCCAAATACAATACGCTTAACACTCCGAAAGTCGTGGGCGGCGCCACGCCGGAATGCACGGAACTGGCGGTCGCGCTCTACTCCAGCATCATCCCGATGATAGTGCCTGTCTCTTCCTGCGAAGCCGCGGAAATGGCCAAACTGCTCGAGAATACCTTCCGCAGTATCAACATCGGCTTAGTGAACGAGATCGCCATCATGTGCCGCTATTTGGGCATCGACGTCTGGGAAGTCATCAAGGCCGCATCCTCGAAGCCCTTCGGCTTCATGCCCTTCTATCCCGGGCCGGGCATCGGCGGCCACTGCATTCCCATCGACCCCTTGTATCTTTCCTGGAAGCTCAGGACGCTGCATTACAAAGCCCGCTTTATCGAGCTGGCGGACGACATCAACAGCGCCATGCCTGATTATGTGGTTAACCTCATCGGAGAGGCCCTGAACGATCACAGGAAGAGCATCAAGGGATCCAAGGTCCTGCTTCTGGGCATGGCTTACAAGAAGGACATCGACGACCTCAGGGAGAGCCCCTCGCTTCTTGTTTACGACAGGCTGCGCCAAAAGGGCGCCGATCTTTACTATTACGATCCCTTCATAAAGAGTTTCCGCTACAACGACGAAACCATAACCGGTGTTGAAACGCCTGATTTCGGCGCTTACGACTGCCTGGTGATCCTAACCGATCACAGCTGCTTCGATTATGAGAAGATAGCGAAGGACGCAAAACTCATCGTCGACACCAGGAACGCAGCCAAAAACGTGAAAGAGCGCGCGAACATCGTGACGCTCTGATTTCCCTTATGCCGGGCCCGGAACCCAAAGGAGGGATCTTGCCGCTGAAGGAGCTTGCCTTCATATGGGGAGGCAACATCCTTTCCAAGGTCATGATGTTCGTCGCCACCATTTATCTGGCGAACGCGCTTGAGGTGGAAGGGTTCGGTGTTTTCAGCACGGCCTTTGCCATCGTAAATTACATCAGCCTTGCGCTCTTCACAGGCCTTGACACTTTGGTGACAAGGGAAAGCGCCGCTCTTATACCCGGGAACACCTGGGCTTTCTCCAAAAAGGTCTTCTCATACCGCCGCCGCCTTGTCAATCTGGCGGTGATCGCGACGGCGGCCTGCGCCTTCTTCATGGGAAAGGGCAACAGGGAAATGGGCTTCACTCTCCTGCTGTTCGGACTCAGTTTCCTTCCCCAGCAGATCTATGCCGTCAATCTTTTCTACGGCCTTGAATGGCCAGGCCCTGTGGCTGTTTATTTCATCGGAGGCCGGGTCGTTTATCTTGCTCTGCTTTTCCTTACCGTCAGAAATCCCCAGGGGCTTTATTTCGCGGCGGGAGCTTTTACCCTGGCCGTCGCATTGGAGAACCTTTTCCTTTTCTTTTGCCTCTTTGGACGCTATAACAAACGCAGCGATCCCGATGCAGCGGCTCCCGCTTTGGATCTTAAGCCGGTCTTGCTGCTGACAATTTTGACGGCTTTGCTTTTGCTTCACGAGAACGCGCCGCAGTTTTTGACTTTCTTTTTGAAAGGGGATGAGGAAGCGGGGCTTTACGCCTCCAGTTTCCGCCTCATCTACACCGCCGTGACTTTCGCCAACCTGGGCGGTTTTGTCTTCCTGGCCCGTTTCAGCAAACAGCGGAAGGAAAACGAAGGGAAGGCCAGGGGATCTTACAAAAAAGCCAGCGTATTCGCGCTGCTTTTAGGAATTTTGTTCGCTTTGGCCGGCTATTTTTCCGCAGACTTTATATACGAGATGCTCTTCAAAGCCTCCTACAGGGAAGGCGCGGCCATAATGCGGGCGGGGATCTTCCAGATGGCGCTGGTACCGTCCAGGGTGCTGGCCTGGCAGTACGTCCTTGTTAAGGAAAAGGCCTCCAGGCTTCTCCTGCCTCTTTTTTTGGGGGTGGCGGCCAGCATAGCCATAACTTCCTGCTTCATTCTTTCAAAGGGCGCCCTTGGGGCCGCCAGGGGCCTTGTTTGCGGAGAATTTATCGTTTGCGCGATCCTTTTTTTCAAGGCGCGCTGAAAGACGGCCGAATATCAGAGGCGCAGGTTCTGCTGAGCCATCTCCAGGTGAGGCAGGAGCTGCTTTTCCAATTCCCTGACCTGACGCATGGCGTCCAGTTGTCTTGCTAGCAGTTCCAGCCGGTAATCCGGAGGCATGTAGCGGGAGCCGTCATGACCGAGGACGTAGCCGTTGTTGAGAGCGCTGCGCATTATCGTTTGCTCCCTTTCCATTATGTCCTTTACTTCCGTCATGGGTATCGAGCAGGAGGGCACGGCTTTGATAAGATGGTTCACGAAGAGCAGGGCGTCGCTGCGGCTGTCGATGAAGGCGTTCCAGAGGCTGCGGTTGGCGCCGGCCATGGCCGGAGAAGGATAAGTCGTTTCCAGGCACCAGAGCGATACGCTGTTCATCCAGAAATCCCAAAGCTGAAGTCCGGTCAGGACGCCCTGGCTGGAGGAGCCCTTGATGAATTTTATCCAGCGGCTGAGCGCCAGGGAAACGTCATCCTCAAAGGAAGGCTTGGCGACAGCCTTGTCGATAAGAATAATGTTGGCCGGGAGGATGGTGAACTCAGAGAGGCGAGGCTTCACGTCTGAAGCGGTGCGGCCGCGCCAGACAAAACCGTTGTCGGTGTATCCCGCTATGACGCCCCAGGCGCCGGAACGGTTCAGGTTGGAACCCACCACGGCCTTGCGTTTAGACGAGATGTTCTCGATGATCTTCCTGACCGCGGCGTCATAAACGCGCTTCACGATGTTGTCCGCCGCCGCAGCTTCCGGATCGCTGACCTGGCTGGTCACATAGCGGAGATTGAAGCCGGCGGCTTCCGCCAGCGCGGCGCTCAGATCGGAGCCTTCGTTTATCTCCCGGCAGAAATGCCAGTCGTTGGTCCTGAGGGCCAATCTTGCCGGAAGCCCGGCGATGCTGCGCACCACGAAGGAGGGACGCTCGCATCCGGACAGTTGGGCGGCCATTATAAGGGAGCAGGCCAAAGAACCTTCGTAGCGCGAATCAACGTTCATCTCAACCATGGTGTTGGCCAGCTTGTCGGAGACCTGCTGGGTGCGTTTGGTGGGGGAGAAATATTCCTGGCTGAGAGAATTCCTTTTGTTAGCCAAAGAGAAGAAGCACTCGGCGCAGCTCATGAGCGGAACCGTCAGCCTCCGGACTTTTTCGCCCAGGAGGCTCTGGCGGGCGGGATCGTTCTGGAGGCGTTCCCAGCTCGTGTCGCAAAGCAGGGGAGCGAACATTTCGAGATAAGAGCGGTATTCGTGCTCCGCGTGGGAAAGCAGAGCCTTTTCCTCTTCGTTCGTGGCAAGCTGATACATCCAGGGGAAAAGTTTCACCGCCTGGGACGCGTCATACTGCCAGCGCAAAAGATGTTTGTAAATGCAGTTGTTGAAAGGCGACTGGCATTCCGGACACCAGGGGACGGTATAGGAACTGTCGGCCATTTCCCTGAGCATGTTGACGCCGCAGGACAGGAAGGGCACGCTGGTGGTCCCGTTGATCAGTTTGCCGATGTTTTCCCAGATGAAGATCTGGGGGGTCTCTTCGGAAGCCGGGCGGGTGGATCTCTTCAGGAGCCAGACTTTTTCCGGGACGCCGGCGTAGTTGTAAGTTCTCCCCTGAAAGGTTATTCTGAGAGTCAGACCGGTGCCGGGCTCCACAAAATGCCAGCAGGGGATCAGCTGTCCGGGAAACTTGGCGTACTGGATGGCCGAGACGCCCTCCTTCTGGGAATCAGCTATGAGCTTGCGGTACTCTGTCCTTTTGGTCGCGGAGTTCTGGTCTTTGCCGGAAAATAGTCTTTCCTCGTTCCTGAGGCGGTAGAAATTATTGAGCCGCTGAACATTGTATTCGCAGGAATAGGGGAGGTCGGCGCTGCGTCCGCAGATGGCGTCGCTTTTTCTGAGCGGCGTGAAGGGCAATCCGTTCAGGCAGGCCAGCTCCTCGTAGGAGGCGTTGACGCCGTATATTCTGAGCGCCAGCTGATAAGCTTCCAGAAAGCTGTCCCGTTCCGGCTGCCTGGGAAGAGTTTCCAAGGAGAAGGCGAAAAGGGAGGAAAGAAAAGCCAAAAGCAGAAGAGATCTTTTAATCATAGTGTTTTTCCAGCGCCCGTACGGCTATCTTGTCAAGTTTTTCGTTAACGGCTCCCTTAAGGTCGCAGTCCATTTCCAAAGAGAGCGTGATGATGATATCTATTGCCGAGGATATGTCCTCGTTTTTTACGGTTTCATCCCAGGCCGAGGCGTAGAGTCCTGCGGCTTTTTTCGCCAGACGGATGAGAAGCGGATGGACGGCTTCTTTTTCCCGGACCGGCGGATCGCAGGGGCGGCAAGGCTCAAGGCCCCGGGACTGGGCAAGCATGGTGAAGGCGATGACGCAGTCGGCGGCTTCCTCCGGGAAGGCGTTGATTTTAAGGCGGCCTTCTTTTTCAGGATCCCTTGTCCTTATGATCTTTTTGCAGACGTTCAGCAATTCGCCGACCTCCCCGCAGACTTCCAGGGCGTAAAAAAGCGAGCCCTTTTCCTCGGGAGAGTAGGGGAAGCATTCCTTCTGGACCCTGGCGGCCTTGTCAAAGAGACCTGGATAGGCTGCCCAAAAATCAAGCGTTGATAAGCTGTCTGTCATATCCTTAATTATATCATTACTCTGTTTTAATTTGACATGGCGAACAGGCTGCTCCCTTTGTTATAATAGGAATACAATTGATAATCAACCCTGTTTTCAAAATCGTGATGAAAAAAATATTATGGCTTTCCGTGGTCCTGCTCGCCCTGGGCTGCTCATCCAACATGTTTGCGAAAACCAACCTTAAATCAAAAGGAAAAAATATGCCTCTTGCACAAATAAAATTCAGCGATTACGGCGCCAGACCGGACGGCAGCGCGAACGCCAAAGACGCCTTCAAGGCGGCCTTCGACGCCTGCAGGGCGAAAGGGAACTGCGAACTAATTATAGATCCCGGCGTGTATCTCATAAGCGATCCGGAAGCCATTAAGCTCCGCGACGCCGTCATGTCTTTGAAGGACAAGAGCCAGGACGAAAACTCGATCTTCCAGTTTTATTTCCCGTACGTCACCGGGCTGGACATGCGCAACCTTAAGAATGTGAAAGTGACCGCCAAAGGCGTGACGATCCTCTGCGAAGGCTTCATGGAGCCCGTGACCTTGGAAGGCTCGAAGAACGTCTGCATAGAAGGCCTGAATATTTCCTACAAAAGACTGCCTTTCACCCAGGGCGTCATCACAAAAGTCGAAAAAGACTACTACGACGTGAAACTGGACGCTGACACTCCTTTGACTGAAGGCGCATCTCTCTCCAGGATCTCCTACTGGGATCCCGTGAGGGAGAGATTGGAACCGAACCAGGACTACTTCCAGCGGGACAACGAAGTTTTGTCCGACGGAACCTTCCGCGTGCACAGTTCGCTGCCAGAAAAATACAAGGGCTTCATCGTGATCTTCAACCACTCTTTGCACTTCCGCCCGGCCATCCTTATGAACGAGTGCGAGGACATCACCTTGAAGGACGTCACGATCTTCTCACAGCCCGGCATGGGCATCGTCGGCAACAAGACAAAAAACATCTTCATGCAGGGCCTGAGAGTCGTTCCTCTGCCGGGGAAAAATCTCTCTACCAATACGGACGCCACCCACTTCACGAACTGCTCCGGCCTCATCGATTTCGAGAACTGCATGTTCGCGAACCAGGGCGACGACGCCACCAACCTTCACAATTTCTATTACACCATGCTGCCGGTGGAAGGGGACGACAGCAGCGCCATCCTGAAAGTCAAGGCCATGACGCACGCCCTGGTCCTCGACGCTCCGGAAGCCGGCGACATCATGGAGATCGTAGATTACGAGACCATGAATGTTTTGACCACCATGAAAGTCGTGAGAGTGGAAAAGGACGTCAAGGGTCTTAAGAGCAAGGTGACTTTCGACACTCCGCTTCCCAATCATCTCGAAAAATACGCCTGCATCAACGCTTCCAGGATGCCATCCCTCAGGATGCGCGGCTGCACGATCATGTCGCACCGCGCCAGGGGCATTCTCATTAAGACCAGGAACGTCCTCATAGAGAACTGCACTATCATGGAGACGACTCTTTACGCCATCCATATCGGCGTGGAGAAAGGCTGGGGCGAGGGCCCCGGGTCCGAGAACATCGTAATAAGAGGAAACCGTTTCGTCAGGTGCGGCTACGGCGGAGGCTGCACCGGAATTTGCATCAACTGCGACGGCAACGAGAAGTCGAGGGTGCACGACAACATCCTAATAGAAAACAACATTTTCGAATCCGAACTAGACCAGCCGGACGTAGTCGTTTCCTACGCCAGGAACGTGCTTCTGAGGCACAACATTTTTTCGGCAAAGACAAAGGATCCGGTGAAAATAAGGCATGCCGAAAAAGTCGTGCAGCAAAATTGAGTTTATCCGATCCAAGAAAAAAGGCGCGCCAAAAGGCGCGCCTTCTCTTTTTTAGTAAGAATTGCTCTTACTTCTTGTACATGCCGCGTTTCACGTAAGTCGTGTGCAGGCACTCGTGAGCCTTGTGGGAACCCGGTTTCTCATAGAACTCAGCATAGATCTTCTTGATGCTGGGGTTCTCATGGGACTTGCGGATCTTGGCGTTGTCGTCGAGCTGATAGAGCGCTTTGGCGCGTTCAGCTCTGATATCCACGGTGTTCCTGATGAAGGCGTGGACCTGAGGCTGACCGCCGCCGTTCACGCAGCCGCCCGGGCAGGCCATGATCTCGATGAAGTGGTAATCCGCTTCGCCGTTTCTGACCTTGGTCAGGATCTCTTTGGCGTTGGCAAGGCCGCTGGCCACGGCGATCTTGACATCCATGCCGGCCACGTTGTAGGTGGCTTCCTTGATGCCCTGAGTGCCGCGGACTTCCTTGAACTCGACGTTCTTCAGTTCCTGTCCGGTGATCCATTCCACCGCCGTGCGGAGAGCAGCTTCCATGACGCCGCCGGTGGCGCCGAAGATGACGGCCGCGCCGGTGCCTTCGCCCAGAGGATCATCGAAGCCCTCGTCGGGCAGTTCGCGGAATTTGATGCCCTGATGCTTGATGAGGCGGGCCAGTTCGCGGGTCGTTAAGCTGTAGTCGAGGTCCGGGATGCCCGGCCCGGCGGCGGACTGGTCGTCGCGGCCGATCTCGAACTTCTTAGCCGTGCAGGGCATGATGGAGACGGAGACGATCTTCTTGGGGTCGATGCCCATCTTCTGCGCGTAGTAGGTCTTCAGCGTGGCGCCGAACATCTGCTGCGGGGATTTGCAGGTGGAGAGGTTTTCCGTCAGTTCGGGGAAGTAATGTTCGCAGTACTTGATCCAGCCGGGGGAGCAGGAAGTG
This sequence comes from bacterium, assembly GCA_017557885.1. Lineage (GTDB taxonomy): Bacteria > Auribacterota > UBA3054 > UBA3054 > UBA3054 > UBA3054. Next base: position 124,593 of record JAFYXV010000003.1, on the reverse strand, counting down.
ATAAGAGGCAGCTTGCCGCCGTTTTTCACTCTTTCCACGAACTCGTTGGCTTCTTCCATGATGGTAAGGTCGGCCGAGAAGTTGGTGTCGAAGACCTTGTCGAAGCCCATGCGGCGCAGAGCGGCCGCCATCTTGCCTTCCACCGGGGTGCCCATCGGGTAGCCGAATTCCTCGCCGAGAGCGGCGCGGACGGCCGGGGCGGTCTGCACGACCACGAATTTCTCGGGATCGGCGATGGCTTTCATGACTTCTTCCGTGTAGTCTTTTTCTTTCAGGGCGCCCACCGGGCAGACGGCGATGCACTGTCCGCAGCAGACGCAGCTCGTTTCACCGAGGCCCATTTCGAAGGGTGAGGTGATCCTGGTCTTGAAGCCGCGGCCGTTGGCGCCGATGACGCCCACAGCCTGGATCTTATCGCAGACGGCGGTGCAGCGGCGGCAGAGGATGCACTTGTTGTTGTCGCGGATCATATGCGCCGCGCTGATATCCTCTTCGGATTCGTTTCTGACGCCGTCGTAGTAGCCCTCGTCCTCAACGCCCATGTCGTGGGCCAGAGTCTGCAGTTCGCACTTTGAGCTGCGGACGCAGGAGAGGCACTTGCGGTCGTGATTGGAAAGGATCAATGAGAGGGTTTTCTTCCTGGCTTCCAGAACGCGCGGAGAGTTGGTGGTGATCTCGATGCCTTCGTTCACAGGGTAAACGCAGGCGGCCACCAGCGTGCGGGCTTTCTTGACTTCCACCACGCACATTCTGCAGGCGCCGATCTCGTTGATGCCTTTCAGGTAGCAGAGAGTCGGGATCTCGATCCCCGCGATGCGGCAGGCTTCCAGAATGGTGGAGCCGGCGGGAACACTGTAATCGTTACCGTTTATTTTGACATTTACATTTTCCATAATATTTCTCCCTTATTTCTTGCTGATAGCGCCGAATTTGCAGTTATCCATACAAGCGCCGCACTTGATGCACTTCGTGGTGTCGATAGTATGGGGATTCCTGACAGTACCAGTTATGGCGCCGACGGGGCAGTTGCGGGCGCAGAGCGTGCAGCCTTTGCACTTCAGGGGGTCTATGACGTAATTGAGGAGCGCTTTGCAGACGCCGGCGGGGCAGCGTTTCTCCACAACGTGGGCTTCGTATTCCTTGCGGAAGTAGCGCAGGGTGGAAAGCACCGGGTTGGGGGCCGTTTGTCCGAGGCCGCAGAGCGAGTTGTCCTTGATGTAGTAGCAGAGAGCTTCCAGTTTGTCGAGATCTTCCAGGGTGGCTTTGCCTTCCGTGATCTTCGTCAGCATCTCCAGCATGCGGCGCGTGCCGATACGGCAGGGCGTGCATTTGCCGCAGGATTCGTCCACCGTGAATTCCAGGAAGAATTTCGCGATGTCCACCATGCAGTTGTCCTCGTCCATGACGATGAGGCCGCCCGACCCCATCATGGAGCCGATGGCCATCAGGTTGTCATAGTCGATCTGGACGTCGAAGTGTTCGGCCGGGATGCAGCCGCCGGAAGGACCGCCGGTCTGGGCCGCTTTGAACTTCTTGCCGTTGGGGATGCCGCCGCCGATGTCTTCCACGATCTGGCGGAGCGTCGTGCCCATGGGAACTTCCACAAGGCCGGTGTTGTTGATCTTGCCGCCCAGGGCGAAGACCTTGGTGCCTTTGGATTTCTCAGTTCCGATGGAAGCGAACCACTGGGCGCCTTTCAGAATGATCTGGGGAATATTGGCGTAGGTCTCGACGTTGTTAAGAATGGTCGGGCGCATGAAGAGGCCTTTGGCCGCCGGGAACGGGGGACGGGGCCTCGGTTCGCCGCGGTTGCCTTCGATAGAGGTCATCAAAGCCGTTTCTTCGCCGCAGACGAAAGCGCCGGCGCCGAGACGGATGTCGATGTCGAAATCGAAGCCCGTGTTGAAGATGTTTTTGCCGAGAAGGCCGAGCTCTTTGGCCTGGCCGATAGCGATCTGGAGACGCTTGACGGCGATGGGGTATTCGGCGCGGACGTAGATGAAACCCTGGTTGGAGCCGATCGCGTAGCCGGCGATGGCCATGGCTTCAAGGACGGCATGCGGGTCGCCTTCCAGTACGGATCGATCCATGAAAGCGCCCGGGTCGCCTTCGTCAGCGTTGCAGCAGACGTACTTCGGTCCGCCGTCGTTGACGAGCGTTCTGGCCAGTTTCCACTTCATGCCGGTGGGGAAGCCGGCGCCGCCGCGGCCGCGTAAGCCGGCGTCGAGAAGCGTCTGGATGACGTCTTCCGGTTTCATCTCGGTCAGCACTTTGCCCAGGGCGGCATAGCCGTCCATGGCGATGTACTCGTTGATGTCCTCGGGGTTGATAACGCCGCAGTTTCTCAGAGCGATGCGCATCTGGGAACGATAGAACTTGGTGTCGTTCAAGGAAACGTCGGCTTTGTTCTTCAGATCATCGGTGACGTCCTTGTATTCAAGGCGTTCGACGATGCGGCCCTTCAATAAATGCTCGGAGACGATCTCTTCCACGTCGCCTTCCGTGACGCGGGAATAGAAGGTGCCGTCAGGGTAAACGATTACCACGGGGCCCAGGGCGCAGAGACCGAAGCAGCCGGTCTTCACGATCTTGACTTCCTGGTCCAGTTCATATTTCTTGAGGTTGGCCTCGAAAGACTCCATCAGTTTGGCGCTTCCGGAAGAGGAACAGCCGGTGCCGCCGCAGATCAATACTTGTGCACGAATCATAAAGTCTCCTCCTTATTTGGCGTAAGCGGCGATGGTGTATTCCGTCACGACCTTTCCGCCTTTGAGGTGTTCAGTAATGACGCGCTGGGCTTTTTCCGCGGTCATCTTGACGTAAGTGACTTTGTCTTTCCCGGCTTCGAAGATCTCCACCACGGGCTCGTACTGGCAGATGCCGATGCAGCCGGTCTGCGTGACGGCGACTTCGCCGGAAAGGCCTTCCTTGTTGACGCCTTCGACAAAGGCGTTCAATACGGGGCGGGCGCCGGCCGCGATGCCGCAGGTGGCCATGCCGACCACCACGCGTTTCTGCGCGGAACCTTCCCTAAGGACGACTTTGTCTTTCATCTTGTCTTTGATTGCTTGAAGTTCAGCCAAAGATTTCATAAGTTTTCCTTGAGTTGAAGTTAGTTAGTTTGATATTGTTCTTTTAAATATTCTTCTATCCATTTGATCACTTCGTATTCCGCCAGCGATATGCCGCCGCCCAGCTCTTCTCTTATTTCCCTTGTGTCCAGGGACACTTCGCCCTTCGGGGTGGTGTGCCTGAAAAGGAAGTCCGAGTCGGGATGCCCCTGGATGAGCGTAAGGATCGTGGAGACTACGTCGCCCAGAGGAATGAAATCTATGTGATCTTTATGAAATGTCGCTTTTATAGCTGTGCCGTGGTCGTCGGGATATTCCGTAACCGATCTGGAAGAGATCTCGAAAGTTCCGCCCGTCTGTTCCGCCTCCATCTTAAAGAAGGGGATGCCGAGCCCGACCTTCCTGGTCGTCCTGGTGGTGTAGAAGGGATCTATGACTCTCTTGACTATGTCGGAGGTCATGCCGCAGCCGTTGTCAATGATCTCTATTGTCAAAACGTCTTCCGTCTCGGTAAGGATGATCTGCGTGAGGGGGGCCTTGGCCTTCACGGAGTTCTCGGCGATGTCGAGGATGTTCAAAGAAAGTTCTTTCATTTGACACCTCTCAAACGGTTGAACAAAGACTTTCTCACCAGGTCCCCGCTGTAGGGTTCGTCTTCCAGATCGAAATAATTTTCCTTTTCCCTCAGCTGTTCGATCATGTGCGCGTCCGAAGAGACGACGACGGTCTTGCCTTCCAGATGATGGTCTTTCACATAGGCGGCCGTGTTCCCGCGGTCGTGGATCTCTATGGAGGAGAATTCCGGGGTTTTCGGCAGTTCGCCTAGGATCGCGATGATGCCGTTGGCTTCGCGGTCGATGTGCGCGGGGTAGCACACGCCGTTGTGTTTCTCAACCAGGGACGGCGCTTCGTCGAGGGTGACGGTGGTGGCGTTGGGCAAAAGATCTTCCTCTTCGCCCAATACGTTGTCCTCTTCGTCCATGATCAGCTGGTCGCCGAAAATATCTTTCCTGTTTTTTATCCTGACACGGCGCTTGTCTATTTCTTCGCTGAAATTCATGGCGTCTTCCAGAGTAGGGAAGAGGCAGACCAGGTGTATTTCCTCCACGGTCGTCAGTTCCATACCTGCCACCGGGATGACGCCGTAATTCTTGGCGGCCTTGTAGAAGGCCGGGCAGTTCTTGCCGCTGTTGTGGTCGGTCAGCGCCACTATGTTGAGACCGTTCAATGCCGCCAGCCCCGCAATGTTGCAGGGCGTCATGTCGTTCTCCGCACAGGGAGAAAGGCAGGAGTGGATGTGCAGGTCGTAATAGTAGCGGTTCATTTTATTTCTTGGCAGATCTCGCAGGCGACTTCAAAAGCCGGCAGTTTTGTCGTGAGAATATTCACGCCTTTTGTTTTGGCGGTCTCGATCAGGTTTTCCTCCAGCCTGACATCCTCCGCCAATATAATGCAGGCGAAATCGATCAAAGTCGCCACGGCGATGATGTTTTGGTTGGACATGATGGTTATCCAGGCCTGGTCCGCTTTCGCGCGTCCCATGACCCAGGAGAGGAGGTCCCCCATGTAGCCGCCTTTGATTTCCCTTTCGGGAGCGGGCAGGGAGAGGACTTCCAGGGAATATTTTTTTGCGAATTCGGCTACGGTCATAACGACTCCTCCTTTTCTCTCAGGAAGGCTTTGACTTCGTCGAGATGCGTTAAGATGCAGTCGTATTTGCTGGCCGTGCCTTTCACCACGTCCTCCGCGAAAGCGCGGCAATTGGGCGCGCCGCAGGCTCCGCAGTCCACGCCGGGAAGCTCGTCCTTCAAGGCTTGGATCTCTTTCAGCATCCGCATGGATTCCGCCATGTTGTCGGAAAGGCGGTTCAGCGGCGTATAGGAGCCCATGTCTTTCACGAAATAACTTTCCGGGATGGGATCCTTCTCGTCCACGAAGTTCTGCGAAACAGGCATGAAGCGCCGCAGAGTCTGCAGCCTCGCCTTGGCGATGAAGGGATCCTGGATGGTCATGGCGCCGCCCACGCAGCCGCCCGGGCAGGCGTTCAGCTCCACGAATTCCAGATTCGGGAAGTCGCCGCCCTCGATGCGGTCCAATACGCGGATGCAGTTGTCTATCCCGTCCGCAGCCAGATACGCGTCGTTGAAGAGCGCGGTGGCTTCGCCGCCGGAAGCGGCCCAGCCGATGCCGATCATGCCGGATTCGGAAAGCGTCTTCGGGCGCCTGGAATATCTCATCTCGTTGATGAGAAGGAAATAGACGTCCTTGAAGCCCACCACCACGTCCACCTGACTCTTGTACTCAGGGAGGCCGTTCTTAACGTAACTCATTTTGGCGGGGCAGGGGGAGATGAAGCAGACGCCAACGTCTTCCCTTTTGAATTCCGGATGATCTTTCAGGGCCTGCTCCCGGGCCATGGCGGCCGCTATTTCCATAGGCGGCAAGAGGTCCAGGATATTATCCTTGAGGCTCGGAAAACGCAAGGCTATGAGCCTAACGATGGCGGGGCAGGCGGAGCTGATGACCGGCCTCGGTCCCTTTCTCGTTTTCAGATACTGCCTCGTTCTGGCCGTCACCAGTTCCGCGCCTCTGGACACTTCGAAGACGTCGTCGAAACCGATGTCAAGGAGTCCCTGCAGAACGAAATCCACGTCGTCAAGATTGTTGAACTGGGCGTAGAGGCTGGGGGCGGGGAGAGCGATCTTCCATTTGTAGCGCTGCAGATCCAATAGATCGTCCCGCAAAGCTTTCTTCGCCTGGTGCGGGCAGATCCTGATGCACTCTCCGCAGTCGATGCAGCGCATCGCGTCAATAACGGCATGGCGGTCCCTGATCCTGATGGCCTCGGTGGGGCAGTGGTGGACGCAGGAAGTGCAGCCTTTGCACTTCTCGATGTCCAGGGATACTGAATGCTGATATTCCATGCCGAAAGTTAAATCAATTCAAGTTTATCTTCATTGTTACCGTGGTGCCCACGCCCACGGTCGATTCTATCTGCATCTCGTCGGTATAGCGCTTCATGTTGGGAAGCCCCATGCCGGCGCCGAAGCCCAAAGAGCGGATGTTGTCGGGAGCCGTGGAGTAGCCTTCCTGCATCGCTTTTGCGATGTCGGGAATGCCGGGCCCCTGGTCCTTCAGAACGATCTTTATGGCGTCTTCGCTCACCTCGACGTCAGCCACGCCGCCGTGGGCGTGGATGACCATGTTTATTTCGCCTTCGTACATGGCGATGGAGGCGCGCCGGATGATCTCCGGGTCCACTCCCAGTTCGCGCATGTTCTTTTTGAAACGAACCGAGGCCTGTCCGGCGGAAGTGAAGTCTTCGCCGTTCACGTCAAAATGAAAAGTGAGGCTTTCGCTCATCTTTTCTTGACTCCCTTGCTGGTGAGACCGTTGGAATAGAGGATGCCGCAGGCTTCGTACATGCGTTTTTCCGTAGCGAGGACGACGAGACCGTGTTCGTGCGCCAGCGCCACCATTTCGGGCGTCGGCTTTTTACTCCGCACGAAGACGAGGCAGATCATGTCCATCATCTCGGCAGTCCTGATGACCTGCGGATTGACAAGACCTGTTAGCAAAACGGACTGGTCTTTCACGTAGGCTAAAACGTCGCTCATCATATCGCTTCCGCAGGCGCTGAATACGTCTTTTTCAAGTTCCGTTTCGTCGCCGCAGAGAAGCTCGGCATCAAGTAGCTCTTTGACTTCTTTGATCTTCATATCAGTCGTTGTATTTGGCAAGGATGCCGGGGATCTGGTCGGGAGTCAGACGACCGTAAACTTCGCCGTTGATCATCATGACAGGCGCAAGGCCGCAGGCGCCCAGGCAGCGGCAGGCTTCCAAACTGAACTTGCCGTCCGGCGTGCAGCCGCCGCCCTGAAGACCCAGGACTTTTTCAAGCTTGGCGTAAACGTCGCCGGAACCCTTGACGTAGCAGGCTGTGCCGAGGCAGACAGCGATCTGGTATTTGCCTTTGGGCTCCAGGGTGAACATGGCGTAGAAAGTGGAGATGCCGTAAACTTTCTCCAGGGGGATGTCCATTTCACGGGCGATGATGGTCTGAACTTCGATGGGCAGATATCCGTAGATCTCCTGAGCCTTCTGCATGATGGGAATAAGGTTGCCCTGCACGTCCTTCATCTCTTTGATGTAGGATACCAGCTGTTCTTCCTGTTCTTTGGTGCCGTTGAAAGGAACCGTTTTTTTCATAGTGCCTCCATAGGGATTTTAGAAATAAAAGTAGGTTATTTATTAGTCGATATTTTATCAAAAAGGGGGTCTGATTTCCACGACCCTTTTCGTTTGACTTTCAGAGCCCGTTTAGGTAGAATACATGAACTGATTTTTAAGTGGTGGATGTAGCTCAGTTGGTTAGAGCGTCTGGTTGTGGCCCAGAAGGCCGGGAGTTCAAGTCTCCTCATTCACCCCATCTTTTTTTAGGATAAATCTATGATCCTGCTTACCGGCGCCAGCGGCTTCCTTGGCCAGCATATTTACAAAACTTTTCGACCGGTTTACCCCGTTTTCGGCCTTGGCCATTCCGGCTCCAATTGCGACCGCAAGATCGACCTCAGCGACCTCAAGGCTCTGAAAGATCTGCTTGACGAGATTAAACCTGACACGATCATCCACTCCGCGGCCTTAAGGGACCCGGACGAATGCTTAAGAAGACCGGAAATGGCCAAAGCGCTGCACATTGACGCCACGCGCGTTATGGCTGAGTGGTGCCGCGACAATAATAAAAGGCTCGTCCTTATTTCCACCGACTACGTCTTCAACGGCAAGAACCCTCCCTACAGCGAACAGTCCGAGCCGGATCCCGTCAACCTTTACGGCGAGACAAAACTGGCAGGGGAATTGGCCGCCAGGGTTTGCCCCGACCTCCTCATCGCCCGCCAGTCGCTGCAGTACGGCACGACCGACCGGCCGGAACTCTCTTTCATCCACAAAGCCATAAAGCTTCTGAAAGAGGGGAGACAATTGGAATTCGACAACGTCCAGATGCGCTTCCCTTCCCTTAGCTCAGACGTAGCCAAAGCGCTTTTGGAACTGGAAAAACGCCATTATACCGGTCTCGTCCACATGTCTAACCCAAAAGGCATCACGCGCTACCAGATGTACAGGGCTATAGCGGATGCCTTCGGCTTCGATCCCGACATGATAAAGGATACGGGCAAACCGCCCCAGCTTTCCGCCAGCCGTCCCGCCGACTGCCGCTTCGACCTGACTCTTTACAACAGCTTAGGCCTTCCGCCCTTCCATTCCTTTGAGGAGGGGCTTGCGATGATCAGAGACGAAGTTAAAGCTTCCCTATGACGGAACTGGAAAACTATCTTTCTAATCTAAGGACCTTCGGCGTCCGCCCGGGGCTTGCTAACACTCAAAACGCCGTCGCCGTTCTCAAGGCCAGGTTCAACATTCAAAAAGAGCCTAAATTCCTGCATATCGCCGGCACCAACGGCAAAGGCAGCACCTGCGCCTTCCTCGACTCCATACTAAAGGAAGCAAACTACAAAACAGGCCTCTTCACTTCTCCGCATCTTGTTGAATTGAGGGAACGTATCCGTATAAACGGCGAAATGATAGGGGAGTCGCGTTTCGAAGAATTGGCCCTTGAGGTCAAAGCTCTCGGACTAGAACTGACCTTTTTCGAGTACCTTACCGTCATAGCATGGCTGTATTTCAGCTTAGAAGCTTGCGATTACGTCGTCTGGGAGACCGGCCTGGGCGGCCGGCTGGACGCCACCAGCGCCATAGAGCCCTATGTCACGGCTGTGACCAATATCGGCCTGGAACATACTCAATATCTGGGAGATACCATTGCCAAGATCGCCGCGGAAAAAGCCGGTATTATCAGGCCTAAAATACCTCTTTTCCATACCTGCGAGGGTGAAGCAAAAGACGTAATGGAAGCGACTTGCGCCAAACTTAACGCACCTTGCAAATATGTCACTTATACGGAAGGCTTCATCGAACCGCTGAAATATTTCATATCTATCCCGGAAATTGGCCTTTACAATGCCGAACTAGGCTTAGTCGGCAATTATCAGTACGCTAACGCCGCTTTGGCAGCAATGATAGCTAATTACTGCGGCATAGATACCGTAAACCTCCTGAACGGCCTAAAAAGGGCCCTTTGGCCCGGAAGGCTGCAGATATTGCGCAAAGATCCCATAACTATCCTGGATTGCGCCCACAACGCCCAAGGTTGGAACGCCCTTACCAAAAGCCTGAAAGATATTTCGGAAGGGAACTGGAAGATCTATTTCGGCATGCTCAAGGAAAAGGATCCCAAACTGGCTTTGGAGATACTTGAACCCATAGCCGAATCCATATCCTATGTTGAACCGCAGAACGAACGCAAATTGACTTGTGAGGAATGGCAGAAACTTGTGCCAAACGACAGACGTTTCGCTAATGTTTTTAAAAATTCCGCAGACGCCCTGAAGGATATCGAAGCCCAGACCGAGGGCAACATTTTGATCTGCGGATCCTGCTATATGGCCGGTGAAATATTGGCTCTTACAGAGGGCAAAACCAGGGACAATTCCAAAGACGACCCGGTGGGGAAGAAATAATACTTTCCTTTATTGATGCGGATTTCCCTATATTTAAATGTCGCATAATATATCTTATGTTAAGTTGAGCATACGTGAAAACGGAATAATGTCGATAAGGTCATAAAATGGATCAGGCCTTCTCTTCGGGCTCCGAATTCGCTATCCTTTGCAGCTTGTCATCCAAGCGCTGCAATTCTTCCTGGATCTTCTGCATTTTGATATGAGAATCCTCAAAGGAATTCTTAAAAGGATCCCAGGATTTATGAAAAACTCTGAAAGCGGTGTTAAGCTCTTTGATCTGTTTCGAGATCTCTTTCAGATTTTCGTTACGCTTATATTCCCGCCAAAAAGAACTGATCGTCGCCAATATGGGCTGCAATGTTCCCGGCGAACTCAGTATTACATTGACGCTCCTGGCATACTCGACCAGTTCATACATTTCCAGGTGGATATAATAAAACACGCCGTCGTTTGGAATAAACATCACAGCATAGGGACTTGTTTCCCCTTCTATGATATATTTGTTCTTAATGGTCGTTATATGGCTCTTAACGGCTGCTTTAAATGATGTTTTCAAAGAATTTTTGCGCTCTTCAGAAATATCGTCCTTAAACATTTCCTGATATTCTGAAAAAGGAAACTTGGAATCAACGCACAAAAGTTTGTCCGGCTCCGGCAAAAAAACCACTGCGTCGGGCCTGACATTGCCGTCTTTAATGGAATATTGTTCAGAATAAAGGCCCTTTGTATTGCCGAAAGTATTCTCCAACAGTAATTTAAGCTGCATTTCGCCGTACTGGCCGCGAGTCTGGTTGCCCTTAAGAACGGTCTTCAGATCGTTTATGGAGGCTCCCAATTCGTTTATATTGCGCTGCGCCTCGTCGATCCTGCCCAGCCTCTCCGCCACATCCTGCCTCAGCTCCCCTATGTTCTTGTTGACAAGATCGACCGTCGTCATCTCCATTATGCTTTGCTGCAAGGCTTTATTCGTTTGCTCCTGAAGCCTTGCCTCAAATCTTTTGCTCCAGATCAAGGCAAAAACGATCACTGCCCCGATCAATATAAGAAAAGCGGAGATCAATATTAAGGTGGTATGATCCATAAATATCAGAACAGGCCGGTTATGACGCTCTCGCGTTTTTCCGGATCGTAGTAGCAGTCGATGTTCATGGCTGCGGGAACTTTCGGAAGCCCCGGCATGGTCATGATGTCCCCTGTCAGGGCGACGATGAAGCCGGCGCCCGCGGAGATCTTGAGCTCCCTGACGTTCAGCTTGAAATTCGTAGGCCTTCCCAGCTTGGTCGGATCGTCGGATAAGGAGTACTGCGTCTTGGCTACGCACACAGGCAGATGGTCGAGCTGCATCTCTTTGATCTCTTTTAGCATCTTTCTGGCTTTGGCATCGAAGTTGACGCCGTCGGCGCGGTAGATCTCCTTGGCGATCTTTTCGAGTTTTTCCTCAATGGAAAGGTCGAGTTCGTAGAGGCAGTGGAAGTCGGAGCAGTTCTTGTCGAGTTCGCCGAGCACTTTCTGGGCCAGGTCGATGCCGCCTTCGCCTCCCTTGGCAAAGATCTCCGTAAGAGAGACCGGGATCTGGAGCCTCTTGCAGCAATCTTCCAGAGCTGCGATCTCGGCGTCCGTATCAGATTCAAAGCGGTTAATGGCGGCCACCACGGGCAGCCCGAATTTCTTCAGGTTCTCAACGTGCGTTTCGAGGTTAATTAAGCCTTTCTTCAGGGCTTCGACGTTCTCCGCTTTCAATTCCGTTTTGGGAACGCCGCCGTTGTATTTCAGAGCCCTGATGGTCGCTACCAGAACCACGCACTCCGGTTTGAGGCCGGCGTAGCGGCACTTGATGTCGAAGAACTTCTCGGCGCCAAGGTCAGATCCGAAGCCGGCTTCCGTAACGCAGTAGTCCCCTAGTTTCAGGGCCAAACGAGTCGCTCGAACGCTGTTGCAGCCGTGGGCAATGTTGGCGAAAGGTCCGCCGTGGATAAGAGCCGGCGTTCCTTCCAGCGTCTGGACCATGTTGGGGTTGATGGCGTCTTTCAGCATGGCGGTCAGAGCGCCGCCGCAGCCGAGTTCCCTGACGTCCACCGGCTGTCCGGTGTAGGTGTAGGCAACGATGATGTTGTTCAGTCTTTCCTTGAGGTCGTCGAGGTCCTTGGCCAGGCAGAAAATAGCCATGACTTCACTGGCGACGGTGATCTGGAAGCCGTCTTCCCTGGGCGTGCCGTTCGGTTTGCCGCCCAAGCCGATGACGATCTGGCGAAGGTTGCGGTCGTTCATGTCGAGGCAGCGCTTGAAAAGGATCCTTCTGGGATCGATGCCCAGCTGGTTCCCCTGCTGAATGTGATTGTCGATGAGCGCGCAGAGCAGGTTGTTGGCTGCGGTGATGGCGTGAATGTCGCCGGTAAAGTGGAGGTTGATGTCCTCCATCGGAACGACCTGGGAGTAGCCGCCGCCCGCCGCGCCGCCTTTGACGCCGAAGACCGGACCCAAGGAGGGTTCCCTCAAAGCAAGCATGGTCTTCTTGCCAAGCCTGTTCATGGCCTGCGCCAAACCTACCGACACGGTGGTCTTGCCTTCGCCGGCCGGAGTCGGGTTGATAGCCGTGACAAGGATGAGCTTGCCGTCCTTCTCGTTCGCCAGTCTGGCGAAGAGGTTCTCGTTCAGTTTGGCTTTGTATTTGCCGTAAAGTTCAATTTCGTCTTCCCCTATCCCCCATTCGGCGGCCAGGTCGGAGATTTTTTTCATCTTACAGCTTTGGGCGATTTCAATGTCGGACAGCATAGTTTAACTCCTTTTGTTTAATTTAGTGAATTGTAGCAAAAAGCGCTTTGATTTTTCAATCTGGGATTATGGTAAGATAGAAGGCATGAAAAACGATTCCAACTTATTTATAAAGGGCGCCATATTAAACGGCGCGGTAACAGACGTGAGGATAAAGGGCGGTCTTTTCAGCGAGATTGCCCCTGCTCTCTCTCCATTGCCAGGCGAAGAAGTTATTGACGCGCAGGGCATGGCTATAACGCCGGCCTTTTACAATCTGCACGGGCACGCCGCCATGACTTTGATGCGCGGCTACGCCGACGACATCGAGCTGTTCAAATGGCTCAACGATTACGTCTGGCCCTTTGAGGCCAAGCTTAAAGCCGAGGACATCTACAATGGGACAAGGCTGGCGATCTTGGAAATGATCAAGAGCGGGACGGTCCACTTCGAGGACATGTATTGGTTTACTTATGAAGCCGCCCGCGCAGCCAAGGAAATGGGCATTCGCGCGAGGATCGGGTTATTGGCCCTCAGCACGAACGGCGACGCGGACAAGCTCAATCGGGAATGTCTGGAAAGGATCGACGAGTTTCGAGGGATCGTGAAGATCTCCATTGCTCCGCACGCCGTCTATACCGTCAATGAGTCAAGGCTTCTGCAGTCACTTCATGCCAGCGAAGAGTACGGCCTTGACCTGCATATCCACGTATCCGAAACGGAAAAGGAAGTTGCGGATTGCTTTAAAGAGCACGGCATGTCCCCTGTCGCATGGCTCGACAAACTTGGGATCCTGAAGGAGACAACGATCATGGCCCATTGCGTGCATCTGAGCGACGAAGATCTTGAAATTATCGCTAAAAGAAGATCCTGGGCTGTGCACGTTCCCCTTTCCAACATGAAGCTTAGTTCCGGCGTGTTTCCCTATAAGAGGATAAGAGATTTCGGAGTAAGGGCCTGCCTGGGCACGGACGGCTGCTGCTCCAGCAACGATCTCTCTATGTTCAATGTCATGCGTTTTGCCTCGTATCTAGCCAAGGTCTTCCACAAAGAGCCGACCATCGCTCCGGCGGAGGAAGTTTACGCCATGGCTACGCGCCAGGGCGCTCTGGCTGCGGGCGTGGACGGCGGAATTATAGAAGTCGGAAAAGCGGCTGACTGCCTTCTTATAAACACCAACATCCCCTGCATGGTGCCGAATCACGACATCATATCGAATCTGGTCTATTCCGCGAGCCCGGAATGCGTGGACACCGTCATCTGCGACGGAAAAATTTTGATGAAGGGACGCGTCGTAGAGGGCGAAGAAGAGATCATCGCCAAAGCAAAGGAAAGCGTGAAACGGCTGGCGTGAATCAGCAGGTGCGGTACCAGTACAGAAGCATCAGCGCCAGAAGCACCAATCCGGATATGTTCAAAGCGTTCCAGACCAGCATTGATCAGAAAGTCTTGTTGTAATTTAAATAAACTCTTTCCAGGAAGCAGGAGACCAATCCGGCGTATTTGTCGAAATCGATAAGGAAACCGTCGTGGCCTTTCTCGCTGTCCACCTCATTGAATTCTACTATTTTGCCCTGGCGGCGTAAAGCCTCCGCCACTTCGCTGGCTTCCTTGGTTGGGAAAAGCCAGTCGGTGCGGAAAGAGAGCATTAAGGTCAAACATTTGAAATTAGCCACCGCCTCGTCCAGCGTCTCCCCTTTCCTTATGAGGTCGTAGTCGTCCAGAGCCTCCGTGATATAGAGGTAGCTGTTGGCGTCGAAGCGCTTGACAAAGGAGTTCCCCTGGTGTTCCAGATAACTCTCCACCTCAAACTGATCTGTGACCTTGCCGTTTTTTTGCTGTTTGCGGCGGCCGAATTTGGCGCGCATGCTCTGTTGGGAAAGGTAGGTTATGTGGGCGATCATCCTGGCCACACCCAAGCCTCCTGCGGGCGGGTCGTTGTCGGGATAATTGCCGCCGCGCCACTTGGGGTCTAGCCTGATGGACTGGCGCTCGACTTCCGAGAAAGCGATGCCCTGGGGAGAAAGATGAGCGCTGGTGGCGACGGCCACGATGCAGCTTAAGCTGTCAGGATAACGCCTGGCCCATTCCAGGGTCATCATGCCGCCCATGGATCCGCCCACGACCGCCAGAAGCCTCTTGATGCCGAAGTGATCCACCACCAGTTTCTGAACTTCCACGCAGTCGCCGAAGGTGTAGTCCGGGAAATTCATGTTGTAGCGTTTGCCGGTCCTGGGATCGATGGAGGCGGGATTGGTGGTGTGGGAAGGGGCGCCCTCCACGGGAGGATAGACGTCGTTCGAGCATCCGCCCAGATTGTTGGTGCAGATGACGAAATATTTGTTGGTGTCGATGGCTTTGCCGGGTCCTATGAGGGAGCTCCACCAGCCGGCTTTCTCAGTGGGATAATAAGTGTAATAGCCGCTGCAATGGCTGTCCCCCGTCAGGGCGTGGATCACCAATATGGCGTTGTCCTTTTTGGCGTTCAGTTTGCCGAAGGTCTCGTAAATGACGTCAAGTTCCGGAAGCGTTCCGCCGTTTTCCAACTTGTAAGGACCGTTGACGTGCAGGATCTGCTTTTGCACGATCACCCTGGGGGCGTTGTCCTTGGCGGAGGAACTGACGCTGGGATCGTCCCAGTCCGCCCCATGGGAAGTTTTGATCTCTTCTTTCTTGGTGTTCACTGCTTGTTGCCGATTATAAAAAAAGAGCCCTTGCTAAAAGCAACGGGCTCGTTGTGACCTTTAGCTATGTTTAACGTGGAGCAATTGTCGTAAATTCCCACGAAATATTAATGGTGGAGGGGGATGGGATCGAACCATCGAAGGCAGTGCCAACAGATTTACAGTCTGCCCCGTTTGACCACTTCGGTACCCCTCCGAAATATTTGTCTGCTATAAAGAACTGGAGCCGAAAATCGGACTTGAACCGATGACCTGCGGTTTACAAAACCGCCGCTCTACCGACTGAGCTATTTCGGCTCTGCGATTTTCAAAACATGAGAAGATTATATTGAAAGAGCGTTTGAAAGTCAACCGGCAGTTAAAGGAGCCGCGGCTTAGGTGTAATCGACGTTGATGTCTATGTAGCCGTGGGTCATGTCGCAGGTCCAGGCAGTAAATGAGCCTTTGCCCTTCCCTATCACAAGCCTCACCTTCACTTCTTTCTGACGATAAACTTTCGCAAGCTTTTCCCTGGGCGTTCCGGCGTTCATGCCGCCTTTGGCAGCGATAAGGTTACCCATGTAGAGATCAACGCCGTACTGGTCGTAAGGGATGCCGGCTCTGCCCGCCGCCGCCAGGATCCTTCCCCAGTTGGGATCGCCGCCGCAGATACTAGTCTTCACCAGAGGCGAATTGGCGATGGTCTTGGCGATCACTTCGGCGTCCGCATCGCTCTTGGCTCCCTCCACGGTGACCTCCACGAATTTCGTGGCGCCCTCGCCGTCTCTGGCTATGTCTTTGGCAAGCTCAATGCAGACTTCCTCCAGAGCTTTGTAGAAAAGAGCCTGGTCTTTTTTAGTTTTGACGGGGACGTTGCTAATGCCGGAGGCAAGCAGGAATGCGGAATCGTTGGTGGAGGTGTCGCCGTCCACGCTGACGTGATTGAAACTGGCCTTCACCGCTTTGGAGAAGAGCTCCTGCAATACCTCCTGGGAAACAGCGGCGTCGGTGGTGACATAAGCCAGCATGGTAGCCATATTCGGCGCGATCATGCCGGAGCCTTTGCACATTCCGCCGATCCTGACTTTGCCTTTGGAGAGCGTGACTTCCCTCTTGGATTGCTTTTTCACCAGGTCGGTAGTCAGGATGCCCTGCGCCGCGGCTTCTTCCGCGGCGGCGGAATCTTCCAAACTGAGAACGATCTTGGGAATGCCGCTCAGGATCTTGTCAAGAGGAAGGAATTTGCCGATGCAGCCGGTAGAAGAAACAAAGACTTCGTTCACCGGGCAGCCCAGCGTTTCAGAGAGTTTGCAGGCTGTGGCCAGCGCGTCCTCGTAGCCTCTCTCCCCTGTCGCGGCGTTGGCGTTGCCGGAATTCACGATGATCGCGCGGCAAACTCCGCCTTTAAGATGCTCTTTGCAGAGTTCGACGGGCGCGGCGCAGCAGAGGTTTTTGGTAAAAGTTCCGGCGACCGTCGCACCGGTCGGACAGACGAGCAGCGTCAGGTCGTTTTTGCTTTCCTTTATTCCGCAGTTGATGCTGGCGGCCATGAAGCCCATTGGGTACAGGACGCCTTGCTTTTCATTCTTTTTAGCCATATCAGGGGCAGGTCGAATAGATCTTTTCAATTTCGGTTAAAGCGTTTTCGGCAGGAATGAGCGTCCCCTTGCCTTCGTCGCAGCGGCGCTTAACTTCCACCATGCCGTTAGCGAGATTCTTGGATCCGATGGTTATTCGGACCGGGAAGCCGATGAGGTCGCTGTCT
Organism: bacterium; assembly: GCA_017557885.1. Taxonomy (GTDB): domain Bacteria; phylum Auribacterota; class UBA3054; order UBA3054; family UBA3054; genus UBA3054. The sequence continues at coordinate 107,762 of JAFYXV010000003.1, read as the reverse complement.
TTGAACTTGAAGCCGGGCTTCTGGTCGCGGTCGTCTAAGATGACGGAATAGCCTTTCTCCTTCAGGGCCTCGTAGAGCTCCTCGGCTTTCTTGACCACGGCTTCGTCCCCGAGATCCAGGATCTGCACGACCATGTCGTAAGGCGCGATGGCCTTGGGCCACCTGATGCCGAATTCATCGTGGCAGCTTTCCACCGCCGCGGCGACGGTGCGGCCTACGCCCAGGCCGTAGCAGCCCATGATGAAGGGCTTTTCATTGTTGTTCTCGTCGCTGTACGTGGCGCCCATGGCGGAGCTGTATTTCGTTCCGAGCTGGAAGATGTTGCCGACTTCGATGCCGCGGCATTCCGTCATCGGTTTCCCGCAGCGGGGACAGAGGTCGCCTTCTATCATGACGGCCAGATCCTGGTATTCCGCCCAGGGGAGATCCCTGGCTGGCGTGACGTTGACAAAATGGTAGCCTTCTTCGTTGGCGCCGGTGGCGGCTCCAATCAGATTCTTGACGGTCAGGTCGAAATAAACTTTCAGCCCTTCCACTTTGTTGAGATCGATGGGGCCGCAGAAGCCCGGGGCGACTTTGCCTTTGAAATTTTCCAATAGCTTGTCCCCCGCCAGGGCCGGCGCGCAGCCGACTATTCTGGAGAGCTTCGCTTCGTTGACTTCCCTGTCCCCTCTTATGAAGACGATGACTAGCTGGCCGTCGCAGTCGAAGAGGGTGGCCTTGATGGTCTGACTCTGCTTCAGTTTCAGGAATTCCGCCAGTTTTTCAATGGTGTTGGCGTGCGGAGTGGCGACTTTCTCGATCGCTTTGTCGTTGGGTTCCTGAGGCAGGTCGAGGATCTTGCCGTCCGCCGTTTCGTCGGTGGCGGTGTAGCCGCAATTTTCGTCCGGGCAGGAAAGGATGAGCGATTCGCCTGTCTTGGCCAGGACCATCAGTTCGTGCGCGACTTTGCCGCCGATGGCGCCGGAATGCCCGATGACGACTCTGGTGTCGAGGCCGGCTCTTTTAAAGATCTTCTTGTAAGCTTCGCAGACGATGGCGTAATATCTCTCAAGGTCTTCCTGACTGGTGTGGAAGGAATAGCCGTCCTTCATGATGAATTCGCGGCTTCTCATAACGCCGAACCTAGGCCTCACTTCGTCCCTGAACTTCAGCTGGATGTGATAGACTGCGAAGGGCAGCTGCTTGTAGCTTCTTATTTCCCTTCTGGCCAGATCTGTCACGGTCTCCTCGTGGGTCGGGCAGAGGATGTAGTCGTGATCATGGCGGTCTCTTACGACCATCATTTCCTTGCCGTAGGCGAAACGTCGGCCGGACTCTTCCCAGAGTTCGCTGGGCGCCAAAATAGGCATCAGGATCTCCTGCATGTCAACTTTGGCAAGCTCTTCCCTGATGATCTTTTCAAGTTTCAAAAGCACATTCTGTCCGGCGGGCAGATATTCGTAAAGACCGGAACCGACTTTTCTGATGAGACCGGCTCTGGCCATCAGGATATGACTGATGACCTCCGCGTCCTTGGGGCTGTCCTTCATGGTGGGCAGCAGGGCCTTAGACCAGCGCATAAAACTCCTTAAATCTTACTGGAATAAGAAACGGGTGAAGTAGGCTTCCTCGTTCTTGGGAAGCTTGTAGTAGTCTTCGATGACGACGTCGTTGAAGTCGAGGGCTAATCCGACGGCGCGGGAGAGGTTGCTCATGGAGATGCGCCAATCCACCAGCGCTTTTATTTCGTCGGACAAAGCCTGGGCCAGATCGCTCTGGAGTTCCAGAACTTCGTAGGTGGTGACCAATCCGGCTTTGTATTTTTCCTGCTCGTAGTAGAGCTGTTCGTAAGCAAGCCTGGTGGCTTCCCTGGCGGCGGAGATGCGCTTCCTGTTGGTCTGGACGGCTCTGATGGCGGTCCTGACTTCTATGACGATGGACTGCTGGACGTTCTCCACGGACAGGTTGGCCTGTTCCTTGGCATATTTGGCCTGGCGGTAGTCGCCCACGTAGCTCCAGAAGAAGATCGGCGTCACGAAGTCGAAGCCCACGCTCCAGTTGAGGTGGCGGCCGCTGGCTTCGTCGGTAAAGGCCCTGTCGTGGGTGTTGCCGACGCCGGTGAATCCGGCGCTGGTCACCACGTCCAGTTTCGGCATGAGATTGCTCTTGGCGACCTTCAGATTTTCCTTGGCGTTCTTCAGCTGCAGCTTGGCGACTTCCAGAGTTTTGCGCTTAATAAGAGCGGTCTCGATAAGGTCCGCCTCATCCAGATGGACATCCGTGACCTGGGGCTTTTCCAGGGGGACCAGGTGATACTGATAAGGCCTCAGGGCTTTCGGACGGTAGAGATCGTTCATCTCAAAGTTGATGATGTAACGGAGATTGTCCTCGCTGTCCCTGATGGAGTTGCGGGAGGACAGAAGTCTCTGCTCCTGGCTGGCGATCCTGGCTTCCGCCTGGATCACTTCGTTGCTGGCCACCAGGCCCACCGCCCTTTTGTTGGCGGTGACATAAAGAAGGTTCTTGGCCAGGTCGAGGGTGTATTCCTCGGCGCCGGTCTGCTCGCGCCAATAGTAGAGGGTCCAGTAATCCGCCACTATCTGGGTGATGAAAGACTGCATATAGTCGTCCAGGGATTCCTTGGCGATCCTCCAGTTGTTCCTGGCGACTCTGACGGGAGCCATGTTGACGTCCACGCCGAAGCCTCTCAAAAGCGGCATGTCAAGGGTGATGGTGGTGGCGGCGCTGTAAAGAGGATTGCCCCACATATTGTTCTTCTGGTCCGTCCAGGACCTGGTGAAACCGGCTCCCAAAGTGTATTGCAGACCGGTGGCGAACTTGCCCTGAACGCCCATTTTGTAGGTCTCCCCTTCCGTTTCGGAATTGCCGATATGAAGCTTGGTGTTGTAGGGAATGTTAAAGGTCCTGTAAATGGGCTGGCCGGTCTGGGGATCTCTTCCCACCGCGAATTTCTTCTTGTAGCTCTGAACTTTGACGTAGGGCCTGGGCTGCTTGGCGCCCTCCCATTTGATGCTCATGGCCAGGAAGGGGTCGAAGGCGCCTTTGGCGATGCGGATGCCTTCCCTGGCGTATTCGGGATTGTAACGCTCGATGGTCAGGCCGAGGTTCTTCTCCAAGCCCATGGAGATACAGTCTCTCAGGCTAAGATAAATGTTTGTGTGCACATAGCCGTCGTCGGAATCGTACTCCACGAGATGCTTGTCAACGTCTTTGCCCAGGGAGTTTACGCTGGGGGTAGCGGCTTCCCAGAAGCGGGCTCCCGCAGGAAGCTCTTTTTCCATTTTGTCGCTGGAGGAAGTCTTCAGGACTATGTCCATGCGCTCTGGCTGGGAGCTGTTTTCGCCAAGAGCGTCGTTGGTCTGTTCCAATGGATTGGCTTTGACTTCCTTTATCTTCTCTTTCAGGTGGTTTTCGTCCTCGGCGGGTATGATCTCCATTTCCCCCTCTTCGCTTTTCTCAGGGGAGGCTGGTTTTTGGGGCACGACGACTTCCTGGCCCGAAGGGGCCTGGGCATCCTGCATTTGGATCACTACGCCGGAAGTTTCAGCGCTCCCGGGTGTCTCCTTCTGATCAATGTCGGAGAAAACTTTTTCCGTCAGTTCGTCAAGTTCGCTGAACATGGCGGCTTCGGATCTCTCCAGGTCGGTGGTTGAAGCGTTCTCTTCCTCGGCCGCCAGGGCGGTCAGGCAGGAAATGGCCAAAAGGCAGAAAAAGATCTGCAGGTATGATTTATTTCCCATACTATTTTGATGAAAGGTTATTTCGCCGGGGCGAAAATGAACACACACATTATTCTAAAACTATTAAAGAGAATTATACCAAAACTGGCATGGGCATGCAACGGCAAAAGGAAATTGGCGGCAAGTTCCAGCCCTAAGGCGAAAGGGGCGAGATAGTTTGCTTATTCGTGCCGCAGAGCCTCGATAGGATCGAGCTGGGAGGCTTTGAAAGCCGGGAAGATGCCGAAAATAATGCCCACCACGACGGAAACAGAGAAAGCGAAGAGCAGCTGTTCCGGTTTGACGATGGGAGTCGAGAGGTTTTCTTTCACGAAGAAAGTAATGAATTTTGTAAGCAGAAGGCTGACGCCAACCCCCAATACCCCTCCCAGGATGGAAAGAAGGACGGCCTCCACGATGACCTGGGAAAGGATGTCGATATTGCGGGCGCCGATGGCTTTCCTGATGCCGATCTCACGTATGCGCTCGTTGATAGACGCCAGCATGATGTTCATGATGCCGATTCCGCCGACAAGCATGGAAATGCTTGCGACGATGCCAAGGGTAATATTGAAGGCGGCGGTTCGGCTTGAGAAGTTCTCGACCATCTCCTCGTTGGTCCTCATCTGCAGGCAGCTGATGTGGCGGTGAGTGTGGAAAAGCACCTGCTGGGCCAATTGCGAAATGGCTGCCACTTTCGCGGTGTCCTTGACCTGGATGTCAAGGGCGGTGATGTCCTTGTTGTGGGTGAAGACCATCCAGGTGGTCTCCAGGGGAATGAAGACTATGCGGTTCTTCCAGGACATGAAGTTGAAGCCTCCGTTGCCGGCCTGGTAATGCTTCAGAACGCCTATGACTTTGAAATTTTTGCCGCCTATCCTGACGGTGCGGCCCAAGGGGTCTCCGTAGGAGCCGAAGAGCTCGTCGGAGGCGTAGGTGCCCAAAACGCACACTCTCTGGCGTTTGACGCGGTCGAGGTCGCAGATGAAACGCCCTTTCTCGACTTCATAATTTCTGAGCGCCAGCTCTCCCATAGTCACGCCCCTCACTTCGACTCTCACGGTCTTGTTGAGATGCTGGACTGGATAATCTCTGCCTAAGCTCACTTCCGGCGAATATTCGTCAATGTCTGGAATGTTGCTTTTAAGGGCCGCGATGTCTTTCATGCGGCGCTGACGGTTCAGGGAGGAAAAGGCCAGTTGGTCTTCCGGGATCTGGTCGCTGGAACAGGTCACGCGCTCCACGCCTCCGGTTTCCCTGATGAACTTCTGCATGTCGGCGATCATGCCTTCCATGAAGGCAAACATGGCGCCCAGGGCCGCGACGCCCAAAATAACGCCCAGCATGGTGAGAAAGGAGCGCATCTTGTGCGCCCACATTTCCTTGCAGCCAACCATTATGCCGTGCAGAAGACTCATCCTTTAACCTCTTTGACTCTTCCGTCGCGGATCTCGATCTGGCGCTTGGTCTGGGAGGCCACGTCGCGGTCGTGCGTGACCAGGATGATGGTGTGCCCTTTGTCGTTGAGATCCTTGAAGAGCTGCATGATCTGTGCGCCGGTCTTGGTGTCAAGGTTTCCGGTCGGCTCGTCGGCGAAGACCATGGCGGGGTTCATGACAAGCGCCCTGGCGACGGCCGCCCTCTGTCTCTGCCCGCCGGAAAGTTCCTGCGGCAAATGGTGCCAGCGGTCGCCCAGCCCGACGGTCTCAAGTATTTCCATGGCGCGCTTTCTCCTGTTGAAAGGCGAAACGTTGCCGTAAACCATGGGCAGTTCGACGTTCTGAAGAACGTTGAAACGCGGAAGAAGATTGAAGGTCTGGAAGACGAAGCCGATCCTTTTGTTGCGGATGGCCGCCAGATCGTTTGAGCCTAATTTGGAAATGTCCCTTCCCTCCAGCTTCATGATGCCGGAAGTCGGCTTGTCGAGACAGCCTAAAATGTGCATCAGCGTCGATTTGCCGGAGCCGGAAGGGCCGATGATCGCGAGGAACTCCCCCTCATCTATCGTAAGGTTGACCTTGTGCAGGGCCTCGAAAGCGGTTGCTCCGGTATCGTAGGTCTTGCAAATGTCTATGAGCTCTACGACCGGTCTAGCCATTTAACGCAGCGCCTTGGGGAATTTCTTAAGAATGTCTTCGATCATGGTCATGGAAGCCACGGTTATGTCTTCGTTCTCGTCCTCCAGGACCGTTTCTCCGCGCCAAAGCTCCGCCAATCCTTCCAAGCCTGGCAGCGGCGCCAGCATGGTGATGGAAAGGTAATGCACTCTCGTCTCGCCTTTGTCGCAGCCGGGAAGCAGCGTGGCCGTGGGCAGATTCCAAAGCATTTCTTCCGTCACGCGTTTTTGATAAAAAGCGCTGAAGCCGATGTCGATGATGAAACTTACTTCCTCGTAGGGGTCGCTGACCGCTATGTACCCTTTCTCAGAGCTTTCCATGACGTATTTGACCTTGTCGCAGATCTCCGTGAAAATGAGCCATTCGTCGGAATTGTTGTTGATGACTTCTTGGGTTATGTTCTCGCCTTTGTCGTTGATGACGTTGTAATTGATGCGAAAACGAGGCCTGGGCTGGAAAGTGTAGCGCTCGGATTTCGTTATTCTGACGTTGCCGTAGCTGCAGCCCATCAGGGCTATTAAGGCAATTAGGGAAAGCAGGATCTTTTTCATGATTATCACTAAAAAAAATTAACGCGGGCCGCGCATCCTGTCGTGGACGCGCGTCGGTTCTGACATGTTAGCGGGGCGTTTAACTGCCACCAGTTCGTTTTCCTCAAGACCGCCAGTGATCTCGGCGCCCGTGGTGTCGGTGACGCCGACCGTCACTTCGCGCCTTTCGAATTCCTGGACTATCTTCTCGTTCTCCTCTCTGGTCGGAGCGGCGTTTTTCTGGACGAAAACGTAGTATTTCTGGGCGCTGGGCGCGACCTCATAGTCGTCGCAGAAGACGGCGGCCAGAGGTACGGCCAGGGCGTTCTTCACTTCCTTAAGAGTCGCGGTGATGTTGGCGGTCATGCCCATCTTCAGCTGGCTGACGTCCCCTTTCACGGCCACTCTGACTTCAAAGCCGTCCTTAGAGGAGCTGGAGCTTGAGGAGCCTCCGCTCGTTGAGGAACTGGAGCTCATGGGCGCCACGTGCGTGACCGTTCCGGAATATTCCACGCCCGGCGTAGAGTCGACGGTGATGTCGATCTTTTGCCCGACGTGGAGCCTGGTCACGTCGATCTCGTTGACGTAAGAGCTGACTTCCAGGAAATTGAGGTCGGCGACCGTCATCATTTCCGTGCCGGATGAGACGCTGTTGGCGCCAACCACCATTTCGCCTTCCTCGATGTTTTTGTTTAAGACGATGCCGTTCGCAGGGGAAAAGATCGTCGTCTTCCTGATATCGTCGCTGTTGCTGTTCAGCTTTGAAATTATCTTCATGACCGTATTCGACCTCAAATCAAGCGTGACTTTCACCTGGTCGTAGGCGTCCACAGCGATGATTTTCTTTTTATAAAGCTCGTAATTGCGGTCGTGGTCGATCTTGGCGCGGGAATAATTGAGCTCGGCTTCCTGCAGTTCGTACTGGAGGTCCTTCCTTGTATTCAAAAGATCGGTTTTGTCAAGCTCAACAAGGATGAAGCCGGATGTCACCGACATGCCGTCCTCGACATACACCTTTTGCACGCGGCCGCTTACTTCAGATTTGATGGCGACTTTGTTGACGGGATTGATTGTCCCCGTCTCTTCCAGAACATCGCTGATGTCGCGGCGAATGACGGGCGCTACTGGAGTAGTTTCAACGTTTGAAGCAGACTGGGTTTCCTGCCAGTATTTGTAGGCGTACCAGCCACCACCAAGCACCGCCGCGAATAATAATAGATAGAATATTCCCTTCATAAATAGTGCTTTGGTCTAAAAAGGAAGGAGATGGTGGGCGACACTGGATTTGAACCAGTGACCTCATGCATGTCGAGCATGCGCTCTAACCAACTGAGCTAGCCGCCCTCATCACAAGATAAGTGTGAGGTAATAGTATCAAAAAGGCGGGGAAAAAATCAAGTGGTCTTTCTCCTCCGCAAGCCTTGCCTGCCCCTTAGGGCTTTTGCTATAATCACTAATAATTCGTGTAAAACTATTTTTTAACCACCAAATTAAAAAAGGAACTCTATGGCTCGTAAAAAAGAGTGTATGGACGGCAACACCGCTGCCGCTCATGTGGCTCACGCCACGAACGAAGTGATCGCCATTTACCCGATCACGCCTTCTTCGCCGATGGGCGAAATTTCCGACGCTAAATCCGCTGCCAATCAGCCGAACATCTGGGGCACGATCCCCTCTGTTTCCGAGCTGCAGTCGGAAGGCGGCGCTTCCGGCGCCGTCCACGGCGCCCTGACCTCCGGCGCCCTGACCACGACCTTCACGGCCTCCCAGGGTCTTCTTCTGATGATCCCCAACATGTACAAGATCGCCGGCGAACTGACCTCTACGGTCTTCCATGTCACCGCCCGCGCCTTGGCTTGCCAGGGCCTTTCCATTTTCGGCGACCACTCCGACGTCATGGCCGTTCGCCAGACCGGTTTCGCCATGCTCTGCTCCAACACCGTTCAGGAAGTCATGGACTTCGCTCTGATCGCCCAGAAAGCTACTCTGACCAGCAGAGTCCCCTTCGTGCACTTCTTCGACGGCTTCCGTACTTCTCATGAAATTCAGAAGATCGAAGTCCTCGACTACGAAGACATGAAGCAGATGATCCCCTTCGACCTCGTTTTAGAGAACCGCAAGCGCGGCCTCTGCCCGGACAGGCCCTCCATGCGCGGCACCGCCCAGAACCCTGACGTTTACTTCCAGGGCCGCGAGACCGTCAACAAATATTACCAGGCCTGCCCGCAGCTCGTGCAGGACGCCATGGATGAATTCGCCAAGATCGTCGGCCGCCAGTACAAAGTTTACGAGTACGTCGGACATCCCGAAGCCGAGAACGTCGTGGTGGCCATGGGCTCCGGCGCCGGCACGATGGAAGAAGTCGTGACCGCTCTCGCCAAGCAGGGCAAGAAGGTCGGTCTTGTGAAAGTCCGCCTCTTCCGTCCGTTCGCCGGCGAACTGTTCGCGGCCGCTCTTCCCGCGACCGTCAAGCGCGTCGCGGTCCTCGACCGCACCAAAGAGCCCGGCTCCCAGGGCGAACCTCTCTACGAAGACGTTTGCTCCGCCATCGCCGAAGCCGTCCAGACCGGCAAGGCCAAATTCGCCATGCCGACGATCGTCGGCGGCCGCTACGGCTTGGGCAGCAAGGAATTCACCGACGCCATGTGCAAAGGCATCCTTGACAACCTGGAAGCCAAAGAGCCGAAGAATCACTTCACGATCGGCATCAATGACGACGTTATGGGAACGTCTCTCCCCTACGATCCTGCCTGGCAGGCTGAGGAGAACACCGACACCTATTGCGCCATGTTCTACGGCCTCGGCAGTGACGGCACGGTCGGCGCCAACAAGAACTCCATTAAGATCATCGGCAACTACACCGACAACTACGCCCAGGGTTACTTCGTGTACGACTCCAAGAAGGCCGGCGGTCTGACGACCTCCCACCTCCGCTTCGGCAAGAACCCCATCGCCAGCGCTTACCTTATCACGAAGGCTGACTTCATCGCCTGCCACCAGTACTCCTTCCTTGAGAAGTACGACATGCTTTCCAACCTCAAAGAAGGCGGCATCTTCCTCGTCTCCTCTCTCTACGACACCGCGGAAGAGACCTGGCAGCACCTGCCGAAAAAGGTCCAGGAACAGCTGATCGCCAAGAAGGCCCGCTTCTTCACGGTCAACGCCATCAAAGAAGCTGAGAAGATCGGCCTTGGCAGCCGCACCAACACCATATTGCAGACCGCCTTCTTCATGATCTCTAAGGTCATGGATCCCGAGACCGCGGTCGCCAAGATCAGAGAATACATCGTCAAGTCCTACTCTAAGAAGGGCGAAGCCGTCGTGGCCATGAACAACAAGGCCGTGGACGCCGGCTTGCAGGCCGTTTCCGAGATGCCGAAGGACAAGATGGTCGTCAACACCGAGAAACCGATGAAGCCCGCCGTCCCGGCCGACGCTCCGGAATTCGTCCAGAAAGTGACGGGCGTCATGATCGCCGGCAACGGCAACGATCTGCCTGTCTCCGCCATGCCGGTGGACGGCACCTTCCCGACCGCCACGACTCAGTACGAGAAACGCAACATCGCCGTCAACATCCCGGTCTGGGATCCCGCCACTTGTATCCAGTGCGGCATGTGCTCTCTGTATTGCCCGCACGCCGCCATCCGCATCAAAGCCTACGAGCCCAAGGCCGCTGAAGGCGCTCCCGAGACTTTCAAATCAACGGACGCCAAGACGCCCGCTTTCGCCGGCCTGAAGTTCACGGTCCAGATCGCTCCGGAAGACTGCACGGGCTGCGGCGCCTGTGTCGAGATGTGCCCCGCCAAGTCTAAGACCGAGGAAGGCAAGAAAGCCATCAATATGCAGAAGCAGGAGCCTTTGAGAGAAGCCGAAGCCAAGAACTACGCCTTCTTCCTCAACCTCCCCGAAACGAAAGCCGAACTGGCCAACCCGACCACCGTCAAGGGCAGCCAGCTCCGCCGCCCGCTCTTCGAGTACAGCGGCGCCTGCGCCGGCTGCGGCGAGACGCCGTATGTGAAACTGCTCTCCCAGCTCTTCGGCGACAGAGCCATGATCGCCAACGCGACGGGCTGCTCCTCCATTTACGGCGGCAACCTGCCGACCACGCCGTACGCCAAACGTGCTGACGGCCGCGGCCCGGCCTGGTCCAACTCCCTCTTTGAAGACAACGCGGAATTCGGTCTCGGCATGCGCCTGGGCGTCGACAAGTTCAAAGGCTTCGCCCTCGAACTGATCGACAAGCTCCTCGCCTGCGAATGCAGCGCCGAGTGCAAGCCGCTTCTTGAAGCCATCAAGAACGCTCCGCAGACCAACCAGACTGAGATCGAAGAGCAGCGCGCCAGAGTGGCCGAACTCAAAGAGCGCCTCTCTAAGTGCGACAAGCAGGAAGCCAAGCAGCTCTACAGTCTCGCCGACTACCTCGTCAAGAAGTCCGTCTGGATCCTTGGCGGCGACGGCTGGGCTTACGATATCGGCTACGGCGGACTCGACCACGTCATCGCCTCCGGCAAGAACGTCAACATCCTGGTCCTCGACACGGAAGTCTACAGTAACACCGGCGGCCAGATGTCCAAGGCCACTCCGCTTGGCGCCAAGGCCCTCTTCGCGGCCGGCGGCAAGAGAATGCCGAAGAAGGACCTCGGCATGATCGCCATGACCTACGGCAACGTTTACGTCGCTTCCGTTTCCTTGGGCGCCAACCCCGCCCAGGCGGTCAAGGCGTTCAACGAAGCCGAAGCCTACGACGGCCCGTCGCTGATCATCTGCTACGCTCACTGCATTGCCCACGGCATCAACATGACCACCGGCTTGCGTGAACAGCAGAAGGCTGTCAACAGCGGCGCCTGGCTGCTGTATCGCTACAATCCGACGCTGGACAAGCCCTTGCAGCTCGACAGCAAGGCTCCGACGCTTCCTTATAGCGAATACGCCTTCGGCGAAAACCGCTTCCGTCAGCTGAAAGCCCAGGATCCCGCCACCGCGGAAGCCCTGGTCGCTCAAGGCGCGAAACTGATGGAACGCCGCTTCAAGCTTTATCAGAAACTCTCTGAAATAGAGCTTGACTAAAAAAAGAAAGCGGAGCGGCGCATGCCGCTCCGCTTTTTAAAAATCAAACCCTTGGGGACCTTTTGAAAATCTCCCAACGCTTTCTTTCAATCCTGCTTCTGCCGGCGCTTCTTATTTTTTCCGCCTGCCAAAAAGGCGGCGGAGTTCCGGTCAGACTTGAGGCGCAGGATGGATCCCGTTATCTGGCCAACGGAAGTGAGCCTCAGGAACTTCTGGTAAAAGTCCTGAACTCTTACGACAAGCCCGTTTCCGGCATCAAAGTGACATTCGAATCCCAGGACGAGGCGGTCTCTTTCCCAAATGAAGCCGTTTCAGTTTCCGATGAAAACGGCAGCGCGAAAACCGCCGTCACCGTTTCACCCCGCCCCGGGACTCACCATGTGAGAGCGCATTTCCGCCTGCCGGACGGCACGACGAAGGAAACGACCTTCGCCCTCAATTGGGGCGTTTCCGTAGCCGGCGACCATCAGCAGGCCATGCAGGGGCTTTCCGTCAAGGAACCCGTCGCGCTCACCTTCTTCAACGAGGACGGCTCTCCCAAAGAGGGCGTTCCCGTGCACTTCTTCTGCGAAGGCGCCTCCCCGAAAGTGGAGTTCAGCGCCGAAAATATAAAAAGCGATCCTTTAGGCCTTGCAAAAGTTTACATCAAGGGCGCCAAACAATCCGGCAAGAGTTTCATCCATGCCGAAGCCCCTTCCTACGACTGCTTCTCCTTTTCGGTCCAGACCATCGACAAGGGCGCTCTCATTCTTAAACTCTGCGGCTTCTTCTCGCTCTTCTACCTCGGTTTGGTTTTCATGTCCTTCGGTCTTAGGACCGCCGCCAGCGAGAAGCTGAAAGCCCTCTTCAACTCCATAAAGCGCCGGCCGCTCCAGGACCTTTTCAAGGCCGCTTTCGTCACCGCCATTCTGCAGTCAAGCGGCGCCGCCAGCGACATGGTCGTGGGGTTTGTAAACGCCGGACTGCTTGCCCTCTCCGTTTCCGTGCCTCTTATCCTCGGCTGCAACATCGGCTCCACCATCGCGCCTCAGATCATGGCCTGCCGGCTCTTCCCGCTCATCATGCCGGCTCTGATTCTTGGCGCGATCTTCAGGTTGATTCCCGGGCGCCGCGGCGACTTCTGGCACGCGCTCAGCAGGATCTTCTTCGGCTTCGGCACGATCTTTTTGGCTTTCTACTTGCTTGAGGAAACCTTGACGCCCTTGGCCGGGAGCGAATATTTCTCTGAGATCGGCAAGATCTTCGACTGTTCGAGCGGAAGTTCCCTGCCCTTCCTCTACTCCTTCCTGGCGGCTTTCGCCGTGAGCGCGCTCCTAAGAAGCAGCGCCGCCACCGTAGGCGCTGTAATCATCCTGGCCTGCTCCGGCATGATGAATTTCGCGACCATCTGTCCCCTGATCTTGGGCTGCAATCTGGGCAAATCCATCGCGGTCCATCTATCCGCCAAGGGAACGTCGAGGGCCGCCCACCGCGTGGCCGTCATCCACACGATCATAAATCTTTTCACGGTCGCCCTCGGCACGGCCTGTTTCTTCATTAAGTTCAACGGCCGTTCCCTCGCACTGATCTTCTTCGACGCCTTCTGCCCCGGCGACGCCTTCGCGGGCGAAGAGATTGGCAGGCACGTCGCCATGGCCCACACCATGATCAACGTTATGACGGCTCTTCTGCTTCTGCCCTTCTCCTCGCTCCTTGTCAAGATCGCGGAAAGGATCATTCCCGTCAAGGCGATGGAAAATGAGAAGAGCTACGTCCTCGACAGCCGCCTTCTTTTGACGCCGAATCTGGCCTTCGCGCAGCTTAGAAGGCTGACCGTCGAATCGCTGGAAAAAGGCCAGATCATGATGCGCTACGCCTACACGGCTTTTATGGAAAATGATTTCAGCAAGGATATGGAGATCATAACTATGGAGAATGAGCTCGACGACTTCCAGCGCGACGTCAGCTCTTTCCTGACCTGGCTTTCGGAATACAACGTTGACAAACAGAACACCGAACGCGTGCCGGCCTACATCCACGTGGCCCACGACATCGAAAGGATCGGCGACATTGCCGTCAATTTCCTCCATATGGCCAAGAACTGCGCGGAAAGAGACCTTCTGGCGCACAAGGAGAGCGTCAAGCCGATAGACGATTACTTCTCCGCCATGGATCTTTACTGCAGCGAGATCCTGCGGGCCCTCAAAGGCCGCAATGAGGAAAGGGAGGACATCACCGCCACCCTTATAATCCGCCAGAAAGTCCTTCAGCAGCTGGACAGCGAGATACAAAGCGAATACTCCGCCGGCGGTCAGAGCGACATGCGGTCCATCAAGATCGCCGTGCTCATCAACGACTCCGTCACCATAATGTCCCGCATGACCAGGCACCTTCTCAATATCGCCCAACGCATAACCCTTCTGACCAAAGATTGATGCGCTACTTACTTCTAGCAACGCTCACACTGCTGCTCTTTGGCTGCTCCAAATCTGAGGACGCCATTCCCGAGCTGATATCGCCCGTTTCCGAAGCTGTTGTCTGCGTCCCGCCCCAGACCAACGTCACCCTCAGAGTCAAAGTCGAAGGTCCGATGATCCCGGGACTATTGGGCGGCAAGGGGCAGCGCGATCCCATAGGAGGCGCCAAGGTCACTTTCAGCCAGCGCGAGAACGATCCCGAGATCACCTTCCCCAACGGCCCGACGGCAACAACTGACGCCGGCGGCACGGCGGAACTGGAGATCGCCATCGGCAAGACAACCGGTGACCATCATATCAGCGTCGCAGCGGAATCGCCCTTCGGCGACGTCAGCTGCGAATTCAGGATAGTCTCCGGCCTTTGCCTGCGCAACACCCGCCAGGAGATATTGAGTGGCCGCACGAGCCCGGACATGCTTTCCATTACGGTCTATAATAAGGACGGCAAGCCTTTGTCAGGCGTTCCCATCCATTTTCTCATCGACCCCTTCTCCGGATGCCACCTTTCCTGCAGAGAAGCCGTGACCGACGAGACTGGCACGGCCGGCACTCTCATCACAGCCGGCAAAACTACCGGCGAGACGGAAGTCATCGCGGAAGTTGAGATGCCGGGTGTAAGTAACATGCGCGGATTGCATTTCCAATCCGTCGTCATCAACACCACTTCCGTAATAATCGCGATTCTGGGCGGTCTGGCGCTCTTCCTGCTCGGCATGACCATGATGTCGGAGGGCTTGCAGAGCGTCGCCGGCGCCAGATTGAAAAGCATTCTCCAGCTCTTCGTCAAGAACAAATTCACCGGCATAGTCGTCGGCACCGTCATCACGGCCATAGTGCAATCCAGCAGCGCCTCCACCGTCATGGTGGTCGGCTTCGTGAACGCCGGCCTCATGAACCTCGAGCAGGCCATCAGCGTCATTTTCGGCAGCTGCATCGGCACCACCGTCACTCCCCAGATCATGGCTTTCGGGCTGACCGACATCGCCCTGCCTGCTGTCCTTATTGGCCTTATTGTCCGTCTCATGAGCAAAAAGGCCGTCGGCCGCCACTGGGGCGACGTCATCATGGGATTCGGCCTTCTCTTCTTCGGCATGGACATGATGAACCAGACGCTCGTTCCCCTTAGAACTTCGCCTACCTTCGTCAACGTCTTCCGATCCTTCGACTGTGCGCCCGCTGCCAACGGCTACATGCCCTTCGGACATATCGTCGCCGCCCTCATAATCGGTACGGTAGCTACAATGATAGTCCAAAGTTCCGCCGCCACCATCGGCGTGGTCATGGCTCTCTGCGGCAGCGGCCTCATCAACTTCTACACATCCTTCCCGCTGGTCCTGGGCTGTAACATCGGCACGACCATAACCGCCAATCTGGCCGCCATCGGCGCCAACAGAAAAGCCAGGAGGGCCGCGCTCGTCAACACTATCATCAAGGTCGGCGGTTCCCTCTTCATGCTGCCCTTGTTTTACATTCTCTGGAAAGGAGAACCTATTTTCCTCGCGCTCATCAACGCCATGACGGCCGGCGAAGTTTTGGGCGGCCACAATGAGAACATCGTCCGCCATGTCGCCATGGCCAACACCGTCTTCAACGTTCTCAACGTCATCGTCCTTGTGCCCTTCACGGGAACCTTGGCCTGGATCTGCGAGAAGCTCATCCCCGTCAAAGGCGAAAGCGAAGAATCCGAGTACGCCTTCCTGGACGAGCGCCTTTTGAAGACTCCCGCCCTGGGACTCTCGCAAAGCGTCTCCGAGATCCTCTTCATGCTGAGGAGGGCCGACAAGAACGTGGACGACGCCTTCCTCTGCTTCTGCGAGGGCAGCGTCCGCTTCAGCAAAAACATCCTGAAGCGCGAAGAAGAGATCAACACCCTGAACAAAAAAATAACAAGCTACACCGCGGCGCTTGCCAAACAGGGGCTGAACGACGACGAGATCGCTCTCCTTCCCGAACTGATGCACATCTCCCATGACATCGAACGCATCGGCGACCTTGCCATCAATATCTTCGAACTGGCCCAGAAGCGCTCGGAAGAGCAGATAATCGTTTCCGACTCCGCCATCCGGGAGCTAATAGAGATCAACAATCTTCTGCAAAAGCAGTTTGAGCAGGTAATAAAGGCCCTTGAGAACGCCGACCGCAACGCGGCCGGAGAAGCCGTGGCTTTGGAGCAGGATCTCAACCAGATGCACCGCAAGCTTTCCGCCAATCACATTAAGCGCCTGGAAGCAGGGCAGTGTTCTCCCAACGCCACGATCCTATTTTTGGACACCATCGGCAACATTGAAAGGATCGGCGACCATCTGCTCAACATCGCCCAGAGAATAAACTTCATTTCGCCCTACATCATAAAGTTGGGCGGCAAGCAATAACATGGCAACCAACTGGTTAATCATAATCCTTATCGGCGCCTGCGCCGGCTTCGCCTCGGGCTTCTTCGGCATCGGCGGAGGCCTTATCCTTGTCCCCTGTCTCGTTTACTTCTGCAAGTTCAGCCAGCACCAGGCCGTGGCTACAAGCCTTGCTATCATGCTTCCTCCCGTAACTTTCTTTGCCGTCTGGGAGTACTACAAGAAAGGCTGGGTGGACATAAAGATCGCCTGTGCTCTTGTCGTATTGATGCTTGTCTTCAGCTACCTGGCAAGCCTCATCGCCAAGAACCTCGACAGCCTGCACTTGAAACTTTACTTTTCCATCTTCACGATCATAGCCGGCATCTATATGCTCGTTGATTCGATAATCAAGATCAAAGGACGTCCCTAATGCCCAAGATCTTCTTCATTGCCGGCGAAACATCCGGCGACATCTGCGGCGCCCACGCCGTCAAAGCCCTTAAAGATTCCAGGCCTGATCTGGAACTTTACGGCATCGGCGGACCGGAGATGGAAAAAGCCGGCCTAACGCTTACCCACAACATCACCGAGCTTTCCGTCATCGGCGTCATCGAGGTCATCAAGCATTATCCGAGGATCAGGCGCGTTTACAACTCCGTTCTCCAAAACGTCAAGGAAAACCGCCCGGACGCCGTAGTCTTCATCGACTATCCCGGCTTCAACTTAGCGCTGGCCAAAAAGCTCCACAAGCTCTATCCCGACCTTCCTTTGATCTACCTTGTCTCCCCGCAGATCTGGGCCTGGGGCCACTCGAGGATCAACGCCATAAGGGAATGCATTTCCCTTATGATGGTCATGTTCCCATTCGAAGTGGACGTCTATGAGAAAGGCGGCGAATGGAAAGTAGAAAACGACACGCTCTCCATCACCGAGCACAAATTCAACAAGCCCAGCAAAATGAAGGTCAGGCATATCGGGCATTGGATCATCAACAAGATAAAAGAATTCCAGCCGGATCAGGATTTCCAAGCCAAAAACAATATTCCGAACGGCAGAGAACTCATAGCCCTCTTGCCCGGCAGCCGCGAGAACGAGATCAAATGGATCTTCCCCACCATGCTAAAAAGTGCGGATGCCATCAAGAAAACTCACCCCGACGTTTTCTTCCTCATCTCCTGCGCCAGGCCGAACCTCAAGCCTATGCTTCAAGCCGCTCTCCGAAATTTTGATGAGAACTGCTACCGCCTTATAGACGGATCCATGTACGACATCGTGCACCTCAGCAAGCTCGTCCTCGTAACTTCCGGCACCGCGGCCTTTGAGGCCGCCCTGATGGAGAAGCCTATCCTTGTCCTCTATTACCTCAACTACATTTCCTTCTTCCTGGCCCGCATCGCCATGAAGATCCCCTTCATCAACCTTGCCAACATCATCGCCCAAAGACGCATCGTCCAGGAATTCATCCAGTACCAGATGACTCCGGAACGCATAGTCCCCTGGGCCAACAAATATCTGGAAGACAGATCCGCCTACGACAAAACGGTCAGCGACCTTAAAGCTGTCAAAGCCTCCTTGGGCGAGGGTGACCTCGGAACCAAAGCCGCCAAAGAAATAATATGCCTCTTGAACTTATAATCACTCCGGGCGACATAGCCGGCATAGGGCCGGAAGTCATGCTGAAAGCCTACGGCGAGATCAAAGAAGAAGAACTTTTTGAAGACGCCAAGATCATCTTCGCCGGACCCCGGTCCTTCTGGCAAGGTCTGGCCGAAAAATTGGAGCTACCCGTTCCGGAAAATTTTTTGACCACCGCTGAAATAGAAGAAGCCTTCCCGGAGGAATACGAGCTGGGCGACCTTTCCTCCGACTGCGGACGTTTCGCCATGGTCTGCCTCCGTGAGGCAACCCAATATTGCCTCAAGGAGCCCCTGAGAGCCCTTATAACCGCCCCTTTGAACAAAGAGGGTATAAGGATGGCCGGTTACAAGAATGCGGGCCATACGGACTTTCTGGCTGACGAAACAGGATCCGCCGACACCGCAATGGCTTTTTACACGGAAGAGCTGAAAGTCGTCCTGGTCACCCATCACATCCCCTTGGCAAAAGTTCCCGGCGCCCTTACCACCGAAGGGATCCTCTCCAAGATCGTCCAGGCCGACAAAATGGCAAGGCGCCTCGGCGTTTCGGAACCAAAAGTCGCCGTCGCGGGATTCAATCCTCACGCCGGGGAAAACGGCATTCTGGGGAAAGAAGAGCTGGAGGTGATCGCTCCGGCCATCGAGGACGCCAACATAATCGGCATCAAAGCCTACGGCCCGCTGCCCTCCGACACGCTCTTTCATTTCGCTAAAGAAAAGCGCTACGACATCGTGGTCGCCATGTACCACGACCAGGGGCTCATTCCCATAAAGCTTCTGGACTTCGAGGGCGGCGTCAACGTTACCCTGGGGCTTCCCTTCGTCAGGACCAGCCCGGACCACGGCACCGCTTACAACATTGCCGAAAACTTTGAAGCCGACCATCATTCCGCCCTTGCAGCCATCAAACTCGCCTACCGGCTTGCCAAAGAATAAAAATTGACCGCCGACCTTTACCATCTTGCGGATCTCAAGGAGTTCCTCCAAAAAAACGGACTGCAGGCCAAGCGCTCGCTGGGCCAGAACTTTCTCTTCCACAAAATAGAATGCGAGAAGATCATCCGGGTGGCGGATGTTCGGAAAGGAGACAAAGTGCTGGAGATCGGACCGGGGCTCGGCCATCTCACATGCCTTATGGAAGCAGCGGGCGCTGAAATAACGGCCTACGAAATAGACCAACGCTTAACAAATTTCTGGCCCGAACTCCATCCGGAAAGCAAAGCCGGTCTCATAAACGAAGACTTTCTCCAAGCCGACGCCAAAGAATTCAGCCGCTGCTCCAAAGTTGTCGCCAATCTCCCCTACTACATCGTCAAAGAGATCATCCTGAAACTCATCAGCTGCGGCGTTTCTTTCCAAAGCCTAACATTCACGATCCAAAAGGAAGAAGCCCTGCGTCTCGCTCAAAAGAAAGGGGAAGAGCGCTACGGCGCCCTGAACGCTCTGCTACAGATCCTCGGGCCTGCCGAATGCGTCGCAACTATAAAAAAAGACAATTTCTATCCCAGGCCCCACATCGACTCCGCCATTCTCCGGATCGGGCCGATCTCCTGGCCTGAATATTCTCTTTGGCAAAAGACCCTGAAAGTCGTGAAGGCAGCCTTCAAAAATCGCCGCAAGATCTTAAAAAGCAATCTCGCCGAACTGAACATCCCTATGAAAACCTTTTCGGAGCTCGGCATAAACGAACTCGCCAGGGCCGAGGAGCTCTCTCCCAAGCTCTTCCTTGCATTGGCGCGCCGCCTGCCGGAATAAAAAAAGCAGGGTCTCCCCTGCTTTTTTGCCGTTTAAAATTCAAGCGTCCTTCAAAGTTTGGCGATGCCTTTTTCCAGAACGCTCATGCCGAATTCCAATTCTTCGTCGCTCATGAATGCGGAGGGCAAAAAGCGCAGCACCACGTTGTGGGTGCAGTTGGCCAGCACTCCATTCTCCAGGGCGTAGGCTGTGACGGGCGCGCCGGGAACGTTCAATTCGATGCCGTAGATGGCGCCCATGCCGCGGTATTCCTTGACCACGGGATATTTTTCCTTGAGAGCTTTGGCGTAAACGTCGAATTTTTCCTTCAGGGCGCGGGCTTTCTCAAGCACGTTCTCCTTTTCGATGGTATTGAAGACTGCCAGGGAGGCGGCGCAGACCAGAGGATTGCCGCCGTAAGTGCTGCCGTGGTAGCCGGGCTGCATAAGGTCGGCGATCTCAGGTTTGGCCACGATCATGCCGATGGGCGCGCCGCCGCCGGCTATCTTGGCAACCGCCATGATGTCCGGCGTTATGCCGAAATGCTGGTGACCGAACCAATAGCCGCAGCGGCCGACGCCGGTCTGCACTTCGTCGCAGATAAGAAGGCAGCCTTTCTTCGTGCAGAGCTCCCTCAGAGCGCGCATGTATTCCAAAGAAGGAATGTTGACTCCGCCTTCGCCCTGTACGGGTTCCAAAATGACGGCGCAGGTCTCTTCGTCCATAGTCTCTTCCATGGCCTGGATGTCGTCGTAAGGGACGTAGGAGAACCCGGGCACAAGAGGCTTGAAAGGCGCCTGGTATTTTTCCTGGGCCGTGGCGGTCAGAGCGCCGAAGGTCCGGCCGTGGAAAGAATTATTGGTGGTGATGAATTTGTAGCGGCCTTTGTCTTTTCCCCAGTTGCGGGCCACCTTCATGGAGCCCTCTATGGCTTCCGCGCCGGAATTGCAGAAGAAGATCTTGCCGGGGAAAGCTTTTTTAATTACGGTCTCCGCCAATTCGGCCTGCGGTTCGTTGTAATAATTGTTGGGCAGATGGATGAGCTTCGCAGCCTGCTTTTGGATGGCTTCCACCACCGCGGGGTGGCAGTGACCAAGAAGGCCGGTGCCCCAGCCGGGGAAAAAGTCAAGGTATTTTTTGCCTTCCGCATCGAAGACCCAGGAGCCTTTTCCTTCCACGAAGGCGGGCTTGACCCGGCCGTAGGTCTTCATGATGTAATTGTCGTAATTTTCGTAAACGTTCACTTCGTTTTCCTTCTTAAGTCTTAGTCTGACAAGAACTGTGTTCCTATGCCGCGGTCGGTGAAGATCTCGAGCAGCAGGCTGTGGGGAATGTCGCCGCCCACGATGTGGGTGGTCTTCACGTTGTTTTTCATGGCTTCCAGGCAGGCTTCCACCTTGGGTATCATGCCGCCTTTGATTATGCCTTCCTTCACAAGTTTCGGGATCTCGCTCATGTGCACGGAGGATATGAGGCTCTTGGGATCCTCGGGATCCCGCAGCAATCCTGGCACGTTTGTTAAGAAGACAAGCTTCTCCGCGGAGAGGCAGCCGGCGATCTCCGAAGCGGCGATGTCGGCGTTGACGTTGTAGGCGTGCCCTTTCTGGTCGCGGCCGATGGGAGCCACCACCGGGACGGAGCCGTTCATAATGGTCTCGAAGATCCTGCGCGGGTTAATGCGGCGGACCTTGCCCACAAAGCCCCAGTCGAAGGGGTTTCCGTTTTCGTCCTGGCCTTTGAGCTTGTCCACGCAGATAGTGTGGGTGTGTTTGGCGACAAGGGGCTCGGCCGGACAGGCCAATTCCCTGAGTTTTTCGACGAGCTTGGCGTTGACTTCGTTTACAAGGACGTCTTCCACCACCCGCATGGTGTGTTCGTCGGTGACGCGCAGTCCCTTTACGAAATTGGGGGCGATCCCCTCTTTCTCCATGGCTTTGGAAATGTGCTTGCCGCCGCCGTGCACCACCACCGGGCACATGCCCACGGCGCGCATGAAGGCGATGTCTTTCAGTATCCCTTCGTCCACGCCCGCTTCCGCCATGGCGGATCCGCCGTATTTGATGACGACGATGCGGTTCTTAAACTTCTGGATGTAAGGAAGTGCCTCGATGAGGATCTCGGTTTTTTTAATCGCTTCTTTCATTTCATTTTTTAATGATTGAAAAAATATATGGTTTTAATTTTTATCATTGTACCAAAAACGAACTTGCGCTCAATTGTTTCCGGCCGAAGGCGTGGAAATTTGCCGGCGCTTTTCAAGCTTGTAGAAGCCGAAATTGTAAAGGGCGGCGTAATTGTCCGGTTTTATGGTTATGTAGAGTTTGACTGTTTGCGGCTTTTTGAAATTTAGGTTATGGAATCTGGGAAAAACGGGGTTGGTGATCTCGGCGCGGTAGATGTCTATGTTTACGTCATCAGATTTGATAGTCAAGTGTCCGCTGGAGTAAAAACCGTGAGTTTTAAAAACGAGGGAATATTGGCCCGGAGCCGGGATGTCGATCGTTTGTGACAGGACCAGAGCTGTCGAATAGTTGTTGGTGATGTTTAAGTACGTCGTATTGTTTGTGACGAGCACAGAGATCGACATGTAGTCTCTGTTGATCTCGCTGGCCGTCCAGTCTTTTAATTCGTTTTCAAAATTACCGTTCTTGAGATAGTTGCCGGTGAAATACAATCGGTCAATGCTCTTTTTGACAGGAAGATCGTTTTTCTCCTTGAAGCCGTCAATTAAGGTTATAAGGAGATTGTTTTGAAGCTGCGGGTCCAGCTTGCTTTTGGTTTTGTAGAGCGAGTATCCGGCAGAACTGGCTATTTTCTCAAGCGTCTGGTTGTTTTCTGTCCTTGCGGTGTTTTTGTGAAAGAGACAATAAGCGAAGCCGTCGTAGATGTAATTGCCGGAATATTGGCTTTCGATCTGGTGAGCGCCGATGATCTTCCAGTCGGAAGCGTAAACTCTTTTGTAATACTGCAGGGCTTCGAGGCCCTCTTCGTAAGAGACGATGATATCGTCAGGCTGTGCCAGATCGTTCAGTTTTTTGGTCAAGGTCCGGTAAGATTCCGTGAGCTTCTCTTTTTTGGGCAGGCTGAAAGTTTCTGTTGAGTCTTCCAGGGAAATGACCGCCATAAGCGCAAGAGCGAAACAGTATACGCCGGTCTGGATATTTTGGTTTTTAACTTTTATCAGAACAAGATCCAGTATGTTGGCTGAAGCCAAAACAAGGACTATCGCTTCAACGAGCCAGATGAAAGTGATGTACTTTACCCGGAAAGGCTCCTTGAAAGTTCCCATGTTCCTTAAGGCGACAAAGGTTACGGCGGTGACGGTAAGAAGGTATAGGGAGAGTTTTCTGGTCTTTTTTGGGAAAAGCAAAAAGATCGCCGATGCCAGGGCAATAAAGTGGAGGTATTGGCAGGGCCTTATCCCCTGCCAAAGCTCTTGGTGGACAGTTTTAAAAAAAGCGAGATCTAAGCTTGGGACAAGTTTTGCGGCTTTGATGATGCCTGAATTTGCCCCTTTGTCCAGAAGGGAATCGATGCAGAAGTAGGCGGTGACTATGGGGAGAGTCATGAGCCAAAAGATCTCGATCAGGAAGATCAGGTTTGGCTTTTGTTCTTTTTTAAAGATGAGGTTTTGAATCTCAAAGAGGACAAGGAAGATATTGGAGGCGGCAAAAAGAAGCCAGAAACCCTGGTGAGTGTGCATGCCCATTATGGCAACGATCGCGTAATAGGCGTAATAAAGCAGAGCTCTTTTATTCTCCTGCCTGTATATGATGAGCAGGGCTGCGTGGACGAGGCAGGCGGAGAATAAAAGCACAAAGGGATAATAGCGCGCTTCACGCGCATAAATGATCAAAAAAGGCGAAAAGGCCGCCAAAAAGGCCATAAGAAGGCCAGAGACCTTGTCCTTCAGCAATTTGCCTATGAAATAGATCACCAGCAGGGCGAGGGTGCCAGCCAGCGCGTGAGGAAAACGCAATTGGAATTCCGTCAGGTAGTCGTTGTGGGTAAAGAAACTGACAAAAGAGGCGTAGAATTTGAGAATAAAAGAATAGATAACCGCCCTGGCGGTCATCGGATATTCGAAGATCTCGCTTTCGGTGTACCAGACTCTCTGCTCGGTCAGAAATTCATCCCACCAGAAGCATTTCTCTCCCAGGAACAGGACTCTCTTTAAGAAAGCCCATATGACCAGCGCCGAGAGAGGAATCGCTGCAAACCATTTCAGTTTCGCTGTGAAATAGAGCGAGCAGGTCAAAAACAAAAGAGCAGCTATAATGACCGTGACGGAGAGCATATTTAAAAAACTCACAGATGTCCGGAACGGGCGATGGCAATTAGAAGCCAGAGGCCCATGGCTCCGGAGACCACAAGCCCCACAAGACCCATCAGGGACACCTCATGATAAACGGGGGGAACATGGGCCAGAAGGAGTATGGAGCTGGCCAAAAGCAGCGAAGAAACGATAAGGGCATAGGCAAGACGGTTGGCGTCCTTGTCGAAAGCCCTCATTAAAAACTTTAAGCCGGCGGAACTGAAATTGATCTTCAGTTCCGCTTTCTTGACGACCTTTATAAGCTCCCTGGCTTCGTCGGGCAGATCTCTCAAAAGACGGTAAAGCTCCGCGGAGGTGTGGGTCATGTCCGTGGCGATCCTCTTGGGATCGTATTTTTCCAAAATGAGCTTCTCCGCAAATGGCTTTATCTCTTCCAGGACCTGGAACTCCGGATCCAGGGCAACGCCCGTCCCCTCGAGCATGGCCAAGACTTTCACCAGAGTAGATATCTCCGGAGGAAGCACGATGCCGTGCACAGTAAGAAGTTTCAGAAGGTCGTTCAATATCTCGTTGACTTTCAGTTTGTCCAGGGGCAGATAGGCGTACTTGTCCACAAAGTCGGAAAGATCTCTTCCCAATTCGGCTTGGTCTTTGATCTCGTCCCCGTTTTCGGAAAGCGCCAGGACGCCTTTCAAAAGATCGTCGTCCCGCCGCCGGGAGACCGCCACAAGCATTTCCGCCAGAGAAAGGCGCTGCGAACGGTTCAATTTGCCCATCAATCCGAAATCCAGGAAGCAGATCCGGCCGTCCTCCAGGACCAGGATGTTGCCGGGATGCGGATCGCCGTGGAAAAATCCCTGCACGAAGACCTGTTCCAGGATTATCCTGGTCCCGGAATGGGCGACCGCTTTGAGGTCAAGATCCAGAGAACGCAATTTCTCCGTGTCCGATATCTTGACGCCCTCCATGAATTCCATGACCAAAACTTTGGAAGTGGTGAGCTCCCGGTAAAGCTTAACCAGCCGCAAGCCTTCCTTTCCCTCGTTCTGGGTGTTGAAGCGTTCCAGATTGTTGGCTTCGATGAGAAGATTGGTCTCGTTGCTCAGATTGCGGCCGAATTCCTTGACCAGCGCCACCGGCCGCAGGGCGGCCAGATCGCTTATGTTGCGCTCCAGAAGGCGCGCCAGGTCTTCCATAATGGCCAGATCGGCGGCGATCTTTCTTTCGATGTCGGGATGCCTGACCTTGACCGCCACGGTCTCTCCGGTGGGCAATTTAGCTTTGTAAACTTGGGCGATGGAGGCGCAGGCTATGGGTTGTGGTGAAAACTCCCTGAAGATATCTTCGACTTTCTGCCCCAGCTCCTGGGCGATGAGAGCCTTGGCGGTCTCGTCCGGCGTGGGCGTGACGTGATCCTGGAGTTTCTTTAACTCGGCGCAATATTCCTCCGGCAAAAGATCCGTCCTGGTGCTTAAGATCTGGCCGAACTTGATGAAGGTCGTGCCCAGCTCTTCAAGCAAAAAACGCAGCCTTTCCGGGCCGCTAAGGGAGACGAGTTCGGAGCTCTCCTCGTTCTTTTCCCGGAAAACCTCCTTCAGCTTCTGCTGGTCGCCAAGATGGAGGCGCTCAAGAAGATCGCGGTAGCCGTAGCGCAGAAGAATGGCGGTTATCTCCTTGTAGCGCACCAGGCAGTTGTATGTCTCAAGTATGCTTCTGGATCTTTCGCTCATTTTGAATAAGCCCCGGAGCTTTTCGCCCCGGGGCGTCAGAATTTATCGTTATTTTTTCTCGGCTGCTTTTTTGGCCGTTTTCTTGGGCGCGCTCTTTTTGGCGCAGGCCTTTTTGCAGCAGGGCTTGGCTTTTGCTTTGGCTTTGGGAGCGGCTTTCTTCTGGGCCTTCTCCTTGTTGTCTTTGGCGAATTTTTCCAGTTTTGTGAAGAGCTCGGCCTGGGTCGAGAGGAAGTCTTTTTCAAATTGGATGCGGATCTTTTCGCCCCGGGAGATCATTTCCTTGACGATCTTCTGGCTTTCAGCTTTGGTTACACCGCACTTGTCCTGCAGTTTCTTGGCCAGCAGTTCGGCTTTGTCTTTGCCGGCAGCGGTAACGCCCATGCCGAAATTGAGAGCGTCGTTTACGATCTTTTTAAACATAAAAACCTCCTTTTTGAAAATTATATGTTCGGTCATTTTTGGGAAGTGGCGTACGCGGCTTTGCGGATGCCGGCTTCCCTTATGAGTTTCAAAATTTCCGCCATGTCTTTCTGCTTAGATTCTTCATCCGCCATCACAAGGACGGTCCCGGAGGGGCAGTTCTTTTTGAACTGTTCCATAAGCTCCAGGGCCCTGTCTCTGCTGACAGGCGAAAGGTCGTCGCCTTCGGCGTAAAGATCTCCCTCCTTGGTCAGCGTAAGCGTCATAACTTCGCCCCTGATGCTGTCCGGATCGGTATTATTCGGAAGAGAGACCGCCACCCCCGGACGATAGACAAGTCCGCTGCAAACAAAAAGCGTCACCGCTATGATGAACAGTATGTCCACCACCGGCGAAAGATCCGCCAGCGCCATGATCCTGCTGTGGCGTTTGTGAGTCCTTTCCAGCGTCTTGGTGTACCAGGGCCTAGGCATTTTCCTTTTCCAAAAGAAGCTCCGTTATTTCCGAAGAAGCAAGCGACATGTCGTCCACGAAATGCCTGACACGGCTCGTCAGGTAATCGAAGGCGAAATGGTCAGGTATGGCGATGATAAGCCCCAAAGCGGTGGTTATAAGCGCCTGCCAGAGCCCCTTGGCCAGGGAGGCCTGCTGCACGAAGGGCGATTCGATCTGAATGGTGTAAAAGAGATTGATGATGCCCGCGATGGTCCCCAGAAGGCCGATGAGAGGCGTTATGCGGGCCAAAGAGGCCAGGACCGAAAGATTGTGGTCCAATCTGTTGATCTCGATCTGAGCGGTCCTGTCCAGGGCCTCCAGGATCTGAGCCTTCGATTCCCCGTAGCAGAGAAGCGCGGAATGCAAAATGGCCGCCACTGGTCCGGGCGTCGTGGCGCAGAGGGAAACGGCCTCCGCAATACGGTTGGCCCTCACCAGATTTGCGATGCCGCCGGTGAATTCCCTAACGTCGATCGTGGCGCGCCAGAAATGGAAATAGCGCTGCACGAAGATCCAGATGGAGACCAGGGCGCAAAAGAGCAAGGGATAGACGAAAAAACCGCCTTTTTCCCAGAAGTCAAAGAAGAGCGTCATAGAGATCTATTCCTCTTAACGGCTAGGGCTAAAATGATGGCTAAGATGGTTAAGGCTGCGGGCTCGGGAGTAAGGACAATGTCTTTTGAGACGTAGTTGTCAAGGACCAGAGTCTCGGCGAAATTGTCGTAACCGGATTTCTGCGCGCGGATGATGACTTTCTGGCCGGCTATCGTCGGGATGGAAAGCAAGGGAGAAACTTCGTTCGCATAGTTGACGATGATGCTGGAAGTCGTGGAAGAAACCAGGCGGAACTGGTCGGCTTCGACGAGCTTGGCATCAGTGTCTCTTATTATGACGTCAAGGCTGTCTACTCTTCTGCCCTGGGTTCTGGCAAGGGCCACTTTGCGCATGGTGGAGGTGCCCGCGAAAGCGAAGTTGGTCGCGACAGTGTCGTAGCCGTCCATGGAGATGATTACGGAGTCCGTTCCCTTGGGGGCGGAGATGTTGGAGGTGACGCCCTTATTGTTGGTGCGTCCAGTGATGCCGAAGCAGTTTACCGTGACGCCCTCCATGAAGAAGGAGGACTCCTTGTCGATAACCGTTAGATAGAGGTAGGAGTTGCTGTTGCCCTCGCTCTTTTCGGGAACGACTTTCAATGTGGAAGATTCGCTGACTTCGATGGGCTGGAAGGCGCAGTTCTGCTTGGCGAAGGTAATGGTGGTGGGGCCGGCGTTCTCAGGCATAAGAATGGCAAAAGAGCCTTTGGCGTCAGTTGTTGTGCTGACAAACATGGCTTTGTTGATGGCCGTGACTATTACGCCCTCAATCGGTCCTTCGCCCCAGGGGAAGTTGGTGACGACCGTGCCGGAGATGAGATTCCAGTTCCCGCCTATGATGCGAACGGGCTTCACAAAAGATCCGTAGCCTTGCGTGAGAGTGAGATGCGCGGTTTTGGAATCAAGACGCTGATAAGTGACGGAAGTCGAGTCGGAGGCAAACGTGCCGTTGGGCTCACTCATGCAAGAGGATTGGTCGGAAGCGATCTGGGCGTCGTTGAGGAAGAAGACTTCGGTTCCGTTGGCGGAATAGAGCAAGCCTTTGTAACCGGAGACCGTCACTTTTATGGTGGCGGGAAGGCTGAGGTACTTGCCGTCGGAAACGTAAAGCGAGAAGAAGTATTCGCCGGGAAGGAGCTGCGTCGTGTCCGTATCCTTTTCGTTGGGGGTAAGGAGGGCGTTCTTAGTCGGGTTGCCGTTCCATTCTTTCCAGTAGTACTTCAGTTCGCCGGTATAGTCAGTTTCGATGGTGGAAGTCAATTTAAGCGTTTTTCCGAAATCGATCTGTCCTGAGGCGTTGCTGCTGATCTTGGGAAGGAACGCGGGAACTTCCTTCCTGAAGTCGAAGACATAATGGTACGTGTTGGTCTGCCCGAATTCATCCTTGACATCGAAGGTCTCGCGGTAGCAATTGTCGGCCTCAAAGGTTAGTTTGATCTCGCCTTCGCCGAACCATCCGGACTGGATCTTAGGAGTGCGGGCCTGGACTGCGCCGTTGCCGGAAAGCAATACGTCAAGAGTGACTTCTTTGTCATTGATTTCTTTGACGTTCAAAAGCATTTCCGGTTGAGCTTCCATGACCGTCAAAGTAGTGACGGCGTTGGTGAGGACCTTATCGTCATAGCCCAAAACGGAGAGCGTGACTTCGTGTTCGCCGGCCTCTATGTCCGTAGGAGTATAGTACGCCAAGTAGTTTTCTTCACTGGGAGAATCGATCTCTGTGTTATCTACGCTCCAGAGATATTTGAGGCCGTCGGAAGCGGAGGTGCCGTTGGCGGAGAGAAGGAGCGTGTCTCCCCTCTTTACGGTGTACGGGCCATTGGGGTTGATGGCGATAGTATAGGAATTCGGCTTATTGAGCTTCAGTGTGACGTCCTTGAAGCCGAGAGGAAGAGCGCCTGTGTAAGAGCCGGTAGCGTTCTTGCGGATGAATTCCCTGTCGCATTTGACTAAGAGAACGGCTACGCCGTTGCTGACGACGACGTTCCTGGGATAAACGCTGAAGCCGGCGGGAATGTCAGTGATGTCGAGCTGGTAGGGTTCGACGCCGGAGTTGATGACTCTCAGGATGAGGGTGTCTGTTTCCTGGAAGTCGAGTATTGCGGGCTCGGCGGACATGATGGCTTCCCTCTTCCCTACTTTGACGGTCGTCGTGCAGGTGTTGGTGCCGCCATAGTTGTCGGCCACTATGCAGGTCATGGTGTGGGTGGAGTCCGGCTCGTCATAGGTGGCGGTGAAGTAAGAGGAGTCGGTCCACTCGCTGAATTCCGCAGCGTCATCGGTCCTGAAGCAGTACTGGAACTTGTCCTGGGGCATCGGATCCTTGACGACGGCATGGAAGACGGTGGGCACGCCGCAGGCGACCTCGTATTCGCTCTTCTCGAAGCTTATGGTGGGATCGGCGTTCTTGACGATGAGCTGGGTGGTGACAGTCTGAGGGTCGGCGTTGGTGAGCAGCAAATCCTTTACGGTCAGCGTCACGTCGTAGGTGCCGGGCTTGAAGTTGTTGGTCCTTACGAATTCACTGAGGAAGGGCGAGAAGTCCGTCGTGTCCTTGTAGCAGGACCAAGAGTATGTGAGCGCAACGCCTAGCGAGCCTTCCGCAGTAAAGGTTACGTCTTCGCCTTTTTGGATGACGTAAGGGCCATTGGCGGTGGCGGTGATCTTCGGCGTTCCGGCGTAACCCATGGCAGGTCCTACGGCTCTTGTATCGGCGGAATCGGAGTACTTGCCTTCGGCCCAGTAGAAGTAAAGCTTGCCGCTTTCAACGTCGGCGTCGGTCAAGCCTGTGCCTTCAGTCAGTTCGGCAATTTGCGCAGCCTCGGAGAAGTCCTTGGATTCGGAGCGGTAAATGGTGACTTTCTGCTGGGCGGCGTCGGCGAACCAGCTTACGGTGATAGATTCGGCAGCGGCATCCTGAGTGGCGGAGATGAGAGGTGCTTTGATCGGGAGGACGCTTTCCGCGCTGAAGCCGACTCTCAGTTCGTCGATGCAGAACTTGGCGGAAGAGGCGTAGATGTTTATGTCCTTGTAGCCGGAATAGTAAACGTTGAAATCTGTTCTGGCGACGGCGTCCTCCTCGTTGGGAGCGACGCCCAGCTTGGGGTTCACCCACATCGTGGCAGGGCAAGCGCCGCTGGAATTAAATTCATAACGGATGAGCAGGAGGTCCGTCTGGTCGGTAACGGGATGAACCTCCGTAATAGGATCGTAGGAGTTGAAAGCGTAAAGGTCGTCATGGGTGATGCCGGCGTTGTTGCCGACGACGTTGAAATAGACTCTGCCGTGGGTGTCGGAGGTGGGCTTCAGAAGCAGGGAGATCCACATGTTGGTCTCGCCGAGCTTGCTGTAATGGAAGCCCTCCCCGAAAGTCTGGTTGGGCATGCGGCTGAGGTCAATAGATTCGCCGTTAAGCTTAAGGCAGCCGGGCGAAGTGGCGAGCTGGTTCACGCCGTCCGAATATTCCAGCGATTCGTCGGAAGTAGCATAGACGTCGGCGGTAGTTGGCTTCCAGCCGTTGTTCCAGCCCTGGCCTCCCGTTTTGAGATCCAAGCGTTCGCCGGCGGGATAATTGAAGCCCTCGTAAGCCAGTTCACCGTAAGTCGGAGTCGGGATCGTGCGGTAGGTCCTGGCGACTTTCCTGATCTTGTTCCAGGTAAGAGCATTGTTGCGGGATTCGTAGCCGACGAGCGTTCCCTTGAAGTAAACGTTCGTGGCGGAGAAATAGTCGCAGCGGTGGTAGTCGCCCTGGTCGTAAGCCATGACCGTGCCGTAATGGCCGTGATCGGTGGCGCCGGTGAAGTAGTAGCCCAAGGAGTGGCCGAAGACGCCGCCGGAGGCGGGGCCAGGCTGACTGTCCTGCTCATAGGCGTGGTTGCAGCCGATGTTGTGGCCCATCTCATGCACCCAGGAGTCGCCGGTCATCTGCAGAACGCGGATAAGGTGGTAGCTGGAATCCGGCATGCCGGTAGTGCTGCCGTTGACGTAAGCGAGGCCGCCGACATCGTGGACGTAGGCCACGATCGTGCAGAGGTCGGCGCCGACCGCGTTCCTGACTTCATACACGCCTTCCCAGCCGTTCCTGGCGTTGGTGAAGTTTGATAGGTCGGTGTAAGAGCTGCCGGCTTCCTCGTAGTTCCACTGCTGGGAGTGGGCAAGATAAAGGCGGGTGTTGATAAGGGAGTTCTGGAGGCACTCGTTGCCCTTGGCGATGCCCTGGGCGATGAAGGTGTTGATCCTGTTGTGGCTGCCGGCGTACTCCAGCGATTTCGGAGTGTAGAAAACGGCTAAGCGCACGTAATCAATCTCATCGTCCTTATAGTCAAAGTATTCGACGTCGTCTTTTTCAATGTCGTTCCCCGAAGTATTGACAAGCGCCCTTGGATCCGGGAGCTCGCTGCCGGGGAGAAAGCCTTCGTCGGCTTCACTAAAA
This sequence comes from bacterium, assembly GCA_017557885.1. Lineage (GTDB taxonomy): Bacteria > Auribacterota > UBA3054 > UBA3054 > UBA3054 > UBA3054. Next base: position 76,220 of record JAFYXV010000003.1, on the reverse strand, counting down.
GAGGCGTTGTTTATGGTCTGGACGCCGCCTTCCGTGTACTCCCACTTGATGTCGCGGCCAAGGTCGAGGTTCTCGATGTGTCCGCAAAGATAGTCGCCGCAGAAGGTGATGATGAAAGTTCCGCCCTGATCCTCTACGTCGCCGGCTCTCACTACTACGCCGTTGATGTCTTTGTAGGCAAGGTCCACTACGCCCTTAAAGGTCCCTTCCGGCGTGGCGAAAGTGACGGTGTCCCCTATCTTGGAATCAAGGAGCGCAGTCTGGTACTGTTCGGCCGCAAGGTAAGTGTTGTTGTCGGGCGTGGCCGAGGCGGGGATGCTGCCGTCCCTCAGGTCGAAATTAAGACTGCCGGCAAGGGCTGTAAACGCAGTGATTGCGATCGCAAAAAGCAACTTTTTCATAATGTCCTTAGTAGAGTTCTATCTGATTGAGGCCTTTTTTCAAAATGAAGTTCCAGGTTTTGCCGTTCTCGTTCTTTACGGTCAACGGGCGTTTTTCCTTGGAATTTATGGTCAGGCGGTAGCCCAGGAGTTCTTTTTCCAGTTTCGGTTCCTCGGCTTCGAAGAAAGCGCTTGCCCTCTTCTGCGCCGGGATGATCGTTACGTCGCCGAAAGTCTCCTTTATTTCCATAGCCGCAAGAAGAAGAGCGGTCTTCTCAAGAGGCGAAGCGGCGGTTTGGCTCTTCTGTTCCGGAAGGGAGGAATAAGGTTTGCAGACGAAATAGCCTTCCCTCTTCATAATTGCATTTAAAAGCGCTTTGCCGCGCTCCTCGAACATCCTGGCGCCGCTCACTTTCTGTGCGGTTAGGAAAAGAGGCAAAGCAGCGGGGAGCGCTGATTCCGAGAAGTCGAGCGCTTCCGTGCCCGAGATCAGTCCGCAAACTGGCGCTTTCAGATAATGCGGCTGGTAGGTCTGCTGGCGCCCTGCGAGGCGGTAAACAAGCTTTACGCAGTTGGCCCGGTAGTTTTCCCTTCCCGTAAGGCTGAAGGCCTTTGCGGCCGCGCTGGCGGCGAAAATAAGCTCTTCCGCGGAGGATCCTGACCGTTTGACCAGCAGCTCTCTTGTGATGGTGTTAAGCAGAGGCGTATAGATTTCCTTATCGCAGCCGATCTCTTCTAAGAAAAGCACCGCCCAGGGGGAGGTGCGTTTCTTGGAATAGCCCTTCTTGATGTGATTTGTGGCGGACTCCAGCACTTCCGGGATATAGCCGCCGCGGTGGCGGCGGGCGATGAGCTCTTTCTTGAGGTTCTTCAGTTCGTCCTTGAAGCCGGTGGCGCCAATTTCATTCTCCCATCTGGCGAGCCAGTAGGCGGCCCTGGCAATCTCGGAAAGATTGATCTCCGGTTCGCCGGACTTCTTGAAAGTTCCGGGATAGGGATAGTTGGCGGGCGGAAGCGATTTGAAGCGCGGAGCCTTCTTGTAAAGCTGCAGCGCTTTTTCCGCGGCTGCGGGAATTTTCTGGCCGTTCGTTTTCGCAGCTTTGGCAAGCGCGAAAGCGGCGCCCAAGAGTTTGCCGAAAGATATGGGCGCTTCCGCCTGGTCAGGCGGAGCGGAAAGTTTTTCCACAAGGACCTTCAGTTCCTGCTGGGCTTCCTTTTCCAGTTTTTTGAAATCGACAAGTGTCGTTGGGTTTTCTAATTTCGCCAACTGCCAGGCGGCCTGGGTAAGCGCGCCGGGCAAAGAGTTGACGCTCGTGCCGATGATATAGAAAACGAACTCCAGTTTTCGGCTTCTGGGGTATCCGTTCAGGGGCCAGGAGCGCTCGTAATCAGTGCCGAAGCGCAAAGACCGTTCGCCAGCTTCTATCTGGCTTAGCCATTCCTGACGCTTTGCGAAAGTTTCCGGCGCGACCAAAAAGACAAACGCGTCTTCCTTTTCTTTCAGGACGCCGCAGGGCGTCGGCCATTCGCCGGAATACCAGCTTTTCTTCGTTTCGTAGGGCGTCAGGACCTTCTGGCCAACCTTTCCCTGGAGAATGAAGTAAAAGGCGTCCAGTTGGGCCTGGTTCTTAAGGGTTATGGAAGCTTTGACCTTCAGAGCCGCGGCGCTCTGCAGAAAGATCTCCGCCTTGGCGGCGCCGTAGGGCGTCGATCCGCTAAAGAGCGCATGGCCTTTTTTTACTTCCGCTTTCTGGTACGTGAGCGTTTCCGTAAAACAGTCGAAAGCCAAAACGTCCCGTCCTCTGAGCTTTCCCGCAAAGCGAAGCTCAGCCTGGCACTCCCCGAAGGAGATTAGCAAGGATCTTTCCTTGGCTGATTTTCCGACCTCAAATTTAACAAGTTTTTCCATTGTCCCCTCTTCAGAGCGCCAGCATTCTGTCCAGCGCTTCTTTGGCTTTTATTCTGGTCTCTTCTTTGACCTTGATCTCATATTCGTTGTCTTCTAAGGTCCACAAGACCTTCATCGGCGTCATAAGCTTCATGTTCGGGCAGACGTTGCCCTCCAACAGCGGATAAACTTTCTTCGTTGGCGCTTTTTCCCTGATAGCTTTCAGAACGCCCTGCTCGGTCCCGATGATGAACTCTTCGCTCTTGCTTTCCATGCAGCGCTTGATGATGGCGGAAGTGGAGCCTACGAAATCGGCCGCCGCGGAGACTTCCTCCGGGCATTCCGGATGGGCGAGGAACTCGGCTTTGGGGTGCAGCGCTTTCGCTTCCATGACGGCCTTCAGGGTGAACCTCTGGTGCGTCGGGCAGAAGCCCGGCCAGACTTCCATTTCCCTGCCCGCGCTCTTTTTCGTAAAGGTCCCCAGATAGCGGTCGGGAACGAAAAGAACAGGCTTATCCTTGGGAAGCGAGGCGACGACTTTGCCCGCGTTGGCGGAAGTGCAGCAGATATAAGCTTCCGCTTTGATTTCCGCTGAACAGTTGACGTAGGCAACGACGATGGTGTCGGGATGCTCCTCCTTGTAGCGCCTGAGTTCCTTGGGCATCAGCATATTGGCCATCGGGCAGTTGGCCCTGGGGTCCGGCGTCAGGACAGTCTTTTGGGGGGAGAGGATCTTGGCGCTTTCCGCCATGAAGTCCACGCCGCAAAAGACGATGGTGTCGGCGTCCGTTTTGGCAGCCAGTCTTGAGAGTTCCAGAGAATCGCCGACGAAATCGGCGAGCTCCTGCGTCTCATATGGCGTGTAGTAGTGAGCGAGAATGACGGCGTTTTTCTCCGCCTTCAGCTTCGCCACTTTTTCTTTCAGTTCAGCAAATTCCATATTCATCTTAGAGCGATCTTGGAAACAAGAATGCCAAGCGCGCGTTTATCGTTTTCGGGAATGAAGGTTGAACTTATCATAAGGGAGCATCTGAGCATCCCCTGCTCTTCACTTTCGAACGGGAACTCCACTTCCTGCCAGTCGGGAGTCGTTATGGTCTTCGTGATCTCAAATTTCCCATTGACGTTCAAAGTTAAAGAAAGCGGTCCGGCTTCCAATTGCCTGGCGTCGGTCGCGCATCGGATCACGAGTCCCTTGGCGTTTTCGCTTTTCAGAACGAAGACCGCTCTCGCGCCCGTCCAGGAAGCGCAGCTCTCCCCTATTTTTTCCGGCGGATAAAAGCCGGTAGTCAGGAAGCGGTTCGTTTCTTCCGTGATCGCGATCTCAGAGGAAGCGCCGGAGAAAGCGCTTTCTAGGATATCCTGGGCGTCCCGGCCGTCGGTTTCGACTTTCTCAAAACTGGCTGTCACGGGAATGTTCAAAAGTCCTACGCACTGGCTCTCGTCTTCCAAGGCGACCTTGAAGGCCAGCATCCTGTCCGTCCAGTCGTAGCAATGCTCGACATGGTCCCTGCCGGGGTGCGCCGCGACCGTCACGGTGTATTCGCCGGGACCCAAAAAAGGCGGAAGATCGAAACCGACCGTCAGGCCTTCGCCGGCTTTGAGGGCGGGCAATTCCTTTTTCAATAGCATGGTGTTGGTGCCCAAAACTTCGTAGCCCAGGCGGTCTCTTAAGGAAAAGCCGACGGTCGGGGGCTCGATGTCGTTCAGGGCTTTCACAGTGACCTTGAGTTCAGCTTTGTGTCCGGCGAAAAGCGTTCTTGTTTCGCAGTTGTCGCTGATAAGGGAAACTTTTTCGATCAAAGCTTCGAAGGAACCGGAGTGCTGGGGCTTGCTATTTTCCGCTTCAAGTTTCTTGCGCTCCAATATGAAGGATTCCTTGTCGGAATCGTCTCTGACAAGCAGCGTGTTGTAAAAATTCAGAACGTTCTCGGGCGTGTCGTTGGCGACGATCCTGCCCTTGTGCAGCAGCACCGCGCTATCGCAAAGCAGCTTCACCGCGCCTGGGTCGTGGCTGACGAAAATGAGCGTCCCGCCCTTGGCGCGGAAATCCTTCAAATATTTCAGGCACTTCTGCTGGAAGTAAGCGTCCCCAACCGCCAGCGCCTCGTCGATTATGAGGATGTCCGGATCCACGTTGGCGGCGACGGAAAAACCAAGTCGAAGCGCCATGCCGGTGGAATAGATGCGCAAGGGATGGTCTAAGAAGTCGCCCAATTCCGCAAACTCCACGATGCTCTGCAGTTTCTTCTCGATGTCAGCGTCGGAAAGGCCGAGAAGCCTGGCATTCAAATAAATGTTCTGGCGTCCCGTGAACTCCGGGTGGAAGCCGGAGCCCAGTTCAAGCAATCCCGCGATGCGCCCTTTAATTTCAACGCTGCCGAAGGTCGGCGAGAGCGTTCCGCAGAGGATCTTCAGAAGCGTACTCTTGCCGGCGCCGTTCACGCCGATGATGCCCAAAGAACTCCCCTTCTTGACTGTTAGGTCAACGTCCCTCAAAGCCCAGTATGCCCAATGGAAGGACATGCCGATCGGCGTCAGCCATTCCTTGAGACGGTCAAGCGGTCTGTCGTAAACTCTGAAGCGCTTGGAGAGTCCTTTTATCTCTATAACATTTTCAGGTTCCATATCAGATCTGGTCAGGCAGTTCTTTCTTCAGCTTAAGGTAGAAAAGATCCCCCAGAAGCGAAAAGACCAAACCGCAGAGCAGCAATATACCCAAGGTCGGGAAAAAGCTGGATTGGCTGGGAAGAAGTTTCTGGGGCAGGAAATCGTAATAGACCACGTTTTCATAGAAAAGGATCTGAAAAGCGCGGGAAAGGTAATACAAAGGATTGACGAGCAAAAGCAGCGGGCCGAAGGAGACTATCCTTTCCGTCAGCTCCCTGAAGTAAACGATAGGCGTCATCCAGAACCAGACCTGCAGCGCGATGGAGACGAACTGCATCATGTCGCGGAAATAAGCCGTGGCGGTGGCCAGGAAAATGCCGAGCCCGTAAGTCATCAGTCCTTGCAGAACATAAAGCAAAGGAAGCCAAATGATGCAGAGCGGGATCCTGTGTCCCGTAACGACCATCACGACGAGAAGGATGGCGTGCATGATAAAAAGCGTGATCAGCCCGCTGATGACCTGGTAAAGGACAAGAATAGGATGAGGGAAGGAGACCTTCTTGATAAGGTTGCTGTGGCTTAGGAAAGCCAAAGAATTTCGCGTAAGCGTTTCGGACAGAGTAAGCCAGGGAAGCAATCCGGCGCAGATGTAGATGCTGAGGGCGTAAGGATCCTCAACCTCCGGGAAACCGATCCTTCCGGGGATCCTGGACCCCACCACCCTGGCCAAGATCACGGCGTAAATAAAGATCTGGGCCAAAGGCTGCAGAATGTTCCAGAAAACGCCTATTACGCTCCCGGCGTAACGGCCCCGGAAATCCTGGATAACAAGATCCCACAGCAGCGCCCGGTAGCGCCATATCTCGCGTATCAGCATAATTTCACGTAGGGGTTGCCCTCCGCTTCCGCTTTCACGGAAGTGGCGTCCATGTGGCCAGGATAGACCAAAGTCTCCGGAGGCAGTGTTAAAATTTTGTTCCTGATGCTGTCTATTAACTGCTGGTAATTTCCGCCGGGAAAATCTGTGCGCCCTATGCTCAAAAAAAACAGCGTGTCGCCGCTGAAAAGGACCTGCTCGCCGCCGGCGGGATCGCTTGCCAGGAAGCAAACTCCCCCTTCGGTGTGTCCGGGAGTCCAGATGACTTTCCAATTCAGACCGGCTGATTGGAACTCCTCGCCGTCATTAAGGAGCATTTCCGGTTTTTCGCAGGTAATTATTTCACCAAGGAAAGTGGACAGATTGCGTTCCGGGTCAAAAAGCATTACGGCGTCTTTTTCGTGAATGCAGACCGCCGCTTCGGGAAAAGCCTTTCTCAGTTCGTTCAAGGCGCCGATGTGATCGGCGTGTCCGTGGGTGAGAAGGATCTTTTCCACCTCGAATTTCCTGCTTCTGAGCGCCATGAGCAGTTTCTCCGGTTCGGCGCCCGGATCTATGCAGACTACTTTACGGGATCCTTTCTGCGATACCAGATAGCAGTTGGCAAAAAGTTCGCCCAAAGGCAGGCAGCATAGTTCAATATTTTTAAAATCATTCATATAAAGATATTATACCATAATGCGTCCTTTGCGAAGGGAAAGGGAAAATGCGGAAATCGCATAGAAAAATCAAGACTTAAAAGAGTCAAGATATGCGGATATTTTTATTTTTCAGCGCTCTTCAGGGCGCTCTCGATCTCTTCCAGCGTCTCTTCGACGAGACGTTTCACTTCCGGAAGCCTGCTCTTCAGCTTTTTCGCGGTCAAAAGCTCTTCCCTGGCGCCTTTAAGGTCCCCCATCCCCGCCAGGCAGCAGGCCAGGTTGTAATGGGCCTCCACGGTCCGGGGGCGCAATTCAATGGCTTTTTTCAGATACGGCAGCGCGGACTCGTACTGCTCTTTATTGAGGAGTGCTTCGCCAACGTTGGCGTTCACACGGAAGTTCTCCGGAGAATATTTGAGATTGTCCCGCCAGATAAGCTCCGCGTCGCTCCAGTAGAAATTGCGCTGGAAAGAGGCGTAGGTGAAAAGCAGAATGACAACGATCAAAAGCGCGGCATTGTAAAGATTCTTCTTCGCAAAGAATGTGAAGACGACTGCGATCAATATTCCCGGGAGCGCGCAGTAAAGCCGGTGCTCGTAGAGGCCGTTGGGAATTATGCTCGCTGCCGGCGCCAGGGCAAGCGCGAAAAAGCCGAGGCCGAAGGCGAAGTAGGGACGCCTTTCCCGCATGCGCCAGGCCGCCACGGCCAAAGCAAGCCAGAACAGGATCGCCAAGATCACCCAGGGCGAGGAGAAGCCCTCAGGAGGAACGTCATACTCCAGTCTTAATCCGAAGGGCCAGAAGCAAAGCCTGAGATAGATCGTCCAGACTTTGAACTGCGTGGCGAAATAAGACAAGATGTCGGGAGTGTCCTCGTAAAGCCTGGCCAGCGGGGAGAGATCGAAGCTTGTCCCCTTCCAGACTCCGGCGAAACGCAGGACCAAAAGGGAAAGGAGAATGAAAGCCGCCGCCGCGGCAAGAATATATTTCTTGTTCTCTTTAAGGAAAGTCTTCAGATCGACCTGCGCGAAGACGAAGTATCCCAGGATCGCGATGAGCGGCGCCACCGCCATGTTCTCTTTGCAGAAAAGCCCGGCGATCAGTGACAAAATCGCCGGCACAAGGAAGATCTTGTTTTTCAACGCCAGGAGCAAAAAGATCAGATGCGCCATAATGAACGCGAAGCACATCAGTTCCAAACGCTGGACGATGTAAGTCACGGCCTGCGTCTGCACAGGATGGACCAAAAAGAGCGCCGCGCATAAAAAAGCCGGAAAGCGTCTCTCTTCCGTTTTCCCCGCCGCTTCCTGCAAAAGCAAAAGGAAATAATAAAAAAGGAAGCCGTTAAGAATATGGAAAGCAAGGTTGACAAAGTGGTACCAGAAAGTGTCCAGCGCGCAAAACCGGTAATTGCCCCAGAAAGTCAGGAACACCAAAAAGCGTCCGGGAGAAAAAGGCCAAACTTCGGTCAGATTTCTTAAATGACTGTTGCTTACTATGCACCTGAAATCGTCGAACTGCCAGGTCCCCTGGAAAGAGGAAACGTAAGCCGCGACGGCCAGAAGGAAAAGCAGAAGAAGGTCTAAAAGCCAGCCTTTATTCTTCACTATCCCGCTTCTCCCCCAGCTCATAGACGGCAAGACCGTCCACGTCGCTGACAAGATAAAAAGGCACGCCCTGTTCTTCGAAATAGTCTTTCACGGCGGTTGAAATGAAGAAATTCCTTTTCCCCGGGACGATCTCATCGGTCACGGCAATGTTTTTCGCAATGAGATCAGGCATAGCCGTCAGGTGATAGCGGTAGTATTCCCCGGCGCTGTAAACGTCTTCCGTGACCAGAACGCCGCCGTAGGGTATGGCGCCGAAGGCCTGAGCCAGCTTTGCGGCTTCAAAGGCGCTTCTTCTTTCCGGAACGTTTTCAACACTGTGGACCGCCATGACCAGAATTCCGATGAATAAAAGCGGGCAAAGAACTAAGCGCATTTCCTTCGATTTGGAAATGTAAACGAACGCGCAGGACAAAAAGACCGCAAGGTAAGCGTTCAAAAGCCAGAACCACTGTGCGGGATAGAAATGGTAGCTTGGGACAAGGAAAAGGAGCGTCGATAGGAGAGCGGCGAAGAAAGTTGCGTTTTCCAGCGTGAGGAAACTTTTCGCTCTTCTGAAAAAGAGTCCCAGAAACAATATCGGCAAAATGAAAAGCGAGATCGCGGCGGAAAGGAAATAGCCGCGGCAAAGATTGAGAAAACTCGTTCCGTAACCGGAAACGGGCAGGACGAAATAATTGCTCCAGAACTGGCCGTTTAGAACGGCCTGAATAAGGCTTAGGAAGAAGTCTTCGCTGCGCAAAAACTCGCAGCTCTCCCCTCTTTTGAAAACGAAGAAGGAATAAGCATAGGGAAGAAGGCCAATAATAAGCGCCAAAAATAGCCCCGCAAGGAAGCTTTTTCCCTTTCCAGCTTTGAAAAACAAAACAGCGGCAAAAGGCAGGATCAGCGCGAAGAACCAGAGCGCCAAAGGATCGTGAAAAGCAAGAAGTCCGCAGGGAATGAATTTCAAAGGCAGCGGAACCAAATCATTTGCAATGACGGCGTAGGCGAAAAAGAAAAGGCAAAAAGACAGCGATACGGGCGTCACTTCCGTGGCGGCGGTAACGATGTAAGGCAGGAAGCTTACCGCCAAGACAGCAAAGAAAGTGAAGAAGCGGTCCCTGAAACGTCGGCTCAGCGCGTCCCACAGGAAAACCAGCCCCAGGGCGACGAGCAGCGCGGACAGGAGCGCCAGATTAGCCCCCGGTTCATAAAGGAATTTAAGCTGCGAAAAAAAGCGCAGCATCATCGTGTACAAAGGGAAGAGCGGCGTATGGGGAGAGCCGCCCTCTATGGCGAGGCGGACGAACTTCGCAGAATCCGCGTCCGCCAACGCTCCGCCCGGACCGTACTGAAGACGGCACACGAACTGGACGAGGACAAGAAGGAAAAGCGCTGCGCCCGCAGAAAGCGGGCGCAGGACGTCCAAACGGTCTGTTAGCTTAGTAGACAAACTCGGTCGTAACTTCGATACTGGGATTAAGACTGTTCTTCACAGGGCAGGCTTTGGCCGCGCCTTCCAGTCTTTTCTTCATGGAATCTTCCAAAGCGATCTTGGGGAAAGTCACTTTCACTTTGAAAGTCTTAACGGAAGCGGGAGACTGCTGCATCTCCTTATCGACTTCCACCGAAAGACCGGTCATGTCGATCTTCTGCTGAGCGGCCACGAAGCCTATCATGCTGGCGGTGCAGGTCGCAAGAGCGGCGGAGAGGACGTCCGTCGGGGAAAAGACGCCGGGAGTCCCTTTGGCGTCGGTAGCAATGGAGGTTTCGGAACCGGCCAGTTTGGCGGTGCATTTCAGGTCGCCCTGATAAGTTGCAGTTGCTGAGAGAGCCATTTTTGCTCCTTGAAGTTATGAGTTACGGCGTTTCGCAAAAAGCGCAGCCAAAATTAAGAGCGCGACGAGAGAGGGCTCCGGAGTCAGGACGAAGTCCTTGTAGCAGGAGCCTTCCGGCGTGAAGGAATAGTTCTGGTTGTCGTAGTTTACCGGCCTGACGCGCAGGCTGGTCCTCTGCTGCGGGCCGAGATGAATAGTGTAGAACGGCAGGCCGCTCATATTGTAACGCTGCACTATGTTCTGGGTCTTCTCGGAAACGACCTGGATCTGAGCGTTGGTCACGATCTCGTTGCCCGTTCCGTAGAGGAAGCCCATGATGTAGGGAGAATATCCGTCGAGATAGACGGGGTAAGTGGGCGTGCCGGTCGAGACCACGATGTTGGTGACATACTGCTTGCGCCCTTCGCCCCTCACGGTCAGGATATGCTCGCCGTACTGCAGCGTCAAAGCCGTGGTGCGGCCCTGCTCGGTAACGGAAGCCAAAGTGTTCGCGACTCTTGCCTCGGCTCCCACCACCGGGAAGAAGGACGAAGAGTCGGAGACCTTGGCGTAAACGAAGCCCTTGGACTCGTTGGCCTCGCAGGGGATGACCACACTCTTCGAGCCGTCCGTCAGATCGACTTCCAGCGCCCTTCCCTCGTAGCCGTCCTTGTAAACGGAAAGATAAACTTTCCCGGCCGGCACGGCGTCGAAGACAAATATGCCGTCCGTAGTGTTGGAGACCGCAAAAGCAAAATCCTCGCCCACCGCCCTTACAAGAGCGTCGCCCAAAAAGCCGTTGCCGAAGAAAGTGTTGGTCGTCAGAACGCCGCCTATTGCGAAGGTGGTGTTCTGCGCCGAATCATCTTTTGTAACGTTAAGCTTCAGGATCTGGGGAGCGGAAACGGATGTGTCGTTCGCGGCATAGGCCGCGAAATAGTACGTGCCGGCGTACTGCGGGCGGCAGGTCACTTCCGTACCTTCGCTGCCTGAGAGCGCGACAGGGCCGCCGAAACCGGGCAGTTTGCGCCAGATCACTTTTTTGCCAAGGAAGAAATCGGCCTTCATCACGACTTCCTTGCCGGCAGCCACGGTGTATTCCTTCTGGGAATCAGCGAAGGAGGCCTTGACTTCCAGAGTGTTGGCGGGGTCGAACAATATGGCCGTGCCGTTTATGTTGCCGGCGGAATCCCTGACCTGGCACTGCACATAATACGTCCTGTCTCCCGGGAAGGTGTGCGAAACGCTGTCCACATCCTGCCAGACAGTCCAGCCGGAATCGTTGTCCCAGTTGAACCTGACCTGGGCTTCGTCGCCCACAGGCTGGACGACATAGGGCGTATAGACGACTGTTCCGTTTCCGCGGTTTTCGGCCTCCAGATAAACGGCGGGATAAGTGTCCCTGACAAATAGGTTCGTCTCGGCGGAGGAAAGCACCACGCCGTTGGCTTTCTCAACGTTGAGCGTCAGCGTGTATTCGCCAGGCGTCACGTCGGCGAGGAACTCTCCCATAAAGCTGTCGGAAGGCCCCGAGATCTCTTCACCATTGAGCAGCCAGCGGTATTTGTAACCGCCCATCGTGCCGCTGCCGTCAAGATAGACCGGGAAGCCCTGCTCCGCCGCGTAAGGCCCGTTGATGTTGACATACGGCACTTCGACCTTCGGAACTTTCACCAAAACGTTGTTGGTGACGGAATCCACGATGACGGAGATGTTGTAATTCTTCTCCAAGCCTCCGGTCTTCAGAGGATTGACTTCCACTATGACAGGAACGCAGCCGTCCGCTCCCGGATTTATCGTTCCGGAGCTTGGGGAGATCGTCAGAGATTCGAAAATGTTGACCGTACTGAAATCGCAGCTCACGGAGCCGGGATTGGTGAGGAGCAGCACGGCGCTGCGCCCGTTCTCGAGCGTTACGGTGTCCGGAACATGCGGCCTGGCCTCCGCACCGTCTATGACGTGCTCTATAACGGTTTCCGTCACGGCGCCGTAATTGTCCCTGACCTGGCAGGCAACGTTGAAGGTACCGGCCGAAGTGAAGGTGTGGCTGGCGAAGTAAAAGTTCGTCCAGTCCGAATATCCCGTGCCGTCGCCGAAATTCCAGCGAATATCGAGGGCGTCATGGATGCCTGGGTCTGTGGGAGCGGCGCTGAAGATCTGCGGCAGGTTGACCATTCTGGTCTCCGCTTCGCTCCAGATTGCGACGTGCGGATAGGCGTTGGTGACGTGCAGCAAGGTGTAGTTGGTGCAGATGACCGTTCTGAAGGCTCTGTCGGTCACTCTCATCTCCACGTTGTAATCGCCGGGCCAGTAGATCTGGTCGTCCTTGTAGTCGTAGTAGTAGAAGTTGGTACTAAAAAGCGTCATGTCGTGTCCGACGATCCATCTGACGGTCGGCATGTAGCCCTTAGAGCCCTCGGCTGAAAGATGCGCCGGCTGTCCCTGGCCGATCGTGTATTCGCCGTTGCATTCCGCGCTGACGTCGGGGATGCCCCTGACGGCTTTGCGGGGCTCGGGAGTCGGGAAATCGCCGGTCAGCCAGTAATAGTAAGTTTGGCCGGGAGTCGCAGCGGAATCGTCATAAGCCTGGAAGATGCTGTCCCCTTCCCTCAGTTTTTCGGCAGTCGCAAGATCTTCCACCGTGTTGCGCCAAAGCGTGACGTTGCCTTTCGTGGTGTTGCGCCAGCGGAGTCTGATCTTGTCGTCGCCGTTCATGCTGACAAAGCCGTAAGGCACGGCCCTGTTTTTGACGGAGTCGAAGGTGTAGCCCAGGCAGAATTCGTCGAAGGTTCCCTTGAAGCCCGGAGGAGCGTAAAGATACAAACTGGAGAAGTTGTAGCCCCAGTAAGAGTAACCGTATTTGTGGAAGACCGCGTCGCTCTCAACTGGTTCGCTGCTCATATCCGGGTTCACCCACATATAGATGTCAGTGTAGGCGTAGCCCGCGTCGTTGGTCGTTATCGTGCAGTGAGCGAGATAGTGGGCGGGGGTGCCGAATTCGTGCTTGTAGCCGGTGCCGAAGTCAAACACGTTCACCTCGCCGTCCCTGTAGAAAGAGAAGCATTCATAGGAACCGCCGAGCTTGAAACCGCCGTAGCCGTAACTGTCGGACGATTCGTCCATGTCGGCCCAGACTGATAGCCAGATATCCTGCCCAGCAAGCGTGGTAAGGGAGGCGGGACTATATTTCATCCAGTTGATGAAACGCCTGGTGGTGGCTGTTTCATTGCCTTCGTTGCAGATCCTCAAGCTTCCGCCTTCGTGCATGGCGGAGTCGTCGCCCAAGTCTCTGTCCTGAATGAAGAAAATGTTGGAAAGACACGCGTACCAGGGGGAAGCGAAACCGCAGCCTCCTTCCGCAAACATCAAGCCGCTGCCTATAGGATAATTGAAGCTCTCATGCAAAAGCATGTCTCCCGCCGCATGGTACGGAACGGAGCGGTAGCGCGCGGCATAGCGGCGCGTCTTCTCCCAGGTCAGGGCCACCTGGCATTTCAGGTTAGTGGAGATGGGAACGCCGTCGTAGTAAATATTTGTGGAGCTGTAATAGTTGAAAATGCCGTTGGATCTGGCCATGATAGAACCGTACTCCATGGGCGCCCCGGGAGGCGTGTTGTGGCAGCCGTGGCTGTGGCCGAAGAGGCCGCCGCCGCTGGTTCCGGTCTCGTCATAGTGCTGGCCGCCCATGTTGTGGCCGTCCTCGTGGATCCAGCCGGTGGTGTTGACGAAGTTCACGTCCATGCAGTTGTTGGCGGAACTCTCGCTGCCGCTGACGCCGCCAGAGACGTAGGCAAGGCCGGTGTAGGTCGGCATCAGAACGGCGATGGAGCACATGTCGGCGCCGTAGCGGGCTCTCAGCTGCTCGATCTGTTCAAGGCCGTTCCTGGAGTTGCACAGGCTGCTTAAGGCCAAACTGGAATTGCAGATCTCGCCGACAGGATTGTAATAATCGACGAGCTGGGAATGCACGAGGTTGAAGCAGGACCTCACGTGGCTGTTGCTAAGTACCAGCGTTCCCAGAACGATGCCCTGGGCCAAGACGTTGTTGATGCCGCCTCTGGACTTCGCCTCTTCCATAGCTTCCTTGGTATAGACGATCATGTAGTTCTGCGTCACATACTCGTCGCACTGCCAGTCGTTGGTGTAGTATTGTTCGGCCTCGACCTTGCTCATTATCTGCTGCACGCCGTCGCGGGCGATAATGTCGTCGATGGGACCGTCGCAGCCGCCGCAAGTGAAGTTTTTGGTGTTCGGTTCCAGCGCCATGAGTCCCGTCATATCGGAATAGAGAATAGCGTACTCGTGGTTCAGGTAAGTGTAGTCCACCTGCCCCAACATCTGGTCCTTGTCGTAAGTGAAACGCCAGATCTCGTTGTAGCCGTTGTTGCGGGGCTGGAAATAGCCGGCCCTGACTTCCACCAAGTTGATGTCGCGGTAAGCCACCGTGCATTTTCCCGTGAAAACGCCGTCCGGGGAATTGAAGAATATTGTGTCCCCCACTTCCAGCGCTTCTATCTGTTTGGGCAGGTCGGAATCCTGAAGCTTGGTGATGTTCCTTTCGTACCCGCCCGTAATGGTGGGAGGAGTCTGACAAGTCAGGTCAACGGTCAGAATGTCCTTCGGAGGAGTCGCGAAAGATATTGCGGCGAAAACAGCCAGCAGGGAGCTGAACCAGAGTGCTTTTTTCATTTTTATGTCCTTTTATTGATTGTTTTCTATTTGTCTATTTTATCATTCTTAAGTTTTTCGGCTATCATTTTCCTGACTTCCAAACTCTCTTTGCCGACCGGCATGAGGATCCAGGCGTGCATGACGCTTTTGCCGATGAAGAGCGTGGCGTCTATCCCCTTGCGCTTCGCCAGTTCGTAAAAACGCGTGGCATGCGAGGAGAAGACCTCCTTGCTTCCGGTGAAGATGTCCATTGGCGGGAAGCCTTCAAGATCCCCGTGATAAGGGTCGCACTCGTTGTGCGTGGCGGCGCTTCCCGGGCGCAGGAAAACGTTGAGATTGTCGATGAGCTGCAAAGGTATGAGGATGTCGTCCGGCGCCAGGATCGCCATTTCCACTTTGCAGTTTTCCTCGCTGACATCAATGTGCGCCGGGGAAAAGAGGAAGAGACGGCTGGGCAGCGGCAATTTGTTGTCCCTGGCCCTAAAGCAGACGGTCAGGCAAAGCGCGCAGCCCGCGGAGTCGCCGAAGAAAGCGATGTCTTCCGGCTTGTAAACCTTCAGCATCTCCTTGTAGGCTTCGAAGCAGGTCGTGGTGGAACGGTACATGTCCGTATCCGGCAGCAAGGGATAATCCGGGAACCAAATATCCCTCTCCCCTTTCTGAAGGAAGTAAAGGGCCAGATCCCAGTGCTGCAGCATAGGCGGCAATATCATGCCGCCGCCGTGACAGTAGAGCAGTGCCTTGCCGTTTCCCTTCTTCTGCCTTATGATCTCACAGTGCCGTCCATCAGAAAGAGGCAGAGATTCCACGTCCTTTACGACTCTCAGCCACTTGGGAGCGTAGGTCTCCTTCCAGCTCGTCTTCTTGTCCAGCTTGCTCTTCAATTTATCCGCCGGCTTGGCGAAAAGTTTCTTTGGTCCGAAAGTCTTGGCCGCCAGCGCCTGCGTGCGGTAGAGCATGCTCGGCTTCACCGTGGCGTTGATGTTCGTGATCTCGGCGAAATGCGCGGCAACCGCCTTTTTGTACTCAGGCGAGAAATCAAAAGCATGCCGCGCTTTCATGACGTCCATCGCTTCATAGAAAGCGTTGGTGGAGCCTTTCGACTTGAAGTAATCCTCCACCTCGCCGTAGGTGGCGAGGCCGTCAGTCTCGCTGCCGAAGAGCAGCGAGGCGGCAAGAAAAATAAATGTTAAGAAGCATTTCTTAAACATATCAGATGTGTTGGCTTCTCCTATACAAGCAAAGCAAACCAAGGAATGCCAATACCAGCGCGCCCGGCTCAGGAAGATCCCAAGCCAGCTCGGGCAGCGAAACGCCTTCCTCTATATACCAGACATTGTCAAAATCCCAGTTTTCAAAGGTCGCCTCGCTTTTCAATTCATCATGAGTTTTCGCAATAGCAAAGGAATCATCCAGGCCGAAAGTGGTGGTGTCAAAATAGCAATTTGTAACAGTCAGGCTCTTTACTGATTTGAAAGCTAAAAATCCACCGGTATGTTTAAAATCTCCTTTAATATTTCCTGTAGCATAGCATCTGGAAATACTGACTCTTATGTCATTTACATAATTCGTGCTTGAAAGATGCGGTACGAACGACAGAGCACCAATAAATCCTCCTGCAAAAGTCTCTCGACCTTGGAGAGAAGAAGCCATTTCCAAATTGCAAGACGCATAGCAGTCCTCAATTGAGCATTCTGCATTGCCATCAGCCTCGTAAAACCCAATTAAGCCACCAGCTTCACCGAAACCGGAAGAATATTCAGCATCAATCTCGGCATAGCAACGCGATATGCTCAAATGCGAATTTGTTTCCATTCCAACAAGTCCAACCAAACCTCCTATAGATGATTGTCCACTCACTTGAACGCTGGCCTTGCATTGAGAAATAGAAATTGAGTTGTTATGTTGGGCATAGACCTGTCCAATTAATCCGCCTATGCCTTCAACATGTACTCCTTGGGGTAATTTTGATTCTATTGTTCCACTAACAGAACAATTATCAATAGTGGAATTTCCAAGAGCATTTCCAACCAAAATACCAGAGCCCAGGCGTCCGCAATACTGGACTTCAGCGTCTTCAATCACTATGTTTTTCAACTGAAAACTCCCATATCTAAAAATGCCAACATATTCTACATATTCCATCGGCATTCTGATGTATGGGTTTTTGATGGCAAAGCCTTGCCCATCATAATTTAAAATAAAAGGTTTTATATGTAAAATTCCAGAATAAGCAGTCATTATGACAGGAAATCCGCCGGATTCACGCCACTCTTCGCCTTTGGTTTCAGAAGCCAAGATGTCCTGCGTCTGCTTGCAATAAACGGTGGTTCCTTCCTGAAAGTTAGAAAGATTTTCGCTTAGCCAAACAAAGTTTTCCAAGCAAGCAATCTCATATGGACTCACTTCCGTCCCGTCTCCTACTGGTTTAATAGGCGTCCTGTCAGCGGCTGCCGTAAGAGCCATCAAAAAGCTCAGAATTAAAATGATTTTTTTCATTGATCTTCTCCTTCCATTTCTGGAGCCAGTGTGTTTATCTTCGCCATTTCAGCGCAAGAAGAAGCGCTATAAGCGCTATGAGAGCCGGTTCCGGAGTCAAAACGACGTTGTGCTCGACGATAGAATCGGAATTTATGCTGTAGTTCTCGTTGTCGTAACCGTCGAGGCGGTAGCGCAGCGTCACGGGGTGTCCGGGCGTAAGGCCGATGAAATAGAAGGGCTCGCCGTTCATGCTGTGACGATCAACGATGTTCTTAGTAAGGTCGGACAACACCTGGATGGTGCCGGCTTTCACGGTCTCGCCGCCGGTGCCGTAGAGGAAGCCGTGGACGAAGGGCGAGTATCCTTCGCTTACGACGTCATAGGTCTTGGCCCTGGCTTCCGGAGAAACGCTCTCAACGACAATGTCCCTGCCGGGGATCTCGACAGTCATGACATATTCGCCGTAGGGAAGCGTAAGAGCCGTGGAACGGCCCTTGTCGGTGGTGGTGCCTGTCTTTGACCCTGCGGTGACAAAAGCGCCCTTTATGGGCAATTTAGAGCGGTTGTCGGCCAGCTGGGCGTATATTATGCCGCTGCCGGTGAGATCTTCCGCTTCCAAAGTTACGACTTGAGACTCGTTGGATATCACGGTATCGTAAACGACACCGGCGTAGCGGTCGCTACTAAGGCAGAGCGAGACGGGTCCGTAGGGCAGGCCTTCCAAAATGAAGGTGCCGTCCACTTCGTTGGAGACGGAGAGCGCGTAGTTTTTGCCCACGGCGCGGAGGATGCATTCGCCCGTGGTGTCGCAGCCGTAGATGGTGTTGGTCACGACTACGCCGGCAAGGGAACCGCAAAGGTCTATGGCTTCCGTTTCCTTCGTTACGTTGAGGGTAAGAACAGCTGGCGCGCTGATGGCCTTGTCGTTCTGGGCGTAGCAGAGGAAGCAGTAGGTGCCCGGCTTCTCCGGCGTCACAGTGAAGGAGGCGGAGGAAGCGTCTTCTATGAGGCCGAGCTGAGGATTGGAGAAATTCTCGCGCCAAACGATGTCGCACTCCCCGACTTTTGTCGCGTTTACGGTCGCGCTGGCGCCCGTGGAAACGGAATAATCTTTTTCGCCGTTCTCAAAAGTTGCTTTGACGCTCAGAGGATCTTCCGGGCTGAAGCGGGTGGAGGTTGCGTTCTCCTTGCCGTAAGCCCTGATCTGGCACTGGACGAGGTAGGTGCGGTCGGCTTTGAAGGTATGAGTCACTTCGGCGGGAGATTGCCAGATCGTCCAGCCTACGCCCTCATCCCAGTTGAAGCGGACTTCCGCCTCTCCCGGCGCATGCAGTATCGCTCTGGGAGAATAAGTGACGGTCGTCCCCTCTCTTCCTGTTTCTTCCAGGAAGACTTCGGGATCGATCACGGCTGCGGTAACTGTGTTGGTGACGACCGCCGCCA
Organism: bacterium; assembly: GCA_017557885.1. Taxonomy (GTDB): domain Bacteria; phylum Auribacterota; class UBA3054; order UBA3054; family UBA3054; genus UBA3054. The sequence goes on along the minus strand of JAFYXV010000003.1, from coordinate 57,823 downwards.
CTGATTCGTTAGGCTTAAGAGCCTGCGTTACGAGTTCGTGTTCGCCTTCCTCCAGAGTAAGGGTTCTCGCAAGCAAAAGGCTCTTTTCTTTGGCGCCGATCTCTTCGCCGTCAAGGAGCCAGCGTAAACCGTAGCCCGGTTGTGTGCCAAGGGCGGAGAAAGTAGTTTCATATTCTCCCAGGAGATCGAAGGGCCCCTGGTAAGCAAGCTGGCAGGGAACGTAAGGAACATTGACTCTTATGTCGTGCGTTTCTTCGCCGATCTTAAGCTTCAGGGTGTATATGCCCGACGTGCCGCCGGTAGCGGCATGATCGTAGGTCAGAAGCACGGTAGAATAACCGCTGACGGTCCCGCTGGCGGGATAGGCGGAAAGAAGGTCGTTCTGGGTGTCGATCTCATAATCGTAAGGAGAGGAGCCCTTGTTGCCCAGAACGAGAACAGCCGAATGTCCGTTGCTCATGGTGAGTCTGGCCGGGAAGAACGGGACTGGGCTGGAGCCTGAGATCACAATCGTGCCTTCTTCCCTTGTCACAGCCTCGTAATCATCCTTTACTTCGCACTCCACTTTGAAGCTGCCCGCATCCGTGAAGGTGTGCGCGAAGTAATAGCTGTTGGTCCAGGGGCTCCATTCCGTCTCGGGAGCGAAGCGCCATCTGACGATAAGGATGTCGTTGGTGCCGGGATCAGTGGGATAGGCGTGGAAGATCAACTGCTTGCCGGCCATCTTTTCCGCCGTCTCACATTCGAAAGTCACGTGCGGATAACTGTTGGTGACGTGAAGTACGGTCGTGTCTTCCAGAATGTCGGTCTGAACTTCCTGCTCCGTCACTTCGATCTTGACCGGGTAATCGCCCGGCGTCATGATGATCCTTTCGTTGAAGGCATAGTCGTAGTGGTTGGTAAGGAAGACCGTGTCGAAAGTCCCGACCGTCCAGCGGATCATGGGCAGAAAACCAGTTGTGCCCTTGGCGGTGAGATGCGCAATTTGTCCCTGGCCGATCGTATATTCGCCGTTGGCTTCCACCGTATCCACGGGCGTTCCCGCAACGCCTTTTCTTACAAGCGTCGTGAACTCGTGGTCGGCGTAGTTGGCTTTCAGCCAGTAGTAATACGTGACGCCGGGTGTTACATTGACGTCCTTGAAACTGGCGGTGCTGCCGCCTAAAGTGGCGATACTTGCAGCGGACGCAGGATCGTTGACCGTGGATCTCAGGATATCGAAGGATTCGGGCTCGGTGACGTTGCGCCAGACCATCCTGATATAGTCGTTGGTGTAGCCGCCCGGAACGATTTGGAAATTCATGGGTCTTTCCGGAGGATTCAGTGAGGCATAAGTGAAGCCGATCCTCAGATCATCCAGTTCGCCCTTGAAGTCGTTCATGCTGTAAAGCGTCAGATAACGGTAATTGCTGAAGTAACTGACGTTGCTCACATCCACGGTAAAATCGGCGCTGGAAGGATCGGGCTCGCTTATGCCTTCGTAATCTTTCCAAACGCTGACGGTAGTATCAGATTCCCCCATTTCAAAATGGACCAATACGCTGAAGGGCACGTCATAATCATAAGTAATGGCGGAGATCCCGCCGTTGACCCTGATCTTGTTGTCATTGAAGCGGAGATAGAAATTGCCCAGATAAATGTAAAATATATTTTCGCTCTGGATCTTCAGGGTGCTCTTCAGCCAGAAATTCGTTCTGCTGTAATGGTAGTCGCCGTTGATGTTGCGGCCCCAGAAAATAAAGCGCCTGGCCGATTCAGAGCCGGCGTTGTCGTTTCTGATCCTCAATACGCCGCCTCTGTGGAAACCTTCCCTCCCAAAAGTGTCAGCAACCGTCTGGAAAATATTGGTGTTGCAGTTCTCCCAAGGCGTGCAGAAGCCTTCGCCGCCTTCCTGCCACATCAAGCCCATGCCCTCCGGATATTCGAACTCTTCGTTGCAGACAAGTCCGTCCACGTCGGGGACGACGGGAGTGCAGCGGTATCTGGCGGCGTAGCGCCTGATCTTCGTCCAGGTGTCCGCCACGCGGCACTTGGCGTTGGTGCTGATCGGAACGCCGTCGTAGTAGATGTTGGTGGAGGAATAGTAGTTGAAGAGGCCGGCGGAACGGGCCATGACGGAGCCGTATTCCCTGGGAGCGCCCGGAGGCGTGTTGTGGCAGCCGAAGCTGTGGTCGAAAAGACTGCTCCGGTTGTTTTCCGCGTAGGTGTCGATGTAGTGGCGGCCGCCCATGGTGTGGCCGTCCTCATGGCACCAGCCGGTGCCGCCCAAAAAGTCGGAGTCCATGCAGTTGAAGGGAATGGATTCGGAGCCGGTCTGGGAGTAGTTGACGTTGGCGAGGCCGGTGTAGGTGGCGTGCTTGATGCCGATAGACCCCATGTCGCAGCCGTAGCGGCAGCGCATGTCGTAGGCGTCCTCGCAGCCGTTGCGGTAGCCGTTGAAGTCGCCGAGGCTCTTGCCGGAATTGTGGTTGTCCGGGTAATCGGAAAGCAGCTGCGAGTGACCGAGCCTCAGGCAGGCCTTGATGTTGCTGTTGCTTAAAAGCAAGGTGCCATGGACGATGCCGTGGGCCATCAGGTGGTTGATGCCGCCTTTCCTTTTGGAATATTCGTAGGCGTCCTTGGTGTAGCAGATGAGGTAATTCTGCGTCACATATTCCGGAACTTCCCAGATGTTGGTGTAGAAAGTGGTCGGCTGCGGAGCGGTAAAGTTGGCATGGATCTCCGATTTCTGTTCCTCGCTGAGTTCGGAAAGAGCCGCGCCGTCCTCGTTGCCGCAGCGAAAATCCTTCATTCGGCTGTCCTCGCAATAGGCCGTGAGTTTACCGCTGGCTTTGGTGTAAAGGATGTTGTATTCCTTGGCAAGGTAGGTGTATTCCATCCAGCCCACCAGCGCGTCCTGGTCATAGGTGAAATGGAAGATCTCCCTGTAACCGTTGTTGCGCGGCTCAAAATACCCGGCCCTCACTTCCACCATGTTGACGTCGCGGTAAGCCACGCCCACAGTGCCCGTGAAGACGCCCTCGGCTGTTTTGAAAACGATCTGGTCTTTGTACTTCAGGGCCCTCACCTGTTCCGGGAAATCAGCATCCTGAAGTTTCGTGACGTCTGTGCCCATGACGGTTGAGGCGCCGGCGTTCTCAAAGTCCACCACGAGCAAGCCTTTTTTGGGCGGCGTGGCTAAAAGAGAGGAAGCGATAAAAAGAACTGAGAGCAGGAAGAGTTTTTTCATTTTGTTTCCTTTATTCGTGTCTCAAATAAATGATGCCGAGAGCAAAGATGAGAAGCGACGCAAGAAGCGGTTCCGGCGTCAGCACCACGTCTTTGTGCCCGTTGTTTTCAAGATGTATGTCGAAATTTAAATTGTCGTAGTCCACCGGACGTACGCGCAGCGTCGTTGCGGCTTCGCCCAAACCTATGTCGTAGAAAGGAACGCCGTCGAGGTTCCAGCGTTTGGCGATGTTCATGGTCTCCTTACTTAGCACCTGGATCTGGGCGTTTGTCACGATCTCCAATCCAGTGCCGTAAGCCATGCCGGAAAGAGTGAACTGCTTTCCTTTCATCGCGATATTGTAAGTGGCGGGTTTCGAACTTACCGTAACGTTCGTGATGACGCGGTCCATGCCGGGATAATTAAGTTCGGCAAGATATTCGCCGCAGGGCAGCGCGAAGGCAACGGAGCGTCCCTTGGCGTTCGTAACACCTTTCTGCCCGGCGATTATTATAATAACGCCTGCCAAGGGAAGATTGGAACGTTCGCCAGCACAATTGAAATAAAGATATCCTGAGGCTTCGCTCTTCTTAAGTTCGAACGTGCAGCCGGTATTCTCGCTGAGGTTGGTGAAGCAGGGCGCATGATCGGGATGCGTGATATTCAAAGTTAAGCCGCTTCCGCCCTCGAAGGTCGGGAAACTGAAAGCGCCGTAAGCGTTGTTGGTGATCCAGTAGATCTCGCTCCCCGTGGAAACGGCAATAGAGCAGCCTCCCAATGAACCGGAGCCGAACATGGTGTTGGTGATCACCGTGCCGTTGAGGTCCCAGGAAACGCTTCCCGTTTCGGGAAGACCAACTTCGACCGTCAGGACCTTGGGCGCAGAAATGGCATCGCCGTTTCCTGCGTAATAAACGAAATAATATGTGCCGGATTTCTCGAAAGGCCCGCAGGAAGTTTCGCTGGCAAGATTGTCGGAGATCAGGCCCAATTGCGGGTTCATGGGATCCTCGCGCCAGAAATTTCTGACAGATCCGTCCCCTTGCAGTTCGACGCTTTCGCCGACGGAAAGAATAATCGACTTATCTTCGCTTCCTATAATTTTTGGCTTGGAAGCGAAAGAGAATTCCGGACGGAAAATTAAGCCGGAGCCGTTGACGCCGCCTTTCTGACTTATCTCGCACTGGATGTAGTGATCATCCTTATTGTTAAACTCGTGGGTGAATTCAGAATCATTTGCAAGACTTTGCCAGGTGGTCCAGCCAGCGTCCTCGCCCCAGTTGAACCTGATGAGCGTTCCTTCTTTGTAAGGCGCCAGGAAGGGCCTTAATGTTATGCTCTTTTCGCCGCGCGAAACTTCCTCAAGATAAACTCTCGAGACAAGGGGCATGATAAAAACATTGGTGTCGGAACTGCCGACGAGCTTGTTTTCACTGTCGTAGGCTTCGAGTTTCAGGGCGTGCTCCCCGCTTCCGGATTTTGCAATAACGTCAGCTGTATTTCCGCTTGCCGTTTCAATTCCGTCAACAAGCCATTTGTAGGCATAGCCCGGCGTGGAGCCGAAGTTGTTGAGGTGAAGAACGTCGCCCTCGTTGAGCGTAAAGTTGCCGCTCTGCGCCAGAACGGGATAATTGCCGGAAGTGAAAGTCTTCACCTTCACTGTTTCGTCTTTCCCGTCGGCGGTAAGCGTGAAACGGTACTCCCCTGCTTTGCCAAGCGCTTCGCTGGAAACTTTTATGAGCAGCGCGCGGCCGGTCTCATCGACACGGCCAGTTGCAGGCGAGACCGTTAAGGGCTGGTCATCTACTCCGCTGACGCTGTAATCGTAAGGCAGCGTCCCGAGATTCTTCAGTTCCAGCGCCGTTCTGTCCGAGCCTATGGGAACAGTAATGAGAGTTGGGAAGCTGGGGATGGCCTTGGCTTCGCCTAGAGTGATATCCAAGCTCTTTTCCGTCACCGCTCCGTAATTGTCCCTGACCTGGCATTTCAATTCCTTTCCGCCGGAAGTCTGGTATTTATGCACGAAGAAAAGATCCGGGGTCCATTCCGTCCAGTCCTCTCCCCCTTCGGCGCGCCAGCGCACTTCGAATGTGTCGTTGGTGCCGGGGTCGCTGGGGAAAGCCTGGAAGGTAAGGCTCCTTCCCGCCATCAGGCTTCCGTTGATCAGACTCACGTCCAGTTTCGGATAAGCATTTGTCACGGTAAGCGTCGTGTAGTTCGTCACCATGCCGTCGTAGGGGCGCATTGCGTCGCGCATGATCAAAGTGACCTCATAAGTCCCCGGGGTATAGGTGTCGGTATAGGCATAGACCGCGTTGTTGGTCTTCATCTGCGACTGCACGCCTCTCAATTGCCACCTGAAGGCCGGCATCCAGCCAATTGACGCGGAAGCGTCGAAGTAGTTGGTCTCGCTTTGCCCCACCATATAGGGTCCGCCTGGTTCCGCGGTCTGGCTGAGTTTTCCAAGCAGCCCGGAGACCGGCATGGTGAAGAGTCTAGGTTCCGTCGCGCCCCTTGGGGCCGCCATGTAGTAATAGACTTTGTCCGCTTCCGCCGAGTCGTCATCAAACTCTACTCTTCCGCCTTCAGTGGAAACGTTGGCGAGCAATTCAAAATCATCGAAATTTTTCGTCTCGCTTCTGTAAACGCCGTATTCACCTGCTGCCGCCGCAAAGGAGAACAGCAAAGAATTATCGCGCTCATCAAGTTTCGGATCCTGGGGATGCTGGGCGATGAGGACGTCCTCCCAGCTTTTGCCGAGCCTTATTTCATCCACGATGAACTTCGCGCCTTTCCTGCCTTCAATGACCACTCTGTTTGCAACATCATAGGTCGCATAGTTGGACACGTAAGCGTCCGCCGAATCGAGTCTAGGTTCGGTATCCAGACTCGGATCAAGCCAGAAGTAAACTATGTTCTGTGCGTAGTCGAATTTAACAAGGAAGAGGTTGGTGGCGAATGGCTCAAGCTTCACGTCGGTCACGGCGTTGTTAAGGTAGATCGTGTCCGTCCCGGCATTCTTGGAGATCTTTACCCTTGAGCCAAGGCCTATGGCGAAATAATTGTCGTCGTTGTTTTGCCGGCTTATGAGGCAGGAGAACCAGAAAGAGGATTTCTCGCCTTTAAGGAAAGGATGGCGCCGCTCGTAGTCTCCGCCCGCGCGGAAGATGGCGTTGCTGGTCCAGGCGTCCATCAGGACGGCGTTGCCGCTGCTGTGCAGCCCTGGATAGTTAAGTCCGCCGCATATCTGGTAAACCTTGTTGGAGCAGGTCCACCAGGGCTCGAACCAGCCGGTGCCGCCTTCCTGCCACATAAGGGAATCGTCCAGCTTGTAGTTGAAACTTTCTTCAGCCAGTATCCTGGAACTTTTCGGCTTGGCGTGATAATTGGCGGCGTATTTCCTGATCTTCTTCCAGGTGCGGGCCACGTTCCTTTTTCCGTCCACGCCCAAAGGCACGCCTTCGATGAAAGCGTTGGTGTCGGAGAAATTGTCCGTCCTGTGCCCGGCGTAGGCCATGATGCTGCCGAAGGAATCGTCGCCGTGCAGAGTGTAGAAACTGCCGACACTGTGTCCGAAGAGTCCGCCGTTGGAAGGGCCGGCGCTGTAAGATTGTTCGATGGCGTGCTGGCCTCCCATGTTGTGGCCGATCTCATGGATCCAGCTGTGCCAACTCATGTAGTCCACGTTGATCATGTGAGCGGGATCGCGGTCGTAGATACCGGAGGCCGTGGAGGCCACATAGGCTAATCCGCCGTAGTTGCTGTTTTCCGGGACGATTGACCTTATGTCGGCGCCGTAATGGCACTGCAGATATTTCACCTTGTCGAAAGGCGGCCGGTCGTTGCCAAAAGCGCCAAGGTCAGTGCCGCCGTTGCCGGTGCTGACGTAATCGACAGCTTCGCTGTGCGCCAATACGAGCCTCGTCGGGACGCCGCTGTTTTCAAGGCTCAGGTTGCCAAGCGCAAGCCCCTGCGCGATCAGGTTGTTGATGCCGCCGCGCTCCGCGTATTTCTTACTGGCGTTCTGGGTGTAGATGACCAGGAAGGTCTGGGTGGTCATGACTGAATCGTCCCAGATCCTGGGATCGTCCTTCTGATCCACCGCGGAAGCGTGTATCTCGGCGTCGCCTTCGTTGACGCCGCACTTCAGGGGGTACTTCTCCTCGAAAGCGTTGACGTCCATGCAGTCGATGTTCAGGGGATGCCGGCCGAATTTTTTCAAAAGATCGTAGCTTTCCGGCTTCATGGAATCGTAAACTCTGCCCATCATGGCGTCGTCGTCCCAGGTCATGCGGAAGTGACCAAGGCGGTCATCCAGGAAGCCTGCCCTGACTTCCACGAAGTTGACGTCCATATAGGCGTACGAGACCGTGCCGGTCAACGCCTTGTTGGAGGCGGTCTTTATGACCAGCTTGTCCCCCATCTTAAGCGCCTTCACTTCGTTGACAAAATCCGCGTCCTGATTGCCCGAGATATCGCCGTTGATCTCTGCTTCACGCGGTGAAATGTCAATGGTGTGCGTTTCAGCCAGGGAAAAACCGGCTAAAAGCAAAACAAGAAAGGATAAGAAGGCCGTTTTTTTCATTTAACGCTCCCGAAGATTATTATTTATTATATGTTTTAATTTTAGCAAATTGCGTGTTTTTTCACAACAAAAAGCAGCGGTTGAAAAAACATTTTGCAACTCATAAAAAAAAGAAGCGGGAAAAAACTTCCCGCTTCTTGATCAACAGCCGTTTTGTGAGGTGAATCAACGTTCAAAAACGACCCTTTCGGAATCTTTGCAAAGAACAGCCTGCTCCTTGGGCCGGGAAAAAACGTTGCCTCTCATGACGACTTTCCTGGCGCCGGAAACAATAACGTCCGGAAGCTCCGTCTCGTTCTCTATCACATTGTTTTCAATGAGGATGTTGTTGTGGACTCTCGACAGCTCCGGCTTCTCGCATTCGCAGTTAATGAGCACGCCCGAACAGGAGCCGCCGTAGCCGCACCTGACGAAGCGGTTGCCCCTTATGATCACGTTTTCCGAGCCCGGACCCTCGTCCCAATATTTTTCCACACCGATATGGATGGCGGAAAGCGTGGTTTCCTCGACGGTGCAGTTTTCCACCAGCACGTTCCTGGTCTTTATCAGTACGCCCCTGGCCCGGTGGGTCGAGATATGGCAGCCTCGCATGACAAGGGAAGGAAGAGCGCTGACGTTTACCGCGGCGATCTCGCCTTCAAATTCCGGAAGAGGAGAATCGAAAGTTACAAAGCTGCGAAGCGCTTCAATGTCATTTTCGACTTTCAAGACCTTTTTGGCGGTGATAACGTTCATGCTGGCGAGATCCACGATCTCCATCATGTCGCCTTCCTCGGGGCTGTCCTGGAGCTGGGAGTGAGTCGTCACTTCCACCTTAAGATATGCGGAAGCGGGATCCTCCGGAATTCGCTCGATATGATAATAGTAATTGTGCAGGTTGGTGGCGTCGTCGCCCTGGCAGGAGAAGAGGCAGTTTTCAAACTCAACCGTCCCCCGGCAGTTGGTGAAATGCGTGGCGTCCGTGTTGGTGGCCAGTTTTTTCCCGGGAAGCGGCACTACCCTCAGCCCCCGCATGGCGATATTTCTGCTTTTGTTTCCCACTACTCCCATGCCGGGATGATTGTGGATGGTGACGTCCTTCAGGACAACGTTGGCGCTTTCGTTTATGAATATCGCCGGCCGCGAATGGAAGGTATGATAGATTATGGCGATGTTCCCGACGTGCTTGTGATCGACCGAGGCATGAACGCGCAATATCCCCGGGGCTACGATCTCATTTCTGTTTTCCGGCCTGCGCTGGTCTGGATCCAGCCTTTGTCTGGTCACGTCCCAAAAGGCGATGCGGCAGTTGGAGGCGCCTTTTGCAAGAGGCGTGTCGGGATCGAGCAGCACATCGTAATATCCCTCCTTGACGTCGATTATTTTCCCCTGGGTGAAGGGAGGCCTTACATACCTGATGGTAAGCCCCTGCAGAAGAATATCCTTGCTTTTTATTATGCTGACGGGTTCCATGATGCCTTCGCACAGCAAGGTCACGCCCTTGGCGCTGACCGTCACGCCGGAAAGGTTGCTCAGATCCAGCCCCTTTGCGTAAGGCCTGTTCATCCTAAAGATCGTGCCGGCGTTCTCGCTGTCGTCGTCAAGGGAAAGAACTTTTTGAAAAAGTTCGACTGCCGAGCGGTCCCTCAAGAGATAAGTCCCAGGGTCGATCAGAAATTCGCAGCCGCTTTGCTTTCGGCATTCCTGCAAAGCCTGTTCAAAAACAGGAAGCGTGTTTTCCGTGCCGGAAACATCGGGACGGTAATCGCTGAACCTTATCACATTCATCGCATTTTCCCCAACTGTTTTTATAAAAAAGGAAGGGACGCCTGAGCGTCCCTTCCCTTCGGTCAGATCTTGAAATCTTCTCCCAGATAGATCCTGCGGGCGTCGGGATCGTTAATTAATTTTTCCGCGGAGCCCTCGATGAGTATTTCGCCCTGGTTTATCAGATAAGCGCGGTCTGTGACGGAAAGCGTCTCCCTGACGTTGTGGTCCGTGATGAGGATGGCCAGGTCGCGGTGTTTCAGTTCTCTTATGATCTGCTGAACGTCCGCCACGGCGATGGGGTCCACGCCGGAGAAAGGCTCGTCCAGAAGGATAAGCGTGGGGCTCGTCACCAGCGCGCGGGCGATCTCCAGCCTTCTGCGTTCGCCGCCGGAAAGCGTATAGGCTTTGCTGTTGGCAAGTTTTGAAATGCCAAGCTCCTCCAAAAGCTCATAGGAACGCTTCTTCATTTCGGCGCGCTTCATAGGAAGCGTCTCCATGATGGCCATGATGTTCTCGAAACTTGTCATGCGCCGGAAAATGGAAGGCTCCTGGGCCAGATAGGCGATGCCGTGCTGGGCGCGGTCGCACATAGGGTCGTTGGTGATGTCCCGCCCGTGGAAAACGACTCTCCCCTGGTTGGGGCGGATGATGCCAACGATCATGTAGAAAGTCGTGGTCTTGCCGGCGCCGTTGGGGCCGAGGAGTCCCACGATCTCGCCTTTGTTGACGTGAATGCTCACGCCCTTGACAACGTTGCGCTGGTTATAGGTCTTGACCAGCTTTTCCGTATAGAGGACGGCGCCTTCCGGCGGGGTGAATCCTTCGCTCATTTTTCCTCCTTGATATTCGGAAGATGCATTTTTCCGCCCTTGACGTTTAAGGATATGCGGGCGCCTTCTTCCAAGGAAAGCTTCCTGTGACGGTTGTCCCAGGTGATGGCGGAGCCGGAGGCGGCGTTGCCTTTGTAATCGCGCAGCACCGGTTCCCCTGTCATGCGGAAAGTGTCCTGCTGAGCGTTATAGACCAGCTTGCTGCCGCTGATGGTACCCTGGGAGGTCCTGATGAGGACTTTGCCGTAGGCTTCTATCTTTCCAATGTCGTGGGTGTCCTGATCCTGGTAAACGATGGCTTTGTCAGCCCTGACGGAAACGTTGGTGACCTTGTTGGCGGCGGTGCCGAAGACGCCCATGGAGGTGAGCTTCACGTTGCCGGTCAGCACAAAGGTGCCGTTGGTCTCCATGGTGGTGCTGTCAGCCGTGATCAGGACGCGGCCGTTGCCATCCTCGTCCGCCAGCGCAAAGGCGGCGAGGAAAAAAAGGCAAAGGGTCGGGAATAAATATTTTTTCATGAGACGCTCCTTTTAAAAAAGGAATTTTTCCTTCTCTTCTTTGGAAGGCGTGAGAACGATCTCAGGCGCTTCAAAATTACATTTGGCTTTGGTGAGATCGACCGTGAGCATGCGGCAGCGGATATAGTGGGAGCCGCTCCGCACGATGGGCGGTCCTCCGGTCATGACGACTTTGTTCTTGGCTTTCTCCCAGATGCCGCGGTCGGCTATGACTTCCGTCTTGACGTTCTGATGGTCGTTGAAGACCACGTGAACATTGCCGACAGCCACCACGCGGCTGAAGCCGTCCACGCCTTTTATGCCCAGGTCTTCCACGGCTTCGTCGCCGCCTTTCTTGTCTTCGTCGAAATAGACCGTGGCGTTGTCGGTGGTCAGCTTTCTTTCGCCGTCAGTCACGACGACGTGCCCGTGCAGATAAGCCGTGTTCTCCTCTATGGAATACTTAAGCTCGTCCGAATTGATGGTGACTTCGCTCTTGCCCTTTTCCTGGGCGAAAGCAAAAGCCGCGCACAATATCAACAGAATCAGGAATCTCAACATACTCATTTCCCCTGTTTAAAGATATCCAAACTTCCCTTATCTATCTTTGCCTTTATTTCAACGTCGTGGAAAAGTTTGCATTCCTTGCGTTCTTTGTTGTAAATGACGTACATTCCGCGCCCCTTTATGAGCCTGTCCCCGTCCAGGATCTGCACGACCTCGTCCGTCTCTATTTCGCCGCTTTCCCGGTTCACGTCGGCGTGGGCGGTGATGACTTTGACCTGGGAGCCGTCTTTCCTGTACATGGTCACTATGACGTCGAAGAAGCGGATCTTCAGGCCTTCTATCTGCTTGGCGCTTGAGCCTTCCAGCACCCAGCGGGAATTGCCCTTTTCATCGACCTCCATCAAAGTCACGCCCTCCAGCATCTCCATTTCGTCCACCATCTCGTCCCGGCTCGTCCCGGATTTCACGTTCTGAGTGGCCGCCACGGCAGATTTGGAGGATCCCTTCTCTCCGGCTCCCAGAAGGGGCAGTGAAAAAAGAGCCAATAGCAGAATGTATTTGAGCTTATTCATAATATTGCGCAATGACCTTTTCCCAGAGACCTTGTCCCTTCAATATATATTCTATCACTTCCCTGACAGCGCCAAGCCCTCCGCCCTTCAGGGCGATGAGCTGGGCGGCTTCCTGAGCTTCCCTGGAGGCGTCGCCCACGGCCACGGGAAGCCCGGCAATTGCCATCATGGGGATGTCGATGATGTCGTCCCCGACGACGCAGATCTTTTCGAGAGGGATGCCGCTTTCAAATGAAAAGCGCTTAAGGCTCTCCTTCTTGTCTCCGCAGCCCTGGTAAACATATTTCAAGCCGAGATCCTTGGCGCGTTCGCTGACAGCCACGGATTCCCGCCCGGTCACAATGGCGATCTCGTGCCCGGCTTTAAGCCACAGCCTGAGACCCAAACCGTCCTTGCAGTCGAAGCGTTTGATCTCCATGCCGGCGGTGCCGTAAATGATGCCGCCGTTCGTCAGAACGCCGTCAACGTCGAGAGCCAGCGCCTCGATGGACCTGAGCGTTTTCAGCTGCTCCTCCGTGGGATTTTTTCCAAGCCAATGGGGCATTTACATTCCTATGAGTTCGTCGTCGTCTAAGAGGCCCAAAAGCACGCCCTTTTCGTCGACCACGGGCAGCTGGGAGAATTTCTTGCCGGAGCCGAACATGATCTCGGCGGCTTCCGAAGCCAGGTATCCCGGCGTGATGGTGGTCGGGTTCTTTGTCATGACCGCGGACACGGGCTGCAAAATGGCCTCCGAATCCTTCAGCATGGCCCGGCGGAAATCGCCGTCTGTGAAGAATCCGCAGAGTTTTCCTTCAGCGTCCACCACGCAGGCCGCGCCGTTCCTGGTCTTGGTCATCAGTATGACCGCGTCCCTGACGATGGTGTCGGGATTGACCTTGGCCAGGTTTTCGCCGGTGCGCATGATCTGTTCGACCTTAAGCATTTTGCGGCCCAAAGCGCCGCCGGGATGCAGCAGGGCGAAATCCTTTTCCGTAAAGTTGCGCTTCTCCACCAAAGCCATGGCCAAAGCGTCACCAAGGGCAAGCTGCACCGTTGAGGAGCAGGTGGGGACCATTCCGAAGGAACAGGCTTCCCTGGGCACGTGGGAAGATATGGAGACCTCGGCGGCTTTGGCAAGCGTGGAATCGGCGCGTCCGGTAATGGCGATAAGCTTGGCCCCGCGCTGCTTCAAGCTTGGCAGTATGGCCGTCATTTCAGAAGTTTCGCCGCTGTTGGAAAGCGCCAGGACCACGTCGCCCTCGACTATCATTCCAAGGTCTCCGTGAAAAGCCTCGCCGGGATGGACCGCGAAGGCCGGCGTGCCTGTGCTGGCCAAAGTGGCCGCGATCTTCCTGGCTATGTGGAAGCATTTCCCCATGCCCAGGACGATGACGCGCCCTTTGGAAGCGAACATCAGCTCCACCGCCTGGCAAAAAGAATCCGTCAGACGCTCCGAGACTTCGTCGATAGCGCGGGCTTCCAGTTTCAATACGTTGCGGGCTACGCTTAAATGATCCATTTTTATTCTCCGTTCACGCAGCTGTCGATTTTTAAAAGCATCGCGGCCAGTTCCTCAAAATTCGCCAAAGGCCAGCTGTTCGGGCCGTCGCAAAGAGCCTTGTCCGGGTCCGGATGCACTTCCATGAAAATCCCGTCCACGCCGGCCGCCACCGCCGCCCTGGCTAAAAGAGGGACGAAATTCCTGTCGCCGCCGGAGCAAGTTCCCTGCCCGCTGGGCAGCTGGACGGAATGGGTGGCGTCGAAAATGACCGGAACGCCCATTTTCCGCATGATCGAAAGGGCGCGCATATCCACCACCAGGTTGCCGTAGCCGAAGGCCGCTCCCCTTTCCGTAAGCAGGATCTTTTCGTTGCCGGTGGATTCGACTTTCGCCACGGCCTGGGCCATGGTCTCCGGAGCCACGAACTGGCCCTTTTTGATGTTCACCACGCGGCCGCTTCGGCCGGCTTCCACCAGAAGGTCGGTCTGGCGGCAGAGAAAAGCCGGTATCTGCAGGACGTCGGCCACCGCAGCGACCTTTTCGATCTGCCAGCTTTCGTGGACGTCGGTGACGATCGGGAGACCTGTCTCCTCCTTCACCGCTTTCAGTATTTCCAGTCCTTTTTCCAGACCCGGGCCGCGGAAATTTTTTACCGACGTGCGGTTGGCCTTGTCGAAACTGGCCTTGTAAACAAGGTTGATCTCCAGTTTCCCGGCGATCTTTTTCATTTCCCGGGCTTCGAAAAGCACCGTTTCAAAATCTTCTATGACGCAGGGGCCGGCGAAAAAGAAAAGCTTTTCCCCGCCGCCTCCCAAGAAGGAGGCGATCTGAACTTTGCGCGTGCCAAGCTTGGACTTCAGCGCGCCCACATCCATGTTATAGGGCTTGATCTCTTTCATTATAAGCCTTCCCTCCCGGCTAGGATCTCTTCCGTCCGGGCCAGGTCCTCGGGGGTGTCTATCCCGGGAGCGGCGCCTGCGACTTTGACGCATATTATGGACATGCCGTTTTCAAGGGCTCTCAGCTGCTCAAGCTTTTCCGAACTTTCCAAGGGAGTCTGGGGAAGCGAAGCAAATTTCAGAAGGGCTTCCCTTTTGTAGCAGTAAAGGCCGATGTGGCCGAAATAATCCGCCGGGAACCCGTCCCTGGCATAAGGGATCGGCGCTCTTGAAAAATAAAGCGCGCGCCCAAAATTGTCCATGACCACTTTGACCTTGTTGGGGTCCCGGGCCTCTTCCGAAGAAATGGGATAGCAGAGGGTGGACCAGTCGGCGGAGCTTTCCTTAAGGGCGGCCACGGCCTTCTCCACAGCCAGAGGGTCAATCAAAGGCTCGTCGCCCTGGATATTGACGACGATGTCGTAATTTTTATCAAGTTTTCCCAGCGCTTCCACAATGCGGTCGGTGCCGCACTTGTGGTCAGTTCTGGTCATGATGGCGGAATAGCCATGCGCCCTGACGGCCTCGGCGATGCGCTCGTCGTCAGTGGCGACATGGAAACTATCCAAATTGGCGACTTTCGAAGCCGCCTTGCATACATGCGCTATCACCGGCAATCCTCTCAGCAGTTTGAGCGGTTTGCCGGGAAAGCGCGTGGATGCGTAACGCGCTGGAATTATTCCAACGGCGGAAGCCATTGTCAGGCTTTGGTGATTTTGCCGGAACGTATGCAGCGGGCGCAGACGGTGGCGGTCAGGATGGTGCCGTCTTCCGTTCTGACGCGGACTCTCTGCAGATTCGGCATAAAGCGGCGCACGGAAATGCCGGTGGTGTGCAAGCCGATGCCGCCTTTCTTTTTCGGAATACCGTGGCGGATGACCTTTTTGCCAACCGAGGGCTTCTTGCCGCAGATCTCGCATTCTTTAGACATGTTTGTCTCCTTTCTTTTTATTATATGTTGTTAAAATTAAAAACGGTTTTACCAGCGCTCCACCGCCTGCTCGCAAATATGCTGGGCAAGGTCGGCGCAGGCTATAAGGATCGACTGGTGCCTGGTCACCGAGATGTCGTCGGTGGTCAGAAGCTCGTGTTTGCCGCGCACTCTGTTGCGGCTCCAGATGGCCACCGGCTCGCCGTCGCGATACTCGTACATCGTGATGTTGGCGTAGATGATGGTCCTGAAAGCCGTGGCCACGCCGGCGGCTTTGGAGTCGTCCTTTTTGTCAATGAACTGGGTCGGGCGGAAATCCATGTCCACCAGCTGGACCCTGAGTTCGCCGTCGGCCTCTTCGGCGGTGGGGACGACCTCATAGGTCTGTTCCTTGGTGAACTCGCTGATGATCAGGTTGGTGACTTCCATCTGAAGATGAGGCTCCTTCACCTTGTCAGGCACGTAGGAGACTCTGGGAATGTGCAGTTTCTTGATGGAGTCTTCCCTTTGGGGGGAGCCGGCGGTGTAGCCCAGTATGGTGATGGGCGCGTCCGGGGAATGGTCTCTCTCGCAGCCCGTCAAAGCAAGCATGACAAGCGCCAGAGCCAGGAATGGAAAAAAGTTCTTCATAGGAAAAGGGGCTCCTTTTTAGTCGATGCGGTGGAGTTCTTCCCTGCATTTCTGGATGCGGGTGTCCAGGATGTCCATGTGCCTCCAGTTGGCCGGAGCCTGGGCTTTCAGGGCGGTGAAAGCATCCAGCGCCTGCCCGTAGTAGAAGCGGGCGTTGACATTGTCGTTCTGCTTGGCGTATGCTTCGGCGCGCTGGACCAGATTGTAAGCCTGCTTGTAGGAATTGATGAGCGTCGTTTCGGAATTGGCGTCCTTAACGTTCTTCTCTTCGACCACTCTCTGGTACTGGGCCTGGGAGATGGCGGTGGAAACGCGGCCGGAATCGGGCATGGTGCGGATGACGGTGCCTTCCGGAGCTTTCACGATGGCGTTCTTGTTGGGGTCGTTGTCATCCATAAGGCCGCTGGGCAGGACTGAAGTGACGTCCTGGGAAGTGGCCCCGGTGGTCTCCTCGCTCTTGCCGGCTTTGACAGAAACGCTGGCGCCGACCGGCTCGGTCTTGGTGTCGAAAGCGGAAGTCGGCTCTTTCGCGGGCTCTTCCTTGAAGGAAGGAGCGGAAAGTTCCCTGGTGACCCTGAGACCCGTGTTGGTGGTGACGGTCACTTTTACGGTCGGCTCTTTGTCGATCATGGGCACAAGGTCGCTGACCAGTTCGTCGGCGGCCTTGCTGGCTTCCGTGTTGATCTCCATGGCGGAGACGGTCTCGGTCTTCGGGCTCTCGGAGACGGTTATGGAAGCGGGGGCCGTTTCAACCGTGAAACTGGGGTTGGTGGACTGGACCGTGATCTGCGGCTGGGTTGCCGCGGCGGAAGCTTCAACCTGGAAAGAAGGCGCGGAGGTCCTGACCTCGGTCTTCACAGGCTCAAAGGAGGGAGTGGTCTGGACCGCGCTGCTCTGGGGAGCGTAAGTCACAGTAGCGCTCGTTCCGGAAACATCATGGAAGACCGGCGTGGAGCCGCTGCCGACGGCAGAGGTCTTGACCTGGATCGGCTGGGCGTTCTGGTTCCTCTGGATCTCGGCCAGCTCGCTGTCGCTGATGGTGCTGTATTTGGGAGGAGCGCTCTCCACCTTTTCCTCGCCGAAATCCGTGGCCTGGGAAAGGGTCTGCCAGCTGGAGGACTGCACTCTGGAAACAGGCTGTCCGCTGGGAGCGGGCGCGGAGACCTGGGGCTGGGAGAAGGAAGGCGTTTCCTTCACTTCCGTCCTGGTCTCGGCCTTCACGCTCGTCTGGACGGGAGCGGCGCTGACCGTCTTGACTTCCGTGCCGGGAACAGGCGCCCAAACGTTCTCTATCTTGCTGACCTGCTTCTGAGTCTTGGTCTCCTTCGCTGTGAAGGAGATCTCCGTTTCAGGAGCGGACGCGTTCTGTTTTTCCACCTGCTCCTTGATGTAGGCGTTGGCGGAGGATTCGCTGACGGGGGGCGGGACCGCGTCGGGGTTGTTCTGCTGGTAAAGCTTCAGAAGGGCCGCGGAGGCAGCCTGGGCTTCCGCTTCCTTTTCATACTCTTCCTTCATGAAAGAAGTCAGCTCTTCCTTCTTGGCGGGATCCTGCATGTAGGAGGAGATGACCTGGCGGGACTGGTTCTGGCGCCAATCGTCGCCGGTGGAGGCCATGCTGGAGGAAGGCTGGGTGAGAGCCGTGGTCCTTTCCTCGCGCTGCTGCTCAACTTTTTCAGGCTCTTCATCAAAAAGGCTTCCGGTGCTCTTTTGAGGAGCGGTGTCAAAGGCGGAGCCGCTGTTGGTGACTTCCGGAGTGGAGCTGGAGGTCGTCACGGGACGCGTTTCGTCAAAGGGCGCGGGGCTGGCCTTGGCGGTTCCGAAAGGATCGTCCTTGCCGGAGGACTTGTAAGCTTTATCCTGTTCCTCCTGACTGCTGACCGGGCCCGGATCATTGGCGGGCTCAACGTAAGTTACCTTGTCCTTGGGCATGCCCTGCACGGGCTCGCCTCTCAGGGCCGCCAGGCGCATCTTGGCCTTGTCCGCGCAATCCGTGTCGGGATATTCGGAGATGAGAAGCTCGTAGTGCATGACGGCGGACTTGGCGTGTCCGGAATAGTCGTAATAATAAGCCTGGTCGTAAAGAGACTGGGCCTTGCGGTCTCTCAGGGCCCTGATGTGGGCCTGGGCGTCGCCAACGTGCTCCGCGGTGGGAAACTCCCTGATGTAATTGCGGAAGGAGGCGATGGCGCGGTCCGTGGAGGTCTGGTCATAGTCGGCCGCCACAGCCGCGGCGGAATCAACGATGCCCAGCATGAAGGCGGAATCGTCGACCAGCTGGGAGGTGGGGAAATTCTGGCAGACCGCTTCGAAGGACTCCCTGGCTTCCCCGTATTTCTTCAGGTTGTACTGGGCCAGGCCGAGGGAATACTGGGCCGCGGGAGCGGCCTCGCTGTAGGGGGCGTTCTCCAGGATCTTCTTGAAGATCTTCTCCGCGATCTGATAGCGCTTGTACTCCATGTAGTGGTTGCCGATGCGCATCTGGTTGCGGGTGATGACCTGCATCTTGGTGAACTCTTTGTGATTGTCCCAGATCTCCTGGTAAGCCTCGAAAGCCGCGTAGGGGTCTCCCAGCTTGTTTTCGCAAAGAGCGATGTACTCCCAGCCGCGCACGGCCCTGCTGGAGCGGGGGAAATCTTCCTGCATGCGGCGGAAAGTCTTTAGGGCGTTCTGATAGTCTCCGGTCTCATACTGCGTGACGCCCAGGCTGAAAAGGGACTGGGCGGTCTCGGCCGTAGTTTCCGCTCCCGGCGCCTCAAATGCGAAAGCGGCGCACAAAAGGGCGAAACAAAGGTTGCGCAAATATTGGGATTTCATAGGCATCTCCTCGCGGAAAAATGATTTGTCGCTATAAATGATTTCGAATGTTGTCAGCTTTATTCAGCCTTTTCGGCTTCGTCCCCGGGGGCGGCGGCTTCCGCTTCCTCGCTCAGAAGCTTGCCGCTTTTGCGCAGCATGGAAGCGGTTATGTCGTCCACCAGCGGAGTGCCTTCCAGGTCAGGAAGTTCCTTGGCCAAAGCCAGGGCTTCCTCATCCTTGCCCTGAAGGGCGTAGATCTTGAAGAGAACGTATTTGGCGCTCTGGGCGTGCGGGCCTTTCATAACTTTCTCGTTGAGGACCGCGGCCGCGGCGTCATAATCCCCTTCCCCGGCGTAGCAGCGGGCCACGGAGATCCAGGCGGCGTCGGCGATCTCATCCTCCGGATAAGATTCCGCCACCTTAGTAAAATGTTCCCTGGCCGCCACATAATTTGTGGAAGCAGCGGCTTCCGCGGCCATCCTCAAAAGGGCGGCCTTGGCGCCGTGAGTCCCGGGATACTTGGAAGTCACTTCCGCAAGGGCGACGCTGTTCGTTCCGGCCTGGGCCAGGAGATTTTCCGCGTTGGATTTTTTATTCTTGCCGCTGGCGATGTACTGGGAAATGGCGAAGCCGATCACCAGAAGGATGAGGATGACGAGCAGAATGGTGTTGCGTTTCTTGACCACGGTCACCGTGATCTTCTCCAGTTCTTCATGCACCGCGTCGTGACGCAGTTCCTGTTTTGTAAAACCTGCCATATGACTCCTTTAGATGTCCTTAGAATGCAGTGGTTGGGATTAAAGTTCATTTGCCTAGAAAAGTCCGCCCGAGTATCCTCGGCCAGATTCGAACCGGCGACCTACGGTTTAGGAAACCGTCGCTCTATCCTGCTGAGCTACGAGGACAGTTCGGGCAAAAACTTTTCTAGGCAAAATTTATTTTTATTCAGTCATTGTATCAAAAGAGGTTTTTATATTCAATATGTCCCCCCCGTCCGCCGAGGGAGGGGCCGGGGCGCTTCCCTCTTCTTTGCTTCTTTTTACCCAACTGTGCCAAAAACATCGTATAATAGAGTTGAAAGTAATACGGATCTCCTCCCTGGGGCGCCCCGGCCTTCCGGACCGTTTGCTTTCCAAAAGCGTTTTTGATATGCTCTTTATACTGTTTTTTTATCTGCCCTACCCCAGGTTGGCATCTGGTTGTCTGCTTAGAGTAGGGTGTATCGCGCCTGAGCAGGGCGCCAACCAAAAAGGAGGCAACATGCCTATTACAGTTGAACGCAAGCAGGAAGTTATCAAGAAATTCGCTTTGCACGAAGGCGACACCGGTTCTTCCGACGTTCAGATCGCTCTCATGACCGAGCGCATTTCCCACATCCAGGAACACCTTAAACAGTTCCCCAAGGACAACAACTCCCGCCGCGGGCTTCTTAAGCTGGTCGCCAAACGCAGGAAACTTCTCGATTATCTGCGCGCCACCAACGAAGATCGCTACAAAGCGCTGCTTGAACAACTGGGTATCCGCAAATAAAAAATTGCGGGCAACGCGCGGACGGGCCGGAAAGCCCTCCGCGCGTTTCAACTTTATTCATTTCTAGGAGTTTTATCTCTATGGTTTCCAAAGTCGAAACACAATTTTTAGGCCAGACCCTTTCCATTGAGACCGGCCGCATCGCCCGCCAGGCACACGGCGCGGTCATTCTGCAACACGGCGACCTGGTCCTCATAGCCACTGCCGTTTCGCCCTACGAAGTCAAGGAAGACACGGATTTCTTCCCCCTGACCGTGGATTACCGCGAACGTTTCCCCGCCGTTGGCAAATTCCCCGGCGGCTATATGAAAAGAGAAAACCGTCCCACGGACAAAGAGATCCTGACCATGCGCTGCATCGACAGGCCCATGCGTCCCCTCTTTCCCGCGGACTATTACAACGAAGTTCAGATCATGCTCCAGGTCCTTAGCGCCAAGCGCGACGAGGATCCCGACGTCATGGCCGTGACCGCCGCCTCCGCCGCCGTCGCGGTCTCCGACATTCCCTTCGCCTGCACGCTGGCGGCCGTCCGGGTCGTCAAGGTGGACGGACAGCTCATCATCAACCCCAACGACGAACAGCGCGCCAAAGCCAGCCTCGACTTCGTGGTGGCCGGCTCCGCAACCAAGGTCGTCATGATCGAAGGCGAAGCCAAGCAGGCTCCGGAAGCGGAAGTCACCGAAGCCATCGCCTATGCTTTCAAGGAGCTCCAGCCCCTCATCAAGCTGCAGGACGAGCTGGCCGCCAAGATCGGCGTGGTGAAGCGCGAGTACACCCACATCAAGGCCGGCGAGAAAGCCCAGGCCGTCTGCGAGACCTACCGCGACCGCATCACCGAGGCCCTCAGGATCCCCGGCAAGGCCGAACGCAACGAAAAGCTCGCCTCTCTTCGCCAAAGCTATCAGGAGGAAGTCCTGGCGCTTGAAGAATGCGCCGAAGAGAATCCCATCGCCCTCAACGTGGCCTTCGAAGACCTCACCGGCGTCTGCTTGAGAAAGCTCATCAGGAAGGAAGGGCACAGGGTGGACGGCCGCGGCCTTGACGACATCAGGCCCATCACCTGCGAAACGGGCTTTTTGCCCCGCTGCCACGGCTCCGCCCTCTTCACCCGCGGCGAGACCCAGGCCCTGGTGACCACCACTCTCGGCACCGCCGACGACGCCCAGGGCGTCGAAGGCCTGGCCGGCGAAACCCAGAAGAAGTTCATGCTGCATTACACCTTCCCGCCTTACTCCGTTGGCGAAGCCAGGCCCCTGAGAGGCCCCGGCCGCCGCGAGATCGGGCACGGCAACCTGGCGGAGCGCAGCCTGAAATTCCTCGTTCCCGAAGATTTCGAATACACCATCCGCATCACCAGCGACATCACGGAATCCAACGGCTCCTCCTCCATGGCTTCGGTCTGCGGCGGCTGCCTTTCCCTGATGGACGCCGGCGTTCCCATCGCGGCGCCTGTGGCCGGCATTTCCGTCGGTCTGGTCGCGGATGACGATGAATACACCCTCATAACCGACATCGTGGGCGACGAAGACCACTACGGACACATGGACTTCAAGGTGGCCGGCTCCAAAAACGGCGTCACCGGCGTCCAGGTCGACCTGAAGGTGGAAGGCCTGCCCGTGGATCTTCTGCCCGCCATCTTCGAGAGAGCCCGCAGCGCCAGGCTCCGCATCCTGGACATCATGGCCCAGGAGCTGCCGGCTCCCCGTCCGGAACTCTCCCCCCTGGCTCCCAAGATCCTGACCATCAAGATCCCGGTCGACAAGATCGGCGCCCTCATCGGCCCCGGCGGCAAGAACGTCCGCGCCATCCAGGAGCAGACCGGCACCACCATCTCCATCGAGGACGACGGCACCGTTCAGATCGCCGGCGATTCCCTGGAGATAGCCCAGGCCGGCAAAGACGTCATCGAAAGCATGATGGCCACCGCCGAAGTCGGCAAGATCTACCGCGGCCCCGTCACCAGGCTGATGACCTTCGGCGCCTTCGTCAAGATCCTGCCCGACGTGGAGGGCATGGTGCACATCAGCGAGATCAGGGACGAGCGCGTCGAGAAGATCGAAGACGTCCTGAAGGAAGGCGACATGGTCGACGTCCGCGTCATCGAGATCGACGACAAGGGACGAGTCAACCTCTCCATGAAGCACCTGGACGAGCCCTTCGACCCCAGCAAAGTCAAGTCCCGCAGCCAAAAGGACAGCGAACGCCGCGGCAACCGCGAGCGCGGCAACGGCGGCGGACGCGGCGACAAGGAAAAACGCTTCTCGCGCAAACGCGATGATCACGACGACCAGGATTAAGCGAAATGCCTGAAAAAGCAGTCCAGATCCAATTCCTAAGGCTTCCCGGAACGGAGGACCTGCCTCTCCCCGCCTACCAGACGGAAGGCTCCAGCGGCCTGGACGTCGTGGCGGCGAACGAGGAGGAGATCGTCCTTGAGCCCGGCGCCATCGCCATGGTGCCAACCGGGCTCAAGGCCTCCATTCCGGAGGGCTACGAGATCCAGGTCAGGGCCCGCAGCGGCCTGGCCGCCAGATCCGGCATCGGTTTGGTCAACGCTCCGGGAACGGTGGATTCGGACTACCGCGGAGAGATCCGCGTCATTTTAATAAATTTTGGGAAAGAAAGATTTGCCGTCAGCCGCGGCATGCGCATCGCCCAGTTCGTCCTCCAGAAAGTCGAGAGAGCGGCGGTATCCGCCTGCAAAAGCGAAGAGGAACTTGGCGACACCGCGCGCGGATCAGGCGGTTTCGGTCACACCGGAATTTAACAATTCAAATCTGAAGTGAGGAAAAACATGAAAAAAGTTACTGTTTTCGCCCTTCTTTTTCTTCTGAGCGCAAGTTATCTCATGGCGAGCCACGACGAGCCCCCGAAAGTCCTGCAGGTCAAAAAGACCGTGGGCCAGGTGGAGCAGAGCGGCACGGCCATAACCCTTTACACCCGCCTTTTCGGCCTTGACACTCCCGAAGGCGTCAACGAATATTACAGCCGCTTCAGACTCTACGACAACGAAACCGTGGCGAAGGCGGACCGCAGCAACATTCCTCAGCGCGCCAAGGAATTCACCAAGACCAAAGGCTTCCGCGCCATGTACGGAGGCGAGATCACGCTGACCGGCGAGTATTTTCTCATCACCGGCCCCAGCCATACCACCGTCACCGTCGAGGAGAAGCGCAAAAGGATCGACAACAAGGAGCATCTGCAGAATCTCCTCACCATAGCCGAGTCCAACTACGTCGCCGTCACGGAAAAACTTTTGGTGGGCGAATTCATGGACTGGTCCGATTTTCCCGGCAGGATCTACATCATCCCCAACACCATGATGTGGATGAGACTCAGGAGCAACGAGTCCGCCGAATCTCTCACGGCCAACGTTACCGTCACCGATAATTCCCGCGAATTCATCTTGCTGGACGACGCCTGCTGCGCCGAATACGTTCCCCAGGCTCTCTGCTACGCGATCTCCGAACAGATCCTCAAGGAGTACTGCCGCGTGCTCTCGGGCCGTCCCGATTCCAAGCTGCCTCTCTTCGTCAACGTGGGCATCTCCGGCGAACTTTCCGGACTCGAAGCCTGCATCGCTCCCCCTGACTTCAACCCCAAACAGGTGAGCGAAGTGGTGATAAACGGCAAGGGCAAAAAGATCAAAAGACCGAAAGTCGGCATCATGCTTCCCCTGAAGGAAAAGCGTCTTATGCCCTTCACCGAACTGAAGGACTCCCAGACTCTCCCCCAGCTGCCTGAGCAGAAGTATTACTTCCTGCGCGAGAGCCGCGGCGTCTTCGAAAAACTCTGGAAAGAATCTCCTCTGGGCGTTTTGTCCCTCATCCGCTCCCTCTCCCAGGGCCGCTCCTTCGACAAGGAGTTCAGCATCTCCTATTGCGAGATGCAGCGAGGCATCATAGGCGCCGCGGTCAAGGAGCAGAAACCGACGACCAACGTCGTGGTGGTGGGCGAAGCCGACCTGAAAGCTCTGGAGAAAGCTGCCAACCGCCTGTTCTATGAAATGACCCAGGAAAAGATGACGAAGGACATTGTCGAAGCCAAGAAGGCCAAGGATAAAGCCGCTGCGGAAAAAGGCGCCGAAGCGCAGAGCGGCGAAGCGGAAGCGAAAGACGCCCCCCAGGCTGAGGAAGCCAAGGAAGGAGCCGAAAGCGCCGCCGAACAGCCCGCCGAAGCGGCCGCAAAGGATGCGGAGCCGGAAGCCAAGGAAACCGAGCCCGCCCCTGCTGACAAGGAACCCGAACCGGAAGCCAAGGAAGCCGCGCCTGAAACGAACGAGGCGAGCGCACCCGAAGCAGCCGAAAGCAAATAAACAAGCCGCCCTTTTTTAGCTCACAAATTTTCGAGGTGATAGATATGAAAAAAAATCTTTTATACCTGCTTCTGATCTCCCTTCTGGCCGTCACGCTTCCCGTCATGGCGGATGAGGAGTTCGACGATGAAGACGTTCAGTTCGACGAAGAAGGCAACGCTCTGGTAGAGGAAGCCGACGAAAGCGAAGAGGCCGACGAACAGGACGAGGCCCCTGCCGCCGAAGAGGTCACCGAAACCGCCGCGGAGGAAGTGAAGACCGAACCGGCCGACGCCGCCAAAGAAGGCGCCGCCCCGAGCGATACGGAAGCTGAGAAAGCCGCCGGCCCCCAGTTCGCCCCTCCCAAATTCAGCGATTACATGTCCAGGCTGAACGCCAAAGCCGGCAGCGACCGGGGAGCGAAATCCTATTGCAGCAAAATAGGCGTCACCTCCGAGGCAGACGTTCAGAAGACCTACAATCTTTTCCGTCAAAACGACATCAAGCTCAAGAAACAGGGCGAAAGCAACCATTCCACAAGGCTGGCGAACTCCATGAAAGGGCAGAAAAAAGTCGTGGCGGAAAGCAGCCGTTTCAAGGCTGTCTATCCTGAAAAATGCAAAGCCGTGAAGGGCGGCAAGGCCGTGGAAGTGGACACAGCCGATTTTTACGGTATCGACAAGATCCTCGCCGCCGGCGACTCGGCTTTCGACAAAGCCACGGAAGCCCTGGTAATGACTGATTTCATCAATTGGGCCGGCAAGTTCAAAGGCACCGTCTTCTTCGTCACCAAGAGCGAAGACTGGACGATGCTCAAGGGCACCGGACTCCGCAACTCCCCCGTCCAGACCATCTACAACGCCAAAGGCTACAGGGAATTCTATGTCTTCCTGACGCCCGTCAACAAGGACTGGAACGCCGAAGCTTTCGCCTACACCGTGGCCGTCGCCGTGCTGGACGAGTTCCTTTCCGTGGTAAACCCCCGCGGCTCCGTCAATGAGTTCCTGACCATAGGCTTTGCGGCTTACTGCAGCGACCTCTCCTCCGTCGTAACGGAAGGCGGCCCCAGCCAGGTTTCCCGCTTCCAGGGCAAGCCTGTCACTTACGACATGCTTCTGAAAGTCAAATCCGGTTCCCTGCCCTTTAAAGCGCTGCCCCTTGAAAAGAGCGGCCTCATAGGCATCGACGCCTTCGTTAAGAACGGCCCCCCCACTGACAACGCCAAGCTCTATTACTACCTGCGCCAGGCCAGCGCCCTTTACGATTATCTCTCCATCAAGGACGCCCTGCCCCTTGTGTACCTCATGCGCAGATCCAAAGAGCAGAACCGCAACTTCGACAAGGATTACGACAACTTCTTCGCCAGTTTGCACCGCGACTCCTTCATGGGCAAGAAATCCGACGACAAAAAAGACAAGGATAAAGACAAAGACAAGAAGGATAAGAAGGACAAGGACAAAGATAAAGACAAGGACAAACCCAAGGAAAGCGAAGACTCCGACGCGGAATCTTCCGATATCGGCAACAATTTCAAAACTTTCCGCAACAGAGTCCCCGCTTTGGTCTTCTATCCCCTGACCACCGACTCGGTCGCCTCCGACATCGAAGAGCAGAAAAAAGCCAAGAAAGAGAAAAGTCCCAAAGGAGACGGCCCCGCCCCCAAGGACAGTAAGAAAGCCAAATAACTGATCCATCGGATAAATAATGAAAAAAGTTTTTTTGATAATCGTGCTTCTTGGAATAGCCGGAACGGTGGCGATCCTCTGCGCCACCAGAAGGCCCTTTGAGGAAAAACTTGCGGAAGCGGACAAAGCTCTCCAGGAGCAGCGCTATTCCTTCGCCCTGCCAATCTTCAGGAAAGCTGTGCGAAAATATGAAAAGACTCCCGCTTCCCAGGCCGATGCTCTTTACAAGCAGGCGCTCTGCGAGACCGCGCTTGGCAAATCCGACAAGGAGACCTGGGAAAAAGTCCGGACGCTTCACACCAATCCGGAAGTCCAGGCCAAAGCCGAGTACGAACTCATAGCCTTCGCCCAGGACAAAGAGGCGGCGAAAAAAGCCTTCCGCGAGAAATACCCCAAAAACGAAGCCTCCAAAGGCTTCCTTCTGGAAAGCCTGAACGCTTCCAACGCCAAAGGCGACACCCCAAACGCCGACCTTATCCGCCAGGCCCTCATAGACGGCTTCCCCCAGAGCGCGGAAGCCAAGCAGGCGGAAGCCTACATCGGCGACCGCAACATCTCGGAGCTGAGGGAAGCCAAGCTGGACTTCATCACGAATCACGTGGTCCATTCCGGCGAGATACTGAATTCCATCGCCAGGAAATACAAGACCACCGCGGACTCCATCCTTTTCGTCAACCGCATGAACTCCGACCGCATCAGGATCAACCAGAGGCTCAGGATCGACATGTCCTCCTACCTCATCGACGTATCCATTCCTGAGTTCAAGCTGAGAGTTTACCGCATTTGGGACGGCCAGACCAATTTCTTCAAGAGCTATCCCGTGGGCACCGGCAAAAACGACAACACGCCCAGGGGCGATTTCATCATCAATCTGAAGCAGAAGGAGCCCATCTGGTACAAGGACAACTCCAAGCCCATCCCCTACGGCGATCCCGAGAACGCCCTCGGCACCCGCTGGATGGCCATTTCGTCCCCCGGCTTCGGCATTCACGGCACCTGGGAGCCCGACACGGTTGGCAAAGCCTCCAGCGCCGGCTGCGTCAGGATGCGCAACGAAGACGTGGAGGAGCTCTTCTCCCTTGTGAAGGAAGGCACCCCGGTCCACATCCACGACTAAAGATCTTTCATGCTCGTATACGATTTTGAGAAACCGATCGTCGAACTGGAAAAAAACATCGACGAACTGCGCCGCTATTCCGAGGAAGTTAAGATAGACGCTTCCGCGGAGCTGGAGGGCCTCATTAAAAAAAGGGACGAGCTCTGCCGCAAGATCTACTCGAACCTGAAGCCCTACGAGCTTGTCCAGATAGCGAGGCATCCCCAGCGGCCCTACACCCTGGATTACATTTCCCTTTGCTGCAGCGATTTTACGGAACTTCACGGCGACCGCCGCTTCTATGACGACGGCACAATGGTGGGCGGATTCGCCACCATCGACGGCCGCAAGGTCATGATCATCGGCCAGCAGAAGGGCCGCACGGCCAAGGAAAACATCCAGCGCAATTTCGGCATGGCGCACCCCGAGGGCTATCGCAAAGCCCTGAGGCTGATGCAGACGGCCGACCGCTTCTCCCTGCCCATCGTCACTTTGATAGACACCGCCGGAGCCTACCCGGGCATCGGCGCCGAGGAAAGAGGCCAGGCGGAAGCCATAGCCGTCAACCTAAGGGATATGATGGAGCTTGGCGTGCCCGTCGTGTCTGTGGTCATCGGCGAAGGCGGCAGCGGCGGCGCCATTGGCATAGGCGTCTGCAACCGTCTTCTGGTCCTTTCCAATTCCTATTATTCCGTTATCTCGCCGGAAGGCTGCGCCGCCATTCTCTTCCACGACGCCAAACGCGCTGAAGACGCCGCGGCGGCTCTCCGGCTCTCCGCCTCCGATCTCGTGCGCCTGAAGATCGCCGACGAAATGATTGAGGAGCCTCTGGGCGGCGCCCACCGCGACCACAAGAGCGCGGCCCTGGCCGTAAAGGAAGCCGTGGTGCGCAACCTTGACGAACTGGCGAAACTTTCCAGCGCCGAACTGAAGGAACAGCGCTATCAGAAATTCCGGACGATAGGAAGTCTCAGGGAGATATAGGATGATCTCTGTAAGAGGCGCGCGCGAACACAACCTCAGGAACATCAGCGTCGATATTCCCCATCGCTCCCTGACGGTGATAACAGGACTTTCCGGCTCCGGAAAGTCCTCTTTGGCTCTGGACACTCTTTTTGCCGAGGGCCAGAGGCGCTTCATGGAATCCCTCTCTTCCTACGCCCGCCAGTTCCTGGGCATTCTGCAGAAACCCAAGGTGGACCGCATCACCGGACTCTGCCCCGCCATCGCCATCCAGCAGCGCATGGGCAACACCAGCCTGCGCTCCACCGTTGGCACCGCCACCGAGATCCACGACTATCTCAGGGTGCTCTTCGCCCAGCTTGGCGTCCCCCACTGCCCCAAGTGCGGCGCAGCCATCACGCCCCAGAGCCCGGAGCAGATCATAGAGTCGGTGTTGAGTTTGAACGAGGGCGAGAAGATAGAGATCCTTGCTCCCCTGGTCAGAGGCAAGAAAGGCGAGCACAAAGAACTTTTGCAAAAAGCGCTTCGGGAAGGGTTCGTAAGGGTTAGGATCGACGGCCAGGAATATCTTCTGGAAGACGCTCCCGCTCTGGCCCGCTACAATCTCCACACCATAGAGGTGGTGGTTGACCGCCTGGTCCTGAAGAAAGACATTCGCCGGAGATTGGCCGACTCCGTCGAGACCGCCCTGAAAATAGGCGGAAACGACCTTGTGGTCCTTAAAAGCAGCGGCGAGGAGCTTTATTTTTCAGGCAATTACGCCTGCCCCAACTGCCGGGACGGCGTTGCGCTTCCCAAGATGGAGCCCCGTCTTTTCTCCTTCAACAGCCCCTACGGCTTCTGCCCGAACTGCTACGGCCTCGGGGTAATGTATTTCGACCCCTCGAGAGTTTGCCCGGAATGCCAGGGCGAACGCCTGAACGCCTACAGCCGGGCGGTAACGCTGAACGGCAAGACCATCGTGGACGTAGGCAGAATGTCCCTGGACAAAGCCGCCGCCTTTTTCAACGAAATGACCGCCAGCCTGAAGGGCGAACAAGCCCAGGTCTCGGCGGACATTTTAAGGGAAGTCAACAACCGCCTGGGCTTCCTGCGCTCGGTGGGCTTGGGATACCTCAATCTTTCCCGCAACTCCATAAGCCTCTCCGGAGGCGAGGCCCAGCGCATCAGGCTCAGCTCCCAGATCGGCACGGGCCTGACCGGCGTCCTTTATGTATTGGACGAGCCGACCATCGGCCTTCACCCCCGGGACAACCAGAAATTGCTGGCGGCCCTGAAGCAGCTCCGCGACCTCAACAACACGGTGGTCCTGGTGGAACACGACGCGGAGGTCATCAGGAACGCCGACTACATCGTGGACATGGGTCCGGGAGCCGGCGTGGAGGGAGGCAGGGTGATCTTCCAGGGGCCTTACGAAAAACTTTTGAAATGCAAGGGCTCCCTGACCGCCGACTACATGAGCGGAAAAAGGGAGATCGCGCTCCCAACTTACCGCCCGGTCGGCCCCAGGACGCCCTCGCTGGTCCTGAAAGGGGCCTCCCACAACAATCTCAAGAACTTGACCGTTCGCTTCCCCTTAGGCCGCTTAATTTGCGTCACAGGCGTTTCCGGATCGGGCAAGTCTTCCCTTGTCACCGACACCCTGCTGCCGGCTCTGAGAAACTATTATCACAAAGCCAAGGACACCCCCGGGGCTTTCAAAGAGATCGAAGGCCTGAAGTTCCTCGACAAAGTGATCGTGGTGGACCAGTCGCCCCTGGGGCGCACCCCCCGCTCGAACCCCGCCACCTACACCGAAGCCTTCGCGCATATCAGGAATCTTTTCGCCCAGCTGCCGGAAGCCAAGCTCAGGGGCTACAAACCCGGGCGCTTCTCTTTCAACGTGAAGGGCGGCCGCTGCGAGGAATGCGAAGGCTCAGGAGTCAAGAGGGTGGAAATGCATTTTCTGCCGGACGTCTTCGTCACATGTGACAAATGCGAGGGGAAACGCTATAATAAAGAAACACTGGAAATTAAGTACCGCGGGAAGAGCATCGCGGACGTCCTTGACATGCCCGTTTCGGAAGCCAAGGACTTCTTCCGCCACCACAAGATTCTCTCCCGCATATTGGAAACGATTTCCGAAGTCGGACTGGATTACATAACCCTCGGGCAGCACGCCACCACGCTTTCCGGCGGCGAGGCCCAAAGGGTGAAGCTTTCCTACGAGTTGGCAAGAGTTGACACCGGCAGGACGCTCTACGTCCTGGACGAACCAACCACCGGGCTGCACTTCGCCGACGTGGAAAGGCTGCTCCAGGTCCTGCAGAGGCTGGTGGACGCCGGCAACACCGTCGTTGTCATCGAACACAACCTTGACTTTATAAAGTGCGCCGATCACATCATCGACCTCGGTCCCGAGGGAGGCGCGGCGGGAGGAGAACTCCTGGCCTGCGGCTCTCCCTTTGAGATCGCTGAAAACGAGAAAAGCGTGACGGGGCGCTTTTTGAAAACGCTTTTGCCTCCAAGCAAATAAAGGAGAAAAAATATGAAAAACAAGACTATCCGTTCCGGGATCCGCGAATCCTTCATGAACGTCTCGGGCAAATTCCTGGGAGCTTTGGCCAGCGACATCGGCGTTGACCTCGGCACCGCCAACACCATCGTCTATGTCAGCGGCGTTGGCGTGGTGGTGAACGAGCCAACCATCGTCGCCATCAACAACAAGACCGGCGAAATAATCGCCATCGGCCGGGAAGCCCAGTGCATGCTCGGCCGCACCCCGGGGATAATCGACACCTTAAGGCCCATGAAAGACGGCGCCGTGGCCAACCCCAACGTTACGGAAGAAATGCTCAGGACTTTCATCCGCCGCGCCCACAGCCGCCATTCCATCGTCCCCCCCAGGATCGTCATAGCCGTTCCCTCCAGCATTACCGAGCTTGAACGCCAGGCGGTCAAATCCGCCGCCGAGCGCGCCGGGGCAAGAAAAGTTTACTGCATCGAGCAGGCCATGGCCGCCGCCATCGGCAGCGGGCTGCCCGTCCACGATCCTTCCGGCAACATGATCATCGACATCGGCGGCGGCACCACGGAAGTGGCCATCACCTCGCTCTCCGGCACGGTCTACTCGAAATCCCTGAGAGTGGCCGGCAACGAGATGAACGACGCCATCGTGCAGTATATGAAGCGGGAGTACGCCCTCCTGATCGGCGAACAGACCGCGGAAGAACTTAAGATCGCCATCGGCTCCGCTTATCCTTTGGGCGAAAACGGCGAGAACGAAATGAAAAAAGAAGTGCGCGGCCGCGACCTCAACGTCGGGCTGCCCAAGACCATCACGGTATCCTCCGTGGAGATCCGCCAGGCCCTGAAGGATCCGGTGGACTCCATCGTGAATTCCGTAAGGGACGCCCTGGAGCAGTGCCCGCCCGAATTGTCCGCGGACCTTCTGGACCACGGCCTGATGCTGGCGGGCGGCGGCGCTCTCCTGAGAGGACTCTACAAGCGCATCGAGAACGACACGGGCCTTTCCGTTTCCATCGCCGACGAACCGCTGCTGGCGGTGGCGAAAGGAACCGGTTTCATCGTCGAGAGGGAGGACGTTCTGGAAAAACTGGCGCTCACCAACCTCTAAAGCAAAAAGCCTTCCGTAAGGGAAGGCTTTTTTCATTCCATATGGCGGAGTAAGCGGGCTGGGAAGGATCATTTCATTTCTTCCCAGCCTTTTATTTTCATAAAGTCCTTCCTGATCAGGCAGCGGAGCAGAAGGACTCTCACGCCGGCTTGCAGGGCTTTGCGGAAATATTCTGCGAAAGCAGGATCCGTTTCCGCGTTGGGGATCACTTTCCTTACCCTCGGCATGGCTATGACGAAGGCAAGGAAGGGCTTGAAGCCTTCTTCAAGCGAAGCCGCCAGCTCCCTGAGATGTTTTGAGCCTCTTGCGGTGGGAGCGTCCGGAAAATATCCGACCCCCTCTCTTTCCAAGGTGCAGCCCTTCACTTCCAAAAGGATCCTCTCCCCCGCTTTCTCAAGGTAAAAGTCGATGCGGGAAGAGCCGTAGTTTTGCTCCGGCTTCACAAGATCGAGTTTTCCGAAAAAGGAACGCCCGCTCCTGAGCCATTCTTCCGCCGCTTTGTTGGGAGATTGGCTGTCGATGTTCACAAGCCCAAGGCCCTTCTTGTAAACCGCTATCAGATCATGGGCGGTCTTGCGCTTGCCGCCGCCGCTTCTCTGCAATACCACCCTGGCTCCGGGGACGAGAAGTTCCCGGCAGCGCCCCGTGTTCTTTACATGGACCAGCGTTTCCTTCCCGCAAAGAGAAACGTACGCTTCGAAGCGGTTGGGCCTTCTCAGGAAAACGCCTTCTTCCGTATCGGCATATCTCATGTTTAAAATTATAGCCGATTCTTCGGGCAAAAGGGGCGCGCTCCTTCATTAACAATAGGAACCGCCGCCTTCATGACAAGAAAAAACGAGTTATGGTAAAATGAAATAAATAATTTGTATTTTCTCCTTTTAAAAAAAGGGGGGAGCTAAAATTTCAAGCAAGGGACGACTTATGAAAAAACTTCTTCTCTTCACTCTGCTCGCAGTCTGCGCGGCAAATCTCTTCGCGGAAGAGATCTTGACCCCGGGAACGGTCCGCGGAACCGCCCAGCGCCAGGGGATCCCCATATACGTGGCCGATTTCCGCGGCGGCGCGGTCTCCATCGCCGAGGTGGTCAGGAAAGACCTTAACATTCACGGCGGCTTCTCGGTCCCCAGGATCTCCCAGAGTGACGCGACGAAGCTCTCCAACGCGGAATACGCCGCGGGAACCGTCTATTTCGACAACTGGCGCAACCTGGGCTGCGCTCTCATCGGCAAAGGCGAAGTCAACGGAAGCTCGCTGACCTTCAAGCTTTACAACACCTCCAACGGCTCCGCGGTCATGAACCGGACCTACAATATGGGCTCCGTCTCCCCCCGCCGGGTGGGCCACGCCATCGCCAACGACATCGTGCAGTACGTCCTGAAGGAAAAAGGCTTCTTCCAGTCCAGGCTGCTTTTCGCCTCCGGCAGAGGCCGGGCCAAGAACATCGTGATGACGGACATTCTGGGCGGCGACAGGAAGAATCTCACTTCCGGCGCCGATCTCAACACTTTCCCGGACTGGTATCCCGATCACAAGAACATCCTCTTCACCAGCTACCGCGACAACCGCGCGGTCATCTATAAGCTGGATCTGACCACCGGACGCACCCAGAAGCTTCTGGCCATGCCGGGCATGAACACCTCCGGCGCCATTTCCCCGGACGGCAAGCAGCTGGCCGCCATCCTCGACAAGGACGGCTTCCCGGAACTTTACACCTACGCCCTTTCCGGCGGCAGCCACAAGCGTCTCACCAGAGGACGGGAAAACGAGTCTTCCCCCGCCTGGTCCCCTGACAGCCGGCAGATCGTCTTCTCCTGCGACGAAGGAAAGACGCCCCAGATCTATATCATGAGCGCTTCCGGCGGCGGCAAAAAAAGGATCTGCCGCAACGTCTCCCGCTACTGCACCTCGCCCGCCTGGTCTCCGGACGGCAAGAAGATCGCCTTCGTGGCCCAGATCGGCGCCAATTATGAGATCTGCGTCTACGACATTTCCAGCGGCAACTCCGTCAACGTGACCAACAATCCCAGCAACGACGAATTCCCCTGCTGGGCTGCGG
Organism: bacterium; assembly: GCA_017557885.1. Lineage (GTDB taxonomy): Bacteria > Auribacterota > UBA3054 > UBA3054 > UBA3054 > UBA3054. The sequence continues at coordinate 23,854 of JAFYXV010000003.1, read as the reverse complement.
ATTCCCGCCACATCGTTTTCTCCCGCGGCGGCTCCAGCATCATGATCGTTGACAGCGAGACCGGCAAAACGTCACCTCTCACCTCCGGCGGATCTGACACCGCGCCGGCTCTCGAACCATAATGAGCACACCAGACATAGCAGCCGTAGGCTCGATCGCCTTAGACACCGTCACCACCCACTACGGCACCCACGAGAACTGCCTGGGCGGCTCCGCCGTTTATTTTTCCATGAGCGCTTCCTTCCAGGCCAAAGTCGGACTCATAGGCGTGGCCGGCGACGATTTCCCGCAGGAGCATGTCGAGCTTTTGCGCTCCCGCGGCGTGGACCTGCAGGGCCTTGAGATCGTGAAAGGCGCCAAGACCTTCCGCTGGTCCGGATCCTACATGAACGACGTGAACGCCGCCGACACCCACTGCACGATGCTCAACGTCTTCGCGACCTTCGACCCGAAGATCCCCGAGGATTATAAAAAAGCGCCCAATCTTTTCCTGGCCAACATTCTCCCCTCGCTGCAGCTCAACGTCATCGACAAGATGGACAAAGGCTGCTACAAGGTCTGCGACACCATGAACTTTTACATCAACTCGGCGAGGGAAGAACTGGAAAAGGTTTTCCAAAAAGTTGACGTCATCGTCATGAACGACGGCGAAATAAAAATGTTCACGGACTGCGAGAACCTGATAACCGCGGGAAAAACCGTGATGGCCAGGTTTAATCCGGAATATTTGCTTTTGAAAAAAGGCGAGCACGGCTCTTTGATCTTCGGCCGCGAGGGCTTCATCAAAGCCGTGCCGGCTTTCCCGACGGAAAAAGTCGTCGATCCCACCGGCGCCGGGGATTCCTTTGCCGGCGGCGTCCTGGGCTTCATCGCCCGGAACGGAAGGCTTACCAACGACAACGTTACGGAAGCTGTGCGCTACGGGACCGCCATGGGCTCCTTTTTGGTGACGGCCTTCTCCATAGACGCCTTCCGCGATCTTTCCCTTAACAAAATAGAAGAGCGCGTTGAGGCTCTTCGCTTCCTGGCGAAATAATTATGGACAAAAGAATTTTAATGGCCGTGGCCGACGGCAGCGAAGAGATCGAGACCATCACTCCCATCGATCTTTTGAAAAGAGCCGGCGCCGATCTTATCATCGCCTCCCCCAACGGCGGGATGATCCATCTGGCCCACGGCGTGAAAATGATGAGCGAGATCTCCTTCGACGAACTTGAGGAGGAATCGTTTGGCATGATCATTTTGCCGGGAGGGCTTCCCGGAGCATACAACCTGAGGGATTGCCCGGCCTTGGACCGCATTCTTAGAAAGCACATGGCGAAAGCGCTTCCCGTGTCCGCCATCTGCGCCTCCCCCGCCTTCGTGTTGGCCCATAAAGGCCTCATCAAAGGATACCGCGCCACCGCTTATCCGGGCTGCGAGGAAGGTTATTTCGACGTCAAATGGGAGATCGAGAAAAACGTCGCCGTCGACCGCAACCTCATAACCGCCAACAGCCCGGGCGCCGCCTATCCCTTCGCCCTGGAGATCATAAAAACGCTTTTCAGCCCGGAACTCCGACAGCGTTTGTCTCAGGATACGATGTTTGAATGATCTTGTTTAATATTTTTTGAGCGAAAATAATGAGCAGTCTTAGATTCCAAGCCGTCCGCGCCTCCTATAAAAAGAAACCCATACCCGTCGATGTCCCCAAGGAACTTCCCTCCGAATATTTCGGAGAGTTGGTCTTCACCAGGAGCAAAATGAAACAGTACCTGGACAAGGAGACCTATGAAGCCCTCACAGAATGCATCGACAAAGGAAAACCCTTAAGCGCGGCCGTCGCCGACAAAGTGGCCGCCGGCATGAAAAAATGGGCGCTCCAGCACGGAGCCACCCACATAACCCACTGGTTCCAGCCCCTCACCGACAGCACCGCCGAAAAGCACGATTCCTTTTTGGAATACGACGGCAAAGGCGGCATGATCGAAGTTTTCGACGGCAAAGTCTTGATCCAGCAGGAACCGGACGCTTCCAGCTTCCCCAACGGAGGCATAAGGGCTACCTTCGAGGCCCGGGGCTACACCGCCTGGGATCCCACCTCCCCGGTCTTCATCCAGGGAGACACCCTGTGCATTCCCACCGTTTTCCTGGCCTACACCGGCGAAGCCCTGGACTACAAGACTCCCTTGAAAAAATCCCTGAAAGCCCTGACGGAAGCAGCTCTGCCGATCTGCAAGCTGTTCGACAAGCGCGTCAATAAAGTGACCGCCTATCTGGGCTGGGAGCAGGAGTTCTTCCTGGTGGACGAAGAGCTTTTCGCCGCCAGGACCGACCTTACCCTGGCGGGCCGCACCCTCATGGGTCACGAATCCTCCAAGAGCCAGCAGCTCGACGACCACTACCTGGGCTTCATTCCTCCCAGGGTGGTGAATTTCATGCGGGAACTGGAGATCTCGGCCTACAAGCTCGGCATTCCCTTGAAGACCAGGCACAACGAAGTGGCTCCCAACCAGTTTGAGATAGCCCCCATCTACGGCGAGATGAACCTCTCCAACGACCAGAACCAGCAGATCATGAACCTCATGAACTTCGTTGCCAGGAAGCATGGCTTCGTGGCATTGCTTCATGAAAAGCCCTTCGCCGGCATCAACGGAAGCGGCAAGCATAACAACTGGTCTTTGGGCACGGACACCGGCACCCAGCTCTTTGCTCCCGGCAAAGACGCAATGGGCAACCTGCAGTTCCTGACTTTTCTCATCAACACCCTGATGGCTGTGAAGCGCCACAACGGCCTTTTGAAGGCTTCCATAGCGTCTTCTACCAACGCTCACCGTCTGGGGGCCAGCGAGGCTCCTCCCGCCGTTATTTCGGTATTCCTGGGCCAGGCCATGACCGGAATACTGAAAAAGATCCTCGAAGTCCCCTCCGACACCCCCATCGAGATCGCCGGCAAGAAAGGCCGCAAGTTGGGGCTGGTGGAGATCCCGGAGATCTTAATTGACAACACGGACCGCAATCGCACATCCCCCTTCGCCTTCACCGGCAACCGCTTCGAGTTCCGGGCCGTGGGCTCCTCCGCCAACTGCGCCGGCGCCCTGACCACCCTCAACGCCGCCGTGGCCGATCAGCTGACGGCCTTCTACGCCGCGCTTGCCAAAGATATTGCCGCCGGGAAAAAATTGAACTGCGCGGTAATGGATCTTCTGAAGCCCATGATCCGGGAAACCGTCGACACTATTTGCTTCGACGGAAACGGCTACACTTCCGAATGGCAGAAGGAAGCCAAGAAAAGAGGGCTCGACACGGAAAAAATTGTGCCGAAAATGTTTTCCGCCTTCACTAAAAAAGACGCGGTGGATATGTTCGCCAGGACGAATGTCTACACCGAAAAGGAACTGATAGCCCGCAACGAAGTCAAATGGGAGACCTACGTTAAGAAGGTCCAGATAGAAGCCCGCGTGCTTGGCAGAATGGCCACCAACCATGTCATTCCCGCCGCCCTGGAGTACAAGACCAGGCTTTTGAGATCCGTCGAGCTTTCCAAGGAAATCTTCCCGCGGGAATATCTCAAGCAATCCGCGCCGGAAATAGGACTCATAAGGGAAACTTCCGCTCTTATTGCGGAGATAAGATCCAAAGTGGACGCCCTAATCGAGGCCAGAAAAGCCGCCAACGTCATCGAGGATATCTACAAGAAAGCCCTCGCCTACCACAAGGTGGCGGAGTCCATAGAGGACATCAGGAAGCCCATAGACCGGCTGGAGGAGATCGTGGACAATGATCTCTGGCCGCTGCCGAAATACCGGGAGCTGCTCTTCATCAACTGAATCTTCTCCCCTGCCCGACTTGATCAGCCCGCTTTGCAAGCGGGCTTTTTTTTGCCCTTGATCAGCCAAAATCGGAGAACGGATAAAAATCGCTTGAAGATTATGGTAAAATAATAATTACCCCTTTTTAGAAGCATGAAGAAATCCATAAACATAGGCCTGATCGGCTGCGGCGTGGTGGGAACCGGCGTCGCCAACAACCTCTTGAACATCGAGAGTGCGGAAAGAAATCTGCCCTGCGAGATAAAGCTCAAGAAGATCGCCGACCTTTATCCTTTCAAGGAGCGGCCTTACAAGATCCCAGTGGATCTTTTCACCACCAACGCCGACGAGCTTTTAGACGATCCCGAGATCGACATCATCGTCGAACTGATCGGCGGGTGCGGGTTTGCCCTGAAGGTCATAAAGGACGCCCTGATGAGGAAGAAAAGCGTCGTGACGGCCAACAAGGCCCTTCTGGCCGAATACGGTCAGCATCTGGCCGCCCTGGCGAAACAAAACGAAGTGGATCTCTATTACGAAGCCGCCGTCTGCGGCGGCATCCCGATCATCAAATCCGTGAGGGAAGGCCTCACCTGCGACGCGATCGAGAATTTCCGCGGCATCGTCAACGGGACTTGCAATTACATCCTCACCCGCATGGGCAAGGACGGCATGGCCTTCGACGACGCCGTCAAGGCCGCCCAGCAGAACGGATATGCCGAGGCGGATCCCACCTTCGACCTCATGGGCAAAGACTCCCTGCACAAACTGGTCTTGCTTATCGCCAACTGCTTCGGACAATGGATAAAGCCGGAGGAGATCTATACGGAGGGCATCATTGGTCTGGATCAGACCGACATCCGCTGCGCCGAGGAACTGGGCTACTCCATTAAGCTTCTGGCCTGGGCCAGGGCAAAAGACAACAAGCTTGAATGCATGGTTGCCCCCACGCTGATAAACAAAAGCAGCATGCTCTCCGGCGTCTGCGACGCCTACAATGCCGTGGAAATAAACGGCTTCCCCATAGGCCGCACGCTTTACTACGGCGAGGGCGCCGGCATGAACGCCACAAGCAGCGCCGTGACCGCCGACATCATAGACATCGCCCGCAACATTTACAGCGGATCCGTCGGACGCCTTCCTGTCTTCGCTCTGAAAAAGGAAGAATACCAGCTTGTCCCCGCCCCTGAAATGGAAATGCGCTATTACCTCCGCTGGAAGACCGACGACCGGCCTGGCGTCATCGCCGCTCTTTCAAAAGAGCTTACGGAAAGGGAGATCGGCATCAGTTCCGTAATTCTGCACGAATTTGCCAAAGCCCAGCCCTATTCCATCGTGACCTTCATGACCAGAGAGACTACGGAAGCGCGCATGAAGGAAGCCATCGCCTCCCTGAACAAACTCGACTGCATCCAGTCCAAGACCGTGATGCTGAGAGTCGAATCCGGCTTCTGATCTTTCCGGAAGGACTTCGAAAAAAAGAGCGCCGAGGCGCTCTTTTTTTTTTAAAACTCTTTTTCCGCTTCGATAGGCCCGTACAGCGGGCCCCCGTCCACAGTGATCTTCAGCTTGGCTCCCTTTGGCGGAGTTTTCAGGGAAACTCCCGTCACCCAGTTGGTGAAGGTGGCGTAAGGGAAATAGCCTTTCACAAAATCGCCCAGGGTGTATTTCTCGCTTTGAACGGTCTCGCCGTCCTTTATCAGCTCGAGTTTCGCTTCAACTTTGGATGGTTCGTTCTGCAGCGTCACATGCTCGGATTGGCGCCAATAGCATGCTTCCAGGTCGTAATCTCTCTTGTACATGTAATACCTTTTCCCGCCGTCGTAGCGGAAATAGAGCATCACGTCGCTCAAAGCGCTGTTGGTGGGATTCTCCCTGGTCTCGATCTCGGCTGTCAGCGGACGGAAAACATCCACGGGCTTCACGTCGCATATTTTGGCCGCGGTGTTGCCCGAGTTGTAGAACATGTAGGTGTAGCCGTCCTTTATGTAGCGGATCCTGACGGTCAGATCAACGTCGTCGTCCCAGACCTCGTCAGTCTGCATGTTGGTGGTTCTGAAAGCTTTCGCCATGCGCTCCCTGTAGGCGTCGTCGTGGTAACTGAGGATGTCGTTCCAGCGCCGCATATTCGCTTCCCTGATAGCGCTCTGGTTGTGCCACAGGGTGAGGTTGACGACTTCGCCGGGCAGTTTAAGGGGATCAAAAGCCTCCCGGCTGACGTAATTGTGCTTGGATATTATGATGCCCTTGAAGAGGAAAGGCGTTTTGAAGCGACCGATGTTATTGGTGTCGGCATAAATTTCTCCGGAGAAAAACTGCCTTTCGCCGATGGCTGCGATCATTGGCACGACAGTCTTGGGATCCTCTCCCGGCTGGCTGTAAAAAGCCGCGTATTTGGGAAGCCCGAGCTTTTTACCCAGCAAAAGGAATCTGTTGGTGCCGGGAAGAGCGATCACATTTTCATCGCCGCTGGATCTGACTTCCACGGGGGATGGCATTCTCCGCCAGTCAGCCTCGGCTTCTTTCCCGTTTTTGCAAGCGCTCAGCAAAAGCGCCGCGGCCGTAAACAATAAAGATCTAAAAAACAAATCCATAAGTCAGTTTCTCCCGGCAAAAGGCTCCCGCGAAACGCCCCGGCGTCTGCCAAAGATTTTCAAGGCGTAAAGGATCACGAAGGCGCAGACGCACACGACGGGAAGGATCCTGAGCCTTGAGCTTTTTTTCAAGGAGGGAGAGTAGAGATAATTGCTGGTGAAGGAAAAGCTCTGCAAGATCTTTTCCATCTCCTCCATGCTGCGGGCGTAATCCGCTTTTTTGCCGAAGCCGTTAAGCCTCACAAGCCCTATTTTGGAAGGGAAGATCGCCACAAAGGCGAACAACTCCTCCCTGGGCTTAGCCCTCACCATCTCATAATAAGTGAAGACCATGTTCCTTTCCCTGTCGTAAAGGCCGGGCATGACCTTGACCTCTCCGTAGCTTCCCGCCCGGTGCAGCGGCAAATAGGCTCTTCTGATTACCGAAGGCATTTCCTCCGCCATCGCCTCCAGTTCCGGAACGCTGTAAGGAGCGTGCTTTTCCTGCTCCACCAGGATGTATGGCAATTGAAAATCCAGCAGGGCTTTTCTCTCGTAGGCGGCGCTGTAGCCTTTTCCGCTTTGACCCTTGAGGGAATTTTCCGCCCGGTTGTATATTTCCAGGCTTTCCTTGGGAACTTTCTGCCAGCCTTCCGGCAGATCCACGGTGAAATATTCCTCACCGAAGGCTCCCAGGGAAAAGAGGGCGAAAAACAGAGCGGAAACTATAAACGATCTATTCATTCCGTTCCGAGACCTTAGCGGCGAGCGCTTCGATTTTGGCGATCTCCTCCCGGGAGATCTTCTGATCCATCACCATGTCCCTCACTAGAAGAAGCTCCTTGTTGGTAAGGATCAGGGGATGGTCGTTTATGCTCTGGGCGATCCTGAAATAGGCGTTGGAGAAATCCGCTTTCTCGCCCTCCGTCGCCGAATCCTCCAAAAGCGGCTCCAGCAAGGGATAGGCCGCTTTGAAAAGGTCGCCGCTTCTTTCCGTAAAATAAGCGCTCAACCCGAAAAAGAAGGCCAGCGAGACCGCGATGAAAAGCAAGATCGTCGCTATGCAGGACGGCGACCAGACTTTCGTGTCGTTTTTAGCGCGCCAGATCTCCGACATTTTATTCAGCTTTGAAGCTCCTCAGTTCCATGGGCGCAAGCGTCAGGTCCACCTCGATGGTGTCCTCCTGCACGAAATAGTCCTGGCGTTTGTCCTTGGTCACCAGCGGACGCAGCTGTTTCACGCCCGCCAAAGGCAGGCTCACTCTCGCCGTGACGGGCTTCAGGGTCTTGTTGACAACCGCGATGTAAGGCGCGTTTTCATAGACGCCGAGGTAAACGTTCAGAGGATTGCCCTCGCTTTGCTTAACCTCTCCGAAAGGCACCAATGGCAGCGCCAGATAGTTCATGAAGAAGCGCCTGGTTATGCCGGCGAAGGGGAAGCAGGCCTGGTGGGACTGTTCGAAGCAGAGATATTTGGGGTTGTCGAAAATAAAGGCCAGCAGCGGATCGTACATGGAGTATTCCCTGGAGCGGTACATGGTCTGACCGGCGAGGGAAGGAACTTTCTTGGTGTCCAAAACCAGGGTGCGGGATTGAACGTTTGGCGTTATCTTCACCGCCCTTTTCGAGAGGTCGTCGCCTTTGCGGAAAAGGGAGAAATATTCCTCGGAAGTGGCCGCCAGAGTGCCGAAGACCGGGCAGACCGGAAGAATGGGATAATTGAAAACGTCCTTGAGGAGCGCGTCCTCGTCGTTCGTCCAAGTCTCCGCCGCCTTGGTAAGATCGGAGACGTTCATCTCGGGAAGCGGGAAGCCTTCCACGGGGACGCAGCGTTTTCTCTTGATCTCAGTCCAGGCCGCGGGATCGTAATAATAGAGGTTTTCGAAGGGCATGCCGCCGTTGCGCCAGTTGTAGTAAATAAGATCGCCTTTCCTTCCGAAGAGCTGATTGTAAGCTTCGTTGACCTTGGTCCAGAAAGCGAACTTCTTGTTCTGATACCAGCGGCGGTAATCCTCCGTCCTGTTCATGGTGACTTCCGTGCGCAGCGCTTCGCCGCTCAATCCGAGGCCTTTTTCGGCCGCGTAAAGCTTAAGGGCGTTGTCGCTGTAAGAGGTGGGCGTGAAGTTCGCGCGCTGGCGGATGATGAGATTCTCGAAGCAGCTCCTGGATCTTTCCGGCACGCTTGCGGCCATTTCCTTAAGTATGCCGATGAAATCCTCCGCCACGCCCTCGTAAGTCACGTCCACGCTGTCCTGAAGAGGCGCCGCCTCTTTGTTGTAAAGGTAAGGAGCCAGCTTTTTGCCGTCCATACCCACCGCGAACTTGTCCTTCAGAAGATCGCTGCCGCCGTATTCCAGCCTGGGGAAGATCTTCATCTTAAGATAGCGGGCCATGTCGGAGCAGCGTCCAATGTAATTGTTCCTCTTGCTGTTGTCTTCCTTGCGGTCGCTGATGTATTCCACGCCGTTTATTTCCGTCTTGTAGGGAATGGTGTAGTGCTCTGTCGGGAACATGACGGTCCCGTCGCTGCCGCCCCGGGAGTTCCAGGCCAGGGCCAAAGGCGAGAAGCTGTTCATGCCGAAGAAAAGGCTGTTTAAAACCGGGGCGAAGAAAACCCCGTCCTTGCCCGTCATGGCTTCGCCTTCCGTCCATATGTAGCGCTGATACTGTTCCGGGAACTTTTCCTTGGCCTGGGGAACGGCTATGGTCAGGAAGGAATACAGCGAAACGCGCAAAACGAGGGGTTTCTTGCTGAAGGGGGCATACTGTTCCCCCGGATCGGCGATCGCCACGTTAAAGCCGTTCTTGAGCTCGTCGTCGCCCGCCCAGACGATGAACTGCATCTTGTTGACGTTCCCGTTCAGGGGCAGCTGCAGCTGCTCCACGAACTGGTCGGGGCGCTGGTAAGGCAAGGTGTGGCCGGTCTGCACGCAGGGGGAATAGGTTCCGCCACTGACGGAGACCGCGAAGGTCCTGGGAGCGTCCTCGGGATAATCGATCTCAAGGAGATAGGGCATGTTGAGCTTAAGCCTGACGCCCAGATTGTAGCTGAAATATCCCCTGTCCTGGGTTATGATGCGTCCCTTGCCGCCGAAGATGTTGGTGATCTCGGAGGCGTAGTAGCGCTGGCTGATCCTGTCCTTGACGGAAGGCGAATAACGCCCGTCCGCCAGCTGATGCACGTCGTTGGAGGAGCCGCAAATGACGCCGTCGTTCAAGGTGAGCTTGCCAAGATAGTCGGGATCGAAGGTCCTTTCCAGCCTTGGCAGGACGCAGTAAACTTTCATGCCGTGCCAGAAGGTGCTGCCGTTCCTTGACATTCTCAGATCCACGGCGTAGTTGCCCAGAGTTTTCATCTTTATGACCGGCTTCTGGACTTCCTCGGCGCTGATGACGACCTTGCCGGTATCGAGGTTCACAAGGGTGTAGCCGAAGACCGTCTGCACTTCGTTGGTGGAGCCTTTCCTGGCCACTTCCTGAGTCACTTCCATCTCCAGTTCGTCGTCCAGGAACATGATGGAGGAGTCGATGCTGAACTTGGCGCTGTACTTGGATTTCATAAGGGGCTCGCCCCGGTGGACGATCATGCCCTTTTCATTGATGACGGTCTCGTAGGGGCCTCCCGCGATGTGGCGGTGCCTGGCGTCCCTGTAGCTTACGTAGCCCACGGCCACGAGATATTTGTCCATTTTCTCCGGCACGGCGAAACGCTGGGCCAGGATCTGTCCGTTGGCCCAGAAGACCGCGTTGGAAAAAGCTCCCGCCGCCAGCTCCGTGTAGTCCGGACGCATGATCCTGGCGTAGGGCATGACGATGCGGTCAGGCTGGTTCGTGGGAGCCAGCATGCTGACCTGAAAGATCGTTTTCTTGGGTTCCGAGACCACCCTGGCGGTGTATTTCATCTCATCGTAGCAGAAACCGGGGGAAGGGATGCGCAGGAAGGACTTGATGTTCTTCTGCGTCCTTATGACGACGGAGGTCTCCCTGGGCGCCATGCCCACGATATCGGCGGCCTTGGATTGGAAAGCGGCCGCAAACGCGAGAATGATCAATGTAAAAAACGCTTTTCTCATATTTCGCTCCCTTTTTTAATTTAGAGGGTCAGTCACGATATATTCTGGCTAAATCCCGGAACTGCTCCAGGGCTGTGACGGTCTCCTTGTTGAGGACGAAAACGTAGGGCTGCTCCCCTACCATGCCGTATCGTCCCTCGCCGCACTTGTCGCCGATGGAAATAGTCTTGGTTTCGCCGTTTTTCAAAGTGAAGGTTATCTTGAGGTAGGGGTCGCTCAGGCCGAAGGACGGCAGATCCAGCTCCGAGCATTCCTTGACATAATGGTCGATGAGCACCGGCACGCGCTTGGCGATCTCGTCCTTCATCCTGGGCATGATCTCCCTGGAGGCGTCATTTTCCGTGGCGATCCAGAAATTGGTGCCGTAGTTCAAAGTCGCCGTCCCTTCCTTCCCCGTCAATTCTATCTTGTCCACCTCCCCTTCCGGCACGGTGAGAGCCTCCCTGGTCAGGAAGCGGAAGCAGTTGGTGGTGTAAAGTTTCATGACGTCTTCCGATTTGACCGCCACGAAGACGTTCGACATCCTTTCCATGAACATCAAGCCTTCCACATCCTTGCTCAATGAATACTTCTGCATATCGTCGAACCCCTGGTAACGGATCTGGATTGTGAGAGGCGAAAGCGTGTCCTCAATGGCGGATTTCGCTTCGGCACTTTCGGCGAAGCGGGCGATCGGAAGGTCAAGCCAGAGGAAAGCGTAATCCTCGATGGCCAGTTCGTCCTTCAAGCTGGTGGAAAGCATGGTGGTGCAATCCCACTTGTTCTGCTGTTTGTCGAAAACAAGCTCCATGCGCTCTTTGCCTTTTTCCAGTATGAGATAGTCCAGATCCTCGAAAACGCCCGGCGCAAAGAGCGTCTTGGCCCTGTAGTGGTCGGGTTGGGAAGAAAAGTCCTTCAATATGTCCGGACGAAGGGTGAAGAACTGGCCGTATTCCGAGCGTCTGGCGTAGCAGTAGCGGTCCACTTCCTCATACTCGTTGGTCTCCACGATCTCGTCGGAGATCTGGAGCCGCTGGGAATTTTCCCTCTGCACCAGTGTGACCGAATATTTCAGATCGACTTTCCCCTTGGGCTGATCGACGTATTTCTCAACGTCCACCTTTGAGAGTTTTTTAACGAACTCGTTTATGAGCTTGTCGTCCGCCCTGTCGTAAAGCGGGCTTCTGAGATACCAGGAGAAGAGGTCCTTGCCTTTCCTGAGATCTATCTCTTCCCCGCCCACCGTGATCTGCATGGCGTTGACGTATTCCGGCGTCACGTCGAAGACCCTGCGCCTTCTGACGTCCTTTTCGCTGCTGTCCGTCTCGAAGCAAAGGATGTCGCGCATCTCGTTGGGAATGAAATAAGCCTGGCGCTTGCCCTGCAGTTCCGCAAAGTATTCCCAGCCCAGCGGGACCTGGGAGCCGACGCGCAGGACCACCGAAGTGGTCGGCGTCTCGAAGGTGGCGATGATATCCGGAGCGTTCAGGCCCGTGGCGTCCCGGTTGATGTTCTCGTATTCCTCCCCCGTTATGGAACGGTGCTGATCGACTTTTTTTAGGCTGTCCAATATCTGGCGCACCAAAGGAGTATTAACCGGGAAGTTGACCGGCTTCACCAGTTTCCAGCCCAGCGTTTCCCTTTCCAGCTCGTATTTTTCCAGCCTCAGGACCTTGCCGGTCTCGTTCTCCCTGACCTGGCGGTCGATGTAGATCTTGGTGATGAGTTCAGGCCGGAAATCCTTCAGCACGCGTTTTTCCGTCTGCTTTATTTCCGCCGTGGAGGGTTTGAAGCGGTCCACGAACCAAACGTAGCCGCCCACCGCCAAAACGAGGATCAATAAGATTATGGTAGTTTTGAATTTCATTTTTGCTCTTGCTAAAAATTATTGGCGGCGGCGCACGTAAACTACGAGGCCCAGGGAAAGCGCCAGGGCCGGCACCAATACTATCACCAGCGTCCTTATGAGAGATATCTGCCTGCGGTTCAGCTTAAGGCTCCTGATCTCCTGGATGGTCTTTGGGCCGATGCTGACGAGGTATTCCCTCTGCATGGCCCAGTTGCAGGCGTTCAGGAAAATGTCCCTGTTGGACAAAGGCCTCTCCACATAAAAATTGTCAGCGAAATCCGCGTCGCCGAAGACCACCAGTCTCAGGTTGGTCCTGCGGTTCTCCACCGCCGCGCCCACGCAGACAGGGCCGGAAAGATCCGTCTTTTCGTCAAAGTGATAGGAGGTCCCGTGATACTTGGTCTCGCCCCAGCCGTCCGACGAGGTCTCCAAAAACGGCGTCACGATATAATCCTGGTTCTCGTGATTGATCTCCGAGACGGAACGGGCCATGTAGAAAATGCTCAGGGATTCCAGATTTTTGGTGATCTCGTGGGAACCGTATTCCGGGATGACCAGATCGAACCAGCCGGTGCCGGCGATCCTGGTGGAGGGATCCACCGTCACGTCGTCGCCCACGTTGATGTTGCAGCTGCGCAGCATTTTCGGAATGCTCTCGCAATCGGAGTTGGGATCAAGCATGATGATGGCCCGCCCGCCCTTCATAAGATAGCGCCGCAAAGTTTCCACTTCCTCTTCCAAAAATTCCCTTGTCGGACCTGCCACCACCAGAAGGTCGCAGTTGGTCTCGGACAGGTCGGAAATGCGGAAAAGCTCGATGGGCGCGCAGTTCACCCTGTCCCTTTCGAGATAGTCTTTGACCGTGCTGTAATTGCGGTCTTCCTTGCTGGCGATGCTGCGCTCGCCATGGTTGACGGTGAAGTAAACGTTCTTCTCTTCGGGATTCTGCAGTTCCAGTATGGCGGAGGTCAGAGCCTGCTCGGCCTTGAAAAGCACCAGCTTTTTCTTCTGGCCGTAGTCGTAATAGTTGTGCTCGAACTTGAATTCTCCCAGATCGCTCTCCTTTAATTCCTTGGTCTCCTCCCCCACTTTCACGACGACCGTGTCCCAGTCCGTCACATTGTATTGCAGCCTGATCTTCTGGATCTTTCCTGGATCCCGGAGGATGTAATCGTCGGCCAAAAGGCAGGTGACCTTGGAACTGGCGTTGCAATATTGGTCGATGAGCCTCTTGACCTTGGGATAAAGTTCGGAGTTCTGCGGGTTGCCGAAAACGTAAAACTCCACCGGCTCCTGAAGTTCCTTCAGAACATTCAGCGTCTTTTCGGAAAGTTTGTAAAGATCCTGGTTCTGGATGGAGTCGTAGCGCCTGGGATACTTGGCCGCCAGGGCGTTGAACAAAACCACAAGGACAAACGCCAATATGATGGCGAAAGTGACGTTGGTGCCGTAGGTCAGTCTTCTAACGATCGTCTCTTTCATAAGATCATCTCCACTTCCTGGATTCAACGCTCTTCACGGTGCAGAAAAGCAGGAAAGCCGTGATGCTCAGGAAATAGACCACGCTCTGGGAGCTGATGACGCCCTTCGTGAAGGGGTTGAACTGCTCCAAAACGGAAGCGTAGCGATAGACCACCCGCCATTTATTGCTTACCACGTCCTGCATGAAATTCAAAGAGAAAAGCATCAATATCCCGATAAAAGTCACGAAGAAGGAAACGAACTGGCTTTTGTTGGTGGAGGAGATCATGATCCCCAAAGACGTCAGCATGCAGTTCAGAAGAAAGGTCCCCAGATATCCGGCGCAGACCACCCCGTAATCCACAGTGGTGAATTTCCCCAGGATATAGACGTAAACGAGAGTCGGCAGCCACATGAGCATCAAGAATGTCAGGGCCGCGGAGAATTTTGAAAGGACCACCTGGGTGTCCGTGACCGGCGTGGTCATCAGCATCTCGATGGTGCCGGTCCGGTATTCTTCGGAGAAAAGACGCATGGTCAGGGCGGAAGTGACCGCCGCCACCACCATCCAGTAGATGAAGGTGCCGCCGAAAAGATAGCCGAAGACGTTAGCCTCGATCGGCTTGGAGGGCGCGTTCAAGTAATTCACCAATATCCAGAAAAGCCAGCCCACCACGATGAGAAAAACGCACATCACCACGTAGCTGGTGGGCGTGTAGTAAAGCGTGGCCAATTCGCGTTTGTACAGTGTCCGGAAATTTCGCATAAATACCCTAATGTTTCGTCGTCATTTCCACAAAAATATCTTCCAAAGTCGGCATCTTGGTAGTAAGAAGCCTCATGGGCCAGGAGTGTTTCTGCAGGGAAAGGAAGATCTTTTCGGAGATGTTTTCCTCCGGAAGCCGGGAGAGCATCTCGGCCCTCACCCAGCCTTCCGCTTCGGAAGTCCTTATTTCGTAGGCTTCCTTGACGTCCAGGAGCGCTCTCTCCACCTCAGATTTGGGAGCCTTCACTTCCACGCAGTAGCGCTTCTTGTTGCCGCTTCTCAGGTTCGACATGCTGTCCTGGGCAACGATCTTGCCCTTGTACATGATGATGACCTTTTCGCAGACCATCTCCACTTCCGGAAGTATGTGGGTGGAAAGAATGACCGTCCTGTCGCGGCCGATCTCCTTTATGAGCTCCCTGACTTTTCTGACCTGGTTGGGGTCCAGTCCGATGGTCGGTTCGTCCAGCACCAAAAGATCCGGGTCCCCAATGAGAGCGTCGGCCAAGCCCACCCTCTGGCGGTTGCCTTTGCTGAGCTGCTCTATGATCCTTGATCTAACCTGCCCCAGTTCGCAGGCGTCGATGACGGCGTTCATGCGGTTTATGAGAGACTGGCCCTTCAGGCCTTTGAGGCGGCCTCTGTAGCTCAGGAATTCGTTCACCCGCATCTCGGGATAAAGAGGAACGTTCTCAGGCATATAGCCGATGTGCCTCCTGACTTCCAGCGATTCCTTGAAAACATCGTGCCCGGCCACCTTGGCTACGCCCGAGGTGGCGGGCATGAAGCAGGTCAGGATCTTCATGGTCGTGGTCTTGCCGGCGCCGTTCGGCCCCAAAAGCCCGACGATGTCGCCTTTCTCCACATTGAAGGAGATATGGTCCACCGCCAGGAGGTCCGCGTAGGTCTTCACCAGTTCCTTAACTTGGATCATAAATACAATGCCCTATATTATTAGATTATCTATATGATTATATTATAAAAGTGGTCAAATGTAAAACCAAAAGCGGTTATGCTATAATGCCATTATGCGTCAACAATTAACACCTATAAACAACGCCTTCCGCCCCAACGTGGGATTGGTCGTCATGAACGAAAAAGGCCTCTACTGGACTGGGGAAAGGCAGAATTTCAAAGGCTCCTGGCAATGGCCCCAGGGCGGCATCGACAACGGCGAAACGCCCAGGGAAGCCGCCTGGCGCGAGCTCAGGGAAGAGACCGGCCTTTCGGAAAACGAAGTCGAGCTCGTGGCGGAAAGCCCTTTCTGGCTGACTTACGAAGTTCCCAGGAACAAGCCCACCTTCTTCGGCTACCGCGGCCAGGCCCAGAAATGGTTCCTTTTCCTGTATAAAGGGAAAGACGAAGACGCGGAAAAACTGGCTTACGACAGCGAAGATTTCCAAAAGGAATTCAGCGCCTTCGAGTGGCGCAAGTGGGAGGATTTCTACCCCTACGTGGTCGGCTTCAAGCAGCCCCTTTACGTCGAAGTAAAAAAGTGGATCGATTCCCTGGAGGAGAAAGGCGTAGAGGAGGAGACCTCCTTCGACAGTTTCATCTGGAAAGGCCGCAAGGACGACATCGAGATGGTCCGCACCTCGGTCCAGTACGCCAACTGGATCAAAAGGATGGACCAGCGCTTCAGGATCGAGGAGATCAAAGTCCAGGCCGTGGACAGACGTCACGACGGAGGCTTGCTGTTTGCCAAACTTTTCGTCAAAGCCTTCGACCAGGAGGGCCGCCAGGTCCCCGGCGCCGTATTGATGAGGGGCGACGCTTCCGCCGTCCTCATCGTCATAAATTGCGAAGGCGAAAAATACACAGTCATAGTAAGGCAGCCCAGGTTCGCCGCCGGGCTCTATGAAACGAAAGAAATACCCGCCGGCATGCTTGACAACTCCACCGACAAATTGACCACCGCCGTAAGGGAAGTGAAAGAAGAGACCGGTCTGGAGATCACCAAAGACAGCATCACAGATCTCGGCGGATTCTTCCCCACCTACGGAATCAGCGACGAGATAATCTTCCTTTTCGCCGCGGAAATTAATTTGACCAAAGAAGAGCTCGAATCATTGAAAGGCAGGATCTGCGGCTGCCCGGACGAAAACGAAAAGATCCGTGTGGAAATAATCCCCCTCCGCGACCTTTCCAAAGTCACGGACGACCCCAAGAGCCTTATGGCCTACTGGCGCTACCTTTCAAAACAAAAGTAGCCCGCCTCAACATCGCTATACAGCATAAAAAAAGGCGGCATTTGCCGCCTTTTTCATATCCATAATTATTTATATAGTTTTTTATTTCTTCTCTACGGGCCTTACGGGCACGCCTTTGCTTGCGAGGTATTCTTTCACCTGCGGGACCGTTAACGTGCCGAAATGGAAAAGCGAGGCCGCCAGAAGGGCGTCCGCTTCGCCTTCCACGGCGCCTTTGTAGAAGTCCTCGAGGCATCCGGCGCCGCCGGAGGCGACCAGAGGAACGCTGACCGCGTCGCGCACGGCTTTGTTCATGGCGTTGTCGTAGCCGTCCTTGGTGCCGTCCTTGTCCATGGAGGTGAGAAGGATTTCGCCGGCGCCCAAAGAGACTGCGTATTTGCACCACTTGATAAGGTCGATGCCGGTGGCCGTGCGGCCGCCGTGGACGTAAACTTCCCAAAGACTGTTTTCATCGACTTTGAGAGGAGAGATGTCCCAGCCCCAGTCGATCTTGTGGGCTTCCTCTACGTTCACTTTCGTATTGAGCCTGCGGTCCCTGGCGTCCACCGCCAGAACGATGCACTGGGTGCCGAACATTTTGGCGCCTTCCTTCAAGATCTCGGGGCGCATGACGGCCGCGGTGTTGACGCCGACTTTGTCCGCGCCGGCTCTCAGGATGCGCTGCATGTCGTCGGTAGATTTGATGCCGCCGCCCACCGTCAGGGGCATGAAGATCACTTCGGAGGTCTTGGAGACGAGATCGACGATGGTGTCTCTTCCTTCGTGGGAAGCGGTGATGTCAAGGAAGACCAGTTCGTCCGCGCCCTGTTCGTTGTACATTCTGGCGTATTCCACCGGATCGCCGACGTCGGCGAGGCCTAAAAAGTTGACGCCTTTTACAAGACGGCCGCCTTTGGTGTCAAGGCAGGGAATGATTCGTTTCGGAGTAGTCATAAAGGGCTTCCTATTTTTTATTGTGATGACAGTGTTCGCAGCCGCAGCCGGCTCCGTGTTCGTGTTCGATCTGATGGCAGGATTCCGAGGCCTTGCATTTGTAATCGGTCTCATAGAAACCGCTGCCTTTGAAGATTATTCCGGCTCCCCCGCTTATCAGTCTCTCCACATGCCCTCCGCATTGGGGGCACTTTTTCAGAGGCTCGGCGGTTATCTGCTGGAACTTCTCAAATTCATATCCGCATTTTTTGCAGCGGTATTCGTAAGTGGGCATTATGTTTTCCTTCTTTATTAATGGCGCTTCAACTGCAGCGCTTTGCCGCTCAGGGCATCGTAGAATTTATAATCCTCCAGATCCATCTTGGGATTGGCGGTTATGGTCAGATTGGCGTTGTAAGTGGTCTCCAGCTTTTTCAGGATGTCCAGATTCTCCCTGAGGCTCGCCGCCACGGAGGGGTTGACGTCCACTCTCACGTCCTTTTCATGCTGCATGGAAAGCAGGGACTGCAGGGCGCGCTGCAATTCCAGGCAGATCGACAAGAGGGATTTCACGAGTCCGCGGCCGTGGCAATAGGGGCATTCGTCGTAAACGGACTGCCTGATGGACTCTGTGACGCGCTGGCGGGTCATTTCAAGCAGGCCGAACTCGGACAAGGGAAGGATAGAGCTCTTGGCCTTGTCGCGCTTCAGGGCGCTCTGGAGCCTGCTCACGACCTCCTTCTGGTTCTGCTTGGAGTGCATGTCGATGAAGTCCACCACCACAAGGCCGCCGATATTTCTTAATTTCAGCTGGCGGGCGATCTCGTCCGCCGCCTCCAGATTGGTCTTGGTGACGGTCTCCTCCTGGTTGTCGCTTGAAGTGTGGCGGCCGGAGTTCACGTCGATGGCGATCATGGCTTCCGTCTGGTCGATGACGATGTAGCCGCCTGATTTAAGCCAGACGTTGCGTCTGAAAGCGCGGTCGATATCTTTCTGGATGTTCCATTTCTCAAAGATGGGCACGTCGCCCTCGTAGAGCCTGACGTTGCTTTTCGCTTCCGGGACGAAGCTCTTGACGAATTCCATCACCCTGTCGTAGTCGGACTTGGTGTTGACCACGATCCTGGAAACGTCCTCTCCGTAGCTGTCGCGGATCGTTCTCAAAACGAGGTCAAGCTCCGGATGAAGCAGAGCCGGAGCGGAGGTGGAGCGGTGCTTGTCCTCTATTTCTTTCCAGGTGTTCACCAGATAGGCCACGTCGTTCTCGAAAGCCTTCTTGGTGCAGCCTTCCGCGGCGGTCCTTATAATGAGGCCGCAGCCCTCGGGAAGCTCGACTTCCTTGGCCATCTGGCGGAGGCGCTTGCGTTCCTGGACGTTGCTGATCCTTCTTGATACGGCGATCTGCTTTTCAAAGGGCATCAGCACCAGGAAACGTCCCGGCAGGCTGATGTCGGTGGTGAGCCTGCAGCCCTTTGTGCTGATGGGCTCTTTGACGACCTGGACAATGATCTCCTGTTTTTCCTTCAGTATATCGGAGATCTTGAGGTCCTTGCGGCTTTTCGGGCGGTTCTTGGGAGGGGCTTTCTTTTCTTTTTCCTCGCCTTCCTCGTCCTCGTCGTCCAGCTCCATGGCGTCCAGATTGGAGGCGAACACATCGTCGATGTGGATGAAGCCGTTCTTTTCCAGCCCGATGTCCACAAAGGCGGCGTTGATGGCGGGGATAATGTTCTCCACCCTGCCCTTGTAAACGCTGCCCATATGGCGGTGCTGCTCGTCGCGCTCAATGTAGTATTCTTCCAGCACCTTGTCCTCGATGACCGCCACGCGGCGCTCCTGGGACTGTTCGGTGTCGATGATTATTTCTCTTTCTATTTTTGGATTTTTCATTTTTTTTTATAAAAACTTTTTGTGTTCAGGGCAAAACTATCTTCTCCAGGCAATTTTGGAAAACTGCGCTCAGGCAGTGGTTGTAGATAGCTTCGTCACCCGCGCTTTCCAATCCCTCCACGGGGATGGTCACGGCGTATGATTGCTTCAATTCTTTGGAATAAACTGTCGATCCGTTGTCGGATCTGGTTATGGTAACGCGCATAACCACATGGGAGGCGAATTTATGAGCTCCCAGGTACTCGTTGAATTTCTCCAGGTAGATTTTGCTGACGTCGCAGAGAATATGGTAGTTGCTGCGGGCGGGATCGGTCACGAAAGTCTGGCCGTGACGCTGCAGGAATGTTTCCCACTCCCTGTCCGCCCAAAGGGAAAGGTCGCTTTTGGTCTTCACCCAGTTCCACTGGCCGTCGGCCACGGCCCGGATCTTGCCTATCCTGTCGTTAACAAGCAGAGGCGTGGCGACTTTGTCAAGGAAGAAGACCGCCGGAGAGCCAAGCTTGGCGCTTTCCGTCACCTTGACCTGGGCGTTGCGCAGCGTGATGTCGGTTGCGCAGCCTGTGAGGAAGGCTGATGCAAGCAGGCAGAAAAAAAGAGATGTCAGACTACGCCATGCCATTGGCACCCCGCGCCGAAGTCAAGGATCTTTCTCAAGAAAGCCTCGTCGATGGCGGGAGCTTCAAAGTATTTGTCCTTCAAAGCGGCGCGAATTTTTGAAACGTCGAATTTTGGTTCGCCGAACAGATAGCGCAGATATTCGCTGATCTCCAGGCAGAAACTGATGTTGATGCCCAGAGCGCCAAATTTTACGATCTCTTCCTTCAGGACCTGTTCCGACTGCTCAAAAGTGCAGTCCACGAATTCCACCCCGTCCATCTCTATCCACTTGCAGCCTTTCTCCAGCAGCTCGCGGATCTTGGGAGGATTGGGATGAGTCAGATGATAGACTTGGCCGACGGATTCGGGACGTTCGCAAAGCCCCATGATGTTTTTAACGACGCAGTCGATGGGGATAAGATTGACCGTCGTGTCGGAGGGACAGGGAAAACGGAAGGGAAAATGAATGTAATTTCCCAATGAATAAAGATCGTGCTGCCTGTAATATTCGGTGTCACCGCTGATTCTACGCATGGCGAGGCGTTTGATCAAGGCGAAAACCTTGGCAATGTTATAAAAACCGGTGAAGGAAAGACATTTTCCGTTCACGGTGTCCCCTATTATGACCGCGGGGCGATAGATGGTGGTGGCAACGCCCGTTTCGTCGGCGAATTTTTTGACAGCCTGCTCGCCTTCGTATTTGGTCTCCTCATAGGGATTGCGGAACTCCCAATCGCATTTCGTGACTTCTTCCTTGACGACGTGATTGCAAAGTCCGCTCACATAGGCCGTGCTGATGTGCTGAAAACGCTTGATGCCATAGCGTTTGATGAAGTCCAGAACGTTGAGGGTTCCCTGGTGATTTATCTTTTCTGTTACTTCGCGCTGATCTTCGCTGAAGTATAAAACAGCCGCTGAATGCCAAAACTCGTCCACCTGGCGGAGCTTCTCGCCAAATTTCGCGTCGTCCACGCCCAGATTAGGCAGAGATATGTCGCCCTCCACCATTTCGTAAGTGCCGGGAAGGCTTTTCCAATTGGGATCTATCGCCTCGAGAACTGTCAAGACGCGTTCTTCCGCGGACACCGTCCGCTTAGCTCTGGCCAAATACAGAACGTGCCAGCCGCGAGCAAGGAACTCGCGTCCAAGATGCCCCCCAAGGAAGCCGGTGCCGCCTGTTAGAAAAACCGTCTTAGTCATTTTAAAATGTCCATAGTCGTTAATAATACTTGCTAAATATGGGGATTATACCATAACGGTCCTCTTAAATCAACCGAAAGCAGCCAAGGCCTTTATAATCAGACCGCCAACACAGCTCTTCTCGTTGCAACTGGGACTTTATGGTTTTGTCCCGTATGATCATGACGCACAAAGTTTTAATTTTCACGGAGAAATATGTTCGGCGAGAGCGTTATAATCTATTTTCGAAGCGTGGCGGGGGTCGCGCGGAATGTGGGCGACAACGCGGATCTCGTCGTAGGGCACGCGCCGGCGGTCGAGCGTCAGGGCTTCCGCGCGGGCTGCTTCGGGATCGGCGCTTTCCAAAATCAGAACCGCCCGGCCGTCCCGGCCGCGAACAAGCGTTCCCGCGGCGCTCGCGTCAAGTTTCAGAAGTTCGCGCTCGATCAGCGCGGGATAAGCCTTCACGCCGCCGGGCGTTGTAAAGACGCGCGAGGCTCTCCCCAGAAGAAAGAGACGTCCCCCGACGAGCCGTCCGGCATCGCCGGTGCGGTGGAATATTTTGCCGCCAACCTTGATTTTGTTCTCTTTCTCGGCTTCCGGGTTGCGATAGTAGGTTTTCAGGACGTGGCCGCCGGCGACGCAGATCTCGCCGGCCTCGCCGGGCGCGGCCTGAGCGGCGATCCATTCTTCTTCCTTCATTTCATGACGCAGGATAGCGTCGAAACGAACAATGCGAAGCTCAATGAAGGCGCTCACCTCTCCGGCCGGGACGCCCTCGGCGCAATCGGACGCCGCGAGCTCGTCCGCCGCGATCGCGGCGATGGGCTCGGCCTCCGTCGAACCGTAGACCGCGCTTACCGCCGCGCCGGGGAAAGCCGCGGACAACGCTTCGGCAAACTCCGGAAACACCGCTGCGCCGCCGACAAAAATTTTGCGGAGCGTCGGAATCGGATTTGTTTCCCGCGCCGCCTCGGAAAGTTTCTTTAAGAAAGCGGGCGATGCGGCCGTGGTCGTCACGCCGGCCGCGGCCGCTTCGCCCGCGATTTTCACGGGGTCAAAGTCGGCGGGCCTGGCGGGGTTGAAATCGGGAATGAGCGTCGTCGCGCCGCAGGCGATGTTGTTCAGCGAGAAAATCGGCAGCGTCGCCATGTCGACGTCCCCTTCCCCCACCCCGAGAAAATCTTTCAGCGCGCGATGCTGCGCCAGCAGAAAACCGCAGGTCCGCAGCGCCGCCTTCGGAACGCCCGTCGAACCGGTCGTGAAAGTAACCAGCGCGGGATCGTCCTCGGCGCAGGAAACCGGAGGACAGCTTTCTTTAGCGGAGCCTTTACCGAAGCTGGGAAAAAGTTTCACGGGGATTTGACGCAACGCCTTGGACTTAAGGAAAAGGAGCCAGGCCTTTGGGATGCCCACGAAAGCCTTGGCTTCCGCGAGACGCGCCGCGTAATCGAGACGCGCGGCGTCGGCCCAGGCGTCGATGAAAACCGCCACCGCTCCCAGCGAGAAGACGGAAAGCAGGATCTCGTAAAGGGCTGTCGACATCGGGACGAAAATCACGACGCGGTCCCCTTTTTTCACGCCATAGCGAGCCAGCGCGGACGCGCGCCGTTCGACGCGCCGCGTCAGTTCGCCGTATGTTACGGAAACGCCGCGGTGGATCAGGGCGGCGCGGCTAGGGTTTTTTGCGGCGCGGTCCCTCAAAAGTTCGCAAAGGTTCGCGTTCATTTGAACTCTTTCGTGTAAAGCCGGTACCTGCGGCAGATTTTGGCTCCGGCGTGGTTACCTATGAGGGTGGAGACGTTGTCGACGTGCATGAGCGCGTGGTACATGACACGGAACCCGTCCTCAAAGGCTTTTTTTGCCATGCGTTCGGCTAAAAACGCGCCGAGGCCGCGGCAGTCCGCGTCCGGCAGAACGGCGACCGTCTTGCTGACATACTCCGCCCCTTCTGCAGCGTAGGGATTGGGAAAGCCGAAGACGAAGCCGACGGGCGATCCGTCGGCGCGGCGGGCGATAGCTGCGTCGTGGGGGCGCATTCCGGCCGCCAGCGGCAGATAGTGCGAAAGAAACGCCCCGCGGTCCGTCGGCACGTATAGAAAATTGTTTTTAAAGCTGACTTGCGAGACCGCGAAAATGTCGTCGAGTTCCTCCCGGACGCGGTCGGGACGCCAATCCGCGACCGTTATGGCGCGCTGCGCGAAGATCCGCTCCGCTTTTTCAAGGCGCGCGAAGGAATCTTCCGAGAGCGGAAAACTTTTCGTGACGTACTCCGCCAGCGTCTCGTACCCGCATTTCTCCCAGAGTTCCCAATACCAGGGCGGATTCATCGGCTCCAACGGAAAGAGGCAGGGCGCCCCCTCGGCAAGAGCGAGACGGTAGCGACCCCAGGTGCTGCCGTTCATGGGGCCGATGACGCGCTGGTGTCCGCTGGCGCGGACATATTCTTCGGCGGCCAGGAGGACCGCCGACGCGGCCGCCGCGTCGTTTTCGCTTTCAAACGAACCGACGAGTCCGGGAACCGCGCCGCGGTAATTCAAGGCGGGGTTCGTCCAGACGGCCGCGCGCGCAAGGACC
>JAFYXV010000002.1 GCA_017557885.1 bacterium | reverse complement strand
TTCCGCTAAAGCTTTTCAAAACGTTTTAGCTCCTTACCGAGCCATCAAAAAACAAAGGCTTTCGCAAAGAAAGATGATAGCCCTGCGCAAGAGCTGCGCAGAGGCCGGAGTAGCCCTGGCATGCGTAAGGTCCCTGGACGAAGCTCCCCTTGACGGAGCGACCCGCTGGTTAGGCAAAAACAAAGCTATGATCCTTCTTACGGACACTAACCTTTCCGCGTTTTTCCGCGAAGCTGGGCACGTTTTATCAGAAAAAAAGAAAAAAAGCTTTCTAACTTACTTAAGTTGAGAACTTTTTGCCATTTTAGGGGAGATGCGCAAGTTTCCAAAATGTTGATGAATCAACATTTTGGAAAAAACGGTTTTCGGATTTACTTTGCGTTTTACCCCTCTTTTTCGGTTTTTGTACCTTGCGTTTTACCGTTATTTTTCATAGTGCAAAGCACTCTAAATAGTTGTAAATGGAAATGGTATAATACTTTACATCAATTGCAACAAATTTTTGAAAGACTATGAAAACCAACGCATCATCAAAAAACATAATAGTCGTACTTATCATTATCTCGGTAATGATCGTGTGTACGTTTTTATTTTTGCGCTTCATCAATAACACTCCGGAACGATACAATCAGCTCGGGCTTAAATCAGTTGATGACAATTTAGCTTTTAACTATTTTGAAAAGGCTGCCCAAAAAGGATACGCTCCGGCCATATATAATTTAGCTATATGTTATAAGTTCGGAAGAGGTGTTTCTCAAAATCTCGAGAAGGCTTTTGATTTGTTTTCAAAGGCGGCCGAGCAAGAAGACGCTTCTGCCTATGATCATCTCGGCTTTTTTTATTTATCGGGGATTGGTATGCCAAAAGATTACGAAAAAGCTGTTGAATACTTTAAAAAAGGAGCAGAAAAAGGATCCGCTAGATCACAGCACGATTTAGGCTATTGTTATGAAAAGGGGCTTGGTGTACCACAAGATTCTAAAAAAGCAGACGAATTGTACACCAAATCTACGGAATATTTTATTAATGCTGCAAATAAAGGAGATGATGAAGCACAATATATTTTAGGACTAAAATACGAATTGGGTCTAGGAGTCCCGCAAAATTACGAAAAAGCTATAGAATACTACACCAAAGCAGCAGAACAAGGCGAATCGAACGCACAGGTCTCATTAGCTAATTTTTATTATTTCGGCAAAGGCGTACCGCAAGATTTCAAAAAGGCCGTGGAGTTGTTTTCCAAAGCCGCAAGCCAGGGCAATTTGAACGCAGCGTATGCCCTCGGGGATTGTTATGAAAATGGAAACGGCGTACCGCAAGATTACGATAAAGCCATGGAATGGTACACAAAAGCGGCGGAACAGGGACTTTCTGGCGCCCAAAATGCTTTAGGAAAATTTTATACTAAATTGAACGACGATATAAAAGCCATTGAATGGTTCACCAAAGCGGCATATCTTGGCGACTCTTTTGGAAAGTATAATCTAGGCGCTTGCTATTTGGTCGGAAAAGGAGTACCGCAAGATCTCGATAAAGCTAAAGAATTTTTTACTGACGCCGCAGAAGATGGAAACAGCATGGCCCAGTACGGCTTGGGAGTGTACTATGATTCGATTGGCGACGATAAAACAGCCGTAGAATGGTTCACAAAATCCGCTGAGCAAGGCTATGCCAGTGCACAATTCGCCCTGGGCCTTGCTTATTATTACGGCAAAGGAGTAGATCCTGATCCAGAACAAGCAACATTTTGGCTAAAGAAAGCTGCTGAACAAGGTCACGAAGAAGCTAAAGAGATGTTGGGACTTTAACAAACCAACCATACCTTTTCTACCCTTTTTACTAGCGCACTACCGCCTTTCCTAGCGCGCTAGCAATTCAGCTAGTATTACACTGATTTTGCTAGCTTTTCAGACTCTACGCCACTGCTTTTCGTAGCGCGCTACCAATCATGCTAGTGCGCTAGCCCTTTCGCTAGCATGCTATCAACACCACTAGCATTACACCAATTTCAATAGTGAGGTACACTGATTTTACTAGTATTTCTCCAATTACGCCACTGCTTTTCATAGTGCAAGATAACACTAGCAAAATATATAGTGCACTATCATTTTCTGTGGTTTGCTCCTTGTAGCTAAGTTTTATGAAGTCACTTGATGTCACTATTTTATGACATATATTATTGTTCACATTCTAAGCAAGAAATGATAAAATACAGATAAATTTATATAATTTTGTTAACATCAAGCAAGAGCAGTTATGATAGAGACAGAACAACCGATTCTAACAGGTCCTGCCAAAGACGTTAAAAATGATAGCGCATCTTTCGACAAGCAATCAAAAAACGCGTCTGATCTTTTGAATAATAGTTCGTTTGAGGCTATTAACAATTCTGAAAAAACTGACGAAAAAACCAATAGAGAAATTAATTCAATCGAAAGTTTTTATTCTTGGTTTAAAGAAAAAGTGGAGTTGTTAGATAAGATAAATGAAGTAATGCCCTTTGGCAATAAATTCAAGTTGTTCTTTAGAGGCGAAGATGATAACACATATAAATTGGAACCATCAATTTATCGAAACGGCAGAATAATTAATGAACACAAATTTTATTACGAAGCTATCAATAGATGCCCAGAAGCATTTACTGATTGTAAAACCACATTTGAAAAATTGGCCAAAATGCAACACTATAGAGTGCCAACAAGGTTACTTGATGTAACCGAAAACCCTCTAATTGCATTGTACTTTGCAGCAAAAAGTTCAATTAATAAACATAATGGTAAATTGTATTGTTTTTTTATTTCTGAAAGAGCCATTAGGTTCCCTGATGATAGCAACACAGCTTTGTTGGCAAACGTGGCAACAATAGATAGTACGGCATATTATGAAAACAATTTTCATAACAACATGTCAAATTTTTCCAAAAAATATGAAGAATATGCTCTAGAACCCGATACCGCTAATAGGAGAAAAATATTAAACGAAGCTACGCAGATATCAAAAACGAACCCAATTACAAAAGAATTGCTCTTAAAATCCCGAAGGGATAGTGGTTATTATGCTTCTGAATTTTCTTTAGTCGATATGGCTCAAATTATATGTGTAAAGCCAAAAAACAATAATTGGAGAATATCAAATCAAAGTAGTGCTTTTTTACTTTTTGGGTATTTATTAGACAAAAATTATATGTTGCCATTATCAGACTTAAAAGGATATGAAGAATGCTTTAGGTTGCTCTTCCTTAAACCACAAGACAGAGATAGGACAGCAATAGAAAACTCTATCATTTATAAGTTACCACTAGAGCAAGATGTTCTAGATGAAATTAGAAAAATAGAGAATGATTTCCGTTTAATCTCCTTCGGCAGCAGTAAAAGAAGTAACTTGTCTAAACAGATAACTATTAAACAGTCCAAAATTATTTCATCTCTTCAGACCGACATTCAGATGATCACTTCAAACACTCATTCAGGAATGCAAACAAGCAAACATTATTTTGCTATAAAAAAAGCATTGTCTGATTTTTATGTTCTTGATATTTTTAAAAGATTTATATGGAGAGATGAATCGTTTTTGTTTTTTGATTTTATTGAAGTTGAAGAAG
This sequence comes from bacterium, assembly GCA_017557885.1. Lineage (GTDB taxonomy): Bacteria > Auribacterota > UBA3054 > UBA3054 > UBA3054 > UBA3054. The sequence continues at coordinate 538,486 of JAFYXV010000002.1, read as the reverse complement.
GCAAAAAAAACAACATTTTAATGGATTTGGCAAGACTAGGAATTTCTGATAGTTTTATTTATCCAGAATTAGAAAACACCTCTTCTGTTTTATGTCAAGAACTAGACCATTTGCAACCACTAGTTTTAGAACAGAAAGGGAACAAACAAGTTATAAAACATCTTAGTAAATTTGCGGAAAAACACTCCGAACTAAAAGTCGGAGATATTGTTTTAGGAATAAAGTCAATCGAGGATTTTTGGAAACAATTCTCAAATTGTGAAGCCGTTACTTTAACGGTTTTAAGAAGAAAAGAAAAATCAACAAAAAGTATTGACGAATCTGTTCTCCAAGAATTATATAATGGCGACGATTCGGAATACGACAAAGAGATATTTGATAAAAAAGGGATAACTGTTGTATTTCCTCAGCTTTCTTCTTACGACAACCCATTGATAGCAAATTATGCTGACATAGATCTTTCATAATAAGTACTCAACAAATTTTGATAGTAATGTTCATTGGTTTTACTAGCATCGCTGCTAGAACACCTTTAATTGTCGGGATTTTATGACACCAAATACAGTTCCATTATGAACCTAAATTTGATAAAATACACTGAAATTGATAGATATTGGTGCAGTTTTTCTTTAAGAATGCTGTCTCAATTATTAACAAAGATAACGTGGCAAATAACAAGTTTATGTTTTTTGTCAAATATCGAAATTGAGGGAGTACAATGGTCAAAAAAGTACAATCTGTAGAACCATTAATTGCCCAGCTAGGCAATGGATGGCTTAAAACTTATAAACTAGATTATAAGCTTGAGCAGGAATCACTAAACACAGAAATAGATCGAGCCCTCAATGATTATGCGTCTAAAAACGGCGGTGAGGGAGGAAACCGTCCAGATGCAAAACTTCTTTTGCAGGATAAAAACCTATGTAAATATCCAGTTCTTGTTGAATATAAAGGATACAAAGATAAGCTAGTAAAAGTTGATACTGACGGGAAAGTTGCCAATAAAACAGCCAAAAATCAACCCGATTATAAAACGATTAATTCTTATGCTGTTAATGGTGCTGTTCATTATGCAAACGCAATTCTTCATTATACAAGTTATACAGAAATCATAGCAATTGGTATGACCGGCTATAAGGACGATATCGGGAATCTTAAATATGATATAGGAGTTTATTATGTCTCCAAAAGCAATTTCGGCATGGGCCAAAAAATAGATGATTACGATGATTTTTCTTTTTTGAAAAAGAACAGTTTTGATAAATTCATAGAAAAAGTTAAACAATTAAAATTAACGCAATCAGAAATTGAGAAACTTAGAGAAGCCCGCGAACAGGAGATTAAAGCAAGTCTTGTTAAAATAAATAATGATATTTATCAAAACGAAAAAGGGTTGAGCGAGCGTGATCGTGTTTATCTAGTCGCCGCTTCAATTATTGCAACACTTGGAGTTCCCGGGAAAGTGGAAGCTCTTGAAAAAGCGGATTTAAAATCCTCCAAGGAAGAAGGCAATCGCGATGGAGATATTATTCTGCGCAAAATAAATGCATTTTTAAATGAAAAGAAATTGCCGAAGGAAAAAAAGGATTTGATTTTCAGAACATTACAAAACACTCTGACTACAGATAATATCAATAAGGCCAAAAATGGAGAAAGCCAGCTTAAAAGAGTGTTTACAAAAATAATCGACGATTTGGGAATATACTATAAAATTGGCCTTAGCACAGATTTTACCGGTAAATTGTTTAATGAAATGTATAGCTGGCTTGGTTTTTCTCAGGACAAACTTAATGATGTTGTCCTGACTCCGTCCTATGTAGCCACGCTCCTTGCTCGTTTGGCAAGAGTCAATATGGACTCTTATGTGTGGGACTTTGCTACCGGTTCTGCTGGGCTTCTTGTTGCTTCTATGAATGAAATGCTCAAAGACGCCAAGGAAAAAATCAAATCACCCGATAAGTTGGCCGTAAAGTCCGCCGAAATAAAAGCAAATCAAATTTTGGGATTGGAAATCCTTTCAGAAGTTTACATGCTCGCTATCCTCAACATGATACTAATGGGAGACGGTAGCTCAAATATAATAAACAAAGACTCATTAATAGAGTTTGACGGTAAATATGGTTTTGGGAGAAAAGGAAAATTCCCTGCAAATGCTTTTGTCCTAAATCCTCCATATTCAGCTCCTGGGAATGGCATGATATTCGTTGAAAAAGCCCTCTCTATGATGAATAAAGGCTTTGCTGCAATAATTATTCAAAATTCTGCCGGTAGTGGAAAAGCAAAAGAATATAACAAAAGTATTTTAAAACACAGTACGCTGATTGCTAGTATAAAAATGCCTATAGATCTATTTCTAGGCAAGTCAAGTGTGCAGACATATGTATACGTATTCCGAGTTGGAGAGGCACATCAAAAAGACGACATAGTAAAATTTATCGATTTCTCTAACGACGGCTATTCAAGAACGAATCGAAAAAAAGCACGTGTTAATTTGAGAGATATAGACCATGCTAAAGATAGATATAATGAACTAGTTAATCTTGTTCGATTTGGGAAAAGCAAATTGTGTTTTCTTTCAGAAAAAGATTATTACGAAGGACACATAGATCCCGGAAACGGGGCAGATTGGAACCAAACAGCACCTGTTGATATAAGACCAACTTTGGATGATTTAAAGAAAACTGTCGGTGATTATCTCGCGTGGGAAGTTGCTCGCTTATTAAGGAACCAGCAAGTTGGAGATGAACGCTTGGGAAAATGACGGCCTCACTTAACAGAAAGTTAAAAGCTGTTAAGTGGGGCAATTTTAAAATTGAAAATCTATTTGATAGTTGTAGTGGAAACTTCGACATACAAAAAAGGCATATCAACGGAAAAGGGACACCGGTTATAACAGCGGGAGTGGCCAATTATGGAATTCTCGGACAAACAGACATTTCAGCAAGGATTTTCCCTGCTGGCACGATAACCATTGATATGTTTGGAAATGCCTTTTATCGTAATGAAGAATACAAGATGGTTACACATGCAAGAGTTTTTTCACTTATTCCTAAATTTAGTCTATCTTATAAAACTGGCCTCTTTATAGCAAGTTCACTTAATTTCATCCACTACGAGTTTGGTTATGATACCATGTGTACTTGGGAGAAAATCAAGTCTCAATCCATCTTTCTTCCAATAAATACAGATGGAACAATAGATTTTGATTTTATGAGCAAATATGTTGCGGAATTAGAAGCCGAGAGGGTTGCGGAATTAGAAGCCGAGAGGGTTGCGGAATTAGAAGCTTACTTGAAAGTGAGTAGCTTGGACAATTATAAATTGTCCATAGAGGAGGAACAAGCGATTGCTGCTTATAAGAGTGATAGATGGGGCATTTTTAATCTAAAGGATTTGTATGGTGAATCCACACGCGGGAAACGTCTAAAAAGTGAAGACCGCATTCCAGGTGATTTACCATTTGTAACAGCAGGAGAATCAGAGGAAGGTGTATCAGCTTTTATTGACAATAAAGTTGAAATTTTTAGTAAGAACACAACAACTATTGATATGTTTGGATCGGCCAAGTATCGCAATTATAAATATGGAGGAGATGATCACATTGCAGTAGTGCATACGGAAAAAATTCCAACAAAGGCTGCTATATTTGTAACTTCCGCTTGCCATAAAGCGGCTCATACCGGTAAATTCGATTATGGTCACAACTTCTACGCTAAAGATGCAGATGCTCTTGATATTTCTTTGCTCACGAAACGCGGAAAACCAGACTATAAGAAAATGGAAACACTAATCTCTGCAGTTCAGAAAATTGTAATTAAAGATATTGTTCTTTACGCGGAAAGAAAAATTTCTAACATCAAAAAAGTAATTGTTAGAAATAATAAGAAAACGAAAGTCTAAAGGTGGGGTATTTTTATCATAAAAGCATTTAGGAGTAATGAAAGATAATGGAAATCGAAAAATATAGAACAATATCAACACAAATTAGCACTATTCTTGGTTATATAGCTGGTGGAGATATTGCTGTTCCAGAAATTCAACGACCATTTGTGTGGAGAAAGACACAAGTTAGGGATTTATTGGATTCTCTTTATAAAGGTTTTCCAACGGGGTACTTAATTACTTGGAAGAATCCTGATATTCGTCTTAGGAACGGCGGGATTTCTTCTGGCAAAAAAATATTAATAGACGGTCAACAGCGAGTGACTGCATTAATGACAGCAATTTCTGGAATACCTATAGTAAACAATAACTATTCCAAAGAAAGGATCAAAATTGCTTTTAATCCTTTCGAAGCTTTTTCTAATGATCCAGATAGTGAAATATTTGCGGTTCAAGATTCAAGCCACATTAGAAGCAAGCGTTGGATTGCTGACATAGCAGAAATATTTAAAAACGATTTCTCTGTGTATTCTTTTATTGAAGAATATTGCAAAAACAATCCTGAAATGGAGAAAAATAAGCTAGACAAAATAATAACCAAACTTAGAGCTATCGAAAATCGTACAATAGGAGTTATAGAATTAGATGATAAGTTGAGCATCGATGTTGTAACAGATATCTTTATTCGTATAAATTCTAAAGGAACTTCGTTAAGTCAAGGCGATTTTGTAATGTCAAAAATCGCCTCTGATGAAAAGTATGATGGTAATAATCTACGCAAGGCTATAGATTACTATTCGCATTTATCTAAAATACCTTCTTTCCACGAAACAATTTTACAAGAAGATCAAGCATTTACTAACACAGAATATTTTGACAAAATAACTTGGCTAAAAGACGAAACAGAAGATGTCTTTGATCCAGATTATAATGATGTTATCAGAGTTGCATTCATGCATATGTTTCCAAGAGCCAAACTTTCCGAATTAGTAAGTTTGCTTTCTGGTAGAGATTTTAATACTCGAGAATATAAGGAAGAAATCGTATCTGAAACATACGGCCTATTAAAAAAAGGAGTTTTAAATGTTTTTAATGAGTATAATTTCAAACAGTTCATGCTTGCTATACGTAGTGCCGGATTTGTTTCAAAAAAATTAGTGAATTCAAAGATGGCACTAGACTTTGCGTACACCTTATATCTACGTTTAATACAATCAGGCGAGGTCCCTGTTAGTGAAGTAAAGCGTTTGGTGCAAAAATGGTATGTCCTTTCTGTTTTAACTGGACGTTATAGTGGTTCTCCCGAATCTGTTTTTGCAAAAGATATTCGTTTGATTAGTGAAAAAGGGGGCGTATCAACCCTCAAGGATATTGAGGCAGCAGAAATTTCTGATAATTTTTGGAATACTAAAGTTGTGCAAGATCTTGATGCCACATCCACTATTAATCCGACTTATTTAGTTTTTCTTGCTGCACAAGTTTCAATGAATGACGTATCATTGTTATCTAATAATATTCTTGTAAGAGAGCTTATTGAAAATGGTGATGTACATCATATTTTTCCAAAAGAATATCTGAAATCAAATGGATATGAAAAATCAATGTACAACCAAGAGGGCAATTATGCTTTCCTTGATACACAGATTAATAAAGCTATAGGAAAATTGGCACCTCATGTTTACTTCTCTGAAGCAAAAAAACAATGCGAAACCGGTGAAATAAAAATAGGCTCCATTACAAACTACGACCAATTAATTGCTAATTTGCAAACCAATTGCGTCCCATTAGAGGTTTTTGAAATGGATCATACTCATTACAAAGAGTTTTTAGAAGAACGCCGAGTTTTAATGGCCAAAAAAATCAGAAAGTATTATGAATCACTTTAGGTTAGAAGCTAATTTGCTAAAATCATAAAAAAATAATAGTAACAATCAAAAATACTAGTCGCTAGTTGAATAGGAAGAGTTTTAACTTTAAACAATCAATACGAAAAATTTATGAGTACTTAAAACAAGTACTGACACACATGGTAATCGCTTAATGTTGGCAAACCGATGTATTACCTCCATGATTCGTAGATAAGATGCCTTCTTTCAAAGGCATCTTTTCCACCTTCCATAATATCAACAATCTGTTTATGTGTGTCGCCTAGATCTATATTTCCTTGAGAGACATCTATCCTTGTGTCTTGGTAATCTACTACAAGTATTCTATCTGCATCACCAAGCACTGGAATATTCGCATTATGAGTCGCAAAAACAAACTGAATATTGGGCTTTTTCTTAGTTATTGCACTAATCACCTCGTCATAAATCACTTTATTATCCAGGTCATCTTCCGGCTGGTCTATAAAAATCACATCATTATTATCCTGTGTTAGGATAAAAAGTATTAGAGCCGACGCGCGTTGGCCAATAGAGTGTTGTTTGAGAAGTTTATTGTGATAATATATTTCCACTTTATTCTGTACCTGATATTTGAGTAATTCGGTATATTGTTCTCTGAGTTTTTCCTCCAATTTACTATACTCACTGTCAGTCAAAACACTTTTCATTTTCAATCCATCTGCTAAAATCCAATCCGCTATCAAGTCAACATAATCAGTAAAATTATCGCTTAGTGCCTGATACTTTGTATCGCTGATTCCCGTTCCTCTAAAATCGCTCTTCAGTCTGGTTTTTAAGCCTTCCTTGTCTCCTTTAGATTCTATAACAATGTGGAGTTCACTTTGAATTTGATTTATTCTTTCTATCTCAAATTGATAAGCTTGGAATGAATTTAAAAGAATATCATTCCGTTGACGTTCTGCTTTTTTGTAGACATTTTCAATAGCCGACTTTTTCTTGGACTTTTCAGTCAGTTGTTGAAGTTTATCTTTAACTTTCTCAGTATTTGCGGTCAGTTGTACAAACGTATCCGCATCAAGGGTTTCGTCTTTTATCTCACGTTTTATTTCAGCAAATTCATCTGCTAATGCCGTCACTTCCGAATTAAGCTTTTCAATAATATCCTCAAAAAACCTTTCCTGAATCTGCATCTGCTGAATAGCGTTTCTTATGGCCTCAAGTTGCTGATCTATAAGAGCTAAAACTTTTTTTGCCTCGGTAATCAACTCGGTATTATAAGAACTCTCGTATTCTGATAATTTGGAAGAGGCCTCGTTATGACCGTCATAAGCGCTTTTAATTGCCTTGACTATGTGTGCAACCTCTGTTTTTACCGAATCCAGTTTGGTCTGATCAGTAATATATGCCGCCTGCTTTTTAAGCTTTTCTGCAACTCCCTTATCTTTGAAAATGGACATTTTGTGTTCAATTTCTGACTTCCTAGTATTTGCTTCTTCAATTTGTCCAGGAATCTTATTGACATCCAAAAGATGATCAACAGCATCACATAATTCAGCTATGCAGCTATCAACCGTTGCCTGTTGACCGAGTTTTCTACTTACCAGTTTTTCAAGAAGGCCATTTTCGTGGTCAGCACTATTAGAAAGGTCTTTTTGACCGAAGTATTGCACCCCATCAAATATGCTTAATGGGGTAATATTCAGATCATTTTTATCTTCGTCTACCACACTGGTTCGCTCGCCTAAAATACGACTTATGATATATCTTTTACCATGTTTATCGACAACAGATAATGAACCTTTTCCGCCAGAACCAAGAACGCTTTTTACTAGAGATTCTTTATATTCATTATCTGTCTGAGGGTCTAGGCCAAGAATATAACGAATTACTTCTATTACTGCTGATTTTCCACTACCTCTGATTCCGATTAACGTATTCAATTCAGGCGAAAACAAGATTTTCTGTCCATCAAACTTACCGCCTTGAAAAACAAGTGATTCTATATACCCATGTTTTATATTAGGCATGGCATTGAATAGTCTGTTACTGCTGTCCTGCAGGGCAAATTTAACGGCCGAATAAGAAAATTCTCCGATTTTGAGATAAGTATGCTTGCTACCTTTTCCAATATCTTCAATGGACTTTGGATCAGATCCCTCAACTAAGGCAGGAAGATAACCAAAAATTCTGCGAAACTGTTCTATGTTCTTCTGTGTTGTTGCTTTTTGAAGCCCCAAAACACGCTTTTTAAATGACGCAATGCCTGAAAGTGATTCCAACAGACCTCCACTACATTCACTGAATAATCCACTATTCTGATCAACATGGGCAAATACAATAAAATAATCTCTGTTATACGCTTCAAGTGCTTCTATAGTGTTTTTTAAATCATATATACATTTTGTATTTCGGTTTTCCGGGTTGGAAATGGTTGCAAAAGCAGCCGTCAAAAATGTTTGAATATGATTTTCGCCATTCGAAAACCAGTCATCAGGATTAAATACGATCAACGTATGGACTCCGTTAGATCCTTCTTTTACAGTAAGTTCAACGCCGGGAAGAATAAAAATATCCTCTTTTTTTGCAGCCTTGCGAATCGCTGTGTATTCATCTTTATCAAACTTGTTGTGATTTGTTATTACACCAAGATTTATACCTTCCTTCTTAAGTCCAGAAACATAATTTTCCACAAAAGAATTCTGTTCCCCAGAATACATAAACTCTTTGTCTTTATGAGTATGCAAATGGAAGTCAGATTTTATGTATGATAAACCGGATTCAAACATAATCTAAGTCTCCTTATTTCAGTCCTTGCGTCTAACACACGGCACCCTAAGCGCCTATAGTGGTTGAAATAATTGAAGCCATTGTATCATACCGCTTTTGCTTTTTCAATGATTTTTAAATTTTGCACATGTCATATGCTGTGGTGTAACATTAAACGGAGTAATCTATAACAGTGATGTGTTACAAAAATAACTTACGATGGCTCATGTATAATTTATGTAAGATTATCGTTTTGATCACATGCTAAACGAATGATCACAGATTGAATATGTTTTATAGTTCTTTCTATCTAGTAAACTTGATAGCATGGACTAACAAAATTAGTAGAAGCTAGCGGAAAAGGGACCAAGTTCGGTTGACAAAGGTGACCAAGCTCAGTCGAAAAAGGGACCAAGCTAAGACTAAAAGAGACCAAGTTGGGGCGCTGCGTTGTAAAGGATTACTTTACAACTGATAGCAACGGGTTGCAAAGTATAGTAAAATAGGTAGTGACTAGTGAAAAAGCTAACAGCTAGCGGAAATGCTAGTCGCTAGTTAAAAAGATAGAACTTGTAATCATTTACCGTAGGAGGTAACTATGCGTGATATTGAAGTGTCGTGGGTTGAGTTGGCTGGACCGAAGGCGAAGGATCCGGATGCGATCGTTTTGCTGGGAGGTACGTACGGCGGTAGGGCGTGGAGCATGCGGCCTGAAGCGATGGCTATGGCGATCGATCGGGGGCTGTACGCTTTCCATGCGGTCATTTTTGAGGAAGTGCTGCCGGTGGTGTTGGTGCGGAATGCGGCGGGGAAGGTGAGCGGGATTGGGACGCCTCGGGATGTGGGGCCGCTTAAGCTGCTGCTGACGCTGGCGAGGAGTGGTTCGGAGAAGGGGGGTGCGGATAAGACCGTGACGGTGACTAAGACTAGGAATGTCGGTGCACGGGCGAAGAAGACCGTGGCGGTGAAAAGTTCGAAGTGATTTGGTTCGCTAGTTGTTTTGCTAGAGAGAAGGGGGCCCCGCTTGGCGGGGCTCTTTTTTGGTTTGGTGGTGTGTGGTGTTGGTTTTGGGTTATTTGGTAAAATATTATTTTAACAGTGTTTTTTAATTAACCCTTAGTTTTGGGGAAAGTATGCGTTATATACCTTTGATTTTGGTGTTGCTCCTTGGGGTTGCGTGCTCGAAGGAGGAGGCTGTCGTTACGAAAGAGAAACCCGCGGTGAAGGTCGTGTGTTCGGCGGTGGGCAGGCAGGACTTTACGTATAAGATCAATCTGCTGTCGACTCTGAAGGCGAGCGATTATGCGACGGTGTGCGCTAGGGCGACCGGGAATCTGGATGACGTGTGGGTGGTAAAGGGAACGCCGACCGTGAAGGGAGAGACGAAACTCTTCCAGATAGATAAGGAGAATGCGGAGAGGGCCGTGACAATGGCCGAGCAGGATCTGAATGTGGCGAAGAGCAGTTTGGATGTGGCTAAGGCGAATCTGGAGCAGGCTAAGGCGGACTTCCATGTGGATGAGCTGAATTATGAAAGGTATAAGATACTGCTGGAGAAGGCAGTGGTGCCCCTGGAGGAGTACCAGGATTATGAAGCGACGTATCTGAAGAGCAAGGCTAAGATAGACGTGCAGGAAGCGAACGTGAAGCTGTCGGAGGATAAGGTGACGCAGGCGGATGCGGCGCTGGGAATTGCAAGGAAGAATCTGTCGGATACCGTGTCCTTGGCGCCTTATACCGGATATGTCGTGTACTGCAATTATCTGGCGGGAGACTTCGTGGGAGTCGGAAGCCAGGTGTGCTTGGTGGCGGATACGTATAAGCTGGAAATGTGGGCGGCGGTGCCGGCAGTGTATTATAGTTTGATCACGGCTGGGAAGACACAGTTTACAGTGTATTATGGGGGAGAGAAGGTTGGGAGCTATCCTGTCGCGATGAAAGCGCCGACTATCGATGAGAAACTTAGGACCTTCGACATAAAGGGGTATCTGTATAACGAGAGCGGGAATCTGGTGCCGGGAACGCTGGTGCAGGTAGAAATAGAGCTGCAGAGTAAGAACGGGCTATCGGTGCCGCTGGCGTCTGTGTTGCATAGACGGGATAACGATGTGGTGTATGTTTTGAATGCTGACGGGAAGACCGTTAAGGAAGTGCCGGTCGTGAAGGGGCCGGATGCCGAAACTATGATCGAAGTGTCCTCGCCGGATCTTAAGGAAGGCGATATGGTCTTGGTGGAAGGACAGAGCCAGGTAGCAGACGGAGCTGTTGTTCAGGTCATGAATTCTTCGGAGAAGTAGGAGATCTTATGTTTTTATCAGACGCTTCAACGAAAAGACCTGTCGCGATGTCCTGCTTGCTCATCGCGCTGGTGGCGTTGGGATTGAACGCCTACCGCAAGATCTCACTGGAGCTCTTGCCGCAGATGGACATCCCGTATGTCACGATCTCGACGACCTGGCTGGGTGCGACGCCCTCGGATATTGAAAAGGATATCGCAAAGCGAATAGAGGACGCCGTGGCCGGCGTGGACGGACTTAAGCACATCGACGCCTCCTGTATGGAGAACCTGTGCTATATCTCGCTGGAATTCAACCTGGACGTGGACGTGGACACCGCGGCCGTGGACGTCAGGGAGAAACTCGATACGATCCTGGACGACCTGCCGACGGACGCCGACAGGCCGATCATCGAGAAGATAAACATTAACGCGACGGCTGTGGCGAACATCTTCCTGACCGGCTCGGCGGACGTGGACGATATGTACGACTACGCCGACAACGAGCTGGGCGACCAGTTCGCGGCCTTAAGCGGCGTGTCGGAAGTGACGCTGGTGGGCGGCAACGAAAGGGAAGTGCACGTAGAAGTCGATCGCGAGAAGATGGCGGAAGCGAACCTGACCACCGGGCAACTGGTGGAGAAACTGCAGGCCGAGATCTTAAACCTGCCCTCCGGGCGAGTTAGAGAGAAGGGCATGGAGTTCTCGGTAAGGTTCGACGCCGAGTACGACGCCGTGGAAGATATCGCCAGTTTGGAAGTGGCGAATAACAACGGGCAGAGGATAACCCTGGCTGATCTGGGCAAAGTCTTCATGAGCACAGAGGAAGTGCGGCAGAGGGCGACGCTGAACGGAAAGCAGGGCGTGCTCCTAAAGATCGTCAAGAAATCGGAAGCCAATACCGTAAGGGTGGTGGAGCTTATTAGGAAGCGCTACGAAGAGCTGAGCAAGAATATGCCCGGCGGCATGGAGATGATCTGGGTCTCCGACGACGCCAATATCGTCTCCTCGATGGTGAAGGGCGGCATCTCGGACATCGTCAGCAGTATCGTTCTGTGCGCCATAATATTGATCATCTTCCTGGCGAACATAAGGACGGCCGTAGTGGCGGGCGTAGCCATGCCGCTGACAGTTATCATAAGCTTATTCTTCGTCTTTTTGACCGGAAACTCCCTGAACACCGCGACGCTGTTGGCGCTAGGTTTGTCAACGGGCGTTCTGGTCTCGAACTCCATCGTCGTGCTGCAGTCGATCGTGAAAAGGTTCCCGGACTTCGACAGTCCCTGGGAAGCCGCCCGAGTCGGCACCTCCGACGTGGCGGTGGCGGTTTTGGCCTCCGCGGGCACGAACGTCGTCGTGATGATCCCGATTTCCATGATGAGCTCCATCGTGGGATTGTTCTTCAGGCCGTTCGCCGTGACGACGCTGATCATCAACCTGGCCTCCATCTTCATCAGCTTTACGCTTACGCCGATGCTGTGCGCTATCTTCATGACGAAGAAAGACAAAGGTATCGGCAAGGCCTTCGAGGACCTCGTGGTGGGGATCCAGCAGAGCCTCGGGGAAGCCTACGCGGCTATCGTGGAGTTTTTGTCGCGCTCCAAGCTTCTTACGGTCGTAGTCGTTATCGTCTGCCTGCTTCTGCTTTTGCAGTCGATGTCCCTCATCAACAAGATCGGCTTCATTTTCACCGAGCCTATCGACCTGGCCAGAGTCTGCGTGAAAGTCGAGTACCCGACCTACTACAACCTCGACAAGACTACCGAGAGAATGGCGGCCATCGAAGCGAAGCTGACGGGATTGTCGGATCTGGATTACTCCATGGTGACGATCGGCAAAGTGGACGGCGACATCAAGGAAGCTACGGAAGGCGTCTTCTTAGGCCAAATACAGCTCTTCTTCAAGGACAAGACGCAGCGTAAGTGGAGTTTGTTCGACAGGCTGGACGACATCAGGGAACTGGTGAAGGACGAGACCGACTGCATCATCACGATCTCTATTTTGAACGCCATGGGCAACCAGCAGCTGCCTCTTAACGTCATCGTTCTCGGCAGCGACCTCGATCAGCTGAACAAGATCGGCTTAAGGTCCCAGGAAGTTCTGGACACCGACGTCAACATCACTACGACCGACACCTCCGTCAGAGACGGCAAAGAGGAAATCAAGATAACGCCCAAGCGCGCCATCATGTCGGACTACGGATTGACGGCCCAGGAGCTCGGCTACTGCTTATTAGCCAACATCGACGGTATCAAAGCCGCGGACTACAGGAAAGGCGACCGCACTTACCACATCCGCGTGAAATACCAGGAGATCCCCGGCAAGAACCAGGTCAAGGACTTCACGATCCCCGCGGGCGGCAAGACGGTGATGCTTGAGACCGTGGCGGACATCCAGGACTCCTATCAGCCCAGTAAGGTTTACAGGCGCGACAAGAGCCGCGGCGTCTCCATCATCGCGGACCTGGCGCAGGGCGGGTCTCTTAGCAAAGCTATCAACAACGTGCTGGACACCCTGAAAAAGGAAGAGCTCCTGCCGGCGGGCTACTACACGGAAACTTCGGGCTCCTCGGAATACATGGACGAGGCTATCCCGGACTTTATGGAAGCGGCCATCATGGCGGTCTTCCTTACGTTCTTAACGCTGGCGGCCATACTTGAATCCTTCACGAGCCCCATCTACATCCTGACCACCCTGCCTTTGGGCTTGGTGGGCGTCATGTGGTCCCTGTTCATAACAGGGCACCAGGTCTCCATTTTCGTACTTTTGGGCGTAGTGACGCTGATCGGCGTGGTCGTGAACGCGGCCGTGCTGTTCATCGACTGCGCGAACCAGGCCGCGGCGGGCGGGCTCTCTAAGCGCGAAGCCATGATCTTCGCCCTGAAGGACCAGTTCACGCCGGTCATGATGGTGACCTGCGCCAGCGCCATCGGCATGCTGCCCATGGCGCTGGCAAAAGGCATCGCGGCGGAACTGCGCGTCTCTATCGGCATCATTTCCGTGGGCGGCGTGACTTTCTCGGGCATCGTCATGATGTTCGTCCTGCCCATGGTTTACCTGCTCTTCGCTTCTGACAAAAAGAAATCCGTATAAATAAATTAAGGCAAAGTGTATGAAGATCGCTTTTCATGAACTGAATTACCCCGAAGGCAAAGTAAAATACAACGACGAGCGCTTGCTCGCGCTGCAGGAAAAATTCAAACCCGACAAATACTCCCCCTTCTTCGCGGAATTGCACAAGGACGAGTTCGTGCATGCCGACGCCATAATCATCCTGGAAGACGCCATCCTTGATCTCCTTATCGAGGACATGGAGAAGATCGAGACTAGGTTGGAGAGAGCGGAGAGCGCCGAGGAGAAAGCGCTGCTAGAAAAATGCCGCGACATCCTGAACGAGGAGAAGCCGCTGTGCGACGCCGAATTCACGGACGCCGAAAAGGAGATCCTGACGGTTCTGGCCTTTTTGAGCTACAAGCCCACGGTCATCGTGAAGGAAGCCCCGGACGTCAACGAAGCTATCAGGCTCTGCCTTGAGAAAGCCAAGATCATGTTCTTCTACACCGCCGGCAAAAAGGAAGTGCACGCCTGGCCCGTGCCCCTGGGCTCGGACGCCGTGACCTGCGCCGGGAAGATCCATTCCGACCTGGCCCGCGGCTTCATCAAAGCCGACGTGGTAAGTTTCGAGGACTTCATGACGGTCTTCAATATGTCGGAGGCCCAGAAGAAAGGTCTAGTGAAATTAGTGGACAAAAATTATATAATTGAAGACGGAAGCATCATAGAGATACGCTTCAACGTCTAAAAGCCCCCACCCATCGCCCAAACTAGCATGCGACGATTTGCTTTAATGCTCATTTTCGCCGCGCTTTGCGCCGCCAACGCCCAGGCTAAGCACGACTGGACCGTGCATCCTGAGCAGGTGAAATGCAAGTTCACATCCAACCTGAAGGGCTGGGTGGTGGGAATGACCGTCATAACGAACTTTACGACCATCCCGCCGAAGGGCGTCTATTATCCCGGCATCAAGATCTTCACGAACCTGGTTGCCCGGGGCGCCAAGCTTGTCTGCTACAACATGTGGGAAGGACCGGAAGTCGGCATAGACGCCGAACTGCCCTTCAACATCAAGAAGAACTCCTGGTATTACAAGGACGAGGACGATCCAACCGTCAGCTATTTCCCGGACAAGAGAAAGTTCAGCTACGCTTATCCCCAGAAGGAATATTCGGAACTAGATTACTGCCTAGTTTACAACGATACGATCTATCCCGTCAACGTCAGCGCCATAAATTCCAAGCTGATGTACAAATCGACCTTGGCGGAGCCCTTCTCCGAAGGCTTCGACATCGTTGACGACGAAATAAACATGGGCCTTTACTCCATGCAGACCAACAGGTGGTTCATAGGCGACACCGTCGATCTTGCGACCGCCAACAATATCGTCTATAAAGGCGGCGTGTCCCTGACCAACGGCTGCAAGGTAAAAGTCACTTTCAACGCCAAAAGCTGGGCCCTGAACTACAAGATAGTGGACCCCGTGGGGAAATGGGTGGTGCCGGGCAGCAATCGGGAATTGGGCGTGAAATGGCTGAAGCTGGACGGCAGGGAAATAACGGACGGCATGCAGGGCGACGGCTTTTTGTTCACCAACGACGTTTTGGTGCTGTACAATTACCGCGGCAAGAAGATCGAGTTCAAGGGCGGCCTTGATATCATGAGCCCCTACGGCTCCACCAACATCTTCGAGAGCATGGATCACTCCCTTTGCGGCAAATACGGCTTCTGCAACTTCCTTGGCTACGGCAGAGTGGTCTTCCGCGGGCCGGAGACCGCCCTCGGGCACAGAGACTGCGCCATGTTGCTTAACGAGACGGACAGCTTCAACGCGGACGATATGCCGGAAGTCATAGTTGACAACGAGTACTACATCTCCGCGCCCTTTGAGCTTCTGATTGACGGAAAGAGCGCCATGCTGAACAAGGAAGGTCCGGGCTGGAAATACAAGCACGGCTCGCTTTACCTGAATAATTTTCAGGGCACGAACATCTACTGCGACGGGTATCTCAAAGTCTTTTTGGAACCCAACTCCAAAAACACAGTTAGGGATCTCTTCGACTCCGGCTACGGCAACATCCGCTTCTTCGGCAGCGAGAACGCGACTCTCACCGTAGGCTCCTTCGACCACTCTTACGGCGAATTAGCCTTCTCCAACATAACCCTGAACGTTTCGAAAGAGGGGGCGGACGCGGAGCTTTCGATCTTCTCCGGAAATATGTACGGAAAAGATTCCGTAATAAACATTTTCCATCACGACGAAAACGACACAGCCATGCTTTACGTCGCCAGCGGCAATATCGCGCTGACGAACTGCGTTCTCAACGTTAACGCCAACGACGATCTGGCCATGATGGCGGACGGCAATCTGCAGCTCGTGGATTCCACAGTCACAGCGGACGGCACGCTGGAAATAAGCAACGACGCCAGACTCTTCGATTCGCAAGTGACGGTCGGGAGCGCCGGCGATTACTCCCTGCGCGTCTTCGGGAACCTTTTGTCCTCCGATTCCAGGCTGGACCTCGGCTCCTGCCTCGACGTTTACGGGAACGCCGACATTACGGGAGGCATAGCGACGCTCGCCCCCGACGACTTCGGCGACGCCGTTTCCGTCCAGGGCTTGACGAAAGCTAAAAATGCCGAGTTTAACATCACCGGCAGCGCCTCCTTCCTGACCAACGTATATCTTAACGACTGCGTGTGCGAGATCTTCTCCAAGGAGACCAACGCCTTCCTGTGCGACAATACCATTTCTCTTACCAAAACGAAACTCAAAGCCACCAGTTTGACGCAAGCCCTTGCCTGCAAAGATTTCCAGGCCAACAATTGCTACATCTTAGCCGAGACTATAAGAAGCGGATTCGGCGTCGTGGCGGAGACCGTGACGCTGAAAGGCCGGGAAGGCGAAATCATTGGATGCGTGAAATGCGATGAATTCTTAATGGAATCCGGCAATTTCACCGCCAGCGGCGACGTTGCGCTGGAAGCCAATTCGAGCGTTGAGTTCCAGGGCGGCAACGCGACTCTTACCGGCTTTATTGAAGCGATATCCTGTCCCTTCGAAGTGATCATGGCCGACGGCAGCGAGGAAGACCTCAGCGGCTTCAAGTTGATCGAGATCAAAAACGGGTTCGTGATGAGGAAAGAATGACGCGGCGGTCACTTTATTTTGCGGCCGCCGCATTGGCGGCCTTTTTGCTTTTAGGCTGCGCCTCACCTGACGCTATACCCGCGGGCGTCGCGTCTGGGCCGAGCGCCGTCAGCGATTACCTTAACGTCGAGGACGTCGTAAAGGACGCTGAAAACAAAGCGGCCGAAAAAAGCGTCGCGTCGGAAAGGACCAACATCTCGCCCGCCGACTTGGAGCAGCTTGGCGAAACGGAGCCCCCTCCGCCTCCGCCCCCTCCCCCGCAGCCGAAAATAAGAAAAGGCGACGGCCCCTCGTCGCTCCCCATCTTCATGTACCACCAGGTAAGGAACGACAAAGCGGGCGACATGATAATTTCTAGAGGAAAGCTCGAGGAAGAGCTCGCCTATCTGCAAAGGGAAGGCTACTATTCCATCTCACCCGCCGAATGGCTCGACTACTTCGATGGGCGTATAGGCCTTCCTAAAAAGTGCGTGATGCTTACTTTCGACGACGGCTGGAAGTCGCAATACCAGAACGCCGTCCCGCTTTTGGAAAAATACGGCTTCCGGGGCGTCTTCTACGTCTACCCCGACTTCGTGGGAGGAAGCGCCGCCATGAACTGGAAGCAGATCAAAAGCCTCGCCAAAAGAGGCCATACGGTAGGCTGCCACTCTATGACGCACCCGAAGCTGACAAGAACCCGCGGCGAAAGCGACAGAGCCTACGCCGCCAGGCTAAAAGAAGAGATCATAGAAGCGAAAAACACCATAGAGGACAAAACCGGCTTAAAGATAACGGACTTCTGCTACCCCTACGGCTACTACAGCGAGGAATGCTTCAAGCTTCTTGACAAAGCCGACTTTGAAACCGCCACGACCGTCAACGCCGGGCAAAACTCAAAAGACTGCGATCCCTACCTCCTCTCCCGCTATCAGGTCAACCAAAGCACCTCTCTTTCCACTTTCGCCTCCTGGCTCACTGAGCCCTGCGCGGAAGCAAGCTTAGAATCTCCCGGCGACGGGGGATCAGCCAGGATACAGGGAACGGAATGCCGCCTTACGCTCAGCGACGAAATGCTCCAAGCCTGGCGCCAGGGCGGGGAAATGACCATCCGCTGCAACCACGAGCATCCCCAGTTCCGCCAGGACGGCAACACGCTCATCTTCCAGGCTCCCAAGGACGACGTTCACGTCACCTGCGCCATAAAAATTAAAGCCCGGGACGGCAGGACCTACCGTCGCTCCTTCTTCTTCACGCAGGGGAAATAAATGACCCCGGAACGTTTGGAAAAGATCAAAGCGGTCCTGGAAAATCGAACGAATTACTGCGTTCCCGTCCTGGACAACGTTTACGACCCTTATAACTTCGCGGCGGTACTTAGAAGCTGCGAAGCCTTCGGCCTCCAGGAGATACACATCATCACCACCAGCGAAAAATTCGAGCTGGAAAGAAAGATCTCCAAAGGCTGCGAGCGCTGGCTGGACCTCAAATTCTGGCACTCGCATAAGGAGTGCTTCGACTGCCTCCGCTCGGAAGGCAGACTCATCGTCGCCACCGCCCTCCCCAAGGACGGGGAAAAAGCCTTCCCCCTTCCCGAACTGCCCCTCGACAAACCCTTGGCCATCATTTTCGGCAACGAGCATAGGGGCGTAGGGGAGGAAAGCTTAGCTGAATGCGATCTAAAGGCCTTTTTGCCCATGTACGGGTTCGTAGAGAGCCTGAACATTTCAGCGGCCTTTGCGGCCTCGCTGGGGGCCCTCCTGCCCCGTTTGCGCAAAGAGCTGCCAAGCTGTACCCTCTCTGAAGCGCAAAAAGCCGAGATCCTTTCGCGCTGGCTCGCCGACGAGCCCAAGCGAACAAAATCGCTCTGAGCCTTTTTTAAAGCTTAAAATCAAGATAATTGCGCCACTCGATCTTTTTGTCTCCGGGAGGAATATTCTTTCCGGCATATATAAGCGTCGGTTTAACAACTTTAGGAAAAATGTCCATAAAGCGCTCCAAGGAGTTCTCCAAGGAGGGATTGTAAGTCATGGACGATTTGATTTCTATTGGTTGAAAACTGTCGTTATAAAGGCGAAGCAAATCAATCTCCAAGCCGTTCGTGGTCCTGAAGAAGAATAAGTCCCCATCATTATCAGCGTTTTTTTCGTGACGAAGGATATCTCCGGCAACGAGATTTTCAAAAAGATTGCCCCTAAGCGGATGGCTGCTGACTTGTTCAGAATTTTTGATACCCAAAAGGTAGGCAGCAAGTCCTGTTTCGGTAAAGTAGATCTTTGGGGTTTTAATAAGTCTTTTCCCGATATTGGCATAATATGGCTCTAAGCGAAAAACTATGAAAGACGCTTCCAAAATATTAAGCCATGAATTAAGCGTGGTATGGCTTACGCCGACTTCTCCGGAAAGCGTGTTTAGATTTACAAGCTGTCCGATCCTTCCGGCCAGCAAGACTAAAAAGCGGTTGAAAGATGATGTGTTCTCTATGTTGGAAATGAGCCTGACATCTCTTTCGATATACGAATTAACGTAGTTTTTGTAATATACAGACGGTTTTATGAGCCCGTTCGTCAATTCCGGCATTGTGCCGGTCAAGATCAGATCGTCAACATCAGCCCCTTTTTTGTTCCTGCCTTTGCACAGTTCGGAAAAAGTTAAAGGCAATAATTCCAAAAAGGCGCTTCTGCCAGCTAGGGATTGCGTGACGGTCTGTTTAAGCACGGGCTGATGGGAGCCGGTCAGAATATACTGCCCGGTTCTACTTCTGTTTTCATCGACTTTAACTTGTATCGCCGAAGCCAGTTTCGGCACTCTCTGAATTTCGTCAATTATTAAAGGCGTTTTATATGTAGAGAGGAATCGTTTGTAATCCGTTTCGGCTAAATCACGGGTCTCAGGATCTTCCAGATTGGCGTAATTGTAATTTGGGAAACATGATTTGACCAGTGTGGTTTTTCCTGACTGCCGCGGACCGACAACAGTTAGAACAGGGTATTCCTTGGCCCTTTTTTTCATGACTTTGGTCATTTCGCGTTGAATCATAATAAACTCCTTCTTGATTTTGGACGACACCATATTATCATAACCACCACGATATTTGCAAGTCTAACTTGCAAATATCATGGCAATAAAAAAGGCTCTCCTGTGAAGGAGAGCCTTTTTCTTTAAGCGCGAAAGCGCTTATTTTCTGCGGAGGAGCGCAGCAAGAGCTATGAGCGCAAGAACGGCGAAGGCCGGTTCCGGCAGGACTTCGAAGGTCGTGTCTTCGTCCTTCACCGTGCCGCCGTAGGGCAGGGTGTCGTCGCCCTGGACCACGTAGCTGCCGTTGGGCAGGAAGAACTGCAGAGAGCCGTAGGGGAAGAAGAGGTCTTCTTCAATGAAGTGCCCGCGGCCGTAGTAGGTGTATTCGAAAGAGGTGTCGCCCACCTTCACACCGTAGATGGTGCGGTAAGTTTCCTGGTCGGGCAGGATCTCAGGCAGGATCGCGCCGTAAACTTCCTTGCCGCCTTCCTTGTCGAGGGGAGCGGGGCACTCGCTCATGGCCGTGCCCGGGCCGACGGGCATGCCGGTGACGGAGAGGGCGTAAACTGAGCAGTTGCTCAGATAGATGTTGGGTCCGCGACCGGAATCTTCCGGACCGCAGCCAGCGCCGATGCCCGCGCCGCCTTCGCTTTCCGCCGTGATGGTGCCGCCGGTGATGGTGACCGTGCCGGCGGGATAAGTGTTGTGTCCGCCTTCATCGCCGCAGCCGATAGCCGCGCCGTTGAAAGCCATGGCCGCCACATAGCCGCCCTCGATGGTGATAGTGCCGGCGTAGCCGCCCCAACCGGTGCCGCCGCCGATGCCCGCGCCGTAGGCGCCGGCTACGGCGTACACTTCGCCGCCCTTGATGGTCACGTCAGCGGGAGACTGAGAGCCGCCGCCAATGCCCGCGGCATAGGGCGCGCCCTGGGCCATGACGGAGCCGCTCTCGATGACGATGGGGCCGTTGGCTTCGTTTTCGGCGCCGCCGATGCCGGCGCAGGCGTAGCTACTGGCATCTTCACCCGTGGTGGCTATGGCTGTCACGGAACCCTCTTCTCCTCCGTCCCTGATCGTAAGGGAGGCGTTCTTGGCGACGTGGATGCCGCAGCCTCCGCCGGAAACGAAAGCGTTGCTGCCGGTGAGTTCCAGTTCTACGATAGCCGCCTCGATGTTGAAGGCGCAGGCGTTGGTGGTGGAGACCAAAGCATGGTTCAGTTTGATCTTGTGGACGCCGCTGCTGACGTTGATGACGTACTGATCGACGCTGGTGCCTATTACTTCATAGTCCTCGTAAAGGCCTTTGACATAAGAACCGGAGTCAGTGTAGCCTTCCACGCCGTAGGAAGAGAACAGGACGTTACCGAATTCAACGGAGAGTGTTACGGAACCGCTGGCTTTCTTAGCGAAGGAAGTGTCGGCTCCGTCAACAGCGCCAACGTATTCGTCTTCTCCGCAGGTCACCGTGTATTCGCCGTTGGGGAGATGGAAGTAAAGATCCGGAGTCATGGAATGTCCTTCGCCTTCGTAAACGTAGGAGAAGCTCTCGTCGCCTTCCTTCTTGACCGTGCAGGTGAAGACGCCGCCCTCTTCCGGCTTAGCGCCGAAGATGGTCACTTTGTAAACTTTTTCATTCTTGGCGTTGACGAGATCCGGGCATTCGGAGTGGTTCTTGCCCTGGCCGATCTCTTCGCCCTGGCTGGAGTAAGCGTAGATGGTGCCGCCGGAAATAGTGATCTTCGGACCTCTGCCGCTGTCGCCAGGCCCGTTGCCGGCGCCGATGCCCGCGCCTTCCATGCTGTAAGCTTCAATGGTGCCGCCCGTGATGGTGACTGTGCCGGCGGGATAGTCGTTGTGGCCGCCTTCGTCGCCGCAGCCGATGCCGGCGCCGTTATTGGCTTCCGCATAGACGTAGCCGCCGTTGATGGTGATCTTCCCGGCCGTGCCTTCCCAGCCCGTGCCGCCGCCGATGCCGGCGGAGAAGTGGCCGCCGAAAGCATAAACTTGGCCGCCGTTGATGGTCACGTTGGCCACGCCGTGGGCGCCGGCGCCCAAGCCGGAAGCATAGACCGCGCCGCGGGCGTAAACCGTGCCGCTCTCAATTACGATCGGGCCGGAATCTTCTCCGGCATAGCCGCCCAGGCCCGCGCAGCCGTTGGATTTTCCGTCTTCCAATTCAGCCGTGGCGATAGCCGTAAGAAAACCTCCGCCGGTGATGGTAAGCGAAGCTTCCTTGTCAACCAGAACGCCGCAGCTGGCGCCAGACACGAAGGCGTTGCTGCCCGTGAGTTCCAGCGTGACATTGCCGCCATTTATGTCGAAGGTGAAGCTGTTGCTGGAGGCGATATGCACGTCCGTCAGAGCGATCTTGTGCGTGCCGCCTTCTACGGTGATGCCGTAAGGTGATTCGCCGGAACCCTGGAACGAATACTCGTCGAAGGCGCCGGTCACCGCGCCGCCGGAAGTGTTGTAGCCGGTGACGCCGTCGGCAGTGAAAGTCGTAACGCCGTAAGCGGTGCTCAGGACCGCGGTCTCAGCCATGGCGCCCATGGCTGCAAACACAGCAAACAAAACAAATGCTTTTTTCATTATTATTCCCCCTTGGGTAGTTGATTTACATCGTTATATTTTAGCAAATGCAGAGCAGGGGAATAAAAAGGCTCCCCCGGAACGAGGGAGCCTTTCGCTAGCAAAAAAGTAGATTGTCGGGATCTACTTCCTGCGGAGGTAGAGAGCGAGGAAAGCCAGAAGTGCGGCGATCACCGTCGGTTCCGGCAAGACCTCGAAGGTCGCGGCGCCGCCGCTGATCGTTCCGCCTGTGAATCTGCCGTTCGAGCCTGTGATCACATAAGAGCCGTCCGGCAGATAGAAATAGAGGTCGTTGCTGTCGGAATAGCCTGTGCCGGTGTAGGTGTAATCGTAAGCGGCTCCGTCTTTCTTCGTGGTGAAAGTCACTTCTTCCGAAACGCCCATGATATGATAGCCTGAGGTCTCGGGCGCGACCATCGCGTTCTGCAGAGTCGCCTGATAGACCGCTTCGCCGCCTTCCCTTGTCAGAGCCTGGTCGATGGAAGAAGCCCAGACCGAGCCGCTGCTGATGTAGATGTCGGGGATGGTTCCGCCATCGCCGCCGCCGATGCCCGATCCGTTCTTGCTAGTAGCTTTTATCGTTCCGCCGGTAATGATCACGGTGCCATGATATGTGGCGTCTTTGCCGGATCCGATGCCTGCGCCGTCATCGGAGGAAGCTATGATATTTCCGCCGGTAATGGTGAGATCGCAGATGCTTCCCTGGCCGCCGCCAATGCCCGCGCCATGATGACCTATTGCGGTAATGTTGCCGCCGTTGATGGTCAAATAACGAACCCAGGCCGAATCGCCGTAACCGCCGCCGATACCAGCGGCGCCTTTCGCTCCTTCGGCTGTGATCGTTCCGCCGTTGATTATCATTACGCCTGGCATTTCATCATCGTAACCGCCGATACCTGCGCCCGCTTTGTAATTTCTTCCGATAATTTCATCGTCAAATTCATCGTCAAATTCGTCGTCATCGCTGTGCTTGCCGCCGTAAGCAAAGAGAGAGCCGGTGCTTTCAGAACAAATCGTCAGCGTGGTGCCTGAAGATACGAAAATACCGGCGTCAGAGGAAGAGCGCAGCGTGTTGACGCCTTTCAAGACCAATTCTACAGAGGCATTTTCTTCCAAGCGGAAGGCGGACGCAGCGCTGATATTGCAGTTTTCCAAAGTTATCTTATTAGTGATAATTGTTATCTCTGAATAGACAGCAATGCCGTATCTTGGCCGTTGATCGTCTTCGTAGTCCGGAGCGTATGTGCCTTTTATGATATAGTTGTCGCTGGCGCATATAGTCGTTTTCTCATCAGGATCGTAAGGGTCTGTATATTGATACGCTTCGCTATTTCTGAAATCGAAGTATATGGGACCGTCACTGATATCCAAAGTCAGATTTTCGCAGAAATAAAGGTTCAGCTCGCCTTCCTCGCCATCATAGATCCTTCCCCAGAAGTACCGGCCGTTGCTGCCCTTGACATCATATTCGTCGCCGAAAAATTCGGCGCCTGGCAGATAAAAATACAGATCATTATCGTTGTCGGCGGTATAGCCGGATCCGGAATAAGTGTAGGGATAGTCGCCGCCGGATCTGTACATGGTGAAAAGATAACTTTGTCCCTGATCAGCGAAGGCCTCGCGCACTGTCGCCAAATTGACGCGTTCGCCGCCAACGCCCGTACGCGGATCGGGGCAGGAGGAGGAGACGCCGGCGCCGACTTTGTCTCCGCCGCCGGTCGATTCCGCTTTGATAGATCCGCCGCTGATGTAGATGTTCGGGCCGTAGCCCAGTCCGCCGGCTCCGATGCCAGCGCCTTCCCTGCTCTCGGCTTCTATCGTTCCGCCGGTTATGGTCACAGTGCCGGCCGGGTCGTTGGAGGCATACCAGGCATGCCCGATGCCGGCGCCGGTGTCGCTTTTGGCTTTGATCCGGCCGCCGCTTATCGTAACGTCGCAGGTGCCGTACCTGTAATTGCCGCTGCCGCCGGCGTTGCCGCCGCCGCCGATACCCGCGCCGCAGCCCAGGGCTTCCGCCGTGATGTCGCCGCCTGTGATGATCACGGTGCCGCGGCCTTCATAGCCGCCGCCGATGCCCGCGGAATAATAGTCGCCGCGCGCCGAGATAGTTCCGCCGTTGATGGTGATGACGCCGGAGTTTTCTCCTCTTACGCTGCCTATTCCGGCGCCGTAGGTGGATTCCAGCGCGGTGGCGGTCAGGGACCCTTCGCCCTGAATGGTCAAACTGGCGCCTTCAGGCACATGCACGGGAGAACCTTCCTTTTCAAACGGCATGGTAAAGGCGTTCTGACCGGACAAAGTCATAGTGACGCTGGCGCCGGGCGACATGTCGAAAGGTATCGTTTCGGGATAGGTTATGTTAACGTTCCTGAGGGTAATGTTGTGCGTGCCGCTTTGGACCTTGATCACGTAGTCTCTATAATACGGGGAACCCTCGATGATGTATTCGTCATACGATCCCTCAACGTCTTCGCCCTCGGGACCCTTACCGCTGACGCCTTCGGAGGTAAAAGTGATGGGAGCTTCCGATATATCGAGAACCACGGTCTCGGCAAAAGCAGCCAGGCTCGCCAAAGCGAGAAAAAGAAGTAATTTTTTCATGGTCTTTTTATTTTTCCTCTTTGAAATTTATTTACGTTTACGGATTAATTATTGTACTACAAAAGCGGAACACTGGCAAGGATATAACAAAAATCCTTGCCTCTTCGCGGAAATAGGGTAGTAATTTTATTATTAAGGTAATTGCGGCTTGATATTACCCTTATTAGTTGGTATAATACCCTTAAAAAATTGGAGAGCTTATGCAGTCACTGAATGAAAAATTTTTGTCCTCTTTGCTTTTCAGCAAGGAGCAGCTGGGAACCTTAAAGCGCCTGGGAGAATACCAGGGCATGCAGCTTTTGTTCGCGAAGCAGACGCCGGAAACGCTGGAGTCTTTAAGGCACATTGCGCTCATTGAATCCAGCGAATCCAGCACGAGGATAGAGGGCAACGTTACGCCCAGGGAGAGAGTGAAGGCCCTGGTGAAAGAGGAATCGAAGCCCCAGAACCGCTCGGAACAGGAAGTGGCGGGATATAGGGACGTGCTTTCCCTCATACACAGAGAGGGGACGTACATGCCCTTTGCCGTGGATACGATCCTCAAGATGCATAAACTGCTTTACGGCTACATGCCGGAGGAAGGCGGGAAATACAAGACCACCAACAACGAGATCAGGGAATACAATCCCGACGGCACGCTTCTGAGGGTGCGCTTCAAAGCGGTCCCCGCGGCGGAGACGCCCGCCGCCATGGAAGACCTGGTCTCCTCTTACAGCAAGGCGATAGGAACGATGGACGTGGAGCCTTTGATCGTCATTCCTCTTACCATTCTGGATTTCTTATGCATCCATCCTTTCCGGGACGGCAACGGAAGAATAGCGAGGCTTCTTACGCTCCTGCTTCTCTACCATTGCGATTACAACGTGGGCCGCTACGTTTCTTTGGAAAGGATAACCGAGCAGGCCAAGACGGAATATTACGCCGCGCTGAAAGCCAGCTCCGACTTCTGGCATGAAGGCAAGCACGACGTGCATCCCTGGCTGAATTATTTCTGGGGCATGCTTTTGAAGGCTTACCACGAGCTGGAGGAAGGCGTGCGCGGAATGGGCACGGGCCGAGGCACGAAGAGCGAGCAGGTGAGAGCGGCGGTTTTGAAGCGCTTTGTGCCCTTCAGCCTTTCCGAGATCGAGGACGACTGCCCCTTGGTCAGCCACGACATGGTTAGAGCCGTCCTGAAGAAAATGAAAGAGGAAGGTCTCATCCGTCCGGAAGGACATGGCCGCGGCGCGAAGTGGGTCGTCAACAGAACGACCGTAGCAAAATAAAAAAAGCAGAGCATTCGCTCCGCTTTTGTTTTCGTATCTGTATCTTTTTTACTGTTCTTTCGGGGGTTTGAATTCCTCGGGCTGTATGGGGTAGTAGAAGGGGAGGTCTTCGTCCGTGTTGGCGATATAGACCCACCAGTTGTTGTAGCCCAACTTGGTGTAGCCGGGCTTTTTGGGAAGCTGTCTGAGCCACCACTGCTGGTAGCCCAGTTGGTCGCCTTCCCATTCTTCTTTGCCGATCAAGCGGGCTCTGCCTTTGGAGAGGTCGGGGTAGGAGTGCCAGGCGTTGACGAAGGATAGTACCCGGTTGGTGTTCGCGTAATCGTAGCCGTGGTCGCCGTTGGGCGGAACGTGGACGTTGCCGATGTTGGCGGGAACGGGATTCTTGTTGCCTTCGGGGATGGCGGCGAAAGTGTTCCAAGGATCTTTGCCGTAGAGCTCCGTTTCCCAAGTCCCTCTTGCGAAGACAAGACTCATGATGCTTTCCACTCTGTGTCCGTAGCTGTGGATCATGTTGTCGGGGCCGCACTCATAGTTGAAGCCCATCACCCAGACGGTGTGGCCTATTTCCGGCGGGATCTCGTAGGGACGGTAGAACCAGGGATTCAGGGTGGGGGCGAAGCGGGCGTAGCGGTTGGGGATGTACATGGCGAGTTCGTCGTAACCGAAGCCGCCGGCGCCCCAGATCCAGACTTCCGTTATGCCTTCCTCCTTGCAGCGGCGGATGAGGTCGTTCTCTTCGAAGATGGTGCGGTAGTCGGAGCGGTCGGGCTGATGCCAGGAGTTGTTCTTCCTGGCGTCGAGGAAAGACTCCTCGGTGTAAGTGAAGCCGTCTATTTTCTTGTTGAACTGGTCGTGTTCGATTATGTCCACGATCTCATAGTTGACATAACCGTCGCTGGAATCCCTTATAACGTCGCAGAGGAACTGGGAGAGTTTCCTGGGATCACGGGCCTTCAGGTATTCCGTCAGTTTTATGTTGCCCTGACTCTTAAGAACGGGATCGTAGATGAGGACTATTACTTTAGCTTTGATTGGCATGACGGCGACCTGGTGGTCGTAATTGAAACAGGGCGGCTGCCAGTCGCTCTGTTTGGGGTCCTCCATATAGCACTTGATGTTCTCTTCCATTTCGCCTTTGGGCGCTCTTTCGGGAAGGCATTTCCAGCTCTGCGTTCTTTCGCAGCAGACTTGATCGGGGATAACGTTTTCATGACGCGTTCCGGCGGAACGGCGCAGGAATCTCGGGGAAGAGGTGAAGTGCAGAACAAGGGCGGCCCCCAGGGCCGCGCCGACGATAAGGATAAACCAGTATTTCATTTTTGCCCCCCGCGTTGTTGACCTTTCAATTTTAGCAAAAAAAGCCCGCCTTTCGGGCGGGCTTTATGGCTTCTGGTTTTTTGCTTAAAGCAGTTTCTTGCGCCAGAACAAAATTAGCATGATGATGCACGTGATGACGGTGAAAGCGATGATGTAATGGAAACCGTAGTTCATTTTCGCCACCGGAAGATCCGTGGAGTTCATGCCGTAAAGGCTGAAGATCAAAGTCGCCCAGGCGAAGACGATGGAGATTGAGGCGAACCGTTTCAAGATCTGGTTGACATTGTTGTTGATGACGGAAGCGAAAGCGTCCATCATGCCGGTAAGAATGTCGTTGTATATTTTTGCGGTCTCAAGGGCCTGCCTGTTTTCCACGATGACGTCGTCCAGAAGGTCTTCCTCCTCTTCCGTCAGGCTCTTCCTGAAGAAGGCCATCCTTTTCAAGCGGTCAAGCATGAAGTCGTTGGATCTAAGCGAGGTCGTGAAGTAAACGAGCGTCTTCTCCTGCGCCATCATGCCGAAGAGGTGCTTGTTGCTCATGGAGCTCTCCAGTTTCTTCTGCACGATGGAGGTGTTGGTGTTGATGTCCTTCAGATCGGAGAGGTAGGTAAGGGAGGTCTGCCAGAAGATCTGGAGGATGAGGTAGGGGAAGTGCTTTACGTAAAGGTGCTTGTTTTTCTGCTTGAAGAGATTGTGGATGACGTTGGTGTCCCTTCTGCAAATAGTGATCATGCAGTCCTGGACCAGAATGATGCCCAGAGGCACGGTGAAATACTGCCTGTAACCCTTGGCCTCGTTCTCCTCGTAGGTCGGGATGCGGTAGATTATCATGTTGTAATCTTCGTCCGTTTCGCAGCGGGCTCGTTCGTCCACGTCCAGAGGGTCGGTTATCGTTTCAACCGGCAGCTTGAAATATTTCGCCAGGTTGTGCAGTTCTTCAGGAGTGGGATTGCTGGCGTCTATCCAGGTGTGAGGCTCGATCTTGGGGCTCTCGGTCAGGACACCGTTTTCGTTCTTGTAGATCTTCAGCATAGTTTTTCCTCCTCTTCTTCTTCAGTGAAGGGTTCTATGTGCACCAGGACGTCGCTGACCTTGCATTTTTCGACGATGCGATCGCGCACCTCGTGAGCCAGCCTGTGACCTTCGTACACTGTCATGTCTTTGTCAACCAGAATGTGCATGTCAAGGAAAACGGTGGCTCCGTTCACCCTGGAACGCAGGGCATGCACTGCCAGGACGCCTTGTATGGAAAGCGCCGTTTTCTTTATTTCCAAAAGTTTGTCGTTGGTCAGCCCCCGGTCGATCAAAGCGTCGAAGGAGGGCTTGATGACCTCCCAGGCGGCGTGGAAGATCATAATGGAGACCAGAATGCCGCCCAAGCCGTCCAGGAACTGCCAATCCGGGCGGAATTTCACCACCAGAAGGACAATCAAGACCGGCAGCGAGCTCAGGGCGTCGGAGCGCTGGTGCCAGGCGTTGGCCTTGAGGGCGGGGGAGTTGATCCTTTCGCCGGTGCGGTAGGTCAAATGGTACAGCGCCTCCTTGATGCAGGCGGAGGCGAAGGCCACGATCGCCATGGGCCAGGAGAACACAAGGGAAGGCTCCCTGACGGCGTCGATGGAGGACAAAAGTATGCGCACCGCCACCGCGAAAAGCACGCCGCCGATTAGGAAGGTTATGAGGGCCTCCAGTTTCGTATGGCCGTAAGGATGGGCCTCGTCCGGTGGTTCGTTCCAGAAAAGCGCGCCGCAGAGGATAGCCAGATCCGTCACCAGATCGGAGAAGCTGTGGATGCCGTCCGCCAGAAGGGCGTGGCTCTGCCCCAGGAAGCCGAGGACAGTTTTAAGCGACGCTAAAAGAACGTTGCAGAAAACCCCCAGCCAAGTGACGCGCTTGAGTTGGGCTTGGTAAGTCTGGACTGTCAGGGATCGCACTCATTTGCTCCTTATAGCCAGCGGCCGGGGGGTTAAAAAGAAAAAACCTAGGGAATCTCACCCCAAAAATTTCCGCATATTTTAGCACTTGTTGCGGCGAAAAGTCAATTGCAAAGGGAGTTTGCGCCAGGATTTTTTGACCGCGCTGAAATTTTGCGGTCAGGATTTTCTGAGGCGCAATGAATTGCCGACCACCAGAAGTGAGCTTATGGCCATGGCCGCGGCGCCGACTTCCGGACGCATGCCGGGAAGTCCGAAGATGGTGAAAAGGCCGGCAGCCAGCGGGATCGTGACAAGGTTGAAGATGAAGGCCCAGAATAGATTTTCCTTGATAATAAGAAGCGTTTTTCTGCTGAGCCTGAAGGCGGCGGGAATAAGCCTGAGGTCGTCTCTTGTCAGAAGGATCTTGGCGGCCTGCTGGGCGGCGCCGGCGCCCTTGTAGTGGGAGATGGAAACATCCGCTTGCGCCAGGGCGGGAGCGTCGTTCACGCCGTCGCCGGTCATGGCCGCGAAGCGGCCCTTGGCCTGGGCTTCCTTGACAAGCCTGAGCTTTTCTTCGGGCAGACAGGAGGCGACGACTTCGGAAAGAGGAACTTCTTTGGCGAACTCCCTGGCGGCCGCCTCCCGGTCCCCCGTCAGAAGCACGCACCTTAGCCCTTGCTTTTTCAGGTCCGCGATAACTTCCGTGGCCTCTTTCCTGGGGGCGTCGGCAATTAAAAGCGCGCCCAGGTATTTTTTCCCCAAAGCCACGTGGATGCTGGTCAGGGAGGACAGCTCGTCCTCCTTCAGGGGAACGCCGTTTTCCCTGAGGAACGCCGGGCTGCCCGAGAGCATCTCCTGGCCGTCCGAAAGCCTGAAAGCGCGGACGCCCTTGCCGTATTCGGCGCTGAAGTCCCGGCATTCCTCGGGAGTCAGCCCGGCTTCTTGGGCTTTTTCCAATACCGCCTTGGCCAGGGGATGCTCAGAATACTGCTCCAAAGAGGCGGCGATCCGGAGCGCCTCCGGATCGGGGGAGCCGGAAACGGCGGGCTTTCCCTCCGTCAGCGTCCCGGTCTTGTCAAAGAAGATGATGTCGCAGCGGGAAAGCGTCTCCAGAGCCAGGGCGTCCTTAAACAGAATGCCGAGATTGGCGGCGCGGCCCAGCCCGCAGGAGAGGGCGGCGGGAGTCGCCAATCCCAGGGCGCAGGGGCAGGCCACCACCAATACCGTGAGCGCGTAGGGCAGGGCGGTGGAGAAATCCTTAAGGATCCACCAAACAGTAAGCGTCGCGAGGGCGCAGAGGATTATTCCCAGAGAGAAGCGGCCGGCCACCAGGTCGGCTATCCTGGCGATGCGGGGCTTGGACATCTGCGCCTCCTCCACCAGCCTGATCATTTCCGCGAGGACGGTCTGGCTGCCGGAGCGTTCCAAAAGGAGCGTGAAGGCTCCCTGGAGGTTCATAGAGCCCCCTTTGACCTCGTCCCCGGGTACTTTGTCCACCGGCAAACTTTCCCCCGTTAAAAACGATTCGTCCAGGGCGCTGCGTCCCTCCGTGATCCGGCCGTCGCCGGGGACTCTCTCCCCGGGTTTGACAATAACAAGATCGCCGGGCCGGAGAAGGTCGGAGGGAATGTTTTTCTCAAGGCCGTTTTCTAAAAGGTGGGCCTCCCGCGGGATAAGTCCGGAGAGCTCTTCCAGGGAAGAGTTGGCTTTCTTTTTGGCTCTTTCCTCCAGCTTTTTCCCCAAGCCCACGACGGCCAATATCATGGCGCTGGCGCAGAAATGAAAATGAGGATGGGCGGTATAGGAGAAAGCGTACATCAAAAGCTCGGCAATACTGTAGAGGAAAGCCGAGGCGGTGGAAAGGCCCACCAGAAGCTGCATGTCGGGATGGGCGTAGCGAATGGACAGATAGGCGCCCTTATAAATATCCGCGCCCCAAAGAAGGGCGGGGACGGTCAGAAGAAGCTGAAGAAGCCCGCTGAGGCCGGGAGAGCCCGGCTGGGGGATGATGTTCCATTCCAGCAGGAAGAGCGCCGCGGCGCAAATTACGGCCAGGAGGAAAAGCGCGTTTTTGAAAATGTCTTTCTGATCGTCTCGGGAGGAGGGAAGCTCCTTTGTGGGAGGGAAGCCCGCTTTCCGGGAGGCTTCCAGGATCTCCTCTTCATTTACCAGCGTCTCGTCGTAACAGACGAGGCAGCGCTTGCTGACGGGATCGACGCCGGTCCGCTCGATCCCGGGAAGCTTCCCTATCTGGCGGCTTATCGCGGAGGCGCAGCCGGCGCAGTGCATGCCCGGGGCGAAAAAGACAAGGCACTTCATCAATTATTCTTCAGGCGTGAAGCCGGCTTCCCGGACGGCTTGGAAAATTTTATCCTTGGAGCAAAGCGCTTCCTTAAAAGCGACGGCGGCGGCTTTGCTTTCGGGGTCAAGCTGTATGTCCAGGATGCCCGGGAGTTTCTCTATTTCGCTTCTGATGGCCGCCGCGCAGTTCTGGCAGCCCATGTCCTGAATTTTGAATTTAAGCGTTTTCATTTAGTCTCCTGCAGGTCGTTTTCTTTTTCAAAGAATTGGTAGCGCACGCCGAGATAGTTTTCCTCCCCCTCTTTGCCGGGAACGGCGATCTTGGCGAGGCGGGGCTTTCTGAGCC
The DNA here is from genome assembly GCA_017557885.1 of bacterium. Lineage (GTDB taxonomy): Bacteria > Auribacterota > UBA3054 > UBA3054 > UBA3054 > UBA3054. Next base: position 506,176 of record JAFYXV010000002.1, on the reverse strand, counting down.
CGGCCAGGGAGATCTTCTGGAAGTTGTATTCCAAGCCCAGGGGCGTCTCTTTTTCCCAGGGCGGATCCTGCGTCTTCTGGGAACTGAGAAGCGTCAGGAAGCGGCGGGCGTTCATCAGGGCCCTTTCCCCGCTGACGGCCTCCTTCTCTCCGCTTTGCAGGTAAAGGGCGTCCTCCCGGGCCATGTCGGCCAGCTCCTGGAAGATCTGCTCCGCTTCCAGAAGACGGTCGGGAGTGAGGGTGTTCTTTTTGTAGGAAGTCATGACCCGGAAAAGATCCAGCTCGGTGTAAAGTTCGTTCAATTCCTTGATGAGTTCCGCGAGGGCCCGGAAGAAATCGGAGGCCTCCTCGACGTAAACGGCCTTGATTTTCGGCCAGTCCGCCTCCCTCGTCTGCTCATCGGGCTTTTCCGCGGTGTAGAGCATGGAGCGGACCAAAAGGGCGGGAGCGTGCTTTTTCGTCTGAGGTTTCAGCAGCGCGGCGCACTCGACCGCCCGGTCCATGATGCCAAGGTTGCCCCGCACTTCTTTTTTCAAAGCTTCCAAAAGGATCTCTTCGGAGGAGGGCAGGGCGTCGGAAACGCCCAGCACATAGAGCAGATGCTCGGTTTTGGGCCGGATCACCCAGCGGTGCAGTTCCCTGAAGGTCCGGGGCGCCAAGGCCAGGGCCGGCTGAAAGAACCAGACCTTCGGGGCCGGCTCCAGGATCTGGGAGGGATCGCGCCAGGGTGGCGGATCGAAAGCGCTTTTAGATAAGGGCAGCGCTTTATTTAAAAACTCTTCGTTATCGGCCAGGGAGAAAAGATCCGCCGCGCGGTAGGAGGCCGGGAGGCTTGCTAAGGCCAGGTCCCAGAATTCTTTTATGGTCATGACCCTGGTCTCGCCGTCGAAGACTTTCAGAAAGCGGGCGGCCTCGCCGTAATTCTGGGAGGAGATGCCGCTGTTGAAAAGAGCCTCCGCCAGCACCAGAAGCGTCTTGAGGTCTTCCTTGTCTTCCAGGGAAAAGAAGCGGCGCTCCAAAAAGGCCCTGAGAAGGGCCGCTCCGCCCCAGGGCGTTTCCGCTTTCTCCGCGAAGGAAGCGTAAACGGTATAATCGCAGGGCCGCCCGTTCCTTTCCCCGATGAAGGAAGCCTCTTTGATCAGTTTGATCTCTTTTTCCGTGTCGGAGCCGACGGAAATGGGGATCCTGGCGTCTGGCAGGCAGAGTTTTACGCAGATGGACGAGAAAAGCAGGGCGTTCCTGGTGGTCATGCGGTCTTCGCCTTCCGCGGCTTCGTAGCGTTCCTCCAGGTTGTCCGTCAGATCCACGAAAAGGGAGGCGTATTGGTCGTAGAGAAAAGTCCCGTAGATCCCGTCGTAGGCTCTTTCCACGAAGCGCCGGAAAAGCTCGAAGGCCGCGTCGGCGGTGATGAAGACGTTCTCCCTGCCGGCGTAGAGCTCGACGAAGTCCGGGCCTTCCTCCAGCGCCTCCTCCGCGATGCGGGGAGAATCCTCCTTTTCCGGAGCGCTTGCTGCCGGAAGGGCGGTCTTCCCGTCCGCCTCTTTTTCCGCCAGGGATTCCAGCTCCCGGTCAAGGCGGTAGGAGTCGTAGAAATGGCGGGCGGCGGCGGAAAAAATGACCGCCAGAAGGATGACCGCGAGGAGAATCAGGAGTTTTTTCTTCATCAGGGAAGCGCTTTGATCTTGGCGATGAGCCCGGTGGTGGAGAGACCGGCCACCTTGGGCATAAGATGGATGCGGCCGCCGTATTTTTTCACCGTGGCGGCTTCGATGCAGTCTTCGCCGTACTCCGAGCCGTTGACGTGCACGTTGGGTTTCACGACTTCCAGAAAGGGCATGGGCACGGTCTCGTCGAAGATGTGCACGAAGCTTACGATGGCGATGGAAGAGAGAAGCGCGGCGCGCTGCTCCTGGCAGATTATGGGCCGCAGGGGGCTTTTGTACTGCTTGATGGAGCTGTCGGAATTAAGGCCCACTATGAGGACGTCCGCCTGTCTTTTGGCTTCCTCCAGAAAGCAGAGGTGGCCGTAGTGGAAAAGGTCGAAGCTGCCGTTGCAGGTCACGATGGTCTTGCCTTCGGCGCGCAGCTTTTCGCATTCTTTCCCGAGAGTCTCCCTGTCAACGATCTTACTTAAGGTGGATATCATAATAAGCCTTGGTTGGTTTTAGTAAAGTCCCTGTATGACGGTGCCCAGATCGACGCCGTAATGGATGCTTTTTTCCATGGGGTTCCAATCCAGGGGATTCCACATGCGTCCGGAGATCATGCCGAAATTGATGGGGACGATCATGCCGTTCGCCAGGGCGTGGTCGTTGGTCAGCTGCGGCACGACCGTTCCGAGATCCAGGACGCAGGCCCGCCAGTTGCGGTTGGACAGGACGCAGGAACCCGCCAGTTTCCCGTTGACGGTGAAGGTCGCGGGCACGGGCTTAAGATTGGCGTCCGGGTGGCTGGCCCTGAGATAGATCTGCAGGAAGCGGGAGTTCATCTTCATGGGACGGTAAACATAGCGTTCGGTCCTGGCGAACTTGTTGCTCTGCTGGTCATACTCGTAATGGCTTATGCCGTATTCCAGGATGCGGGCCTGGTTGTCGTAGGGCTCGCAGCTGTAGTACTGCTCCTCGCCCAGTTTGGCCGAGATCCTGCAGCGCCAGAAGAAGAGCCCCAGGATCACCGCCGCGCAGCCAAGGAAGGCCAGGCGGGAGGCGGGAGAGCCCCAGACGGCTTTGACGGTATGGAAAAACTCTCTTTTGAGGGATATCTCCCGGGGCGGATAATAGAAGGTGAACATGTTGGAGAGCATGGCCATCAGAATGCACTGCAAAAACATCAGCTCGGTCACATAGTAAAGGCTGGAGGAGAACAGGTTGCCCAAGGCGATGGAAAACTGCGTGGCCAAAAGCCCCAGGGCCAGGCTTCGGATATGCTTGCCGCAGCACATATTCGACCAGAGGCGCCAGGCAAGGAAGATGGAGAGCGTGAAGAAAGAGATTATGAGAAGGAAGCCCGGCAGCCCAAGCTCGGAGTAATAGTCCAGGTAGAGGTTGTGGGCGAAGGCGGACTGATACTGGTCCCTGGGCGTCTTGTATTTCTTGTAAAGCTTGTCCAGCGTTCCCAAACCGTGGCCGAACACGGGAGACTCCTTGATGGCTTCCAGGGTGGCGTACCAGTGGTAGGAGCGGAAGGAGAGCCATTCGTCGATCTTGCGGGGCTCTATCCTCAGCTTGTCCATGCCCTGGAAGGCGCGCTGCGTCTTGAGGTTTTGGACAAGGTACCGGCCGGGCAGACTCAGGCGGTTGCCGGGCGCGAAGAATATGAACAAGCCGATCAGGCAGACGATAAGAGGCAGCGATTTGAGGAAGAGCTTGGAGCGGGTGACCGCCAGCAGGAACGTAAAGAACAGAGCCATCACCATGGCGTAGATGGCGGTCCTTGTCTCGGTGAAGTAAAGGCAGACGGCCGAAAGGACCATGACTGCGGCGATCATCAGGAAGTGCACGATCTTTTTCGCGAAGAAAAAGGCCGAACAGGAAAGCAGCATGATGACCAGGAAATAAGTGGCGGCGGAGTCGGGGCCGTTGAAGGTGGCGTTGATACGCTTGAAGAAGACCTGGATGCCCACCAGGAAAAGGCCGGAATGATGCTGCCAGATGCCGTAAAGGGAGGCGAAGACCGAAGAGATCAAAAGCAGCTTGAGGACAGTGTAAACGTCCCTTTGGGAGCGCATGGCGGAGGAGACGAAATAAAACGCCAGAGCCATGAAGACGAACTGCATGGCGCGGGTGTAGCAAAGGGCGTTGTTGGTCTGGGAGGCGAAGGGGATGGCGGCCAGCTTGTCAGGCAGGCTCCGGAAGAAGCCCGGGCAGAAAACGTTCTCATAACGCAGGGCGCCCACCACCGTGCCCAGGACGGTCAGAAGGATAAGCAGCAGCCAAAGAATGTCGTAAGGGGAGGAGTTCAATCCGCCGTGGCGGTAGCGCGCCCTGGCCTTCAGCGGATGTCCGGTGACGACGTAGATCAGGAAGGCCGTGGAAAGTCCGGAAAGATAAAGCAGGTTGAAACTGAAGGGGGGCCAGAGATTGTTGACTCCCAAAATCGTAGGCAGCGTGTTTAAAAGGGGAACGCAGAAGATGAAGGTGAAGACGGCGGCCCGCCAGCTGATCATGGCCAGCATCACGACGATCAGGAAAAGGCCGAAGACCACGGTCCTCAGGGAATTCTGGGATTGGCTCAGGTACGACCAAAGATAAAGGGACGAGAGACAAAACCCCAGGGCGCATAAAAAGTAAGTGAAAATTTTGCGCGTATAAGCCATCAGTTACCCTCCACGCAGCGAACAATGTCTTTTTTTAAAACTTGCCAGTCGAGATTCTCAACGATCCATTTCCTTGCGCGCCCGGAAAGGTCGGCGCGTCTTTCCTCATCCAGAAGCAGGCTCTTCAAAGCGGCGGTGAAAGCTTCCCCGGGCTCGCTGACCGCCGCCAGGTCCTCTTCCCGCAGCATTTCCGGATACTCTCCGATGTTGGTGACCGCCAGGGGCAGGCCGCAGGCCAGATAGTCGCCGATCTTATGAGGGAAGCGGGAGCGGTTGGCCAGGGAATCCACCATGGGCAGAGCCGCGGCGTCGCCGGCGCAAAGGAAGCGGGGCAGGTCCTCGTCGCTGACGAAGCCCGTGCAGAAAACGGCGTCCTTCAGGCCCGTTTCCTCAACCAGTTTCCGCTGGTCCTCCCGCATCCTTCCCACGAAGAGCACTGAGATCTTTTTGTTCTCCTTGCGCAGAGCGGCCAGGCTCTTAAGAAGCGGCGGGAAGGCGGCTCCGTCCTGCAGCGTGGTTATGTAAAGCCGGTCTTCCGCAAGGCCCAGGCGGCGTCGCGCCTCCGATTTGTCGAAGGGCCGCATGTAATTTGTATCCACGCCTTCCCTGATGAGGACGACCTTTTCCTTCGGCACGCCCACTTCCTCCGCCTTGCGGCCGAGAAAATCGCTGATGACGGTGACAAGGTCGGCTTTGCGGCGGATGCCGGCCTCCCTTTTGGCGTCCCAGCGGTGCATGGCTTTGTTTCCCCTGAAAACGTTGGCGGCGCCGGCGTAAAGGTCGCACCAGTCGGAAATGAGGCGCCTGTTTTTCCGGCAGAGACAGACGGGCCAGGAGACGTTGGGATGATATTCAAAAGCGTAAATAACGTCGAAACCATCCTTCAAAAGATATTTCAGACGCCAAAATATGTCGATGTTGGAGCCTTTTCCGGGATAGAGGTCGAAGCCGAACCTCGGGCCCTCGATGACGGTGACGTTCGGACGGTCCGCGATGAAGGTCCTTTCAAACTTGTTAGTCCGGGAGGTGGTGCAGACGGTCACGCTGTGCCCCTCTTCCCCCAGCATCCTGGCGAACCAGAGGGCCCGGTGGAAGGTCCCCACTCCGGAAATGTTGGCGTTCAGCATTATCACTTTCATTGGGCCGCTCCCTGGTTGGCTCTTTCTTCCGCTTCCAGGCTCCTCAGGTAGATCAATCCGAAGACGCTCCAGACGAAAGGACAGATGTCGATGGAGGTGATGCGCTGGGAGAAAGCGGAAGTGACCATGATGAAGACGGCGCACAAAAAGAGCGCCAGCATTTTTCGCTGCTCGTCGCCGCGGTAGCGGATAACGTATTTCAAGCTTTTGGAAAGATAAGTGAAGATCAGGCAAAGGAAGAAGAAGAGCCCGGGCAGCCCCATGTAGCGGGTGATCTTCAGGAATTCGTTGTGCACGGCGTTGGTGCAGAAGATGCCGGAGCTCTCCACATAGAAGAGGGGTTCGTTGCCCATGGGCCAGCCAATGATGAGATGCTGCCTGATGTCGTCGATGGTCTGGCTCCAGGCCAGCAGGCGCCAGTGGGCGTTGCCTTCCTCGGTGCTGAAAAGCGAGGGCAGGCGTTCCGCCAGCGTCATGTCATAGCGCGCGATGTAAAGGGAGCCAAGGAAGAACAGGGCGATGATCCCCAGGATGCTGAAAAGAGTCAGGTAGAGTTTCGAGCGGAGGCGGCCCATGGCGAAAAAGCCCGCGACGGACACCAGCATGCCGAGCCAGACGGCCCTGGCGGAACTGATGATGGTGCAGACGAAGGAAAAGCCGATAAGCATCAGATAGGCCAGGGCGTTCTTCATGCCGAAGTCGAACATGGCGAAGGCGTAGATGAAAATAAAGGCCATGTTGGAGCAGGAGGTGTCGCTCAGAAGGGAACTGTAGCTGGCTCTGATGGGGGAATAGACGAAGTTGTAGCCCAAGCCTGTCTGCAGCGCCACCATTTCCACGATGATGAAGAAGGTGGCCCAGAAGGTGAAAAATTTCAGAAGGCGTTCCGTCTCCCTGGTGTCTTTGAAAAACAGCGGGACGGCCACCGCCATCCACACCGAGGCGTAGGGTCGGAAGTAGTTGAAGGCGGAGACGCCGTAGCCCTGGCGCAGGCCGTTCAGGAGGGATATGCAGGCGGAGAGGAAAAAGAGCGGCAGGAAAAAGGGCGTGCATTCCTTCAGCGGCCGCTTGCGGTATTTGAAAGCGACGAAATAGATCAGGGGAAGCAGCAGCTCGTAGCCTTTCAGGGAGAAAGGACCGAAGGGAACGTTGGAAAGGCTGAGGTAGCGGGAGGGCTCCAGCATGATGAAAACGAGGATATAAAAGAACCAGCTTGGATGATGGGCGATCATCCAAAGGACCAATATTCCTCCGATTACCAATGCTAAGGGCAGAAAAGCGTTCACTTATCTCTCTTTCAATTCTCTGATTACTTTGGCGGGCGCTCCGGCGGCCAGCACGCCTTCCGGCAGGCTTTTGGTGACGACGCTGCCGGCGGCCACCACGGTGTCCCGGCCGATCCTGACGCCTTTCAGGACCGTCACGTTGGCTCCCAGCCAGACGTTGTCCTCTATTACCACAGGCTCGCAGCCGACGTCCTCGGGATTGGAATTGTGGCGGCGCCCCTCGGGTTTGAGAGCGTGGAAATCGCAATCCGTCACCAGCGCGTTGGCGCCTATGAGGCAGCCTTTTCCTATCTTTACGCTTCGCGCGGCGCAGAAGGAGCCGCCGGAGATGCCGGTGTCGTCTCCTATTTCCAGGGTCGCCCCCGGCCTCAGGAGCGCAAGGATGACGGGATGGTTCACCCCGGCGAAGTTGGCCCTGCTGCTGGAGCAAAGCACGCAGTTCTCGCCGAGGGAGATGAGGCCGCCCTTCGTCAGGTTGACGATGGGGCTGCCGTAGGTCACCAATCCGGGCTTCACCTTGACGCCCTTAAGGCGCAAAGACGCGGCGCGGCAAAGGGAGAGCATTTTGCGAAGAGGATTCATTTTTATTTGCCTCCGAAGGGCACCAGGCCGTGGGAGAGGGCGGCGTTGGTCCATTCCCGGTACCAATCTCTCTCCAGCCTCAGTTTTTCCATGAGCAGGGGGTTGTAACGGTTCCTTTCGCTGATCATGCCGATGGCTTCCTTCAGCTGGTCCAGGGTCCCGTACTTGACAGCCATTGTCCCGTAGCGCATGGCGGATTTGACGTCCTGGTGGTTCTTGTATTTGAAATAGCCGTATCCCAGGGAGACCGCGGCGTTGGAGTATCCGCAGTTGTCCAGGATGTCCAGCAGCAGGTTGTAGGAATAATCCATGTTCTGGGCTCCGGCGTTGATGTCGACCAGAAGCTGGGAGATCGCTTCGTTGGTGTCACCCATGGGCAAAAGCACGTCTTTGGTGAAATAGCGCCGCACCTGGGATTCCAGGTAGGGATCGGGCTGGTTGCCGAAAAGGTCGATAAGGCTCAAATAAAGGCGGCGGGCTCTTTCCAGGAATCCTTTGCGGGAAGTGAAGATGGCGTTCTGGAAAAGGGCCGTCAGATGGGCTTTGCCTGTGGTCGCCCGGGAGAGGGCGTTGGCCATGACGTTGCTGTGGTAGATCTTTTCGTAGGCTTCCAGGTTGCCGGAGCTGACGTAGCATTCCGCCAGAGTGCGGTACAGAAGCGCGCTGTTGGGGAAAATGAAGATGGCTCTTTCCAAAACGTTCTTGGCGTTTTCGTACTGCCCGGCCTTCTGGAAGAAGACCGCCAGGTCGCGGTAGTCGATCTCCTTGGCGATGTCGGAAATGTAATTCAGAAGCTGCTGGGAAAAGAGCGCCCTGGCCATCTCCGCCTTTTCGTTTTTCTCCAGATACACTGTCTCGCCGAAAAACAAAGGCAGCGTGAAGCAGGACTGGTACTGCTCGCCGAGCACCTCCTGGTACTGCTTCGGGATGAAGATGGAGCCCGAGGACAGCACGCCGTTGTAAATGAAGACCCAGACGCGGCCGTATTTTTCAATGAGGCTGGCGAACTCCGTCTCCAGGTTGACCGCCGGAATGTAGCGGTAAGCGTAAACGCCGCGCCCTTCGTAGATCTGGAGAGTGTAGTTGCCGTCGGTCTGCATGATGACCAGGGCGTCGTCTTCCCGGATGAACTGGGACATGACGCTCCAGGTCTTCAAGTTCGCGTCGCTGTCGTAATTGAATATCTCCTGCATGTAGGAGAAGGGCACGCTGTAGATGCGCGCTATGGGATAGAGAAGCGCGACGGCCAGGGCGACAAGCAGGATCTTTTTTCCGGAGCCCCGGAAGATCCGGCTGAAGAAGGAAGGCTTGCTACTCATAATCCTCCTCCGGCATTTCCCGATCGGCGGTGTAATAAAGCTCGATGGCGCGCCAGTCGTAGAGCATGGTCCTTTTTTGATCCGGAGTCAGGGGAAGACTCAGGATCCTGTCCAGCATCTCGGCGGCTTTGGCTTTGTTGGAGGACATGCAGTAGAGGAAGCCCAGGTCGAGGTAATTGTCGATGTTTTTGGGATCGGCCTCGATGCCTTCCGCGTAATAAGCGGCGGCTTTGTCGCTCTGGCGATAGCTCTGGTAGATGTTGCCCAGCCCGTTCAGATAGCGGGCTCTGGTCAGATCGTTGGTGTGGGTGGAAAAATCGTTGACGACTTTTTCGATGACGGGCTTGACCCTCCTGGCGCGGAACAGCCTGAGGATCGAGAAGCGCCAGTCTTTGGCAATATCGCTGTTCTTGTGGTAGGGAAGCGTTCTCAAAAGCTTGACGCACTGGTCGTAATGGCTGTTGCGGTAAAGGAGATAAATGTATTCCAAAAGGGCGTGATTGTCTTCCTTGTAAATGGTCTCGTAGATGTTGTAAGCCTCCTTGAGCCTCTGCATGCAGACCTGCAGCTGGGCGGCCTGGGAGAGGTAATAGGAAGAATCGGCTCTGTTCAGGATGCCGCGTTTCCTCAGGTTGGAGAGCGCCATGTCGCGCATGTCGTCCTTTTCCACCCGCAGGACGTAGTAATAGAGGTGCATGAAGCGGGCGTCCTGGCTCTCGGCGTTCAGGGCGAACTGCCTGTTCTCCAGGCCGGGATCGTCCTTCATGATCTCGGCGTAGAGGGCGCTGGCCTCCTCCGGCAGGTCGAACTTGATGAGGGCCACGCCTTTTTCCAGACGCCAGAAATTTTTCTCCTCCGGGGAGGAGGCGTTTTGGATGATGGAGTCGTATTCCCCGATGGCGTCGAAGATCTGGCCGTTCTTTTCCGCCGCCTGGAAGACGAGAGCCATTCCCTGCAGCTTGGCTTCTTTGGAAAATTCAGGGGCGAGCAGGCGGGCGGCCCACTGGGAGGCGTTGGCGTTCTGATCGTAGCGCAGGAGAAGCTTGGCGATGCTGGTGTAGGTCTGCTCCCGGATGGCGGAGGCGAACTCCGGAGTGACGGCGCCCTTGGCTTCGTTTTCCTTCAGGGATTCCAGGATCGTGTAGTAATGGGAGATGACGGTCTCGCTGTCGAAGAGGAAAGCCTCCAGGCCGGTCTTCTCCACCCAGATGCGGTAGAAGGGCAGCCCTTTCGATTTCCGGGCGTAAAGGCTCATGGCTTTGGCGTAGTGCTCTTCGATGTCCTTTATCCTGGTGGGATCGCACACTCTCAGATATTCGCCCATGATGGCGTGCCATTCCGGGCTCTTTCCCTCTATATCCAGGGAATCCAGGGCGATCCTTTTGACGTCCTCGAAGCGTTTCTCCTTCGCGGCGGTCCTTAAGTAAAAATAAGTCCTGGCCCAGAGGGATGCCAGATCGGAAGCCCTGGGGGCTCTGATGCTTCTCTCCGCCAGGAAAGCGCCGCGGAAATCGTCGTAGGGAATGCAGAGCAGCGCGGTCCTCTGGGGAGCGGCCAGCATGATCCTGGCCAGAGCCTCGGATATGAAGACGTTGGTGGCGCCGAGCCCTTTCCAGCAGGCCAGAAGCGCTTCCCAAAGGGGAGCGGAAGCTTCGTCGCTGTCAAAGGGCAGGGGAAGCTCAGGGCATTTTGGGGCGAGCTGGCGGGAAAGGAAGAAAAGATTGGTGGGAGAGGAAGCCAGCCGGACGGCGGAGGTCTCCGCGGAGCCGTCTTCAAGCTGCGAGATCTCCAGGCGCCCGATCTCTTCTTTGTAAACCGGAACAGGCCATTCGCAGGGAAGCTCGATCTCCTCGCCGGCTTTGGTGCGGATCAAAAGCGGATAGCGGGAGAGCACGTTGGAGGAAAGCAGGAACGCTTCCCGGCATTTTTCCGGAGAAAAGCGCTCGTTTCCCAGATCCGAGACATCCGAGCGGCCGCTCTTGCGGCAGCCCAGCATGGCGCAGCAGAGGAAAAGAAGGAAGATCAGCCTAGGCATGCTGAGCCTCCTTTTGCTCGCTCTTGGGATATCCGAAGGCCAGGCGCAGCGCGATGTAGGGAAAAGCCAGGGTGCAGATGACGTAGAAAGGCGCGGAGATGGCCGCGTAGCGCTGCTGCAGCAGGAAAAGCACCGAGAAGCAGCAGACGGAAAGAATGCCGCAGCTGTCCTGGGAGCGCAGTTTGCCGAGCTTGTGGAGCGTGAAAGTCAGAAGCGCCAGGAGGAAGGGGAAGAAGGGCGCGGCTTTTTCCAAGGGCGAAAGGTCGTCGGCGAAAGTCAGAAAAGCGCTCAGCCCGGAGGAGACGAAGAAGCGCATCTGCATGCCGTAGATCTTCAAAACGAAAGGCGCAAAGGCCATGATGGCCAAAGCGTAAACGCCCAGCGCCAAGCCCATCTGGGGAACTCTCAAATGGAAGAAGGTCGTTTCCGGGCTTTGGTCGAAGATCCTGACCGTCATGCGCTTGAAGTATTTTCCGAACTTTTCCTTCAGGTCGGCGTGGTTGGGCATGAGGATGTAAACGACCGCCAGCGTCACAATGACGACGGTGGACCAGAGGACGATCTTGAAGAAGGCGCTGATCCTGAGATTGTTCTGGGCCAGGAAGGAGGAGATCATCAGGGAGAGCGTCGTAACGGTTATCCAGGCGGTGATGACGACGCCCAGGAAAACATAGACTTCCCTCAGGCTGCTTTCCCCTCTGACGAAGACCCGGGGCTTGATGTCCGAGGAGAGATAATGGGGCGACCTGTGATGGCGCGGGATCATAAGATACCTTATGACCAGCGACAGAAGCTGGGCCCCGAACCACCACTGCAGCAGAACCGTCTCCGTGAAGAAACAGTTGAAGAGCATCATTATGGCGGACAGGAAATAAAGGGTCCAGGTCAGATAGGTGTTGAATTTCAGCGCGGACAGGAGCCTGTCCCAGTTGAAGAGGACCAGCGCGGCGGTGAAAGCGCAGTTGGCCCAGTTCTGCAGCGGCATGCAGGCCAGAAGGAACGCCGATCCCAATCCCACGTAGATGTTGACGCAGGAGGAGCCGACGCGGAAAGCCATCAGGCAGGCCAGGGCCGCGCCGAGGGCGTAAACGAAATAAACGCCTTTGGAATCGGGCAGGGCGTCGTCGTGATGCATGCCGTAGAAGACCAGCTGCTCCACCCAGGAGGCGGAATGCTCAAGGCAGCAGCGGGTGACGGAAAGCAGATCCTGCTCCGCGGCGTAGGGGATGGAAAGGCCGCTGTTGATGAGCATGGTGGGCGTGACCGGCTGGAAGCGCCCGGAATAGCAGCGCCAGAAGGCCAGGAGCGCGCAGAGCACGGCCAGAAAGATCAGAAGATAAGTTTTCCAACCTACTGAACGCATCTGATCTCCAGTTTTTGCAATCCGAGATTGCGGTCAAGGCCCTTGCCCTCGTCGCGGTCGTTGGTGAAGCGCAGGGTGAAGAGCTCGGGCGAATTCTTGACGTTGAACTCCATCTCGTAGGGCTGGAACTTGCGGTCTTCCGAGATGACCCGGAGGGCGGAGGATTCGTCGCCGACCCAGATCTCCGCTTTGCAGGCCGGGTCGAAATTCATCTCCTTGGCTTTCTCATGGTCGGCGCCCTCGTCCCTGGCGTAAAGCGTGAAGGAATATTTTCCGGGGGGCAGCCAGAGATAGCCGGCGGTGCTGCGGCCGTTGAGCATGACGATCTCCTCGCTGGTCCTTTCCACCGCGGCGTCCTCCCTGGGGACCAGCCAGTAGGCGCAGGGCAGGGTGTAGACCTTGTCGGCGGAGCTGGAGAAAGTGCTGGTCAGGAAAGCCACGCTGGGGTGGTCGGGATAGTTGAAGCCGAAGGTCTGAAGATAATTGCGGGCGATGACCTGGTTGCCGGCCATGGCGTTCAACCGGGAGAGGAAGTAAAGCAGATAACTGTTCTGCTGGGCGCTCTTCATCAACCTTTGGATGTGCTGGGTGACCGTGTGAGTCGCGAAGCGGTAGGAGGGGTCCAGGGAGTCCGCGTAGAAAGCGGCCAAAAAGTCTTGAGTCTGGCCTATGAGGGCGCCTATGAGGGCCTCCTTTTCCACCTGGCGTCTTTTGAAGTCGTCTCCCGCAAGAGCCGCCTGGGCCTCGTATTCCTTTTTGCCGGCCAGGTATCCCAGGTCATAGATCTTGGCGGCTTCGTCGTCGCAGAGAGAAAAAGCGCGCATGACGGCGCCGTAGGCGTCCTGGCCTTTTGCTTTGAGCCTGTTGGCGTCCCTGGTCACGAAGCGGGTCTTGCTGACGGCGATGCCGATCTTGGCGCCGCCGAAGACCACGGAGTAAAAGACGAAGCCGATGAAGAAGATCGCCAGCAGATTGTAATGCAGCTTCAGGGAGGATTTGGCGCCGGCCGAAGCCTTCTCATGCTCCTCGTGGTCGCTGGGCGCGCAGAACCTGGTTATCAGGAAAAAGAGAATGACTGCGGCCAAGGGCTTGAAGCAGGTCAGGGCGGAATAGAAGAGGCCGCTGCCGGATCTCAGCATGCCGAAGGCCTCGGTGATCGCCAAAAACATGAACCCGTTCAGAAGCACCAGGTAAACGCACCATTCCGTGATGGAAATGGATTTGAGAAAATTTTTGGCTTGCTGACGCTTGACGAAGAAATTCGTGATCATCATGAGAAAATCGATGAGAAGCGCCAGGCAGATCAGGACGGCGTAAACGTAATAGAAGACCGCCGTCTCCTTCGCGGGATCGAAACTGCCCGCCGTCAGAGGGTCGCAGGCGTAGATGGCGTACACGACGCTCAGCCCCAGGAGAGCCCGCCGCCAGTAGGCTTTGGCGAACTCACCCTTGTAATACAGGAGCAGGGCGAAGATGAGAAGACCCAGCACGGCCAGCCTTACGTATTCCTGGAAAAGCAGGAAATAGGCGCAGGGCAGGGACGCGACCAGTATCGCCAGGATGCTGCTGAAGCAGATTGTGCGGCTCTTGTCCGACATGTGAGGCCTCCTTAGCTTTGGGCTTCTTTGTCTTTATTATCTTTTTCCGCGTTTGCCTTTTCTCTTTCTTTCAGCAGTTTCTCGTAGGCTTCCAGGGCCTTGCGGCGGTTGTCGGCCGGGTTGGCGGCGGCCGTCTTGGGCTCCTTGTCGGATTTGCTGCTTTCACTGCTCTTGTAGGCGCTTCGGTAGGCGCTCCTGTAGGAGCTTCTGTAGGCCCTGTAAGAGCGGTAGTAAGAGTAGGTGTAGCCGTAGCGGTAATAACCGCCTCTGGAGATATCCACGTTGTTCAATATGATGCCCAGGACGTTGACGTTGATCTTCTTGAGCTGGGCAAGGCAGTTCTTGACCTGCTCCCTGGGCGTTCTGTCGCCGTTGGCCACAAGCAGCGCGGCGTCCGTGTGCTGGGCGATGATGGCGCTGTCCGTCACCACCATGTAGGGCGGAGCGTCGATGATGACGCGGTCGTAGTTGTCCCTGGCCCATTTGACCAGCTCGCCCAGCCTCGGGGAGTTCAGGAGCTCCACCGGCACCGGCGGCGTGTGGCCGGAGTTGATGATGTTGAGGTTCAGCATGGTGGTCTTCCTGACCAGATCGCCGACCTCCTTCATGCCCACCAGGTAGGCGGAAAGGCCGCCGTCGTTGTCTTCGCCGAAGATCTTGTGGACGCGGGGACGGCGCATGTCGGCGTCGATCAAAAGGACTTTGTCGCCGGCGGCCGCCATGACCTCCGCCACGTTGGCCGCGGTGGTGGTCTTACCTTCGCTCATGGCCGAACTGGTGATGACCATGACTTTGATCGGCTTGGGCGAAGAGAAAAGAATGTTCGTCCTGATGGACTGGTAGCTTTCCGTGATGATGCTCTTGGGATAGAATTCCACGATCCTTTCCAGATCCTGGACGTTGTTGGACTTGGCCATCTTGGGGACCGTGCCCAGAACGGGCATGTGCAGGAAGCGCTCCACATCGTCCGGAGTCTTCAGGGTGTCGTCCCAATATTCCAGGAAGAAGGTCAGGCCGAGGCCCAGCACCAAGCCGATGACAAACCCCATGATGAGGTTGTTGATGGCGTTGGGCTTGATGGGCGAGGTGGGCACCTCCGAATAGTCCACGATGCGCACGTTGTAGTTTTCCATATTGCTGCCCAGGGCGAACTTCGAGACCAGGGCCAGCAGATCCCTGTATTGGCTGCGGGTGGACTCCAGCTGCATCTCCCGGACTTTGACGTTTTTCACGATCTCGTCCAGGGCGATGATGGTGGAGCGCTTGTGCAGTATGTCCCGGTTGATCTTGGCGTTTTCGTCGCCTATAGTGAATTTTTCGGTCTCCGAGAGGCTCTGGTCGTCAAGCTTCACAAGGTTGTTCTGCAGCACGTGCTGAAGCTCCGCGATCTCCGAATTCAGAAGCTCGATGTGTCCGGGGACGTTCTGGTAGTTGTTGGTGCTCTTGTATTCCAGAAGGGCCTGCTCCTCCGCGATCAGCTCGGCTTTCTTGGCGTTGGCGTTGTCGTTCATCTGCTTGTAGTAAAGCTGCATAACCGCCATGCGGCGCTGCACGGAGAAGCGAATGTAAGTTTCCGCCAGGGTGTTGCAGTACGCGCTGGCGCGCCTTTTGTCCTCGTCCTCCACGTAGAGCCAGACCAGGTCCGTGCGCATCTCGGATTTCAGCGAGATCTTTTTCGAGAAGGCCGTGATGAGCTGGGCTTCCGTGGCCTTGCGGTTGGGAATGGTGAAGGACAGAAGGGAGTTGGTGCGCAGAGTGTCCAGGGTCATCTTGATCAGGTTGCGGCTGTAGAACATCTGGATCTGCGTCTGCCTCAAGGCGTAGGCGCGCTGGTCGCTGACCCTGACGTTGTCGATGATCGTGTTGTCCTGGGGTTCGATGCACAGGAGAACTTTTCCCTGATAGACCTTGTGCATGTTCAAGGTGATGGCGATGGCCAGGCCCGTGGTGATGACGGTGATGATGAAGATCAGGGGAGCGTATTTGGTCAAAACTTCAAAATAATAGCGAATGTCCCGCTCTTCCGTTTTGGCTTCCCAGTTTGTCTGTTCGTTCATGTTGCGTACCGTTTTGGTTATTGATGTTGAGATTTATTATCAAAGGAAAGGATCGAAATCGTCCCGCTCGGTCTCCGGTTCGTAGCCAAGGATCCGGCAGGGCGTTTTCCAGGTCAGGTCAACAAGCGTGTTTTCCCCGTATTTTTTCGCCACCCAGCGGCAGCCGGCGGCGTACTGTTCGTAATAATCCGGACGGTGGGCGTCGGAACTGAGGGCGTCGGCCGCGCCGTTTTTCAAGATGCTTTCCGCCGTTTCCCTGGCGACCTGGCCGTAGTGGCCGACGAAACTGGTGGCGTTGGGCATGATGAGGGCGCCGCGGCTCTGCATCTCCCCGGCGGCTTCCGGATGGCGCTGCACGAAATAAAAGCGCTCGGGATGGACCACCACCGGCCGGAACCCGGCCAGGGAAAGCTGGAAGACCGCCGCCACGGCGGCCTGCTGGTTGACGTCGGAGGTGAACTCCACGAGGGCGTACTTGCCGTTTTTGCCCGTGAGGGAAACGCGGCAGTCTTTGAAAAGCGTCTCGACTTCCGGATAGAATTCCGTCTCCAGGGAGCAGGAGAGGGAAAGGGGAAGAAGATTATTATCCCTGAGCTCTTTGGCCTTGGAGAAGGCTTGGCGGATCACGTCGATCTCCGGGCTAAGGTTGTTCCTGTGGTGGGCCGTGGCGTTGATGTGCACCACGCGGGCTTTCAAAGCCGCTTCCATCATTTCCAGCGTCATGGCCTCGTCCCTGCTGCCGTCGTCCACGTCGGGCAGGATGTGGGCGTGAAGGTCCACTTTGGGGAAGATCTGCTCCTGCCCCTCCGCTTCTTTCTTTTTATGCCAGAAATTCCAGAACGCCATAGGATCAGCACTTCACCTGGTCGAGTTTGCCGAGGGCGAACAAAAGCGCCGCTTTCTCCACGTGGCGGCGGTTCTCCGCCTCCTGGAAGACGCGGGAGCCGGCGCTCTCGATGACGGAATCAGTGATCTCTTCGCCGCGGTGAGCGGGGAGGCAGTGCAGCACTATGGCGTTTGCGGAGGCTCTCTTCAAACATTCGTCGTCCAGGCAGAATCCTTCGAAATCTTTCATGCGTTTGGCTTTTTCCTCCTCCTGGCCCATGCTGACCCAGACGTCCGTGTAGAGGACGTCGGCTCCGGCGGCGGCGGCTTTGGGATCGTTTATTATCTTTATCGAGGATCCGCTTTCAGCTGCGTATTCCAAGACTTTTTTCACGACGTCTTCGGGAGGCTCGTAGCCCCTGGGGCAGCCCACGGTCATGTTGGCTCCGGTCATGGCGGCGCCGAACATCAGGCTGCAGCAAACGTTGTTGCCGTCGCCCAGGTAGGTGATGTTGACGCCTTTGATTTTTCCGAAGCATTCCTCAATGGTCAGAAGATCGGCGAAGGCCTGGCAGGGGTGCTCCTCGTCGCACAAAGCGTTGACCACGGGAATGGAGGCGTATTTGGCGAATTCGACCAGCGTATTGTGGGAAAAGACGCGCATGGCGGCAATGGTGACGTTGCGGGAAAGATAGCGGGCGATGTCTTTGACCGCTTCCCTGACGCCCATTTTGATCTCATCCGGACGCAGGACCAAAGCGCGGCCGCCCATTTCCTCGGCGGCCAGCTGGAAGCTCACGCGCGTGCGGAGGCTGGGCTTCTCGAAGATCAAAGCCAAAGTTTCGCCTTTGAGCAGCGTGTTTTCCGGTTCTTTTTTCAGCGCCGCGGAAACCTTCAGGATCTTCCGAAGGGTTTCGGGGCTAAGGTCTGTCATGCGAAGCAAATTAGTGTAATTTGCCATAAAATAATTCTCCTTATTTGGCTTTGCCTTGAACAATTCATCAGCCCGTCACGCTCTGGACGTTATAGCAGGCGGTATCTTTCTTTTTTGCTTTTGCGATTTGAAAATTCAGTATTTTGCTCAACAATTCATTCTGGAAACTGACGGAAGAGTACTGCTCGATCAGCTCGTCGAACATCCCCGCCCTGCGCATCAAGTCCGCTCTGATCAGCAGAAGATTTTCCTTGTTGACTTCCCCGCCCTCTATAAGCTTCACCGCCATCGAGGCCGCCAGTTTTCGGCAGATCCGGGCGTTTTCGTCGTCCCCCGTGTCGTCGCAGGACCAGGCCGCGTAAAGGACAGCGTAGAAAGCATTTTCCGGATTCCCCTCTTCCAGGCAGATCAAATGCCGCCTGTAGAAGTTTACGGCCAGCTCGGAGCGGAAAGCGATACCGTCGCAGGTCTGGTAGCTTTTCGACTGCAGCCATTCTTTGGTCACTTTGGTCTGGTCGGACACATTGTCGGCGACGTAGCCGCATGCGGGGCAGGCTTGGATCCAGGCGAACATAGTGTCTCTTTGCATCGGAGGCGGACGCAGATCCAGATCCGGCGCGCCAAAGCTGTTGGTGCTGCCGATGCAGGTATAGCTGCTTGTCGCGCCGCAGACCGCGCACGTGTTTTCTTGATCGAAGAATGTGGACATTGGTTTTACCTCTAGTATAATTCTCAGAATAATTTTAGATTATACCATAAAGACAAGCAAAAACAAACACTTAGGAAGGCCTCCGCCGGAAAGGCCGGAGAGACTTGGCGCTTCGCTTTTCACGCCTTTTTTCCAGGAGCTTTTTTATGCTAAAATCTATTGAACTTTTAATCTTATTTTTGAGGACTCTTTATGTCATCTTCGCAAGCATTGATCTTATGCCTTCTGACCTTCGGGCTGGCCGTTTGCGGCTGTGAGAAAAAAGAAGCGGAAGGGCAGGACGGGGCGAACGCCGCCAAAGCGGCCGGGAAAAACGAATTTTCGACTCCCATCTTCGACCCCCAGCAGATAGAAGCCATCGTGAGATCAACCTCCAACACGGATGTGGACGCTCTTCTGAAGCAGTGCGCCAACGAGACCAACAACGTCGTTCTGGCCCAGTACGCCACCTTTCTGAGCAAGACCACAACCAGGGGCCCGTCAGTCCGGGCGGCTTTCCGCAAGATGCTGAAAAGCGACGACGCCTACCTGCGGGAGCAGGCTCTGATGGCCCTGGAAGATTACGCCGGCGTGGCTTTCATGCTGGACGATATGATCCCGCTTCTGAACGATCCCAACGAGGACGTCAGGGATTCCGCCATGACCACCATCGCGGATTACGTGGAGAGCCGCCGCAAGTTCCAGGTCCTTATCGACTGCCTGGACAGCCAATTTGACGACGTCAGGGAGAACGCCATCTTCAACCTCGGCTTTTATACGGACGCCAATTTCGAGACCGCCGAGGAATGGAAGAAGTGGTGGGCGGAAAACAAAAACACCTTCAAGCCGGAATAAGCTTTTTCAGGACTTTTTGGGAACGTCCCCGTTCCGGCGGTCGGCCAGCTGTCCGCAGGCTCCGCCGACTTTTCCGCCCAGGCTGTGCCTTACTGTGACGTTCATGCCGCGTCCTTTTAAATAATCGACGAAGCGCTCCGAGTTTTCTTTCTCGCTCGGCGAAAAATCTCCCTCCGGCACCTCGTTCAGGGGAATCAGATTTATTTTGCAGTCGAAGCCTTTCAAAAGCTCGCACAATTCTTTCGCTTCCCTAAGACTGTCGTTCACGTCTCCTATCATGGCGTATTCGAAAGTCACGAGCCTTTTGGTGGCGGCGAAATATTTTTTCAAGGCGGGCAAAAGTTCCCTTATTTCGGAAGGCGCCCTGGGGATAAGCGTCCGGCGCAGCTCTTCCCTGGGAGCGTGCAACGAGACCGCCAGGTTCATCTGCGGAAAATCCGCGGCGAATCTTTCTATCCCCGCCAGAACGCCGACCGTGGAGACGGTCACCCGGCGGGAGCCGACGCCGAAGCCGTCTTTGCAAATGTTGAGGAAAGTTTTCAGCGCCTCGTAATTGTAAAAAGGCTCTCCCATGCCCATGATGACAAGGTTCAAACTCTCGGCGCCGGAAGGCGGCAGAGAGCAGCGGAGGCTGTCCGCCATTTCACCGGCCGTCAGGTTTCTCTTGAGGCCGTGGCGCCCGGAAAAGCAGAAGCGGCAGCCCACAGGGCAGCCTACCTGAGTGGAAAGGCAGACGGTATGGTAGCCGTCCATCGGCATGGTCACGGTCTCCGTCACAAGGCTGTCCCGCAAAAGCAAGGTTTGTTTTTTCGAGCCGTCCGGAGCCAGTTTCGCCTCTTCCAGAGACAGGCTTAAAAAAGCAAAATCACGCTCCAGCTTTTCCCTCAGGGCTTTGGGGAAATTCGCCAGCTCCTGAAAACTCTTGACCTCCGGACGCTTGAAATACCAATCTTTAAGCTGCTTCAGGCGGTAGGGCTTTTCGCCCGCCGAGGCAAACCACCCGGCCATTGCGCTGTCGGGGGTTTCCGAAACAGAGGGTAGCGCGCTTCCTTCCATCTACTGCAGGGGGAGCACCCGGTATTTGTTGGTGCAGGGCTCGAAGGCGTGCGGGGCGTTGACCGCTTCAGGCTTGCTGAAACTGGCCAGGCATTTTTCCCCGGAGGGCGCTTCCCACCATCCGAAAGCGGGAAGGAACAGCTGGTCGTAGGAGAGTTTTCCGTCGGCGGTCTCTATGACCACCCGGCCGCCGCTTTCATAGGCTTTTTTAATGCGCCCGACTTCGGGGCAGAAGCCGCCCAAAGATTGGTAAAGCACTTTCCAGGCCAAGGGCGGAATATTGGGAGCCCGCACGTTTTGCAAACGGGAGGCCGGGCAGGTGTAAACGATGCCGGCGTCCTCCAGGAAAAGCAGCCAGACGTCCTTGTTGCCGAGGGCCGAGAAAAAGGTGTAGCCCATGTATTTCAGACGCCAGCGGACCGCCTGATCCGGCTGCCAGAGCGCCATGGCGGCGATCTTCTGCTTGCCCTGGTCGAGCGTTTCTATTTCCAGATCGACGCTGTAGCGGAACACGCTTCCGGCGTTTTTATTTTTGTTTTCCCTGATCTCCTTCACCGCGTTTTCCTTCCGGTCCGGGCCGAAAGCGGGCGTGTCGTCCGGTTCTGGGGCAACGGTCGCGCAGGAAACGAGCAGGAAAACGGAAGCCAAAAAGAACAGCAGTTTACCTTTCATATTCGGCCTCCTCTTCCTTTGTCAGGGCGAAGTGCCGTTTATTGTAAAGGCCCAAAAGCGCGAAGACCACCGCCATGAAGACGTGGCGCCTCATTATGGGACGTATAAGCGGCTCCTGTCCGGTCCGCCAGATAATGAGCGCCAAGAAAACCAGCAGCAAGAAGCAGAGGATCGTGTACTGGCGCTTGCGGGAAATAATATTAGGGGACTTCTTGACCGAAGAGGCCAGAAGCCCCGTGAAATAAACTCCCAGGACAAGAAGAATATCGAGGGCGAAGGGCGCCGCCTGGCGCGTCGTCTCGACCTTTTCGATCTTCGCTTGATCGTCTTTGGCCGTATAGAGCGCCCCGGCGTAAATCAGATGCCCCGCGGCGAAAAACAGGGCCATTACGATCGCCAACCTGGCAAAATGAGCAGGCCTCATCTAATTACTTTTTCCAAAGGCCGTGCAGATTGCAGTAAGCCAGGGCCTGGATGACTTCGTCGCCGGGCAGGAGAGGGAACTCAGCCTTCGGCTCGTCAGAAGGCGTCAGGGCCTTCCTCTGGTTGCCGTTCTTGGTCTGGATGGCGATCCATTCGATGTAATGCGCTTCCGTCATGGGATGGGGCGCGGAGCCGACGGATACGGTGACTTTGTTCCCTTCGATGGAAACTACCGGCACGTGTTTTTCAACCGAAGCGTCGGTGGTGTTGGGAACGAGTTCCTCCATTTTTTCGCCGCAGCAGACGACGGGAACGCCGCTCGATTTGGCGAAAGCAATGATGTTGCCGCAGTGTTTGCATTGGTAGAATTTCAGTTCGGTCATAGTTGAACTCCTTTTAGCGTTAAATTTTCAGCTTATGATGGAACAGTTCGCTTCGCCCCTCAGAACTTTCGCAATGTTTCCGGGAGCGCGCATGTCGAAGACCATGATCTTGATGCCGTTCTGGCGGCACATCGTGATGGAAGTGAGATCCATGACGTTCAGGCGCTTTTCCAGAACTTCGTCGTAGGTGAGTTCGGGCAGCCTTTTGGCAGACGCGTCCTTCATTGGGTCCGCTGTGTAAACGCCGTCCACTTTCGTGCCTTTCATGACGACTTCCGCGCCCACTTCGGCCGCTCTCAAGGCCGCCGTGGTGTCGGTAGAGAAGAAGGGGTGTCCCGTGCCGCCAGCGAAGATGACGATCTTGCCCTTGGCAAGCCATTTTTTCGCTTTCAGGGGCTGGACGAGGTTGGCTAGGCGCGGCATCTCGACAGCCGACATGACTTCCGCCGCCACGCCTTCCGCCGTAAGAAAATCTTTCAGAGCCAGGGCGTTCATGACGGTCCCCAGCATGCCGATGTAATCGGCGGACACGCGGTCCATTTTGTGGCCCTTTTCCGAAAGCCCGCGGAAGAAATTGCCGCCGCCCACGACGATGGCGATCTCTGTTTTGGTCTCGGCCGCTTCTTTGATCTCTTTGGCCACCCGGCTCAAAGCTTCCGGATCAAGGCCCGTTCCGGAAGCGCCGCCCAGAACTTCTCCGCTGAGTTTCAGCAGCACGCGTTTGAATTGCATAGGATCTCTTTTTTAGTTTTAGCTTAAAAAAAAGAGCGCCTCGCGGGGCGCTCTTTTTAATGATTTACAGCTCTTCGCCGACCTGGTAACGGACGAAGCGGCGAACGACCATGTTCTCGCCCAGCTTCGCGATGACGCCTTTGATGAGATCATTGATCTTTATCTTGTCGTCTTTCACGAAGGGCTGGTCAACGAGGCAGATCTCGGAATAGAATTTCTCGAGTTTGCCTTCGATGATCTTGTCCTGGATGTTGGCGGGCTTGTTGGCCACTTCCTCGCGGTAGAAGGCTTTTTCCTTCTCGACCACTTCGGCGGGGACCTGTTCGCGGGAAACGTACTGGGGAGCCATGGAGGCGATCTGGATCGTCAGGTCCTTGACCATCTCCTGGAACAGTTCGTTCTTGGCCACGAAGTCGGATTCGCAGGCCACTTCGATGAGCACGCCAACTTTGCTGTTGGAGTGGATGTAGCTGGCCACGACGCCTTCATTGGTGGAGCGGGTGGCCTTCTTGACGGCTTTCGCCACGCCGCGCTTTCTTAAGATCTCTTTGGCTTTTTCCATGTCGCCCTCGGCTTCGACCAGGGCTTTTTTGCAGTCCATCATGCCGGCTTGGGTAAGCTCGCGCAGTTGGTTGACCAGTTTGGCAGTAATTTCGGCCATATGTATATTCCTGTATTGTTGTTCGTTAATTTTATGTTATTCCTTGGGGGCTTCCTGGGGAGCGCTTTCAGCGGCTTCCTTGGGAGCGGCCTTGGGTTCTTTTTCAGCACGTTTTTCGCCGCGCTTTTCACTGCGCTGCTTCTGCTGGGCTTTTTCCTGTTCCTTTTCCAGGAGTTCGCGCTCCTTGCGCTGCTTCTCGACTTCCTCGAAATAGACGCGGCCTTCGTTGATGGCTTTGGCGATCGTGGTCGTGATGAGCGTCACGGAGCTGATGGTGTCGTCGTTGCCGGGGATGACGAAGTCGGCGTTGTCGGGGTTGCCGTTGGTGTCGCAGAGAGCGATGACGGGGATGCCCAGTTTCTTGGCTTCGGTGACGGCGATGCGTTCTTTGTTGACGTCGACGATGAAGATGGCGGCGGGAGCTTCCTGGAGGTCTCTGAGACCGCAGAGGTTCTTGTTGAACTTGTCATACTCTCTGCTCATGACAGCCTGCTCTTTCTTGGGCAGCTGCTGGAAGAGGCCTTTCTTCTGGAGATCTTCGATCTCGTTCATGCGGCGGACGGACTGACGGATGGTGCGGAGGTTCGTTAAGGTGCCGCCCAGCCAGCGTTCGCACACGTAGGGCATCTGGCAGTTCTTGGCCTGCTCGGCCACGATGGTCTTGGACTGGAGCTTCGTGCAGACGAAGAGGACTTTGCCGCCCTTTTGGGCCACCAGACGGGCGAACTGGGTGGCATAGTCCAGGAAGCGCTGAGTCTTCCTCAGGTCGATGATGTGGATGCCTTTGCGTTCCTCAAAGATGTAAGGGATCATCTTCGGGTTGCGTTTGCGTCTCTGGTGACCGAAAT
Source organism: bacterium (assembly GCA_017557885.1). Classification (GTDB taxonomy): domain Bacteria; phylum Auribacterota; class UBA3054; order UBA3054; family UBA3054; genus UBA3054. The sequence goes on along the minus strand of JAFYXV010000002.1, from coordinate 482,406 downwards.
GGACTCCGGCTTCCAGAAGTTCCTGAATGGAAATAACGGACATAAATGTTCCTTTTGTTCAGACTCCGCCGCGAATAGATCTTCGGGCGGACGCCTTGGTTATTTTGAGGTTGGTTAATTTGTATCTGAAATGCGAAAAACGCAGATCATTCGATGATGGCCAGCATCTCCTTCACCGCCTGGGGAAGGCCAATAAAGACGGCGCGGGAGATGATGGAGTGGCCGATGTTGAGCTCTTCCAGGTAGGGAACGTGGTGCATCCAGGAAGCGTTGAAGTAGTCCAGGCCGTGGCCCGCGTTGACTCTCAGGCCCAGGGAATGGGCTTTTTCCGCCGCTTCGATAAGACGCGTCAGCTCCCTCTGCTGGTCGCTTTCGCCTTTAGCGTTGGCAAAAGAGCCGGTGTGCAGTTCCACGAACTGCGCCCCGGATTTTGCCGCCGCTATGATCTGCTCTTCTTCCGGCGCGATAAACAGGCTCACGACGGTGCCGACGCTCTGCATCTTGACGATGCAGCTGCGCACCTGCGCGAGGCTGCCCGCCACGTCCAGACCGCCTTCGGTGGTAAGTTCCTGGCGTCTTTCGGGGACCAGACAAGCGCAGTGAGGCTTAACTTGCAGAGCCACTTCCATGACCTCGGCGTTCACGGCCATCTCCAGGTTAAGTTTCGTCTGAACGGTCTCCTTCAGAAGGAAAACGTCGCGATCCTGGATGTGGCGGCGATCTTCACGCAAATGCACCGTGATCCCGGAGGCGCCGGCCTGTTCCGCCAAAGCGGCGGCAAAGACGGGCTCCGGAGACTGGCCTCCCCGCGCCTGGCGCAGGGTAGCCACGTGATCAATGTTAACGCCCAGTTTCAAAGCAGATCAATAAAATTTTTTATGGTTAATTTTTCCCTCAGTTCAGCAAACGGTCTTTGGGAACGATCAGAAGCTTGGTCTCCTGCCCCGTGGAAAGCGGGAAGACGTCGTAGTCGCTCCCGGAAACGGAGGGGAGATGCTCCCTGTCCTTGTCGAAAGACTGCCGGCGCTCGAGCCACTCCATGATGAGGGAGGTGAGGCGGTCGGAAGCTTCCGCTCTGTTCCTGCCGTTTGCCATTAGGCCCAGTTCAGGGCAAAGGGCGCAAAAAAGGCCGTCCCTGTCCTGACGGAGCTTGATGGAAAAACACATATCACAATTCATAGGAAGGATATATTACCAAATACCCGGCTAGATTTCAAGCCCCGCCGCAACATCCGCCAGGACCTGGCGCAGGGCCTTGGGTACCCGGTGGGCGGTCTTGGAGATAACTTGGCTGTCCTTCGAGGGTTTGGCGTCGTATTCGTCGTAGGAGGCGCCCACCGTGGCGATCTCTTTCTTCCAGCCTTCCACATCGACCTTCAAGATCTCCGAGAGCATCTTGGGATCGACGGTGAAGCCCTCCCTGCCCTCGTTATTCGTAAGGTCTATGTCCTTGGCGAAAGGCAGGTTTCCGATGGCGGTCTCGTTGGCTTTCACCTTGCCTTCGATCCTCTGGCAGATCCACTTCAGGACGCGGCTGTTGTCGCCGAAGCCCGGCCACATGAATTTGCCGTCACTGGTCTTGCGGAACCAGTTGACGAAATAGATCCTGGGAAGCTTCGTCGCGTCGGGGGAGGTGCGCTCCATCTCGAGCCAGTGCTGGAAATAGTCGGCGACGTTGTAGCCGAAGAAGGGCAGCATGGCCATCGGGTCGCGGCGGACTTTTCCGATCTGGTCGGAGATGACCGCGGCGGTCACTTCGGAGCCGGCGGCGGAGCCCAAAAAGACGCCGTGGGTCCAGCTCTTGGCCTCGTTGACCAGAGGAATGGTGGAAGGCCTGCGGCCGCCGAAGAGTATGGCGTCGATAGGCACGCCGGTGGGTTTGCCTTTATAGAGCCCGTTGAAGCCGGCCTTGTCCAGGACCGGGCAGTTCTCGGCGGGGGCGGTGAAGCGGCTGTTCTTGTGCGCCGCCACGTAGCCCAGCTCCTTGATCTCCTTTTTGGTCATGCCGGGCTTGGGCCCCATGCGGTAGGGGTCGTCCGCGCAGACGTAGCAGGGGTTGCCTTTCCAGTCAACGCCTTCCTTGGGCGCCTTGACGCCCATGTCCTCCCACCAGATGTCGCCGTCGGGAGTCAAGACGACGTTGGTGAAGATCGTGCCCTTCTTGCAGGATTTCAGGGCGTTCGGGTTGGAGTCGTTGGAAGTGCCGGGAGCGACGCCGAAGAAGCCGTTCTCGGGGTTGATGGCGTAAAGGCGGCCGTCAGATCCGGGCTTGAGCCAGGCGATGTCGTCGCCGATAGTCTGCAGCTTCCAGCCCGGCAATTTCGGCAGCATCATGGCAAGGTTGGTCTTGCCGCAGGCCGAGGGGAAAGCGGCCGTCACGTGATACTGCTTCTTTTCTGGCGAAGTCAAAGTCAGGATCAGCATGTGCTCGGCCATCCAGCCCTGGTCCTTAGCCAGCTTGCTGGCGATGCGCAGAGCGAAGCACTTCTTCCCCAGGAGCGCGTTGCCGCCGTAGCCTGAGCCGAAGGACCAGATCTCGCCGTCTTCCGGGAACTGGGTGATATATTTGTCCTCGATCTTTTTGGCGCAGGGCCAGGCGACGTCCTTCTGGCCTTTTTTCAAAGGCGCGCCGACGGAATGGATGCAGGGGATAAACGAGCCGTCCTTGCCGAGGTGTTTCAATACGTCGGAGCCGGTCCTGGTCATGATGTTCATGTTGACGACCACGTAAGGCGAGTCGGTTATTTCGATGCCGTACTGGGTTATGGGGTTGCCGATGGGGCCCATGGCGTAGGGTATAACGTACATCGTGCGGCCCTTCATGCAGCCGGAGTAAGCCTTCAGCATCCGTTTCTTCATTTCCTCGGGGTCCATCCAGTGGTTGGTCGGGCCGGCGTCTATTTCAGATTTTGAACAGATGAAGGTGCGGCCTTCCACTCTAGCCACGTCGCTTTCATGCGATCTGGCCAGGTAGCAGTCGGGGCGCTTCTTGGGATCCAGCTTTATGAACTGGCCTTTTTTAACCATCATTTCGCAGATAGAAAGATGCTCTTCTTTTGTCCCCTTTACGACAACGATCTTGTCGGGGGTGCAGACTTTGTTCCATTTGTCGACCCAAGCGAAAACTTTTTCGTTGGTGAATTTTGGTGTTTTGACAATTGCCATGAATGTATCCTCAAAGAGAGTAGAACTTTAAATTTTGCGAACGATTATACCAAAAAGAGCCAGCATAAAGAGCGCCAGGGCCGGTTCCGGCACCGGGTCCAGGCGGATCCCGAAAAGTCCGGAATAGTTGGTGCAGGCGTTGCCGTGGAGATCCCTGGCGATGATCCTGATCCTGGATTTGTCGCTTTTGACGCCGTCCGGGAAAGATTTCCAACTGTAAGGGGATTTCAGTTCGAAGGCGTAGTCCTCGCAGATCTCGATCCAGGGGCCGAGGAAGTCGTTGGTGGAATAGGCAAGGTTGAAAGACAGCAAGCCGTCCGAGGGAGAGTTTACGGCCTCCCAGCGAATTTGCGAGGCGGAATCCAGACGCTCGCCCTCCAGGGGCTTGGTGATCTCCAGCTCCATTGGTTCGGCGTTAACAACTTTCGGCCAGGCTTCCACGCTGACGACATAATTGGTGTTGTCGTCGAAGGGGCGGGAGAGGGAGTAGTCGTAGGCTTTGCCGAAGGTGATGTACCATCTTCCCGTCAGCGCCTGTCCGAAACAGTTGCCCTCCGTCAGCGTCCATATTTTCTCGGTGCTCCTGAGATACGTCCATTCCTCGTAAGCGTTGTTTGGACCCGTGATCATGTAGTTGCGGCTGTTCATGGGCACGTATTTCTTACGAATGCCGAATTCCACCGGGATGCCGGCCGTCACTTTTACCACCGCCTGGGTAGTGCCGGGCGGCAGCTCAAAGGAGAAGGGGAAGAAGCCCGCGAGGTCCACGTCCTCTTGCTCTATCGTCTCCCCGACGCCTATCGGATGGGCGGCTTTGGCGGGGTTGAGATAGACGCAGAGCCAGTTCATCACCTGCCCTCTGTGCAGCCCCACCTTCTGGGGAAAATGTTTGAACCACCAGATCTTGTGCTTGTGGTTGACGCCGCCTCCCCATTCCGAGCAGTTCATGGACCTGGCCGGACCGGAGAGATCGGGATAGTTGTACCAGTTGTCCGCGTAGCAGTCCACGTAATTCTTCATGCCCCACAAATAGTCGTTGGTGGAGTTGGGGGCGTAATGCACTGTTCCGACCTGGATGTTGTTGGGGTCGATGGCGTAGTTCATGTTGAAGAGCACGAAATCGTTCTTCTTCGAATAATCCCGCCAGGGATGGTAGTTGATATAGCTGCAGTCCCACCTGGTGTGGAGCATACTTTCCGCGGCGTGCCCGAAATTCTCCATGGGCGTGTCGGTCCTTTCCACGCTGGGGGTGCACATCATGAAGACCTTCTCGGAATCCAGCGTTCCCAGGCCGTTGGAATTGCAGTAGTCGGCGCCCCAGCCGTTCAAACGCGTCTCGTAGCAGCCGCCTTCAGGGAAACTGTAGAGCCAGATCTGATCGATGATCCCCTTGTTCACATACTCAACGATCCAGGGGCACTCGTTGGTGTAAAAATACATATAGTCGAAGGTGAAGCTCGTGTTAAAGGGAGGCTTGACGCCTTTCTTGCGCATGTCGTAATACATTTGCGGCGTGAAACGGTCTCCGCTAATAAAGCGCGGCCAGGTCGCCAGCACGACGTTCGTCACAAAGGTGACCTTCACCATGCCCTGCGATGCTTCGAACCACCAGCTGGCCTGGTCTTTGGCCATGTTGTAGCCGATGGGCCAGCCGAAAGTGGCGTTCAGCCTCCGTCCTCTCGCTATCTCCGCCACGTTCGTCATCCAGGGATTGTGGGTGACCACGGCCACCTTTAAATCAAGATTGCCGACGGCGGAAGAGTTCAAAGCGGAAATCAGCAACGTCAGAACGACGGCGGCGCTCCAGATAGATCTCATTTGTCCCCCAAGAGAAAAATAAACATTAAACTATTCTTCGACTTTGAACATTAAAGTCGTTTCCGAGCCGTCCAGGGCCCGGCGGTAGGTCTTCACGATGCGCTGCTTCGTTTTGTCGAACCAGACGTGGCGGCGCAGGGCCACATAGGAATACTGGTTGTAATCTTTTCTCAACCTCAGCTGCGCTTCCGGCAAAAGCACGAAATCATAGCGCCAGAGCTCCCCGTCCCGGAAGGCTCCGGTGTAATAGTTCGTGAGGGACCCCTGGATGGGAATTCCCAGAAGATCGTCCCAGGGATACTCGAAGGGGCGCAGCAGTCTTTTGTCGCTCAGGGGGGAGCCGGTGAAGGAGACTGAAAGAATGCCGTTGGAATAATCGGCCCGGTAAGCCAGCTCTCCGCCGTAGTCGATCCTCAGAAGATCCTTCGGCCCGAAGGTTATGGTGGCCGGCGCCTGCACGGAGGTCAGAAGGTCCTCCACGATGGAGTCGCTTTCCGCCCGCCAGACGCACTGGGTCTCGGATTCCAGATAGACCTTCTGCCAGACCGCAATGTCCATGGCCACGTTTATCCGTTCGTTCTTTTCCTTTTTCTCCTTCGGCGTTTCCACTTTCTGGGGAACCTTCGCTTCCGATCTCACAGTAACGTTGGTGGAGTTTTCCGCGCTTGAGTGGGAAAGCGGAGCCGCTTCCGTTTTTTCCTGCTGGAATTCCGAGGCGCCGGCGGGGCGGGCGCTGTCCACTATGGCCTTGGCGTCCTCCTTTGCGGCGGGGTCAAGCACGACCTTGGCGGCCGCGGGCTTGGCTGCAGCGGAGGCGCTGTCCTCCTCGGATAACGCCGCGAGGGGGCACAAAAGGAAAAGCAAAAGCAGGCAAAAACGGAAATTCATAAAAATCAGCGGTGCAAAGAAGGCATGGAGATAAGTTTCAAAAATTCGTGGCGCGTCCTGCCGTCCGTCTTGAAAGTTCCCTCCATGGCGGAAGTGGTGGTGAAAGAGTCGCTCTTCTGCACGCCGCGCATGGCCATGCAGAGATGGTTAGCCTCGCACACCACGCCCACGCCGTAGGGCTTCAGGTTTTCCATCAGGCACTTGGCGATCTGGGAAGTCAATCTCTCCTGGATCTGCAGTCTTCTGGCGAACATCTCGATGATCCTGGGGATCTTGCTCAAGCCCACGATGCGGCCCTTGGGCAGGTAAGCCACGTGGATCTTGCCGAAGAAGGGCAGCATGTGGTGTTCGCACATACTGTAGAAACTTATGTCCCTCACAAGCACCATCTCGTCGCAGGGATCCTCGAAGATGGCGCCGTTCAGAATAGTCTCCGCGTCCATATTGTAGCCGGACATCAGAAAACCGCGGGAGTCCCTGATCCTCTGCGGAGTCTTTACGAGTCCTTCCCTTGTCGGGTCGTCGCCCATTCTTGTAATAAGCTCACGGTAAATGTCGAGGTCGTCAGCCGACTTCAGCATCTCTTTTATTTCTTCAGGGGAATATTCTTTCATACAAAGTGAAGCGTCACGCTGTTCTTTTCGCTTTCCGCTAAGGTTAGTTCACATAGTTCCGCGCCGATTCCCAGCAAAGGCTTCTCCAGCTTTTCCGCTGTTTTTTTCGCGATGTTCTCCATAGTCGGAAGAACGCCCGTAAGGAACGGCACGTCGGTATTCAGGTTCTTGTGGTCGAGAAGAGAAACGATCTCTTTTTCAACCACTTCGCCCAAAGTCGAAACGTTCACCACCATGTCGCCGCCTTCGCCAAGACCCCTGACCGTCACCTTCATGACGTAGTCATGCCCGTGCAGTCTTGAGCACTTGCCGAAAAGTTTCTCGTTCTCCAGGGCGCTCAGCTCTTCCCTGAACAGCCGATGCGCCGCCGAAAAACGAAAGTTTCTGCTCACAGTGATGTACTTTACTTTAAGCATGCTAATATGATAGCAAAAACCGACAAGAGTATTTGTTTCAAGGCTTCCGTATATCCTCCGTTCACGGAGGACGCAAATCAAGGCCACGCACGCGTAGTCCGTGAGCGAGGGATGTATGCGGCCCTCAGCGAAATCGCCTGCGAAAACGCAAGCGCCTTTGCTACAAAAATATATAGATTTCGCTAATTTCCTTGCTTTAAAGACAAAGCTTGACTATAGTATGTTTCGTGGAAACATTTAACACAACGCCTCTATTTACTTTTGTTCTTTAAAATTATAAAATTAAAGAACAATAATAAAAAGGATATTCGATATGCGCAGGTTGCAAAACGACATAATCAAAACTCTCTCCCAAAAAACAAACGGGATAATTACAACGGCTCAACTTGAAAGAGCCGGCGTTTCCCGCGTTTATATTCCAAACTTGATTAAAGAAGGGCTTTTGGTTAAAGAAGCTCACGGAATATATTATTACTATGACGAACTGCCTGACACATTGCGGATACTTCAGGAAAAAAGCCAAAAGTTAATTTTTTCTTTTGGAACGGCTCTGTTTCTCTGGAATTTATCAGACCGAGTGCCGCACACAATAGACATCACTGTACCTCAAGGCTACAACACGGCCAGACTGAAAAATAGCGCTCCTAACCTAAGATTCCACTACGTCTCACCGGAAAAATGGAAAATTGGAATAACAAAAACCAAAACACCCAACGGCAATCTCGTCCAGCTTTACGACAAAGAGCGCTGCATAATAGATCTGGTCAAAGCCAAACAAAAAACGGAAAAGCAATTATATCTCCAGGCGCTCAAAGAATATTTCTCCGACCCTTCGGCCAACGTAAGCAAATTATTAAAATACGCTAAAATTTTCAATCAGGAAAACTCAATCCGAGATTATCTGGAAATACTTTCGGTATAGATGGTCATGAAAACTCCTGAACAACTTAAAGGTGCAATTCGCAACATCGCCAAAAACAACGAGCTTCAGGCGCAGGAAGTTTTACAGCTTTTCCTGTTTGAGCGCTTGTTGGAACGGCTGTCTCTTTCTCCTTATAAAAACAATTTCATTCTCAAAGGAGGTTTGCTGATTTCATCCATAATAGGCATAGCGGGACGAACCACCATGGATATGGATCTAACAGCTGAAGAAATATCCATGGAAGAAGAAAATTTAAAGCATATCTTTAAAAGCATATTTGCTATAGACACCGGCGATGGTATTGTTTTCACTATTGACAGGCTGGCGCCGATCCATACTTCTGAAGATCACAAAAATTACAGGATCTATCTCACCGCTTCTTATGGAAAGATCCAGAGCAAAATGAAAATTGACACTACTTCCGGCGATATAATAACCCCGGCCCCCATAGAATATTCTTTCATCACCTTGTTTGATGAAAAAGCAATTCCCATTATGGCCTATACTCTGGAAACTATTATTGCGGAAAAATATCTTACAATTCTTCGATTAGGAATTGCCAATACCAGGGCGCGTGATTTTTATGATCTATTTAGAATTTTCAAACTTTATAACCGCCGCATCAACAAAAAGAATCTCAAACTTGCGGCAGAACACACCGCTGCCCAAAGAAAAATAAGCGATCTGATTAAAGACGGCCCCAAAATATGCGCTGAGATCAAAAAAAGCCAAGAGCTTATGAATATTTGGCAAAACTACGCCAAAGATTTTTCTTACGCCGCCGACATAACTTTTGCTGAAATTATTTCAACAGTGATCAAAATCAACAAAATGTTGAAATCATAAATAAAAAGCCTTCCCCGCCGAAGCAGGGAAGGCTTTTTGCATTAGCGCGCAGCGCGGAACGTTTACCAGAAGTAAACGTAGAGCGCCACAGTCAAAGCCACGACGATTATGCCGAAGACCAAAGCGGCCGTGGAGGGCTTCATGTCAAGCTTGGTGCTGGACTCGAAGGAGACCGGCTCTTCCATCTTGAAGATGGCGCCCAAAACGAACATGATGACCAAAGTTATGATCAGGTTGTAGGAAGCGGCCCAGAGATAGTGCATGGGCTGCACCACGCCGTCAATGACCACGCAGCCGCAGACTTCAGGAACGAAGGAGGCGGCTCCCGGCAGGAGGCTCCAGCCGAAAGTGGACAGGAGGTAGTAGATGACCGGGGAAAGGAGCAGCGCCAGAGCGCCGATCCAGCGGGCGCCCCTGCGGTTCACGAGACCGAAGATGAAGACGGCCACGATGCCCGGGGAGACGTAAAGCTGCATTTTCTGGATGTAGGCGAAGATGGACTGGGCGTTCAGGAAGGAGGCGACCACGATGCCGATAACCAAGAGCACGACGATGGTCAGACGACCGAAGGTCACGATTTCTTTCTGGGAAGCAGAGGGGCGCATATAGCGCTGATAGATGTCCATGGTGAACAACGTGGAGGTCGCGTTCAGAACGGCCGCCAGCGAGGAGACGATGGCGCCCAGAAGCGCCGCCAGAACGAAGCCCATAAGGCCGACGCCCTGGGGGATGAGCCTGGTGATAAGGAGACCCAAGGCTTCATCGGGTTTCGCAGAAAGATCCTTGGCGAAGAGGTTGAAGGCGATCATGCCGGGGATGACGATCACAAAGGGGATTATGAGCTTCAGGAAGGCCGCCAGCACGATGCCTTTCTGGCCCTCGGAGAGGGAGCCGGAGCCCAGAATGCGCTGGGTGATGTACTGGTTCAAGCCCCAATAGTAGAAGTTCGGGATCCAGATGCCGATTATGAGGATCGTCCAGGGCATGGCCGCGTCGGTGGCTTCCCTGCCCATGTGCAGCTTGGCTTCGTTGAGTTCCCTGAAGCGCTCGATAGCGCCGGCGGAGGCGGAGGTCACCGCATCCTTGGCGCCGGTTAGAGTCTCGGGAGCAGCGCTGCCCAGAGCCTTCATGGCGAAGTAGGCGATAACGGCGCCGCCCACGATGAGGGCGGAGCCCTGCAGCAGGTCAGCCCAGGCGCAGGCCTTGAGGCCGCCCACCATTACGTAAACGCCCGCCAAGCACCCCATGATAAGACAGCATGACCAGAAGGGCAGGTTCCAGCCGAGGTGCTGGAAGAGCTGCTGCATGACCAGGCTGCCGGCGTAGGTGACGCCGATCAAGGAGGCCACGATCAGAATGCCCATCATTGAGACGGTCATGAAAGCGCGGGCCCAGTGGTTGTAGCGGATCTCCAGGAATTCCGGGATGGTGGTGATGCCGGACCTAAGGAAATAGGGCAGCAGCGCGAAAGCCACGACGACCAGCGCGATGGCGGCGATCCATTCCCAGGAGGCGCAGGAGAGGCCTTCCGCGCCGGCGCCCTGTCCGGACATGCCGACGAACTGCTCGGCGGAGATGTTGGCGGCGATCAGCGAGAAGCCGATGAGCCACCAGGAGAGGCCGCGGCCCGCCAGGAAGTAATCGTCAGCGCTCTTGCCGGCTTCGCCGCCGCTTTTCCAAAGGCTGACGACCATCACGCAGGCGATGAACGCGAAGAAGATGATAATGTCAAAAATACCCATTTTGGTTCCTTGTTTTGATAAGGGTTAGGCGGAGGCAAAGCTTGCCTCCGCCTTCAAATATTTACTTCGTGCCGAAGCGATATTCCGTGGTGGATTTGTAGACCTGGCCGGGCTGGACGATGGTGCTGGGGAAGTTCGGCTGGTTGGGAGAATCGGGATAATGCTGAGTCTCGAGAGCCAGACCGCCTCTGAACTGATATGGCTTGCCCTGCTTGCCGATCATCTTGTCGGTCAGGAAGTTGCCGCAGTAGAACTGAATGCCCGGTTCGGTGGTCCAGATCTCCATGTAGCGGCCGGACTTTTCGTCATAAAGAGCCGCGGCTTTGGCAAGCTCGCCGTTCTGGGAGGGGCTGGTCAGGACGAAGTTGTGGTCGTAGCCGTTGCCGTATTCAAGCTGCTTGTCGCCCTTGGTGTCGACTCTCTCGCCGATCTTGTGGGGCGTGGTGAAGTCGAAGGGCGTGCCGGCCACCGGAGTGATCTCGCCGGTGGGGATGAGGCCGGCGTCCACCGGGGTCATCTTGTCCGCGAAGAGCGTCAGCTCATGATCGAGGATGGTGCCTTCCGCTTCGCCGTTGAAGTTGAAGTAAACGTGCTGCGTGAGGTTGATGGGGGTGGCCTTGTCGGGGACGGCCTGGTAGTCAATTCTCCAGACGTTTTCCGGAGTCAGGGTGTAGGAGACCTGCGCCTCAACTTTGCCGGGGAAGCCCTGGTCGCCGTCGGGGCTGGTGACTTTGAAGACTACGCCCACGGTGTCGCCGTTCTGGAAGGGCTCGGCATCCCAGATCTTGGTGTCCCAGCCGGAAGCGCCGCCGTGCAGGCAGCAGGGAATGCCGCCGGGCTCGTTGTTGGTGGGCAGACGGTAGGTCACGCCGTTCAGGACGAAGAGACCTTCCGCGATGCGGTTGCCGTAGCGGCCGATGATGGAGCCGAAATAGGGATCTACGGTCTCGTAGCCGTTGACGTCGTTGAAGCCCAGGGTGCAGTCCTTGGCTTCGCCGTTCTTGTCGGGCAGATAGAGACGGACGACTTTGCCGCCGTAGTTGATGACATCCATGACGACGCCGCCGGCGCCTTTCAGAGTGTACTGGGTGACGGTCTGGCCGATTTTATTCTTGGCGAAAAATTTGGAAGTTACGCTGGCTTTGGAAGAGGGAGCGGCCTGTTCCTGGACCTGGGCTTCTTCCTGAGCGGGAGCTTCCGCCGGGGCTTCCGTGGTCTGTTCCGGCGCGGTGGCGCAGCCGAAAGTTAAGAGCGCCAAAGTGCAGAAAAGGGCGCCATAGATGTTTTTCTTCATGTTTCTCTCCTAGAAAAGAAAGGTTAACGCGCCAAGGCTCGCTGCCCGGCGCAGAATACAAATTGGAACAGTTAAATTATAGTGAAAGCGCCCTTATTTTACAATTCAGCAAAAAAAGACCTTCCGCGGCGGCGGGTGCGCGCCGGGAAGGTCTTGACAAGCCGGGATTTTAAGCCCTGTCTTACTTAACGCCGAAACGGTACTCGGTAACGGTCCTGTAAGTTTCGCCGGGACGGACTATGGTGGAGGGGAATTGGGGCTTGTTGGGGGAATCCGGATAGTGCTGGGTCTCCATGGCCACGCCGCTGTTCTCCTGATAGGGGATCCCGTTTTTGCCTACGATGTGGGGGCCCAGGTAGTTGCCGCTGTAGATCTGGATGCCGGGCTCGGTGGTCCAGACTTCCAGGTATCTGCCGGATTTTTCCTCATAGAGTTCCGCGGCTTTGGCGGGTTTTCCGTCCTTAGAGGGTTCCGTCAGGACGAAGTTGTGGTCGTAGCCTTTGCCAAATTTCAGCTGCTCGTCGTTTTCCCTGATCCTTTCGCCGATTTTGTGCGGCGTGGTGAAGTCGAAGGGCGTGCCTTTTACGGACGTGATCTCGCCGGTGGGGATAAGGCCGGCGTCCGTGGGAGTCATCTTGTCCGCGAAGAGCGTCAGGTCGTGGTCCAATACGGTGCCTTCGCCCTCGCCGTGGAGGTTGAAGTAAACGTGCTGCGTCATGTTTATGGGCGTGGGCTTGTCGGTCGTGGCCTCGTACTCGATGCGCCAGACGTTGTCCGGCGTCAGGGTGTAGGTGACTTTGACTTTCACGTTCCCCGGGAAGCCCTGGTCGCCGTCGGGGCTTTCAAAGGTGAAGATGACGCCCACGGTGTCGCCTTCCTGGAAGGGGATGGTTTTCCAGGCGAAGGCGTCCCAGCCCTTCGTGCCGCCGTGCAGGCAGCATTTCAGGCCGCCGGGGTCGTTGTTCAAAGGAAGTTCGTAAGTTTGCCCGTCCAGGGTGAACTTGCCAAAGGCGATGCGGTTGCCGTAGCGGCCAATGAGAGAGCCCAGGTAGGCGTCCACTTTCTCATAGCCCTCCACGTCGTTGAAGCCCAGGATGCAGTCCTTCACGTTCCCCTGTCTGTCGGGCAAAAAGAGTTTGGAAATCTTCCCGCCGTAATTGTTGACTTCCATCCTGACTCCGCCCGCGCCCTGCAGGGTGTAGGCGTTGATGTTTTCGCCGGAACTGGTCTTCGCCAAAAACTGCGAAGCGACGTAAGCTTTCGATTCTTCCATAAGTTTTTCCTTTATTTATTGATTATTGTTGTTTTCCTGTTCTTCCTCTTTGGCGCGTTTTCGCGCCTGGATCATTTTCGCGAAGTCGGTGTCGGGAGCGGCCTCCACGGCTTTGTCAAGGTATTCCTCGGCTTTCTCTTCGTCCCTGACGATGAGGTAGGCTATGGCGGCCTTCTGAAGGATCTCCTGCTTTTTTTCGCCTTCGATGGAGAATTCGTTTATCAACGATTCGTAATCAGCGGCGGCCTGGTCGGCGATCTCCTTGGTGGCCTTGGTGGGATCGTAGCCTTCGCCTATCTGGTGCTGTTCGGCGATCCCGGCGAGCCTTTCCTTGATCTTTTCCTCTCTTTCCAGCGTTTGGGAGATCTCCGGATCTTTTTCCCGGCAGATGTCGTAGTATTTCTTCAGCCCCTCTTTTACGCAGGGGGTGTGGCTGAACTTGGCGGAGTATTCCTCCAGGACGTTGAAGAGTTCCCGGGCCGCGTCGGCGCCGCCGTCCTTCAGTTCAGCGACCTTGGCCTCCAGCGCTTTCTTGTCCGCAAGCAGCGCTTTCAGCATTTCAAGATAAGCCTGCTCTCCGCCCTGCTGGTAACCGCAGACGGCGAAAGCGCTCCCGTCGGGGTCCGCCAGCACTACGGTCGGGAAGCCCCTGATGCCGTAGCGCTTCATCTCGGCCTCGTATTTCTTTCGGACGGCTTCCGGGAACTTCACCTTGCTTGGGAAGTCCAGCTTTACGGGCAGGACAATATCAACCGCTTCCTTTTGGAAGGCTTCCTGGGAGAAAATTTCCCCTTCAAGAAGCTTGCACCAGTGGCACCAGTCGGAGCCGGTGAAGAGGATCATAAGTTTGAGCCCCTTTTCCTGCGCGGCCTTTTTTGCCCGGTCGAGATCGACAGTCCAGATGCCCTCGTCCTCCGGCATGACCGTGCCTTCCTCTGGCTCGGCGGGAGTTTCGGGAGTCTCGGGAGCCTCGGCTTCCTGATTTTCCGCGACGGTCTCCTGCTGGACAGGAGAAGGCTGCGCTTCTTTTTCTTTGTTTTTACCTATTTCGCCGGCCAGGAACATCAGCGCGATGCTGACGACTATCGTTATGATTATCCAAAGGCGGGCGCGTTTAGAGGCGTGCAGAGCGTTCATTTTGTCTCCCATGGCTATGTAACGGTTGCATTGAATGGCATAATATACGGCTACGAGCCCCAGGGGCTGGCAGCAAAGGATCGTGAAGATTATCGAGGCGATGAGGCTGTCGGGAACATAAATGTCTTTCCCGGGATTTTTGGGATCGACCATTATGACCCTTTTCAGGCGCTTTTCTTCCATCTGACGGTGATAAGCGCGGTCCCTTTCGGAAAAGTATTTTTCGTTGGACTCGTCCTCGTCCTCGCGTTCGTGGTAATTCTCCTTCTTGGGATCGAACGTGAGAACGCCGTCCTCGTCGTAGAGATCCTGATCCTTGCGTTCAGGTTTTTCCGGGGACTTCTGGTTCGGGCTGGCTTTTTTTCCGCAGCTAGCGCAGTAGGCGCTGTTGGGAGCGGCTTCCTTTCCGCAGCGGAGGCAACGCATGAAAGTGTTCCTTGTTGGTTAATAGGCTAAGCGCTTTAATTTTACAAAAAAAGCCCTCTGGGGTAAACGGACCGAAACCTCCTCTTTATGCTAAAATTAAACTATATGAACACACTCTTTAAAAATCTTTATCTTTCCCTGGTTCTTTTCGCGGTGGCTGTTTTTGCCGCCGGTGCGGAAGAGTATCCCGTCTCCTTTGCGCTTTCCAAAGCGGAGGGGAATTCCGCTGTCGTTAAAGTCAGCGTGAAGGGCGGCGCCTATCTTTACGCCGGCTTCACCGTCAACGGCGCCGCTCCCGCGCTGCCCGCTCCGGAAAAAAACGCCCTGGGCGAGGACGTCTATAAGAAGAGCTTCGAGTTCTCCGTTTCAACGCCGCCTCCCCTGACCATCGACTTCCAGTGCTGCGACAGGGACGTCTGCTATCCTCCCTTGCGGGCCATCGTCTCGGAAAGGGATTATAAAGTGGGCGACGCTTTCTCGATGCCCGCCGCGGCCGCTCCGAAAGCGAGCCTGCCTTTCAAAGAAGTCCGGCGCTCCTACGGTTATCTTTCGCCCAAGGATCTTTTGACTTTCCTGAACGGGCAGGAAGAACAGTCCGCCGCTCCCGCTTTCGGGCTTCTGGCGCTTTTGATGCTCTTCGTGGGCGGCTTCCTGCTGAACCTGACGCCCTGCGTTCTGCCGGTCATTCCTATGACGCTGGCGGTCCTGGGCGCGAAGTACGACAAGGCCGGACCGAAGAGGGGCTTCCTCCTGGGCTCCGTGTACGGACTGGGCATGTGCCTTACCTACGGAACACTGGGCGCCGTCGCGATCTTTTTGGGCGGCAGTTTCGGGACCTGGTACGACCTCTGGTATTTCCGGGCCATTCTGGCTCTGCTCTTCATCGCCCTTGGTTTGGCGATGATGGATCTCTTTATCCTCGACTGGAGCCGCTTCATCGGGCGTCCGCAGTCCTTGAAGGAAAAGAAGGGCAGCCTCTGGGGCGCTTTTATGCTGGGCGTTCTGGCCGCGCTTCTGGCCGGCGCCTGCATCGCCCCCGTTATCGTCTATACGCTTGTCCAGGGCGCTGAACTTTACAACAAGGGCAACTATTTCGGCATCGCCCTGCCCTTCATCCTTGGCCTAGGCCTGGCCTCTCCCTGGCCTTTTCTGGGCGCGGGCGTAAGCTTCCTGCCCAAGCCCGGCAACTGGATGAACTGGCTGAAGAAGCTGATGGGCGTCGTTCTTATAGGCCTCGGCATCTGGTACGCCCTGGCTATCCCCAGGCTTTTCAAAGCGGAAAACTACAGTGCGAAAGAAAGCGAAAAGCTTCCGGGCTATTATTACAACGACAGCATAAGCGCCGCTTTTGAAAAGAGCAAAGCGGAGAAGAAGCCGCTCGTTGTTGATATGAGCGCCACCTGGTGCGCCTCCTGCAAAAAAATGGATCGCAAAACTTTCCGCGATCCCGAAGTTAGAAAAGTTTTGACCAATGATTTCGTCTTCCTGAGCTTCACCACTGATCTGAAAGCGGAAAATGAGGATCTGAAGAACGCTCTGGACACGCTTAAACCCCAAGGCCTGCCGGCCGTCATCATTTTAGAGCCATGAAAATAATAAAAAGACTCTTTTGGGCCGCGGTCATTCTGATCGCGCTTTTGGTCGTCGCATTTTTCGTCGTAACCTCCTCGCCCTTCATAACGAAGGTGCTCGTCCCGGCGCTGCAGACGGAGGAGTACATGTTCACGCTGGACGACATAGACCTCGGCTTCGGCGAGAGCTCTTTTTCCAACCTGAACTTCGTCTGGAAAAATCCTTCCGGCGAAACGAACATGACTTTGTTCGTCCAGAATTTCAAAACCGGGTACGAACTAATCTCCCTCGGCTCCGATCAAACCAAGATCAAAGTGCTTTCCATAACCGGGCCGAGGCTGGCCATCTTCCCGCCCTTCTTTGAAAAGAAGGAAAAGCAGCCGGAGGAAAAGAAGGAGAAGGAAGACTTCGACCTTAAGAAGAAGATCGAGGAGCTGAAGATACCCGTGGACCTCGACGCGCTCCACGTCCCCGGCGCCTCCTTTTCCGTCACGACCAAAGAGGAGAAACTCTGGGGCAGCCTAAATCTGGAGGTCAACAAGTTCGCGCCCAACAAGGAGGCCGATCTGAAAGTTACCGGCAACGCCCGCTACGTCAAGGGCGAGGACGTCACGGTGGAACGGATGCCTTTCTCTATGGAAGCGGCTTTCACCTTCGCCGATTCCCTGATCCCCACGGGCGCCAAAGGCTCACTCCTTATTACCAACCTGACAGGGCGGGCGGGTGAAATAGACCTCGCGAACTGGTACGTCCTGGGCAATCTGCAGGCGGAATGTGAGAGCGTTGGCCAGGCCCTTATCATAAAGAATCTTTCCCTGGCGCTGAAGCAGGGCAAGAAAGATGTGGCCGGCCTCGTAAGCAACGGACGCTACGACGTCGCTTCCGGCAGCGCCGAGGCGGCGGCCGCCTTGCAGGTCATGCCGTCCCTGCTCTGGGAAAAACTTTTCGGCGACCGCGTGCCCTTGGCCCTCGGGCAGCTTGAGACTTCGCTTACCACTAAAGCGCGCTGGGACAATTCCGCCGCCACGCTCTCCGGCAACAACCACATCTTCCTTAAGAAGGTCGCCTACTCCGCCTACCCGCATCTGCCGCCCCTGGACTGCGAACTGGTCTCCACGACCCGCTTTGAGACCGCTAACAAAAAGATCTCCTTCGACAGATTCGACCTGTCCGCCAGGCGCCCTGACGGCAGCGTCATGCTGCTGGTGAAAACGCTTTCGCCCCTGGCGCTGGAATTCGACAAGCTGTCAAGAGGCGAGCTTTGCTCGGCGAACATAGCCTACGAGCTGAGGGATGCCGAGCTGCAATGGCTTTCGCCCTTTGTCAAGGGCAGCGACGTCACGATCAACAAGGGCACTGTTTCCGTGGTTGGCAAGACCGCTTTCGATCCGGAAAAGAAAGACCTTTCGGGCGTTTGGCAGCTTTCTTTAAACGACGCCGACGTCGCCATGAAGGAGAAGCGCTACCGCAAATTGAACGGCGAAGCGCTGCTCGAAGGCTCTTTTTCGGACAACGACCGCTTCCTCTTCACCTTAAAGCGCTTTTCGGCGACCCTGAACAACAAAAACGTTCTCTCGGCCGGCGCGAAGGGCGAGGGCTCTATCAGCAAGAAAAGCTACGCCGCGCGCTGGGATATCGGCTCGCTCTCCTCGCTTCTCTGGGATCCCGGTAACGTTGACGACCAGCTCTTTCTGCAGAGCGCCGGCAGCGCAAACGCCTCTTTGCCCAAGGTCACGCTGAATTCGACTTCCCTTGCCATCCAGAAAGGCCGCAACCAAAAGCAGAGCCTTGACCTCAGCGGCGAATTTTACATCGAACCAACCGCCGGCAAGCAGAAACTTTTGGTCTCCTCCGATCACTTTGACATCGGCGCCCTGACCGCCTCGGATAAAGACAAGGAAAAGCAAGACAAGCAGGAAAAACAGGAAGCGCCGAAGAAAAGCGGCTCCTCCGAGCCCGCCAAAGACATCGAAAAATGGCAGGCGGAAGCCACCCTTGACTTCAAGGAACTCTGTTACGGGAATTACGTGATCTCCCCCTGCAAACTCTTCGTTGAACTCATGAACGGCGTGGCCACCCTGAAGGGCCCGAATCTCGGTTTTGCCGAAGGCACGCTCGATCTTAAGAGCGTCTGCGACCTGAAAGTCCCGGGATATGCCTACAACCTGTCCCTTCTGGGCACGAACATTTCCTGCATGGCGGTCTCCAAGGCCGCGATGCCAAAGGGCGACACCTACATCTCGGGCCTTGCCGGATTGAACCTCCAGGCCCAGGGACAGGGCACTGACAGCGAGGCCATAAAGAAAGATCTGACCGCGCAGTTCAAAATGGACGTTCGGGACGGCGAGCTGAAGAACATCAAGGTCCTGAATTCCCTCGCCTCCGTCCTGCATTACAGCCGTCTGAGCGATCTGCCCTTCCGCGACTTTGACATGCAGGCCTCCCTGACCAACGGCCTTTTGACGATCGAGAAAAGCGAAGTCCAAAGCACGGTCGTCGGTCTGAGAACTGAAGGCACCATCGATATGGACAAAAACATCGACATGGCCATAAGCCTGACGCTGACCGCCCAGGCCGTAAAGGAGATCATTCTCTCGCTCGCGCCGAAGTCCACCATAACCGACGACGACGAACCGGGCAAGTCTTATCCGCTTCCTCCCATCGTGGTGACGGGAACCTTGGAAGATCCTAAGATCCTGGGCCCGGAAAACGTCTTCAAATCCCTGACCAAAACGCTCGGCGCCCACTGGGAGATGTTCCTGGACGTCGTGCCGACCGACAAAGTGAAGGAAGGCGTGCAGAAGGGCATCGAGAAACTGAGCGGCGTTATTCAGGGAGGCGACAAGAACTCCGACGCTTCGCAAAAAGCCGACAAGATCATCCAGGACGGGAAGAATCTCCTCAAGGGACTTTTCAAGAGTAAATGAAAGACCAGACTTTCCCGACTACTCCCCCGAAAGAGCAGGCTTTCCTCGTGGGTTTTGCGGAACCGGCGAATATGATAGGAGAGCGCAACGTCAGCTTCGAGGAATTGCGGGCTTTGGCGGACACCGCCGGCTTGGAGACGGTGCTTAGTCTGGAAGTGAAGATCCGGGAAAAGAATCCCGCCACCTATCTGGGGGCGGGCAAAGTGGCGGAGCTGGTCGCCATGATGAAAGATATCCCGGACCTCCATCTGGTGATCTTCGACACGGAGCTCTCCAACGCCCAGCACAAGAATCTGGAGGACGCCTTCCAGGCCAAGATCATGGACCGCACCGGCCTCATATTGGAGATCTTCGCCCAGAGAGCCCACACCAGGGAAGGCAAGCTCCAGGTGGAGTGCGCCCAGCTCAGTTACCTCCTGCCGCGCTTGACGGGCATGTGGTCGCATCTTTCCCGCCAATACGCCGGCGCCGGCACCAAGGGCCCGGGCGAAACGCAGCTGGAACTGGACAAACGCAAAGCCCGGGCCAGGCTGCAGCGCCTTCGGGAAGAGCTCTCGGAGGTGAGGCGCCAGCGGGAGATCCAGAGAAAAGCCCGCCAGAAGAGCCGGGAGACCGCCGTGGCGCTGGTGGGCTACACCAACGCCGGGAAATCGACGCTGATGAACGCTCTCACCAATTCGGAGGTCCTGACGGAGGACAAGCTTTTCGCCACATTGGACCCCACCGTGCGCCTCTACAAAGCCAAAAACAACGAACAGTACGTTTTTATCGACACTGTGGGTTTTATCAGGAATCTTCCCCACGGCCTGGTGGAAGCCTTCAAGGCTACCCTGGAGGAAGCGGAGAAGGCCGATCTCATCATCCATGTGGCGGACGCCTCCGCGCCGGACACCCCGGAGCAGATAAAGGCGGTGGAGAACGTTCTTCGTGAGATCGGCGCCTTTGAAAAGCCAACCATTCTTGCGTTAAATAAAAGCGACAAGCTCTCCTTCGCAAGGGGGCACGAGCTTAGGACCATGTATCCGGAGGCGCTTTTCATTTCCGCCCTGGAAAAGACCGGCTTCGAAAAACTCCTGGACAGGATCAACGAAAAACGCAAATCCCCCAAGCCCTGGGCCAAACTAAAGCTCCCGCCCGATAGGGGAGATCTGGTGGCCAAGCTTTTCGCCCGCTGCACGGTGAGGAACCTCTCCTACGAGGAGGACGCCATCCGTTTGGAGGCGGAGATCCCCAAAGACCTCCGGGCGGAATATTATCCCTACAGGGAAAAAAGCCAGGAAGAGGAAAGTTGAAAATCTGTCACATTATAACGCGCCTCATCCAGGGCGGCGCCCAGGAGAACACGGTTTACACCGCGCTTGGCCAAGCTAAACTGGGCCACGAAGTGACGCTCCTGCACGGTCCTGAGCTGAACGGGGAGAGCCGCTTCCTGGCCGATCTCTCCGGACTCAAGGAGGAAACGCTGCCGAGCCTCAAGCGCGCGCTTTCGCCCTGCTGGGATCTTAAGGCCTATTATGACCTGAAAAAATATTTTTCCGCCAACGCCTTCGACATCATCCACACCCATTCCTCGAAAGCCGGTATCTTGGGAAGGCTGGCGGCCGCCAACGCCAAAACCAACGCCAAAATAGTCCACACCATCCACGGCCTGGCCTTCGACGAATTCCAGAGCGCCCTCAAGAACAAGCTCTTTATCGCCGCGGAAAAAAAGGCCGCCCGTGTCTCCGACGCTATCATAAGCGTTTGCGACGCCATGACGGAGCAGGCCCTCGCCGCCGGCATCGGCAGAAAGGAACTCTATCACACCGTTCGGTCCGGCAGCGACCTGACCGCTTTCCAGAACGCCAAAAACTTGCGTTCCGACGTAAGGCAAAAACTGGGCGTCGCCCAAGACGAACTGCTTTTCGTGGCCGTGACGAGGCTCTTCCCTAAAAAAGGCGCGCCGGAAATCATCCGCGCGCTTCCTAAAAACGCCAAGCTTCTCCTGATCGGCGGAGGCCCATTGCAAAGCGAATTGCAAGCCTTTGCGGAAAAGGAACTCAAAGGTCAGGTCATCTTCTACGGACAGGCCGCGCCAGGCGATATCCCCGCGCTGATTTCCGCCGGCGATATGCTTGTCCACGCTTCCTGGCGGGAAGGGTTGGCCCGCGTTCTCGTTCAGGCGCTGGCGGAAGGCATTCCCGTCATCTCCTCCAGGGCCGGAGGCGCCGCGGAAGCGGTGGTTGAGGGCGTGAACGGATTCCTCTTCCCCGTTGGCGACGAAAGGGCCTTAAAAACGCTTCTGGAGCGCGTGGCGGCCGATCACATACTGCTCTCAAAGCTGAAAGAGGGCGCTCTTAAAACGGACGTTTCGAATTACAGCATAGAAGCCATGGTAGCTGGCACCATGGAAGTCTATAAGACGCTCACACAAGATCGGCAATAGTTTTCTTGCCGAAATAATCCCTGGTCATCTTGTCGTATTCCGTCCACATGGCGATGGTGGAGCATTTTTTCCTAAAGGGGCAGCTTTTGGCGCCTTTTGAAAGGCAGGCCACCGGAGCCACGGTCCCCTCCATCAGTTCCAATATCTCCAGGACGGTTATTTTTTCGGGCTCTTTCGTCAGCTTGTAGCCGCCGCTCTTTCCGCTTTTGCCCACGATATATTTGGCCGCCACCAGTTTTTTCAAAATGATCTCGAGATAAAGTTTCGAGATGCACTGACGTTCGGCGATCTCGCTCAAGGGCGTGAAACGCTCTCTTTCCTGCCGCGCCAGATCGACCATCAGACGAATAGCGTATCTTCCTTTTGTGGATATCATATTTTTCTCCTTTTCCAGAAAGTATATCAAATTAGTCGGCAATTGTGTCAAGCCCTTTCTCCGCCTTCCTTTATTCACATATTGACATAGTATGTGAATATGTGTATAATGGTGTCCTCTTAACAATGGGGATATGTCCCAAGGAGGGGGCAATGAAAAATCACGACATCGAAGAAGCGATCTACAAAAAATACATCGCTCCCACGCAGAAGAAGCGCGGGGAATACATCGGTATTGAGATTGAAATGCCCATCGTCAACCTGTCCAATCAGCCGGTAATAGAGAGCGTGGCGCACGGAATGGCCGAGGCCTTCCGCAAGCATTTCTCTTTCAAAGTCGCTTCCAAGGACAGCGAAGGCGAGCCTTACAATTTGATCGAAGGGAAAAGCGGCGACTCCCTTTCCTTTGACTGCAGCTATTCCAACCTTGAATTCTCCATGGGGAAACGCCGGACCATTTTCGAGATCAAGGAGAGCTTCGACAAATACTACGCCTACGTCGCGAAATATCTCAAGCGTCACGGCCATGCCGTGACCGGCATGGGCGTCAATCCCAATTACAATATCAACCACAACTACCCCATCCCCAGCGAGCGCTACAGGATGCTTCTGCATTACTTAAGGTCTTACAAAAACCACGTTGGGGAAAAGGGCACGCGCTTTCACGCCCGCCCGGATTTCGGGACCTTCACCAGCGCTTCCCAGGTCCAGCTGGACGTTGATTTCGCCAACCTCATAGACACCCTGAACGTCTTCGGGCTCCTCGAGCCCTACAAGATACTGCTTTTCGCGAACTCGCCCTCAAGAGAGTATCCCGACCTTCTGTGCTCCAGGAACATCTTCTGGGAAGAAAGCATGCACGGCTACAACAAAAGGAACGTGGGGCTCTTCAACAAAGCCTTGAAGAGCGTTGACGACCTGGTGGCCTATATCAAAAAGACGAGCATCTACTGCGTCGAGCGCGACGGCAAGTACTTTGACTTCGACCCGGTCCCCGTAAGCGAATACTTCAAGCTGGACAGGCTGACCGGCAGGTATTTTGACGGCAAAAGATACCGTGTCAAAACGATCGTTCCGCAGATAGAGGACATCAAGTACCTCAGGACCTTCAAACTGGAGGATCTCACCTACCGCGGAACCGTGGAATACCGGAGCGCCTGCTGCCAGCCCATAAAGGACAGCATGACGGTGGCGGCTTTCCACACCGGACTCATAGAGAAACTGCCGGATCTTAAGGAGCTTTTGGAAAAGGATAATGTCATCTACGGCAAAGGCTATGACGCCGCGAATTTGCAGCATCGTTTCTCCGCCAGGAAGCTTCCTTCTTTCGCAGACGAGCGCAAAGTAAAAGAGCAGCTGCTAAGAATCCTCGCCCTCTCGGAAAGCGGCCTTCAAAAAAGAGGCTTCGGGGAGGAAGTTTTTCTCAAGGCGCTCTTCGAGCGCGCGGAAAAGCTAACTAACCCCGCCAAGGAATTGCTTGCCGGCCTCGGGGAGGGAAAGCCCATTAAAGAGTTTGTCGAGCGTTATGCGGTGATATAATAGAAAAAGGACTGAATGAAATTCAAAAGCGACATATTCAAAGGCTATTTCGGCCTGGAAAGGGAAACTCTGCGCGTAACTAGCGCAGGGCGCCTAGCCCTTTCTCCGCATCCTTTCAAATCAAAGCGCCTCTCAAGGGATTTCTGCGAGAACCAGCTGGAAATAATCACGCCGGTCTGCGATTCCGTGAAAGGCGCCCTCAACGCTTTGGGATCGCTGGATGCCTACGCCAGGAAAACCATCGCCAAAAGAGGCGAGACGCTCTGGCTTTACTCCAACCCGCCCTACTTTGAGAGCGAAAAGGAAATTCCCATCGCCCAATATAAAGGCAAGCTTTCTTTTGAATACGACTACCGGGCCTTCCTGGAAAAACGCTACGGCAAGAGGATCATGCTCTATTCCGGCATCCACTTCAATTTTTCCTTCCGGGATGAGTTTTTCAAAAAGCAAGCCGAATCAAAAAACGACCTTTATCTCAGACTATTCAAACAGCTCTCCCGTTACAGCTGGCTCTTAGTCCTTTTGACCGCCGCGAGCCCCCTTTACGACCGCTCCTTCGACAAAAGGAAGCCGGGCCTCGCGCTCAATAAGGACGCCTCTCCCAGAAGCGGAAGCAAAGGCTACTGGAACACCTTCATTCCGGCCCTCGACTACTCGTCGATAAACGATTACGTCAAGAGCGCCGAAGCGTATGTGAAGAGCGGAGCGCTTTATTCCGCCCACGAACTTTACCTCCCTGTCAGGATCAAGCCCAGGGGAGAGAACTCCCCGGAAAATCTTAAAAAGACCGGCATCGACCACATCGAGCTGAGGATGTTCGACCTTGATCCCTTGGAAAAACTGGGCATAGCGGAGAAGGATCTCGACTTTGCGCATCTTCTCGCGGTCTATCTTTTGGGCAAAAAAGATTTCCGCTTCACCAAAGCGCTTCAAAAGGAAGCCGTGAAGAACCACCAGAACGCCGCCAGATACGACCTCAAAGACGTTAGAATCGGAAAGAAGCCGATAAAAGAGGCCGCCCTCGAAGTTCTCGACAAAATGGAGCGTTATTTCTCAAGCTTTGAAGACAAAAACGAAATAAACAAAATACTTGCTTACGAAAAGGAGAAACTGACCAAAAAAAGACTCTGCGAACAAGTAAGGGAAGCTATCGGCTCTTCTTTAGACAACGTGCGAAAACTGGGAGGTAAATGACATGTGCGAACTGCTTGGAATCTCCTCCCATGAACCTCTGGATGTCAAACCCTACCTCGAGGCTTTCCTAAGCCACAGCCAAAAATTCCCCCACGGCTGGGGCCTTTTGAGAAGCGATGAGGATGCCTTCGGCGTCATAAAGGAACCCGTAGCCGCTTACAAGAGCGAGATCGCAAAAGAAACTTTAAATCGCCTCGCCCCGCAAAACAACATTGTGGCCCATATCAGGTTCGCCACAATAGGCTCTATTAAAACGGAGAACTGCCATCCCTTCTGCGGCAAGGACTCCACAGGACGCGAATGGACCGTGGCCCACAACGGCACGGTCTATTCCGGCAAATACCTGACCAAGTATCTCGGGCTTCAGCAGGGCGACACGGACTCCGAAAAGATCCTGCTCTTTATTATAGACGAAGTGAACAAGGCGCAAAGCCAAAAGACCTTGAGCGCCAGGAAGCGTTTTGACATAGTGGACGAAGCGGTCAGGAAGCTCTCCCACCGCAACAAACTCAACCTTCTCATCTTCGACGGGGAACTGCTCTACGTTCACAAGAACATGAACAATTCCCTGTGTTACAAGCACGAGGACAACTGTTTCATCTTCTCGACCACGCCTTTGGACGACGAAGTTTGGGAGGACTTTCCCCTTTCCCAGCTCTTCGCCTTCCACAACGGGAAAAAAGTCTTCCGCGGACACGCGCACAACGAGATCTTCGTTCCCAACTTAAATTACGCCAACATCACCAACGCAATTAACATTTAAAAATACAGGAGAAAAACCATGACCAAAATCAACCAAAGCATACTCGACTTGGTCGGCAACACCCCGCTGGTGGAATTAAACCGCTACAAAAGCGAAAAAGGCTACAAGGCTCGCCTCATCGCGAAAGTGGAGTATTTCAACCCCATTGGCTCCGTAAAGGACCGCATCGCCTCCTACATCATCAGCGAGTCTGAGAAGAGAGGCCAGCTCGTTCCCGGTTCCGTCATCATCGAGCCGACTTCCGGCAACACCGGCATCGGCTTAGCGGCCGTCGCGGCGGCCAAGGGCTACCGCATCATCATCACCATGCCGGACACCATGAGCATTGAGCGCCGCAATCTGCTCAAGGCTTTCGGCGCCGAATTAGTCCTGACTCCGGGTGCGGAAGGCATGAAGGGCGCCATTAAGAAAGCCAACGAACTGGCGGCCGAGATCCCCAACAGCTTCATCCCCGGCCAGTTCACCAACCCCTTGAACCCCGCCGCCCACCGTCTGACCACCGGTCCGGAGATCTGGAACGACACCGACGGAAAAGTTGACATCTTCGTAGCGGGCGTCGGCACCGGCGGCACAGTTTCCGGCGTCGGCGAATACCTGAAATCCAAGAACCCGAACGTCAAAGTCATCGCAGTGGAGCCCGCCTCCTCCCCGGTTCTCTCTAAAGGCACTCCTGGCCCCCACAAGATCCAGGGCATCGGCGCCGGCTTCGTCCCGGACACCTTGAACACCGAGATCTACGACGAGATCATCACGGTGGAGAATGAGGAAGCCTTCGCCACCAGCAAGACGCTGGCCAGAATAGAAGGCCTCTTAGTGGGCATTTCCTCCGGCGCCGCAGCTTTCGCCGCCACCAAGGTCGCCCTGAGGCCTGAAAACGAAGGCAAGACGATCGTCGTTCTGCTTCCTGATACCGGCGAGAGATACCTCTCCACCCCGGTCTTTTCCGAATAACGAAAAACAATTAATCGCGGCGGCCCAACTGGCCGAACAAGATCCCGCGCTTAGAGGGAGTCTCCACGAACTCCAGGAATTCCAAAACTTCCGGAGTTTGGGGGACTCTCTTTTTTATCTCCTCTATGGCCACGGACATCGTGTGTCCTTCGGTGTAGAAGATCTTGTGCACTTCGTGCATGGCGCGGATAGTCTCGGCGCTGAAGCCCGCGCGGCGCATGCCCACGACGTTGATGGCCCTGACGGAGCCGTTGCGGCCGTCAGCGATCATAAAGGGCGGGAGGTCCTTGTTGATAACGGTATTGCCGGACATCATAGCGTAGCGCCCGATGCGGCAGAATTGATGCATTCCGGAGAGTCCGCTTATAATGCAGTGATCGAAGAGCTGCGTATGTCCCGGGCAGCCCGAGAAGGAGACCATGATGACATAGTCGCCTACGGTGCAGTCATGGGCGATATGGGTGTTGGCCATGAGGTAATTGTGGCTGCCGACAGTCGTGGTGGCGTTCTCATCGGATCCCAGCGTGCCGGAGTGGATGGTCACGTTTTCGCGGATGATGTTCTCATCGCCGATCTTTACGTATGTCACCATATCCTCTCTCCAGCCCACGTCCTGCGGGGGCGTGCCGATGGAGCAGTTGGGATAAAAGCGGTTGCCCTTTCCTATCTCCACGTAGCCGTCGATATAAACATAAGCCACAAGCTTGTTATTGGGACCGATCTTAACGTGTTCGCCGATGACGCAATAAGGTCCGACTTCGGTGGTTTCATCGATTTGGGCTCCGGGAGCCACGACAGCGGTGGGGTGTATGGACATAAATAACTCCTTGATTTTTATGGGAGAAATTATAGTTTTATTCTGGAATGCTGTCAACAGAAACGCTTTCGGCACTTGCAATCGAAAGTCATTTTTAGTATTATCTTCCTACTTTCACGTGGACGTTTAGCTCAGTTGGTTAGAGCGCTACCTTCACACGGTAGAGGTCACTAGTTCGAGTCTAGTAACGTCCACCATTTTTGTTTTCAGCCCAAAACGATATCTCGGCGAAATCGCGATTTTGCTAAAATGGAGATATGATAAGCAAGACTGAAAGCATTTGTCCCGTCTGTCTTAAGACCGTTCCCGCCCGAAAGATCAAAAAGGGCAAGGACATCGTTTTGGAAAGAACCTGCCCGGAGCACGGAACGTTTTCCAATTCTATTGCCAAGGACGCCAAGCGTTTTCTGGACAAAACTTTCGACGTAAAAGGCCAGCCTTTCCAGCCCATAACGGAATTTAAGGGCGATTGCGGCCCGGATTGCGGCTGGTGCGACAAGCACAACCAGCACATCTGCACAGGCCTCATTGAAGTTACGGAAGACTGCAACCTAAAGTGCCCCGTCTGCTATTTCGGCAAAAAAGCGCCAAGGCACATCACGCTGCCGGAATTCAAAAGGCGCCTCGACGCGCTTCTGACCGTTGAAAAAGGACACCTGGACGTCCTGCAGCTGTCCGGCGGAGAATGCCTCGTCCATCCCAAATTCGAGGAGCTTCTCAAAGCCGCCCTGAAAGCCGACGTCAACCGCATTCTTATAAACACCAACGGCCTTGCGCTTCTTGAAAACGAAAAACTTTTCGGGATTTTGGAAAAGCACAAAGACAGAGTGGAAGTTTACCTGCAGTTCGACGGCTTCGACGACAAGGTTTACAAAGCTCTGCGCGGCCGCGCGCTTTTAGATGAAAAGCTCGCGATCATAAAAAAGCTTAACGAGGCGGAAATAAAGATCTGCTTGGCGGTCACCGTCTTCAGGGATAACTTAAAAGAGCTTCCCAAGATCCTTGACCTTTCCGTAAAGACGAAGCACATTTCCGGCATCACTTTCCAGCGCCTCACAAAAGTCGGCAGTGCTGAGGATTCCGCCCTCGCTTCCGTCTTCCAGGAGGACATCCTGCTCGCCATAGCTGGCAGCAAGCTGATGGCCTACAAGGACCTCATCCCGCTGCCCTGCTCGCATCCCAACTGCACCAGCCTGGGCTTTCTCTTCTGTCAGGGCGACAAGGTCTATTCCCTGGGCGACTATGTGGATTTCACGAAGTGCAAGGCTCAGATCTCTAACCGCATCGCCTTCGACAAAACTATCCTCGACTACATGAAGAAGAACGTCTGCAAATGTTTTGTGGGAAAAATACTCGGCAGCGCCTTCATGCTTGAGAAACTTCAGGAATTCTCCGAAGGCGACGGCTCCACCCACAAGGACATGAAGATCGTCCGCATCATCGTCAAGAACTTCATGGATTCCGGCAATTTCGACTGGGAGCGCGCCAGGAAGTGCTGCACCGGCGTATCCGTAGGAAAGGGGAGAGTCATTCCCTTCTGCGTGCACAATCTTTTAAGATCCAAAATGGAGCAATGACATTTATGGATGAAGAAGACATTAAATATTTGAAAGAACTTTCGGAAGAAAGACAAAGCGAAAAAACGGGCGAACAGGAAGAGCCCAATTACGCGAAGTCCGTGGCAAAAGGCGCGCTGGGCTTCATTCTGACCTTTATCGGCATACCGGTCGTTCTTTTCGGCACCTGCCTTTTTAGCCTTGCGTTAGACAGCCGATCCATCGGCTTAGATGACGATGTTTATACATATTTATGGCTTGGCTTCCCTGTGGTTTTGTGCATCGTTATCGCCTGGCTGACCAAAAACATTTGGGTCATCTGGGGGTTGTTGTCTTTTATTCTGGTCGTCATGCTTTTGTGGCTTGCCAATTTGTGATAATCTTCAAGTGAGGCTCTATGGAAGAGCAGGAAGTAAAAATTAACGAGAATCCCGTCCCGGAAGCGAGCGGCAGACCGGAAAGCAAAGACGAGTCGAATAAGGTCATCAAAGGCTTGTTGGGGTTTTTCCTTACGATCGTAGGGATCCCGGCGGTTATGTTCGGGACTTGCATTTTGAATATGCAGATATATGACCATCTCGGCGAGGACTATATCTTTCATCTTTATATCGCCTGGTTCGGTTTCCCGGTCCTGCTTTTCGGATTTATCGCCTGGCTGACCAAAAACATTTGGGTCATCTGGGGATTGTTGTGTTTCATTCTTGTGGTCGTGATTTATTTGCTTGCCCAACAATGACCTTAGGAATTTACAATCTGTTTGAGATCTTGGGCGTTGTTCTTGGCCTCTTGGCCGCCAGATGCCTGTCTATTCCCAAGGCCGAAAACAAGAACGGGCTGAGCGTCTATATTTGCCTACTTTTGGGGCTAATAATAGGCATGAAGCTGCCGGTCATAATAAGCTACGGCTTTGAGGGCAACCTTGGCTTCACCGGGAAAAGCTTTATGGGCGGCGTCCTCGGAGCTTTCACCGCCATCAACCTCTATAAGATCTTCACTCATCAAAACCAATCATCCTTCGGCGGCCGTTTTGTCATTCCTTTGGCAATAGCCGCAGGGATCGGAAAGATCGGCTGTTATTTTAACGGCTGCTGCGCGTCTTGTTGTGGCATTCCCGTCCAGCTTATCGAAAGCGTATTCCAAATTATCGCCGCTTTTTCGCTCTTCCTTTTTTACAGGCGAACAAAAAGGGCCGATCTGCTTTTCCCCGTCTATCTCTTGTCTTATTTGATCATGCGTTTCCTGGTGGAATTCATAAGGACCGAACCCCGCATCATAGGCCCTTTCACCATCTATCATATCCTGGCAGCTGTTTTCATTCCCATATTAACCTACATTATTTCGAGGCGTCGCCGTGCTGGAGTTTGTCAATAGATTAGCGGAGCGTTCAATAGACCCGGCGCTCTTTTTCATTGGAATGGGCTTTGTTTACGCAACGGGCGTCGTTCTTCTCGTCGCGGTCATTTTAAAATTCATAGAGCACGCTAAGCATCGTCAGAAACTTGACAAAGAAGCGTCGAACTTTTTCGCCACCAGGGAAATGTCGATCCTGGTCATTCTGTTGTTTCCCTTCTGGCTGAATTCCTTCGGCCAATTCAAGATCGAAGATCAAGTAACGCGCTACATCTTCTTCGCGATCGGCCTTATCGCGCTGCTTTTCGCCACCTTTTGGCACATCTGGGCCAAAGTCAACATTGGGAAACTCTGGTCGGACGACATCGAGATAAAGGAAAACCATCCCATAATCATCCGCGGCGCCTTCTCTTTGGCAAGGCACCCGATGTACGCCTCGCTGCTTCTTTGGTGCGCCGGCTGCTCTATCATGCTTTTCAACTTCATGAGCTTCCTGGCGGTCGCGCTCATCTTCCTTCCCTTGATGTACAAAAGGGCCAAAGACGAGGAACAGCTGCTTATCCAAAAAGATCCCGACTATCTCCTTTACCAGAACAACACCCGCATGCTGGTGCCGACTTTGTCCGGCTGGTGGTCGATCGCGGTGCGTCTTGTCCTGGTCGCTCTTCTGGCTTATTTTGTGATAACGGACAAGCTGACGCTGCCCGCACTCTTTTTCCTAGCCTTTATGCACCTTTATTTCGGCTATTCCTTTATGCCGGAGAAGGTGGCCTTCTCCTACCGTTCAAAATCCGGCATGATCGCCGTCATAGGCCTTGTCAGCTTGTATCTCTGGCATCCTATCATCTACCTCAACTACATCATCATGGCCATGTGCCTTTACGGCCTCAAATGGAACTGCCCCTGCATGCTGGTGTATGAAAAATACCACGGCTGCCCTTGCTTCGCCCTCGCCAAGAGCTGCTTTATCCGCAAGAAAAAAGAATAATTCTAGACGCGCAGTTCGCGGCTCTTGAGATCGAAGTTTCCGCTGGCTAGGAGATTCGTGAAGAAGCGCTCCAGGTAAACCAGATCGGGGTGTATTCCTTTAGGCAGATTGGTGTAATTCGCCCTGACCAGGGCGTTGCGGAAATAAAAAGCTTTCTCGGCAAAGAGATCGTTGTCCGCTTTGAAGCCGAGGGCGTTGAGATATTTTATGGCGAAAATGGCCGTGGCGCGGGTGTTCCCCTCGCCGAAGGCGTGTATCTGCCACAGGTCGGCGATAAAACGCGAGAAATGCGATATGGTCTCCTCAACGCTCAATCCTTTATAGCTGAATTCCTTTTCTTTAGAGATATCGTATTCAAGCGTATCCGCTATAACGTCCCAGCTCTCGTAACGAACGGTGTCGTTGTTCAGCACCCACTCGTCTTTAGTGATGTTGTAATCTCTGATCTTTCCGGCATGAGGAAAAACGCCGGTGAACAATTTGCGATGGATCGCTATGTAAGAGGGGACTGACAAGGTAAAGGTCGGCTCTGAAAGGAGCGCGGCGATCCGCTGCGCAACAATGTCCGCTTCGTCCGTGCGGGTCTTGGCGGCTTCTTCCCTAATAGACCTGGACTTGTAGTATTCCGATATGATCCTACCGGTCTCTTCAATGGTGATCTCGCCTTCGATGTTGCGCAAAGCGGTTCCCCGCAGATAAGAGGAGGTCGTCAGGTCGTCCACCTTCTGCAAACCTATGGCGGTGCGCCAAATAAGCGCCTTCTCGCTTTTGCCGGGATCAGCGGCTTTTTTGTATTCGCCAAACTCCGCTAAACCCTCGATTTTTTCGTCATCTGTCATTGATCCTTATCACCATTTGATATCGTTCTGTTCGGCATACATTATACCAAATTAGAGCCCAAAAAGCCACGAAAAAAGGCGGACTTTCAGTCCGCCTTTTTGTTTCAGTTGACTACAGTTTGTAGTCAGCTTGCTTTTTTATCCTTGGGCTTTCAGGCGCTTGGCGGCCTTGTTGATGACAAGGCGGTTGATGGCGTTGAGGAGAGCCAGGGCGCTGGCTTCCAGGATGTCCGTGCTGGCGCCGATGCCGACGGCGGATTTGCCTTCCTGCTCGATCTGCACCATCACTTCGCCCATGGCTTCGCGGCCGACCGAGACGGATCTTATGGTGTAGTCCTTCAGGGTGAATTTGAAGCGGGTGGCGGATTCGATGGCGGAGAAGATAGCGGCCACGGGGCCGTTGCCGGTGGCGGACTTCAGGACGGTCTTGTTGCCTCTTTTCACCTTGATGGTGGCGGTGGCGATCTGACGGTCGCCGCTTGTTACGCTGAAGTAGTCCATCTTGTACATGGGCTGGGCGTCTAAGGCCGCGGCGGTCTTGACGATGGCGATGAGGTCTTCGTCATAGACGTGTTTCTTTTTGTCGGCCACGTCTTTGAAGCGCTCCATGCACTTGGTGATCTCATCGTCGCTGAGGTTGAAGCCGAGCTGCTTCAAACGGAAAGAGAAGGCGTGGCGTCCGGAGTGCTTGCCCAGGACCAGGCCGCTTTCCAGATCGTCGGACTGGAGGCCGATGTCCTCGGCGGACATGATCTCGTAGGTTGCTTTGTTGGCGAGGAGGCCGTGTTGATGAATGCCGGCTTCGTGCCTGAAGGCGTTGTAGCCTACGATGGCCTTGTTTGGGGCCACGGGGAAAGAGGTGATCTTGGAGACGAGGCGGCTGGCCGGCATGATCTCCTTGGTGTTGATCCTGGTGTCGATGTTGAAAGCCGCTGAGTGCGTCTTGATGGCCATGACGATCTCTTCGAGGGAGCAGTTGCCGGCTCTCTCGCCGAGGCCGTTGACGGCGCACTCAACCTGCCTGGCGCCGTTTCTGACGCCCGCAAAGGAGTTGGCGGTGGCAAGGCCCAGGTCATCGTGGCAGTGGGTGGAGAAACAGGCCTTCTTGAAGCTGGGAACGTGCTTCTGGAGATACTGGAAATAAGCCGCGAACTCTTCCGGCGTGGAGTAGCCCACGGTGTCCGGGATGTTGATGGTCGTGGCGCCCTGCTGGATGGCCATTTCCACGACTTCCGCGAGGAAAGCCTTGTCGGAACGGGAGGCGTCCTCGGCGCTGAACTCGATGTTCTTGCAGAGCGAGTAGGCGTAGGCCACCATTTCCTTGACCTGCTTCAGGGCCTGAGCTTTGGTGATTTTAAGCTTGTACTTGAGGTGGATGTCGCTGGTGGCGAGGAAAACGTGGATGCGTGGCTTGCGGGCGTCTTTGACGGCTTTGTAAGCGGCGTCGATGTCCTTCGTGAGGCAGCGGGCCAGACCCGCGACTTCCACGTCGCCCGTTATTACGCCGGCGATGGCTTTGACGGACTCGAAGTCCTCTTTGGAAGCGATGGGGAAGCCGGCTTCAATGATGTCCACGTTCAGGAGCTCAAGCTGTTTGGCGACTCTCAGCTTCTCCGGCAGCGTCATGGTGGCGCCGGGGCATTGTTCGCCGTCCCTTAAGGTCGTGTCGAAAATCTTGACGTGATCTTTTTTTGTCATTTTATTTTTTGCGTTTGGCCCGATTGTGCAGTCGGGCCGTTAGGGCCGGAGGCCTTTTGGGCCTCCGGCCTTGGATGGCTTTCTTGCTTTTTGCTTACTTCTTGAGCCAGCTCATCATTTCTCTGAGCTTAGCGCCGACTTTCTCGATCAGGTGCTCTTTTTCCTGGGCGCGGCGGGCGTTCAGGACCGGGCGGTTGACGCGGCACTCAAGGAGCCATTCCCTGGCGAAGGAACCGTCCTGGATGTCGGCGAGGATGTCGCGCATGGCGTCCTTGGTGTCTTCCGTGATGACCATGGGGCCTCTGGTGACGTCGCCGTATTCGGCGGTGTTACTGATGGAGTCGCGCATGCCGGCGAAGCCTTTCTTGTAGATGAGGTCGACGATCAGTTTCATCTCGTGGCAGCATTCGAAATAGGCGATCTCGGGCTGGTAGCCCGCTTCCACCAAGGTCTCGAAGCCGGCCTTGATAAGGGCGGAGCAGCCGCCGCACAAAACGGCCTGTTCGCCGAAGAGGTCGGTCTCGGTCTCTTCTTTGAAGGTGGTCTCAAGGACGCCGGCACGGGTTCCGCCGATGCCTTTGGCGTAGGCTAGGGCGATCTCTTTGGCTTTGCCGGTGGCGTTCTGATAAACAGCAATGAGGTTCGGGACGCCGCCGCCTTCCACGAAGACGTCGCGGACGAGGTGTCCGGGGCCCTTGGGGGCGATCATGATGACGTCAACGTCCGGGGGAGGAACGATCTGGCCAAAGTGAATGTTGAAGCCGTGGGCGAAAGCCAAAGCTTTGCCGGCGGTCAGATAAGGCTTGATGTCCTTGTTGTAGATGTCGGCCTGGCATTCATCCGGAGCGAGGTTCATGATGATGTCAGCTTTCTGGGCCATCTCCGCGACGGAGACGGGCTCGAAGTTGTGCTGCTTGGCCAGTTCGTAGTTTTTGGAGCCGGGGCGCTGGGCGACGATGACTTTAACGCCGCTGTCCCTTAAGTTCTGGGCGTGAGCGTGGCCCTGGGAACCGTAGCCGATGATACCGACGGTCTTGCCGTTCAAGAGGCTAAGATCGGCGTCCTTGTCGTAATACATGACTGCCATAAAGATCTCCTTTATTTTTTTTGGTTAAATTTTGCTTATTTATTATATCACCTGGTCATGGCGATGGAGCCGGTCCGGACGATATCCTTGATACCGAAGGGCGCGAACATTTCCAAGGCCGCCTTGAGTTTTTCGTTGGTGCCGTAGATTTCCACGATGAGCGATTTCGGGGAGAGGTCCACGATATGACCGCGGAAAATGTTGGCGATCTGGACTATTTCGCCCCTGTTCTGGGAGGTCGCGGAAACTTTTACCAGCATCAGCTCCCTCACGACGATCTCGTCGCCGGAGTGGGTGATGACTTTCACCACGTCGATGAGCTTGTTGAGCTGCTTGTTGATCTGCTCTATGACGGCGTCGCTGCCGGTGACTACGATGGTCATCAGAGAGTAGCCCGGCTCGTTGGTCTCGGCCACGCAGAGACTGTCGATGTTGTAGCCGCGGCCCGAGAAGAGGCCGGCCACTCTGGACAAGACGCCTGAACGGTTGCGCACGTAAACTGAAAGGGTGTGTTTCATATGCTCTTCCTCCTTAGACCAAGCGGCCCATCATCTGTTCAAGGCTGGCGCCCGCGGGCACCATCGGGAAAACGTTCGCTCTCGGCTCGACCACGAATTCCAGCAGCGCCGGGCGGCGCTCCTTCTTGGCTTTCTCCATGGCTTCTTTTATGGCCGCGGCGACTCTTTCCTTTTTCGTCACTCTTTCGCCGATGCAGTCGTAGGCTTCCGCCACTTTGATGAAGTCCGGAATGTAGCGGGGTTCTTTTTCCGGCTCAAGCAGAGAATCGTTGGTGGTGTCGGTGATGCTCATGGCGTAATGCTTGCTATAGAAAAGCTCCTGCCACTGCCTGACCATGCCGAGGCAGCTGTTGTTCAGAACAACGCAGACCACGGGCAGCTTGTTCAGGCGGCCAACCGCCAGCTCTTCAATTAGCATCTGGAAACCGCCGTCGCCGCAAATGGAGAAAACGGTCTCATTAGGCTTGCCGCACTGGGCGCCCAAAGCGGCGGGCAATCCGAAGCCCATGGTTCCCAGACCGCCGGAACTTAAGAAAGTCCTGGGCTTGTTGATCTGGAGATACTGGGCCGCCCACATCTGGTGCTGGCCTACGTCGGTGGCGAAGATGGCGTCGGGGCCGGCGGCCTTGGAAACTTCCTCGATGACGTACTGCGGCATGATGCAGCCGTCCTGGGGTTCTCCGTAAGCCAGGGGGAATTCCTTTCTCCAGGCTTCTATCTTCTCCCACCACTCCGTAAGATCCGGCGCTTCCACGATCTCGTTGAGCTTCGTCAAAACGTCCTTGACGTCGCCCACCACCGGAATGTGCGCGGTCTTAATTTTGGAAATGGAGGAGGGGTCGATGTCGATCTGGACGATAGTGGCGTTGGCCGAGAAGGTCTGCACATTGCCGGTCACGCGGTCGTCGAAACGGGCGCCGATAGCGATCAAAAGGTCGCAGTCCTGCACGGCGTAGTTGGCGTAGCAGGTCCCGTGCATGCCGAGCATCCTGAGGTTCTCAGGCTCGTCCTCGGGATAGGCGCCCAAGCCCATCAGCGTTTCCGTCACAGGGATCCTGGTCTTCTTTATGAACTTGTATAATTCTTCCGTCGCGCCGGCAATGATAGCGCCGCCGCCCACGTAAGCCAGGGGCTTCTTGGCTTTCTTGATGGCCGCCGCCATTTTCCTGACCTGATTCATGTTGCCTTCGTAATTCGGCTGGTAGGTTGGAAT
This sequence comes from bacterium, assembly GCA_017557885.1. Classification (GTDB taxonomy): domain Bacteria; phylum Auribacterota; class UBA3054; order UBA3054; family UBA3054; genus UBA3054. Next base: position 446,053 of record JAFYXV010000002.1, on the reverse strand, counting down.
ATCGACGGTCTCAGGATAGGGGATGCTTGTGGAGGCTTTCTGGACATCCTTGGGCAGATCGATGACCACCGGACCGGGACGGCCGGTGGAAGCAATATGGAAGGCCTCCTTTATGACGCTGGGAAGTTCCTTGATGTCGTTCACAAGGTAATTGTGCTTGGAGACCGGGCGCGTGATGCCGGTCACGTCAGCTTCCTGGAAAGCGTCGTTGCCGATGACGGAGGTGCCTACCTGGCCGCAGATGACCACCAAAGGAACGGAATCCATATTGGCTGTCGCTATGCCGGTGACGGCGTTGGTGGCGCCCGGGCCGCTGGTGACCACCACGACGCCTACTCTGCCGGTCGCCCTGGCGTAGCCGTCGGCCATGTGCACGGCGCCCTGCTCGTGCCTCGCTAGGATGAAGCGCAACTTGTCTTTGGCCAGATAAAGTGCGTCGAAGGTGTCAAGTATGGCTCCTCCGGGATACCCGAAGACCACATCGACGTTTTCCTTGATAAGCGCTTCAGCTACCAGCTGCGCTCCGGTGCGGGATGTCATAAATTGCTCCTGTGTTAATTAAAAAGATATGCATTAAAAAAGGGCGCCCTTGGTCGGGCGCCCTTTCTTATTCCTATTTTGTATGAACAGACTTTACTTGGACATACCCGACCTCTACCGCAGCCAAAGCAGCAGCAGAACGTTAATAAGGAGGACGGAAAGTCGAAGCGAAGTATTCATAGTGCGAAAATTTTACCAAAAAGCTTTTTGCAAAGTCAAGGTTTCAGGTCAATCTTCCTGGCGATAAGTGGAGAGGAAGTCGCCCAGATCCTGCATGGCTTTGGCCATCTCGTGGGCTTCCGGCAGCATGACGATCCTGAAGTGGTCGTTGTAGGGCCAGTCGAAGCCGCTGCCCGGGACCATGAGTATCCTCTTGGCGTGAAGAAGATCCATGGCGAATTTCTTGTCGCTTGTGATATTGAAGCGCTCCTTGTCCAGCTTCGGGAAGCAATACAGCGCGCCTTTGTTCTTAACGACGGAAAGGCCCGGGATCTTCGCGATCTCGCGCATGGTGGCTTCTCTCTGCTCGTAGAGGCGGCCGCCGGGGTTGATCATCTCTTCCGTGTAGGCGCTGTCTTCCAGCGCGGCAGGAATGACCAGCTGCGTGAGCGCGTTGCCGCAAAGCCTCATGGAGGTCAGCTGCACCATGCCCTGCATGAACTGCTCGGTAAGGTTTTTGGGGCCGCTTATGGCCATCCAGCCGCAGCGGAATCCGCAGACCACGTGGGACTTGGAAAGGCCGTTGAAAGTCACGAAGGGAACGTCGTCGGCCAGGCTCGCCAAGGCCGTGTGCTTATATCCGTCCATGACCAGGCGGTCGTAGATCTCGTCTGCCAGAACCAGCAGGTTCTTCTCCCTGGCCAGATCGACGACCTTCTTCAAAAACTCTTCAGGATACAGGGCGCCGGTGGGGTTGTTGGGGTTTATGATGACGATGCCTTTGGTTTTCGGCGTCACCTTGCTCTTGATGTCCTCAAAATCCGGGCACCATTCCTGCTTCTCGTCGCAGACGTAGAAGACCGGCTTGCCGCCAGCGATCAGGACCGCGTTGGTCCAAAGCGAATAGCTCGGACTGGGAACCAAAACTTCATCGCCGGGGGAGACCAAGACCGTCGTGGCCATGGAGGCCATTTCCGAAACGCCGTTGCCGATGAAGATGTCGTCCGGCGTGACGCCCTTTACGCCTTTGCCGACGTGATAGGCTGCGATCGCTTCCCTGGCGGCCTTCATGCCGCGGAAATCGCAATAGGCGACAGCCTTGTCAACGTTCTCAACAAGAGCCTTTCTCATGCTCTCGGGCAGCTTGAAACCGAAAGTCGCCGGATTGCCGGTGTTGAGGCGCAAAACTTTCTCGCCCCTTTCGATCATCTTCAAAGATTCGAAATACAAGGGTCCCCTGATATCGGAGTGGACATCCTTAAGCGTAACGGATTTGACGATAGGTTCCATATTTTTCTCCTGAAAAGAAAAGAAATTATCGGAGGAATATTTTAGCAAATATCCCTTTTAAATCCATCCACCCCGGCCCGCTTTTAAAAGACGATCGCGATCGACCCCTTGGCGGAAAATTAGTGAGTAGAATTTTAGCCTGACCTCTTTTATAAAAGTTTCTGTTTTTAACTAAACGACAGCCTCCGTATTAAATAGCACGCGGCAGACAAACCAAATTGGCCGGCAAATTATGCCAATATTGCCTAAAATTGGCAAGATTTTCTTGCCAATTTCGGGAATGCGTTTTAAAAAAATCCCGGAGGACATCAGCTGTCCTCCGGGATCTTTTCGGCATTTTGCGCTTTATGGTTTTTGTCAGCGCTCCATGCGGAAAACTGTGTATTTGATGAATTCCCTTATTCTCTGCATGACGGCGTAGAGGGCGGGGGTGAAGCAGATGCCCACGACGGTGGCCAAGAGCATGCCGGAGAAGGTGGTGATGCCGATGGATTGGCGGCTGCCGGCGCCGGCGCCGGAGGCTACCACCAGAGGCCAGACGCCGAAGAGGAAGGACCAGGCTGTCATCAAAACGGCGCGGTAACGCATGTTGGCGCCGTTGACGGCGGCGTCCGCAATGGGCACGCCCATTTCGCGTTCCTGCTTGGAGAATTCCACCATCAGAATGGCGTTCTTGCCGGCCAGGCCGATCAGCATGACCAGGCCCAGCTGGGCGTAGATGCCGAGTTCGGAATGGGTGATCTTAAGGCCCAGGAGGCCGCCGAGCAGAGCTATGACCACCGAGAGCATGACGGGCACGGGGATGCTCCAGCTCTCGTACTGGCCCACCAGGAAGAGATAGGCGAAGAGACAGGCCAGGCCGATCAAAAGCCCCAGCTGGTTCTCGTTGTTCTTCTCCTGGTAGGAGAGGTCCACCCACTCGATGTGGTAGCCTTTGGGCAGAGGCGTTTCCTCGATGATCTTCATCAGTTCGCCTGAGGTCACTCCCGGCGCGGCCATGCCGTTCATGCCGGCGCACATCAGTTTGTTCATGCGCTGGATGACCTTGGGACCCACGGTGTAGCGCATGGTGCCAAGGGAGGAAAGCGGAACCTGGGCGCCGCTCTGGGAGGGGATCATCAGTTCGTCGATGTTTTCTATGGAGGAGCGCTCCTCGGCTTCCGCCTGGATCTTGACGAAGTAGTTTTCGCCGTTCATGGTGAAGTCGTTGATGTAGTAGGAGGCCAGTTTGCTCTGCAAGGTCGCGAAGACGCTGGCGACGGAGACGTTCAGGCTCTGGGCCTTCTCCCTGTCCAGATCGAAGTAGATCTGGGGCGTGTCGGCGTTGAAACTCGACATGACGTACAGCGTCTCGGGCCGCATGGTGAGCTCCATTGACATCTTCTTGGCGATATTGCTGAGCTTGACAGGATCGGAGTCGGAGTCGGAGCAGATCTTGTAGGAGACGCCGCCGGTGGCGCCCAAGCCCATGATGGCGGGAGGCGTGAAGCAGTTGACGGAGGCGCTGGGAATGGTGGCCGCGGCCGCCTGGACCTTCTGCAAAATGGAGGACAGGCTGAGATCCTTGGTCTTGCGCTCGTCCCAGTCCTTAAGCTGAACGATGAGCATGCCGTTGTTCTCGCCGTTGCCGTTCACGATGTTCTGGCCGGAAACGGAGAAGCAGGTCTTGATGCCGGGGACGTCCCGGACCTTGTCCCTGAACTCCGCAATGGCCTTTTCAGTGCGGGCTAGAGTGGCGCCGGGAGAAAGCTCAAGGTTGCAGAGAATGACGCCCTTGTCCTCAGTGGGCAAAAAGGCGGAGGGGATCATGCCGTGGACTCTGTAGGCCAGGTAGCAGCAGGCGCCGAAAAGAAGAATGGTGATGATGCCGCGGCGGACCAGAAGCTTCACCACGAAAAGGTAGATGCTGCGGGAGCAGTTAAGTATCAGGTTGAAGGGAGCGAACACCCAGAGAGCTTTCTTTCTCGGAGGCCGCATAATGAGGGAACAGAGGGCCGGGGAGAGCGTCAGGGCCACCAGCGTAGAAAAGCACAAGGATACGCACATGGTGACGGAGAACTGGCGGTAGATGTTGCCCACCATGCCGCCGTAGAAAGCCAGCGGCACGTAGCAGGCCACCGTCACCAAGGTGGTGGCGATAATGGCGCCGGTTATTTGCTCCATACTCTTGGCGGCGGCGTCCCGGGAATTCAAGCCTTCCCTTTCCATCAGGGACTGGCAGTTCTCCACGACGACGATGGCGTCGTCCACCAAGGATCCTATGACCAGGATCAAGCCGAACATGGTCAGGACGTTGATGCTGTAGCCTATGATGTAAATGACCGGGAAAGTCGCCAGCAACGAGACGGGGATGGCCACGGCGGGAACGATGGTGGCGCGCCAGTCCTGCAGGAAGAGGTAGGTGATGACGATGACCAGTATGAGCGCTATGACGAGCGTCTCGATGATCTCCTGGATGGTGACCTTGATGAAGCGGGTGGGATCGTAGGCCACCTGGTAATAGACGCCCTCCGGAAAGCGGGGCTTCAGTTCCTCAAGAAGCTTATTGATGCTGTTGACCGTGTCCAGGGCGTTGGCGTCGCTGGTTCGGAAGGCGGCCATGCCCACGCCGGGCTTGCCGTCCAAAAGTCCCTGGCCCGCGTAGGAGCGGGCGCCCAATTCCACTCTCGCCACGTCGCAGAGCTTCACCATGGAGCCGTCGGCTTCCGTTCTCAGAACGATGTTGCCGAATTCCTCCGTGGTCAGAAGGCGGCCCTGCATGTCGATCTTATATTCGATGTATTCGTTGCTGGATTCCGTGCCCACGGTGCCGGCGGCCGCCTGGATGTTCTGGCTCTGGATGGCGGCTATTATGTTGGCGGTGGTTATGTTGAGCCCGGCCATGCGGAAGGGGTCGAGCCAGATGCGCATGGAGTAAACTCTTTCGCCGAAGACCGCCACAGTGGCGACGCCCTCCAGACGGGAGATGGCGTCCTTGATGGTGGTGTTGACGAAGTTGTTGAGGTCAAGAAGCGAATAGTCGTTGTCGCTGAGGAAGGAGTAAATGCACAAAAAGTCGCCGCTTCTTTTGTAGATGTTGACGCCCACTTTCTTCACTTCGTCCGGCAGCTTCGCCTCAGCCCTTTTCACGGCGTTCTGGACGTTGACCATGGCCATGTCGTAGTCTATGCCGGGCTGGAAGACGATGGAGCAGCTGTAGGAGCCGTTGTCGTCGCAGGAGGAAGTGAAATACAGAAGGTGCTCGACGCCGTTGATCTCGGCTTCCAAGGGCACCGCGATGGTCTCCTGGACCACCTGGGCGGAGGCGCCGGCGTAGCTGCAGCCGACGTAGATCTGGGGAGGCGCGATCTCGGGATATTCAGCCACCGGGATGTTGGGGATGGCGATGGCGCCGGCAAAAAGCAGGACCAGGCTGATGACCATGGCCAGGCGCGGCCTTTCTATGAAGATCTTGGAAAACATCGCTTACTCCTCGACAGGCACGACCGCGGTTCCGGGCACGACTTTCAGCATGCCGTCGGTTACGACTCTCTCGCCCTCTTTGAGGCCTTCCAATATGATCTGCTTGTCGCCGCTCTGCACGCCTTCCTTGACGTTGCGGCGGGTCGGGATGTTGTTTTCGTCAAGAACGTAAACATAAGACGAGGTCCCGTCGTGCATGACGGCGCTGGGAAGGACGCAGGGCAATGTGGCGGTCTCTTTTTTCCTCAAAAGGACGGAGACCGTGGAGCCGGGGCTGAGCTTGTTGTCAGGATTCGCGAAGACGGCGTACAAAACCATGGTGTCCGTGGCTTCGTTGGACTGGTTCTCCGTGATGGAAACTTTTCCCGTTATGGGATAGAGGGAGCCGTCGCTCAGCTTCAGGACCACTTCGGAATTTTCCTTAAGCTCTTTTTCCGTGCCGTAGTTCTGGAGAAAATCCTTGTTAGAGATGGCGAAGCGCACTCTCAGGGGATCCTGCTGGATGACGGAGGCGAGAACGCCGGAACTGGGGGTGATGTAGTTGCCCTTCGTTTTGGCGGTCGTGCCGACTTTGCCCGCGATGGGGGAAACAATGACGGTGTAGCTCAGGTTTTCCTGGGCGGTCAGGAGCGCGGCTTCCGCGGCCTGGACCGCGGCCTTGGCCACCGCCAGGGCGCTCTTGGCGTTGTCGAAGGCGTCCTTACTTGTCACCTGCTTGTTGTAAAGATCCTGTACGCGATTATAAGTCTGCTCGGCGTATTCCGCCTTGGCTTTCACTTCGGCCAGCTGGGCTTCCGCGCTCAAAACGGCGGCTTTGTAAGGGACGTCGTCGAGCTTGTACATCACTTGCCCTTCCTCCACGAAGGTGCCTTCCTCAAAACCCATTTCCTTCATTTCGCCGCTGATCCTGGCGATGAGGTCGACCTTGGCCGGACTGACGATTCGGCCCGTGTAGCGGTGCTGGACTATATTGTGAGTGGAGGAAACGGTTCCCACGGCGACATAGGCCTTCGGGGCTTCGGGAGCCGCAAAGGCGAAGGAGGCCAGGAGGATCATCCCCATAAGCTTCATCAAAAGAGTGGACGCGAAGTTTTCCTTTTTCATGTTACCTCGTTGACAACAATTTTCAGGTTAAAAAGTATTAACTATTATAATAGCATTTTTCCGATCATAAGTCCCGGGAAAAACAAAAATTTTTCAGTCGTCTCCGGCCCTTGCCCGGCATGTGCGGCGCGCATAATTAATCTCATAGATCCGGGCGGAAAGCGCTTCCTTTTGCTTTCTTTCCGTCAAATTGATAGAATGAATCAAAATTATTGGTAATAATATAAAAAAATTATTGGTAATAATTAAACAAACAGTTCAATTTAAAAAATAAGGTTAAAAAATGGAAAATTACGAAAGCTCTATTGATGAACCTCAAGTTGAAACCGGCGCCGCCAGCGCGAACGCTGCGCCAAGGGAAGAGTTCAAACCGCGCAGAACATTTTTCTTTAACGATCTGATGAACCGCCTGGGCGCCACCACCATAGACGGACTGATCTTTCTGGGCGGCCTGACCGCCATTAACTTCATCGCCTCCAAGTTCAACGGGACTTTGAGCATAGGCGGCACGGTCTATGAATACGAGCCGCACCTGGTCATTATCATAAAGCAGATCGCTCTGGCCCTTTGGTTTTTCGTCGCCGTCATCATGCGGGACACCTGGGGATACAGCCGGAGCGTCGGCAAACGTTTCTGCAATCTGAAGATCTTCACCGTGAGAGCCTCCCGTCCCAGGATCTACCATTATTTCCTGCGGAATTTGACCATACTCGTTCCCGCGGTCCTCATAACCGCCAACATGGCCTCCCAGGCGAAATATCCCCACGCCAATTTAGTCAATCTCATCCTGTTCTGCATCATATTGCTGGAATGCTTCCAGGCTTTCCTGGGCTTCCGCCGGATCGGCGACTACATCGCCGGCACGAAGGTCATCTTCTTCAAGGAGCCCAATCCGAAATTTTTCAAGAACAGGCAGATGGGCAATTACAACAACGGGACCGGCAACGGCGGCTACGCGCCCCGCTACCGCTACAATAACAACAACGGCTACCGCTACAACAACCGCCATTGATTTGGCGGCGCGCTCTTTTCCGCCGGCTGTTTTGATCTGGGTTGCGGGAAGGGCCAGCCTTCCGGCAGCGGTTGGCCGGTTCGGCTCCTTTGCGGTCGTTTTTACTTAAAAAGCAGATATCGGATAGCTTATGACAGTTGTTTTGGTCGCCGTTTTGATGGTTGCCGCTTGCGCTTTTGCTCTTATCCTGCGCCTCCGCCATTTAAAGAGGAGGCTGGAGAAGCTGGCTTCTTTCAATGAATTGATAGAGCGCTTTGAGGAAAGGTACGCCGCGCTGCAGGGCGCTTACCTGCGCAACAGCGACGTTGCGCGGGTCAGGGAGGATTTTTCCGCCGCGGCGAAGGAGATAAAGTCCCTTGTGGGCGGCCTGGACGCCAAGGTCTCGGAAAAGCACCGGGATTTTCTGGACAAATACGCCGCTCTGACGGCCAGGACCAGGGAGCTCAACATAAGCTTCGTGGAAAAGGAGAAGGAAGAGTGCGCCAGGCTTTTTGAGAACGTGGACGGCCGGCCGCTGACGGTCCAGCAGCGGGAAGCTGTGATCTGCGACGAGGACAACAATTTGGTGGTGGCTGGCGCCGGCAGCGGCAAGACTCTGACCATCATCGGCAAAGCGAAATATCTCCTGGAAAGGAAAAAGATCCGGCCCCAGGACATCCTTTTGATATCCTTCGCCAGGAAAAACGCGGGGGAGATGACCGAGAGGCTGAAGCGCAACGGCATCGAGACCGAGGCCTGCACCTTCCACAAACTGGGCCTGGACATCATCACGGAAAAGAGCGGGGAAAGGCCGGACGTCCTGGACGAAAACGACCAGCGGGCTTTTTTGGAAAATTTCTTCTCGGACAAGATCTCGAAGCTGGGCGGCGTCACCTTGCAAAATCTGATCACCTTCTTCGGCTGCTACCTGACCATTCCCGGCAACGTCTGGGATTTCGATTCCCTGGGACGCCAGTACGAATACGAAAGGCGGAGCGAGCTGGAGACCTTGAAGTCCAAATATCTCCGGGCCAAGGCCGGGAAATATGAGCAGGACAAGAGGACGCTGCAGGGCGAATTCGTCAAGAGCCGGGAGGAAGTGCAGATAGCCAACTTCCTTTTCCTGCACGGCGTGGAGTACGAGTACGAATCGCTCTATCCCCATCTTTCCGAGGAGGACACGCGCTTCAGGAAGGCCTATCGCCCAGACTTCTATTTAAGCGGCTACGACATTTATCTGGAGCACTTCGGCGTGGACCGGGAGGGACGGGCGCCGCAGCTCTCCCGGGCGGAGGAGCTGAAGTATCAGGACGGCATGAAATGGAAACGGGAGCTGCACGCCAGGAACAACACGAAACTTCTGGAGACCTACTCCTGGTACACCAGGGAAGGCATCCTTTTGGAAATGCTGGAAAAAACTCTCCGGGAGGCGGGCGTTCAGTTAAAGGAGCCGGATCCCTACGCGCTGTTTGAAAAGATCTTCAAGGATCTGGCGGACAACTACTACCGTGAGTTCATCAAGCTCTGCGGGGCTTTCCTCAGGCTTTTCAAATCCATGGGCTTCGGCCTGGAGGACCTTGAGAGCCTGGATTACAAGAGCGATATTTTCCGCACGCCTTTCTTCAAGGAACGCCTGAGGCTTTTCAAAAGCATCATGTCGCCGATGCTGTCGGAGTACGAGGCCATGCTCAAAAGCACCGGGAAGGTGGATTTCTCCGACATGATCAACCGCGCTTCCGGGATAATCGCCTCCGGGGAGGTCGTGAGAAACTACAAGTATGTCATCGTGGACGAATACCAGGACATTTCCATGGCCCGCTTCCGGCTTTTGAAAAACATCGTGGAGAAAAGCGGCGCGATACTCTTCTGCGTGGGCGACGACTGGCAGTCCATCTACCGTTTCACCGGCAGCGACCTCTGGCTTTTCCGGGATTTCGCCAAATATTTCGGCGCCACCTGCCTGAGCAAGCTGGAGGAGACCTTCCGCTGTCCTCAGGAGCTTTCCGACGCGGCCCAGAGCTTCGTTTTGAAGAACGCCATCCAATGGCGGAAGCAGCTGACCGCCCAGAAACATCTCAAGAATCCCCTCAGGCTTTATCTTTACAAGGACTCCCAGCAGGAAGCCGTCAAGGAAGCCCTAGACGACATCATTAGAGATTTCGGGCCGGAAAGATCCATCCTTATCCTGGGGCGCACGAATTACGACGAGGAGCAGCTTTTGAACGGTCTTTTTGAAAAGCAGAGGATCGGCGGCCAGGACTACCTTGTTTCCCCGGAATACCAGGGCATGACCATCCAGTTCATGACCGTGCACAAGGCCAAGGGGCTGGAGGCGGACAACGTGATCATCGTGAACTTCAACAACTCCGCCATGGGCTTTCCCAACCAGCTCTCCGACGATCCCGTGCTGGAGCTGGTGCTGACGGAAAGCGACCAGCATCTCTACGCGGAGGAGAGAAGACTTTTATACGTGGCTTTGACCCGCTCCCGCAACAGAGTATATCTCATAGCCAACAAGAACTGCCCCTCCGAATTCGTCCCGGAACTGCAGCGGGACAACTATTCTCCCGACAGGGCCATAAAGACAAGGGCCATCGGTTTCGAGGAGATAACGAATCCACTGAAGTGCCCCCGCTGCAAGACCGGCAATCTCATACCGCGGCTCAACCAGGAGAAAAACCTCGAATTCGTGGGCTGCTCCAACTATCCCCGCTGCGATTTCAGCGTGAACCGCCCGCTTGCCGACCTGAAATACAGGTGCTCCTGCGGCGGCTTCCTGCTCCTGCGGCAAGGCAAGAACGGCCCCTACTACGGCTGCAGCAATTATCCAGTCTGCCGCCGCGTCAAGAAATACCTTCCTCCGGAAGACTAAGGCTTCGCAAAGGACAGGCTCTCTTTGCACGCCTTGGCGAAAGCAAGCGCTTTGGCGCGCTTTTCGGTCATAGAGAGCGTTTCGTCCAGCTGGATCTTCACGAAGGCTGAGCCAATGACGACTCCGTCAGAGATCGCTGCGACTTTTTTCGCCATGGCGGCGTCGCTTACGCCGAAACCGGCCGCCACGGGAAGGCTGCCTGTTTTCTTCAGTTCCGCGACTTTGGCTTTAAGGTCTTTCGGTAATTCCGTTCTCGTTCCGGTCACGCCCTTAAAGATTATGTAATAGACGAAGCCGCCTATGCCTTTTAATATCTCTTTGGCCCTCGCTTTGGGCGTGGCGGGTGAAACGAGCGGGATAAGGTCGAGGCCGTACTTGTCGAAGAAGGGTTTTATTTCTTTCCTTTCCTCCAAGGGGACGTCCACTACCAAGATCCCGTCGGCGCCGGAGGCTTTGGCGGCGCGGGCGAATTTATCTGGCCCCATATGAAAGATCAGGTTGTAGTAGCTGAATAAGACGAAGCCTTTTTCGGGATATTTATCGCTCAATTTTTTGCAGATCTTAAGGACGTCGCTCACGGTCGTGCCGCTTGCGAGCGCTTTCTGCGAGGAGGCCTGGATCGTCGGGCCGTCCGCCATCGGGTCGGAAAAGGGCACGCCTATTTCGAGAATATCCACGCCGCCCTTTAACATCGCGTCCATGAATTCAAGGCTTTCTCCTACGGTTGGGCAGCCTGCGGAGGCGAAGCCCACAAGTTTCTTTTTTCCGTCCGCAAAAATCTTTCTCAGTTTGCCGCTCATTATTTCTTCTCCTGCATTTTCGCTTCGTAATTGATAACGTTGTCCATGTCTTTGTCGCCGCGCCCGGAAAGGCAGACGATGATGTTTTTGTCCTTGCCAAGCTTTTTGGCGTTTTTAATGGCCTGCGCCAGGGCGTGCGCGCTCTCAAGGGCCGGGATAATGCCCTCGTATTCGCAAAGGGCGTGGAAAGCGGAAAGCGCTTCCTTGTCATTGATGGCGGTGTAAGTGACGCGCCCGATGTCGCCAAGGTAGGAGTGCTCCGGACCGACGCCGGGATAATCCAAGCCCGCTGAAACAGAATAGGCGTCCAGGATCTGACCGTCATCAGTCTGCAGAAGGTAGGTCTTGCAGCCGTGCAGAACGCCCACTTCGCCGCCATTGATGCTGGCGGCGTGCGCTTTGGTCTTCAGGCCTTTGCCTCCGGCTTCCACGCCGAAAAGAGCGACGTCCTTGTCACGGAGGAAAGCGTGGAAAATGCCCATGGCGTTGCTGCCGCCGCCCACGCAGGCGATCACCTGGTCTGGCAATTTGCCGGAGAGCTTTTTGAACTGGCGTCTGGCTTCCTTGCCTATGACCGACTGGAAATCCCTTACCATCGCGGGGTAGGGGTGCGGGCCGGCCACCGTGCCGATGACGTAGAAAGTGTCCTCATAAGTGGCGACCCAGTCGCGCAGCGCTTCGTTCATAGCGTCCTTCAAAGTTCCCGTTCCGGAAGCGACGCTTCTAACCTTGGCGCCCAGGGCGTGCATACGCTGGACGTTCGGGGCCTGGCGCCTGATGTCAAGTTCGCCCATGAAGACTTCGCACTCGAAGCCCAAAAGCGCCGCCACAGTCGCCGTCGCGACGCCGTGCATGCCGGCGCCCGTTTCGGCGATCAGGCGCTTCTTGCCCATGCGCTTTGCTAAGAGGGCCTGGCCGATGGTGTTGTTTATCTTGTGCGCGCCGGTATGGTTCAGGTCTTCCCTTTTGAGATAGATCTTCGCGCCGCCAACTTTTTCCGTCAAACGCTTGGCGAAATAGAGAGGGGAAGTGCGTCCCACGTAATCGCGCAGAAGATTGGCCATCTCTGATTTGAAAGCGGGATCAGATTTCGCTTCTCTGTAAGCCTGTTCCAGTTCATGCAGGGCGGGCATCAGCGTTTCCGCCACGTATTGTCCGCCGTAGGGGCCGAAATGAGTTTTTAACATAAGTGTTTCCTTACTTCGTTTATGAAAGCTAATATTTTATGTTCGTCTTTTTTTCTGGGATCGTTTTCGGTTTCCACGCCGCTGGCCGCGTCCACGCCGATGGGATCGACCAAATTGATCGCCTCTCCCACGTTTTCGGGCGTCAATTGCCCGGCCAGGATCGTAGGCCTCATTACGCTCAGTTCGCGCGCCAAGACCCGATCGCAATGGCGGCCGCCCTTCTCGCCGTCGGCTAAAATGGCGAGGCCCTTGTAGCGCGACTTTGCGAACTCCAGGCTCGCGGCGTCCACGATTGGCAGCGCTTTCCAGATCTCGCAATTAGTTCTTGCGCGCAGTTTGTCAACGTATTCCTCACTCTCTGTTCCGTGCAGCTGGATCGTGTCGAGTTTAAAGGAGAGGACGTAGTCTAGGGGGGCGTTTTGGAATACGCCGACTTTTTTTCCGAAATCGATCTTTTCGAACTCTTCCCTGTCTATGGCGCGCATTGACCCCGGGATCAGGATGAAACCGAGGTAATCCGCGCCCGCTTCGAAGGCGAAGCGCGCGTCGGCATAGTTGGTGAGTCCGCAGATCTTTACGAATTTAGCGGCCATTAGCGAAACCTCTCAAAGTTGCGCCGGGATCATTTGACCTGACTAAAGTTTCGCCGATCAAAAAAGCGTCGGCGGCAGGGTAAAGTTTAAGATCGTTTGGCGTTTTCAAGCCGCTTTCCGCCACTTTCGCGACTTCTTTTGGCAGCGTTTCTATGACCGCTTCCGACTTTTCCGGGAAGACCTGGAAAGTTCTGAGGTCGCGGCAATTCACGCCGATTATTTTCGCGCCGAGGTCAACGAGGCGCTGCGCCTCCATTTTGTCGTGCGCTTCGCAAAGCGCTTCCATGCCCAGTTCCTGCGTGAACTTAAAGAGCTCTTTAAGGAGCGCGTCGTCATGAAAAAGCGAGGCGATGAGCAGAACGGCGTCGGCGCCGGCCGCCGCGGCCTCCAGGATCTGATAGCGGTCGAAGATGAAATCCTTCCGCAGAACGGGAAGAGAAGTTTCCCTGCGGACCGTTTTCAGAATGTCCATGGAGCCGAGGAAATAGTTTTCCTCCGTCAGGACGGAGATGGCCGCCGCGCCGTTGGCAGAGTAGGTTTTCGCTAAGCCAACTGGATCGAGATCGGCTTTGATTATTCCTTTGCTGGGTGAGGCTTTCTTTATTTCCGCGATGACGGAGACGCCCTCTCTTTTCAGAGCAGCGTAAAGCGAAAGCGGCAATTTGTCCCGCTTCTCAATTGCTTTTATCAATTCCGCTTCGGGAACCTCTGCCTTTTTCGCCTTGAGGTCGGCGGCCGACTTTTCGGCTATTTCCAAAAGAATGTCACGCATTTTTGCTGGCGGTAATAAGTTCGTCGAGTTTTTGTCTGGCCAAGCCTTTGTCTATGGATTCTTCCGCCATTTTGACGCCTTCTTGAATATCTTTGGCGAGGCCGTAAATGTAGATGGCCGCGCCGGAATTGATGAGCGTCACGGCTCTGTTGGCGCCGCGGTCTCTGCCTTCCAGGACGTCAAGCAGGATCTTAGCGTTTTCCTCCGGAGTGCCGCCGCCTATTTCTCCGCCCTCGAAACCATCGAGATACAAGGAAGGCTCGAGGTCATAGGTAGTGACGAGTCCGTCCTTCAGTTCGGAGACGCGCGTCGGAACGTTGCAGCTGATCTCGTCCATGCCGTCCTCACTATGCACGACCATGGCGCGTTTCACGCCGAGCTCTTTAAGCGCTCCGGCCACCAATTCCGTAATGGCGCCGTTGTAAACGCCCGTCAGCTGCGTGGTCGCGCCGGCCGGGTTCGTAAGAGGGCCTATCATGTTGAAGATCGTTCTGACGCCCAGGGCCTTTCTCAAGGGCGCCACATTGCCCAAGATCGGGTGCATCTTCTGGGCGAAAAGGAAGCCGATCCTATTCTCGCGGATGCTTTCCTCCATGTTTTCCGGGGCCGTCTCAAGATTGAAGCCCAGGGCCTGCAGCACGTCCGCCGCGCCGCATTTAGATGAGACGGAGCGGTTGCCGTGCTTGGCGACGATGACGCCGGCGCCGGCCGCCACGAAAGAGGAGGTCGTCGAAATGTTGAAGGAGTACGATTCGTCGCCGCCCGTGCCCACGATGTCCATGACTTCCGCGGCGCCCGTGTCGATGAACTGCCCTTTGCGCCTCAAAAAGCGCGCCGCGCCGGTCAGCTCTTCGACCGTTTCGCCCTTGGCTCTCAAAGCGATGAGGAAGGCCGCCATTTGGGCATCACTTTCCGTTTTGGAAGCCAATTTCGAGAGGATCTCTTCCATTTCCTCGGCGCTGAAATTCTCTTTCGCCAAGGCCTTGTTTATTTCTTTGTTCAGCATAATTTATTTCTCCTTTTTTGTAATTTCCAAAAAGTTTTTCAACTGGCGCTTGCCGGTCGTCGTCAGGATCGATTCCGGGTGATACTGGATGCCGAAAAGCGGTTTAGTCTTATGCCTTATGCCCATGATCTCGCCGTCGTCGGATTCCGCCGTTATTTCCAGGCACTCCGGCAGCGTTTCCCTCTTTATGACCAGGGAGTGGTATCTGACGACTTTCGTCTGCTGAGGAATGCCCTGGAAGAGGTCAAGCCCGTTGTGCGTGATGGGGGAAAGTTTTCCGTGCATCAAACGCTTGGCCCGCACTATCTCGCCGCCGTAGCAGTAGCCGATGGCCTGGTGGCCTAAGCAGACGCCCAGCGTCGGAAGGTCGCCTATCAAGGGGATTAGTCTCGGCATGATGCCGGCCGCTTCCGGGCGCCCGGGGCCCGGGGAGAGCACGAGGCCTGATAAACCGGAATTCAAAACTTCTTCGGGCGTCACTTCGTCGTTGCGCTTCACCACCACCTCTTCGCCCAGCATCTCTATATACTGCGCCAGGTTGTAGGTGAAAGAATCGTAGTTGTCAAGAATGAAGATCATAATTTCTCCTTAGAGGGAAAGCCCCTCTGAAACGAAGCGCAGAGCTTTCATGATCGCCCCGGCCTTGTTCAGCGTTTCTTTATATTCGTTTTCCGGCACGGAATCGGCCACCACGCCGGCGCCCACTCCGAAGGAGAGCGTTCCGCCTTTAATTTCCAGCGTTCTTATCGTGATGGCGAGGTCCATGTTGCCCGTCGAACTGAAGTAGCCGACCGCGCCGCCGTAGGCGCCTCTTCTTTCCGGCTCAAGTTCGGATATTATTTCCATCGCGCGGATCTTGGGCGCGCCCGAGAGAGTGCCGGCCGGGAAAGAGCTGGCGACCAGGTCGAAGGCGTCGTACTCCGGCTTCAGTTCCGCCTCGATGTTGGAGACGAGGTGCATGACGTGGGAATAGCGCTCCACTTGCATGAAGCTCTTCACCTGCACGCTGCCCGGCATGGCGAGGCGGCCGAGGTCGTTTCTGCCAAGGTCCACCAGCATAAGGTGCTCGGCGCGCTCCTTTTCGTCTTTCAATAGTTCGTCAGCCAGAAGCGTGTCTTCTTTCTGATCGATTCCTCTCGGCCTTGTGCCGGCGATCGGGCGGATGGCCGCCGTGCCGTTCTCCAATTTCACCATCGTTTCCGGAGAAGAGCCTATAAGGATGCGGTCGCCGTTCTTAATGAAGAAAAGGTAAGGGGAAGGATTAATGAGGCGCAGCGCGCGGTAGATCTGGAAACTGTTTTTCGGGGCGGGAGCGGAGAATTTCTGGGCCGGCACGACCTGGATCACTTCGCCTGCCGCGATCAGCGCTTTCGCTCTCTCAACGGCCTCGCAGTAATCCTCTTTCGTCATGTTGCTTTCTAGTTTGATCTCCTCGGATCTAGAAATTTCCGGCTCCAGTTCGGAAGGGGGCAAAGGCGCTGTCATGCGCTCCCTGATCGCGGTTATCCTTTCCTCGGCGTATCTGTAGGCGCTCTCATGGTCCTTGTGATCGTTCTTCCTGACGGAGACGACGATCATGACGGTGTGCTTCATGGTGTCGAAAACGATCATCTCCCTCGTCAGCATGAAGAGCGCTTCCGGCCGGTCTTCCTTTTTTTCGCGCAAAGGTATTTTTTCGAATTCGCTTACGATCTCGTAGTCGAGGCTGCCGACCGCGCCGCCGAAAAGGGGAGGAAGGCCGGGATAAGTCAGAGCCTTGGCTTCCTTCATCAGTTCGCGCAGCGCGAAGAAGCCTTTGCCTTTTTCGCCTAAAGCCTCTTTGGGTTTCCCGGGCGCGGAAAAGTAAGCCTGTCCGTCCTCGACGGTGAAGATCCCGTAAGGGTTGACGCCTATGATGGAGTAGCGCCCGAAGCGCTCGCCGCCTTCCACGGATTCCAATAGGAAAACGTGCTTTTCTTCCGCGAAGCGCCGGAGAACCGAGACCGGCGTCTCCAGATCGGCCAAAAACTCCCGGTAAACCGGAATAAATTCACTACCGGTTCCCATCTTTGCGAATTCATCTAAACTTGGTTTCATAATTTTTATTTAAGTTGATCGTTAAGCGAAAAAAGAAGAGGGCCCCGCTTTTTCAAGCGGGGCCCTCTTGCTTCAACTTCTTTTAGGTTTGCTTTCAGCTACGAGGAGTCGTCCCGGCTTGAAAAAGCCCGGAGAAAGCATACCACCACCAGAAGTTCATTTTAGTGTTCATGAAAAAACTTTTCCTCGATTGTTCGGCGAAAATGTTAGCACTTATCTTTTTAATTTGCAAGCGGGGGATCTTAAAGCGCTCAAAAGCCTAATAAACGCTGGAATTTTGCCAAGCCGTTGCTTTTATTTGATTTTTTGGTAAAATATTGCAACAAATCTTGTTAAAATCACTCGTGTTTCCGTAATGCAAAGCAAACGGCAAATTCGAGGGTCAACCTAAAACCATATTCCCTTTGGGAGAGAAAAAATGAAAAAAGCGATTTTATTTAGTATTGTTGCGCTTCTTAGCGTGACGGCGCTCTGTGACGAAGCCTGGTCTGCGGCCGGCAGCTTCGACGGAAGTGAGATCACAGCAGCTTCTTTTCTTTTGCGTCCGACCGATTC
Organism: bacterium; assembly: GCA_017557885.1. Taxonomy (GTDB): domain Bacteria; phylum Auribacterota; class UBA3054; order UBA3054; family UBA3054; genus UBA3054. Next base: position 428,646 of record JAFYXV010000002.1, on the reverse strand, counting down.
TTTGTTTTACAGCAGCGCTTTGGCGGACGGGACTCCCGCTTCCTTAACTATCGGCGCGGTCGATCAGTCGGATTCAACCAAGACTGCTACGATCTTTTCCGATAACAGCGGAACCGCGGTGGAAGGCTCTGCGACGTGGAATTACACCGCTTCCGATCTGCCGAAGAACGACACCTACACCATAACGGAAACGGTCGTCAGCTCGTATGAAACTAAAGCGCTTTCACGCTCTGTTACGATCCTGCCTGAACCGGCAATTCTGGCTTTGCTATTCATTGCCGGCGCGCTCTTCCTTCGCAAACGCGTTAAAGCTCTCGTTGCAATTTTGGCTCTTGTGTCTGTTTCTGCCATCGGCGCCAAAGCCGACGTTGTAAGCGGAGTCACTTTCCAGCAAATGCTGCCGTTCACCAGAGACGTAGCGATAACCTATACTGTGACCCCGGCCGCGAACACGATCTATGATGTCAAGTTCTACGGCTCTACGGACAACGGCGCGACTGTATTCAATCTTCAGGACAGGGGAGAGCTTCATTTGTCAGTTGCCAACCTTAACGAGACCTTCTGCAGCGCCGGAACGCACAAAGCCGTCTGGACGCCGGATGCAAGTTTTTCTTCCACCAAAGTCGACAATTTCAAAGTCAAAGTTGAAGCGACGGAGATCTCCAGCACAAGGAATTACCTGGTCATAGACCTTTCGGGCGGGACAGAAGCCGCAAGTTATCCTGTAAGCTATCTTGGCGACGTGCCAGCTGGCGGCTGGAGTGACGACTACAAGACCACTAAAATGGTCATGCGCCTGATTCCCGCAGGAACGTATATTATGGGAAGCCCTGAAGGCGAATTGGGAAGATATGACAGAGAAGCTCAGCACAAAGTGACGTTGACGAAGCCGTTCTATGCCGGCGTTTTCGAGGCGACCCAGAAACAGTATGAATTGGTCACTGGTTCGACCCCTTCTAAGCATCAAGGAAATGCCAGGCCGGTGGAAAGAGTTTCATACAAGTTGCTCCGCGGAACGGATAAAGGCACTGCCTGGCCTGCTAACAACGAAGTTGACGAAGATTCGTTCTTTGGCATTCTCCGCGCCAAAACCGGTTTAAGCTTTGACCTTCCCACGGAAGCGCAGTGGGAGTTCGCCTGCAGGGCGGGAACGACCACAGCTTTGAACAGCGGAAAGAATCTAACCAGCACAACCGACGATGCGAACATGAAGGAAGTCGGCCGCTACGGTTTCAATAAAGAGGATGGAAAAGGCGGATACAGCGAGCACACCACCGTCGGCTTTTATCTTCCCAATGCCTGGGGATTGTACGACATGCACGGGAATGTTTCGGAATGGTGTTTGGATTGGTATGATTTGTACGATGGAAATGCAGTCGATCCGAAAGGCGCAAATGGAGCTAGCCGTATCCAACGTGGCGGGGGCTGGGCAACTTCAATGGCCAGCTTGTGCCGCTCTGCTAGACGCGGCTACGACAACCCCAATAGCTACGGCGACGAAAGCAACGGCTTTCGTGTGTTCCTGGTTCAATAAAAAATGCTCTTTGAACTGAGGTTGTAAAAAACAAGCGCGCCCAACCGGGCGCGCTTGTTTTTTACTTTTTGCCGCGGACTTTTTGCTATCAAATTTAGTTGATGCTTTTTTTCAATAAAGCCGATATTTATCGGCGCATTGTTTTAATACCAAAAAAGTCTTAAGATATAGGCGAAGAATAAAAACTGAACTTTAAGTTTAAAAGGGCAAGGATCCGCTGAATGAATTTTGAAAGATGGGCTCAGGACGAGACCTTCGTGGTCAGACTTCAGGGAACAGATTTCCTGGTCAACGTCAACTTCATGTTCCTGGGGCTGCCGGAGGTTCTGGCGGCCGGCGGGGAGAAGCTCCGCGGGGCCAGGTTCGTGGTGGAGAAGATCACGGACGTCACGACGGACAAGAACATCGCCAAATGTTCCTGCCGGCTGGAAAGCGGAACGGAGGTCTCCTTCGCCGAGCGGGTGCCCACGCCTTTTGTTTCCGCCTCCGACGCGGCGGAGGTGGCCCGCTTTTACAACGGCTGGCTGGAGGGAGTCCGGGGCAGGGGCTGAGATTGCCAAAAGTTTTCCAAAAGTCAAGCCCCCCAATGCGCAAAATTTTTCCCGCTTCCAGCCTTTGACTGGAGATATTTTTGCTAATCTAAGAAGGCGCGGAACGAATTGCCCGGCTTTTAAAACTTTAAAAAGTTATTCGCGAGGCCGGCAGCGTTCGCCTATATTTATTTATTTTTTTAAAATCAAAAAAAGGAGAAACATTTATGGCAACCATTAAGTGCCCTAAATGCGGTGAGGTCTTCACCGTGGATGAGAGTAGTTACGCCCAGATCCTGAAACAGGTCAGGGACGAAGAGCTGAAGAGAGAAGTGGCGGAAAGGCTGGAGCTCAGTCTGAAGGCGCTTGAGAGCGAGCATAAACTGGCGCTGGAAAAGCAGAGTCAGGACTTGGAGGCCCAGATCGCCGAACTCAAGGCGGAGCTTAAGGTCGTCAACGCCAGGCGCGAAAGCGAGCTGAAAGAGCTCATGCTTAAGAACGGCAGCGAGGTCGAAAAGCTCCGGCGGGAGCTTGAAAACGCTGATCAGGTCCGGGAGCTGGCGCTGAAGGACGCCGCCATAACATGGCAGGAGAAAGTGACCGCCGCGGAACAGGAAAAGGCAGCCCTGAGGGCGGATCTTGCCCAAACCAAGGCCCAGGCCCTGGAAAAGGAAAAGTTTCTGACCGGCCAGATAGACCTCTTGAAAAACATGAAGAAAAGCCTCTCCACGAAGATGCTGGGCGAAACTCTGGAGCAGCACTGCAGGATAGCGTTCGACAGCATCAGGGCCGCGGCCTATCCCAATGCTTACTTTGAAAAGGACAACGACGCCTCCGACGGCACGAAGGGCGACTTTATTTTCCGCGATTACCTCGCTGAAAAGGTGAACGGGGAAAAGGTGGAGCTCGTATCCGTCATGTTCGAGATGAAGAACGAGGACGAGGGCACCGGCAGGAAGCACAAAAACGAGGAATTCTTAGCCAAACTGGACAAGGACCGCAGGGAAAAAGGCTGCGAATACGCCGTTCTCGTTTCTCTTTTGGAAGACGGCAACGATCTTTATGACCAGGGCATAGTGGACGTGTCCCACAAGTATCCCAAGATGTTCGTCATCAGGCCTCAGTTTTTCCTTCCCCTGATCCACATCCTGAAGGAAGCCGCTTTGAAAAACGCCGAGAGCAAACTCGAACTCGCGGTCATGAAAGCCCAGGACCTGGATCTCACCAACTTCGAAGACAAACTGCAGGCCGCCAAGAAAGCGGTGGAAAGGAACAGTCGGCTGGCCGCTTCCAACTTCCAAAAAGCTATTGACGAGATAGACAAGACCATCAAGGCGATGCAGGCCACCAAGGACTTTCTTTTAAGCGCTTCCCAATACTATGAGAGGGCCGAAAAATCGATGGAAGCAATAACCGTCAGGAAACTGACTTACGGCAACAAGACCGTCCAGGCGCTTTTGAAAGCCCAGAAGGGCGAAACTTCTGAAAGCGATCCCCAAGAGATCGAAATCGATGCGGATCCCGAAGAGGGAAGCGGGCCGGGAGCGCAGGACCCGGAAACGCTCCTTTAATAGTTTCCGGTCAAAAGGCGGGGACTAATGGGAAAAATTTTTCCCATTAGCCCCCTTGCTAATGCCACTATTTTTTATAGAATAGAGTCAGAAAACCCTCATAGTAGTGTCTCTTTTGCCTTTCATGTTGTTCAACTCCTTTTGTTGATCGAGCAAAAATGGCAAATACAATGGCCGGCGAGGTCTCCCGCAACCCCGGGAGAGCAGGACCTCCTCCCGCGCAACCGTAAGCCGACCATGCCGGTATCTTTCCCGGTTCTTTGCCAACTCCTTGTGGTTTGTTCAGGCGTCCGGAGGCTTGAAGCCTTCGGACGCCGCTTAAAAAAGAGAAAACTCTCCGTTTTTCCGTAGCGGAAAAAGAAGGAAAAGAATATAATATCGCATACAAAGGCAGCGACTGCTTTTAGATATACAAGCGCCCGAGAGGCGCATTAACATCACCCATTTTTTTAATACTATGAAAAAATCAACCGTTAGCTCATCTCAAAAAAACGCCAAAAACACCGGCGATGGCAAAACCAATAAAAAGCCGGGCAGCGACAAGATCAAACTTCTGAGGGTCTATCAGATCCTGCAGGAATGTTCCAGCGACGACAAGCCCCTGACCAGGGATGAGATCGCCGACAAACTGTCCAACGAAGGCATTAAGTTCGAACGTCGGACTTTTGGAGCCGACATGAAGCTTTTGGCCGGCTGGAAGGGGGTGGGCATCAAGGAGAAAAAGATCGGCCGGAAAAACGCTTATTATGTCCAACGCCGCGCTCTGGACGACACGGAGCTCAAGATCCTCATCGACGCCGTCCAGGAAGCGGCTTTCCTTTCGAAATATTCCACGGAGCACATTGTCAAAAAACTTGGCAGCATCGGCGGCCCCACCATCAAGAAGAGGGTGGATGAGAGCTATAAGCTCATGAGGATCAAGAAGCGCAGCAACGAAGAGATCCTGGACAGCATCGAGGCCATCAGGAACGCGCTCGTTGACGGGCGCCGGATCTCCTTTGTGTACAACGACCGCAACATAAATAAAGAACTGGTCCCCAGAAACGAAGGGCAAAGATACACGGCGGAACCTTTGACGCTCATCATCGACAACGGCCGCTACTACGTCATGTGCTACGACAAAGAAGGCAACGACAACATCAAGAAATACCGCCTGGACAGGATGACTGAGGTCATCGAGGAAAAGAAGAAGGTGTCCGACGTCGCCCTGGAAAAAAGAGATGATCTCCCGGTCCATATTTCCACGCTGTTTTCCATGTACGGCGGCCCCGCCAAGAGCATTGCCCTTCGCTTCAAAAAAGAATTGGCGGAGATGATCTTCGACGCTTTCGGCGAGGATGTCGAATGCCGGGAGGCTGATGACGATCCCAACGCGGCTACTGTGACGGTGAAAGTCAGCCTGTCTCCCACTTTCTTCAGCTGGATCACCAACTTCAGAGGCGACATTATCATCGAAGGGCCCTTGGACGTGAGGGACGAATATGAGAAATTCCTCAAGGCGAACCGCAAGCCCTATGGGAAATAAGCCCTGCACGGGGCGTTTTCAAGGGGCGGCATAGAGGGTAAAATGTCTTGATTATTACCCCTTTGCCGCCTTTTTTCTGAATAACTTATAAATGATTGAAACAATGGCGCGTATGTTTCCTTTCAACAAGTTTTCAACAAGTTATCAACAAAATGTCGTCAATTTTATCCACAGGCCGGAAGGGCTGTTTTTGCTGGCCGGTGCTCGCTATTCCTTTTAATAGAGCGGCTTACCGGCTTTTTGCGTCTTTACTTTTCCACCGCGCTTTGCTAAAATAACCTGACCTAAATAATGCAATAAAAATCGAGTGAAGATATGTGTGATCGTGTATTGATTTCAGCAGTCCTTACGGCCTTGCTTCTCTCAGTGCCGCTTTTCGGCGCGGAGGAAGCGGCCTTTGAAAACGGCAAAGGCGCTCCGGCGGATTTCGCCCTTGGCACCGAGCCTTGGTTCATCACCCCCGTTCCCGAAGGCGAGCAGGCGGTGGTGGAAGCTTTGGAATTTTCCTATATCAGCAACACCGTTCTGAGAGCCGCGGGCAACGTCGTGCTTTCCTACGGCGACTACCGCGTCTATTCCGACGCGGTGGAATACAACACCGCCACCAAGATCCTCACTTCCCCGGGCTGGACCAGGATCACCTACACCGCTCCCGAGGATCTCTACGAAGCCATGAACCAGACCGGCATCGCGGTGGACAACGAGATGGGCCCCTTCTGCTACGAAGTGCTGGGCGAACGCGTCATCTTCAATCTGGAAAACTACGCCGGCCAATTCGAGAACGCCCACGCCAAGGTGGACTTCGGCAATTTCAAGGATCTCGAGGAAGGCCGCTGGTACGAGAAAAAATGGTACATCTACGGCAAGACGCTGGTCAAGGATCCTTATGAAAACGTCCTGCACGTCACGGACGGCCGCTGCACCACCTGCCCGCCGGAATACCAGTCCGCCCTCTACAGTTTCGAGGCCAAGGACATCACCGTCGCGGTGCCCAATCTCAACGATCCCAGGGAACAGAGCCGCGTCACGGCCCGCAACTGCCTGGTGAAATTCGAGGGCGTGCCCTTCCTGTGGCTGCCCCAGGTCACCTACACTCCCAGCGAAGACGACAATCCCTTCCCGGTGCAGGTCAAGGCCGGCTACGATTCCAAGAAGGGCGGCTTCTTTGATCTGGCGCTGGACGTCTATCACAGCAAGGAACTCAGATTGACGCCGCACATCGGCTACTATTCCAAGCACGGCATCACCTTCGGTCTGGACGGCTCCTACAACGTGGTCTTCACCAACGTCACCACCATCGCCGGCGAATGGGAATCCCTTTTCATCGACGACACCGCCCGCCGCTTCATCCAGGAAAAAGACAAGCACGACGAAGAGGGCGACAAGCAGTTCCGCTACCGCCTGCTCTGGGAGCACGTGCAGACCTTCGGCCCAGGCGCCGGCTGGCTCAACAAGGGCCTTCTCTCCTGGCAGATCGACTGGATGAAGGATATGGACGTGGTGCATGAATTCTACCGCGACGACTACAACCATTACGGCCAGCGCGACACCTGGCTGGACTTCACGATCCCCATCGGCGAGGACAACGAAGTCAGCTTCTACGCCGTCAAGCAGGTCAACAGTTTCTACACCACCTACGAGCGTCTGCCGGAATTGAGGCACGTCTTCAGGAAGCGCAGGGTGATGAGCCTGCCCGCTCTCAACATTCCCGTCTATTACGAGAGCAAGACCACCGCGGGCTATTACCATTACGTCCAGAGCGACAAGCAGGACGCCCACGCCAGCTACACCATGTGGCAGGCCCAGACGGATCACAAGATCTCCATGCCCAAGCGCTTCTTCAACTTCCTCAACGTCGAGCCCTATTTGGGCTTCGCCATGGACTTCGGCAACATCAACAACTACAACGACGGCGAGGAATACGACTACGTCTGGAAACGCTCCCGCATTTCTCCGGGGGCCGCGGGCGGCTTCAACAGGCGTTTGAAACTGAGGCATAAGACCGTCAACTTCCCGGTCAATCACTTCAACCAGAATTACAACCGCTACACCAGGATGGCCATAGACGCCTACCGTCCCCAGGACGAGGGCGCCTTCTTCCGCGCCATGCCCTACGGCGGCGTGGACGTCAGCTTCAAGCTGCACAGGACTTACAATCTGGAAGGCACCTACGCCGGCGAGCTGATGAGGAAATACCTCCAGTCTGACAGCGAGAAGATCCGCCACATCATCGAGCCCAAGGCCGCCATCTTCGGCAACACGGCCTTCGGCACCGAAATGGGTCTGGCGGCGGGCGGCGACCTGGGCATCAGGAACGCCATCCAGATCGAAAGGAAAGGCAACAACGCCAACCTGCTGGACTTCACGGCCTACGTCAGCCAGCGCTATTATCACGACGACGTTTACAAATCCCAGGATTACCGCCATCATTACGACTACCGGGGCAAATACACCCAAGGAAAAGTCTTCCGCCAGTATCAGGCCACCACGGCCGTCGGATTGGCCTTCCAGTCCGATCCCACCGACTGGCTCAACATCCAGGGCGACCTCCTTTGGGATCTGGACAAATACAAACGCGTGACCTTCGCCAACCTGGGCGCCAACATGGACGCCACCCGCGTTCTGCAGAAAGCCCTGTCCCATCCTTCTCTGCCGCGCTGGCTGAGAGGCAGAAAGGACGAGCTCATATTGAACGCCAGCTACCGTTATCTCTACGATTACTCCAACCTCATCTCCGCCGGCGGCCGCATCTGGTTCGACGACTTCACGCCCTGGCTCTCTTTGGAGATGCAGCAGAAAGCCTGGGCCAGAGAGTTGACGAGGGGCTGGGGCTTCGAGTCCTACGTGCGCTTCGAGGCGGAGAAGGGCAGCCTCCAGGAAATGGAGTTCACGCTTTACAAGAACTGGAAAAAGTGCATAGACACTTCCGTTTCCTACCGCCTGAGGGACGACAACGACCACTCGGTCTACGCCACCTTCTGGCTCACGGCTTATCCCAAGAGCAAGCTGAACCTGGGCAACTAAAAACAAAAAAGCGGACGAAAAATTTCGTCCGCTTTTTTGTTGGCGTCTTAATTATTTTTACAGCGTGTATTCCATCACGTAATCCGGCATGACGAAGCCCGATCCGATGTCCGTGTCGATGCTTTTCGCGATCTTGAAGCCCCACTTGAGATAGGCGTCGATGGCGGGCGTGTTGGTCCTTTTTACGGTCAGCGTGATCTTGGGAAGGGAATGCGCGGCGGCGAATCCTTTTATCAGTTCGAAGGCGGCGGTCCCGAAGCCCCTGCGGCGGTATTCCTTCAGCATGTAAAGTTTGGAGAGGAAGAGCTGGTCCTCTTTCACGCTCAAAGCCGTGTAGCCGACGCGGCCCTCCTCGTTTCGCAAATAAAAATAATGGTAGCGGTCCTCTTCGATCTGCTTTTTCATGACCTTTTCCGAATGGAACATTTCGATCATGTATTCCGTCTGACCCTCCGGCAGCAGGGGTTTCCAGTGTTCCAGCCAGATGGCTTTTGCGAACTCCGCCAGCTCTTTCAGATCGGCGGCTTTTTCCAATTGCAGGGGACTCATGCTTCCTCCTTTTTGAGATTCGTTTTATTTTACTATTTTTTCTCCCGCTGTTTTTTAAATCAGTTTTCGCCATTATGCTAAAATCATACCGACCAAAACGGAGGATCCTATGGAAAAATATCTTGAGCTCGTGGATTTTCTCAAAGCGAGCTATAAAGACATCATCAGGCCGCCCTGCGGCGCCATCCCTTATCCCTACCTTATTCCCGGAGGCTTCTACACCCAGCAGTGGGACTGGGACGCCTATTTCATGGCCAACCATCTTTGCGGCAGGCGGGACCCCCAGCCCCAGTATCTGAAATACTGGGTGGACAATTTCCTTTCCATTTTCGATCCCGAGGAAGACACGCCGGCCTGCGTCAGGGCCGACCAGAAAGTTCTCAGGCATCCTTCCCTCATCCTGAAGCCCTTTTTCGCCAGGGGCGCCCTCCGCGCCATGAAGGACAACAAAGATCCTGACTGGGGGAGGGAAGTTTTCCCGAAAGTCGAGAGCACCATCGCGCGTTGGGAAAAGGTTAGGCAGGACGGGCCTACGGGCCTCTTCTTCTGGTACGATTCCATGATGTCCGGGGCGGACAACAACCCCGCCGTGGGCGACGGCCCCGAAAACATAAACCAGGTCCTTTCCTGCGACGTCAACGCCTACATCTACGCGGAATACCTGGCTCTTTCAGAAATGGCGGACCTTCTGGGCATTGGGGACAAGGCCGAAACCTACGGGAAAAAAGCGGCTGTCCTTAAGGCCAATATCATGAAGTATCTTTATCATGAAGAGGAGAACATGTTCTGGAACAGGAGAAGGGACGGACAAATCGTCAGAAGGAACGCCTTCTCCAACTACATTCCCCTGACCTACGGCCTCATCGACGACAAGGAAAAAGGACAGGCGCTTTTAAAGGATCATCTTCTTAAAAGAAATATGCTCTCCCGCTACGGGATAAGAAGCCTATCCCAGGACGATCCGGATTATAACAACGAATGCATGATCGTCCCGTATTCCAACTGGCAGGGCCCCATCTGGGTGGTCGCCAATTATCTTCACACTGTCGCGCTCTTGCGCTACGGTCTCCGGGAGGAGGCGCGGGAAGTCACAAAGAGACTGGCCGACACGCTGCTAACGGATCTCCACAACTGCGGCAGCCTGCACGAGAACTACTGCGCGGAATGCGGCGGCGGCTTGGCGCCCTCCGCGGACATGAACAAAGGCAAAGAAGGCGGCTTCGTTAGCTGGAACCTTCTTATCGTGGATATGCTGGAGGAGAATTTCCCGGAAGTTTTCAAAAAATAAAAAAGGCCTTGTCTTATGATTCGGCCTTCAGGAAAAAATCCTTTATGATCTGAGCCGCCTCGCTTGTCGAGGCGGCTTTTACTATCTGGCGCCGGAATTCCGCCACGCCCAGGAAGCCCCTGGCGTAGCCGCAGGCGATCCTTCTGATGTGCAGCGAGGCCAGCTTCTCGCCGTAGGTGGCCTTGAGGTGCTCCAGGTGCATTAAGGCCAGATTTCCTCTTTCGGCCAGGCTCGGTTCCGGGATCAGTTCGCCCGTTAGCAAATATTTTTCCACTCTTTGGAAAAGCCAGGGAGCGCCCAGGGCCGCCCGGCCGATCATGATGCCGTCGCAGCCCGTCTCCTCGATTATTTTCGCGGCGCTTTGCGGGCTCACTATGTCGCCGTTGGCGATGACGGGAACAGATGCGTCTTCTTTTTTAACGGCCTCCACGACCTTGGCGATCTCCGCCCAGTCGGCCTGGCCGGAATAGAGCTGGGCTCTGGTGCGGCCGTGCACCGCCACGGCCTGGGCGCCGGAGGCCACCATCAGGGCCGCGAATTCCGGACCGTTCTTGCTGGCGCTGTCCCAGCCCAGGCGGATCTTGACCGTCAGGGGAACAGAGACGGCTTTTTTCACGGCCCGCACCACCGCCGCGGCGGTCTTGGGTTCCTTCATCAATACGGCGCCGCCGCCGGTCTTCACGACCTTGGAAACGGGGCAGCCCATGTTGATGTCGATGAGGCCGGCGCCGAGGCTTTCCAATTGCGAGGCGGCGGCGGGCATGAATTCAAGGTGGGAGCCGAAAAGCTGGACCGCCAGGGGATATTCGCCCGCGTCGCTTTTCAAAAGCGCCCTGACTTTGTCATGGGCGTGGATGACCGAGTGGCAGCTTATTAGCTCCGTGTAAAACAATCCGCAGCCGCCAAGGCTGCGGACTATTTGGCGCATGGGATAGTCGCTGTAGCCCGCCATGGGCGCCAGCGCGATAGGAGGGTCAAAGGAAAGCCCTCCTATTTGAAGAGCTTTGAGCACTATTTGCCGACGGCCTTTTTATAAAGGGCTTCGTTGTCGGGAAGATAAGTTTTAAGTTTGGCGATGCGGTTGGCGTCGGAGGGGTGCGTAGAGAGCATCTCCGGAACGGAGGAACCGCCGGAGGCCATGAAGTTTTCCCAGAACTTGATGGCTTCGTTGGGGTCGTAGCCGGCCCTGGCCATGAAGTTCATGCCGATCTGGTCCGCTTCGTATTCGTCGTCGCGGCTGAAGGGCAGAGTCACGAAAAGCGAGGAGCCCACGCCGTAGGCCGCCAGGACCGCGTCGGCGTTGGCTTCGGAGACGCTGCTGCCGATGACGCTTCCCAGAACGCCCACCATCGTTTCGGTGCCCATGCGTTCGACGCCGTGGCGCGCCACGGCGTGCCCGATCTCGTGGGCCATGACGGTGGCAAGCTGCGCGTCGTTCTTGGCGTACGGCAGGATGCCGGTGTAAACGGCGACTTTGCCGCCGGGCAGGCACCAGGCGTTGGCGGTCTCATTGTCGTTGAAGACCGTGAACTCCCAGTCCCACTCCATGCCCGGAGTGTCCTGCTCCGCTATTTTGGCGATCCTCTGGCCGATGGTTTTGATGCGGTTGTTGATGGCGTAGTCGGTGAGGATGACCTCGTTGGTCTTGTAAACGTTGTAGGCTTCCAATCCCAGAGCTTTCTCTTCTTCCACGGAGGTCATGATGAAGGCGGAACGCCCGGTGACGGGAACGGTGTAGCAGGCCTGAAGCAGGAAAGCGGCCAATGCAAGCGCGAAAAGGGAAATGTGACGCATAAAATGTCCTCCTGGATTTTAAGATTATTTTTCTAAATTATAGCAAAAGGCCAGAGCGCGGGAGGCGCTCCTCTTTTCACCCGAAGGGCTAAGGAGTATAATTATTCTAATGCGGCGTTATTTTTCCATATATCCTGCCCTCGTTATCCTTCTGGCCTCCGCCTCTTTTTGCCGCGGGGACTTCCAGAACGGTGAAAAAGAGTTTTTGCTTTCCTGCGACGCGGCCGTGGAGATCCTTTCTTCCCTGGCGCCCTGGCCCACCAACAGCGCCATAGTGGCGCTTTCCGGCCGGGACAAGCTTGCGGCGGGCGAGCTGACGGGCTGGCAGCCCGGCGAAGGCGAGTTCGCCCAGGCGCTCGCGCTCACCAAGCTCTCGGAGGCGCGGCAGAACGAGCTCCTGGAGATCTACCGCCGGGCTGAGACGAATTTCCTGGCCTATACGGAAGCCAGGGACGATTACAACTACCGCCGCTACTGGGCCCTTTACGGACTTTACGAGCCGCCTCAAAAGCCCACCCTGAGCCTTATGGAATTTCCCTCCGACATGCCGGAGGAATTCCTTTTTTTACTTGACGGGCTTCAGCATTTCTACAACGGCGAACCGGAAGCCGCCAGGGAGCATTGGGAAAAGCTTGAGGCGCTGCCTTTGAACAGGAAGACTTACTGCGCCAACTGGGGGCGCGTGCTGACGGCGGAGTCCTTCGCCGAGCACGATCCCTACAGGACTTTGAGGGAGCTGGAGAAGCTCAGGAACGAGATTGGGAAAAGCGGCGGCCGGGACGAGAAACTGGCGGCCTGCCTTCTGCGCTTCGAGGCGGCCTCTTACGCCGCGGTGACCAACTACCCCCAGGCCATGAACTGCTATTTCGCCCTGAATCTTCTGGGCTTCCGCCACGAGGAGATGGTCCGCCACATCGCCAACCTTATCCTCCAGACCAAGGGGGCCGACCTGGCGGTGGCCGCCCGGAGCAAGGCGGTGGCGGCCATGACCACCTGGCACGCCGCCACTTTTTATTCCGACCTCAGGCTCCTCAATATATCCTTTGAGGACGCCGAGGCGATCAGGAATTGGCTCAGGACCTTGAAAAAAGAGGGGAGCCTGAAGGATGTCGCCGATCTGGCGGCGGTGGCGGCCTACCGCATAGGGGACAAGCAGATGACCGGGGAAGCCCTGGATTCCGCCCGGGCCATGGCGCCCTTCGCCGCCTGGATTCTGGCCAAGACCAAACTGGAAGCCGGGGACCGCAAAGGCGCCGCCAGCGATCTGGCTACGGTCTTCTACAGTTTTAAGGATCTGCCGGAAAACCTGAGGGACGAGATCGGCCACGAGCTGGCCCTGCTTTACCTTTCCTTCGGAAATTACAAGGAGGCCCTGCGGGTGACGCTGATCTCCGGCGACTGGGAGGAGGCCTCCTACATCGCCGAGGACGTCCTTGACCTTAGGGAGCTGGAGGATTTTGTCAAGGAAAGGGAAAAGGCCTCCCAAAAGGCAGAGAGTCCTCTGGACGCGCGGCTGCGCTATCTTTTGGCCCGGCGCCTTTCCAGATCCGGGGATCTCAACGCCGCGCTGCCCTATTTCCCCAGGCTGCAGCGCTCCTTTGCGGAGCAGCTTCTGACTTCGCTTTCCATGGGCGCCAACGCGGACCTTCCCCCGGAGGAAAGAGGCCGGGCCCGCGCCGACGCCGCCCGGGCGGTCTATCACGGCGGCGAGCCGATCTACGCCGCGGAGAACGCGCCGGACTGGCTGATAAACGAAGGCAGGGAGGCTTACAGCGGACTTTGGCAGCGGCAGCTGCGGAGCCGCCGGGGCAGCCAGCTGGCGCCCTTCAGCGCCGACGAGGAGAAGAGGGTGCAAAAATATACCCCCGCTCTTTCCGCCCGGGACTTCTGCCTCGACTCCGCCGTGAGCCAGGTCTGGCTGGCGGTCGAGCTTCTGCCGGATAACAGCGAAACTTTGTCGGAGATCCTTTGCGAAGCCGGAAAATGGACGGAAAACTGCGACGCCGAAAAAGCGCGCCGCTTCTATGAGACGCTGGTGGAAAAATGCCAGGAGACCAAGTTGGGCCGGGCGGCCCAGGAACTGCGCTGGTTCCCCCAGGAAGACTGAAAGAGCGTTGCGCGGCAAGAAACGCGGGGCTTTGCGCCCCGCGTTTTTTTTATGAAAAAATTTCCTGTTTTATGTTAAAATAAATAGATAATAATGAATTGTTTCACCTACGAGAGAACAGGCTCATGAAATACGTCCTCATTGTTGTCCTTGCGGCGCTTTGCGTCCTTTCCCCCTATTTCTGCGGGAGGAAGAGCGTCAGTATGTACAAGGCGCGCTTCAATAACGTCTGCGCCGAACTGGGCATCAACGAAAGACCCTTCGGGTCCGGCACGGGGTATTTGCGTTCTTACCTGGACCTGAACGAGCCCTTGTCCTCCACCGTCTCCTCCCTGGGATTGCGTCCGGAAGTGGTGGACGTTTTCCGGGACATTGCCCTCAACATTTCCGGCGAGATCGTCCACGGACCGAAGCATCTCATGTGGGGCGCGGCCCACAGCACCTTTTCCCTGGCCGGGAAGGACTGGAAAGTGAGCGGCGAGGAGTGGGTCACGAACAAAATGAGCGGAGCCAGCGAGCGCTTCCTCAGGTTTGACGACCAGGCGCAGGAAGCGGAGGGCTCCCTTTTCGTTTTCCAAAACTGCACCCTCCGGGAGGAAACAAGCGGCGGCTTTGGCGACAAGGCTAAAAGCAGAATTTTGGAGGCGGAAAATTTCGCCCTCTGGCCGGGCGTGGCTGCGAGCGGTTTCCGCTCGGAATACCATGAGAGCGGGAAAGGCTGGGAGAATCTGGCCAAAGCGTCTCTTTTGAAATTGTCCGAAGGGCGCGTCAGCAATCTCGACCTGAGGATCCGGGGCGAGCTTTTGGAAAAAGGCTCCGGAAATTACTCCGTCGCCCTGAAGGCCGCGGAGCTTTCCGTGAAAGGCGAAGATCTTGGCGCGGCGCAGCTGGAGCTCAAATATTCCGGCCGGAGCCTCGCCTTCCTGAAGGGCGCCCTGGCCCGCGCCGCGCAAAAAGACAGTTTCACGGAAGCCCTGGACGCCGAGGATCCCCAGCGCTTTCTGCAAAGCGGACCCAAAGCGGAGCTTTCCCTTTCTGCGGGCGGGAAAAATTTCAGCCTGAAGCTGAAGCTGTCCTTCAGGGAGAGCGACGTCCCCGTTTCCTCCTGGAACGATCTGGCGGACCTGCTATTGGTGGAGGCCGAGCTGGAGGGCGGCGTTCCCAAAGAACTGGAAAGTTTGGGCGTGAAGGCTGACGGAACGCCTCAGAAGATCACTTACGATCAGGGAAAATTATTTGTAAACGGCAAAGAAATGTGAAATTATGAAGATCATTAGAAAAGCGCCTGTTTTTCTTCTCCTTTTGATTGTTGTTCTGGCTGTTCTGCCGGTGGTGAACGGCTATTTTGCGGAACGGGAGATACGCTCCTTCTTCCAGCGCTCCCCCCTGGGGGAGGAAGCGGTGCGGAGCTATGACAAAGGATATTTGAAATCTTACTGCCTGGTGGAGTTCAACGCCCTGGATCTTCTGAAGGGCTATCTGGACGAGGTCCAGAAGGAGCAGTTCATGGATGTTCTGACCTCCGTGGTCCTAAGGTCCACCTTCGACATCTACCACTGCCCTTCCCTGAAGGACAAGACTTTTTACTGCAAGGGCGAGGGCCAGACGGTGCTTATCGCGCCGGGCAATATCGAAAAGGAAATGGACCTCAAGGCCAGCCTGGGCTGGGACGCCTGCGTAAGAGCCTCCTTCGTCATTCCCGGCGGGAAACTCTCCAACGAGCTTTTGGAAAGTCTGATGCCGGGGCTGGCGGTGGCGGAATCCTTCACCTGCGACGTCATGGACATCAAGGGCAACCTGACGGTGCCGCTTTCCGGGAAATCGACCGCCTTCGACTGCCAGGCGCTGGGCGCGGAAATGGGGGAGGGCGGCTTCAGCAATTTCTTCCTGAAGGGCGGCAGCCGCATCATCAGCGAGAACGTGGTGGCCTATTCCCTGACCGGCACGCTGCAGGAAGTCAGCGGCGGCGCGATCTCCGCCGATTCCGGACTTTGCATAGTGACGGGCTCCGTCAGCAACAAGCTGCACAACACGCGCCTTACCATGGAGGCCGAGACCAGCTGGGACGGCGAAAAGCTGCCCATGCGGCTTGATTTTTCCCTTTCCAACTGCCACTTCGGAAAATTCAACGAGTTCAGGACCAACCTGGCGTCCCTGAAGAAAGCCAAGAAGAGCGGCTTCAACCTGGGGATCATTTCCCAGGTGGCGGGCGCCTTCGACAGCATCAAGGAATTCCTGCGCTTCGGCCCCGCCGCGGGTTGCCTTGGCGAGGCGGACATGCCGGAGGGCAAGGCCAGCTTCAGCTTCCGCTGCGACACTTCCAAAGTTAGCTTCAGCAACTGGCGGGAGATCCTGCGCCTCAACGAAAAACTGGAAGGGGGAGTGGACATCGTCATTCCCAAGGCCGCGGTCAAAGAAGGCGGGACCATCGACAGGATCATGGTCAAAAAAGGCGTCCCCTCCGGGCAGGGCGAGAAGTTTTTCGAAAAGCAGGCGCTGCAGAGCAACGACTGTTACGTGATCCACCATAGCCTGAACGAAATATTCAACCTGAGATAAACATTTAAAAACGACATTCATCTGAAAAGATCGGAGACAAGATGAAAAAGGCGATATTTTTCCTCATGATAACAGCCGCGCTTTCCCTTTCGGCGGCGCGCATAACAGAGTTCATGGCCTCCAACAAGGGAACGATCAAAGACTCCTTCGGCGAAAGTTCCGACTGGGTGGAGCTCTACAACGACGGCGAGACGTTCTCATTGGACGGCTGGAGCCTGACGGACAACGAGACTAAGCCCCGCAAGTGGGAATTCCCCGCCACCAACTTCGTGGCCGGGACCTATATGCTCGTCTGGTGTTCGGACAGGGAGATCGCGCAGCCCGGGCAGGAAATGCACACCGGTTTCAAGCTCTCCTCCAGCGGCGAATATTTAGGCCTTTTCAACAGCGAGGGGCAGGTAGTCAGCGAATACAAGCCGACGTTCCCCGTGCAGTACGAGGACGTCTCCTACGGCGACGGCTGCGTCACTGCCACCCAGGAAATTATTCTGCGCTCCACCAATTCTCTTTGCCGCGTTCTGGTCCCCACCGACGACAGTCTCGAGACATCCTGGTACCGTTCCACCTTCGACGACTCTGGTTGGAGATCAGGCAATTCCGGCGTCGGCTATGAGAAGAGCCCCGGCAGCTCCACCGACGTCACAGACTATGTCGGCATCAACGTTATGGACGACATGTACGGCAAGAACGGCACCTGCTTCATCCGCATGCCTTTCGACGTCGCCGAGAAGCCGAATCTGCAGAAGCTTGTTTTGAGGATGCTCTACGACGACGGCTTCGTCGCTTATCTTAACGGCGTGGAGGTCGCCAGAGTCAACGCTCCGCCCACCGTCAGCTGGGAATCCTGCTCGCCCACCTACCACAACGAATCCAACATTCTGAGATTCGAGGACGTGGACATCACCGATTACGTCAGCCTTATAAGGAAGGGCAAGAACGTGCTGTGCATCCACGGCCTCAACGACACCACCACCAGCACCGACTTTTTGATGGATGCCGAACTGAGGGGCAAGGGCGTGGAGAGCATGCAGTTCAAGGAGAGAGGATATTTCACCAATCCCACGCCTGGACGCGTCAACGGCGAAGCCTACGAGGAATTTCTGCAGCCGCCCGTTTTCAGCCACGACTCCGGCTTTTACGAGGACTCCTTCCGTTTGACCATCACTTCCCCCGACGAGGGCACGGTGATCCGCTACACCCTGGACGCCACGGAGCCCACTACTTCCAACGGGACGACCTACAGGAACCCTATCACCGTCAGCCAGACCACGGTCATCCGGGTGGGCGTTTTCAAGACCGGCGCCTACAGTCCCAGGCCGACGGCCAAATCTTACGTTTTCCTGGACGACGTCATCGCTCAGCCGAGCGGCTCCAGACCTGGCTCTCAGTGGCCAAGCGGCTCCATCAACAACCAGAAGTTCGACTACGGCATGGACACGAAGATAACCCAGTCCGCCCGCTACGGCGGCCTGATGCGGGGCGCTTTCGAGCAGATCCCCATGCTCTCCATCATCGTCTCGCCCGGAAACCTCTTCAACTCCTCTACCGGCATCTACGTCAACCCCTGGCAGGACGGCCGCAACTGGGAGCGCTTCGCCCAGCTTAACTACCTTACCCATGACGAAACGCCGGGCTTCGCCGTCAACTGCGGGCTCAGGATCCGCGGCGGCGCGTCCCGCTCTTCCGGCAACGCCAAGCACTCCTGGCGCCTCTTCTTCCGCAGCGAGTACGGCGACTCCAAACTGGAGTATCCGCTCTTCGGCTCCGAGGGCGCCCCGGAATTCGACAAGGTCGACCTGAGGACCGCCCAGAACTATTCCTGGAGCTGCGAAGGCGGCAACGACGCCAGGGAAAACATCATGTGCCGCGACGTCTTCGCCCGGGATATGCAGCGCGAGATGGGCGAACCCTACACCAGGAGCAGATATTTCCATCTGCTTCTGAACGGCCACTACTGGGGCCTCTACCAGTTCCAGGAAAGGGCGGAGGAACATTTCGCCGAGACGTATTTCGGCGGCGACAAGGAAGACTACGACGTCATCAAGCCGGACGGCTACGTGGCCACGGTCAACAACGGCAATATCAACGCCTGGAAAGCGCTCTGGCAGATGGCCCGGGACGGCTTCACGGAAGAGACGTATCTGAAGGCGGTGGGCCGCAATCCCGACGGTTCCAGGAATCCCAACTATCCCGTGCTTCTCGACCCCACCAATCTGGCGGACTACACCATCATCAACAACTTTTTGGGCAACACCGACGGTCCTCTGACCATGACGGACAGCGGCCCCAACAACTTCTTCGCCATCTACGACCGCGTGAAGCAGGGCGGCTTCAAATATTTCTGCCACGACACGGAGCACGCCATGGTGAAGATGTATCTTAGGACCGACAAGACCGGCAACATAACCACCGGCCGCGACGGCACGGGCGCCTTCAACCCCCGCTACCTCCACCAGAGGCTCTGCGCGACCGAGGGCTACCTCCGCATCTTCCAGTCAAGAGTCAGCAAGCACTACTTCAACGACGGCCTTCTGACGCCCAACAACGCTTCGAAACTTCTCTTATCCCGTGTCCATGAGATCGACCAGGCCATCATCTGCGAATCCGCCCGCTGGGGCGACGTCAGGACGGACTGCCGGCAGTACCAGCCGCTTAACCGCGACGACCACTGGTGGCCAGAGATCAATTGGATCACCAACACCTTCTTCCCAACCAGGAACGAAGTGAACCTCACCCAGTTCAGGAACCGGGGCTGGTATCCCTCCCTCGCGCCTCCCAGGATCTATCCCAACGGCGGCAGGGTGATGGCGGGCACCAAGGTCACCATGAGCGGCGAGACTTACGTCAAATACACCACGGACGGAAGCGACCCCTACACCTCTTCCACCGCCAAGCGCTACACCGGCCCCGTCGTGATCGACCAGCCCATGCTGATCCGCTGCTCCTACGACCCCGCCTACAGCGACGCGCCCTTGGACGTTTCCGCTTACTTCACCCTGTCGGAGAAGAGCCCGCTTGTCGTCACCGAGCTGATGTACATGCCCGCTCCTCCCGAGGCGGGCTCCGCCTTCACGGACAAGGATTATGAATTCATCGAGCTCTTCAACAATTCCGACAAGCCCTATTATCCGGAGGGACAATCCGTGACGGGCGGCGTGGACTTCGTTTTCGCCCGGGGCTCCAAGGCCATTCCGGAAAAAAGCTACGTGCTTCTGGTCAAGAATCCGGCGGCTTTCGCGGAGCGCTACGAGACCAACGGAATGTACATCGCCGGGACCTTCGACGGCAGCATCTCTAACGACGGCGAGCGCTTCTTCCTCTCCAACTACAGCTTCAATTTCAGCGGCTACTGGTTCGAGGGCGCCCGGGGTTTGGGACCTTCCATCGTGCCGGTAAGCTACGACCTGCCCTTCGAGGAATACAGCGCCAAGGGCGCCTGGCGGCTTTCCGGGGAATCCTACGGGTCCCCCGGCCGCGAAGATCTGCCGGAACCTTCCTTCCTCTTAATCTCGCTTCTCGCTCTTCTGGGCGCAAGGAAAATTTTCTTTTAGGTCTTGAAACTGCTTCCCGTCATAGTCTTTTTCGCTTTGCTCTTCGCCGCTTCGGCGAAGGGTGTGCGCATCAATGAATTCATGGCCTCCAACAAGTCGGGGATACAGGATTCTTTCGGCGAGCGCTCCGATTGGATAGAAATTTACAACGACGGAGACGAAACGGTAAGTTTGAAGGATTTCGGGCTTACCGACAAAGAGGACAAGCCTTTCAAATGGCGTTTTCCCGACACCAATCTGTTCGCGAAAAGTTATCTGATCGTCTTCGCCACTTCGGATTCCTGGAGAGTTCCCGGCCGCGAGCTGCACTGTGGCTTCAAGCTTTCCGCGGACGGGGAATACCTGGGGCTTTGCGACAGGGAGGGCGTCGTGCTTTCAAGTTTTGCCCCGACCTTTCCTCCGCAGCTTGAAGACACCTCCTACGGCTGGTGCGGCGAAGCGGAGACGGAAAATGTCACGCTGCTGAATGAAAACAATCCCTGCCGCGTCTGCGTTCCGGGCAACAGCTCTATCGACGCCGTCTGGTATCTTCCGGATTTCAGCGACGCCGGCTGGCTCAAGAGCGCCGGCAGCGTTGGCTTTGAATGCAACAAGGGAAGCGAATACGATTTTTCCAAATATGTCAAAGTGGACATCAAGGAGGCGATGTACTCAAAGAGGCGCGCCGCCTTCGTCCGCTATCCTTTCGTTCTCAAGGGAACGCCGAAACTTTATTCCCTCGCCCTTAAGATGCGCTACGCCGATTCCTTCGAAGCCTACCTGAACGGAGTTTTGATCGTCAGGGAGGAGAAGATGTCCGGTTCCGGGGCGAACGCTTTTTCCCAGGGCGACCGCGCGAAGAAGGACGCCATTGCCTGGCGCAGTTTCGACATCACCAAGTTCCGTTCTCTCCTGACTTCCGGGACGAACGTTTTGGCCATAGTGGGAACGACCGCCAATATTTCCGACGAGGAATTTTTGATAAGCCCGACGCTTTTGGGCGGCGAAGCGGTCTCCTTTACCAACGAAGCTTTGAAATACATGAAGCCCGCCTCTCCGGGATATCCCAACCGCGGCGGCTTCGGCGAGATCTTAGGGGAAGTCACCTCCATTCCCGAACCGGGCTTTTACGAGGAGAGTTTCGAACTGAGGCTGCGCTGCGCCACGGAGGGCGCCAGGATCGTTTACACTCTGGACGGAACGACGCCCAGGAAAGGCGGAACTATTTACCGCGGGCATTTCACGGTTGACAAAACGACCATCGTAAGGGCGATCGCCTATAAGGACGACGCCGGCGGCGCGGAGGAGTTCACCGGCACCTTCGTTTTTCTAAATGACATCGTCAATTCTCCCGACGGCGTTCCGCCGGGAAGTTTGTGGCCCACCAATTCCGTGAACAAGCAAAGGCTGGATTACGGAATGGACACCAGGATCACCCAGTCGCCGGAATATAAGGACGCCATGCTTCCAGGCCTCAAGCAGCTGCCCTTCATCTCCATCGTGGCGAGCCCCGCCAACCTTTTCAACGCCTCCAGCGGCATCTACGTCAACGCCAAGCAGGACGGGAAAAATTGGGAGCGCCAGGCGCATATCGAGCTCTTGAACCATGACGGATCAGCAGGCTTTTCCGTCGGCTGCGGGCTGAGGATCAGGGGCAGCTCGAGCCGGGCCGCCAACAATCCCAAGCACTCCTTCAGGCTTTTCTTCCGCAACGAGTGGGGAGTTGGGAAACTGAAGTTCCCGCTCTTCGGCGAAAACGAAATAGCTGAGTTCGACAAAATAGACCTAAGATCCACCCAGACTTTCTCCTGGCATTTCGAGGGCGACGCCTACCAGTCCACCTACTGTTCGGACGAATTCGTCCGGGATCTGGCTCTTTCCATGGGTATGCCGGGCACCAGGGGTTGCTACTACCACGTGCTTCTGAACGGCCACTACTGGGGCCTCTACCAGACGGAGGAAAGGCCCGACCAGAACTACGCGGCCCACTACTTCGGCGGCAGCGAGGAAGATTACGACGTTTTGAAGCCGGAAGATCTCTTCGTGACCGTGACGCAGGGCAATATGGACGCCTACAAAAGGCTTTGGCAGGCGGCCACCAACGGCTTTTCCGACGCGAGTTATCTGCAAACGGTGAAGTGCGGGCTTTTGGATCCCACCAACGTGGCGGACATGGCCATATTGAACAGCCTGGTTTGCAACATGGACAGCCCCGTGGCCGTGGACGACCAGCACGTCAACAATTTCTTCGCCCTTTACAACCGCGA
Organism: bacterium; assembly: GCA_017557885.1. Taxonomy (GTDB): domain Bacteria; phylum Auribacterota; class UBA3054; order UBA3054; family UBA3054; genus UBA3054. The sequence goes on along the minus strand of JAFYXV010000002.1, from coordinate 406,368 downwards.
AAAGCCCAAAGGCTTCAAATTCATCAACCACGACAGCGAATGCTCGCTCCTCAGGGATTATTACGACGCCGACCTGACAAAGGACACCCCGGTGGGATCTAAGCTCAATTTGTTCAACTCCCGCTACCTGCACCAGAGGCTGATGAAGTCGGGCGAATACAGAAAACTTTTCGTTGACAGAGTCTGCAAGCATTACTACAACGGCGGCGCCGCGCTGCCGGAAAAAATGCAAACGCTTTTCATGAAGAGGGCCGACTCCATCTACGACGCCGTGGTCTGCGAATCCGCGCGCTGGGGCGACATCAGGGCGCCCTACGCTGACAGGCTGCCCTTGCGCAGGAACCGCGACTGGCAGCCCAACATCAATTACATAAGGGACAAATTTCTGCCCCACCGTTACGAAGCGACGCTTGAGCAGTACCGCGAAGCGGGCTGGTTCCCCGGAATCGATCCGCCCTTGCTTTCTATTCCGGGAGGCGCGGTGCCCTACGGCGCGGAGCTGGCGCTTTCCGGCGCCAAAAAGATCCTTTACACATTGGACGGCAGCGACCCCTGGACCTCCGCTTCCGCCAAGACTTACGTTTCGCCGATCGTCATGACGAATTCCCTTGTTTTCCGCTGCTGCTATGCGCCGACGGAAACTGATCTTCCCATGCGGGGCGAAGCGGGATTTACCGTGGAGGAGATCCCGGAGCCCTGGTCGCTTGTTTTCCTCCTGCTTCCTCTTTTTCTTTTCAAAAGGCCGTTGAATGTTTAAACCGAGAAACATCCTGCTCTTTTTCATCGCGCTGGCGCTCTTCGTTGTCTGCGCGGCTTCCGGCTGGCTGGGCTCCTTCGCCAAACACCTGACCCTGGACGCCTCCGGACTCTTTTTGCGCGTCGTCGCCTACCCCGGACAGAGGGCGAGCTATTACTGGAATCTCTATCAGTTCCGCAGCGCGGTCCTGAGGGAGAACGACGCCCTGAAGCTGCAGCTGGAGGCGCTGCAGCGCAAGTACGACCAGACCAGGGATCTTCAGGCCCGAGTCCACGAGCTGGAGCAGATGCTGAACCTCCAGAAGGAATACGACTTCGAGCTGCTGCCGGCTCCCGTCATCTTCCGGGACGAGTTCAGCTGGAGCAAGACCATCATCATTTCCCGCGGCCGCCGGGACGGGATACTGCCCAGCATGCCGGTCATCAGGGGCGGAGTCTTGATAGGAAAGATCGTGGAAGCCGGCTACATGAACTCCAAGGTGCTGCTTATAAACGACCCCACCTTCAAAGTGGGCGTGCTGCTGCGTCCCTCCGAGGCCGCGGGCATCCTGGAAGGTCGCGGCGAAGGCTTGGCCAAGATCAACTTCCTGCCCCTGGACGCCAAGGTGGGCATCGGCGACGAAGTTTACACCTCCGGCACCGGCAGCGTTTTCCCCGCCGGCTACCATATCGGCTCCGTCATCAGGGTGGAAAGGGACGAGCGGAATTTCTACCAGCGCGCCGAGGTGCAGCTGGCGGCGGATATGCGCTCCATGGAGACCGTCACGGTCATCAAGCACGCCCCGCCCAATCTTTCTCTTTCCCCGGAGCCCGAAGAGGAGAAGAAGTGAGGACTTTCGGGTTAATGCTGGCGGCCTTGTGCCTTCAGATCGCTTCCGCCAAACTTTTGGGCGGCGGTTTCTGCGATTTTTTAACTCCTGTTCTGCTTTACTGGACAGTCACCCAGAAGCTTCAGATGATGGTCTTGTGGACGCTTCTGACCGGCATTCTGGTCTCCGTCATTTTTCCCCAGCCGATCCTGGTCTTGCTCCTGGGCTTTTATCTCTCCCAGTGGCTTTTCAGAGTCAGCTTTTTCGAGGACTGGCGCGCCCGCCCGGGCATGGTCTTCGCGGCGGGGGCGGTCTTCTCCTTCATCTGGCATGGCTGCGGGCTCATCTACGCCGCGGCCTTCGCCGATCTGCTCTCCTCTCCGCTGGCTTTTTCCACCCTGGCCACTTCTGTTCTGACCGCCGGACTGATCTCCATGATCTTTTTCTACACCGCTTCCAAGAAAGCTGAGATGGAGGGCCGGGCGTGGTGAGGCTTTCGAGAAATCGTCTGCTCTCCTTTTTCCGTCTGGAGATCCTGGCCCGCCTTATCCTGGTGATCTTCGTTCTGATCACCCTCCGGCTGGCTTACCTTCAGCTTTACAAGGGCGACAACTACCGCCGCAGAGTCACGAACCAAAGCACCAGGAAAGTCTGGGTCAACGCCACCAGGGGCGAGATACTGGACCGCAACGGCGAGATCATCGCCTACAACAGCCCGGAAAGGAACGTGCTCTACGAAGCTTCGGTTTACTCCAAGAGAGCCCAGAGCAACGCGGTCACGAGGCTGGCTTATCTTCTGCGCTGTCTGCCCGGCGAGCTCTCGGAAAACCTGAAGCCCAAAAAAAGGCTGCCGGACGGCACGGCGATATTGGCCCGCAACGTTTCGGAATCCAGCTTCACCAGAGTGGCGGAGAGAAGCGACGAGATCCCTGGATTGAAGCTTGACTACGAGGCCGCCAGGCGCTATCCCTTCGGATCGCTCTTCGGCCACGTGACTGGCTACACCGGCTTGATCCGGGCCTCTGACAAAAGGCTCCAGGACCCCGCCGCGGGCCCCTACCACATCAACGACATCGTGGGCCGGGAGGGCATGGAGTACGTCTGCGACGACATCCTTCACGGCCGCAACGGCAGGCGCATGGTGGAGGTGGACCGGGTGGGCCGCTACACCGGAATACTTCTTCAGGAGGACGCCGTTCCCGGGCAGGACATCATCACGACTTTGGATCTGAGGCTGCAGCGGGCCGCGGCGGAAGCCATGAAAGGAAAGGTGGGCGCGGCGGTCATGGTGGACATTAAAAGCGGGGAGATCCTGGCTCTGGTCTCTTCCCCCTCCTACGACCCCAATCTTTTCATCGGGGGAATAAGCCAGACCAATTACGCGCTTTTAAGGGACGATCCCAATCATCCTCTTTTGAACCGCGCCACCCAGGGCTTGTATCCTCTGGGCTCCGTCTTCAAGCTGGTCACTTCGCTGGCCGGGCTGGAAACGGGCGTCTTCACCGCTAAGACCATCTATCATGACGACGGCGAATTCCAGATAGGCAACCACACCATCCACAACTATCACAAGGCGGTCTATGGCAGCATAACCCTGGAGGACGCCCTCAGAGTCTCCTGCAACACTTTCTTCTGCTACTACGCCAATCAAATCGGCGCGGACAATCTGGCCAAGTACGCCAGGGCCTTGGGACTGGGGGACCGTACGGGCGTGGAGCTGCCCTCGGAGGCTTACGGGCAGGTGCCCACGCCGATCTGGAAAAAGAACATCCAGGGCGAGTCCTGGTATCCCGGCGACACGGTGAACCTGGCCATCGGACACGGCTTCATCCTTGTGACGCCGGTGCAGATCGCCAGAATGGCGGCGGCGCTGGCCACCGGCGGAGACGTGATGCCCCTGACGCTCATAAAAGGCCTGCGCCAGGGCGGCGTGACCATCGCCTACAATGGCGAGAAGCCCCCGGTCAGGCATTCGGAATTCAAGCCGGAAGCGCTGCAGGCCGTGAGGGAGGGCATGTACGCCGTGGTCAACAAACCCAACGGCTCCGGGCGCCGGGCCAAGGTTAAGGGCCTCACCCTCTGCGGCAAGACCGGCTCCGCCATGCTGGGCAGAAAAACTTTCGCCTGGTTCGCCTCCTATGCGCCCTACGAGGATCCGGAGGTGGCCTTGGCCATCGTGGTGGAGAACGCCACTTCTGGCGGCACCGACGCGGCGCCCATCGCCGGCGAGATTTACAAGACCTACTCCAAGGTCAGGACCAAACCTTCGGAAGAAAAAGCAAAGAAATGAAAACGCTGTTCAAGGAAAGAAAAGAACTTATCCTGCAAGCTCTCGGGGAATTCCTCCTGAGGAAGGACATAAAGGAGCTGCTGAATCTTAAGTGGGAAAAGCAGCTGCCGGAAAAACTCGTCTGTTACACCGCCGGCGGCAAATGCCTCCGGGGAAATCTCGTGCTGCTGGGCTTTGAGGCGGCGGGGGGCGATCTTTCCAAGGCGCCTTCCCTTTGCAAGGCCGCGGCGGCTATCGAGCTTTTCCAGTCCGGCATATTGATGCACGACGACATCATCGACGGCGACGCGCTGCGCCGGGGAAAGAGCTCGATGCACGTAGAGTTCGCCGGTTTCTTAAAGGACAGGAATATCTCCCGCCCGGAGAAGACCGGGGAGAGCATGGCGATCTGCCTGGGGGACATCGCCCTGATGCTGACCTTCGCGCTTTTGAACGAGACGGAATGCCCACCCGAAATCTTACGGCGCGTGAACGTCTATTGGGGCTGCGAATTCGCCAAGGTTGGGGCCGCGGAGATGGAGGACACTTATCTTTCCGGCGCGCAGGAACTGCCTGGCGTGGAAAGGATCCTCGCGCTTTATAGGGGCAAGACCGCTGGCTACACCTTCACGCTGCCGCTTCTGACGGGCGCCATGCTGGTGGGAGCCGACGAAAAACTTTTGGAGCGTTTAAGGGAATACGCCCTGGCGCTGGGGGTGCTCTTCCAGGTGAAGGACGACGAGCTGGGTATCTACGGAGACGCGGAGAAACTCGGCAAACCCGTGGGCTCCGACATCAGGGAAGGGAAGAAGACCGTTTTCTGGCAGATGCTTCTGGAAGCGGCCTCCTTGGAGGAAAGGGAGGAGCTCAAAGGGATCTTCGGCAATCCCGCGCCTTCTATGGAAATGGTGGAAAGAGTAAGATATCTTTTGGAAGCCAAGGGCATCAGATCAAAAGTGGCGGCTTTGGCGGAAAGTTTGGCCCTCAAAGCCAGAAAAGCGCTGGAGGGATTCGACGGCCCGCGCCGGGAGATCCTGCTGGATCTCGTGGAAATGAGCCTTGAGAGGAAAGCCTGAAAAAAAGAAAATATAAATTCAAGATAAGGAGTTTTTTTATGTCGGAAGTGAAGATCACCTGTTTGAAGAGCAAAACGGGCGCGCCCAACGAAGCGGCGGTCGTGTTTTTAACCAAGGAACTTTTGCCGGAAGCCCAAAAGACTTTCCCCCTGACCAAAAAGGTCTGGGAGGATTTCAAAGGCGAAGCGGGGGAAACGGTGACGGTCTATACGGAGGGCGAAGTGGGACGCTTCCTCTTGTGCGGCCTGGGCGGCGTCGAAAATCTGGAGCTTGAAGACATCAGGCGCGCCGCGGTCTCCGCAGGCGACGCGCTGGCGAAACTGAACGTCAAAAAATTCCGCGTCCTGCCTTTCAGAAGCGACGCCATCCTTGAAGAGGAAGCGACGGTCGCCGCCCTGGAAGGCTTTTTGCTGCGCGGCTACGAATACAAGGCGGATTTCACGCCCCGCTTGAGAACGCCCTTCGAGGAGATCTGCTTCATCACGGCGGAAGATCCCAAGGAAGTGAAGCCTCTTTTAAAGAGAACGCAGACCATCTGCGAAGGTGTGATCCTGGCCAGGGAACTGGCGAACGCTCCGCACTCCCAGATCAACGCCGAGCGCCTCTCCCAGGTCGCCAGGAGCCTGAAGCACTTCGGGCTGAAAGTCAGCGTCCTGGAGATGGAAGACATCAAGAAGAAGAACATGGCGGGCTTGCTGGCCGTCAACCGCGGCTCCACCCAGCCGGCGCGCTTCATCGAGCTTGTCTGGCAGGGCGCCAGGAACAAGAAGGAAGCGCCCGTAGTCTTCGTCGGGAAAGGCCTGACCTTCGACACCGGCGGCATCTCCATCAAGGGAAGCAACGGTATGGAAGCCATGCGCATGGACAAGCACGGCGGCGCCTCTGTCATCGGCACGCTCTACGCGGCGGCGGCTCTCAAGGTGAAGCAGAACGTCGTGGGGCTCGTGCCCGCCACCAACAATATGCCGGGCCCCAACGCGCTTTTGCCCGGCGACGTCATCGAATATAAAAACGGCGTCAAAGTGGAGATCATAAGCACGGACGCGGAAGGCCGGCTCATTTTGGCGGACGGTCTTCTGAGAGCGGGCGAATTCAAGCCGAAAGCCGTCGTGGATATCGCGACCTTGACCGGCGCCATCATCACCTGCCTGGGCTACGAGGCGGCGGGCCTTTTCTGCGAAGACGAAAAGCTCTCCCTCGCTCTGAAGGCGGCGGGCGAGAAGACGGGCGAACGCCTCTGGCAGATGCCCATGTACAAGGGCTACGAGAAGCTTTTGAAGAGCTACGTCGCGGACATTAAGAACGGCGGCGGCCGCCCGGCCGGATCATCCACCGCCGCGCTCTTTTTGAAGAAATTCGCGCCCGCTGTTCCCTGGGCTCACGTGGATATCGCGGGAATGGGCATGCGTCCCTCTGCCGAGGGCTACAATCCCATGGGCGCCACGGGCTACGGCGTCAGGCTCTTCATCGAACTGCTCGAGGTCATACTATGACGGAACTGGACCAATACAAAGATTTCATAAAAGCCATGCTGAAGGTCGTGATGCCCTTCATCAGGGACTCCTTCAACTCCCGCGCTTATCACGTGGAAGTGAAAAAGGATCTGAGCCCGGTGACGGAAATAGACCGCAAGGCCGAGATGATGCTGAGGGAAATGATCGCCAAAAATTTTCCCGGCCACGCGATATTGGGCGAGGAGTTTGGCGCGAGCGAGAAAGCGGAGTACACCTGGGTGCTGGACCCCATCGACGGCACCAAGTCCTTCGTCTCCGGCGCTCCGCTCTTCGGAACGCTTGTTGCGCTTCTTAGGAACGGTCAGCCCATCCTCGGCGCCATCGGCTTGCCTATGCGCGACGAGATCTATCTGGGCGACAACGAGACGACGGAGCGGAACGGAGATACGGTGCGCGTAAAAGACGCCCAGAGCCTCAAGGAGGCCGTTATCCTGACCACGGATATATGCGATATAGCCCGATTGAAGAACCGGGCTAATTTCGACGCTCTCATCGAAAAGGGCAAGATCTTCCGGATGTGGGGGGACTGCTACGGCTACGCTCTCATCGCGGGCGGCCTGACGGCGGTCATGTCCGACGCGGAGATGAATCCCTGGGACATCCTGCCCCTTATTCCGGTCATCCGGGGCGCCGGCGGCGTCATCACCGGCTGGGAAGGCCAGGACCCGGTGGGAGCCGACTCCTGTCTGGCGGCCCCGCCTGCTTTGCACCGCCAGGCCCTGGAGATCCTGAACGCCTGAAAAAACGTCAAGAGAAAAAAGGCCCTGTCCGCGCGGACAGGGCTTTTTTCGCGCCGCCAGGGGAGGCCTACTTCCATTCGCAACGCAGGATGCGCATCATAACAAAGTCGCTGAATTTCCCGTCGTAATAATAGCCCTGCTCCTGAATGCCTTCCTTTTTGAACCCGATCCTCTCGTAAAATCTCAGGGCTCTTTCGTTCAAGCCCACCACGCCGATGGAGACGCGGTTCATATCGTATTTATGAAAAGCCAGGTCAAGCATCAATCGGATCGCCTCCGTGCCGAAGCCTTTGCCCTGCGCTTCGGGATCGGGGATGATGATGGAAAGGTCGGTGCAGCGCCAGGAAGGAAACATGCGCAGAAGCCCGGTCTCGCCGAGAATGCGGCCTTCCAGGTCCGTTATCGTGAACCAGAGGGAGTCCTCCCGGGCGTGGGCAATGCTGATCTGCTTTATTTCCTTCTCTTCGTCCGTGGCTTCCGTAAAGCCGCATTGGAACATGATCATAGGATCGTTGAACCAACGGGCGAAAAAGGCGGCGTCCTCTGTTTTCTGCTTCCGCAGTATGATCTTTTCTCCTCTTATTTCCTGCATCTGTCCGGTCCTTTCATTTTAAAAAATATTCGCCTGGCCTTCTTCATTATATGCGAACAGGCCCTCCGCGGGCAAGGGCGCTCACCCTGGCCGGGAGGCTTTTTTGCCGGACGCCCGGCCGCTCTTTTTTATTTGATTTTGATTTGCTATAATACTAGTGGTCTCTCTTGGAGAGTTTGAATATAGATGGCTTTCGGGCCGGAATTGGAATTGAAATAGGACTTGATATTAAAATGAAAATTAACCCTGCGGTGTTCGTTATCGCTCAGAATGCGTCTGAACCGACATTCGCTTTAGTACCGGGGCCAAGACAAGGTGGTTGTGCAGGCCCGTCTTCGAGCGGGAAGCCTTAAAGCTTTGCGAGCCTTATTTTTAGAATAACGGGTTTAGACCAAAAAGCCGACGGCACACGCAGGGCCCCTATATATCCTCCTATTCTTTCCTGATCCGGCAAAGTCTTTTTTATTTTGCGCTTTGTCATAAATGTCCGATACGTATCAGGAACTTTTTTCTTTCATTTCGCCCGCCGACGCGACGGGGGATCCCTCTCCCTGCCCGGGCGAAAGTTCTGATTTTGGAAACGCGCCTCTGGCTTTCCGCATGCGTCCCCGGGATCTCAGCGAGATCGCCGGCCAGAAGCATCTGCTCTATAAGGGTTCGCTATTGGAGCGGGCCATCACCTCGGACAGACTTTCCTCCGTCATTTTCTTCGGGCCTCCCGGCTGCGGCAAGACCACCTTGGCGGAGGTCATCGCCTTGGTCACCAAGCGGCCCTTCTGCCGGCTTTCCGCGGTTACTTCCAGCGTGAAGGACGTGAGGGACGTGGTGGATTTTTCCAATTCCCGCCGGCGGGCCAAACTTAGCACCGCGGTGCTTTTCCTTGACGAGATCCACCGCTTCAACAAGGCCCAGCAGGACGTTTTATTGCCGCACGTGGAGAACGGCACGCTCATTCTTATCGGCGCCACCACCGAGAACCCTTATTTCGCCTTGAACAACGCGCTTTTGTCCCGTTCGAGAGTTTTTCAGCTGAAGCCTCTGGAGGCCGAGGACATCAAGATCGTCCTGGAAAGGGCCTGGCACGATGGGGAGCGCGGCCTGGGGAAAATGCCGCTTGATTTGACGCCCGAGGCGGAGGATTTCATCGCCGCCCGCTGCGAGGGCGACGCCAGGGTGGCGCTGAACGCCCTGGAACTGGCGGCCATGACCACCGCTCCGGACGAGAAGGGGACGATAACCGTCGCCCTCTCCGACGCCGAGGCCTCACTGCAGAAGAAAGTCCTGCTCTACGACCGCGACGGGGACGGACATTACGACACCATCTCCGCCTTCATAAAATCCATGCGGGGCTCCGATCCGGACGCGGCGCTCTACTGGCTCGCCAAGATGCTGCAGGCCGGGGAGGACCCCAGGTTCATCGCCCGCCGCATGGTCATCTTCGCCAGCGAGGACATCGGCTGCGCGGATTATCTGGCGCTGCCCATGGCCATGGCGGCCTACCAGGCGGCGGAGAGGATCGGCATGCCGGAGGTGAGGATCAATCTGGGGCACGTGGTCACTTATCTTTCCTGCTGCCCCAAGAGCAACGCAGCCTATCTGGGCCTGGAAGCGGCCTGGAAGGACGTTATGGAGAACGCCACCATGGAGGTCCCGGACCATTTGAAGGACGCCCATTACAAGGGCGCCAAGAATCTGGGACACGGGGAGGGCTACGAATACAGTCACGACGCCGAAGGGCATTTTTCCGCCAGTCAGGAATACATGCCCGAGGAAAAATTATATTACCAGCCGACCACTATCGGCGCGGAAGAGAGGATCTATGAACGCTTGTCCATGTGGCGCAAGAAAAGACGAGCTGCGCGCGAAGATGCGCGCCGCGAGGAAAGCGCTGACGACGGAAATAAGAAGCTCTGAAACGCGCCGCGTTTTGGAGAGGATCATGGAAAGCCTCTCTTACCAGAGAGCGGGAGTCGTCGTTTCCTACATGGCGCTGGGCTCTGAACTGGATCTTGCGGAACTGAACGGAAAAGTTCTCGCCGAGGGAAAGAAGCTCGTGCTGCCGGTGGTGGCCGGAAAAGACTTGATCTTTAGGGAAGTGGGGGGACTTACTGAGGAATATTTCAAGGTAGGTTCCTTCGGGATAAGGGAACCAAGGGAGGAGCTTCCTCTCTGGAACCCAATGGAAGAACGTTTCAATACGCTCTGGCTTCTCCCGGGCGTGGCCTTCGACAGGGATTGCCGCAGGCTCGGCCAGGGGGGAGGCTATTACGACAGAACGCTGGAAAGGCTCCGCACTCTCCGGCGCGCCGGCGACACGATAGCCGGCGTGGCATTCGATTGCCAGATCGCGGACCGGATCCCCACCGAGGAGTGGGACGCTTCCCTGGACGTCGTCATTACGCCGGGGGAGACATATATTAATCATCACATATAAGGACATAGATATGCAATTGACCAGCACAACGATCGTTTTAATCGCCGCCGCGGCAGTGGTAGGCTTCATTCTGGGCGCCCTCATTTTGAGCGCCATCCATTCGGCCAAAGCGCGCTCAAGGGAAAACAAAGTCAAAGACGAAGCCAGAAGGCTCATCGACAAGGCGAAAAGGGAAGCCCACCAGATCAAAAGGGAAAGCGACCTGGAGATAAAGGACAAGGAACACAAGATGCGCGTGGACTTTGAGAACAGCACCAAGGAGACCAGGCGCGAACTGAAGAAGGAAGAGGAGAGGATCGAGCAGAAGAAGGCCAGCTGCGACAAAAGGGCCGACCAGCTCGAGCAGAAGGAGCAGACGCTGGAAGCGGACAGAGCCAAGCTTCAGGCGGAGCGCAAGCAGATAGAATTGAGCAAAGAAAAAGTTGAAAAACTCATCGCGGAAGAAGAGGTCGCCTTGCAGCGCGTGGCGGGCCTTTCCAAAGAGGAAGCCGTGAAGAGCCTGAGGGAAAAACTGGAGCGCGAAGTGGAGTACGACGCCGCCAACCTTATCCGCCGCCGCCAGCAGGAAGCGGAGGAGGAGGCCCACAAGGTGGCCTGCGACATCATCGCCAGGGCCATCCAGCGCTGCGCTTCGGAATACGTGGCGGAAAACACCGTCTCCTCCGTCAGCCTGCCCTCCGACGACCTTAAGGGCCGCATCATAGGCCGCGAGGGCCGCAACATCAGAGCCCTCGAGCAGGAGACCGGCGTGGAGATCTTGATCGACGACACGCCCAACGCGGTGGTCATCTCCGGCTTCGATCCGGTCCGCCGCGAGATCGCCCGCCGCACCCTGGAACGCCTAATCGCCGACGGCCGCATCCATCCCGCCCGCATCGAGGAAGTCTTGAACAGCGTGCGCTCCGAAATAGACAAGGAGATCGAGGAAGCCGGCCAGAAAGCCTGCCTGGATCTGGGCATCAGCGGCTTGCATCCCGAGCTGGTGAAATTGGTGGGCCGTTTGAAATTCCGCACCAGCTACGGCCAGAACTTGCTGGCCCACTCCATCGAGGTCTCTAAGATCATGGGCGCCCTTTCCACGGAAATGAGGGAGGATCCGACGCTCGCGAAGAGAGCGGGATTGCTGCATGACATCGGCAAGGCGGTGGACCACGAGGTGGAAGGCCCCCACGCCGCCATCGGCGCGGAACTGGCCCGCCATTACCAGGAGTGCGACAAGGTGGTCAACGCCATCGCCGCCCACCACAACGAAACGGAAGCCAAGTCCAGAATGGCGGTGCTTTGCAGCGCGGCCGACGCCATCAGCGCCGCCCGCCCGGGAGCCCGCAGCGAGGCTTACGACACTTATTTGAGACGCATCGAGCAGCTTGAGAAGATCGCGGGTGAAATAGAGGGCGTGCAGAACGCCTTTGCGGTCCAGGCTGGCAGGGAACTCCGCGTCATCGTTGACGCCGAGAGTATCGATGATAACAAGATGCTGGTCATCGCCAGAGACATCGCCAAGCGCGTCTCCGACGAGGTCCAGTTCCCCGGCCAGATCAAAGTCTGCGTGGTCAGGGAGACCCGAGTCGTCGAGTACGCCAAATGAGAATAGTCCTACTCGGAGACGTGGTGGGCCGCTCTGGCCGCACCGTGCTCCTAAATAATCTTTCCAGGATCAAAGCCACCCTGCAGGCGGATTTCTGCGTGGTCAACGCGGAGAACGCCGCGGGCGGCAGCGGGCTGACGGTGGACATCGCCAAGCAGCTTCTTTCTGGCGGCGTGGACGTCATCACTCTTGGCGACCACGCCTTCCGCCAGAAGGACTACAAGGAGATGCTCGCCCTCGGCCGCATCGTCCGTCCCGCCAACGCCACCCCAGCGCCGGTGGGCGTGGGATACCTGGAGACCAAATGGAAGAACGTTGACATAGCCGTCATCAATCTGCAGGGCCAGACTTTCATGCAGCCCGTCCAGAATCCCTTCCTTGCGGTGGACGAGATACTAAGCAAGATAACCTCCCGCGTCATCATCGTGGACTTCCACGCCGAGGCCACCAGCGAGAAGATCGCCATGGGCCACCATCTGAACGGCAAAGTCTCCGTCGTGGCCGGCACCCACACCCACGTTCAGACCTCCGACGCGAAGATCCTCCACCACGGGACCGCCTACATAACGGACCTTGGCATGGTGGGTCCCGAGGAGTCCGTGATAGGCCGGGAGATCGAACCAGTGCTTGATCATTTTTTGACCGGGCTTCCGCAAAAATTCCAAGTGGCAGACGGACCCTGCCAGGTGAGCGGAGCCGTAGTGGAGATAGATGAACAAACAGGAATCGCCAAGAGTATTCAAACTTTTTCCAAGATCCTTGAGTGACCCCGATCCGGCGCCTTGCTTAGACGAGGCGCTCCGAGGCCTCAGCGATCTCTTTTTCCCGCCGATCTGCTATTTCTGCAAAGAGCCGCTACCAAATTTAGGAGAAGAGCTTTTTTGCCGTCGCTGCCGGCGGGATATTTTTTTAGTAAAAGCGCCCTATTGCCTGCGCTGCTCCCGCATGGATCCCAAGCTGGACGAGGCGACGCTGCTCTGCGAGGAGTGCCTTATAAAGAGCAAAGAAAGGAATCCGCTCTCCCGCGTCATCGCCGGCGCCAGTTATTCCGGGAAGGTCCCGGACCTGATCTCCGGCCTGAAGTACAGCGGGCTGAGGTATCTCTCCAAGCCCCTGGCCCGCTTCATCACCCTCCATCCGGAGTTCCCGGTGCTCTCGCCCCACATTTACGCCCTCGTCCCGGTACCATTGCATTGGTTCAGGCTGTTCACCCGGGGCTTCAACCAATCCGAGGATCTGGCCTACGCCCTCAGCGCCGAGACGGGCATCCCGGTCATCAACGCCTTAAAACGCACCCGCTTCAGCCGCCCCCAGGCCTCCCTTTCCATGGAGCGGAGGAAAAGCAATTTGGGGGGCGCCTTCCAGTTCCGGGAGAGCCAGCGCCCCAATTTTCAGCAAATGAAGAAAAACCAGCTCGTCGCCCTCATAGACGACGTCTGCACCACCGGCACCACCGCGGAACTGTGCGCCCGGGCCCTCAAAAGCGCCGGCTTCAAAAACATCATCCTCCTAACCGCCGCCAAGACCTGAAAAAGCGCCCCGAGTCCCCGGCAACGCCTGGCGCTCCCGCCCCTCCCGCATCCGCGCCCGCAAAGGCCCGCCCGCGCCTCCTCCGCCTCCGCCCGAACATCCACAAAACGCCCCTGATCCCCGGTTTTCCCATAGGTCTTTATTCCAAAAGGCCTTATCCTGAGGCGGGGATTTTTTGCTATCATATAAAATAATTAATTAATGTGTGTTCAAATTTAAAATGAGGGAAGTTATGAAATCAAAGTACACTGAGGCCGGTGTCGATATCGACAAGGGTAATCAGATCGTTAAAGACATCAAGGGCATGGTCCGCTCCACTTTCAGCCCCGCGGTCTTGGCTGACATCGGGCTTTTCGGCGGACTCTATGACATCACCGGTTTGGGCGAAGGCGAAAACGTTCTCGTTGCCTCCATTGACGGCGTCGGCACGAAACTGCACCTGGCCGCGCAGCTGAACCGCTTCCGCGGCGTCGGCCACGACATCGTCGCTCACTGCTGCGACGACATCGTCGTCCAGGGCGCCAGGCCGCTCTTTTTCTTAGACTACGTGGCGGCCGCTGACCTTACCGTGGAAGGCGTGACGGAGATCGTGGCGGGCATTACGGAAGAGTGCCGCACCAACCACTGCGCGCTTCTTGGCGGCGAGACAGCGGAGATGCCCGGCACCTACTGCCGCGGACAATACGACCTGGCGGGCTGCATCGTCGGCGTCGTCAACCGCAAGAAGCTCATAGACGGCAAGACCATCAAGCCCGGCGACGTGGCGGTGGCGCTCCCCAGTTCCGGTCTGCATACCAACGGTTTCTCCCTGGCGAGGAAGATCCTCTTCCAGGACGGCGGTTACGACCTCAGCTACATGCCGGAAGCCGGCGGCCCGACCTTAGGCGACATATTGCTTGAGCCGCACCGCTCCTACATTCCGACGGTCTTGCCTCTCATCGACGCCATTCCCGTAAAGGGCCTCGCCCACATCACGGGCGGCGGCCTCTACGAGAACGTTCCCCGTATCCTTCCGGAAGGCACGGGCGTCACTTTCGACGCCAAGGCTTTCCCGGTGCCCTTCATCTACCAGTTCATGCAGAAGCTGGGCGAGGTCGATCCTAAGGAAATGTACCGCGTCTTCAACATGGGCATCGGATTGGTGATCTTCGTTTCTCCCGAGAACGCCGAGACGGTCATCCGTTTCGCCAGGGAAAAACAGAATCTTCCCGCCGCCGTCATCGGCAAGGTGACGGAAGGCGACCGCAAGGTGGAGATCGTAAATCTGTGAGAAACCTCATCCGTTTCAGCGAGGAAGAAAACGATTCCCAAATCTGCGGAACCTGCACTTCCTGCTGCCGCTGGGACGGGGAGGTGCTTTTCGCGCCACAGGAACTGGACGCCCTGGCTGACCTTCTTCATATGGACGTTAGGGACTGCGCGGAAAAGTTTTTTGAATTAAGCGACGACCGCAGGAATCTGCGGCTGAGGATGGGAAAAGGCGACCCTTGCCCCTTCCTTTCGGAAAAGGGCTGCACGATCTACAAGGCGAGGCCAGATCAGTGCCGGAACTTTCCCTACGTCTGGGTGAGGGAAGAAGCGAAATTAATGGAAGAGTGCAAGCTCTTCAAAGAAATATTAAAGCGAAACAACCTAACATTACAGGACCTTCAAAAATGAAAAAGATCGAACGTGCTCTGATTAGCGTTTCCGACAAGACAGGGATTGCGGAACTGGCCATGCAACTAAGTAAACGCGGCGTGGAGATCATCTCCACCGGCGGCACCGCCAAGCTTCTTAAAGGCGAAGGCGTCCCCATCAAGACTATCGACGAGTTCACGGGCTTCCCGGAAATGCTCGACGGCAGAGTCAAGACGCTGCACCCGAAGGTCCACGCCGGTCTCCTTTCCATGCGCGACAATCCCGCCCATCAGAAGACCATGCAGGAATACTCTCTGGAGTACATCGATCTCGTCGTTGTCAATCTCTATCCTTTCGAGGCGACCATCAAGAAACCGGACGTCACTTTCCCGGAAGCCATAGAAAACATCGACATCGGCGGCCCGACCATGCTGCGCTCCGCTTCCAAGAACTTCAAAGACGTGACGGTCATCACCGACCCCGCGGACTACAACAAGCTCTTAGAGATCATGGACCAGAACGGAGGAATGTCCACCTTCGAATTCAACCGCGCCTGCGCCCAGAAGGTCTTCGCCGCCACGGCCTACTACGACAGCCTTATCGCGGACTTTCTGGCCAACGCCATGGGCCCTGAGGCCCCGATGTTCGGCGAAACGAAAACCTTCGGCTACCGCAAGGTCCAAGGCCTCCGCTACGGCGAGAACCCCCACCAGGCAGCCGCCTTCTACAAGGAAGCCAAGATCAATGAGCCCTGCGCCACCACCGCCAAGCAGCTGCACGGCAAGGAACTCAGCTATAACAACTTCATCGACCTGGACGGCGCCCTCGAATTAGTCAAGGAATTCACCGAGCCCGCGGCCATAATAGTCAAGCACACCAACCCCTGCGGCGCGGCCACCGACGACGATCTCTTGACCGCCTATCTCAAAGCCCGCGAGACCGACCCGGATTCCGCTTTCGGCGGCATCCTGGCCTTCAACCGCACCGTCGAGGCGCCCTTAGCCGAAGAATTATCCAAGGTCTTCGTCGAGGCGGTCATCGCGCCCGCCTACACTCCGGAAGCCTTTGAGATCATCAGCAAGAAGAAAAACATCCGCATCATGACGGTCGAGGATCTTCCCCAGTGGCTTGAACAAGGACGTCCCGCCAGTGGCTTCATGACGAGAAAGGTCGTAGGCGGTCTCCTCGTCCAGGAAAGAGACCTCGCCGTCCTCGGCCCCGACGGCCTGAAGTGCGTCACCAAGCGCGAGCCCACCGAAGAGGAAGTGAAATCCCTCCTCTTTGCCTGGAAGTGCTGCAAGCACGTCAAGTCTAACGCCATCGTTTACGCCAAGGGCACCGAATTAGTCGGCGTCGGCGCCGGACAGATGAGCCGCGTCGATTCCGCCAAGATCGGCGTCATGAAGGCCAGAAAGCCCATCCAGGGCTGCGTAATGGCTAGTGACGCTTTCTTCCCCTTCAGGGACAGTGTTGACGCCGCGGCCGCTTCCGGCATCACCGCCATCATCCAGCCCGGCGGCTCCATCAGGGACGAAGAATCCATCGCTGCCGCCGACGAACACGGCATGACCATGCTCTTCACCGGCATGCGCCACTTCAAGCATTAATTTAAATGCCAAAATTAACTAAAGAAAAAATCCGTAAATTTCTTACCAGATGGCCGGAACGGGCTCTGCCCATTCCGGACATCTGGATTAGAGACCTGACCGCCAATCAAAGGATCCTTCCTAGCTTCATCATAATAGGCGCTCAGCGCTGCGGCACCACTTCGCTCTACGATTATCTTTCCAATCATCCGCAGATCATTCCTTCTCCCGTAAAGGAGCTCTTCTACTTCGACGACTACTACACGAGGCCCATCAACTGGTACAAGTCCTTTTTTCCAACCGAAAAACAGAAGGAGAAACTGGAAAGAGACCTCGTAGCCAGAGTCATCACCGGAGAGGCATCCCCCAGCTACTTCTTCCACCCCTACGCTGCCAGAAGGATCAAAGAAACGCTTCCACAAGTCAAGCTCATCCTCGTCCTCAGAGACCCCATTGAGCGCGCCTACTCCCACTACAACCACATCCGAAGGCTCAACCGCGAACCACTCTCCTTCGAGGAAGCCATTGAAAAGGAGCAAGAGCGCATCACTCCGGACATTGAAAAGCTAAATAAGGACGAATTCTACAAAGCCGACCAGAGAAGGGACTACTCCTACCTTACAAGAGGCTACTACGCCAAGCAGCTCAAGGAATGGTACAAGTACTTCCCCAAGGAACAGCTTCTCGTTGTCCAGAGCGAAGAGTTCTACAAGGATACTCCCAGAGTTTACAACGAGATCGTCGAATACTTAGGCCTCAACTCCTATACGCTGCCTGTCTTCGAGGCCAAGAACGCTCTCAAATACGCCAAAATGGCTCCCGAGACCAAAGAAAAACTAAAGGCTTATTTCGCCCCGAAAAACGAAGAGCTCTATGAGCTCCTGGGGAAACGTTTCGACTGGCAGTAAGCAAAAACGATATAACCTTAAGGATGCACATGAGAAAGTCCCTTATCGTCACAACAGTAGCAGCCGCCCTTGTAGCGACCGCTCTCCAAGCCGAGGAGACCAAATTCGATCCCACAAGGCCCATACCTATGCTCGGCCAGACGGAATTCACCCTGCAGTGGAGCACGCCTGCTCCCTGCCAAACCAAGGTCCAGCTTAGGAAAGGGGGGGAGCCCTGCAACACCTGGTACCCCAAAGGCCAGGAATACAAGCCCTGGCAGAACGAATTCCAAACCTTCGAGACCTCCGAGACCTCCACTTACCACCGCATAACGATAACGGGCTTACAGCCCGCTACGCGCTATTATTACCGCCTCAACAACGGCGACATCGAGCCCACCAACCAGGAGACCCGCTGGGGCGCTGAAAAGCCCTGGTCCAGAGAATACGCCGTCAGTACTCTCGCCCCAGACGGTTACAAGACCGTCATCCGCGTTCCGGTAAAAGTCATCATCATGCCGAACGTGTACAGCCTCTACACCGCCAAAAATAAAGACGGCGAATGGGCTCCGCTCCCGCCCCCCATGAACGAACAAGACAAAGCCAAGCTCATAAGAGAATTCGAGCTTGCCAAGCGTTTCTGGTTCGTCAACAACGGATTCAGAGTCTGGCACGATCTGCAGTACTTCTGGGATGAAAGACCGCAGTACTGGGGCGAAATGCCCGATGACGCTCCGGAGGAATACAAGAAGCTCGTTCCCTGCCGCAACTGGCCCGGCAACGAGTTCAGTGGCCCCGGAGGAGGCGACTTCTCCATATCAGACACCAGAGACCTGACAAAACTAAACCACTCTCCCATTCACGACGGCTACGTCGGACAAATAGAAAACGATCTTCTCCAGCGCTACGATTGGTACGCCAAGAAATGGGAATGGTGCATTAGTGGCGGCGGAACATTAGGCATAGACGGCTGGCCGGAGGGCATTCCCGGCAGATCCCAATTCTTAGGCGACGACATTGCCTGGCTTACCACCCACGAATACCACCACGAAATAGAAAGCCAGACCTACCTTTCCGGCCTCGACCAGGAAAACGACCGTGTCGTTTTCGACCACTTCTCCAACCGCTTCCGCTACCAGAAACCTGACGGCTCATTCGATGAATTCCCCTGGGACTGCGGCGGCAAATTCGGCGAACACTGGTCCGGCATCGCCATGACCGACAGACAGCTCACCGACATCCAGTGGCTCCGCTACTACTTCGGTGAGACCATCATGGTTCCCGACCAGGACGAGGACGACGTCCCCGACGGAGGGGACGTTCCCTTCACCGAACTAAAGTACGGCTACGACCCCGAAACACCAGAAACCGACGGCACACTCAACGACTTTCAAAAGATCCGTCAATCCATCTGGTCCGGCGGCGCTATGAGCCCCTGGTACTCCCGTCAGCCCGAATACCTCGACATCCCCAACCCCAACACCCCCGACTCCGACGGAGACGGCATCCCCGACATCGAGGATCCTCTGCCCACCATCCCTTATCCTCCCTTCATCTGGGCTAAGACCATCGAGCTCGACGCCAACACTCAAGACTGGCAAGACATACCATTCATCGGCAAAAAAACCGTAGAACAAACCACCTTCTCCTTCAAGCAGGCCCACGACGACTCCTTCTACTACGGCCTCGTAGAAATAGAAGGCCCCTTCTGGGAACTCAACATCATGCTCGACGGTGAAGCCGACGGCATTTACAACGGCTTCGAGGGCTTCGGCCGCAGCAAGGACCTCTACGAGATCCACATTGACCTCGACAGAAACACCGAAGAGCCCAGAGTAACCTACCACTCCCTCGGCAAGGGCTTCGAATCAAAAGCCAAAAAAGGACAAAACAAAATAACAATAGAATTCTCCATAGAAAACCGCGGTGACTCCACCTGGTTCTGGCAAGGCGCCGGAAGAGAAATAGGCAACGCCGTCACCCTCCGTCTCCCCAACAAAGCCCAATACACCCTCGGCGACGGCTACCAACCCACCTACTGCTTCATGGAACCCCTCCAGGGCACCCAAACCTGCCCAGTCACCCCCAACCCGAACCTCACAGAAACTGAAGCCGATGTCTCACTCGATTTCTCAAAAGACACAGACCTCTCCCAATTCGAGTTCACCTTCCAAGATTGGGAACAAAAAGACGGAGCCCTCATCCTCAAACAAGACCTCGACCCCGACGCCTCCTGTTATCTCCTTGTTCCCGGTTTCACTGGCAACGGTGACTTCACCGTCTTCATGGAGTTCGAGGCGACCCAGGACGCAGTCCTGGGCGCCTTCAGCAAAGACACCAAGCACATCGACCCCGGTCAGGACTCCATCGGCTTCATCGGCGGCTACCTCAACGAGCTCTCCAAAATAAGACTCATCAACATGGGCGAAGTAACAGAAGAGCGCATAGGCCTCACCCCCGGCAAACACACCATGCAGTTCCAACGCCAAGGCAAATACTTCTTCATGCTCTATGACGGCAAAGAAATCGGCTGGTACAGAGAAACCACCCCTCGCCCAGCCCACCGCCTCGGTGTAGTCGGCATCCCCGGCTCCAACATCAAGATCTACAAACTCCGCGTCAAAGGCGAGAAATAACAAAGCAAAACAAAAAAGGCGGCATTAAATGCCGCCTTTTTAATACAGGTTAGATTTCTTCAAATCCAATTGATTTCAAATATTCATATGTCCCATCGTATATTTCAGGTGATCTGGTGGGATCTTTAAGGTCACCAGTTGGGACACAAATAACTACCCCCTGACGAGCTCTTGTTAAAAGGACACGATAGGCATTTAATTGATAAGCTTTGCGTTCTTCTTTGTTGACATTATTCCATTTTGTTCCGCCGTTAAATTCGAAATAATCCCAAGAGTTCTTATTTCGTCTTAAGTCACCATCCCAAATTAGACCGACATAGTCTAACTCCAAACCTTGTACGTCAAATTCTGTTGCGGCGTCTTCAAGGAATAGAGAAGAACGAATATCGTTAATGTCATCCAAGAACCAATGCACGGTATCAGGTTTACAGCGAACGTCGATAGCCATGGGTTTAAGACGGTATGCTTTGGAGGACACAATCAATCCATATCGTTCATTAGTTCTTGCTCTTTCTCTTAGCCAAGCTTTTGTTTTATTGAGATCACGAGTCAGTTTTATTGGATATTTTTCTTTTATCTCATTGTAGAGATCTTTGGCTTTTGTCGTTTCTCCATCTAGCAGGTGATGAACCAATTCTGATAATTTTTCAGCTCTGAAGCTACGCATTGAAACAGCCAGATGAAGATCGTTGGAATAGACGACATTTTTGTAGTCAGATAGGAGCTGCTTAACATTACCTTCTGCATATTCTTTTGAAGTTAATTGGTCTGAAATATAAACTTGCCAATCTGGGAATGTTTCTTTTATAGCTCTTATCCATTCTCCAATGCCAGCTTCTCCTGTATTGATCTCCTGACCTCCTCCTACCAGACATATTATAACCGCCCAATCAGGTCTTTGGTCTAATGACCAAATTAAAAATTCACCTTCTGACATCGGGAAATTATTAACGCCCTTTTTCCTTTTTAACCAAGATGATAAATGTTCTTGGTTCCAAGATCTTTGTGCTTCATCAAAAATAGCAATGTTTTCTACTTCTGCGTATCCAGCTTCTTTATCCTTTAATTCCTTAGTAGGGTCTATTTGCAAATCCTTTCCTTTTATCGGGAATTGTAATTTACCAAGCATTTGATCACGATAGCGGTGAATAATCTGTATAAATTGTTTTACTTCCCTTCTTGCCGTAGTAATGTTGTATTTTTGTCCAGAGTTCTTTTCTTCTTGTTTCTTTTTATCGCGAGCTAATGCTTCAGTCAACACTTCTACTAATGGGCCATTTCCCGATAAATAGACGGCTTTATCTGCTTCGTCTTTTTTATCTTCTGATTGCTTTATAGCAACATTAAGGCCGACTAAAGTTTTTCCGGCGCCCGGGACGCCGGTAACAAATAAAATGCTTTTCTTGCCTTTTTCTTTGGTCTCTTTAATTATCTTTAAACAATAATTCGTTGTTTTATCCAGCTGTGCGCCTTCCGCTTCGCTTTTAGTTAAGTCGGCCACACTGTGGTTGAGATAAAGAGCTTTGGCTGCTTCTATAATGGTTGGAGTGGGAGCATAGCGGCTTCTTATCCAATCTTTTAATTCAACATTATAATTTCTTTGCGGTATTTGAGAATTAAGCAGTTTTGTTATGGTTTCACTCAGCTTTTCCGCATTTGTGTAAATTGGAGAATATACACTATCGTCATAAATTGAAAAACTTATATCATCATTTATAGTTGGGCTTTCAGTTGCAATTAATATTGGGGCAATAATTCTATCTTTACTGCCCTGTTGAAAATTCTTGAGATCCAGAGCATAGTCTAAAACCTGATCGACATCACTCTTTAGATATTTGTTTTCGCCAACTTTGAATTCTAAAACAAATACTCTCTCCCGGAGAAGCAATACTGCATCTATTCTTTTGCCAAGGCGGATAAGGGAGTATTCAAACGTAATCCAAGCGTTTTCCTTGCCAAAGGGATCTAGAGCATTTTTCAATATTTGAATCTCGGTATCCCATGCACTTTTTTGTGATTGCACGGAGTCACCATCATCGCTTTTGGCTAATTTACCGAAGATGGATTCAAAAGATTTCTGAAGGAAATCTTCTAGCTTAGCGTAGTAAAAATATCGTGATATCATATTTCTTCGTTAGTGTAACTAAGAGTAGGCCATAGATATTATGCAAAATAAAGACGTTTGGAGTCAAGATCACAATATAGATTAATATCTCTAGTTTGTTTCGTAAGTTTGTTTGATTATGATAAGGATTAACGATTCTTAAAAAGGTACAAATTGGCGCCTGGTTTTTGTGACCGGGGCTTTTGTTTTATTCTATCTCTGAGCTGGAGTTGTTCCAGATGTCTAAGAGTTTTTGGGCTCTGGTTATGAGTTTTTCGTCTTTGCCGAATGGAAAGTCGGCGGTTCCTTTAGCAATTTCCCGCAAGGTTGATAAGGATATTTCTACGCATGAGTAGAACCAGAAATCGTCACAATAATGATAATGAAAGGGTTTTAAAGGAGCCTCGATTAAGATTTCCATCGTGTCAACAAGACCGTGCAGGGCGTTCTTCTTGCCGCAACCTTTAAAGTTCCTGATGGTACAAGCGTGCAAGACGTGGCAATGACCAAGATAAAAATCTATGTCGTTTTTGTAGCAATCATCGCTTAAATGCAACCTGCAATAGATGAGATAAGCGGCAAGCTTGTAAGTCGACGTTAAGATGAGATTCTGAATTTCTCTGTCTGCTATTTGTCTGAAGTCTATGTCGGGTGGGGCAAAAAAGCGCATGCCGTAACCAGGACTTGAATCGAGTACCTTGCACATGGCGATACCATTTTTAGCGTTGGCTAAGAGGATGTCTCGATCGTTGATCTTTTCAAATGGGAAATCTGTCATGATGGTCTCATTACTTGTTTGAAATTGGATTTGGTTTCGTGTGTGGGCTTATTCTAGCAGAGACGTAGGGGCTGGAAAGGCGGTTGGCGGGAAAAAATAGTGACATAAAAAAGAAGCCCCGTGCTTGCGCACGGGGCTTTGAAAAATAATTCCTGTCTCTGCTGCCAAGGGGCGACGGTCCCTTTCCGGTAAGGAGCATAGGTTTTATATATAAGGAAAAATTATGAAAAACAATGCTTATACGGTTTCTTTTTGGTTTTCCCAGATGCCTATGAGGTCTTTGGCTTTTCTGACGAGCTCTTCGGATTTGCCCCAGGGGGAGTGGACTGAACCGCCGGCTATGCCGTGGAGCGTCTTGATGGCATTTTTGAGGCATTTCGTGAATTCGGGGCATTCGGAGCCGTGTTCGGCGAGAAAGGCCTTAATTGGGGCAGTGAGGAAGATCTCGAGGGCATCGACGAGGCCGTCGAGTTCTTCGTAGCCGTGGCCGGTCATGTTGCGGGCGGTGCAGGCGAGAAGGATCTGTTTGAAGCCTTGCTCGAGTTCAGGGTCGTTGGTGAAGAGATCTTTTAGGATCATCTTGCAGTGAATGAGGTAGGCGGCAAGAGTGTAGGTGGGAAGGTAGATGAACTCCACTCTTGCGTCGGAGGGCATGTGTTTGATGTCCTCATTGGGCGGGATGAAGAAGCGCATGCCGGAACCGGGGTTTATTTCTTGGCAGAGGGCGACGGCTTTTTTGGCGTTGGTTAAGAGGATCTGGGTGTCGTTTGTCTTTTCGAAATTGATGTTGTTCATAGATATCTCCTATTGGTTGGATTTAACTATACATTATCAAAGAATACTCTATGGTAAAAGTGTTATTACAATTGCCACTTGATTATGTAGAATTTTGTGCTATGTCATCGATGTTTTTCCTTTAAAATCGTTGTTTTGGGTGAAAATGTACTACTATTTTTGAGAGAATGAACGTGAATACTTCATTATTGGGTATTCATAATCTATTATGATGAAAACGCTAAAACTTGTCAAGTGCCTGCATATAAATTACTTATAGCGGTTTCAGAACGGCATTGGGAGTGCCGAATAGACAAGGTTTTTGTAATGCGGTTTAGATAAGCGGACTAGGAATAATAAGCCCCGTGCCGTTGGCACGGGGCTTTGCTGTCTTTGCAAGCAAGGGGCGACAAATCCCTTTCCGGTAAGGTGCGGGAGGTATACCACAAGGTGGCTTTAAAAGTCAAAGTCAAAGTCGTCGTTATCGTTGTCGAAGTTGTATTGGGTTGAGTTGAAGGAATCGCCTTCGGAGGTGGTGCCTGAGGTGAAGGTAAAGTTGCCTATCTTTGAAGTGGTGGCGTTGAAAGAGTCGCCGTTGGAGGTGGTGCCAGAGGTGAAGGTGAAGTTGCCGATCTTCATTTGGGAGGCGTTGAAGGAAGTGTTGTTGTTGTAGCCGGAAGTAAAGGTGGAGTTGCCTATTTTGGTGGTGGTGGCGTTGAAGGAGTCGCCGTTGGAGTCGTATCCGGAAGTGAAGATGGAATCGCCGATTTTTGTAGTGGTAGCGCTGAAGGAGGAGTTGTTGTCGTAGCCTGAGGTGAAGGTGGAACTACCAATCCTGGTAGTGGAGGCGCTGAAGTAGTCGCCTTCTGAGGTAGTGCCGGAAAAGAGGGACGTTCCGCCTATTCTGGTTTGGGAGGTGTTGAAGGAGGTATTGTTGTTGTAGCCGGAGGTGAAGGTGGAGTCGCCGATCCTGGTGGTGGTGGCGCTGAAGGTGTTGCCGTTGCTGTCGTAGGCTGAATATGTGGTGAAATCAGCTGTGGCGGCGAAGGGGGAAAGTATGAGGAAGATGATGAAGAGGGAGATGGGGAGTTTCATGACTTTGTGGTGTGTTGTTTTTTATTTTGTTCTGAGAGTATTCTAGCAGAGAGGAAGGGGGTGGAAAGGCGGTTGGTGGGAAAAAATAATGACAGGAAGGGATGGGGTGCGATTCTTTCTGAAACCACAAATCTTTAAACCAAAACGCAGCAATTTATTAAAGTAAAACTTGACAATTTATTAAAGTTTAATGACTTAAGTTATTTATAAATAGAAGTTTAATAAAAATTAATTGACAATGGTCAACAAATTGTTTATTTGCGATTAAATGTTTGAAAATACTAATCTTAAATGACAGATTAACAATAATGATTGACAAGTCGCCTTTTAATTGTCAATTGGTGTTATAATGTGTCACGAAGTTGGGTAGGATGGAGATAGAACAATGAAAACCACAAAAATAGAATGGACTGATAAGACTTGGAATCCTATTACCGGATGCACCAAGATTTCGCCTGGCTGCGCTCACTGCTATGCCGAGGTAATGACGCGTCGTCTTTGCGCTATGGGATTGGAGAAATATGAGAACGGATTCCGTGTTGCTCTGCATGAAGAATGCCTTGATGAGCCGTTGGAGTGGAAACAGCCGCACACTATTTTTGTTTGCTCTATGAGCGACCTTTTCCATCAAGACGTACCGTTTTCTTTTATTGACAAAGTGATGGAAACTATTCGTAAGACTCCTCAGCATCGCTATCAGCTGCTTACTAAGCGAGCAGAGCGTATGAAGGAATATTTTCTTGAGCGTGACATACCTGAAAACGCTTGGCTCGGTGTTACTGTGGAGGCGCAATCATCTAAGTCGCGCATCGATTGTCTTAGAGGATTAGATGCGCCGATAAGGTTCTTGTCGTGCGAACCGCTGATTGAAGATCTGGGAGAACTGGATCTGACCAATATCGATTGGGTAATAGTCGGCGGTGAGAGCGGCCCTCAGGCTCGTCCTATGAAAGAGGAATGGGTATTAAGCGTAATGCGGCAAGCGGAAGAACAAGGCGCGGCGTTCTTTTTTAAACAATGGGGAACATGGGGAAGCGACGGCATCAAGCGCAGCAAGCATAAGAACGGAAAGCTTATTGAAGGGAAGGTTATTCAGGCGATGCCGGTGTAATAACATACACGATTTTGATAATTGCTTCACCGAGAATTTAATTTGCCGGTAACTTGCTGGAGTGGGATTTAAAAAGCGGTCTAAAATTTTAAGTTATTGCTATTAGCATAGTTGTATTTTAGATTTAACTTGCTGGTAATTTGCTGGTAACTTGCCGCTAACTTGCTGGTAAGATATCATTCATCGGAAGCACGTTTAAAAATGTTTAATGGCTTAAGCGGTTTATAAATACGTTGTTATGCGTATTATATCAATGGCAATTGACAAGTGATTTTTCTGATAAATAATTTAAAACACGAAAGTTGTGTAATTAGGGATTGATAATAATTGACAAGTGCTATTTTAGAGAAAGGCTGTGCCTAAAGGGGATCATGCTACTGAAAAGTTTTTGCGGTTTTGGTAAAAGTTTTCAGTAGTACTGAAATGTTTTGTTGAATTTTGAAAAAAGGTTCAGTGCTAGTGAACCTTTTTACTGATTTTCGCAAAAAGGTTCAGTAGAACGACAGACGATATCGACTATTCCACTTCCACAGTACGACACATTAAACTAAAAGACTTCCTGATGCTGGAAGAATTGTAAGCGGGTTTGGTGAATAAAAAAAATGCTTTCGCATATATTTCCTAAGTTATTGATGTCACAGCAAATAGCTTAGCGAAAAGCAATATGGCGGGTAAAACATGAGCCACTTTTAGGGGCTAGAGGGGTAAAACATGAGCCACTTTTGGGAGTTTGATGGGTAAAACATGAGCCACTTTTAGGGGTTTTATGGGTAAAACATGAGCCAGTTTGGATTTGATATAATGGGATTTGGCAGTTCGAAACCATCCTGCCTTGGGTAACCTAAAACAAAACTACGGAGACATAAACCTGTGCTTAGGTATGGGATCATTTCTGAAAAAGACCCTAGGGAGATAGTGCTTCTTAGGGGAACTGGGTGCTTTTATAAGAAGTGCGCCTTTTGCGATTATCATCTGGACGCGTGTTCGGATGATGATGAGAATTATGAGCTGAACAAGTCGGTCTTGAAGCAGGTGACCGGAGTGTATGGGAACCTGGAAGTTATAAACAGCGGGTCTTTTCATGAATTGGGAGAAAGGACGCTTTCGCTTATTAGGGAGACCGCTAGGGAAAAAGGGATAAGGGTGCTGCATTTCGAGGCGCATTATCTCGTGAGGGATAAAATTGCCGGGCTTCGTTCGTTTTTTTCTGGGATCGAAGTGAGGATGCGGGTAGGATTGGAAACTTTTGACGAGAATCTTAGGGAAGGGTATTTGAAGAAGGGAATGCCGGGCGTTACTCCGGAAGAAGTGGCGAGGTATTTTGAGGAAGCGAATTTTTTGGTGGGAGTCAAGGGGCAGACTGTTGATATGATTTTGAGGGATGTGGAATTGGGGCTCAGGTATTTCAAGCGGATAACGCTGAACGTAATGTGCGACAATACGACTCCTATTAAGCCTGATAAGGAAGTTATCGCTGAGTTTATGAAAGAGATCTATCCTGCGTATGTTAAGGACGACCGGGTGGACATCCTTATACACAATACTGATTTTACCGTGGGGACGCCGGAATGAACGAACTGCTTTTGATTTTTACGCTTTTGTTTATTTACGGGTCGGCGCTGCTGGCTTATAAGCTCTTCGGGAAGAGCGGGCTTTTTGCGCTGACACCCATTGCGACGATCGTTGCGAATATCGAGGTGCTGCTGGTGATAAAGGCCTTCGGGTGGACGCAGACGTTGGGGAACATACCTTTCGCGGTGACGTTTCTGATTACGGACATACTGTCGGAGTGCGAGGGGAAGAAGGCGGCTAACAAGGCGGTGTATATCGGGATATTCTCGACGGTGTTCTTTTTGGTGGTGAGCCAAGTGTGGCTTTTGTTTACGCCGGACGAGACGGATCACTGCATGGCGGCCTTCCAGACGATATTCAGAAATTCCCCCAGGGTGATCATGGCTTCCCTTACGGTCTATGCGGTGAGCCAGCTGACGGACGTTTGGCTCTATCACATGTGGTGGAATCTTACGGAAAGGCTCTGCGGGGACAAGAGGAGATTCTTATGGTTCAGGAACAACTTCTCGACTTTGATCAGCCAGTTCATAAACAATGTTTTGTTTACGCTGCTGGCTTTTTACGGAACGTTTGATCTTAAGACGGTCTGGTCGTTTATTGTTTCGAGCTATATTATCTTCATCATAACGTCCTTGCTTGACACGCCGTTTGTTTACGCGGCAAGGTACATACACGACAGGGATCAGGAGAAGAAGCAGAAGCAGGCGGCTGCGGCCGCTCAGGCCTCCACCGCGGCATAATCTGCGTTAGTGTGCGATAGGGCGAAGTAAGCCCCGTGCTTTGCGGCACAGGGCTTTTTGATGGATGATTTATCGGGTCACTTTTAGAATTTATCGGGTCACTTTCGGAATTTATCGGGTCACTGCTTTGTTTTATCGTGCCTGAACCAGGTTTTATCGTGCCTGAACTCGGTTTTGTCGTGCCTGAACCCGGTTTTATCGTGCCCGAACCCGGTTTTATCGTGTTATTACAAGAGTTTAATGGCTCATTTAATGGCTCATGGTCTTAATTTATTCCGCCATTTATTCCGCCATTTAGAAACTCATTTGTTATTTGAGTCTTGTATTTCAATTGGGTAGTAGCCGCCGGTTTTCTTGCTGCCACGATAAATTATTATTCCTTCTTTTTC
This sequence comes from bacterium, assembly GCA_017557885.1. Classification (GTDB taxonomy): domain Bacteria; phylum Auribacterota; class UBA3054; order UBA3054; family UBA3054; genus UBA3054. Next base: position 377,768 of record JAFYXV010000002.1, on the reverse strand, counting down.
TAAATCTGCTAATAATCTGGCAACAGTTGGGATAGATTTTTTAACTTCCACTGCTAATACATCACGTTTTATTCCTTCTTTTTGATTAATTATTTTGAGCAATTGTTGTTTCAAATTATAATCTATTTGATTTATCGTATCATCGCCAGGATTTATCGTATCATCGCTCAAATTTATCGTATCATCGCTCGGATTTATCGTATCATCGCTCGGATTTATCGTATCATCGCTCGGATTTATCGTATCATCGCTCAAATTTATCGTATCATCGCTCAAATTTATCGTATCATCGCTCGGATTTATCGTATCATCGCTCGGATTTATCGTATCATCGCTCAAATTTATCGTATCATCGCTCAAATTTATCGTATCATCGCTCGAATTTATCGTATCATCGCTCGAATTTATCGTATCATCGCTCGAATTTATCGTATCATCGCCAGGATTTATCGTATCATCGCCAGGATTTATCGTATCTGAGCCCCCTTTTATCGTATCTGAGTCATCGTTTATCGTATCATTGCCCGAATTTATCGTATCATCGCTCGAATTTATCGTATCTGACCCCTCTTTTTGGCGCGAGAAGTATGTTGTTGTAAAAGATCCCGCCTCATTTGATAAAGTGGGAAAAGCATTTCCGTTTATTTCGCATTCTTTTCTTATGCGCCTGATGCCGCTGCCGTAGAATTCTGTGAGGTGCATGTCGTAGAAGGCCTGGGCTATGATTTTGTTTCTGGGACGGGAGGGGTGAAATTTATTTAAAAGCTTGTCAATAGACATGTCAAACGGAAGCTCTCCAGGGCTACATATTATAATGCGATTATCTATTATTTGAATCTGTATGGTGTGAGGGGAGCCGTAGTCTCTGTGGCAAATGGCGTTGGTTATAGTTTCTCTGAGGGCTTCCATAGGATATTCCCAATAGCGGTCGTGTTCGGCTTTGCCAGTAATTACGATACAGCGGCGTATATTTCTTTTGATGAAGGATAGGGATTTTTCCACTTGATCTTGGATATTGCCCGATATATCCTCGCCGTCAAGAACAAACCCGTCATCTTTGAATGCGCCGATATGGATTATTGCTTGTGGGAATTTGATCTGGGGATCTTTGGCGAAGAGAAGGTAGGCGGCTCGGGTAATCTCGGTTTCGGATCTTACCCATTCAAGTTTTTGCAGGATGAGCCAGGGGTCGTCGTTTAAATCAAAATTGCGCCGTTTTTCGCTGTTGGCTTTTTTCATGTAGTCGGCGACTTTATCCATATCTAGGTCTTCTTTTGTGCCTCTTGTGACTGTTACCGCGTCCATACTGGAGCCGGTGGATCTCAGATGGCACTCTGAGATCTCGGCGGGCGTCATTTTGTGGTTGACGCTGCCTTTGCGGATGTAGGAACGGCCCTTGAAGGAGACCGGTTTCAGAGGGTTTTCGACGACCTTAAGGGCAATGACGTATTCGCCGCGGAAGGGGACTTTTTCGGCATCTACTGCAACTGATGGCTCGGTCGAGGTGGCGATGCGGTTTTCATAGTCGCGGAGAGCTTCATCCCTTAGCGGCAGGTTGGAAATGTCGCCGTTGTCATCCAAGCCGAGGATAATGTACCCTCCCGCGGCGTTGGCGAATGCGCAGGCTGTTTCAATTGCCTCGATGCCGAAAGACGCTTTGAATTCGATCCGCTGCATTTCACGTTCCTTAATAAGGAGCTCTAGTTCTTTTTCTGTCATGTTATTTTTACCTCCTTTTATAATCTAACGGACAGAAATTGAAAAAAGTTGCGTCGAGGAGGGAAGGGCTATTTGCTAACAGTTGACGACAGAAGAGTTTGGCGTATTGGAATGATTTGAGTTTCAAAGAGCTGTTTGGCGATTTGAGGATTTTAACTTGGCGATTTGAGGATTTGATTTGAGGATTTTTGTTTTTGGTGGTGGAGATTTTTGGCGCGGCGGCGGTTGGGGTGATTGTTGGGGGATGTTTGGACTTTGGTTTTTGGGGGCGGGGAACGGATGAGGTTTTTATTCTTCGCTTAAGTTTGGGGGCGGGTTTTGCTATAATTAGAAAGTATTTTTAATCTTTCAGACGAGGTCTTTTATGAACAATAATCTTCTCAGGGCGCTGGCGGTTTTTCTGGCGTTCGGCGCGCTTTGCGCTTCGGCTTACGAAAGGGAACTTTTGAAAATCGGGTTCGAATCCGGCGAAGGATATGAATTGGGCTCGGTCATCGGTCAGAACGGCTGGACGCACAAGGATCCCAGGTACAATCCGGACACCAGCAAGAACGAGGTCACTGACGGCATAGGTCCGGACGGCTCCCGCGCCCTGCATCTGGAGGGCGGCTCAAACTTCGTGGGGCTGAATTTCGATCTGAGCACCATGGAGCTGGACAGGAACACGGAATATCTGGTCTGGTCTTTTAAACTGCAGCCTTTTGAGGATACGGCCGGGGCGGGCGGCATAGACGGCTACTATAAGCTGGGCGTGGACGACGGCGCCAGCCACTCTTACGGGCCGCCGTCGGTCTTCGAGACCAAGAACTGGAACGGTGAGAGTTTCCGGGTGTACGGCTATGATCTGGTGGCGGGCGCGAACAAGTGGTATATCCTGCCCTACGAGCATGAATACGAATACAACGACATCGCTGTGACTATCGATATGGCCAAATACCAGATCATCTCCTGGCAGGTGGGGTCTTTGGTCACGAATGTGTCGATGGCCTTTTCGAGCCAGCAGAAGAAGGACCCCAACTGGATGTCCTTCGAGCTTTACGGCAACATCGACGACATTTGTTTGAAGGCGGTCTCTAAGCCGGCGCCGCCGGTGGCGAAGCTGGAGACTTACACCAAGACGCTGCAAATAGACCGCGACGCCAAGGAATTTTATTTCACCGTGCGCAACACCGGCACCAACAAGGTCAGCTATGTGGTCAGCATGGAGGGAGACCCGGGCTGGGTGGAAGCCGTAAACGGAGAAGGCTCCATCGACGGGGAAGGGGAGAAGGAGCTCCAGTTCAGGCTTCTAAGGGACGACATGGTGGACTTCTATTACCGCACCACTATCAAAGTGGACGGCGGCATGGGCGGAGTTATTGAGGTCCCGCTGTCCGTGCAGTCCGGGCTGGTCTTCTATCAGGAGGATTTCTCCGGGCCGTATATGACAATAGGCGAAATAAGCGGCCAGGACCGCTGGTACACGGACAGAAGCGGAACTATTGACGGCAGCATCGGAAACGGCATGGCTTACAACAGCATGGTGGTCACCAACATGCCCTTCGCCATAGACGGGGAATTGGCCAGGATCATCTGCTCCGGCGGCTACTACGGCTACGAATACACCGTCGATACGCCCTCCAATCTGATCGTGGCGGTGGAGTTCGATTTCTACTGGCCCAGCGACAGCCAGGCGGCGAACTTCGACGTGACCGGCGAATTGTGGAAGCACATTCCCTTCAGCCTGAATTTTAGAAAGAGCGAGGGCGACACGCTGTTCAAGGCCACCAGGGCGCAGGGAAGCGATCTGTCCGGCGGTCTGGGCTCGAATCAGTACGAGTGCGACGTGTGGCATCATCTTAGGTACGCCATGGACTTCCGCCAGCAGGTGGTGCCTTATATCGAAATGGACGGGGATCGCTATGAATTCGGCGACGATATGCCGCTGCAGACTTACAACGGAAAAGTTTTCCGGACGCTGCATACGCTGAACTTTGGTTCCGACGGCGTGCAGAAGAACGCCGATCAGATCGATTACGTCTCCGGCGTCTGCATCGACAATCTTTTGATCTGCGAGGAGGAGCGCGAAGCCAAGCCGCACATGACCGGTCCTTCTTTTGTCTCCATGAAGACGTTTGATTCCTGCGACATTGTTTTGAAAAACTCCGGCGTGGAAGCCTGTCAGTTCGAGGCGGAAGTTTTGGACGACGCCCCGCTGGTTGTCTCTCCTTTCACGGGAACTTTGGCGGAGTCTTTCACCGTAAACGTGGCGATCACTTCTGAACCTGAGCCGGGCTACCACCGTTATTTCGTCAGGTTCGTGAGCGAGGCCGGAGGCTGCGTCACCACCATGGTGACCTGCGCCAGAGGCGGCGTCTACTACACCGCGGATTTTGAGGAGCCTTATTTCCATGTTGGCAATATCAACGGCCAGGACGGCTGGTCTCTGGATCCGGAACAGAACGTCTCCAATCTCTGGGCCTTCGTGGAGGAGATCGACGGGCAGTACGCCCTGCGCTATTACGACTGCGGCGGATATAGCGGCACGCTCTTGCCGGTCTTTGTTCCCGCGGAGCAGAAGTTCACGTTCTCCTGCAGGCTCTATGTCACCGGCGAGGGGCCTCACGAAGCCATCCTTTACGTCAAGCAGTTCGGTCACAAGCCGCTGCAGGAATTCTGGATCTGGCGCGATAAGGAGTCTAACTGCGCCTGGCTCTACGTGAAGGGCTATGAGGAACTGGAGCTGCCGCCGGCGCCCCTGGACGAATGGTTCGATTTCTCTTACACGCTGGACATGGGCTACGAAAAGTGGCAGACCACGGACATCACCTTCGGAGATTGCGTGACCAACGTCGAGCCGCTACAGATCTATTTTGAGAACAACAGGGAAGGCGAGGCTGTCACGGCTCTCTCCATCTGCTCCAGCGGCAACCTTGAAGAGGAAGTTTACGCCGACATTTTCGTGGACGATATCGCGGTCTATGACGCCACTGTTCCTGAGCCTGCGCTGCTGGCGCTGCTCCTTATTGGCGTTGCTCTCTTTCTCAGAAAGTGGTAATATTGAAGAAAAATGAGGATAAATTTATGAGATCATCGCTTGGCTTAACTTTTGTTTTCGCTTTTGCCTTCGCCCTTTGCCTTTGCGCCGCGGAAAATGAGCAGCCCAAAGACATGGGGGAGATGACCATAGTCACCACCGGAGTGGTTGACGCGGGGGCCGTGGAGCCCGCCGGGACGGCGGAGACGGCGGAGACCGAACTTACGGCGGAGCAGCTCAAGGAAGCCCAGAAACTGGAGACCATCAAGGGCTACGTCTGGGCCGGGATACATCTTACCATGCCTTACGCCGACGTCACCAACGTTATGAGCAAGGCGCTGGAATTCGAGCCTCCGGAGTATCCTTATAAGGCGAAGGCCTACATGGTGGCGGCTGTGGACAGCATGAGCGGCAGCACCAACAGGAACATCCTGACGGCCAGAAGGTTTTATTTCGACCAGGACGACAAGCTTCTGGCCATGGAGCACATTTTCAGCGGCTGCACGGTGGATCAGAAGAACTACCTTCTCAACATGTACTCCCGCAAGTATTCCATGATCCCTCTGCAGGCCAAGGACCACTCCTTTTTCAAAATAGCCGACGGCCTCTACGTGGTGGTGGAGTTCGTGGAGAGCCAGACGAAGATGAACATCTACGGCTGGCACACTCCCAACGAGTACTCGGTGCGGGCCGTTTATTATCTTGAAAAGGAATTCATAAGCCTCATTAACCGCACCGGAATGGCCATACTGCCTCCCGAGGTGGCCCATCCCTGATTTTTGATCTTTCACTAACCAAAAGCGGTTTCCGGTTTTCGGAGATCGCTTTTCTTTTTGCCATGAAAAAAATATCGCTTTTGCTTTTGCTTTTTATGTTCTCCAATTTGACATTCGCCGATCCTCTCATCGTGGCCCACCGCATGGGGGCCATGGAAAGGGATGAAAACACGCTTGCGGCTTTGGAGGAATGCGCCTCCCTGGGCCTCAAGGCTTTCGAGACCGACATCCACATCACCAAGGACGATCAACTCGTCGTCACCCACGACGGAAGCTTGCAAAGGCGGTGCGGCGCCGAGGTGAACGTCGAGGAGATGACGCTGGAGGAGATTAGGAAATACAAGACAAAAGAGGGGAACCCTCTGCCTACGCTTGGGGAAATTTTGGCTTTCCTGAAAGACAAGGGGATCGCCATGCAGCTGGAAGTTAAGGCGCCCCCCACTCTGGGAAGGCTGAAAAAGCTGGTGGAGGTCATGGTGAAGGAGCTTAAGGAAGCGGGGTTCACCGGGGACGATCTTCTGGTCATCTCCTTCTGTCCGGAGGCCCTGAAGCTGACGAAGGAGGCCGAGGGCGGGATCAAGACCGGGCTGTTGTGCGGCGGCAGCGACGAGAAAAACATCGACACGGCCAAGGAGATCGGCTGCTCCTGGATCTCGGCGGAACTGGCGACCACCACCAGGCGTTTCGCGGACAAGGTCCATCATGAGGGCTTGAAGCTGGCTCTGTGGACCATCAGGGCAAGGCGGGACTTTGATCTGGCCAAGGTCTTCGAGGCGGAGGCTATCGTGACGGATCTGCCGAAGACACTTTCCCAGGAAACGGAAAAATAAAAAGCGCCTTCAGGGGGCGCTAAGGGGCTCCCGGACCTGCCCTTGCATTTTGGGAGGGCTTTTCGTATTATATTAGAACCTAAATTCGCACGTCGGCTGAATTTCAGCCTGGCAAATCTTTTTGTCAACCGGGACGCTGCGCGGACGCCATGGGGATTTTTCGCCCCCGGCCTCCCATCCTCCCGGTACGTCGAAAAGGCGTACTTTTTTTATTGTCTGAAAAAATCAACATATAATCTACAAACTAACCGTATTAAGGAATCATCATGGAAAATGAACTGAAGATGTCCTGCGCCCTCAGAACGGCAGGCGGCAGCTCCACGGCCCGCAGAATGCGCGCCCAGGGAGAAGTCCCCGCGGTCGTTTACGGACACGGCAAACACATCAACATCACCCTTAATCTGCACGATTTCTCCCAGCTGATGAAGAAGATGCACAGCGAGCATGCCATTCTGACGCTGGACGCCGAAGGCGAAGTCGTCAACGTGCTTATTAAAGAGATCCAGCGTCATCGCGCCACCCACAACATCCAGCATGTGGATTTCGTGGTGGTCGATCTGGACGAGATCGTAACGGTCTCCGTGCCCATCATCACCCTGGGCGACGCCGACGGCGTCAAGAATTTCGGCGGCATCATGGAGCTCACTCTCCGCGAAGTCGAAGTTCAGTGCAAAGCCGGCAACATCCCCGACGACATCCGCGTGGACGTCACGCCGCTTAAGCTTCACGAAGTTCTGCGCGTGGCCGATCTCAAGGTCCCGGAAGGCGTGACCGTTCTGGCCGACCCCGAGACCGCGGTGGTCGTTATCAGCTCCTCCGCCGCTGAGGATTCCGCTGCTTCTGAGGCTTCTGCCGAAGGCGCTGAGGAACCCGAAGTCATCACCGCCCGCAAGAAGGACGAGGAAGCGGAAGCCGAAGCGCCCAAAGGCAAGAAGTGATCTTATGATCCGCGCCATCGTCGGACTCGGGAATCCTCTGCCGGCTTATTATCTGACAAGGCACAACCTGGGCCGTATGGCGGTGGAGGCCATGAGAAGGAAAGCTTTCCCGGAGTGGAAAACGCACTTTTGGAAAAACTATCTCTGGTCGCAAAACGCGGAAGATCAAATTTTAGTTCTTTCTAAAACTTACATGAACCTGAGCGGGAAAGCCGTCAGAAGTCTGGCGAAAGACCGCTTGGTGAAACCGGAAGAGATCCTAGTTGTCATGGACGACTGCAGCCTTCCCTTGGGGAAGCTGCGCTACCGCGCCTCGGGCAGCGACGGAGGCCACCACGGCCTCGGGTCGATTCTGGAAGTTATGGGAACTGAGGATGTGCCGCGGCTGCGGATGGGAGTGGGCGCTGATCCCCTGAACATGGCGGATTATGTGCTGTCGGAGTTTCCCGAGGAAGAGCAGGATACGGTGAAGGCTATGACCGACTACCTTTCCGACCTTCCGGAAAAGCTCCGGGAAAACGAAGCGAAAACTATAAATGAAATAAATAACTGGCGCGCTCCTCAAAACTCCGAGCCGCGCGTCTAACAGGAGGTAATCCAGTGAATAAGTACGAATGTTTGTTCATCATCAATCCGGATGCGGCCAGCGAGCGCTTCGCTAAGGTCACTGAGACGATTGAGAAAGATGTCCAGAGAGAAGGCGGCACGATCGACAAGGCCGAGGAGATCGGTCAGAAAGTGTTGTGCTACCCCATTGCTCATTGCAACGAGGGCTTCTACTATCTGATCAATTTCTCTATGCCCCCGGCGAGCATCACCAGCTTCAAGAGACGCTGCACCCTGAACGCCGACGTGCTCCGTTATTTGATCCAGGCAACCGAAAAATAATTAGAAGATTATGCGCAACGTCCTTTGCTTAATCGGGGCCCTGACGCTCCTTCTGGCGGGGTGCGCCTCAATTCCGCCCTACGAGACGGAAGACTGGCGGCTGGCTATCGTGGATAGCGACACCGCCGAGGTGACCGTGCGCTACGAAGGCTTCGGCAGCCCCTCCAACGACGCCGCCAAGAGAGAGAGATACGTCGAGACTCTCAAGGAAATGGCGGAGGACAGAGAGCCCGGGACGCCCCTTACTCCCAGAATGAAAAACGCCCGCCGTTATTTCCTGGTGGAAAACGACAGCCTGATCATGGTGGAGCAAGGCGAGATCCCCAATCCTCTTTCCTGGTTCGAGCAGTCCGGCCTCAATCCCATGACCTGGTTCGGTTCCGACGTCAATATGAGCGTCAAAGACGGCCATATCATCAAGTGGGGGTTCTCCTCCGAGAATGAGATCGTGGCGGCCAGCGGACAGGTCATGAACGAACGCGATTACAGCCGGGTATTGACCGCGCTTGACAATCGCAACATAACCGGCGACAACCAGGATTGGGAGAGCGACGGCCAGACCATCATCGTGTGGCCCGGCGAAACGCGCGCCTTCAACTGGAAAGTGGCTTCCAGAGGATATCTCAAAAACTACAGGAGCCTCTCTTACGAGTTCAGCGGCAAGGAATACGCCGTCGAGCCGGCCCTGAAAGTTTCCGAAGTCATCAACGAAGCCTCCGGCGAAGAGCCGGAAAATTCCGAAGCCGTCGGGGAGGAAAGCACCGTGACATCCGAAGTCCAGACCATCGAAACGCTGGACGCCGAACCGGAAAAAGACGATGCTTTCGCCGCGCCTCAGAAAGAGGACGCCGTTGAAAAAACGGAAGAAGGGAAAAGCGCTTTTGACCTTTGATAAAAAATTAACCTTAAAATCCATATACGGACAAAAACAATGACTGTAAAAAGAAGAAAAATTGAAAAACTGCCCTGCAAATTTTGCCAGGAGAAGAAGACCATCGACTACAAAGACGTCGAATCTTTGAAGGATTTTCTGACCGACTACGGCCGCATCGTGCCCCGTTACGTCACCGGCAACTGTGCCAAGTGCCAGCGCAAACTGGCCAAGGCTGTTAAACAGGCTCGCTTTATGGCGCTGCTCCCTTACGTGGGCGACGTGCGCAACGAAGACTAATTTTTTAAGGAAGGAATTATGGAACTGATTTTACGTGTAGATATTCCCAAGCTCGGCAAAGCCGGCGAGATCGTCAACGTTTCCGAAGGTTACGCCCGCAATTATCTGCTTCCCAAGAAGCTGGCTGACAAACCCACCCAGGACGCCAAAGACCAGATCGAGGCCATAGTCCGCCGCCGCCGCATCGAGGAAGCCAAGGAACTGGAAGCCTGCCAGGAAATGGCCAAGAAACTGGAAGACATCACCGTTCAGCTGGCCCGCAAGGCCGGTGAAGACGAGAAGCTCTTCGGCTCCGTCACCGCCAAAGACATCGCCGACGAACTGGAAGCCCAGAACGTCGTCGTCGACAGCAAGAAGATCCTCCTCGAGACTCCCATCAAGCAGCTCGGCCTCACCACCGTGGAAGTCAAGCTGCATGCGGAAGTCAGCGCTCAGCTGAAAGTTTTCGTCGTTAGCGAATAATTTTCCTTTTTATGGCTTCTCCCGAACGCGAAGTACCCGCGTCCCTGACGAACTACGAGCCTCCGAAAAACCTTGAAGCGGAGCGCTGCGTCCTGGGATGCATGCTCATTGATGAAGTGGCGCGCGCCAAAGCCTTCGGCTTCGTGACGCGCGACTCCTTCACCGAGCCTGCGCACCGGGAGATCTTCTCCGTCATTCGCTCGAAATTCGACGGCAAGGAGGCGGTTGACGTAGTCACCGTCAACGACGCCCTCCAGGGCAATGAAGCCTACCTGAACGCAGGCGGGCCCGCCTATTTGGCCGCGCTGGTGGAGTGCGTGCCCACCACCGAGAACATCGAGTATTACGCCGACATCGTTCAGGACAAAGCTCTTTTGAGGGAACTGGTGGTCACCTGCCGCAAGGCGATCAGCGAATGCAACACCAGCGGCCGCAACGCCAAGGAGATCATCTCGGAAGCGGAGCAGAACATGGTCGGTCTTCTGAAAGACCGCAACAAGGGCTTCCTCTCGGTCGGGGAGCTTATGCTGCCCAACATCGAGATGCTGGAGAAGCTGACCAAGGCCCGCCAGAAGGGCGCTACGGTCACGGGACTGGACACCGGATTCAGGGACATCAACACCATGACCGCCGGCTTCCATCCCGGGGAGCTCATAATATTGGCCGCCCGTCCCTCCATGGGCAAGACCGCCCTGGCCCTGAACCTGGCTGAGCACGTGGCCGAGAAGAACAAAGCCGCGGTGGCGTTTTTCTCCCTGGAAATGGGCCCAGACGAACTGGTGCGCCGCCTTCTGTCCTCCCGGGCGGGAGTGCGCGGCCAGAACTTGAGAAGGGGCGACATGACCGCGGCGGATTACAGCAAGATCGTGAGGGCTGCCGGCAACATCAAGGAGCTGGATCTCTTCATCGATTCCTCGCCGTCCCTGACGCCCATCGACATCAAGAGCCGCTGCCAGCTCCTGAGGGCCAAGTGCCCCAATTTCGCGGCCATTTTCGTGGATTACATCCAGCTTCTTTCCGCCGGCAGCGACAAGCAGTTCAAGGACAACAGAGTTCAGGAGATCAGCTACATTTCCCGTTCCCTGAAATCCCTGGCCGTGGAACTGAAAGTTCCCGTCATCGCGCTTTCCCAGCTCAACCGCCAGGCGGAGCAGGGCTCTGAAAAAGGCAACCGCCCGCAGCTCTCGCACCTGAGAGAATCCGGATCCATAGAGCAGGACGCCGACATGGTCATGATGCTCTACCGTCCAAATTATTACAACAAAGAAGCTTCCGTTGACGATGCGGAAGTGATCATAGCCAAGCAGCGCAACGGCCCCACAGGCACGATCAAGATGATCTTCAATCCGGAATACGCCCGTTTCACGGACGGAGTGGCCGAAAAATAAAAATCCGGGGCAAAAAGGCTATAATAATTAAGAAAGTATTTTTTTATTAAGCAATCCAAAAGCTAGGAGATTATTATGGCTAAGGAAGCAACGAGCCGGGAAGGGAATTATCTTTTCACTTCCGAATGTGTTTCAATGGGTCACCCCGACAAGGTCTGCGATCAGATATCCGACGCTATTCTAGACGAAGCGCTGCGCCAGGATAAGGGAAGCCGCGTAGCCTGCGAGACCATGGCCGCCACCGGACTGGTCGTCATCTCGGGGGAAATTACCACCAAAGCCAATCTGAATTTCCAGGAAATAGCCCGCAAGACCATCAACGACATCGGCTACGACGACCCGGCCCTCTGCTTCGACGGAAAAGGCTGCGCGGTCATGGCCTGTCTGAACAGACAGTCCCCCGACATCGACATGGGCGTCTCCCATGACAAGGGCTTGCACAGAGAGCAGGGCGCCGGCGACCAGGGCATGATGTTCGGCTACGCCACCACGGAAACGCCGCAGCTGATGCCCATGCCCATAACCTACGCCAGGGCTCTTATCAACAAACTTACGGAACTGAGGCAGAAGGGCAAAATCGCCTGGCTCAGGCCCGACTGCAAATCCCAGGTCACCATCGAATATTCCCAGGACGGGAAGCCCTTGAGAGTCCACACCATCGTCATCTCCACCCAGCACGACGCCAAGGTGAAAAGATCTGAGATCGTAAAGACTCTTCAGAAAGAAGTCATCGAGAAAGTCATCCCCCCGAAGATGCTGGACAAAAACACCATCGTCCACATCAACCCAACCGGCCGCTTCGTGATAGGCGGGCCGCACGGCGACGCGGGCCTGACCGGCCGCAAGATCATCGTTGACACCTACGGCGGCATGGGCCGCCACGGCGGCGGAGCCTTCTCCGGCAAAGACCCCAGCAAAGTTGACCGCAGCGCCGCCTACATGATGCGCTACGTGGCCAAGAACGTGGTGAAAGCGGGACTTGCCAAACAGTGCGAAGTCCAGGTTTCCTACGCCATCGGCAAAGCCGATCCGCTTTCCCTGAACGTCAACACCTTCGGCACCGGAAAAATCAGCGACAGGGCGATAGAGAAGATCATAAAAGAGACCTTCGACCTCAGGCCCTCCGCCATCATCGCAAAATTAGACCTTCTGCGCCCCATTTACCTGAAGACCGCCAAATACGGACATTTCGGCATCGAGAACCAGGGCTACACCTGGGAAAAGACCGACATGGCGGAGACTCTTCGCAAAAAGGCCAACCTGAAGTGAGGCAGCATGCGCAATCTCATCATCATCTTAGCGGCTCTCTTTTTATGCGCCTGCGCGGATAAATACGCCGTCACTTACGTGCTGGATCCTCCGGGCAACCTGGATCTCAGGAACAAAGTCACCGTCACGGTGAGAGACCTTATAGACCGCCGCCCCTCCCAGGAAAGAGTGGGGCCAGCTGATCCTCTGGACGGCGCCTTCTACAGCGAGGACGGCGTTCTGGAGGAACCGCTTTACGTAAGCCTCACCAGGCTTCTGCAGCTTGAGCTTTCCAACGCCGGATTGGACGTGGTGGATTCCGCCAACTACACCCCCGGCCAGGAAAGATCCGTCAGAGTGGCTGGCGAGATTTACCACGCGTACGTCATGGGCGTTCCCGAATCCCCGGTGAGCGACGACAAGCTTTGGAAGAGAATGCGCTACACCGTGAGAGTCGCCGTCAGGGTGGACATGGTGGACACGCTGCAGGAAAAACGCGTCATGGCCCGCAAATACGAATTCCGCGACTCTTTTGTCATTCGTCACGCCATGCAGGATTTTGAAGCGGTCAAAGAAGGCAAGGACAAGAATTACCTGGAAGCCGGCGACGCTTACTGCATGCAGCTTTTGAACGACGCCGTCAAAAAAGTTTTGGTCCAGGCCAGGCGCGACATCATCGTGCAGATGAGCCCGGACGTGGGGGATCTTCCCACCTCCATCGAAGGTTTGGAAATGACCGACGAGTTATAATTTGAAAATACTTTTCTGTCATAACTTCTATTCCCAGAGAGGCGGCGAAGATTCCGTTGCTCAGAAAGAGATGGAGATGCTTCGCCAGGCAGGGCACACCGTGATCCCTTTTCTGAGGGACAGCGCTCTCATCGCCGACTACAGCCCCTGGAAAAAACTCTGCGCCTTCCTGGGCGGCTTTTACAACTGGAAGACCGCCCATGAACTGAGCGACATCATCGACAGGGAAAAACCCGACGTGGCCCATGTCCACAACGTTTTCCCGCTTCTTTCTCCCACCATATACATCGTCTTTTATGTGAAGGGCGTGCCGGTCGTCGAGACCGTGCACAACTTCCGCTTCTTCTGTCCCAACGGACTGCTTTTCTGCCACGGCAAGCCCTGCGAGCGAAAATTCGGCCAGACCATGCTGAAGTGCGTATCCCGCCGCTGCCTCAGGGACAGCAGGCTTTATACCCTCTGGTACGCGCTCATACTGCGCTTCCATTATTTTCTCGGCACCTTCAAGAAGATCGACTGCATCATCGCCCTGAACAAGTTTTCCGCCAGGCTCTACCGCCGCGCCGGCTACGCCACGGTCTGCGCCAAGCCCAACAGTTCCGACGCTTCGCCGGATCCGGAAGCCCGCTGCGAGGATTATTTCCTTTTCGTGGGCCGCTTCTCCCAGGAAAAGGGCGTCATGACCATGCTGAAAGCCGTCCTCGGGCTGAACATTCCCGTCAAGATGATCGGCAACGGCCCGCTGGACGACCAGGTGGCGGCTTATATGAAGGAGAATCCCAATCCCAACGTGACTTTCCTGGGATACCAGCCGCCGGACGTGTGCAATTATTACATGGCCCGGGCTCTCGTCACGGTCTTCCCTTCGGAGTGCTATGAGAACTGCCCCGTGACCGTCATCGACTCCCTGAGGCTGGGGACACCCGTTTTGGCTTCCAGGATCGGCGGCCTGCCGGCCCTGCTGCCTCCCGACGTAGGCTGGCTCTTCACTCCCGGCAACGTGGAGGAGCTCAGGGAGCGCATCTCGAGCCTCTACGCCGCCAAGGAAGAGATCAAGGCCATGCGGGATCACGTGGCCTCCTACGGCGAGAAAGAATTTTCCAAGGAAGCGAACCTGGCCCACCTGAAAGAGATCTACGAGTACGTCATAGCCAAGAAGAAAGGCGAGAATCCTCTGCTTCTATCCTGCATGCTGGACGACGAGCTATGAAAAATTTTCTGCTCGTCACCAACTTCTGCCCCTTTTACAGGATCAAGCTCTACAAGATCCTGAATGACGAACTGAAATTAAAGATCCTTTTTTATTCCGCCGGCACTGAAAAATACTGGGAGTCCAGCAACGCCCAGGGCGAGAAAAAAGCAGAAAACATCTATCTTGCTGACGACGGCGCCAACAAACTGACCATACTCTGGCGCTACGTAAAAGTCCTCTTTTCCAAAGACACGCAGGGGATCATTCAGGGCTTCAACGGCGCCGCCTTCATTTTCCTCGGCTACATCATCGCCAGATTGAGGGGCATTCCCTTCGGCATCTGGACCGGCCTCTGGTATCATCCCAGAACGCCCTTCCACACCGCCACCAGGCCCCTGACAGACTTCATCTACCGCCACGCCGACTTCGCCATCGTTTACGGCACTCACATCAAAGCCTACCTCGTTTCCCGCGGCATGAAGGAAGACCGGATCTTCATCGCCCAGAACACCGCCGACAACGAGCTCTACGCGAAAACGCCGGATGCTGACGAAATTGCTGAACTTAGGGAAAAATTCCAGCTTTCCCAAAACAAGACCACGCTGCTTTTCATAGGCCGTATTTGCGAAGAGAAGGGCGTGAACGATCTTCTGAAAGCCCTGACGCTCCTGAAGGATCCTCCCCGGACAATCATTTTGGGCCACGGCCCGGAAAAAGAGAAATACGAAAATTTTGCCAGGGAAAACAAGCTTCCGGTCCAATTCGGAGACTACGTTCCCAACGACAAGCTCTACGCTTATTACGCGATCTCAGATATCGTCGCCGTGCCCTCCGTCACCACCAAGACCTTCAAGGAACCCTGGGGCCTCGTGGTCAACGAATGCATGAACCAGGGCTGCGTGGTTATAGCCACGGATTCCGTGGGCGCCGCCGCGGGCGGCCTGGTGGAAGACGGCAAGACAGGCTTCATCGTCCCGGAAAGAGATCCCATAAAATTAGCCAAAGCCATCGAGAAACTCGTTGAAGATAAGGAACTCAGAACTACGCTTTCCAAAAACGCCAAAACTAAGATCGCCGGCTGGACCTACGACAAGATGGCCGAGGGTTTCAGGCAGGCTGAAGCTTTGATGGAGGAGAAGCTCAAAGCATGAAAATAAAAAGAGCCAATCTTTTCGGCGCCGAGCTTACCGTCACCACCTACGCCGAGCTTCTTAGAATCACCGACGAGATAATAGCAAAGAAGCCCGCCGAGCCTTACCGCTACAATTTCTGCAACGTCCACGTGGTCATGATGACCTTAGAGAACGAGAAATTGAAAAAGGCCGTGAACCATCCCAAAGCCCTTTCCGTCACCGACGGCATGCCCCTGGTCTGGGCCATCAGAAAGCTCGGCAAGATCCCCATGGAGGATCGGGTTTACGGTCCGACCTTCTTTGAAACAGCCCTCAACCACCGCCCTGGAGAGATCAAACACTTCTTCTACGGCAGCACGCAGGAAACTGTGGACGCCCTCCTTAACAAAGCCAAAAAAGAGATCCCGGATCTCAACGTGGTCGGCACATACATTCCGCCTTTCAGACCTCTCACAGAAGAAGAGCAAACAGAGCTGATCAGCCAGATCAACAGCTCCCAAGCCGACATCGTCTGGGTTTGCCTTGGCGCTCCCAAGCAGGAGGTCTTCATAGACGAGATCGCCCCGAAACTGAAAGTCCCCATCATGGCGGCCGTGGGCGCGGCCTTCGCTTTTTACGCCGGCAAGACCTCCCAGGCGCCCGCCTTCCTCCAGAAGATCGGCATGGAGTGGTTCTACCGCCTTTTGATGGAGCCCAGGCGTCTTTTCGTCCGCTATTTCAAATACAATCCCTGGTATTTGTGGAAGTTCGCGGCCGCGCTTCTTTCCGGACACAAGCTTCCGCAAAGCGAAACGGAGCAATAAAGCGAAAAAAAGATTGTTGATTTTGATAAAATTATATAGATGAGTAATCAATCTCAGTTTCTCCGGAGATCAAATATGAAAAAAGTTATTCTATTCAGCATGGCGGCGCTTTTAAGCGTTTCCGCTTTCTGCGACGAAGCCTGGTCCGAAGGAGCCCGTTTCAACGGCGATCCCATCACGGAAGACCCCATCCTGCTTCTGCCCACAGATCAGATGTCTTACAGCAGCGCTCTGGCGAAGGGAGAACCCAAGTCTGTTACGATCATCGCGCAGGACAAGGAAGATCCGAACGTTACGGCCAGCGTTTTTGCCGATCAGTCCGGGACCGCCCTGGAAGGAACGGTCGCCTGGGATTACACCGGCGAAGATTATAAAGATTTCCCGACCGACGACACGTATCTTCTTACGGAGACGATAACGAGCGATTCCGAGGAGAAAGTGTACACCCGCGCGGTCACGATCCTGCCGGAGCCTATGGCCTTTTTGGCGCTGACTTTTCTTGGCGCGCTTTTCCTCAGGAAACGCGCTAAGAGCCTCATGGCGATCTTAGCCGTTCTTTCGCTGGCTGCTTTCAGCGCCAAAGCCGACGGCATCGTCAGCGACGTCAGCGTTCTTCAGATGTGGCCCTTCGACAGGCTGGTCATCATCAACTACTCCCTCGCTTCCGAAAACGAAGGTCCGGTCTTCGACATATCTTTCAGCGGCTCTTTCGACAACGGTGAAACCACCTTCGACCTGGCGGAAAAAGGCACGCTCCTGGAGGAGGGCTTCGACGGAACAGTCTCTGGTGCCGGAGCTCACAAAACCTTCTGGGTGCCGGACGAGACCTTCTATTCCCAGTACAGCGAAAACTTCAAGGTGAAAGTGACAGCAACGGAGCAGGCAGTGCCTCCCATTAACGGCGAATACCTTGTCATAGACCTTTCCGGCGGCCCGGACGCCCAGAGCTTCCCCGTCAGCACCCTCGATTCCGTTCCCCAGGGCGGCTGGTCAGAAGAGTACAAGACCACTAAGATGGTTCTTAAGAAGATCGACTCCGGAACTTTCAATATCGGCAGCCCCGATTCTGAACTGGGCAGAGATGATAACGAAGTCCAGCACGAAGTGGTTTTGACCAAAGCTTTCTACGCCGGCGTTTTTGAAGTCACCCAGAAACAATTTGAACTGGTCACCGGAGCGAATCCCTCTTTCTTACAGTCTGACAAGTACCCGGTGGAGAAAGTCTCTTACAATATGCTCCGCGGCGCAGAAAAAGGCGCCAACTGGCCCAGCGACAACAAAGTTGACGAGGATTCCTTCTTCGGCATCCTGAGAGCCAAAACGAGATATAAATTCGATCTTCCCACGGAAGCCATGTGGGAATTCGCCTGCAGGGCAGGGGAAACCACGGCTTTGAACTACGGGATGGATCTTACTGATACGAAGAACGACCCCGATCTGGCGACTCTCGGCCGTTTCTGGTACAACGGCGGAGGCAACCCTGAAACTGGCGAAGTTCTTTCCGGCCATGCGCCCGTCGGCTTGTTCATTCCCAACAACTGGGGCCTTTTCGATATGCACGGCAACGTCTGGGAATGGTGTCTCGACTGGTACCAGGCGAACCTGGGCACCGATTCGGCAACTGATCCCGCCGGCCCGGAAACCGCCACCTACCGCGCTCTCCGAGGGGGAGGCTGCTACAGCCCCGCTGCCGACTGCCGCTCCGCAGCCCGCGACTACGCCAATCCCAATTTCGGCGACTACAGCGGCTACGGCTTCCGAGTCTTCCTCGCTCAGTAAAAAGGAAAATCTCATGCAGAACGGATCTGTCAAAGATAATCTTGAGTTGTCTCAAGACGCGTTGGCGTTTGCGGTTTTTTGCATTGAAAATCTCGCCATAAAGCTTGGGTTGGATCCCTCCCGGGTTTACGCTATGCTGACCGTTGACAGCGACCTGTTGTATTCCTACATAGTTCCCTGCTATGATGTTTTGCACACGCAAGATAAGGAATACATCATGACGGACCTCCTTGAACTGATGAAAAAAAGAGGCGTTCTGAAATGATCCTTTATCATGCCTCAAATATTGCTGTGCCCAAGCCGGACATCCTTCATTCCCGTAGGAATGTGGATTTTGGGCCGGGTTTCTACACGACTTCTCTCATAGAGCAGGCCAAGAAATGGTGTGAACGGTTTGTTCAGACTGACGAACACGCCGTCATATCAAAATATGAACTGGATGACGAAGTGTTTCAAAAATGCAAGGTTTTGGCCTTTGATGCTTACTCCGACGAATGGCTGGACTTTGTTGTGAAATGCCGCAAAGTGCAGGACACCTCTGATTTTGACATTGTCATGGGCGGCATTGCAAACGATAAGGTCTTTGACACTGTCGAACTCTACCTTGACGGATTGATAGACAGAAGCGTGGCGATAGAGCGTTTGAAACTTCAGCAGCCTAACATGCAGCTGGCTATTCGCCATCAGGAAGTCATAGAAAAATATCTGCATTATATCGGGAGCGAGACCATATGTTAGCCCATCCGATCTTACTGCAGAGAAAGTTCGCCAGAGTTATCGCGCTTTTCGCCCGGAAAGCGAATATCTCTCTTCCCACCGCCCTTGATTTCTTTTATCATTCCAAAGAAAGCATGCTTCTTCACAAAGGCGCCTCCGATCTTCACTGCATGAGCGACGAATACCTTGCGGAAGATCTTGTTGAAGAATACAGCCGCAACCTTTAATAATCATTGATTTATCGGGGAAAATCCATGAGAAGTGCTGTTCTCCTGACTGTTGCCATGCTTTTCCTTACGGTAGGGGCGTTGTCAGCCGGCACCGTCGTTACGCAGGAAGTCGCAAATGTCTGCGGTTATGTGAAAGGCTCTACTACGCTTAAATTAAGCGGGACGTTAAGCGATGCGGCTATGAAGGCGCTATCTGAAGGAGCGAACTTCTCCGTTCGAAACGATCTCGCCAATTATCTGTGTGTGCCGACGCTGCTGGATAAAAACGAGAAAGGCTATGGGAAAAAGACGGGCAATCAGAAGATTTCCGCAAAGTTGAAAAACGGAAAGTTTTCCTGGACGGAAAAGGACGTCACCGAGAATTTTGCTTTTACGGTAGGCGATGAAACAATTAAGCCAACGAAAGCCGATTTGAGATCTTCCGGAACTTTGAGAACGGAAGATATTGCCGAGTTTGAAACAAAAAAGGTTACGCTATTTGACACCCTTTGCAATGAAAACGGTTCAGAAAGCGTAGGCGCCTATGCTTTCATTCCTGAAAAGAAAGGCGAAAACTTCAAATATTCTGCCAAAGAGCAAGACTTGCAGGTGAAATTCAGCGTCAATTCCAAAGGCAAGGCCAACATAGCGTATAAATTTTCTCCCGATGCTATTTCTCCCGCTGTCGTAAGCGACAACTTGTATGAAGATCCTTTTTTGGTCACAAACAAATTGTATATGGTCATCGATCTTTTGGCCGAAGGTAATGCCGTTAGTTATCTAGAAGACGCGCCGGAAGGCGGCTGGACGGAAGAGTACAAGACTACGAAACTTGTTTTGCGAAAGATCGAGCCAGGAACCTTCACCATGGGCAGCCCTACAAATGAATTAGGCAGATCAAGCGGAACTGGCTCTGAAACGCAGCACGAAGTTACGCTTACCAAAGCCTATTACATCGGTGTGTTTGAAGTGACGCAAAAGCAATTCGAGCTTATTTATGGTAAAAACCCATCCGGATTCAAAGGCGACTTGATGCCGGTGGAACTCGTTTCCTATGACATGCTCCGGGGAGGTGACAAGGGCGCAGACTGGCCGGACAGTTACGAAGTGGATGATGATTCCTTTTTCGGCAAACTTCGCGCTAAGATAGGTTTCCTTTTTGATCTTCCCACGGAAGCGCAGTGGGAATACGCCTGCAGGGCAGGCACGACCACGGCTTTGAACAGCGGCAAAGATCTTTCGGATAGGCGGGAGTGCGAAGAAATGGCGGAAGTTGGGCGCTATTGCTACAACGGCGGATCCAATAACTATCATGCCGCAGTCGGTTCCTATCTTCCCAACGCCTGGGGGATCTACGATATGCACGGCAATGTGTACGAGTGGTGTCTGGACTGGTTTCAGATAGATCTTGGCAAGGATCCTGTGACGGATCCGCATGGCCCGAGTTGGAGAGCATACCATGCTATCCGGGGCGGATACTGGTACAACAATGCTGACAATTGCCGCTCCGCTAGCCGCTTCGGCGGCGGCCACAAGGACGTCAGCAGAGCCGGCGGTTTCCGTGCGGCTTTAATTCAAAATGCGCTTCCCGGGCCGGACATTCGAATTCAAAAGGAGTTAGAATATGAAATTGAATCCGGGACGGAAAACACTCTGCCAATTTTCCAAACCAAGTTTTATGGAAAGTTGAAAAACGGTGAGGAAAAACTGCTGGAGGAGATGGGCAAGCTTGAATATGACGGTGCCAGCGGAATAGTGGAGGGAATCGGCATGCATAAGCTGACCTGGATCCCGGGTGATGCTTACACCAACGTGATGGATGAAGTGGAATTGAGAGTCGAATATGAGGATGTGACGGAACAGGCCAATTATCTTGTTTTGGACACAACGAGCAACGAGATGCGCGTCTCGTCGGAAGGACCGGATACGACAGACGACAAATGCCGCACGGAGGAATTATGGCTCAGGAGGATCGAGCCGGGAACCTTCACAATGGGCAGCCCAGAAGATGAATTGGGCAGGGAAAACGCTGAAACGCAGCATCAGGTAACGCTTACCAAAGCCTATTACATCGGTGTTTTCGAGGTGACGCAGAGGCAGTGTGAAAATATTATGGGTGAAGATCTTTCCTATTACAAAGGCGACATGAGGCCGGCGGAACACTTTTCCTATGAGATGCTCAGGGGAGCAAATAAAGGCTCCGCCTGGCCCAAAAACAACGGAGTTGACGAGCGGAGTTTCATAGGACAGCTGAGAAAAAAAGCCGGAAACATTTTCGACCTTCCTACGGAAGCCCAATGGGAGTATGCCTGCAGGGCGGGCACGGCCACGGCTTTGAACAGCGGCAAAGATCTTTCAAATAGGTTTGAGTGTCAAGAAATGTCGGAAGTAGGCCGTTATAGCCGCGATTATTTTGACGGCAAAGGCGGATATAAACAGCACACCACTGTTGGCTCTTATCTTCCCAACGCCTGGGGACTCTACGACATGCATGGCAACGTGTACGAGTGGTGTCTGGATTGGTTTAGTTCATATGAGGGAGACGCCATCGATCCGAAAGGCGGAGAAACTGGAGAATACCGGGTTCTCCGGGGCGGGAGTTTTCAAGATTATGCCTACTGCTGCCGCTCCGCTTATCGCCGCGACGCCTTCAAGAGCCAAGGCTACCCCGGATTCGCTAACTTCATCTACGGCATACGTGTGGTGCTAGTTCCTTAAAATAATGAAAAGCAATGTGCAAAATTTGCACATTGCTTTTTCTGACAAACCAATAAAAAGAGTAAAAAGAGCGCCGAAACGGCGCTCTTTTTTTGTTATAATGAATATTGGTTATTGAAGAATATCTAAATGATAACGTGGGTTCGATGAAGAAGTTTTTCTTATTTATGACGCTGGTTTTGGGGGCGCTGGGCGCCTTCGGCGAGGCGGCGTATTTTAATTTTGAGGCTATTGGTACCGGCGCTTTGAATGGGAAGGACGGCTGGAGCGCCACGGATAGCGTTCTGGTCAGCGAGACGCAGGTCGTCGATACGACGAACAGCATAAACGTGGCGGCCTGGTTCAAATATGGCAAGCGCTCAGTTGAGATGGCAGGGGAATCGTCGCTTTCCCGCACGGTGGTTTTCGATTCGGATAACGAACAAAGGATCGTTTTTGATTTTTACGCGACTTTGCCTGAGGATCTATCGGAGAAGAGCGTGGTGGTGAGTTTGGGGGATGCGCCCTTGCTGCGTTTGAGGCAGATCGGAGCTAATGCGATCGTTTTGGAAGTTTACGGCTCGTATTTTGGCGATGCTCCCGCTTGGCGGGAACTGCCGGGCGTACAGGCGCTCTTTCACCGCAAGTGGCAGCATCTGGAATTGCTTTTAACTCATGATCGGCTGCTGAAAATCAAGACGCCGTATAAGGATGTGGAACTGGCGGGATTCGCGCTGGCTTCTGATTTGGGATCAGGAGATCTTGAGTTTAAAGTTGAAAACGGTCTTTCAAGATTTTATCTCGACAACGTGAAGTTCAGGGAAGAAGCTGAAAAGCACAGCGTTATTTTGGAAGAAAACGAAGAAGGCGAAGGAGCTTCCTTCAGCGTTGACGGCGGCGCGGCTGAGGAAGGCTTGGAAGTGACTTTCAGGACTGTTTCTCAAGGATCCCAGGGCGCGTTGAGCGTCGGACCCTTTACGCTTGAAATAAAGGAAGGCGGAGGACTGTTCAAAGGAGATGAGCGTCTCGCTGAAGTTATGGGTTTCGGTGAAGAGAACGTTTTCTCCTTGGGATTTTTGAAGAACGGAAGATTGGTGAAGTTCGGCTGCAACGGCGAGGACAACAATTTTACGGATGTTTATGTTTCGGAGGGCGGGCTTGGCTCTTTGACTTTCGAATTTTCCAAGACTTCAGGTGACACGAATTCTGTCTTCGCGGTAAAGGGTTTCTTTGCGCAGGACAGTCTGCCTATCGTTTACGGCGAAGTGCCCTGCCTGGACGTTTTGATGACGGCCTATACGGGAGCGGGCAACAACACGCCGCCAGCCAATTACACAAACATTTATTATCCGCAGGTCAAGGATTTTTACTACCGCAATTCCAACGCGCAGCTTCTGCTTTTGTACGATTCCGTTTACAGGAATATCATTCCGCCGGCGCCGGATTTCTTCAGGAACTACACCAACGAATACGGGGAATTGGAGCTGGGCGGCAGGATCATGGCCAGGGACTTGAGGAGAACGTTGGGCATCTGGAATGAAGAGTACGACATCTTCGTCTTCACCTACGGCAACGGCTGGAGCCACTGCGGCGGCAACTGGGGCGGCGGATCCGCTTATTACACCGGCATGGGTGAGATCATGTGCTCGCAAGTGGGCAACTGGGGCGGCGACGGCACGACTTTCGTGACGGTGCATGAGATGATGCACTCCATCGACCAGATGTATCACAACAGCGGCCATAGAGAATATGCCAGCAGTCATCCGGACGGCTCCATTTACGGCTGGGCGACGGGCGGCGAGGATCTTTCCTGGTGCGGCAACGCCATGCGGCCCTTCACGAATTATTTCGGCATGAAGATCCCCTGGAACGGCCGCTATTACTACCGCGACAGCGACTGCGACGGGTTGGGGGACGATGACTTCCTGCTGCCGAATGATGAAGTCAGGATGAATTCCAATCCCGCGGAAAGCGACACGGACGGCGATGGCCTGAGCGATCTCAATGAATATCTGGCCGGGCTTTATTTCCCCAGCGACGCCACTGATCCCGACACGGACGGCGACGGGATAGAGGACGGCGACGATCCGTATCCCATAGTAGGCTACAACAAAAAGATCCCGCGGCTTCTCGTTGAGCCTGAGTTTGACGGCGTCATCAAAGAAGGGGAGTGGAATTACTGGGGAAGGGGAACGCTCTGCAATAAGGGCGTTACCAATTTCCATGTGACGGCTTACGCCGGCTGGCGTGAAGATGGGCTTTATCTGGCTTTCGAAACCGACCAGCTTTGCGGAATAACCATAGAATTGGACGGCTCCGCCTGGAGCGGGCCCTGGTTCGGCGGCGACACTTTCCGTTTCAAGATCTTTAACCAGTACGCCAACAGGCTAATCAGCACGGCTGACGACGCCAGGGGCATGGGCGCTTGGAAGAGCGGACTGACGCCGACGGGGGCGAAGGTCAAGAAAGCCTTGTCCGGAAACGGCATCATAGCTGAGATAAAGATTCCCTGCAACCTCGGAAACATCAGGGGCTACACCTGCTGGCCGGAGGAGGAGGCGACGAACTGCTTCCGGTGTGCCGTGGGCGCTTCCTTGGGCATGCTTCTGACTTTCGACGGAATCGGACAAAGGAGAGTGTCCACGGAGGAATATAAGCTTAAGCCCTACGCCCAGGCTTTTGAAAGATTGGACTGGCACATTTTCGACCTGGTAGAGAACGACGAGACATTTGCGCTTGTCAGCGCGCTTCCCGAATCGGAGGAGTTTAGATTGGGCGAAACGGAAAAGATCGATCTGAAGTATGTCAGTTACGGCGAGGGCGGAGAAGCTTTCGTAAAACTGCAATCGCTTGGCGAAGTCGCTTACGGAAGCGAAGGGACGGCCGCGCTAGCGGGCGGCGGAAGCATTACGGAAACCGTCTTGGAGCTGGCGGTGCCGGATGAAGCGGCGGCCGCCGGTGACACGGAATTCCTTTTGACCACGCAGCTCGGCGAAACGGTCCTGAGCAACCGTTTCAATTGGAGAGTTGTGCCGGAGCCGGGGGGGTTGCTGACGCTTCTGACTCTTTTGCTTTTCACTGGAATTAGGAGACGCATGGCACAATGAACGCTTTTGCCCTGATACCTTTCGCGGTCTTCGCGATTTTTTACGTGACGCTGGGCGTGGTCGCCCGGGATTTCTACCGGATCCCCATGACGGTGGCTTTTTTGGTGGCTATCGCCTCGGCGCTTTTTTTGCAAAGAGATAAGAAATTTTCGGAAAAGATAGAGTCTCTGGCCAAGGGCATGGGAGAGCCGGACATCATGCTGATGTGCCTCATCTTCATTCTGGCGGGGGCTTTCGCGGCGGTGGCTAAGGGAAGCGGCGCGGTGGATTCCGCCGTGGTCATAGCCAGGTGGATCATTCCCGACAATTTCATGGTGGCCGGGCTCTTTCTTGTCTCGGCTTTGATCTCCCTGGCGGTGGGGACAAGCTGCGGAACCATCGCGGCGGTGGCGCCCATCGCCATGGCGTTCGCCGAGCCCCTGGGCTTGTCTCCTGCGCTTTTGGCGGGCGCCATCGTCTCCGGCGCGATGTTCGGCGACAACCTCTCCATGATCTCGGATACGACGATCGCCGCCACCAGAACTCAGGGCGTCAACATGCGGGACAAGTTCGTCGCCAACGCGGCGGTGGCTATCCCGGCGGCCTTTGCGGCGCTTTTCATTTACCTTGTGGCGGGCTCGCAGCAGACGGCGGCGACTGCGGTCGCCTCGGAGGCCGCGGTGGCATTCAAGGATTTCGTGCTTGTCCTGCCTTATGTTTTGGTTTTGCTGCTGGCGCTTGTGGGCGTGAACGTGGTGGTCGTGCTTCTCATAGGAACGGCGGCTTCCGGATTCTTAGGCGCGGTCTTCGGGCCTTTGGATTTTTTGGGCGCGCTGGAAACGGCGGGCAAGGGGACGCTCGGCATGAGCGAAACGCTGACCATCGCGCTTTTGTCCGGCGGACTCTTCAATCTTGTCAGGGAAGCCGGCGGCATAGAGTGGCTAACCCACGCCATAGCGGGAAAAGTCAGGGGACCAAAGAGCTGCGAGCTTGGCGCGTTTTTCCTGACGGGTCTTGTTAATCTCTTCACCGCCAACAACACCGTTGCCATCGTCATCGCCGGTCCGGTGGTCAGGGAGCTGGGGAAAAAATTCAAGGCGGATCCCGTAAGGCTGGCGGGCATAATCGACATCGCCGGCTGTTTCGTGCAGGGGGTAATACCCTACGGTGCGCAGATCCTTATCGCCACGGGCATAGCCAGGAGCGCCGGCTGCGAGTTCAGCGGCCTCGGCCTCATAAGCTGCGTTTATTATCCTGTCCTGCTGGCCGCCGCGGCTTTCATCGGGATCGTTGTTTCCCGATGGCGGTCAAAGGTTTCTGCGGAATAGCCGCCGCCGGATCAGGGCCGGCGCCGGCCTTGCTTTTTCGCCAGGGGGAGGGAGTTTTTCCTCCCCCTTGAGTTTTAAGTTCGCTTATGGTATCCTATCTACCTGACTTAACTAGTGGAAATATGTCCATGAATTAACTTAACAACACAACCCCCAAAAACTATGAATCAAAATCCCTTTGAAGAAATGGAAGACCTTAAGATCGATCTGGCTCAGTACGGTATTAAGGAATCCAACTACGAAAACGTCTCCGACGACAGCATGAGCTCCATGTATGACGGCACTTTCCGTTCCGTTACGGAAAACACCATCATCCAGGGCAGAGTGGTGAACATCACCCCGACCCACGTCATCGTCAACGTCGGTTATAAATCCGAGGGCGTTCTGCCCCGCGAAGAGTTTGAAGATACACCGGATCTGGCCATCGGCGATACGGTAGACGTATTCCTGGTCAGCAAAGAAGACGAACACGGCAACATCCGCCTTTCCAAGGCCGAGGCTGACCGTCAGCGCTCCTGGGACGAAACTCTGGAAGCCTGCAAAGACGGCAAACCCGTCAAAGGCATCGTCAGAAGGAAAGTCAAAGGCGGCCTTATGGTGGACATCGGCATCGAAGCTTTCCTGCCCGCCAGCCAGCTCTCTCTCCAGAACACCAAGAACATCGACGACTACATCGGCCAGGAACTGGAAGTCAAGGTCATCAAAGTCAACTACGAACGCAAGAACGTGGTGGTCTCCCGCCGCGAGCTTCTGGACGAAGAGCGCTCCCTCAAGCGCCGCACCTTCCTGGATCAGGTCAAGGTCGGCGACGTCAGGAAAGGCGTTGTCAAGAACATCACCGACTTCGGCGCTTTCGTGGATCTTTCCGGCATCGACGGTCTCTTGCACCTCACCGATATGCGCTGGGGCCGCATCAATCATCCTTCCGAGATCCTGGAAGTCGGCAAAGAGATCGACGTCATGATCATCGGCATCGACTATGAGAAGGAACGCGTTTCCCTGGGCATCAAGCAGATGACCCCGAACCCCTGGCTGGATGTGGACAAGAAGTATCCCGCCGGCACCGTGGTGGAAGGCAAAGTCGTCAATCTGCTGCCCTACGGCGCTTTCGTGGAATTGGAAGAAGGCCTGGAAGGCCTCATCCATATCTCCGAGTTCAGTTGGACCCGCAAGGTCAATCATCCCTCTGAATTCGTCCAGGTGGGCGACGTCGTCAAAGCGGCCGTTCTCTCCATCGACACCGACGATCAGAAGATCTCCCTGGGCCTCCGCCAGACGCATAGCAACCCCTGGGAAACCATCAACGAGCGTTATCCCATCGGCGGCAAGATCAAAGGCGTGGTCCGCAACCTCACCGTTTACGGCGCCTTTGTGGAACTGGAAGACGGCATCGACGGCCTCATCCATGTCTCCGATATGTCCTGGACCCGCAAGATCAATCATCCTTCCGAAGTTTTGAAGAAGGGCGAGACCGTGGAAGCGGTGGTTCTGAACATCAACACGGAAGACCGCAAGATCGCCCTGGGCCTGAAGCAGCTCACGGAAGATCCCTGGGATCACATCTACGATCATTATCGCGAAGGCGACACCGTCACCGGCAAGATCACGAACCTTACGACTTTCGGCGCCTTCATTCAGCTTGACAACGACATCGAAGGCCTCATCCACATTTCCGAGCTGAGCCAGAATCAGGTCCAGAACGTGAAGGAAGTGGTCCAGGTCGGACAGGAAGTCACCGGCAAGATCGTCAGGATCGACCCGACTGACCGCAAGATCGCCGTCAGCCTGAAGGAATACGAGCGCGAGACCGCTCCGGCCCCCGAACCGGAAGAGAAGCCCGCCGAGGAAGAAGCTCCTGTCAGCAACGAACCCAAGGAGCCCTTCACTTCCGGCATCGACCTGAACGCCGTCATTCAGCGCAAAGACAAGTAAGCCTCTTTCGGCCGTCTTTTCAGGGGAAGATAGCCTTGACTTTTAAAAGTCAAATCACTATAATCTTCTCCACACACTGAGAAAGCGCGGGAGTAGCTCAACTGGTTAGAGCGCCGCCCTGTCACGGCGGAGGTTGCGAGTTCAAGTCTCGTCTCTCGCGCCACTCATTTAAATAAGCCCTCTTTTTTGGAGGGCTTATTTTTTTGCTTTCAAAGGGGGCGGCGGGGACCTTCGCGGGCCGGGGTGGGCTTTAAGGAGCGGTTCGGGGTAAAAAACAGTATAATAAAAAGATATGAACAAACTTTTATTTATACTCGCTGTCGCCGCTTTGACCCTGGGGCTTTTCTTCCCCCTGCGGCGCGCTTTCTCCCCCAAGGGCGGCGTGTCCGCCTGCACTCAGGAGTCGGGGATCTTTTTGGGCAATTTCTCGCTGAAGGAAGAATTCACCACCAACGTCACCGCCGCTTTTTCCGTTCCCTGGGGCCTGACGCTGGCCATGGCTGCGCCCTCCGGCATTCCCAAGGAAGGTGAGCTTTGGGTCAGAGTCACGGAGCCCGGCACCCAGGAGCTCTGCCTGGAGCGCTTGGTGGCTTTCAAGGATGCGGCGACGGTAAAGGCCTTCGGTTTCGAGCCGGCCTTGGGGCTGACCTTCACCTTCATTCTGGAGAACGAGGAGGAGCTTAAGAAGATCGACGTGACCAAGGGGCCCTTTTTTCTGGCGGAGGGGCAGAAGGGCGTTTTGCCGGGACAGACTTACGACTGGGAGATCGGCGTCAGGAGCCCTGGCGCGGAATTCGAGGGTTCCCTTTGGCTGACGGCCAAGGAAGTCGGCGCCCGCAACGCTTTTTTGGGACGCTATACCCAGCTTCTTTCCGGGCTCTACGCTTTCTTCTTCTCCCTGATAGTGATCTCGCTGGTCTGGCTTTGGCACAGCGGCTCCCTTTACCGCTTCGTCAGGGATAATCTTGCGGCGGTCCTGGCGGTTTTTCTTTTCGGCGCGCTTTCCGCTTCCGCGGAGAAACAGAATCCCGCTTTGACTTTCGCCACGCCGGAGAGCGACCTGGTGGAGACGCTGGAAGTGATGACGCCGCCCTTGAGCGCCGGCACGCTTTTGAGATTCGGCGGCGGCCGGATCTTTTCCAAGGGGCAAATGCGCATCGTAATAAGGGAAGGCGCGGCCTGGAACACGCTGCCCCTTGCGGGCAAATGCAGCCTTTCCTCCTGCTTTTTGGATTCTTTAGTTAAAGGCGAGGCTTACACCCGCCCCAGGGAGAAATGCCGGGTCTCGGCTCTGGGCAGCGTCTCTCTGGAGGAGAGCTCTTTTATGGAGCTGACCAGGCATCTCGGTCCTCCGGAAATCGTCGGCACCGGCAGCTGCGCCTTCGCTTCCTGGACTTTCACCGACGGCAGCTCGCTTTTCGCGGCCTACGACGGCGACGTCTGCTACCGCCTGGAAAGGCAGCCCAACGCTCCCGAATATTATCTGGATCTCAGACGCTACGGCGGCCGGAGCCCGGAATGGGCCAAGTGGCCCTGGCGGTTCTTCCATTTCGGCATGCTCTTTTTCCTGCTTTTGTGCGCCCTGGCAGTGATGGCGCGGGCGTATGTCTTCACGAGGGGCGCGAAAAAAAGTCTGCGCGTCTCCAGGAACGCCCCCAAGGAGGCGTGAATGAGCACCTCCAGGAAGGCTAGCAAAGGAGAGGTCATCGCCAACGTCGCCACCCACGCCGTCGGCTCCCTTCTGGCCATCGCCGGATTGGTCCTTCTCGTGGTGTTTTCCTCCTGCCACGGCACGGCGCGGCATATCGTCAGCTGCTCCATTTACGGGGCGACCTTGTGGCTGATGTTTTTGATGTCCACCGTTTACCACTCCCTGCCGGAAGGCGCGGCCAAGAAGACTTTGAGAGTTTTCGACCACTGCGCCATCTATCTGGTCATAGCGGGCACCTACACGCCTTTTACCCTGGCGGTCCTGCCTCCGGAGTGGGGCTGGTCGATCTTCGGCGTCGTCTGGGGATTGGCCATTCTGGGCATCGTTCAGAAGATCTTTTTCATCAACCGCTGGCCGCTGATGTCCACGGTCCTTTACATCCTGATGGGCTGGATAATCGTCATCGCCGCCAAGCCCATGTTCGACCGCCTGCCCATGGGCGGAATTATTTTTCTGGTGGCGGGAGGTGTGGCCTACACTCTGGGCGCTCTCTTTTATGTTTTCGACGACAGGCCCTACCTGCACGCCGTCTGGCATGTCTTCGTCCTCGTGGGCGCGATCTGCCAGTATTTGAGCATCTTTTTCTTCGTGATACCCTGATTTTAAATCATGACAGCGGAAGGGAAAAATTTATATTGGAAGACCGTCTTCTACCTGGGGCTCTCAGGGCTTTTGGCTTTTCTGGCCGGAGTGCTGCTGAGCTTTGTTTTCCTCACCGCGGTGGCCAGGGAATTGAACGCCAGCTACGCCGCCACCGCCGCCACCTGGGTCAAAGCCTGCCAGCACGAGATGACCACCAGGGGAGAACTGGGGCTTCTGCAGCAGGAGATGGAGATAAACGGCGCCAGCCTTCAGCGGCAGGGGATAACCTTCGTGGAAGTCGTTTCCCTGAGCGGGCTGGTCATTTTGCACAGCGACGAGAACATGCTGGGCGAGACCGTTCCCCTCACCCTCAGCCAAAGCGGGGCCCTGAAGGGCGAGAACTACCAGAAGATCGCCGGCAGCGGGGATCAGACCAGGATCATGATAACGGCTCCGCTGGCGAATTACGATCAGATCTGGGGCGCGCTGACCATCAGCCTGAAGCCCCGGAAGGAGCACATCTGGCCCCTGAGGATCGGCCTGGTCAAAAGGAGCCATATCTTCCTAACGCTTTGCGCGGATCTTCTGCTTTTTCTCTTCTGCATCTTCAAGATCTTGCGCAATTCCAAAAGCGCCAGGGAAAATCTGCTCAAGCGGGAAAACGACCTGAGAAAGCAGGAGCTGGCGGCGGTGAGCGCCGGCTTGGCCCACGAGGTCAAAAATTCCCTGAACGGCATCACATTGAATTCCCAGCTTCTCTATGAGAGCCTCAAGGAAAGCGGGGCCCGGGAGAGCCAGCTGAGGAAGCTGGAAAGGATCGAGAAGGAAGCCGCGGCTTCCGGGGAGATGCTGGCGGCCTTTTTGAATTACGCCGGGCAGTCGAATTTCACCCTGAAGGAAATGAACCTCACGGCCCTTGTCAACGAGCTGGGCCAGTTTTTCCAGGAGGCCGGCGGGAAAGACGGCGTGGAGGTCGTCTTCTCGGCGGGCGAGAATTTGCGCAGCGTGAGGGCCTGCGAGAGCAGCCTGCGCCACGCTCTCACCAATTTGATGTGGAACGCCCTGGAGGCTGTGAAAGGCGCGCCGGGCGCAAAGGTGGAGCTCTCGGCCCTGCAGAAAGGCGGCGAGATACTCCTGAGCGTCAGGGACAACGGCCCGGGCATCCCGCAGGACAAAAGGGAAAAGATCTTCGAGGCCTTTTACACCACCAAGAAGAGCGGCGTCGGATTGGGGCTGGCGGTGGCGAAAAAAGCCGCCCTGGAGCACGGCGGCCGCCTGGAGCTTGCGGACACGCCGGAAGGCTGCCTTTTTGTTTTGCGCTTTCCCTTGAAGCAGAAGGACGAAAATGAATAAGAAAAAATATCTCATTCTGATAGCGGAGGACGAAGACATCGTCCGGGAGACTCTGGCGGAGGAATTCGGCGACCGGGGCTTCGCGGTCCTGGAAGCCTCCGACGGCCTGGAGGCTTTGAAGCTGGCCCGGGAGAAGAAGCCCGATCTGCTTTTGACGGACCTAAAGATGCCGGGCTTGGACGGCATGGAGCTGGTGGAGAAGCTCGCCCACGAAGTCCCCATTATTTTGATGACGGCCTACGGCACTGTCTCCAACGCGGTCCTGGCCATGGAAAAGGGCGCCTTTTCCTTCGTTGAGAAACCCATCGACTGGCAGCGCCTTTTCGCCCTGGTGGAAAAAGCTTTGCAGCACGGGGCGCTGAAACGGGAGAACAGGGATCTCAAGGAGCGATTGGAGCGCTCCGCCTTCGGAAACATCATAGGCGAGTCGGCGGCCATGAAGGAAGTCTTCGCCAAGATCCGCCAGGTGGCCTCAAGCGACACCACGGTTTTGGTGACCGGAGAAAGCGGCACCGGCAAAGAGCTGGTGGTTTCCGCCATCCAGTCCCTCAGCCCCAGGGCCAACGCGCCCTTTATCAAACTCAACTGCGCGGCCATTCCGGAAAATTTATTGGAGAGCGAGCTTTTCGGACACGAGAAAGGCGCTTTCACCGGAGCGGAGGGGCAGCGCAGGGGAAAGTTCGAGCAGGCGGACGGAGGCACGCTCTTCATGGACGAGATCGCCGAGATGAAGCCGAATCTTCAGGCCAAGCTTCTCAGAGTTTTGCAGGACGGCGAGTTCACCAGGCTGGGGGGCTCCCAGACTATCAAGGCCGACGCCAGGATCCTTTGCGCCACCAACGCGGACATCAAGGAGCGGATGGAAAAAGGCTTGTTCCGCTCGGACCTCTACTACAGGATCGGCGTTTTTTCCATCGAGCTTCCCCCTCTCAGGGAAAGGAAGGGCGACGTGATCCTGCTGGCGGAGCATTTCCTTATAAGATCCTCGGAAAACATGTCCAAGAAACTTCCGGGCTTCTCGAAGGAAGCGCTTTCCGCGCTCCGGGAATACGATTGGCCCGGCAATGTCCGCCAGCTGAAGAACGCTGTGGAATACGCCACGCTGCTGGCTTTCCCCTCGGAGGAGATAGGCCTGGATTGCCTGCCGGAGGAGATCCGCGCCGCCGCGGGAGATCCCTCTTCCGTCCGGGCCAAGACCGCACCGGAGCCCGCGCCTGATTTTGAAGCCCCGCTCTCCTTGAAAGAAATGGAGAAGAAAGCCATCGAGGCGGCCCTGAAGCGCCACAACGGCAACAAGGCCGCGGCCGCCAAGGAGCTGGGCATCGGATTGAAGACCATCTACCGCAAGGTTGAGGAATATCAGATAGAAGGATGAAATTATGACGACTTACTGGGTCCACGATCTTGATCCCGTGCTCATTAACCTGGGACCGCTGGCCATCCGCTGGTACGGCGTGATGTATGTCCTGGGATTGTTCATTGCCATCTGGTGGCTGGGAAAAAGACAGGAGAAGGGACTTTTCGCGCTGCCCAAAAAAGAAAACATCCAGGACATGGCTTTCTACGGTTTCCTGGGGATACTGATCGGCGGAAGGCTCGGCAACTGCTTTTTGTACAACGCGCCTTATTTTCTCACCCATCCCCTGGACATCATTAAAGTCTGGGAAGGCGGCATGAGTTTTCACGGCGGCATGCTGGGGGCGGCCGCAGGCCTTTACCTTTACTCCCGCAAGATCAAGATCCCCTTCATGCACCTTCTCGACAACACCGCGCTTGTTTGCACCGCGGGCCTCGGCCTCGGCAGGCTGGCCAATTTCATCAACGGGGAACTGCACGGCAAAGTGACGGACGTTCCCTGGGCCGTCATCTTTCCGCAGGTGGATGATCTTCCCAGGCATCCGGTCCAGCTCTACCAGGCTTTCACCGACGGCGTGGTGCTGCTTCTCATCATGTGGTTTTTCTCCCGGGAACCCAGGCGCAACGGTTTTTTGAGCGGCGTCTTCGGAATATCCTATGGGATACTGCGCATACTGACTGAGCCCTTCCGGGCCGAGGACAAAGTCCTGGCGGGTTTCTGCGGCCTGACTAAAGGCCAGATCTACAGCGTGCTGACTCTGCTGGCCGGCGCGGCCATCCTTTATTGGAGCACCAGGCAGCCAGTCGTCAAAAGAGAGGAAAAATGATTTTCGTACTGCCGATATCCGCACTGATCAGCGCGCTTTTTTTGATCCTGGCTTTCCCGAAGTTCGATCTGTTTTTCCTCTCGCCGATCGCCTTCGCGCCTTTTTGGTGCGCGCTTTTGAAAAGGCGCGAGCGCTCCTTCAGGGACGAGTGGAAAGGCGAAGCCCTGGCGGCTTTCCTTCTGGGCTTCGTTTGGTACGTGGGCTGTATTTGGTGGATCGGATACGTCACCTGCGCCGGCATGCTGGCCTTGTGCGCTTTCATCGCCTTCCTTTTCGCGCTTTTCACCCTGGGCGCCATGTTCCTTGTGAGAAAAGGCTTTTCCATGGCTCTGGCTTTGGCTCTCGGCTATCTTTTCTTCGAGATGACGGTCTCGTACCTTTTCACTGGCTTTCCCTGGCTTTTGCTGGGCTACGCCCTTTACGACCGTCCGGTCTTAATCCAGATCGCGGATATTTTGGGCCCGCATTTTTTGAGCTTCGCCCTGGCCTTCATTTCCGGCGCCATAGCGGAGCTGGTCGTATCCGGGAGGAAAACCAGATACGTTCCCCTCGCAGTCTCCGCTCTGCTTTGGCTTTTTATCGCCGCCTACGGCTTTTTCAGGATATGCGCTCTGGATAGGGAAGAGCCTCAAAAAACCTTCCGCGCCTCCATGATCCAGCTGAACATTCCTCCGGATCTTAAGCACGACCCCGCAAGGGACGAGCAGACTCTTGAGGATTATCTCGCGGCCACCAAGGAAGCCTCGCAAAGAGCGGATCTCATCCTTTGGCCCGAGACCGGCGTTCCCGGAATTTACAACGATTATGCCAACACCGCGGTCAACAAACTGCGCGCTTTCCGTCAGGAAGTAAAGACGCCACTTTTGTGCGGCCTGACCTGGGCGGAGAAGAACGACCAGGGGAAGATCGAGTTCTTCAACGCCGCGGCTCTTCTGGACAACGCTCCCATGATGCCCAGGGAACGCTACTACAAGAAGCATCTGGTCATCTTCGGGGAATACGTTCCCCTGGCGCGCTTCCTGCCCTTTTTAAAACTTTTGACGCCCATCGCCAGCAGCTATTCCCCCGGAACGCGCTCCCACGTTTTAAATTTCAGAAAAGACAAGGAGCTAATCAAGCTGGGCGCCCTCGTTTGCTTTGAGGACGTCTTTCCCTCTTTGGCCAGGGAGGCCGCGGAGGAGGGCGCCGAGCTGCTTGTCAACATCACCAACGACGGTTGGTTCTTTAACTCTCCGGGACCTTACCAGCACGCCGCTCTGGCCCGCTTCAGGGCGGTGGAGAACAGAAGAGAGCTTCTGCGCTCCTCCAACACCGGCGTCACGGCGCTGGTGGACCGCCTTGGCCGGGAAAAGGGCCGCTTCGCGATAGACGGCAAGAGCGTCATGGTGGGCGGA
The DNA here is from genome assembly GCA_017557885.1 of bacterium. Taxonomy (GTDB): domain Bacteria; phylum Auribacterota; class UBA3054; order UBA3054; family UBA3054; genus UBA3054. The sequence goes on along the minus strand of JAFYXV010000002.1, from coordinate 342,483 downwards.
ACTTTCGATTGCGAGGCGGCGGTCTTTCCGCAGCGGAGAACTTTCTACACCTCCTGTGGCGACAAAGGCGTTGTGATCCTGGGGATCCTGGCGCTTTTGGTTTTCGCCATTCCCCCTCTTCGCCAGGGTGATATGGTAAAATAATAAATCACAGATTTTCAGTTAGTTTTATTTAGAGTTTTTATTTGGAGCGTCTGTTTTGAAAAACAATCTGAAAAACAAAGTCAAGGACAAGGTCAAGGGCAAAATACACATTCTGCCGAACCTTGTCACCGCCAGCAACCTGGTCATGGGCGTCAACGCTATCATGCTTTCCCTGGCCGCCCTGGCCGCGAACGATCTGAGCCCCAAGCGCCTTACCAAGGCCGCCATGTGCGTTTTCCTGGGCATGATCTTCGACGTCTTCGACGGTTTCGTGGCGCGTCTCACCAAGACCTCCAGCCGCTTCGGCATGGAGCTGGATTCCCTGGCGGATCTGGTCACCTTCGGCGTGGCTCCCTCCGTTCTGATGTACGTTTTCGTCCTGCAGGGCATTCCGGATCCCGTTAAGAAACTGGCCATTCCCTGCTGTATGGTCTATACCTGCTGCGCCGCCCTGAGACTGGCCCGCTTCAACGCCCAGATAGAGGACGAGGGCAAGACCTTCTCCGGCATACCCACTCCGGAGGCGGCGGGCGTCATTATTTCGTATCTTCTTTTGATCTCCCACGGCTACCTTGATCCCGACGCCAACTACATCCTGAGCCTGGGGCACAATTTCCTGACGCCCTTTGCGATGGTGGGATTGGGCCTTCTGATGGTGGCCACCGTGCGCTTCCCGGCCCCCGCCAAGCAGATCGTCTGGCAAAGGCACCCCTTCGTTTATTTGGTCCTGATCGTCTTCCTTCTGGTGGCCTTGCTGTACCGCCCCGGCCTTGTCCTGCCCTTCATCTTCGTGGGATATCTGGTGTACGGACTCCTGCAGGCCGCCCGCCGGGCGCTTTTCCCGCCGAAACCCAGGGCAAATGAGCAGGAGGGCGGAGAGGAATAATGGCCCGGGAGCAGAACGATGTGCAGGGGATCCTTCCCGTTGACAAACCCAAGGACTGGACTTCCCACGACGTCATTGCCAAATTAAGGGGCGCTTTCAGGATAAAAAAGATCGGACATTCCGGAACGCTGGACCCGATGGCGACAGGACTTCTGGCGGTCCTCTGCGGCAGGAGCACCAAGCTCTCAGACGCCCTGATGGCCTCCCAAAAGACCTACGAGATGACGGTGCGCTTCGGGATCACGACCAACACCCAGGACATAACAGGAGAAGTGGTGAAGGAAAGCCCCTTGCCGGAAGACTTCGGAAGGGAAACGCTCCTTAAGATCCTTCCCGAATTCAGAGGAGATATAGAGCAGCTTCCGCCGATGTTCTCGGCTGTCAAGGTGAAGGGGAAAAAGCTCTACGACATCGCCAGGAAAGGGCAGGAAGTCGAAAGGGAAAAGCGACCCGTCACCATCTACGAGCTGGAACTCCTCGCACTCGTTGGAAGCGTCGCAAAATTTCGCTGCGTCTGCTCCAAGGGAACGTATGTCAGGACCCTGGCCCACGACATCGGGCAAAAACTTGGCTGCGGCGCGGCCTTAACCGAACTGAGAAGAACGAAAGGCAGTTTTCTCGCCATAGAGGAAGCCAAAAGCCTCGACGAGATCTTAAGCTGGGATTTGGAAAAGCTCAGGGCGGAAGCGGAGAAGAATCTGGAAAAAGTAACCACGGCCTTAAATAGCAATGCTTAGAGCGTCAGACATAAACTTACTCGCGAAAGCCGCGAAACCGGCCTTGCTGGGCCTTGCGGCGCTTCTTGCGGCCTCCTGCGCCCCCAAGTGTGAGGAGAAGGTTGACATTTACGTCTCCATCCCGCCTCTTTTGCCCTTCGCCCAGAGATTAGCCGGACCGGAGGTCAAGTGCGAAAGCTTCATGCCCTCCGGCGCCAACCCCCATTCCTACGAGCCTTCTCCCAGAAAAGGCGCGGGCTATTACAATTCGAAGCTTTTCATCATGACCGGCCTGCCTTTCGAGCAGGAGCTCGTTAAAAGGACCGCCAAAGGCAAGGGCCCCAAGGTCCTCGACCTTTTCCACGCCGTTTACAAGGAAGAGGATCACGACCACGACCATGACCATGACCGTGAAGAGCCTCACGGACACTATCACGACCCGCATATCTGGCTGTCGCCAAAACTGATGCTGCAGATGGTAGGATCGATGGCGGAAAAAATCGAAGAGCTCTATCCCGAGAAAAAGGCGGAGATAGAAAAAAGGAAGGGCGAAATTGAAAAGGAACTGCAAGCTTTTGACGAAGAGCTGAAAGAGACTTTTTCGGACAGCCCCAAAACCTTCCTCGTCTTCCACCCGGCCTATTCCTGTTTCGCCCAGGACTACGGTCTCACCGAGATCGCCGTGGAAAAGGAAGGCTCCGAACCGACGCCCAAAAGCCTCGCGGAATCTCTCAGGAAAGCAGGCGAAGAAAAGCTGAATTGTCTCATCATCCAGCCAGGCCTCAACGAAAGACTGGCCTCCCACATCGCCGCAAGCGCAGGCTTGAAGATCATAAAAAGAGACGCCCTTTCCACCAACTACTACGGCGAACTGAGAGCGCTCGTCAAAAACATCAGAGGGGAAGAATGAGCGCCGACACGATCATGAGATTCGAGGGCGTCACCTTCGGCTACGGGCCGCACCTGGTCTTAAACGACGTTTCTTTCTCGATAAAGAGGGGAGAATACGTCGGCATCGTGGGCCCCAACGGCGGCGGCAAGACCACACTGCTTAAGCTTGTTTTGGGCCTTCTGAAACCCCAGAAGGGGAAGATCACACTTTTCGGCAAAGACCCGGAGGAAACCCGCTCCCGCATCGGCTACGTTCCCCAGTATTTCAACGTTGACAGACAGTTCCCCATAAACGTGGCGGCGCTGATTGAAGCCGGGCTTCTGAACCGCCGGGGCTTCCTGCCCATGAGCAAAAAGGAAGCCAAAGAGAAGATCGCCGAGGCTTTGAAAAGCGTTTATCTGGACGGTTACCAGACCAGGGCCGTAGGGGAACTCTCCGGCGGAGAACTGCAGCGCGCCCTTATAGCGAGAGCCCTTGTTTCGAGCCCCGAGATACTGCTTCTGGACGAGCCCACCGCCAACGTGGATCCCGCCGTGGGCGTAAGCCTCTACGGCCTCTTCCAGGAGCTCAACAAGGACCACACCATCATCATCGTTTCCCACGACATCGGTTTCGTCACTTCCAGCGTCACGTCGATCCTTTGCCTGAATGAAAAACTCTATCAGCACGACGGCTCGAAGCTGACTCCGGAAGTCATAGAGTCCCTTTACGGCGGACACGTCCATCTCGTGAACCACTGCCACCACTGCCACGGAGAGGAGGAATAATGCAGATCGATCCCTTCCTCCTGAAAGCCCTTCTGGCCGGCCTTCTCATTTCCGTAGCCTGCGGCGTCGTGGGAAGCCTGGTGGTCGTAAGAAGACTGACCTTCATCACCGGCGGCATCGCCCACGCCGTCTTGGGCGGCGTCGGCGTCGCGCTTTTCTTTAACATCGCTCCCGTCTGGGGCATCTTCATCAGTGGACAGCTGGCCGCCCTTATCCTGGGCATCGTCAGCAGAAGAGTCAAGCGCTACGAGGAGCCCATCATCGCGGCGCTCTGGTCCATCGGCATGGCCCTGGGCGTTCTCCTGGCCGCCCTCTCTCCCGGCTACCAGAGCGATCTGATGAGCTACCTCTTCGGAAACATACTGCTCATTTCTCCCTACGACATCCTGAACGTCGTTATTCTTGACGCGATCATCATTCTCATCACCGCGCTTTTCTACAAGCCTCTCCGCATCGTCTGCTTCGACGAGGAATACGCCACGTTGAGGGGACTGCCCACGGATTTCTTCTATCTGCTTTTGCTTTCCCTCATCGCCCTCACCGTCATCTGCGTAATGCGCGTGGTGGGACTTATCATGGTGATCGCCCTGATGGCGCTTCCTCCCACCATGATGCTCAATCACACCAACAGACTGCACATAGTCATGCTGGGGTCCTCTCTTATCAGCGCCGCACTCATAACCGCGGGCCTTCTCATATCATTTAGGTTCGACTATCCCTCCGGAGCCACCATCGTCCTTCTCACAGGGCTAGTCTTCCTCATTAAGATTATCATTTCCGAACTCCGCGCCAAAGCCTGAAAAGATCGGACCGAAATGGTATAATATAAGCCTAAAAAAAGGCCTTTATGACGCAAAGAGAAATAGACTCAGCCAGCCTTGAAAAGGCTAAAAAAATATTCGAGACAGGCGAAGTTTACGGCTTTGAGACCGGGACAGTCGCCGGCCTTTGCGCTATCCATTCCGCGCTTTTCAAAGGACTTTACGATTTTGCCGGTAAAATCAGGGAACTCAATATTTCCAAGGGGAATTTCCGTTTCGCGAACGCCCTTTATCTTCCCCAGATCCTCCCGGTCATAGAAAAAATGCCGGAAAATAGTTTCGAAGCCATCATAAAAAAATATGTTGAAATGAACATTGCGCATCCCTTTATGGAAGGCAACGGCAGGGCGACGCGCATCTGGCTCGACATGATCTTAAGGAAGCGTCTGAAAAAAGTCGTGGATTGGAGCCGCATAGAAAAAGACCAGTATCTTTCCGCCATGGAAAGAAGCCCCGTCAACGATCTTGAGCTGAAAACGCTTTTGGAAAAAGCATTTATTCCCGATACGGCCGACAGGGAGATCATATTCAAAGGCTTGGAACGTTCTTACTACTACGAAGGCTACGAACCAAAATAAACAGGAGAGCGACTATGCGTTTAATAATCGACAGGATCGAAGAAGACATCATCGTGGCGGAACTGCCCAACATGAAAACCGTCAATCTTCCCATAGCCGTCGCCCCCGACGCGAAGGAAGGGGACTACCTTCAGATCTCGCTCATAAGAAAAGAGAAGCGCAAAAATTCCAAGCTGGCCCGGGAGATCGCGGAGCTGGAAAAAGAGCTCAGGGAAAAAGACTGACTGCAAAGCCGTCTTTTCCTCACACGAACTCCGCCATCACGATGTTGGCGAGCTCCGTGCCGCGGCGGGTGAGTTTCAGAGTGCGGTTTTTGTAGGTCACCAGTTTGCGCTCTGCGAGATCTTCTATCTGTTTTTGAAATAATTCTTCATCCTGGGGCGTCAATAAGACGCCCTCGCTTTTTCTGAGGCCCAGGTAAATTCTTTCGCCTAGCTTTTGGATCCTGTTGAGCGGTTTAGTGGTGATCAATTTCCAGGCTTGGTCCATGTGGGCGCGCCTTGCTGTGTTCTGATAGGGGAAGCGGCAGTAGCTGTGGGCGCCGGGGCCTAGGCCAAGATAGTGTTTTTCGGTGTCCCAGTAAGCGGAGTTGTGGTGGGAATAAAAGCCCGGTCTGGCGGCGTTGGAGATCTCGTACATCTCGTAGCCTTTTTCCTTGAGAAGTTTTCTGGCCAGCCAGTATTCTTTCATGGTCGCGGCATCGCTTGGGAGCGTCGGATTCTCCTTTTGGAGAGGCGTGCCTTTTTCTACCGAAAGGGCGTAGAAGGAGATGTGTTCGGGCTGCCAGGAGAGGAGTTCTTTTACGCTTTTTTGCCAGGAGGAGATGGTTTGGTGCGGCAGGCCGTACATGAGATCAAGAGAAATGTTCTTGAAGCCGTTTTTCCTGAGCGTTTGGTAGGCTTCTTTCGCTTGCTTGGCATTGTGCAGGCGGCCCAGGTATTGGAGCTCGCTGTCATTGAGCGACTGGACGCCCAGGCTTATTCTGTTTACGCCGGCGGCTTTCCAAAAATCAAGGTCCTCTCCTTTAAATGCGGCGGGGTTCGCCTCCAGGGTACATTCGATATCATCGGGCCAGCGTATGGCCTCTTTTGCGGCCTCACAGACTCTCAGAAGGGCATCGCCGGGAAGGAGGGAGGGCGTTCCTCCGCCGAAATAGACGCTGGATAATTCCCGGTAGGGCATGAGGGGGAGGAGCGTCTTTATTTGAGCGATGAGAGATTTGACGTAGAGAGCTATTTCGTCATCTTTCGGTGGATGGCTCATGAAGGCGCAGTAGCGGCATTTCCTCAGGCAGAAGGGGACGTGGATGTAGAGCGAAAGTTTTTGGGGAGGAGCGGTCCTGGGAAGGGAGATGTTTTCCATCAGGGCTTTGGCAAGGAAAACATCGTTGGGCAGGAGATCGTAGCTTAATAGATCCTGCCTTTTCACCCAGGCGAGTTTTGCGTGTTCCAAGGGGATGGGATCCGAGCCTTTGAGTTTGGCGCTGACGCCCACCAATCTTATGTTGGTGGTCTTGTCATAGACGATGCCGGTGGGGATGATGTCGGCGTTCAATTCCTCTTTTATTTCCCTTGCGGCACAAGCGGAGAAAGTCTCGCTGGGTTTTCTTTTGCCGCCGGGGAATTCCCAGCCAAGCAGATCGCCCTTCTGGTCTTTTCTCAGGGCTAAAAGGATCCTGCCGCGATTTTCTATGACGGCGGCTGAGACTTCCAGGGGAGGATTACTCAAAGCGTTTGAAGAGAAGGACGGCGTTGTGGCCGCCGAAGCCGAAGGTGTCGGACATGGCCGCGCGGATCTTTAATTCCCTGGCTTTGTTGGGCACGTAGTCCAGGTCGCACTCCGGATCCGGCTCCTCGTAGTTGATGGTGGGGGGGACGATGCCGGTCTCGATGGCTTTCACGCAGAAGACGGCCTCGATGCCGCCGCAGCCCGCCACGCAGTGCCCGGTCATGGATTTCGTGGAAGATACGCAGAGCTCTCTGGCGTGCTCGCCGAAGACGGTCTTGATGGCGTTGGTCTCCATCACGTCGTTGTGATGGGTAGAGGTGCCGTGGGCGTTGATGTAATCTACGGTGTTGGGATCAACTTCGGCTCTTTCGATGGCCTGGCGCATGGCTAAGGAAACGAAGGAGCCGGTGGGCTCGGGGGCGGTGACGTGGTAGGCGTCCGTGGACTGTCCGACGCCGCCCAATTCGCAGTAGATCCTGGCGCCTCTAGCTTTGGCATGGGCCAAGGTCTCGAGGACTATGACGCCGGCGCCTTCGGAAATGACGAAGCCGGATCTGTTGCGGTCGAAGGGGCGGCTCACTCTGGTGGGATCGCCTTCGCCGTCCCAGCTTGAGAGGGCGCGCATGTTGGCGAAGGTGGCGATGGAAAGCTTGCAGACGGGGGCTTCGGAACCGCCGCAGATGGCGATCTTTTCAAAGCCGGCCCTTAGTCTCAGAAAAGCGGTGGAGATGGCGTCGTTGCCGGAGGCGCAGGCGGTGGCCACGCCGCAGGTGAAGCCGTGGATGCCGTAGCGCATGGCTATGGTGTGGGCGCCCACGTCCGCCGTGCCGGAGGGGACCAGGAAAGGCGTGACGCGGCCCGGGCCTTTTTCCAGCATGACCTGACAGGTCTTCTGGATATTGTCGATGCCGCCGATGCCGGATCCCATTATTATGCAGACGTCGTGGTTGTCGCCTCTGCTGGCGAAATCTAGGCCGCTGTCCCTGACGGCTTCCATGCCGGCGTTGACGGCGTGGAGGACCGAGCGGTCGTAGCGGGCGGCGTCCCTTTCGTTGAATCCGCCGGGAGTGGGGTCGTAATGGCATTCCCCGGCGATGTGGACTTTGTTTTCGGTGGAGTCGAAAAGCGTGATAGGGCCGATGCCGGAGCGGCCGTTTATAACGCTATCCCAGTTCTCGGCGACACCGTAGCCCGTGGGGGCGACGGCGCCGAGGCCTGTAACTACAATTCTTTGTTCATCTGTCATAGTATAAATATTATAACTTAATGCCCCGGGATAATTCAAGCCCGAAGCAAGCTTTCCTTCCGAGTTTTTCTCTTCGCAAAAAAGGGGAGCGTTGTTTTTGCGCTCCCCCTTTCAAATAGTGGCGCGCCAAGCAGGATTCGAACCTGCGACCTACGGATTAGAAATCCGTTGCTCTATCCAGCTGAGCTATTGGCGCGCTTAAAAATATGGGGTAAATTGTATCTTATACCCCTTTTAAAGTCAAACTACTTGTAGGCTCCGTCCTCGTAGCCGGTCTTCAAAGCCAGCTTGTAGATCTTGCCGGTGGGGTTCCTGGGCAGGGCGTCCAATATGATCAACTCTTTCGGGATCTTGTAGGGCGCCAGCTTGTCCCTCAGGAATTGCCGCATCTCAAGCTCAGTCAGCGTCTGCCCTTCCTTCAGGGCCACGAAGGCCACGGGCGATTCGCCGCGCAGTTCGTCTTTCTTGCCTATAACCGCGACCTCCCTTATGGCGGGGTGGCGCATAAGGTATTCTTCTATCTCCCTGGGATAGACGTTGAGGCCGCCCACCAGCAGCATGTCTTTCTTGCGGTCTTTGATGGCGAAGTAGCCGTCCGCGTCCACGTATCCCAGGTCTCCGGTATAGACCCAGCCGTCAACCAGAGTTTTGGCGGTCTCCTCCGGCTGGTTGAGGTAGGCCAGGAAGTTGGAGGGGCTCTTCACCGCGATCTCGCCGATGCAGCCAACCGGCAGTTCCTTTTTGTCGTCGCTCATGATCTTCATCTCAACGCCCTCCAGGGGGAAGCCGATGGTGCCGACTTTCACGGGGCCGTGCACAGGGTTGAAGGCGGTGGCGGGGCCGCATTCCGTGGGGCCGTCGCCCTCCGCGATGGTAAGACCGTATTTGGCCAGGAAGTTTTCGCCCACCACCGCGGGCAAAGGCGCGCCGCCGCTGACGCAGATGCGCCAGGAGGGGATCTTCGGGGGATCCTCCACGTTGGCGAGAACGCCGTACATGGCGGGAACGCCCAGGAAAACGGTGGCATCCCGTTTTTGCATTTCCTCCAAAACTTTCAGGGGCTGGAAATTTTCTATGATCAGCATGGTGGAGTGGCAGGAGAGAGTCATCAGAAGGCAGGCGGTGCCGGCGTAGGCGTGGAAAAGGGGCAGGACGGTCACCATCACTTCGCCGGTCTCATGGCAGTCAAGGCCTTTGTGGCACATCCTGGCGTTCGCCAGGAGCTGGGTGTCGGTCAAAAGCGCGCCCTTGGGGTGCCCGGTGGTGCCGGAAGTGTAGATGCACACCGCCACTTCCGAAAGGTCCGGCGGGAAGAAGGGAGCTTGAGACAAGAGGGAGGGATCGGTCTTTTTAACTCCCACGGAATATTTGCCGAAAGAGATCGTTCCCGCTTCCGTGCCGTTGATGGCTTCGCCTTTTCCCTCTGCGTGGATGGAAAGAGGAACGCAGGCGTCCTTAATGATGTATTCCAGCTCTTCCCTGGCCAGGCGGTGGTTGACCGGCAGGACCTTGGCGCCCAGGCGCAGAATGGCGTGGTAGGCGATGACGAAGGCCGGGCAGTTGGGCAGGGAGAGAAGAACGAAGCGGCCCCTGAGATCGCCGAATTCCTTTAATTTATCGGCCAGCTCGCAGACCATTGTGAAGGTCTCCTTGTAAGTTACGGTGTCCTCCCCGAAATACATGTAAGGAGTGGCGGGCCATTTTTCGGCCGTTTCCTGAAGAAGGGCGGCGATCTTTTTGGGTTCTTTTTGCTCTTTCATTTATAAGCTCCTTATAATTTGATTTTGATTTTATCAAAAGTGACCGGGATTTTATTAAAAACCATTAACGGCTTGGTCATCCTGGAAGGAGTCCGGCGGGGGAAATTAAAGCCGGTCCGGAGGTTGTGGATAACTCATGGGAAAGGGCCTTCGGAAGGGCGCGATCCGCCCTTGAAAAGGGCCCTTGATAGGGGCTATTGACTTTCAGGAATGAATGTAATACAATGGAGGCCCACAATCAATATTGTGGGTTTTGCGAAAGGCGAAACACAATATCTTGTGGCGGTGAGCGAAAAAAGCGAAAGCCTCGCGAACCCTTTAAAAGATAAGTAATAGGAATCATTCCTAAAAAATATTAAACCCAACACCAACGACCCCAAAAAGAGGACCCAAACTTATGATCACGGAAATTATCAAACGCGACGGACGCCGAGTTCCCTTCGATGAAAGCAAGATCGCCGAGGCGATCAAAAAAGCCTTTGCCGCCACCGGCTTCCCCCAGGACGAAAAGGCTGCCGCGGAACTGGCTCATGAAGTTTCCCGCCGCGTGGAAGAGACCATCCAGGACGTGCCGGATGTGGAAAGCATCCAGGACGTTGTGGAACAGGTCTTGATCGACGCCGGTCACGTAAGGACCGCCAAAGCTTACATTCTTTACAGAGCGAACCGCAGCAGAGTGCGTCAGATGAACACTAGGCTGATGAAGATATATGAAGACATTACTTTCAAGGATGCCATCGACAGCGACATCAAAAGAGAGAACGCCAACATCGACGGCAACACCGCCATGGGCTCCATGCTGAAGTACGGAAGCGAAGGCGCCAAGCAGTTCTATGAAATGTTCATCCTGAAGCCGGAGCACGCCAAGGCGCACCGGGAAGGCGACATTCACATCCACGACATGGACTTCTACACCCTGACCACCACCTGCTGCCAGATTGATCTTCTTAAGCTCTTCAAGGGCGGCTTCACCACCGGCCACGGCGTTTTGAGGGAACCCAATTCCATCGCCAGCTATTCCGCTCTGGCCTGCATCGCCATCCAGGCGAACCAGAACGACCAGCACGGCGGACAGTCCATCGTGAACTTCGACTACGGCCTGGCTCCCGGCGTCAGGAAGACCTACGCCAAGCAGTACCGCAAGAACATCCTCACCTATATAGAGCTTTTGGATTCCAAGGACAAGCTGGAAGCCGCCACGAAGGTGGAGGAAGAGCTGAAGGCCGCCGGCTTGATGGCCTCCATCGAAAAGGGCGAAGCCTACGCTGAGAAAGAAAAGGAAATGCTCTGCGCCGCCGGCCTGGCGGAAGGCGAGGTCGTGAAGGCCCAGAGATTCGCCGCGGAAAAAGCTTACAGCGAGACCGACAAGGAAACTTATCAGGCCGTGGAAGCTTTGATCCACAACCTTAACACCATGCACTCCCGCGCGGGCGCCCAGACGCCCTTCTCCTCCGTCAACTACGGCATGGACACTTCCGCGGAGGGCCGCATGGTGGTGAGGAACATGCTGCTGGCCACGGAAGCCGGCTTGGGCAACGGCGAAACGCCCATCTTCCCCATCCAGATCTTCCGCGTCAAGGAAGGCATCAACTACAACGAAGGCGAGCCCAACTACGATCTCTTCAAGCTGGCCTGCCGCGTCAGCGCCAAGCGTCTCTTCCCGAACTTCTCCTTCCAGGATGCGCCCTTCAACAAGGCTTTCTACAAGGAAGGACATCCCGAGACCGAGATCGCTTACATGGGCTGCCGCACGCGTGTCATAAGCAACGTTTACGATCCCTCCAAGGCCATTTCCAACGGCCGCGGCAACCTCTCCTTCACGACGATCAATCTGCCCAGGCTGGCCATACTGGCCCACGGCAACATCGACGTGTTCTTCCAGTCGCTGGACAGGAAGATCGATCTGGTCATCGACCAGCTCTTGTCCCGCTTCGCCATCCAGAGCCACAAGAAAGTCAGGAACTTCCCGTTCCTGATGGGCGCGGGCGTCTGGCTCGATTCCGAGAAACTCGGCCCCGACGACGAAGTGGGCGAAGTTTTAAAGCACGGCACGCTCTCCTGCGGCTTCATCGGTCTGGCGGAAACTTTGAAGAGCCTGATCGGCGAGCATCACGGCGAATCCGTGAAAGCCCAGAACCTGGGCTTGGAGATCATAGGGCATATGCGCGACAGAATGGACCAGGCCAGCAAAGACACGGGCTTGAACTTCTCGCTTTTGGCCACGCCGGCTGAAGGTTTGAGCGGCCGCTTCGTCAAAATGGACCGCAAGCGCTTCGGCGTCATGCCCGGCATCACGGACCACGAGTTCTACACCAACAGCTTCCACATTCCCGTTTATTTCCCCATCAGCGCCCGCGACAAGATCAGGCTGGAAGCTCCTTACCACAATCTCACCAACGCCGGCCATATCACTTACGTCGAACTAGACGGCGATCCCAGCCAGAACCTGGAAGCCTTCGAGAAGATCATTCGCATGATGCACGACTACGGCGTGGGCTACGGCAGCGTCAACCACGCGGTTGACAGAGACCCGGTCTGCGGCTTCAACGGCATCATAGGCGACAAGTGCCCGCACTGCGGACGCAGCGAGGAAGACGGCAAGGGCAATTTCCAGAGGATCAGAAGGATCACCGGTTACCTGGTGGGAACCCTGGAACGCTTCAACAACGCCAAGCGCGCGGAAGTTGAAGAGCGCGTCAAACACAACGTCTGATAAAAAATGAAGTTTCGTTTGGCAGATTATCTCTCCGAATCCATAACGGACGGGACGGGCTTTCGGGCGGTGGTCTTTTTCCAAGGCTGCCTCCGGGCCTGCCCCGGCTGCCAGAATCCCCAGACGCATGATCCTATGGGCGGGAAAGAGGCGGACACGGAAGAGATAATAAAAAAGATCATGGCGGATCCTTATCTGGACGGCGTGACGCTTTCCGGAGGCGAGCCTTTTCTGCAGCCCGAGCCCGCCGCCGTTATCTCCGAAGCCGTGAAAGCGGGCGGCAAGAACGTCTGGGCTTTCACCGGCTACACTTATGAAGAACTTCAAAAAGGCGTGGAAGAGGGAAGGAAAGATTGGGAAAGGCTTTTGAAGACCATCGACGTTCTGGTGGACGGGCCTTTCCTTCTGGCGGAAAAAAGCCTGGAACTGAAATTCCGGGGCAGCCGCAACCAGCGCATCCTGAAGCTTGAGGGCGGCGCGATCGCGGGAAGGCTGGACGAGCCTGGAAAATAAAAGATCTTTTGGGTGTGTGTGTTTTGGTATGTTTTAGCGGAAGGCTCCGGCCTTCCGCTTTTTTATTTTTTTGCGCCAGGGAAAAATAAAAAAACGGCCCTCAAATAAGAGAGCCGTTTTTGGGCGCGGAACCCTAAGGCGCGTCTGAGCCTTAAAGTTTTATGACGCCTTCAAATTCTTCCTCCGGCTGATTGGCGTCTATGAAGCCCAGGTCAAGCTGGACCTTGTCGCCCTTCAGCAGGCTGTAATAATAAGTGCGGAGAGTGCGGGCGTCGCTTTCGTTCTCGGTCAGATTGTAAAAATAGCGGCTCTTGCCCGCGTCGTTCATGACGGTCAGCCTGAGATAAGTGGCCTTGACAGTTTTGTCGCTGAAAAAGCCTTTCTCCACTCTGTCCATTTCCATGATCTGCTTGTCGATCAGAGTGCCGGTGAAATATTTTTTAGTGGAAGCGAGATCGTCTTTGCTAAGGGATTGGGTGGCGCAGCCGCATAAAATGATCAAAGCTAATAGAGATCCTAAAAGATGACGAATTTGCATATTAAATTTCTCCGGATTAAAAAAGGCTTGCGGATTAGCATATTAAAAAAAGGCTGCGGACAAAACGTCCGCAGCACTTTTTTTACCAAGAGACAAATTACTTGCCGAGCAAAGCGGAGCTGGCTTTGAACTTGACCACGGTCTTGGCCGCGATCTTGATCTGCTGTTTGGTCTTGGGGTTGATGCCCTTGCGAGCTTTGCGCTTCGCGGTGCCGAAGGTGCCGAAACCGACGATGGCGACTTTGCCGCCCTTCTTCAGGGTTTTCTGGACAGCGCCGAGCACGGAGGCGACGGCGGCGGCAGCCTGTTTCTTGGTGACGCCAGCTTCAGCGGCGACGGTTTCTACGAGCTGACCTTTGTTGAGGTTTCCGGTTTTTTTGGTAGCCATAATAAATCTCCTACAGATTTTTTTGGTTGTTTGATTTTTTGTGTGGCTCCGCGCCAAACTTTCGGCGCGGCACGCAAAAAAGATATTGAAATTTTTATATCGCTGTAATTATACTTAAAATCAAGGCTTTATGTCAATATCCATTTCGCCAACCCCTTTAATCTCGTAGGAAGGGGAGGGACGCTCTTGGCTTTGTTGCGAAATATAAAGCATTTGCGCCCTAATAAGGATTGCCGGATTGTTACGATAAGAAAAAAAGGGGTGTTTTTGTTAAAATAAACAGATGATACGTATATTGGAGGAAATTAATGATAATTCGCAGAAATTTCAACCATGAAAGACCGAAAGGCGTAGCGCTGCTGGCGGTGCTGACAGTGCTGACGGTGCTGTCTTTGCTGGCCGCCACTTTTTCGGCTTTCATGTCTATGGAAAGTCAGACAAGCGTGACGACGCTTGCGAAATCGCAGTCTGATCTTTTGGCGCAATCCGCGCTGGAGCATGCTTTGAGCGTTTTGCGTCAGGACGTGTATTCTTCCCCCGGTTGGGATTCCTATGACGAACCATGGTTCAGCGAATTCATCGCGCAGCCTCATTCCGAGAACGCTGTCAACATTTCCGAAGCCCTTGCCCATTCTCCCGCCAAAGACATCCCCGCGGTTCCTCCCTCCCGCTGGTTCTACGTGAGAGACAATCAGGGCAACATCCAGGGACGCTACGCCATCTCTGTGGAAGACGAAGCCTCGAAGATCAACGTCAACATCGCTTCCGCCACCAGCGCCGCCGAACAGAACGAAGGCTTCTCCACCAGGGAAGTGATGCTCTCGGACGGACAGCCCAGGGACGGCCGCGGCCTGCCAGTCTCGAAAGAAGCGGCCCAGAAGATCGTGAAATATCGTTACGGGCGCGATGAAAAACCCGGCCAGGCCAATGTGGACGACAACTACAACCTGCCGCTTTTCGCCAGCGACAAGATCGACAACAACGCCAATCATCAGGTTGACGAAGCCGGCGAAGGATTGGACGAACCGGAGGAATTCATGCCCGCCCGTCCCCGCTGGGACGACATGGCTTTCTCCTCCATGCAGGACGTCATCGACCTGTGCCTGCCCGGCCAGCGCAACTCCGCCACGGAATGGCTCCGCCACCTCGGCACGACTTACACCCAGACCAGGGACATGTTCGTGGATTCCAGCGACAAGATCTACAACAGAGTCAACATCAACGTGGCCGAGCGCGAACAGATCAGAAGGATCTTCAGAAGAGCAAATTCCGAATACAAGTTCGAGCCCTCCACGATCGCTCTGCAGAGCCTGGTGGCCAACGTCATAGACTTCCGCGACGAGAACCACGTGCTTACCACCGTGGGCAACGAGTACGGCGTGGAAGCGGTGAACTTCAACGAGATCATGGCCAACGACGGCTCCTTCAGTTTCGAGGCGGACCGTATCCTGGGAAGCGATCCCACGGACAGCGCCCACATCTTCTCCGCGCATTATAATTACAGCGGCAACGGAAGCGTGACCTACGCTTTCCCCATCAACAGCAAAGCGCCCGCCGGCGGCGGCTCCGTGATTTACTTTGGCAAAAAGGAAAGTTACGGCAGCGGCTACCACGTCAAGATAGGCGATTCGCCCAAGAGAGCGTACAACAACACCATGTGGCGCAACTTCAAGCGTCTTATGCAGAGAAAGTGGGGAGGCATTCCGAAAAACCTTCTGAAGGGCGCGACGCTTATTGTCGCTAACAGCAACAACGAAAAGCTCGGCTACTATCCCATCATCGACAACACCGGCGACAGCATCCACGTGGGCTGCGGCGGAACGCTGTGCAAAGCGGAGCACTTTACCAACGATCTGCTCTTCGCCAGCATCTACACCGGCTGGGCCTGGGAGAGCAGGCACGCCGCGGTCATCTCCATCGTCCCCAGAGCCCAGGATATCTGGGCCTTCCCGACGCAGATCAACAAGGACATCAATCCTCCCAAGGATCTCTATTACTATGCCTTCATCGGCGAGCAGAACTTCTCCGGATCATTCGGCACCAGCGGCGACTCCACTATGTCGAAAGTTATGGGAAAATCCTACACCGTGCAGTGGAAGGGCTTCAACGAGTACATGGATCTGGACGGTGAAGCTAACAAATATTCCGAGACCAGGATGGTGGAATTGACCAAGGACGACCTGAAGGGCAGCGAGATGAAACTGCCCGGCGGCGAGGACAGAGTCTGGATGAAACGCTATCCCTACAAGGACGGCGACGCGGTGCGGGCCATCGACGGCTTGGTGCCGCTATTGGTCTCCACGGCGAAGAACACGGGGCTTAAGGGCGCCAACACGTCCTCCTCCATTTTGGCCAACACGAAAAACGACTTCGACGTTGTTTACATCCAGCGCCCGGACATTGTGGAATTGATCAACATCAGCGACAAGGACATCAGTCTGCGCAACTGGCGCGTGGTCATCAACACCGGCGACTACGCCGACCAGATCGCCATTCTGGAGCACGCTCCGCATTTCAATTCCAGGATCGGCAATCTCTACGACGACCCCAACCCGGTCATTCCGGCCAACGGCTATTTTTACCTGACCAACAACAAGGCGGTCTTCGACTACACCTTCGGCGCCAGCAAGAACGGAACCTGGGGCGACAACGTCAAGGAATCGTATCCTTGCTACGAACTGCCCGACATATTGTGGGGCGTGCGTTACAAGATCTCCCGCGTGAGCGGCGACAAACTCTGGTTCTCCGGCGCGAACTGGAAGCATGACCAGATGAAATACGAGATCATCGAGATCCACAGCAAACGCACCGAGAGCGGCCGCAACGGCGTGACGGGCATCAGGAAATCCGTCCACCACAGCGGCAGCAACTGGATCCAGGCCCAGCCCGGCATCAGCTGGACCACGGACGGCGCCAAGAGCGGCGACGACGCCATGTTCCTGGGCATCCCCAGGGAGGGCGGCTTCCTTTCCATGACCATGAAGAACGAATACAGCCAGATCGCCGCCCGTACCGTCGAATATGGCACTCTGAAGCCCAACGAGCTGACCTTCTCCACCCAGAAGGACGACCCCACCCACTACACCTGGGTGAAGACCAGCAAGCCCACCATCGGCGGCACTCTGAAAGACGCTGAGAACCACAACCTCAGGAACAGGGAGGAGAGCCGCGCCTACGTGAAGAACGCCCCCTACGCCACGGTGGGCGAACTGCGCCGCGTCAGGCGAAGCGGCGACTGGGAAAACATCGGCACCAGCAGCAAGATCCAGGAAGCCAACCGTTACATGCAGGCCATCGCCAAGAGTTTCACCACCTACGGCGTCAGAATGGACGCGGAGGAGGAAGGCGCTCATTTGAGCGGCTGGCGTCCGGCCTTCGGCACGGTGGCCAAATCTGACGCCGGCAGGCTGCAGGCCACGGAAAGCAACTGGGAGCCTTCCATCTGGGACGGCCAGAAGCTCAGGATCAGCAGCGGCAAACAGAAAGACCAGGTCTTCGTCATAAAGAACAGCACCGCTTCCACCATCACGCCGGACGGCTATTCCGTGGGCGCCCAGGACACTCTGAGAGTGCACAAGGGCGACAAGTTCAACGTGGGCCCGGGCTACGGCTCCGCCATGTACTACACCAGGCAGCCCCAGGACAAGGGCGAATGGGAATGGGTGGAGAAAGGTCTCACCAAACAGCCCTACGGACTTTACATCTTCGGCCTGAACGACTCCATCAAGACCACGGAGTTCCTGGAAGAGAACCACAACGCCAAGATCAAGGTCGAGGTCTTCAATTACGACACCAAGGACTACGAGGAATTCCCCAGGACCAACATCAAGGACAAAGACCAGAACGATCCTTATCAGATCCCCATTCCCCGTCATCTGCAGTACAACAAATCCGACGGCTTCTTCTGCGGCATGATCGGCCCCGAGCATATTTCCGCCAAGGGCGGCATCAAGCTCCGCCTGACGCCTTCCGGACTGCACGACTCAGACTGCTCGGGCTTCGCCTGGTTCGACTACGCTTACCTTACGCCCTGCTCCGCCCAGGGACAGATCAACATCAACACCGCCTCGCCCAGAGTGCTGGCCTCCCTGCCCGGCGTGACGCCGAAACTGGCCGACGACATTTACAAGGGCATAGCCCAGAACGGCAAGACCAAGCTTAAACCCTACAAGAACATCACCGACATCCTCTCCGTCAGGGGCATGAGCGTGGAGCGCTACGGCAAGCTCTGCGCCCTCATCACCACCAGAAGCGACCAGTTCAGAGTCCGCATCCTGGCCGAGTCCCTGAACGACGTGGACAAGGACGGCGAATACAACGAGAAGAAGGGAGACTACGTGACCTCCTACACCTCCCAGGACGTGGTGGTTGACCGCCAGGCCCTGATGGACGGCGAAATAGGCGAATCCAGCTTCCGCTTCCTTTCCAGGCAGCAGTAATAAAAACTTAAAATTATAAAGGAGTCGGCCCAACCGGCTCCTTTGTTTTTTCTGAGGAAAAACACATGCGCAATTTGACCGACAATATTCCCAACCTCAAAGTCGGCATCGTGGCCGTTTCCAGAGACTGCTTTCCCAAAAGCCTTTCGGAAAGCAGGCGAATAAAGATCGTTAAGGCGTACGAAGAGAAATACGGCGTCATCTACGAGTGCCCGATCATCGTGGAAAACGAGCTGGACGCCAGAGCCGCGCTGGAGGATCTCAAACAAAACCAGGTCGAAGCGCTGGCGGTGTTCCTGGGCAACTTCGGCCCGGAGACTTCCGAAACGCTGCTTGTGAAATATTTTGAGGGGCCGTCCATGATGATCGCCGCCGCGGAGGAAGGCAGAGACAAGCTGCTTGACGACAGAGGCGACGCCTATTGCGGCATGCTGAACGCCAGCTACAATCTCGCTCTCCGGAATCTCAAAGCTTACATTCCGGAATATCCTGTCGGAGACGCCGAAGAATGCGCGGAAATGATCGGCGAATTCCAAACCATCGCCAACGCTCTGACCGCCCTCAAAAATCTGAAGATCATTTCCTTTGGACCGCGGCCGCAGGATTTCCTGGCCTGCAACGCGCCGATAAAGCGCCTCTACGATCTGGGCGTGGAACTGGAGGAGAATTCCGAACTTGATCTTTTCGAAGCCTATAAGAAACACGCGGGCGACAAGCGAATACCGACTGTCGCCGAAGAAATGGCCAAGGAACTGGGAGGCGGCAACAAAAAGCCGGAAGTGCTCAATAATCTTGCGCAGTACGAACTGACGCTCACAGACTGGCTGGAAGCGCACAAGGGCATGCGCAAATACACCGTCGTGGCCGGCAAATGCTGGCCGGCTTTCCAGACCCAGTTCGGCTTCGTGCCCTGCTATGTCAACAGCCGCCTGGCCCAGATGGGCATCCCCGCCGCCTGCGAAGTCGATATCTACGGCGCCCTGAGCGAATATCTGGGAACAGTGGTCAGCCGCGACACCGTCACGCTTCTGGACATCAACAATACCGTTCCCGCTGACATGTACGGGGAAGAGATCAAGGGAAAATACCCCTACCAGAAAAGCGATCTCTTCATGGGCTTCCACTGCGGCAACACCGCGTCGACCAAGTTGGCTTTCTGCGAGATGAGAAACCAGAAGATCATGGCCAGAAGCCTGCCCGCGGAAGTCACCAACGGCACCTTGGAAGGCGACCTTGCTCCGGGGCAGGCGACTATCTTCAGGCTGCAGAGCACAGCGGACGCCAAGCTCAGAGCCTACGTCGCCCAGGGCGAGATACTGAACGTCAGAACACGCTCCTTCGGCGCCATCGGCGTCATAGCCGTTCCGGAGATGGGCCGCTTCTACCGCCACGTGCTTTTGGAAAAGAATTTCCCGCATCACACCGCCGTCACTTTCTCCCACAACGGCAAAGCGCTCTTCGAAGTCTTCAAGCTTCTCGGCGTCGAACCGGAGGAGATCTACTTCAACCGCGGGAAGGGCGACCGCTATCCCGCGGAGAATCCCTTCTAAAGAAAAGCCATGTTCGTAGGCATAGATCTGGGCACTTCCGCGGTCAAACTGCTCCTTATGGACGAAGCGGGCCGCGTTGTCGGGACGCAGAGCGAAGAATATCCGCTTAGCTTCCCCAAAGAGGGCTGGTCGGAGCAGGACCCTGATCTTTGGCTTAGCCAAACCAAAACAGGGCTAATTAAGCTTCTCAGGGCCCACAATGACCCAACGGTGGACGCCGTTGCGGTCGCCGGGCAAATGCACGGGCTCGTCATCCTGGACGAGCATGACGAAGTCATCCGTCCCGCCATTCTCTGGAACGACGGCCGCACCGAAACTGAAACGGAATATCTCAACAACGTTATAGGCAAGGAAAAGCTTTCAGATTACACCGGCAATATCGCTTTCGCCGGCTTCACCGCTCCGAAAATTCTCTGGGTGAAAAATAACGAACCGGAGAATTTCAAAAAGATCAGAAAGATAATGCTGCCCAAGGATTATCTTGTTTACAAACTGACAGGCGCTTTCACCACCGATTATTCCGACGCTTCCGGAATGCTTTTACTGGACGTCAAAAACAAAAAGTGGTCGGAGGAAATGCTTGATATCTGCGGCGTCAAATCCGAACAACTGCCGACGCTCCATGAAAGCTATGAGGCGGTGGGCAAAGTGTCAGATGAGGTCAAAGCGGAGCTGGGCATAAAGGGTGAGGCAATAGTCGCCGCGGGCGCCGGCGACAACGCCGCGGCCGCCGTAGGCACCGGCGCCATTGGGAACGCCAGGTGCAATATTTCCATCGGCACTTCCGGCACCATCTTCATCACCAGCGACAAGTTTTTGGTGGACGAGAAAAACAGTCTGCACGCCTTCGCTCACGCGGACGGCAATTTCCATCTGATGGGCTGCATGCTGAGTGCCGCCAGCTGCAACAAATGGTTCATGGACGAGATCCTTAAGGAAAAGGACTACGCCAGGGAGCAGGCGGAAATAAAGAATTTGGGCGAGAACAAGGTTTTCTTCCTGCCGTATCTCATGGGGGAGAGAAGCCCGCACAACGATCCTAAAGTCCGGGCCATGTTCTACGGCATGAATCTTGGCACCACAAGAAGCGAGATGTACCAGAGCGTTCTGGAAGGCGTGGCCTACGGATTAAGAGATTCTCTGGAAGTGGCCAGAGGAATGGGCCTCAGAATTGAAAAAGCCACGCTCTGCGGCGGGGGAGCCAGGAGCCCCTTATGGCGCACGATCTTCGCCAACGTTTTAAAACTGGAGCTTGAGATCCCGGAAAGCGAGGAAGGCCCGGGCTTGGGCGCCGCGATCCTTGCCGCGGTCGCCTGCGGCAAATACAAAGACCTTGCTTCCGCTACAAAAGAGATCGTCAAAATAAAAGAGACGGTTCCTTTCGAACCGGAACTCGCAGCCAAATACGCCGCCGGCTACGCTTTCTTCAAAAAGCTCTACCCGGCAGTGAAAGGCTTGAGCCGGCCTTAAACAAAAAAGCCCTTGCTTTTTTCGAGCAAGGGCTTTTTTGTTTCGTGATCGTCCGAAAAATCACCTGGTGGCTTCGAAAGAGCCTTCCTGTTTGCGGCCGTCGTCAAGGAAAATGCCTTTCAGGCTTTTGGGCGTGATAGTTCCTTTGATGACGTCGGGAGTGCTGTCCCCGGGCTCGCTGGCGGTGAAGCCGGTGCCTTGTACCGTGCCTTTGTAATAGTCCGTGTCGCTGTCGCCGTCGGCTTCTGTCTTCGTTAATGTGAAGGTCGCTTCGCCGTTCTGGGCGATAGAAACTTTGGCGGTCAGTGTTTCCACTTCGCCGTCGTCGTCAACGTATTTGCCGATGTAGGTGTAGTCGCCGCTCTGCAAAGCGGTGACGGCCTTTTGGATGACTTGGGAAAGCGAAACATTGGGATCGCTGACGACTTCTTTCACCGCTTCGATCTGATCGACTACTTTCTGGGCGGTTGGCTGGCTGCCCTGCAGCTTTCCGCTGAAGGTCGCTTCTTTTAATAAGCCGTCGTCATATTTGGCGCCCTGCAGAGCGCCGTTCAATACCGTGCCCTTGATAGAATCGGGGGTAAGATCGATGCCGCCGTGAACTTCCTTGCCGGAGAAAGAACCGTCTTTCATGGTGCCGTCGTAGATGTCAACGTCGGTGTCGCCGTCGGCTTCGGTCTTCGTTAAGGTGAAGCGGGCGGCCCCGGTGGTTTTGTTGGTGAAGTCAACGGTCAGGGTCAGGCTTTTCACTTCGCCGTCGTCGTCAACGTACTGACCTTTATAGATCTGCTGCTCGACGGAAGCGACGGGCTCGGCAGTTGCCGCAGGCTGAGTCTGCTGCGTCTGGGCAGGCGTGACTTCGGTCGCCGGAGCGGCCGGGGCGGCGGGAGCGGCAGGAGCTTCCGGCCTCTTGTGTCCGCCTTCGCCAGTCCTGATCCAGGCCAGGGCGTTCTCGTCTTTGTCAACGATAGAAGCGCGAAAATTGCCCTTGCCGATCTTTCCGACGAGGGCGGTCTTGCCGTCTTTGTCCTGGGCGATGAAGCTGCCGAAGGAGACCGCGCCTTTGAAAGAATAGGTCTGGGGTTCGGCTTCCGCTGTCACTACCTGGAAGGTGCTGCCGTCTGTGCCGGGGATCACGGTGACGACGCAGGCGACTTCTTCCTGGCGGTTTTTGGAGAATTTGCCTTTGAAGGTCTGGATGTCGTCAGCAAGAGCGAGGCTTACGCTGAGCAAAACAAGAATGGCGATGATTTTTTTCATGTTGGTTCTCCTGCTTAAGGTGAACGGGATATTTCAGCCCATTATAACAAAAAAGACGCGCATGAAGCGCGTCTTTTTTTGGAGCGGGCGATGGGGATCGAACCCACGACGTTCAGCTTGGGAAGCTGACATTCTACCGCTGAATTACGCCCGCGAAACTTTTAAGACAAATTATTTGCCCTGGATGGCGTCGAGGGCTTTGTCAAGTTTCTGGCCGGGGGTCGGCTCTTTTTTGCAAGCGGAAAGGGCCAAGAGGGCGACGAGAACGATAAGCAGATATCTCATACTTTTCTCCTTAAAATTGGTTAATAGGTGGAAAAACATCACGAATATTCTACAAACTTTGAATTTTCCAGTCAAGCGGAGGGAAAGCGCCGGTCAGGAGCCGGAGAGCGTCTGAAGCAGGCTTTTCAGAATGGCGCGGCTTATGGTAAAATAACATATGGATAGACTTATATTACGCATTAATTAAGGAGACCTTAATGAAAACCAGACCCATGGCGCTCGCCGCGCTGTGTTTTTCCCTTTTGCTTCTGGGAGGGTGCGCGGTCTTCAGTTCCCTGAAGACCGTGACGGAGTGCAATTTCGCCTTCGCCGGGCTGGACAGCTTCAGCTACGCCGGGGTGAAGCTTGACAAACTGGCCAATCCTTCCTCGCTTTCCCTCACCGACACCATCAATATCCTGACCGCCCTCAGGGACAAGAGCGCCAAACTGACCTTCAACGCCCTGGTGGACATCGACAATCCCAACTCCGGCTCCGCTTCCGTGGAAAAAATGGACTGGAAGCTTTTATTGGAAGGCAAGGAGCTTCTGACAGGCGTCAACACGGACACCATAAAGATCGATCCCAACAGCAAGACCAAGGCCACCATACAGGCCAACATCGATCCCTCGAAGGTCTTGAACGGCGGCACCCTGGAGGACCTCTGGACGCTTTACTGCAAGCTCTCCGGCAGGGAGACTTCCAAAAAAACGAACCTCATGCTGCAGCTTAAGCCCACGGTGGGCGGGCACAGCTATCCCGACTACCTCAAACTGGAGAAAACTTTGTAAGGAAGACCAAGCGTTTTCCAGCGCTTAAAAATATTAAAAAAAATAAAAGATTAAGGACAAGAAGATGAGTTTCCAAGAACAGGTCATTGGAGTTTGCGGCGCCGCCTGGGGCGACGAAGGCAAGGGTAAATTCACGGACGAATTCGCCGGCTCAGCCGACATCGTGGTCAGAGCCCAGGGCGGGTGCAACGCCGGGCACACGGTGGTCTTCGACGGGAAAAAGCTTAAACTGAGCAACGTGCCCTCCGGCATCGCCAATCCCGGGACCGTAAATATCATCGGCAACGGCATGGTATTGGATCCCCAGGTGCTGATAGAAAGGGAAATGAAGGATCTGGCGAAGGTCAGCATCAACTGCGAGAATCTTTTGATCAGCGGCGACGTGAACCTCATCATGCCCTGGCACCGCATATTGGACAGAGCCCAGGAAGTGGCCCTTGGCAAAAACAAGATCGGCACTACCGCCCGCGGCATCGGCCCGGCTTACATGGACAAGATCGCCAGGAGCGGCATCCGTTTGAACGACCTGGAGGATAAGGAATTTTTCGCCGAAAAAGTCAAAAAGCACTGCGAGCAGAAGGAAAAATACGTCTTCAATGTCTGCGGCGCAACGAAAGAGCAGTTCGTGGAGTGGATGAAGCTGCCGGACCAAAGGGGAGGCGAATGGCTGACCGCCGACGGTCATTTTGACGCGGACGCTATCATCAAGTCTTATCTCGATTGGGGCAAGATTTTGCTGCCCCGCTGCGTGGACGTGAGAGTTTATTTGAGGGAAGCTTACAAGGCTGGCAAAAAGATCCTTTTGGAAGGCGCCCAGGGGCTTCTTCTGGACATCGACCACGGCACGTTCCCCTTTGTGACGAGCTCCAACTGCTGCGCCGGCGGCTTCCTGACCGGCACCGGCCTTCCGCCGCACTGCATAGACAGGATCTACAGTGTCATGTCCGCTTACATGACCAGAGTGGGCGCCGGCCCCTTCCCCACGGAGCTTGGCACGGAGGAGGAGATCAGCGTGGAGAGCGCCGACAAAAGAATGAGTTACGAGGAATGCAAGGAACTGGCGAAGACCGCCAACGACGACTACACCTACGGCAAGATACTGCGCCACATCGCCGGAGAATTCGGCACGGTGACGGGACGCCCCAGAAGGACGGGCTGGTTCGACGCGGTGGCCTGCCGTTTGGCCGTTACGGTCAACGGGCCGGACATTATTCTCAGTAAGCTCGACATTCTTGACGTCATGCCGAAACTGAGGATCTGCACGGCCTACCGCTACACCGGTCCGGCCACCCGCTTCAACGGAAAAGCTCTCAACACGAATGACGAGCTGACGGAGTTCCCCACGGACGCCAGGATCCTGAAGCACTGCGTGCCGGCCCGCTACGCGGAGTTCAAAGGCTGGCAGGAGGACATCACCCACTGCACCAGTTACGACGAACTGCCTGAACTGACCAAGGCTTACCTTAAGGGCCTGGAAAAAGAGACGGGCTGCGTCATCAGGAAAGTCTCCGTGGGCGCCAGCCGGGAAAAGACCTTCTTCGTCAAATAAAAGGAAAAAATGAAATTAGCCTGCAGCACAGACCTTCTGATCCCGCTCAGGGACGACCTTGGCGCCGCGGTTCACAAAGCCGCGGAAAGTCATTTGCAGGGCCTCGCCATCTCCCTTACTCCGGCCTCGCCTTTCCATATGGGCATCCTGGCCCCGGGGGAGATCTCCTTTTTGAAGGAGGCCAGGCATCATCACGTGAAGGTGATGTGCCTTTACGGCCTGACGCTTTTCGACAAGGAGCCGGAGGCGGAGAAGAGTTATCTTAAGAAAGCCATCTGCTTCTCCCACGCCGTCGGTTCGGAACTGGTCAGCCTGAGGGTGGGCTTCAAGCCCGGGGAAAGGCCCTTGGAATCGCTGCGGGAGACTATTGCGGAGGCCGCTGATTTTGCGGAAGACCTGGACGTCTGTTTGGGAATCGAACCCAGGAAAGACTCGGCCGTCGACAGCCTGGCCGCCGCGCTTGACCTTGTGGATGCCGTGGACAGCAGCCACTTCGGGCTTGTTTACAATCCGGCTTTCCATCGCTTCTCCGACGAAAAGATGCCCATAAACGCCGCGGAAGTGGTCAAAAGCTATCTTCTGATGGTGGTCTTGACGCCGGAGGAGGGCGCGGATCCCAAAGAGACCCATCAGGCTCTCCTGCTCCTGCACAAGGCTGGCTTCGACGACTACGTTCTCTGCCATGCGGAGGGTCACGAAGCGGAGCATCTTTCGGAAGCCCGCGAGGAGATAAAGGGCTTGCAGGATTATCTCAAGGAACTGGAAAAAGAGGACCGCTTCACCTCATGCTGACGACTCTTCTTGTGATCATCGCGGTTGGCGTCGGGCTTTGGACTTTCGTTCCCGGAGTCTGGTGCTACTTCAAGATCACCCGCCAGGCCGGCAAGAAAACTTTTTCCAGCCTGCCCGGGGATTTCGGATACGCCTACAGCGAAATGCGGGTGAAGGGCGAAGGCGGCGTGGAGCTGGCGGTCTGGTATATCCCGGCCAAGGACAAGAAAGGCGTTTTGATCGCCAGCCACAACCTGGGCGGCAACAAAAGCAGCGCCTTCACTTACCTCAGGCCATACGTGGAGGAGGGCTATTCCCTGGTGATGTACGATTTCCGGGGGCACGGCGACAGCGAGAAGGCTTACTGCACCATGGGATATCACGAGACCAGGGATCTGGCCATCCTGACGGATTACGTGGCTTCGGAGCTGGCGGAAGGTTTGCCGATCTTCTACTGGGGCTTTTCCCTGGGGGCGACCATCTCGCTTCTGGCGGCGGCCCAGAACGGCAAGGTCAGGGCGGTCATCGCCCACAGTCCTTTCGTGAGCCTCGTTCAGGTCCTCAAACATTACGCCAGGACCTTCTACCACGTGCCCGGCCGGGCCTGCGTCTTCCTGGTGCTTTCGCTTTTGAAGCGCTTCCAGGGCGTCAGGGCCGAGGAAGTGGACGTGGCGCGGGCGGCCAGGCACCTGGAGGAAATGCCGATCCTTTTGATCGGCGGCGCCAGGGACCGTCAGGTCCCGGAGGAATGGCTGATGCGCCTCAGCGCGCTTTTGCCGAAGGCGGAGCTGCTTTTGGGCCCCTACGGCCACTGGGAGCTCCCTTTTACGGAAGTTTACAACGTTTCGTCGCGTCCGGACATTGAACGCGGCATTGCATTTTTAAAGGAACATACATGTTGATGCGATTGCAAAAATATCTCTCCGAACACGGGATCTGCTCCCGCCGCCGGGCCGAGGAGCATATCCTGGCCGGCCGGGTCAGAGTGAACGGGGAAACGGTCACGATCCTGGGCACGAAAGTCGATCCGGAGAAGGACCTGGTGGAGTACGATCAGGAAGTGGTGGAGACGCCGCAGAAGCTGCGTTACGTGATCTTGAACAAACCCTTCGGCATAGTGACTTCCTGCCTGCAGAAGGGGGAAGTTACGATAAAGGACCTGGTGGACGCCAAGGAAAGGCTTTTCCCGGTGGGAAGGCTTGACAAGGACAGCGTAGGCTTGGTCCTGATGACCAACGACGGCACGCTGGCCTACCGCCTCATGCATCCGAAATTCCTGCACGAAAAGGAATATGTGGTGGACACTGAGGATCCCGT
Organism: bacterium; assembly: GCA_017557885.1. Lineage (GTDB taxonomy): Bacteria > Auribacterota > UBA3054 > UBA3054 > UBA3054 > UBA3054. The sequence goes on along the minus strand of JAFYXV010000002.1, from coordinate 315,382 downwards.
GACGGAAGGCATGCTGGAAAAGATCGCCAAAGGCGTGAAGATAGAGGGCGTTCTGACCGCTCCCTGCAAGGTCATAAAGATCGGCCCCAGGCGCTTCCGGATCGTTCTCAAGGAAGGGCGCAACCGTCAGATCAGAAAGATGGTCAGCAAGGTGGGCACGGAAGTGGTCCGACTGGAGAGGATCAGGATCGAGAACGTGAGGCTGGGCTCCCTTCCCCAGGGCGCCTGGCGGGATCTGAATTTCGAGGAGGAATACGAGCTCTTCCAGCGGGCGGGATTGGTAAGGCACGCGGAGGCTTTGAAGTCCGCCAACCGCAAAAGCCCCAAAAAGGAACCGGAAGTCCATTTGAGCGAATGGGCCAAAAAGCGTCAGGAAAAGAAGCAAGAAGATCCGGAAGACGCCTTTTCCCCGGAGGATTTTGAACAGGGCGAGGAAAAAGTCTCCTATTTCGGCGAGGAGGGAAAAGAAGACTCTTTAGGCTTCGCCAGCCGGAAGCCCAGGGCGAAAAAGTCCCGGGGCCGGCGTCTGACGGAAGGGGAAAGCCCTGAGGAACTCAAATCGGAGATCGACCACACTCCGGCAAGGGGTGAGCGGCGCGGCGAGGGATCCTTTGCGGAAGAAAAGAGAGCGCCGCGCTCCCGGGACGGCTTCCGACGTCCGGCCAGAGCCAGGAACAACGAAAAGCGCGGCAGATCCGGCGCCTTCAAAAACAGAAGGGAAGAGGAAGGCTATCAGGGACGCTACGGCCTGGGCAAGCCGGCCCGGGAGTTCGAGCGCGGCCCCAAAAAAGAAGGCGGGAAGCCCCGCTTCGGGAAAAGGCCCCCTTCCCGCTTCAAAGAGGAAGGCGGAAGACATAATTTCGGCAGCAGAAAGCCGGCCGGCCGTTCCTTCAAGGGATCGGCGAGAGGCGGCTTGAAAAGAAAAAAGTGAGGTGAAGCATGGAGAAAAAACCTTATTTCCTCTATGAGCGCTACCCGGCTCTCAAGGAATGCTCGGAGGCTATCGAAGCGGCCGCGCAGACTCTGGACGAGACTTACAAAAAAGGCGGCACGATCTATTGCTGCGGCAACGGCGGCAGCGCCGCGGACTGCGAGCACATCGTGGGCGAACTGATGAAGGGCTTTTTGAAGAAGCGTCCCTTGAGCGGCGCGGAAAAGGAAGAGTTGAGTTCACTGGGAGCGGAAGGGGAGTATCTGGCCGCCGAGTTGCAAAAGGGCGTGCCGGCGGTTTCCCTCGTCAATTCCGTTGGACTGGGCACGGCCTTTGCCAACGACGTGGCGCCGGAACTTATCTTCGCCCAGCAGATCTATTCCCTTGGCAAAAAGGGCGACGCCCTGATAGCCATCAGCACTTCCGGGAATTCCAAGAACGTCATATACGCCATACTGGCCGCCAAAGCGAAGGGCGTGAAAGTCGTCGGCCTCACCGGAGCGAGCGGCGGAAGAATGGCCGCCCTTTGCGACCATGCGATCCTGGCGCCCTCAGACAGCACGCCGGAAATACAGGAATACCATCTGCCAATCTATCACTATCTCTGCCAGAAGGTGGAGAAGGAAAATTTTCCTGAATAAAAGATTTTTTCATGGGCACGCTTTCCTACAACCTTAAGATGCTCTGGCGCCTTTTCGGCAAGCGCAATCCGGAGTTCCACCGTCAGGTCAACGAGCTGGCGGAGTGGCGGGACATGGACACGGAGAGCCGCCATATGGAGCAGATCCTGAAGCTGGCCCATACTTTGACGGTGGCGAAAAAAAGCGTTTACTACCGCGACATGCTTTCGAATTTCAAGGCCAAGCAGAACGCCATCGATTTTCTGAAGACGCTGCCGTACCTGGAAAAGGAAGCGCTGCGGGCCCGCCCGGAGCTTTTTCTGACGGGGGAAAAACTGACCGCGCCAGCCTACACCAGCGGCACCACGGGAACGCCCTTGCAGTTGAGGCGCAGCCTCCGCTCCATCGCCAGGGAAGAGGCGGGCTTCTTCTCCTGGTACTGCCAGGCCGGCTGGCGTCCGGGCTGGCCCATGATCGTCCTGAGGGGAGACCTTGTGGTGCCCCGGGACCGCCAGGTACCGCCCTTCGGAGTGCATGATTTCATCGGCCGCCGCTGGGTGCTCTCCTCCTACCACATGTCCGACGCCACCCTGCCCTGGTATCTGGAAGTCATCAGGTCCTCCGGCAGCATCTTCATGAGCGCTTATCCCAGCTCCGCTTACATTCTGGCGGAGTTTCTCTGGCGGAAGGGACTCAGGCCTTTGCAGATGAAGGCGGTCTTTCTGGCCTCAGAGACCGTGAGCCAGGAGATGATCGATCTCATCAGCGAGTTCATCGGTCCGGTGCACGTGCAGTACGGCATGGCGGAGAGAGTCTGCTGGATGACCACCTGCCAGGCGGGCTGCTACCACGAGGACACCAGCTACGGCTTCACGGAATACGCGCCCTTGGGCGACGGACGCTACGAGATCGTGGCCACCAGCTTCATCAACGACGCCCAGCCTCTCATACGCTATCAGACCGGCGACATCGCCATCGGCCCCTTCGACTGGAAGGACCGCTGCGAATGCGGCGCCAGGGGCCCGGGCTGCCGGCAGATCATAGGGCGCGCGGACGATCTCTTCCAACTGCCGGACGGCAGGAAAATAGGCAGGCTCGACCATGTCTTCAAAGCCGTTCCCCACATCGTGGCGGCCCAGATAATCCAGCACGATCTCTACCACACGGAGATAATAATCGTGCCTGACATACATTACGAACAGTCTTCGGAAAAAGTCATCCGGGCGAAATTTTTGGAGAGGACTTCCCCGGACATCGCCATACAGTTCACTTATCGTTCTTTCCTGCCCAGGACGGCCAGAGGCAAGTTCAGGGCGGTAGTTTCCAAAGTCGCCAAGGAAAACCATGGATAAGAAAAAACTTTGCTGGTATATTTACAGGCTTTCCAAAATGTCTCTCGGGGAGATCGCCTGGAGGATCGACTGCGCCGTCAATCAGCCGGATCTTAGAAAAATGCCCGCCGTCTCCCTGGAGCTGGCGAAAAAGCAGCTCTCAGAGGAGCTCTCGCCCCTGGGCTTCCGGATCCGGAACGAATTCAAAGTCGCGCCGGCGGGGGAGAAGAAGCTCGTGGAAAAAGCAGAAAAGATCCTGCGCCATGAGTTCGATCTTTTCGGCGAAAGCGTGAAGCTGGAAGGTCCGATCAGCTGGCTGAAGGATCCTTTGAACGGAGCGGAGACGCCCAGGAAGGATTTTCTGGAGATAAACTACCGCGACCTGAAGAGCGAAGCCTCCGTGATGCGCGTTTGGTTCCTGAACCGCCATTACCACCTTGTCACTCTGGCCCAGGCTTACGCTGCCAGCGGCAGGGAGGAATTCGCCGAGGAGATAGTGACGGAGCTGAACGATTGGCAGAAGGAATGCCATTATCCCTACGGCCTTCCCTGGACTACCTCCATGGAAGCCGCCATGCGGCTTTTGGTCTGGACTTTCGTTTACCGCTTCTTAGCCCAGGCTCCTCCGAAGTGTCTTAACGAACGCTTCGCCCTGTATTTTTTCACCGCCGTAAAGCAGCATTACGCTTACGTGAAATTCAACCGCTCCCGCTATTCCAGCGCCAACAACCACGCCCTGGCGGAATTGGCGGCCCTCCTTTGCGCCAGGGAGACCTGGCCGCTGCTTTTTGAAGAAGAGAAGGACGACCTTGCGAAAGAACTGGCGGAGGAGGCGGCCCTTCAGTTCTCCGAATCGGGAGTCAACCTTGAGCAGGCAATCTCCTATCACGCCTTCAGTCTGGAATTGCTCTGCGCCGCGGCTTCCCAATCCCGGGAGCTTTTGCCAAAAGTCTCCGGCCTTCTGGGAAAAGCGGCGGATGTCCTGAACCGCGCCCGGACGCTGATGCCTCTTTGCGGCGATTACGGAGACAGCGACGAAGCGACAGCCTCCGGCATTCTGTCAAGGTCCGAAGATTATTACGGCGAGGTCGTGAAACTGGCCTGCACCCTGGCCGATCCCAGCCCCAGGGAGGAGGCGGTCCTTCAGGATGATTTTCAGTGGTACACCGGCGCCCGGAGCGAACCCGCTCCCGCGGCGGCTCTCCTCGACCTTTCCAAGGAGTGCGGACTCTTTTGGAAAGGCAGAACGGAGGAAGGACTGCAAGTCGATCTTTTCTTCAAGACCGGGCCTTTGGGATTTGGGAAACTGGCGGCCCACGGGCACGCGGACACCCTTTCCTTCCTCATGAGCGTGAACGGAACGCCGGTCTTCATCGACAGCGGCACCGGAGCCTACCATCAGAACAGGAAATGGCGGGAATACTTCCGCTCCACGGCGGCCCACAACGCCCTGGAGGCTAACGCTCAGAGCCAGAGCATGAGCCTGGGGCCTTTCATGTGGCGGGAGAATTACCGCACGGAGATCGAGGACTCTACAATGACGGAAGAGGGCTTCTCCTTTTCCGCCAGGCACTACGGCTACAAGAAACGCTTCATGCTGACTCACAGGAGAATGCTGGAATTGGACGCAAAGAAAGGCGTAATGCAGATGAAGGACGTGCTCTTGGGCTGCGACAACGTGCATGTCAAGCAGTATTTCCATGTTTCGCCCTTGTGCGAAGCGTCCCAGACCGGCAACAAGACTTTCCTGATAAAAGGTCCGGATTTTAAGCTTGAGCTTTCCTTCATGGACGTCATGAGCGCCAGGCTGACGGCCGGCGACGAGAAGAAGCCTTTGGGATTCGCCGCCTCGCATCTCGGAAAATGGTCTCCCTGCCAGGTCATTGTCACGGATTCCAACTGTATCGGCCAGGATGAGCTGATAAGCCTTTTCAAAATAACCCCGCTTTGAGAAAATGCCTTCCCACGTTCTCATTATCGTGGAAAACCTTCCGGTCCCCAGGGACTATCGCGCCTGGCTCATAGCCTCTTCCCTCAGAAGGAAGGGCTTCCGGGTGACGGTGATCTCGCCTTCCGACGACAAGGCGGCGCCGGGCGTTTTCAAAAAAGACGGGATCGTGATAGTGAGGCACAAGCTCTACCAGGCCAGAAGCTGGATAGGCTATCCCCTGGAATATCTTGAGGCGCTCTGCAAAGAGTTCTGCCTTATGAAAAAGATCTATAAATTGGCACCTTTCCAGATTATTCACGCCTGCAACCCTCCCGACCTCATCTGGCTTCTGGCGTCTTTCTTTAAGAAGCGGGGAGTGAAATATGTTTACGACCACCACGACCTGTGCCCGGAACTAATATTGGCCAAAAAGAACATCGACGCGCCGGAAAAACTTGCTTTCCCGTTCAGGCTTCTCTACCGCCTGATGCTGTATCTTGAAAGGAAGGCCGTCCGGAAAGCGGACCTCGTTCTTTCCACCAACGCCACCTATGAAGCGATCGCCCTGGAAAGGGACGGCCTCGCCGCCGGGAAAAGTTTCGTGGTGCGCTCCGGTCCCAAAAAGAGCGACCTCATATTCGGCGGGCGTAAAGCAGGCGGCGGCTCTGCGGAGGTTTTGAAGCTGGCCTACGTGGGCGTCATGGCGCGCCAGGACGGTGTTGACATCCTTTTGAAAGCCGCGGCGATCTTAAAAGAAAAAAAGCTGAATTTCCAACTCACCCTGATGGGGGACGGGCCGGAGTTTGAGAATCTGAAAGCCCTCGCGAAAACCCTGGGGGTGGAAAACGAAACGGAGTTCACGGGTTTTTTAAAGAAGGAAGAGTTTCAGCAGCGCCTAATTTTAAGCGACCTGGGCGTCACCCCGGATCCCCTGACGCCCATGAACGACGCCTCCACCATGCTGAAGACTTTCGACTACATGGCCGCGGGGCTGCCGCAAGTTATGTTCGATCTCAGGGAACACCGCGCCACTTGCAAGGACGCGGCTTTTTACGTTTCTCCCAGCACGCCCGAGGCTCTTGCGGAGGGAATAATAAAGCTGGCCGCTGACAAAGATCGGAGAGAAAAAATCGCAGGGGAAGCCCGGGAGAGAATAGGGGAATTGACCTGGGAAGGCCAGGGAGAAGCGGCTTTGCTCAAAGCTTACGCCTCACTCTGACATGGCGTAAATAATTGTTGATTTGCGATTTACCTATAAAAGCGCCTCACAAAAGTTTCCTACGAAACAGTTGACTTGTAAATTGTTTACTAGTTTATGATATAATGGAAGTGAACAAAATGAAAACGTCTCAAACCCATCAAGGAGGATGTTATGAAAAAAAGTCAAATGATCGTTTTAGCAGCCGCTGTTATAGCGTTCATCGCGCTTTCCGTCTTCACCTTCAACGTGTTCAAAGCGCTCGCAAACGTCAGCCCCGATCCGCACTGCGGAATCAGGTACACGAAGTTCAGCGCGGACAACCAGGTCTCCGGAGCCTTCGCCCTGCACTATGTGGAATCCAAGTCCCGCTGATATTTTTCCCACTATATATATAGGCGTATAGATCCGGGAAAACCAAAAACATTTAAAAGGAGGTATTCATGAAAAAACTCTTTTTGCTTTTCGCCCTTTCCTTTTTCTCTTCTCTTTCTTCTTTCGCCGCTCACGCTCCCAAAAGCGACAAGGGGTTGTTTCTCTCCCCGGGCCAGCATTTCGACTACGTGATGTACGGCTATGTCTGGGATTCTGAGTCCAACACTTACGACGTCGTCTTCGCCCCGGGCTTCGTGGGCGGCGTCCAGCCCCTTCGCGGCGGGATGTCCGAGGCCTGCACCAACTATCTCAAAAGGTACGTGAGTTCGGAATGGTATTCCAACTGTTTCAGCATGGTCCCTAGCTCCTGCCGTTTCGCAAACAACACCGTCACCAATTACGCGCTCGTTTATTTCCCCACCAAAGCCAGGGAAAACCTCTGGGGTGCGGGGAACACGGTGAAGGAAAGTTTTGTGACCGCCGGCGAATTTGTTTTTGAGGATATGCCGGAAGCTTATTCCACTTGCGGCCGCTTCGTCGGCGACAACCTCGGGAAATCTTTGGGCGGCTGGCTTACTCCGCCGCTGGCGGGGCTAGGTATTCTTGGCGCTTCCGTCTGGTATCCCATGTGCGGAATTGGCAGCGTGACGGTCGGCGCCCTGGGCGGGATATTCCAGAGTATGCTGGCGGGCGGCTGCGTAGGCTGCATAGGCGGCAGCTTTCTGACGGCCGGCGGCGCCGTCGCCGGCAGCGTGCCCGCGGCCTGCCTGCACTCTTCCCTTACTCCCGGAGCGGGCGCCCTCTTTTCCGGAATGGCCGGAACGCTCGCCACGACGATCGAGGAGACCTGGAACCTGGCGGTGGTGACGCCCTGCTCCTTCCTCGAGCCCCGTCCCTCCAAAAAGCAAGACACGGCTTTGATGGATTTCTATCCCGCTTACAGAAACGATCCGAGAGATCCCGCGAGATCGGCCAGGTTCAATTAGCCTGACCAAAGGCGGGATAAAAGGGAGGCCGCGGATATTTCGCGGCCTCTTTTCTTTTTTACAGCATTCGCGGCGGAGGCAAAGCGCGGGATAAAATTGAGCCGCGGCCAGGTGTTTTTTGAATTAATGCTTGTCAAGGGGGTATGCGAAAAGTTATCCACAACTTGGTAGGGGCCTCTTTTTGCGGTTAAATTGTTAATTTAAAGTAGTTTAAAATTTAGAAAGGCCTCTCCCGGACTAACGCATTGTTTTAGTCCCTTGATTTTGGTAAAATGAACACGATGGACCTCTAGCCGAATTTATAAATCGGCGGGATGTCCTATCGAAACCGCAACCAAATTTTTAATTAACGGGATCGTTCCCAGAATGATCCCAACTCCTTTAACCAAAAGATAAGAGGAAATCATGAAAAAATTCCTTTGTCTGGCGCTGATCCTTGCATTGGCGTCTTACGTGTGGGCCGATGCTCCGGCGAACGACAACCTCGCTGACGCTCAGGCTTACACTATCGGAACGCAGGTCACCGGCACGACCGTGGAAGCCACCCTGGAAGAGGGTGAAGCCGCTTCTATCGAGTCCGACTGGGTGAACTCCGTTTGGTACAAATTCAACCTCGGTACGACTTTCCAGCAGAAAGTGACGATCACCGTCAAGGCTACCGAAGGCAGCGCCCAGGACACCGCCCTGGTCGTCGCCACCGGCACCGGTTTCGCTGATTTCACGTACCTCACCCGTCAGGACACGACGGTCGATGAGACTTACGCCGGCACTTTCGACGGCGACAAGGACTATTACGTCGGCGTGTACGGCTGGAATGCCGATTCCTGCGGCGAATTCACGCTGGAATCCACCAGCGTCCCCATCAAGAGCTGGTACTGCTCTCCTGATGGCGCCGGCTCCGGCGACAGCTTCGAAGATCCTTGCGACGTGAAGACCGCTTTCGCCAATGTGGCCGCCGGCAACGCCGTTTACATGGCTCCCGGCACCTACGTGCTTTCCGAAGTCGGCGAAGCTTCCAACGTCCGTTGGACTGATGGTACCTTCCTGCTCCTCCAGACCGCTGGCGTTTCCGTCATCGGCGCTGGCAGCGATCAGACCATCATTCTCTGCGATCAGACCAACGACGTGGGCGTGGCCATCCTTGCCAAGGACGTCACCTTCAAGGGCGTCCAGATCCAGCACCCGATGGACATCAAAGGCAACGACTCCTGGGGCGGCGCTTTCTACGGCCTCACTGCTGCTCTGACCACCGTTGACGCTGGCGGCCTCAATCTGGAAGACGTTTACGTTTACGTCGGCGCCGAAGGCGGCGAGACCAACGTTGACAGCGGCAGACTCATTCGTCCCGCTTGCATCCAGACCACCTGCGGCACCACGATGAACATCAAGAACTGCGCGTTCATCTCCTACGGCCTCCTGACCTCCTGCCAGATCAAGCCCTTCACTTGGGATGCCGCCGCTGACGGCGACAAGACCGTGACCTACAACTTCGATTGCTGCACTTTCAGAAGCAACAAAGACGTCATCCAGGAACAGCGTCCTGAGAACATTGACCACAACAGCGCCATCTTCGGCAACGTTTGGTACAGCAATGTTGACACTGTCTGCAACGTCAGGAACTGCGTCTTCCTGAACACCAAGTATCCCGTTGGCGAACAGGCCAACGACGACGAAAGGGCTTGGACTTTCAATGTCAAAGACTGCTTCATGCCCGAAGCCGACCTTGAAAGACAGACCCGCGCCACCGCCAACTACATCAATTGCGACAATGTGATGGATCCGCAGGTCGATACCACCACCTGGACTACCTCCTTGGTGAAAGCCGGCAAAGGCTGCGTCATCCCCTACGATGAATACGTCACGGTCGTTGACGAAGACTTCTCCTCTTATGATGAAGGAAGCCTCATCGGCCACTATGGCTGGTCCAACGGCTACGGCAACGACGGCAGCGGCACCGTTGTCAAAGACGGCGAGAACACCTATGTCACGCTGACTTCCGGCAGCGGCCTCTGGGGCGCCCACTACACCTTCGACAATCCGGTCGAGACCGGCTGGCTTGGCGGTTCTTTGAACCCCTATCGTCTGTGGGTCTATTCCGCCAGGTTGAAATACAGCGGCTCCACCGCTAATCCTTGGTTCGGTCTCTGGGATCCTCAGCTTTACGAGTCCCAGTTCAAGAGAGACGGAGACCATTATCTGTTCTCCCCGGACGGCGCGACTTGGTCCTCCCTCGAGATCCCTGTTGACGAATGGTTCGACTTCGAGATCGCTGTTGATCCCACCGCGGTCAACAAACATCACAACACTCTGTACGTCACCATCAACGGCGTGACTGAAGAACTGAATGTCGCCGGCGGTCAGGAAAATGACTCCGACATCTTCAAGACCTTCCGTTACTTCTTCTGGGGCGGCGGTCTGAGCGTCTCTATCGACAGCTTCAAGCTCGTGTATATGTGCGACGGCCCGGCCAACGATTATCTGGCCCGCGCCAAAGAGTACACTCCCGGCACCACGGTCATCGGCAACAACGAATACGCCCGCGTCGAATCCGGCGAAAGCACCGATGAGCTCTACTCCATCTGGTACACCTTCAAGGCTGAAAACAACATGGGCCTGCAGGTCACCACCGCCGGCACTTGGGATGAATTCGCCAACGACACCATGATGGGCGTCTTCTCCGCCGAAACGGCCACCCCGACCTTCGAAGACCTGACCGAAGTCGTTCCTCTGACCGACACCGGCAGAGACGAGACCTTCAAGTTCGCGAAAGAAGCCGGCAAGTACTACTTCATCGTCATCGGCTCCTATGAAGGCGCCGGCAATGTGAAGCTGAGCTCCGAAGACATCTACATTGGCGACCTCTACGTCGCTCCGGGCGCCACCGGCAGCGGTCAGTCCGAAGACGATCCTATGGGCAGCGTTTCCGAAGCTATGGACGCCATTGCTCCGGGCTACACCGTGAAGCTCGCTCCCGGCGAATACAGCATCGCTGACAACTTCAACCAGATCGACGCTTGGGGCGCTGGCATGACCATCCTCTGCTACAAGGCCGAGAATGTCACTCTGCAGGGCGCTGGCCCTGACAAGACCAAGATCGTGGCTCCCGAAGGCTACGTCGGCGTCCGTATGGAACGCAACGGCGCAACCCTCCGCGACCTGACCATCGAAGCTCATGGCGAACAACACTTCGTCAACCACTACAACTGGCACATGAACGGCGCTCTCTGCGCTTGCAACTGCAAAGACATGGTTGTCAGCAACGTCGCCATCGTCAGCGAAGCTGGCACCGACGGCGGCGCGCTCCGTCCGTTCCCCACCTACAGCGTCACTGACTTCACCGTCACCAGAGTTGCTGTCGATGCCCCGAACTGCGGCTGCCCTGTCTTCTTCGACAAGGTCAAAGACGTCACGGTCAGCTATCTGACTGTCAACGCCAAGAACGTCGCTAACAACCCGGCTATCTACTGCGGCAACTGGCCCTGGGGCGCCAACGAAGGCCTGACCTTCAACAATGTCCTCCTGGCCAACGCTTATATGCCGTTCACCGTGGAAATCGATGAAGAAGTCTTCATCTACAATTCCATCTACTACAACTGCCCGAATGACAGCAACTTCAACGAAGACGCTGACGTCGTCGAAGAAGGCTGCGTGTCCTATGAAGAAGGCGATCATGATCCTGGCTTCGAAACCCTCGAAGGCTTCGTCCTGACCTCCACTTCTTCCACCTACAAGAACGTTGGTTGGCGCACCGTGGCTGGCCCCGAAAACGACAACCTGGCTGATGCCATCGATGTCGGCGAAGGCGCCACTGTCGGCGACAATACCCTCGCTACTGTTGAAGAAGGCGAAAACGAAGCTCACAAAGCCTCCGTTTGGTACACCTTCACTCCGTCCGAAGACGGCACCTTCCGCATCAGCGACGAAGGTTCTCATGCCATCTCCGGTTACGACGCCATGCTGAGCATCTACACCGTCAACGGCGAAGAAGTGTCCTTCGCGACCTTGGAAGCCGTCGTCGAGACTCAGGACACCGGAACGGACGAGACCTATGATCTGAAAGCCACCGCCGGCACGACCTACTACATCTGCTGGGACGGCTATGAAGGCTCTCAGGGCGAATTCACCATGACCATCACCAAACTGCATGATGGTCCGTGGTACGTCGCTCCGGGCGCCACCGGCACCGGTTATTCCGAAGATGATCCTACGGGCGACCTGATCTTCGCTATGGAGAACGTGGTTCCCGGCCAGACCGTCAACCTCGCCGCTGGTGAATACAGCATTGCTGAATTCTACAACCAGACCGACATTTGGGGCGCTGGCATGACCGCTCTGTGCTTCAAGGCCACCGACGTCACCCTGAAGGGCGCTGGCCCCGACAAGACCGTCTTCACGGTTCCTGCCGGCTACGTTGGTATCCGTATGGAACGCGACGGCGCTTCCGTCCAGGATCTGACCGTTAAGGCCTATCGTCCTGAAAGTATGCCCTACCACTACAACTGGCATATGCAGGGCGCCATCTGCGCCTGCAACTGCGCCGGTATGAGCATCAAGAACGTCGCTATCTACAGCGAACAGAAGACCGACGAGATCCGTCCGTTCGCCGTTTACAGCGTCACCGACTTTACCGTCGATAAACTGGGCGTTGAAGCTCCTTACTGCGCCAGCCCCTGCTTCTTCGACAAGGTCAAAGACGTTACGGTCAACAACCTGACCGTCAGCGGCGCCAATGAGGATCAGAATCCTGCTGTGTACTGCGGCAACTGGCCGTGGGGCGTCAACGAAGGCCTGACCTTCAACAACGTCCTGCTCTGCAACACCTACTATCCGTTCACGGTTGAGATCGACGAAGAAGTCTTCATCAACGACTCCGTGTACTACAATGTCTCCGAAGAAAGCAACTTCAACGAAGATGCTGACGTCACCGAGACCAACTGCCAGTACTTCGAAGCTGGTGAAAACGATCCTGAACTCCAGGAAGTCGAAGGCTACATCCTGACCGCTGTCAATCCGTTCTACAAGAACATTGGCTGGCACACCTACATTTCCGAGACCGCTGTCGCCACTCTGGGCTATGACCTCCAGGGCACCGGCGCCATCGCTGTCGACGGCAATGACGGCTGCGAAGAAGTCTGGAAGAGCGAATACTTCAAAGACATGTACATCTGCGGTTCCGCGGTCGAATACGAGGGCTTCCTCTATCTCGCCAACGATCCTTCACCCAACGCCACGGTCCTCAAGATCAACGTTGAGACCGGCGATGTTGAAGAATTCTACACCGAACCCAGCTGGGACAACGGCGCTCCGACCATCACGGATGCCGGCTATCTCTATGTCTGCGACGAAAAGGCCAACCTCTGCAAAGTCGATCTGGCCACCAAGGAAACCGTCTGGATCACCCAGCTCGTTTCCACCGGCGACCGTCTGACCAGCAGCGCCATCAAGTTCAACGGCGGCAAAGCCTACGTGAAAGTTGCTGGCAAGGGTCTCTTCGCTGTCACCTCCGGCGGCAACGTCGCTTGGTGCTACGAAGATTCCGACTGCAAAGACGGCTGGGGCGGCAACGGCGTCAGCTTCAGCCCCGACGGCTCTCAGGTCTACTACAAGGACGAAGGTTATGTCATCGCGGTCAACACCGCTGACGGCACCTTGGCTTGGGAAGCCGAGACCGACGAAGACGACAACATGACCTGCCGCGAACCGATCGTCGGCGCTGACGGCACGGTCTATGCCGTTGTCAGAATCGGCGGCGAAAACGGCCAAGTCATGGCCTTCAACCCCGATGGCTCCAAGAAGTGGACTGCCGAGCTCTCCGAAGCCACTGGCGACGATGGCGGCTTGGCCCTCAACCTTGGCGGCGACATCATCTACGCTTCCTACTCTGAAGGCGTGACCGCCCTCAAGACGGAAGACGGCTCCGCTATCTGGGACGCCAAGATCGGCCACGTTCGCAACTGCGTCGTTCCGATCAACGAAGGCGGCCTCTATGCCGTGACCGAAGGCGACGACGGATCCTTCCTCGTCTTCCTGACTGACGGCACCGATGGCGCTCAGGCCGACGTTGTCTGGTCCTACGAGATCAGCGATGCCTCCGGCACCAGCAACCATATGCGCCCGGTCGTTCTCGAAAACGGCGACGTGTTCTGCGGCACTCCGAATACGGTTGCCTGCGTCCGCCCCGTGGTCCCCGAACCGGCCATCATCGGTCTGCTGGCTCTCGTCGCTCTCTTCCTCCGCAGGAAGTAAGCTGCGATTAGCAACTGCTAGCTCAAACTAGCGAAAAGGGCTCCCGGCGAAAGCCGGGAGCCTTTTTTATTGCGGAAAGGGAATGTGGTAAAATAGCAGAAGGAATAAGCCTTAACCAAATGATGAAAAACAGCATGAAACGCTTTCTTTGCCTGGCCATGACGCTCGCCTTGGCTTTAAGCGCCCGGGCCGCCGCTCCCGCAAACGACAACTTCGCCGATTGCGAGACCCTCGTGATCGGGACGGAAGTTTTCGGCACCACCACGGAGGCCACGCTGGAAGCGGGCGAAACAGATCATCTCGGCCAGGGCTGGGTGAAATCCGTTTGGTACAAGTTCAACCTCGGCACATCTTTTAATCAGAATGTTTACTTCGAGATCAATGCCGTGGACAGCGCTCAGGACACCTGCCTTGTCATCGCCACCGGCACAAACGTAAGGGATCTTAAGTATATCGTCACCCAGGACACGAACGTTGACGAGATCTATTCCGGGATATTCAAGGGGAACAAGGACTACTACGTGGGCATCTACGCCTGGACCTCCGATAACTGCGGCGATTTCAAGATCAGCACTTATTCTACGCCTTTGAGGGATATGTACTGCTCTCCCGACGGCCGCGGATCAGGAGATTCTTTTGACGACCCCTGCGCTTTGAACACGGCTTTGTCCGACGTACAGGGAGGCAACGCCATTTTCATGGCTCCCGGCACCTACAAGCTCTCAAAAGTTGGCGCGATGCAGAATCTGCGCTGGACGGACGGCAACTTCCTTCTCATAGACACATCCGGCATTTCCATAATAGGCGCCGGCTCGGACCAAACTATCATACTTTGCGACGAGACTGATGACATCGGCGTGTATATCACAGGCACGGGTATCACCCTAAAGGGCGTTTCCATAATCCACCCCAAAGACATCAAGGGCAACGGGGACTGGGGCGGCTCCTACTACGGCCTGACGGGCGCCCTGACGGTGGTGGATGCGGACGATGTGACTTTGGAAGACGTTTATGTTTACGTGGGAAGCGAGGGGGAAACTGAGAATCCTGACAGCGGCGCCCTCATTCGCCCGGCCTCTTTGCAGCTTAATCCCGGCGGCAGCCTGAAGGCCCGCGACTGTGCTTTCATTTCCTACGGCCTTCTTACCTCCTGCCTCATAAAGGCGTTCACCTGGGACGATTCGGCCGACGCTGAAAAAAAGAGCAGGATGGATTTTTCCTATTGCACTTTCAGGAGCAACAGGGATCTTATAGCCGGCAAGAAAAGCGAGGATACCCTTGACCACCAGACAGCCGTTTACGGCAACACCTGGTACGGCAACGTTCCTCTGACGGTGAACGTGGACTGCTGCGTCTTTTTAAACACGCTGCATCCTGTTTCCGAACAGGGAGGAGGATCCGACGTGCAGTGGGTCTTCAACGTCAGGGACTGCTTTATGCCCGGCGCTTCGCTCGACAACTCTTCCCGGGCGATCGTCACATACACGAACTGCGACAATACTTTCGATCCGTTGACTGACGAGGATTGCCGTCACGCGGCCGTCAAGGCCGGCAAAGACACATATGTCCCCATAGAGCCATACGTTACCGTTCTGGAGGAAGATTTCTCGGATTATGAGGCGGGCGACATCAAAGGGAAGTACGGCTGGGGCGACGGCTACGGCAGCGACGGAAATATCACGGCCGTGAAAGAGGGCGGCAAGACTTATGTGGAGATCCATCCCAACGGCCTCTGGGGCGCCCATTACGATTTTAGTAATCCCGTCTCCTCGGGCTGGGGCGGGGGAGCTGCCAACCGCTACCGGATCTGGCGGTACAGCGCCAGGATGAAGCTTCCCGAGACGGAAGGATACCTGAATTTCGGTTTCTGGAGCCCTGCCTGCGCGGAAATAGAATTCAGGAAAGACGGGGACCATTACCAGTTGCGGGCGACGGACGCCCATCAGGATTCCCAACTGGAGGTCCCTGCGGGAGAATGGTTCGACATCACTCTGGATTATTACGCCAACTTTACGGACGGTCACCACTGGCTGAAGTCCATAACCGTGAACGGCGTGACGGAGGAGATTGGAGAATTCACCATGCAGGAGAACGACTCCGATATTTTCAGCACCCTGCGCTTTTTCTTCTGGGCGGGCGGCGTGACCATGGCGCTGGATCACTTTAAGATCGAATACTGCCTGGACGGTCCTCTGAACGATCATCTTTCCCGGCCGTTTCCTTACGAAAGAAATACGGACATTACCGGCGACAACGCTTACGCCAAGATCGAACCGGGCGAAAACACTGCGAGCCGCGCCACGGTCTGGTACCGTTTCAAGGGCGAAACCAGCGAGAAACTGGAGCTGTCAACCGCGGGCAGCTGGAAAGCGTTCGGCAACGACACGACGCTGGCGATATATTCCTCCTCCTCCGCTTCCGCGGATTTTTCCGATCTGAAATCCGTCGTTCCCTTGACTGATGCCGACAAGGACGAGAGCGTGTCCTTTGACGTAGCTCCCGGTAAGTATTATTACATAGCCGTCGGTTCAAAAGAGGGCGCTGGCAGATTCTTCCTGAGATCCGGCTGGGCGGGCAACCTCTACGTGGCTCCGGGCGGGAAGGGAGACGGCCGCACCCCAAAGACGCCCATGGCAGACCTGGCGGAGGCCTTGGAAAATATCAAGCCGCCCTTCGAGGTCGTTTTGGCGCCCGGCACTTACTCTATCGCCGATCACCACAACAAATACGACTGCTGGGGCGTTGGCAACACCGTGCTTTGCCTTAAAGCGGAGGGGACCGGACTTAGAGGCGCCGGACCTGGCAGCACCACTATCCTGGCGCCGGAGGGCTACACCGGCTTACGTTTGGAAGCTAGCAACTGCACCCTGGCGGATCTGACCGTCAGGTCAATAGGAACATCCTATAACCGCGCCGCCGGATACCGGGACGCCTTACAGGGAGCCCTCTGCGTCTGCGACGCCGAGGGCGCGTTTGTCACCAACGTCGCCGTGATAAGCGAGCAGACGGGAGGCGGCGTCCGTCCCTTCACGATGTACGGCGTTAAAAACTCTCGCGTCTGCCGCCTGGCTGTTTCCGCCCCGAACCATCCCGCGCCTACCGTCATGCTCGGCTGCCAGAACGACGTTCTGAACAACCTGACCGTTTGCGGGAAAGTTGGCGGACAGTGCGCCGTTTACCAGAGCAGGCAGAGACTTGGCGCCTCGACGGACATCAGTTACAACAACTGCCTCTTCTACAAGGCGAGCAGGCCTTTCTATCTGGAGGACAACGTTGAACTTTCCGCCAGCAACTGCGTTTACTACGCCGCAACGAAGGAAAGCTTCATGGGAAGAAACGTGAAGCTGAGCGAACAAAAGTGCGTTTCCTTCGAGGAAGGCGTCAACGACCCGGCCTTCCGGGAGGTTGGCGGCCACATCCTTTGCGCCACGAAGATCTATTACGCCAATATCGGCTGGTGCACTGCGGCGAGCATGGAAAACGACGATCTTAGGAATGCCGTCACGGTTTTACCCGGCGACACTGCTGGCGACAACACCGGCGCGACGGTGGAATTGGGCGAGAACGCTTTGCACAATTCTTCCGTCTGGTACAAGTTCGTTCCCCCGGAAGACGGCGTTTACAGGATCGACGACCTTGGCTCGTATGAAGTTTCCGGCTTTGACGCCATGCTCTCCTTATACACTGTGGAAAGAAATGAAGTAACTTTTCCGAACCTTTTGGCGGTGGTGGAAAGTCTGGACAGCGATCGGGACGAATGCTACGACCTTGAAGCTCTAGCCGGGACAGCCTACTACATTTGCTGGGACGGGCACGCCGGATCCCAGGGCGCCTTCACCATGCACATAACCAAGAGAAACTCAGGAGACTGGTTCATCGCCCCGGGCGCAAAGGGAAGCGGCAGGAGCGCCGACGATCCATCCGGCGATCTTGTCAAAGCCATGGAAGAAATTGTTTCCGGACAGACTATCCATCTGGCGGCGGGGGACTATTCCCTGGCCAGGTACAACAACCAGTACGACATCTGGGGAAACGGCATGACGGCGCTCTGCTTTAAGGCGGACAACGTCACTCTTAAGGGCGCGGGCCCGGACAAGACCGTCATAATAATTCCCGAAGGCTACGTGGGCGTGCGTATGGAAAGGGACGGCGCGGCGCTGGAGGATCTGATGATCATGCAGGGCGGCAGGCCGCTTTCCAATTACCGCTACAACTGGCATATGCAAGGCGCCCTTTGCGCCTGCAATAAAAGCAATATGAGCGTCCGGAACGTAGCCATATACAGTCTGCAGGGAACGGACGAACCTTACACCAGGCCCTTCTCGATCTACAGTGTTACGGACTTTTCGGCGCGGAATGTCTGCGTCCTGGCGCCCAATTGCGCCAGCCCTGTTTTTCTCAATCAGGTCAGCGACTGCGCGCTCGACAAAATGACCGTCGTCTGTGCCGGCGCGGAAGGCTGGCCAGCAGTTTATGTCGGCAACTGGCCCTGGGGCGCCAGCGCCGGGCTGTCCTTCGCCAGCGTTCTCATAGCGGACGCTCATATGCCCTTCAAGGCGGAAGCGGAGAATGAGGTCGTGATCGAGGATTCCCTCTATTACGGCTGTGAGGCGGAAAGCGCGTTCGATTCATCTGCGGACGTTGTGGAAACAAACTGTCTGTACTACGCGTACGGCACCGAAGACCCGGATTTCCAGGAGATCGACGGCTACATGCTCACCCCGACCAACCCGATCTATGATTATGTGGGCTGGCGCGCGATCCCCGAACCCGCGGTTTTCTGTCTTTTAGTCTTCGCCGCTCTCTTCCTCCGCAGAAAGTAAGCCGCGATAGGCAAATGTTTGCTCAAGCGAAAAGGGCTCCCGGCGAAAGCCGGGAGCCCTTTTTTACATCCCTGTCAGCGCATCTGCAGAAGCATCAGGACGCCCATGAAAACAAACAGCAGCGTCATGCCCACCCTTATGCCGACCGCGCCTTTCCTCTGGACCTTCAGCATAAATTGGGATCTAAGCCCGAAGGCCGCCAGGATAGTCAGAAGGACAAGGGGCAGGACGAAGAGCAGGTTGTAAAAAACGAGCCAGAGCCAGGCGGTGAGGCTTGCGGGGTCGTTTTTGATGATGAGGTTGATGGTGGGGATATAGACCTGGCCAGTGCAGACGGACTCCAAAAGTGAGACCAGAAAGCCCGCCAGCATGACGCCCAGGACGAAGCGCTTTTTTCCCGCCCGGTTGGAAAGTATCCTGGTGATGAGATTCCTGATCCTGGGCGGCAGCTTAAGGGATAACTCGTCTTTGGAGGAATTGTCCAGCCCTTTTTTCCAGACCACTACGGCGTCTTTCAGGGAAAGAGCGGCGCAGACAAAACAAAAGGCGATGAGGAAAATATCGAAGCCGAATTTAATTTTGGGGAAGAAGGAGAGAGTCTGGATGACTTTCAAAAAGCCCAGGCCCAGGGCCAGGTAGGTCAGAAAAACACTCGTTGTAAAGGCCAGGCCGGTCAGAAGCATCTCCTTTTTGGAGGAGCCGTAAACGGAAAGCAAGGAAATGAAGAGGATGAGCGTCGCGAAGGCGCAGGGGTTGATGCCGTCCAGAAGCCCGTTGATGAGGACGGACGTAAGGGTGAAGCCCTTCATCCGTTCGTTGACCAAAGTCTCCGCCGATTCTGTGTTTTCCGGGTCGATGAGGGGAACGTCTTGCCCTTGAAGGCTGGCGACCTTGGCGGGCAGTTTGTTGGTGATGCAGGAGAAGCCGTAGTAGGCGTTGGTGTGGAGGAATACGGAGACCGGAGCGTTTTTGCGGTTTTCCGCTTTAAGATGTTTCTCCAGCCGCATCAGGAGAAGGTAATTCTCCTCTTCCTCCAGGGGATATTCGTTGACCTTCAATTCCGGAAAGGCGCCCTGCAGCTGATTTAGGAAAAAGGCGGTCTCCTCGCATTCCCGGCATTCCGAATGGAAGAAGCTGAGGTTTATTTCGGCGCCCCGGGAAGGGGCTGGAACGGCCCAAAGAAGCCCTGTGAGGGCCAAGAAGGCCAGGAAGGGCTTGAAGACGGATAGTTTTGTCACCGGATTGTTCATTCGGCTTTCTGGCCTTCCTCAGGAAATTTGTCCGTTTCTATTTGCAGCACGTTGAATTTCTGGCCGGCGTCCAATGAGAGCCGCACGGTGCCGTAGCGGGAATAGGTCTTTTTCTGAAGCCTGTAAACGCAGAGCCTGTTGGTTATGGACTCCAGGGGCTCCTCCAGGGAAAAGCCCAGGAATTTCTCCGGCTTTTTGCTCTCGTCCGGGGGCGCGCCGAAAAGATCGTCCAGGAAATAGGCTTTTATGGGGGAGGAGGGGGTGCGGAACTGCTGGATGACCGTCACGGTCTGGGTGGAGGCTTCGCCTTCCTTGAAGCTGATGTTCCTGGGAATGAGTTCCACGCAGGGGATGATGGGCACCGTCACGAACCAGCTGCCCACCGGGGTGCACGGATCGTTGCTCTCCACATAGACCGTGTAGTTTTTCGGGCCCTTTTTCAGCTCGCCGCCCAGGTCAAGGGTGCAGCTGAAAGTGTTGGTCTCCCCGGGCTTGATCAAAATGGGCGCCTGGGGGACGACTTTCACGCAGGAGCAGGAAGGGCGCAGTTTGTTTATTTCGAGGGGCTCGTCGCCCGCGTTGGCGATCTGCATGACCGCCTTGCGCTCTCCCGCGGCCAGGGAGGGCTCCGTCACTTGCCCGGAGGGAATGGGGAAGGCAAGGCGGGGAGAGGAGTGCGCAGCGGTTGTCAATAAAAGAGCCAGGATCACAAAAAGATTACGCTTCATGTTTTCTCCTTAGGGAGGCGTGATATTCTTCCTCTTTGCTTAATTTGGACGAGAGCAGGCCGACAAGAAAATACCAGCCGTAAGCAAGGTGGGAGAGAAAAACGCCGAGGACCGTAAAGATGGTTAGTTTCGGGTGATTGATAAGAGCGCAGAAAAAAGAGAGGACAAAGTAAACTGCCAGCGTCGCGACGTAAACTACGCAAAGGGGCGCCAGCGGCTTGAGGAAAAAAGTCAGGGGGCCCAAGAGGACGCCAAAGAGGAAAAGGGTGGGCAGGAAATAGGAGAGCTTGCGGGAGGTCTCCGGGAACTTCTTCACGAAATATCCCCGGTGCAGGGCGTATTGCGTCAGCTGGCGGAAATGGCCTTTGAAGAGATGGCGGCGGTGATGGCAGACTTCCACCATGGGGTCGTAAACGATGTTGTAGCCCAGCTTCTTGGTGACCGTCAGGCAGAGCTCCGTGTCTTCCCCGGGCCAGAAGTTGGTCTGGAAGCCGCCGGCCTCCAGGAAGACGTCTTTCCGCAAGGCCAGGTTGCAGGTGGGATAATCGTCCACCATGCGCCGGCGGTCCACCAGGTAGCGGTAGGAGTAGCCTCCGCTCATCATCTTCGATTCATAGACGGAGCCGCCCACCTTCTGCCAGAAGGAGTCGTCCCTGGGCGTGGTGCCCGGGCCGCCTACGCCCGCCAGCCTTTCGTCATAAAAGTTGCCGGCCAATTCCGAGAGCCAGTTCTCCATGGGGTAGGCGTCGTCGTCCAGGAAGGCGATGATGGTCCCGCGGGCGGCCTTGGCTCCCATGTTCCTTTTGATGGCGGGCAGTTCCGGGCCGGAGGGAATGATCCTGACCATAGGATCGGGGCTCTCGAATCCTTCGTCCGGCAGAACGATTATCTCGTAACGGTCCTTGGGGTAATCCTGGTTCAGGGAATGACGGATGGACTGCCTCAGGTAGTCGTTGTCTTTTTTGACGGCGATGACGACGGATATGAAGGGAGTTTCCTTGTTGCGCTTGGGGACCCAGGAGTCGTAGTAGCCCAGGATCTTCAGGCGGTAAAAGATGGCCAGGATGTCCACGGTCATGTTGAAGACGTTGGAAAACGACATGCTGCCCCGGCGTCCCAGGAAGTTTACGGTGACGGGCTCCTCGGTGACGCTGAAGCCGTTGTGCACCGCCAGCACCGCCAGCTCCGCGTCGAAGGCGTAGCGTCTCACCAGCATGCAGTCGAAAAGGCGCTCCAGCAGCTGGCGGCGGAAAAGCTTCAGCCCGGTCTGGGTGTCTTTCACAGGGAGAGGCAGCAGGAAGGAGACGAAGGCGGAGAAGCATTTGCTGGCAATGCGGCGCAGAAGGGGATAGTGTTCCTTGGAGCCCTTTTGCTTGGAGCCGAAGACCGCGTCGCAGTTTTCTTTCCGCATCTTCAAAAAGAGCGGTTCCAGGAAAGCGGGGTCTATCTCCAGATCGGAGTCCAGGAAGAAGACGTACTCTCCCGAGGAGTGCTGGAAGCCGGTCCTTAGGGCGGCGCATTTGCCGCGGTTCTCCCGGTGGTTAACGCACTTCACGCAATCGCTGCGGGCGGCGGCGGTCTCGATCTCTTTTTTAGTGTTGTCCGTGCTGCCGTCGTTTATCACAATGATCTCGAAGCTGCCGGCGGCGTCCTTGCAGGAGGAGGAGAGCATGTCCTCAAGGGTGGCCTTTACTTTCTCAACGTTGGCCCTTATGTGGTCTCCCTCGTTGTAGGCCGGCATCAGAACGGAGATCTTGGGAAGCTCGCTCATTCTTCCTCCTTCTTTTTCTTGATGCCGTAGCTTTCCGGCAGCCTGTAGAGGCTGCGGCGGCTGATACCCAGTTCGTCGGCGATCTGAGTCTTGGTCTTGCCGGCTTTCAGCTTGCGGTCTATAAGTTCTTTCTTGATCTCTTCCAAAGTCATGTTGTCCAGTTTTTCCCAAAGGGCCGCGGCGGAGGTTTTGTCCTCTTTGGGGGCGCCGTTCTCCTGCAGGATCTCCTTGGGCAGATCCCTGGGAGTCACTTCGCCGCTGGAATTCTTGATGACCAAAGCTTCGATAACGTTGTGGATCTCCCGGATGTTGCCGCTCCAGGAATATTTCTCCATCATTTCCCTGGCGATCTTGGAGATCGTGACGTTCTTGGAAGTCTCCTTGTTGGCCTGGGCGAGGAAGTGGTCGATCAAAAGGGGAATGTCGCCTTTCCGGACTCTTAATGGAGGCATGGTCAGCGAGACGACTTTCAGGCGGTAGAGAAGATCCTCTCTGAAGCGCCCGGCCTTGACAAGCTCGCTCAAGTTCTCGTTGGTGGCCGCGATGACGCGCGCCTTGGAAATTATGGTCTCGTTGCCGCCCAAGCGCTCGAATTTCTTATCCTGCAGGACTCTCAGAAGAATGGTCTGGACCTTCAGGGGCAGCGTTCCCACTTCGTCGATGAAGACCGTGCCTTCGCCCGCCTCCTCGAATTTGCCTTTGTGCTGGGAGATGGCTCCGGTGAAGGAGCCTTTCTCATGCCCGAAGAGCTCGCTCATAAGGATGTCCTGGGGCGTGTTGGCGCAGTGGATGACGACGAACTTGCCCTTGCTTCGGGGGCTGGCTTCGTGGATGCATTCGGCAAGGAGGCCTTTGCCTGTGCCGCTCTCGCCCTCTATAAGGATCGTCGCGTCCGTTGGCGCGGCCTGGCGGGCGGTCTTCAGCGTTTCTTTCAAAGCGTCGGAACTGCCGATGATCCTGTCGAAGGCGTCTGGCGCTTCCTGCTTCTCGTCAAGGCGGAGCGTCTCGGCGATCTTTTCCTCCACTGTGCCGGCGCGCAATGGTTTGGAGAGAAAGTCGTAGGCGCCCTTTTGGAGCGCTTCGCCCGCTTCGTCGGCGGAGCCGAAGGCCGTCATTATGATGACCGGCGTCTCGGGGCAGATCTTCCGGGCTTCCTCCAGGACCAGCATGCCGGAATCGCCGGGCATCCTGAGGTCCGTCAGGATGAGGTCGAAGACGCGGTTGCGCAGGAGCTCCACGGCGGTCCTGGCGCAGTCGGCCTCCGCCATGGAGAGCCCCATGATGTCTTCTATGATCTCCCGGAGATTATCGCGGGCGTTCTTTTCGTCGTCAACGACAAGGATGGTCTTTTTCATTTTGCCTCCGGGGAATCGAGAACGTGGGTCTCGCTCTGGCGCAGGGGCGCCTTTAAAGTGACGGTCGTGCCCTTGCCGACGCGGCTCTTTATTTCTATCGTGCCGGAGTGGGCCTCCATGGCGCGCTTTATTTGCAGCATGCCCAGGCCCGTTCCGGTCTGCTTGGTGGTGTAGAAGGGATCGAAGATCCGCTCGGCTGTTTCCTCCGTCATGCCGACGCCGTTGTCCCTTACGGAGAGCTTGAAGAAGTCGCCTTCCGTTTCCAGGCGCATTATGAGAAGCCCGCCTTCCGGCATGGCTTCCGCGGCGTTCCTGATGACGTTTATGATGGCGCCGCGCAATAGATCCTCGTCTAGAAGGGCGGGGGGAACAGGGGAAAGATATTTCTGGATGGCGATGTCCCGGGCGTGCAATTCAGGCTCCATGACGGCAATGCAGCCTTCGCAGAGTTTCCTGAGATCGGCCTCGCTGGGCCGGAAGGAAAGCGGCCTGGCGGCCTTCAGGAAATCTTCCACGATCCTTTTCAGCCTTTCGCTCTCGCTTATGATGACGGCCAGGTCTTTCGCTATTTTTTCTTTTGTTTCCGAATCCGGAAGCTTCATGACCAGACGCTCGGTAAGGTCGGCCTTCATGATGATGGAATTAAGGGGATTGCCAAGTTCGTGGGCCACGCCGGCGGTCAAGAGCCGCATGGTCTCCAGTTTGGAATTCCGTTCCCTGTCCTCCGCCGTGCTCATCTCCCTGGAAACGTCGGTGAAGATGATGAGCGCGACAGGGGAATCGATTTCGCCGTTCTTTTCCTGGAGAGGGACTATTCTGATCCTGAGCTTCAGTTTTCTGGGATAGCTTACGTCCGCTTCCAGCGTCAGGAAAGATTCGTGCCCGGTCTTGTCGAGCTGCATCATGAGGTTCTGGTCCTTCAGGCAGTCGCTCAAAGGAAGCCCCGTGATGCTGTTGGGAAGGACGCCCAGGGTGTCATAGACCGCGGCGTTGGCGAAGAGCACGACGTTCTGTTCGCTGACGGCTACGATGCCGTCCGGCAGGGCGTTCAGGAAAACGGAAAGGTCGTTCATAGTTTGAAGGCCTCCGCGATCTTAATTGCTACCTGCTCGGGCTGCCAGCCGAGTTCGGAATAAAGTTCGTCAAGCGTGCCGTGGGCGATGAAATCGTCCGGGATGCCGAAGGAAAGAACAGGCTTCTTGAGTTGGAAAGCGATCGTTTCCCCAAGGCCGCCTATCAGGGCGTTGTCTTCCATCGTCACAAGGGGCAGGTCTTTCAGGGAAGCAAGCGTTTCCATATCCAACGGCTTGATGGCGCAGGCGTCGATGACGCGCACGTCTTTGGCGTATTTTTCCTTCACTATTTCGGCAGCCCTCAGGGCGTGGAAGACCATGTGACCGGTCGCGATAACGGCGCAGAGATCGCCGTCTCTCAAAGTCTGCCATTTTGTGACGTCGCCGGCGAAAGCCGGGGCGTTTTCCTTCGGCAGGTCGTAGGGGATGGTCCTCCTGGGATAGCGGACGGCCACGGGCCCGTCGTGCAGCAGGGCGAATTTAAAAACGGCGCGCACAGCTTCTTCGTCTCTGGGCGAGAAGATCTTCAGATTCGGCAGGTGCCTGAGGTAAGAGAGGTCGAAGGCGCCGTGGTGAGTCTTGCCATCGCTTCCGACAAGGCCGGCGCGGTCGAGCGCCAAAATAACGTTGGCGTTGGGCAGACAGACGTCGTGGGCGATCTCGTCGTAAGCCCTCTGCATGAAAGTCGAATAGATGCCGACGATGGGACGGAGGCCGCTGCTGGCCAGGCCGCCCGCGAAGGTGACGGCGTGCTGCTCCGCTATGCCGACGTCGAAGAAACGGTCGGGGAAGTGATTGGCGAAATTCGTCATGCCCGTGCCGCCGCACATGGCGGCCGAGACCACCACGACGCGCTCGTCTTTTTCCGCCAGATCCAGGACGGTCTTGGAGACGGCGTCGGTGTATGTCAGATATTTTTTCTCAGTCTTTATGAGTTCGCCGGTCGCGGGGTCGAATTTGCCGACGCCGTGGTAGCGTTCAGGATTCTTTTCCGCGGGAGCGTAGCCTTTGCCTTTCTTGGTGCGGCAGTGCAGCACCACCGGCATGACCTGCTCCGTGGAGCGGGCTTTCAGGATGCGCACCAGTTCTTTCACGTCGTTGCCGTCCACCGGGCCGATGTAGTGGAAGCCCATCTTCTCGAAGATATTGTCGACGATGAAAAGCAGCTTGAAAGCGCCCAAGAGGCGCATGTTGAAATTCGTCAGATGAACTCCTATCACGGGAATGCTGCTCAAGATGTTTTTGCAATTCCTCTTGAACTGGCGGTAGTGAACGTTGGAGACCAATCTCGCGAAATGTTTGGCGATGGCGCCCTTGGTGGGCGAGATGGACATGGCGTTGTCGTTCAGGACGACCGTGAATCTGCCTCTGGCGGCGTTGTTGTTCAAGGCTTCCAGGGCCAGTCCGCTCGTCATGGCGCCGTCGCCTATTACGGCGACGACCTGATAGTCTTCGCCTTTGGCGTCCCTGGCGGCGGCCAGGCCCAAGGCTACGGAAATGGAAGTGCCGGCGTGTCCTACTGGGTAGCAGTCGTAGGGGCTTTCCTCAGGCGTCGGGTATCCGCTGAGGCCGTCCTTTTGCCTGAGAGTATGGAACTTTTCGCGGCGGCCCGTCAATAATTTGTGGGCGTAGGCCTGGTGCCCCGTGTCCCAGACGAGCTTGTCTTTCGGCGTGTCGTAAACGTAGTGCAAAGCGACCGCCAACTCCACGGCGCCCAGGCTCGAAGCAAGGTGTCCGCCCGTTTTGGAGACGGTATTCACGATCTCCGCTCTTATTTCGGAGCAGAGTTCGGGGAGTTCCTCGACTTTCAGTTTCCTGATGTCAGAGGGCGTTTGCACTTTATCCAAAAGGGACATTTCTATTCCTCGCTTCTGGCGGCGGAGATCTCGCATTCCAGGGCTTCCACGGCGCCGTCGTTTTCCTTCTGCAGTTTTTCCACTTTGGCTTTGGCGGCCTTCAGTTCCTGCGAACAGAAAGTGGCCAGCTTGATGCCTTCCTCGTATTCCGCGAGGCATTCGTTGAGGCTCAGTTCGCCTTCCTCGATCTTCTCGACTATCTTCTGCAGTTTGTCCAGGGCGTCCTCGAAGGACATCTTGGTTTGTTTGGTTTCCTTTTTCTCAGACATAAAACTTCAGCCTTTTGTGATTAATGGAAAAACTTGCCGAGCAGCGTTCCTAAAAATTCGCTTTCCCTGATCCAGCGCCCGATATCGTTCATCATGACCAGCGCGAAGAGCGCCAGGATAAAGATCAGCCCGATCCTTTGGTACCAGATGAGGAATTTTTCCGGAAGGGCTTTGCCCCTTATGCCTTCCGCGATAAGAAGGACCACGTGCCCGCCGTCCAGGACCGGCAGGGGCAGAAGGTTCAGGACGCCCAGGTTGACGGTGATCAAAAGCACAAAATTCAAAAGCACGTCGAAGCCCAGGGCCGCGGCGACTCCGGTCATGCGGGCGATGCCCACCGGGCCGGAGAGATTGTTGACTTTCAACGAGCCGGTGAAAAGAAGCTTCAGCGTCCTGAAAGTCTCCGCGACTTTGCTCCAGGCTTTCCTGGGAGAGTGAGCCAGAGCCGCGCCGAAGGGCTCGCAGACCATTTCCGAGGCGGAGCGGAAGCCGATGCCGGCGTGTCCGAAATAATCGATCCGGGAGACCACGCTGGTCACGACGGTCTCCCTTTTGTAGCGTCCGCTTTGGACCGCCACGGCCACGTAAGCCGTCACGCAGCCCACGGGGATGTCGGCAAAATAATCGCCGGCGGAAAGCTCCAGGGGCCTTTTGTTCAAGGCCAGGACTTTGGCGCCCGCAAGCTCCCAGAATTCATCCGGAGCGCCGCTCCTGGGGACGAAGCGCGCCCGGCCGTCGATGTTGAGGATGTCGAAATATTCGCATTTTTTCTTTTCCCCTACGGGGAAGGTCACCGTCCTTTCCTCGGGGACGGCGGTCTCGTCGGTCTTGCGGCGGGCTTTGTAGTTGGCCACTCTGACCGTGATGTTGGTGTTGGGGGAATTCAAAAGCAATCTCACCATGCCGTCCACGGAGCAGTCGGAAAGCGGGCGGCCGTCTATGGAGAGAACCACGTCGCCTTTCTTCAAGGGGGAGTCGCTGTTTTCCAAACTTTCCACCTGAGGGGGCGGCAGCATCATGAAGCCCAGCCCCAGGTAGCCTTTTTCCTCGTTCAGTTCCGGGTAGGCTTCAAGGGTAAGCTCCTCGCCGTTCCTTTCCACCCTGAGGGTGATGTCGCTGTAAATTTTGGCCCTGATGGTCTCCACGAATTTGTTCCAGGTCGTGACGCTTTCGCCGTCGACAGCCAATATCCTGTCGCCGGGCAGCAAGCCGGCTTTTTCCGCGGGGGATTCCTGAATGATCTCAGAGACCACGATGCCGTTGGGCGTGATGGTGGTGCTCTGCCCGTAGCAGAGAATGGCGACGGCCAGGGGCAGGGCGAAAATTAAGTTCATGCCCGGGCCGGCCAGGATGATCAGGAGGCGCTGCCAGATCTTCTTGGAAGTGTAAAAGCGGTCCTTGGGAACGTCCTTGTTCAGCTCGTCCTCCTCCTCGTCCGGCAGGTCGCTCTGCCCGGCCATCTGCACGAAGCCGCCCAGCGGGATGCAGGCGATGGTGTAGGCGGTCTCCTTGCCCTGCCACTTCAGAATGGCCGGGCCGAAGCCGATGGAAAAGCGGTGGACATAGACGCCGCAAAGTTTGGCGGCGGCGAAGTGCCCGAATTCATGGACGCAGACCAGAAGGCCCAATACGATGCAGAAATATACGAAAGTCAGCATGAATAGACTGTTGTTTTTTTGTTAAGCGCGCTCTCTGGCGAAGCTGTCGGCCATAATGATGTCCTCAAGGGTCGGGGAGGGGATCCTCGGCGCCGCATCAAGCTTTCGCTCCACAAAGCGGGGTATTTGGTTAAAGGAGATCCGGCCCTCCAGGAAATCGCCGACCGCCCTTTCGTTGGCTCCGCTCAAAACAGCCGGAGCGACGCCGCCCTCCTTGAGGGCGCGGTAAGCCAGTTCCAGGGAGGGGAAGTTCACAAGATCCGGCGGGAAGAATTCCAATTTTCCCACCTCCGAGAGATCGAGAGGCTTAACGGGAGATTTGGCTCTTTCCGGGAAGGTCAGGGCATACTGGATCGCCAAGCGCATGTCCGGCAGGGAAAGCTGGGCCAGCTGGGCGCCGTCCGCGAACTCCACCAGGGAGTGGACTATGGACTGGGGGTGAAGTAGGACTTTGATCTTTTCTCCCGGGACGTTGTAGAGCCGGGAGGCCTCGATGACTTCCAACCCTTTGTTCATCATGGTGGCGGAATCTATGGAGATCTTTTTGCCCATTCTCCAAACGGGATGCGCCAATGCTTCCTCGGGGGTGACTTTTTCCAGATAATCCGCCGTTTTGCCCCGGAAGGGGCCTCCGGAAGCCGTGATGATCAGGTTGGCGATCTCCTCCGGAGCTTTGCGGCCGTTGGCTATGAGGCATTGGAAAATGGCGCTGTGCTCGCTGTCCACCGGAATAACTTCCGCGCCGGATCTTTTGGCTTCCGCCATGATCATTTCGCCTCCCGCGACCAGCGCTTCCTTGGTGGCGATGGCCAGGCGTTTTTTATTCCTGACGGCATTGAGGGCGGGCTGAAGCCCGGCGACTCCCACCACGGAGAGAAGCACGATGTCGCCGACGCATCCCAGGGAAGCGACGCCTTCGCTCCCGGAGCGCACCTCAAGGGAGGGGAAAAGCTTCTGCAGTTCCTTTGCGCCGGAGGGGTCTTTCACCGCCGCGATATCGGGAGAGAACTCCCTGATCTGCCCGGCGAGGAGATCGGAAAAATGACCGGCCGCCAGCGCTTTTATCTGAAAGCGCCCGGCGTGCAGCCTGACGACGTCCAGGGCGGAGCGTCCGATGCTGCCGGTGGATCCTAGGATGGAAAGGGACGGCATTTTTTATTTCGTGAACTGATCCGTGTAATTCTTAAGGTCGGCTGTGAGTTTTTCGCCTTCCTCTTTGGTGTTGCTTTCCACGTAACACCTGATGATGGGCTCCGTGCCGGAGGGCCTTATGAGCACCCATTCGTTGTTTTCAAAGCAGAATTTGTGGCCGTCCATGCGGTTTGTGGAAACGACCTTGCGGCCAAGGAAAGTGTCGCCTTCCTCTTTGGCGACGGCCTCCAGGATCTTCGCTTTGTTTTCCGGCGTGAGGAAAAGATCCGTCCTGCCGGTCCAGACCGTGCCGATGGCGGCTTTGATCTCCTCCATGGTCTCGCCCAGGGATTTTCCGGATATTGCCACCAATTCCGTGATCAAAAGGCAGGCCAGGATGCCGTCCTTTTCCGGAATGTGGGCGCCGATGGTCAGGCCGCCGCTCTCCTCGCCGCCCAGAAGCACTTTGCCTTCCAGGACGTAGGGGGCGATGTATTTGAAGCCCACGGGAACTTCAATAAGCTCCGCGCCGAGATATTTCGCCAGGCGGTCGAGATAACCGGTGGTGGCCACGCTGCGCACGATGGCGCCTTTCAAACCGCGGTTCTTGGCAAGGTGCCAGGAGACCAGGCACAGGACCTGGTTGGCGTTGTAGAAAGTTCCGTCGCCGTCCACGATGCCGAAGCGGTCGGCGTCGCCGTCAGTGCCCAAGCCCAGGGCGTAGGGGCCTTCCTTGACCATTTGGATAAGCTCCGGCATGTTTTCCGCGGCGGGTTCCGGCCGGCGGCCGCCGAAGGAAGGATTCACCCAGTTGTGGAGGATGGTGACCTCCGCGCCGGCTCTTCTCAGCATCTCGTCGAGATACTCTCTGCCGGTGCCGTACAAAACGTCGCAGGCCACTTTCAGATTGGCTTTTCTGATGGCGGAGAGATCCACCATTTTGGAGATCTCCGCAAAGTAGGCTTCCCTGGGATCCAGCATGACGATCTTGCCTTCCCTCTCTGAGGGCGCAAGAGGCTCGTCGATGTGGCTCTCGATGAATTTCGTCACTTCCGTGCCGGCGCCTTCCCCGTGCTCCACGGAGAATTTGAGGCCCTGGTATTCCGCGGGGTTGTGGGAGGCGGTGTAGTTGACGGCGCCGTCAAGCCCCATGGAGCGCACGCAGAAAGACAAAACGGGCGTGGGGCAGTCCCTTTCGGTACAGTAAACGTCGATGCCGGCCTTGGCGAACTGCCTGGCGGTCCTTTCCCTGAACTCCTTGCCCAGGAAGCGGGCGTCGGAGCCCACCGCCACGGAAAGATGCTCTTTTTTGGTGGAGCGGAGGTAGAGGATTATGGCGTCTATGACCCGGGCGGCGTTCTCGAAGGTGAAATCCTCGGCTAAAATAGCGCGCCAGCCGGAAGTACCGAATTTAATCTTTGCTTTGCTCATCTTTGGCGATCTCCTTTTTGATTGTATTTACCAAGTTAGTGTAATCGACGCTGGAACGGAAAGCGGCCAGCTTGGGATGGCCGGCGATGTAGCTTTCCATGTGGGGGTCTCTTCTGACGGCGTCCATCAGCGCCACGGAAGCTTCCGTGAAAGCGCCCTTGTGGGCCCGCAGGAGGCCGAAATTAAAATAGACCGGAGCGTAGTCGCTCTCCTGGGCGATGCCCGAGCGGTAGTAGCTCTCCGCTTCCTCCGTATTTCCTTTTCGCAGCACTATGGAGCCCAGGTTGTCGTAAATCACGGCGAAATCCTGAGGCGTGACAGGAACGAAGCGGGAAGCCTGAAGGGCGGCGCGGTAAGCTTTCTCCGCTTTTTCCCGGTCCGGCGGAAATTTAAAATTGCAGGCGTGGCCCAGGTAGGCCTGGGCTCTGGCGTAATCTGGATACTGGTTGCAGAGAGGCTCCAGTATGGCGATGGCTTTTTCCATCTCGTTTTTGCGGAAGTGGCCGATGGCTTCTTCCAAAAGCGCGCCGCCGGCCAGATCCAGAAGGTCTCCGTAGATCAGTTTCCCTTCCGCGTCCGGGGACATCATAAGCCCGGCCTTGACCTGCTTGAGGGCGTTGGGGTAATCCTTTTCCGCAGCGTAGGCCAGGGCGAGGTCGAAGCGGGTCAGGCGGTTGGAGGGGAACTCCGCCGTCAAGTCCAGGAGAGTTTTCTTGGCGGCCTGAACGTAGCCGCTCTGCAGCTGGGCGTAACCCAGGTTCCTGCGCAGGGCCTCGTTCTTCTTGTCCTGGGAGGCGGCCTGGGTCAGAAGGCGGCAGGCTTTCTCGTATTCGCCCTCCAGGATATAGACGTTGCTAAGCCCGAAAAGGCCGTCCACGTCCAGCGGGTAGCGCTCCAGGTAATTCATGAAAAGCTCCGAGGCCTTCCCGGTGTCGCCGGTCTGGATGTAGAGGACGCCCAGGGAGTACATGACGCTTTTGGAATCGGGATCTTCCGCGAGAGCCTTTTCGTAATACTCCACCGCGCTCTTGTAATCCGCCTCTTCCAGAGCGGCGTTGCCGTAGGATATGTGCTTTTTTGTCAAAGCGTCCCTTCCCTCCGAGTGTGCCGATAAGGCGCAGAAGAAGAGGGCCGCCAGGCAAAGATATTTACGGATATAAATACGCATATTATTATTTTATCATAAACCAAAGGTGTAAAAACCATAAAGCCGCAGCCGGCCTTTTTCCGCTTTGAGGCCTAAAATTCGTTATAATTAAAGAAACAATTTTTCAAGGGAATTTTATGAGCAGAAAAACATTGCTGATGTTCATCTCCCTCGCCGCCCTTATAAGCTTTGGCGCCGAGCAGAAGCCCGCCGCGGCTGTGAACTTCATAGACGACGTCCTCCAGGACGCAGCACCCAAAGTCAAGAAAGAAAAAACCATCTCCTCTATTTACGACAGGGTAGCCGGGAAATCCGCCGAGGACGATCTGGACGGAGACGGCCTTCTGAATGAGAATGAAGTAATAGCCTACAGCACGAATCCCAAGAACCCCGACACGGACGGGGACGGCCTTCTGGACGGGGAGGAGCTCCTGGCCTACCGTTTGAAAGGATCCCTCGGGCAAAAGATCCCCCACACCAATCCGCTTTTTTACGACACGGACGGAGACGGCCTGTCCGATCTGGAAGACCCTTTTCCGACGAAGCCTTTTATGCGCGCCGGCTATGAAGACTGGGTCCTGTGGTGGCAGCAGAAAGCCCTGCTTCTGGGCTTGTCCACGGAAGGCCTCATTCCCAAGAGGAAAGACTACGACGGGGATTCCTTTTCCAACGAGAAGGAATTCGAAATGGGGACCTGCCCCTTCATGAAGCCGGATAAAAAAATAGCGCTCTTTTCTCCCGCCGAAATAACCTTGAAAGAAGGCGCGGCCCTCACCGCCACTGTCACGGCGGTCTTCTTCGCCCACACCTCCGTCACCGGGATGCTTTGCATAAGCAGTCTGAACAATATGCCGGCAAAGATCTTTCCCGCCAAAGCCCAGGGCTGCGAACTGACGGAGGGCCTTTTCATGCCCTTCGACATGCAGGGCTGCCTTTTCTTGTCCCGCTATTCCGTTCCCCTGGACTTCACCGTGATCCTTCCTCCGGCTTCCCCAGATCAGCCCGCTCAGGAAAAGATCAGGGTCAGGGACAAGGACGGATATTGGAAAAGCAATCTGATCATCAAAAACCCCTTGAAAGACTGCGCGCCCTCCGTTCCTGAATTGACTTTGCCTGAAGAAGGCGAGGAGATACTTACGGAAAACGAGATCCTTTTGAACTGGCACGCCTCGGAGGATGATCTTATTTACCATCTCAGGGTCTATTTCAGATCCCAGGGAGAGCTGACGCCCTTTGAAGACAAGGCCCTGAAGAAAAACCGCTATATCTTCAGGCCGGAACTTCCCGGCACTTACATCTGGCAGGTGGCCTGCGAAAACGCCAAGGGCAAGGCTTCCTGCGGCGCCAGCAAACTTTTCAGGTATTTGCCCAACAGCGGAATGTTCGACACCGACGAGGACGGGTACTGCGACAACGACGAAGTCGTGGCTGATTCTGATCCAAGCGACCCCGCGAGCGTTCCTTTCAGATTCACCACGCCGGAAAAACTTCCCGACGCCAGGATAAAAGAGCAGTATTACTTCAACTTCAAGGCATCCGGCGGCGCGCCGCCCTATGAAACGATGATGCTGACTCCCGGCAATCCTCCGGGATTCCTCCTTAAAGAGGACGGCCTGCTGCTTGGCCTTCCGGAAAGGGAAGGAACATACAAGTTCACCATCGGCATGCGGGATCAGAACAAAACCACCCGCAAGAAGGTCTTCATCCTAAATGTTCTTCCGGCCTTGGAAGAGCCGCCCAACCCCAAGTAATTGGAATTCTCAAACGGGCCCGCTTGTAAGCGCGGCCCGTTTTTTTATATCCGAGGCTTGTATTTTTAATAGCGCCTTAAAAGGGGAGTTCTTTTGACTTCGATCGGGCGCGGGAGTCTTTTTCCCTTTGCCAGACAGGTTTTGCGTCGTTACAGGCGTTTTTGGGCTCCCGGCGCTTTTTGCGTTTCGGATCATTTGTTACACAGGAATAAATAGTTGTTTTACAAAATCTTGCGTTTATTTTTTGCGTGAGTAAAATTATTCCTGAAAAAATCTTCTATTAATTTTCTTAAAGAATGAGGATGATATGAACAAATCAGCCCGATTTTTAAAAGCTTTTCGGCGCGCCGAAAGACTGACGATCAAGGAATTGTCAGATAAGCTCAACATTAATTACCGCTTTCTCTCCAACATAGAGAACAGCCGCAGCCTGGCTTCCATGAAGCTGCTCATAAAGCTCTCCACGCTTTATTACAGTTTCGACCTGCCTACCGCCATCGCGCTTTTAGCCAGCGACAAGGCGCTTTTGGGAGTGAAGGCCGTGGTGGAGCGGAGCAGGAGAAGGGAGAACGAACTCTCCCAATACCGCGCCGCCCACCTGAAGACGCACATTGTCATGACGCCCTTCGGGCTTTTGAGGTACGCCTCGACTCCCGAGGAGATAGTCAGGCTTTCCGGAACCAATTGCGATTTTTTGCTGCGCAATCCCAGGAAGGACAGGATAAAGGCTGACACGTTGGTCGTCAGGGACCAGCGTCCCGTCGGCGGCCAGCAGGCCCTTATTATAAGCCCCACTGGCGCGGACGTCGTGTCCTATGACCCGAACTATCACAGCGCTTTTCCCAGCTATGTTGTCAGCGACACTCTGACGATGACGCATTACGCCGGCGAGAAGACTGAGGAAGAGAAAGAATAAAAAAAGGGGGGGCCTTCGGGCCCCCCTCCCGTTATTTCTTCACCAGCACGGCCAGCATTCTTTCGCCGTGGCGCAGCGTCAAGAGCGGATCCTTGCAGGTCCGGCCGAAGAAGCCGGAAAACTTGCCTCCGAAGACATAAAGTCCAGTGTGCAGGTAGCGCTTCTCGTCTTCCCTTGTCTTACCGTGGACCGGGAAGAGCGCCGTTTCCAAGGGCACGAACTCCTGGATGATGAAATCTTTTTTCAAAGCGGCTTTCACCGCTTTTTGCCAGGCTTCTTTTTCCGTGTGGCAGCCCTGTAGGATGCCCAGCCCGCATTTCGAGACGCAGGGCTTCAGAACGAAGAAGTCCTTGTTTTCCAGGACAAAGGGAAGGGGATCGATCTCCCTGCCTTTGAAAAGGACTTTTTTCAAGCTTTTTTTCAAGGGGATGGTCCAGGGGACGGTCTTCAGGACGGCTTCCCTGACTTTGGGCGGGAAGCGCTTCAAGACCTCTTGGTGTCTCAGGTAGGCGAAAAGCTTTTTGCTGAAGGCGATCTGGGAGCGGGGAGAGCCGACCAAGCAGACCTTGTGGTCCCGGTAGGCGGCGGCCAGGGGCTCCAAAAGCTTGGGCTTCTTCTCCCAGTCCTCCCCCAGGAGGCGGCGGTAAACAAGATGGATCCTTTCCCCGGCTACGCTCAGTATGCCTTCCGAATACCGCAATTGGGAAGGATCCGTAACAACGGTCTTGAAGCCTTTGCTGCGGAAATATTCCGCGCAGGCGTAAAATTCCCAGCTGGTGGGTTCCTCTTCCCAGTCCAGAATGGCGACGGTCGGCCTGGCCGGCCAGGGCGCGGCGGCGTTGGGAAAGCGTTTCCTGAAGGAACGGTAGCACTTTATAAGCGTTTCCAAAAGATGCGGCATGATCTCCGGCGCGGCGGCGGAGGCCAGGCCGGAGAATTTTTCCTTCGCTATCAGCTCCAGGTACAGCTTTTGAAAAGCGTCGATGTTGCTCATGGCGGAGCAGCCGTCCGTGTTCAGTTCTATAAGAACCGGACCGGACTTTTTCGGAAAAGAGTCGAAGCGCGCGCAGGGGATGAACTGATCGTAGCCGGGATCGACTTTGGCCAGCTCCCGCATCGTGCCGCCCGGCAGGCAGTCCTTCAGCCATTTTTCGTTTTCCAGGGCCAGGCGGGAAAATATCTCGCAGCCTTTCAGAACGAGTTCCGCGGTGTCCCTGAAGGCCTGCAGTTCCTTACGGTTTATCAAGAGGGGGGCCATTTCCGCGTGCAGCAGAAATTCCCCGTATTTGATGTTTTTCTGCCTTAAATACAGGTGCAGCTCTTTTTTCAGAAAATTGAAGCGCTCCAGATCCCCGGCGTAAAAATCGCACAAAGGTTTGACTTCGTTTCCTCTTTTCACGGCGTTCCTTTTTGTTCCGATAAACGATTGGGTTTGAACTCATTTTAGCAAAAAGCGCCGCGGCGAGACGCTTCTTAGCGATCGTTTCCGCCGAGTTTGAGGATGTCGCTCCGGCCGTTTTCAATTACGATCTCCGTTTCGGTGACGAGGCTCTTTTCCGCCTGGTCGGAAATTTCCACCCGCAGGGGGAACCTTCCCTTGCGGAGAGGCAGTCCGGTCAGCAAGCCCTCCCGGCTAAGCTTCAGCCCCCGGGGAAGAACCGAGAGGGCTCGGAAACTCAGGGGACGCAGGCCGCCCCGGGCCTGCAGCCTATGGCTGAAAAACAGATCCTTACTTGCTCTCAAAAGGGCGTTGGAGACCGCCTGCAAGGGAACGTCCCGGGAATCCTGGGGATCGGAGCCCAGGCGTTTTTCCTCGTTGTCGGAATAGCCGTCGCCGTCGCCGTCCGCTTCGCCCTGCGGGCTGGAATAGAAAAAGATCCGTGTCTCGCTCTCGCTTTCAAAACCCGGCCCTTGAGCCGTGACGCTCCAGGCGTAGTTTCCGGAAGAGGAAAGGGCAAGCTCGAAGGAGGAGCCGGAAAGGGAAAACTCCCGGTATTCCTCGCCGCTCACGCTAAGGATATAGTTGGTGACGTTGTTACCCGGATATTCCCAGCGGAAGCTTACGCTTTGGCTGACTTGACTTTTGTTCTCCGGAAGCAGAAGCGTCGGCTTGGCAGGCTGCGCCCCTAATGCCGCCACTATGAGCTTTTCGCTTCGCAAGCCAACCGATGTCACAAGGCGGATCTCTTCGTTTTCCTCCGGAACTTCCTTCAGGATCAGCGTAAAATTTAAAGGCATTCCGTGGCGGGCCAGGAAGGGCAGGGCGCCGCGGCCTTCGGGAACGGCGGGCAGCATATCCTCCGGGATCAGCTGCACCGAATCCGGGACGAGTTCCGCTTCTTCGCTGAACAAGACCAGTCCTGTCACCGAGCCTTCGGAGAAAAAGGTCAGGGAAAAGGCGTTGGTGAGTTCGCGGATCCCGCCGACGGTCACAAAAGCAGGGGAGAAGACAGCCTCGCCCGCTCCGGCACCCTGGAGCGGCGTCCTTCCGGCGACGTAATTGCTTTCGCTCAAGATCCCGGGAGCGTTGAGACTCGGCCTTTGGTTTACGACGCGCGCCCAATGGGAGGACCAGGCCTCGTAGGACAATCCAAACTCCGGAACGAGGGGGTGAGGGTCGTTCGCGTCCGTGAGCCCGTCGCCGTCGCTGTCGGCCAGGAAGGGAGAGAGCCCGCCAAAGGCTTCTATCCCGTCGTGCAATCCGTCGCCGTCGGTGTCCCAAAGCCCCGGCCAGGCTCCGTAGAGGGCGTATTCCTTATCGTCGGGCAGGCCGTCCTCGTCGGCGTCGGGCAGAAGGGAGAAGGCGAGCTTTTTCACCTCCAGGCCGTCCAGGTTTACGGATCTTCCCGCCGTGGCTTTGCCGAGGGAAAGATCCAGGAAGTTGGAGGCCCGGGATTTCAGGGGAGCCGCCAGGGGGGCGCTGAGCGGCCTGAGGGCCCGGAAAAGCGAGCGGGCGTGTTTGAAAGGAGTTTTTCTGCCCAGGGAAAAATAACAGGTCTTGTTTTTTTCCGGGATCTCCAGGGAGGAGTAAAGGTAGTCTTTTTCGAAGCCTTCCCCTTCCTCCAGATAATTCCACTTGAGGCCGTCCTCGCTTATCAATATATCCAGACCGGGAAGATCCTTCCTTATTTCCAACGAGGTGTTGTAGCCGCCCAGAAGGGCGGGGGCCAGAAGGAAAAGAAACAAATATTTTTTCATCAGTGCTCCAGGATCGTTTTGATCTTATTGATTATGTTCAGGTGCTTCGGGTGCGGCGGAAAATTTATTTCCACGATCTCGCCGTGCTCCAGCCCGACGTTCAGTATCTCGCCTTCGGGCCAGGGGACGGAATTTTTCAGCGAAGCGGAGGAGAGGTTCACGGTGCCGTCGCCCTGGCCGGTGGGATAAGCGTTTTTCCCGTCTCCCACGATGAAGAGGGATTTGATCTCGCCGGGAAGATCCTTCATCCTTTTCCAGATCTCGGAGGAGCCCCGGGCGAGGAGCTTGAGGTTTTTGTCCGTGGTCCTGACTTTGTTGAGGGCCCGGCCCACCAGCTTCATGGCTTTCCCGGCCCTTTTGAAATTTAAGAAGTTGGCGAGGTCGGAGCCGCAGAAAGGCGAGCCTCCGAATATGAGCGCATTGGCGAAACTTCTGAAACCGTCCTCCTTCAGCTGCTCCAGCAGGAGGAGCCCTCCCATGGAGTGGACGAAGAAAACGGGCTTCAGCTTCCAGTCGCCGCATTTTCCGTAGGCGAAGCCGTAAAGCGTGCGGATGTCGGCAAGGCCTCCGCAGTAATCCAGGATGCTTCCCCGGTTGGAATTCCAGGGGAAATCAAAGACCATGACCGGAGGGAATTCCTTGTATTTGAACGCCTTTTCCTTGAATTCTCCGAAGGCGCTTCCAGGATCGGAGGGGCTGGTGGGGCTGGAGCGGATGCCGTGGACCAGTATCAGCGGCCGGACGGGCGTCAGGTTCAGCCTGTACGATATGGTGCTTGTCTGGTTGGAGGAGGGGTTGGAGAGCTTGAAGTTCACCTGGCTGTTCAGCGCGATGTTCGTAAGGTAAAGCCTTTTGGCGTTGCTTCCGATGGTCTCCACGGCGTTGCTCCAGACCTGCCCGCCGCTTTGCCTGGCCACGACCAAAAGATCGTTGCTGGCGGCGTATTCCAGGCAGTAGGCTTGCCTTGCGGGCGTGAAGTGCCAGGTGTCTTCGTCCGGAGCGGAGCCGAGGAAATCCTTGGGCGTCGCCGCGATGGAGCCGGGGGACGGTTCGTCCTCCCTTATCGCTCCGCAGTCGTCCCATTGACAGAGGAAACGGAAGGCGCGGCCCTCCGAGACGGCCTGGCCGAAGGAGTTGCTGCCCTCGTAGGTCACGGAAACCATTGCGTCCCGGCGGTCCAGGTATTCCTCGGCGTTTTCCGCGATGAATATCATCGTGCCGCCGTTGTCCACTGTTTCGAAGGAGAGCCAGTCGCCCGGGTTTTCATAGCCGGCGTAGTTCAGAAGATTGTTTCTCACCGAAAAGCTGTTGGTGAGGTTTTCCCTGTTGAAGCGCAGGATGTGGTCGTTGTCAAGCTGATCATCAGACAGCAGCGCGCAGGCGCACAGCAGGAGAAAAGTTGGGATGCGTTTTGACATGGTGTCTGATTCATGGGGTTGGCGGGAGGAGATGAGCTCTCCTCCCTGGCGTTAAAAAAGATGCCGTCAGAGAAAGGAGGGGGACAAAACCCGCGGCGCCTTTTTAAACGCTTATTTTCTAAGGAGGACATAGTGAAAACTCACGGTGTGGTCAAGGGCCGTCCCCAGGCAGAGCTTGGCCCTTCCAAGCGGGTCTGTCTCCACCCAGTAGAGCGTGTCGATCCTCTGGGCGGGAGTGACACAGATGACGGAATTGTCGGAGATGCCGGAGGAGAAAAGGACGATCTCCGTTTTGCCTTTGGGAATATCCGCGCGGCCGCCCTGGGAGGGGGAGAAATCCACGAAGGCCAGCGGCCTGATATTTCCTGAGGCGCCTAGGAGGAGGTCTCCCGTTTCAGACCTCAGGCAGGCGTTGGTGTTGACCAGGACCAGGTCGCAGCGGGCGGAGGCGGTCCCTATGTACCAGTTGCCGTTGTTGGGAAGCCTAAGGTCGGCCACCGTCAGGGCGCCCGTTATGGAGCCGCCGGCGGTGGTTATGAGCTTGCTTCTCAGATCCGGCGAGAGCGCCTCTTCGCCGATGAAAACGCTTTCTCCCAGAAGGGAGGAAACGTTCCCCGAAATGTTCCTCTCCGTTAACACCGCGTCGGAGCCGACGCTGAGCCCGCCTTTCACCGTCAGCCCGGCGGAGGAGAGCGCCAGGCCCGTGTCTTCCCTGAAGGAGATCTCGAACCACAGCTCCTTGGCGTCGCTGAATTTCCAATAGGGTCCGACGGTCGGAACGGTGGCGGATATGACGGGCTCTATCTCAGGCTCTTCGTAATAATACCGCGAGCCGCCCTGCCGGTAGCTTTGGCAGACATAGGGGTGGATCGCCGCGTTGCCGGAGGTCGTCCGCAAACCAACGTAATATTCCCCCGGTACCAGGCGGGAAACGTTTTGGGAAAAACTGTAAACGCAGCGGGGGAAGGCGGCGGTGGAGACGGAAACGGCGCTGGCCAACAGCGTGATCTCGGCCTTGGGCAGGAAAATGCAGACCGCCTGGGGCGGCGCTATCTCCGAAGCGTTTTTAAAGTAAAGCGTCACGCTTTCGGGATAAGCGGTTTCCTTTACCCTGATGGAGCTGGAAAAATGCGTGGCGTAGGTTATGCTGAAATGCTCGGGCGTCAGGGCGGGGGCGGGCGGCCCTTTCACCGCCGAGCTTATCTTGTAGATCGTCTCGCCGGAGGCTCCCGTGACAAGACGGCTGAAGAAGGAGGCAGCCGAGGGGATGGTGACGGTCCCGTTGGTCAAGCCCGTGGAGACCGCCTGCAATCCGGCTATTTTGGCGTTGGCGGTCCTAAGGGAATTGTTGAGGGAGGCAAGAGATCCGGTGTGTTCGGCGATGACGGCCGGGTCCACGTCCTTGCTTTCCTCGGAATAAAGGGAATAGGGCGCGGCCACCAGGTCGAGATCCGGCGTCAGCTGCCTGAAGCTCCCGTTGGCGCTCGAGGCGATCCAGACCCTTATTTTTCTGACAGATCCTTCGGAGAAGAGGTCTTTGGGCAGCGCCGCCATATTGGGCAGCGCTGTGTTGCCCAGAAGGAGATAAGCGGTGCTGCCGCTCAGCTGACAGGCCACGCCGTAAAGGGGCTCGTAGTCCGGAGTCAGCAGACTGTTGGACCAGAGAACGGAAGCGGGGTTCCCCGTGTGGATGGTAAATTTCAGGTAGGCCGTGGAATTGGCCGGCGCAAAGGAGGAGTCAAGCTCCAGTCTCACGGGCAGCAGGGGGTCCTGCGCCCGCAGGCTCAGCGCCGCAACGGCAAGGCAAAGTAAGGCAATTGTTTTTTTCATTTCAACTCCGTTTGGTTTTTTTAGAGATTAGGAAAAGGGCCAGGAAGAGGGGAAGCAGCCCCGGTTCCGGCAGGAGGAAGATCCGGCTGTAGGTCTCCAGGGAAGAAGAGCCGGACAAGGGTCGTCCGTTCCT
The DNA here is from genome assembly GCA_017557885.1 of bacterium. GTDB lineage: Bacteria > Auribacterota > UBA3054 > UBA3054 > UBA3054 > UBA3054. The sequence continues at coordinate 274,027 of JAFYXV010000002.1, read as the reverse complement.
TAGGACGCTGGTCTGCGCCCCGCCGCAGTAGATCTCCCCGATCGGGGAGAGGCCTCCGCTGCCGCTCCCTCCGCCGCCGGAGGGCGGCGTGGCGTAGGCGCTGATAGAGAGAAAGAAGAGGACGGTGACGGCAAGAAAGATCTTTTTCATAATTTGTGCTCCTTTTTTAAACTAACGGACAAAAATCGGAAAAAGTTGCGTCGGAGGTTTTCCCCGCCCGCTCATATCCGGGCTAAACTCGTCTGCCGGAAGACCATTTGCGGAAAAGGCGATTTTGGTAAAATATTGCTTATAAACTCTTCATAACCTAAAACCAAATTTAAGAGAATGAAAAAAGCCCCCGTCGGAAAGATCTTTCAGATCAAAACGAAAAACACCATGATGATCTTCGTTCCCAGGAAGGACACATGGACGCTTATTTATTACGGCAAACGTCTCTCCAGCGCCGCGGACGTGGCGAAACTGTGGGGGCAGACGGAGCGCTGGTTCTACACTTTAGGCGGCAACGTTCAGGAAACCTATCCGGCTTTCGGAGGAGACTTGGAGACTCAGCCCCAGCAGCAGTCCATGAACAAGCACGGCGCCCTTTTGGCGATCCACGCCAACGGCGACCCCACCACGGAACTTAAGAGCGAGGGGATAGAGGAAATAAAGGACAAGCAGGGTTTCAAGCACTATGTCTTCAGTTACAAAGACAGGGCTTATCCTTTCTTCGTCAAACAGCATTACCGCGCGGCCCACGAGACCGACATAATCGAGACCTGGGTGGAACTGAGCCACAACGAGAAGACGCCCGTAAGGCTTCCCAGAATGGATTCCGCCGGACTTAAGTTCCGGGGCCTTTCCAACCGTTACTTCCTCCAGAATCTCTACGGCACCTGGGCTTCGGAAGCTTTCGCGGCGGAAAGCGAGATCCCCCGCGGCGGACATCTTGAATTGGACGCCCGTTCCGGCGTCAGGGACGCCTGGGGCAACAACCCCTCCTTTATGCTTTCCATCGGCGGAAAAGCCACGGAGACCGAGGGTCACATAATAGCCGGCGCCCTGGCCTGGTCCGGCTCCTGGCACATCGACATCCTCCACGACGCCAACGACGATCTGCACATCTACGCCGGCGCCGCCAACCTTTCCGGCCCCTATATCCTGGATCCCGGCAAGACGCTGACGCTCCCGAAATTCCTTCTCACTTACTCGGACAAAGGAAAGGGCCAGGTCTCCCGCAACTTCCACACCTGGGCCAGGGATTTCTGCATTCCCAGGGGACACGAACTGAGAAACATTCTTCTGAACAGCTGGGAGGGCGCTTATTTCAATCTTTCCGACCAGGTCCTTCTGGACATGATGGACGGTGTCAAGAGGATCGGCGGCGAGATGTTCGTCATCGACGACGGCTGGTTCGCCCAGGGCGAATTTGTCCGCAACAACGGCTGCACCGGTTTGGGAGACTGGACCTGGAACAGGGAGAAACTTCCCAAGGGCCTCAATTACCTTGTCAAGCAGGCCAAGAAGCGGGGGCTTAAATTAGGCCTTTGGTTCGAGCCGGAAATGGCCAACACCAGAAGCCAGATCGCCCACGACCATCCCGAGTGGATCATAAGAGGCGAGAACAGGGAACTGCGCTGCGGCCGCGGCGGCACCCAGGTCGTCCTGGACATGTCCAACCCCGAGGTCAGGGAAAACATCTTCAACCAGATCGACGCAGTTTTGAAAGCCGCCCCGGGCCTCTCCTACATCAAGTGGGACGCCAACGCGGACTTCATGAACTACGGCTCGGATTTTCTGAAAGGCGAAAGATGCGCCAACCTCTGGTTCGACTACACCATGGGCGTTTATGAACTTATCGCCAAACTGCGCAAGAAATACCCCAAGATCGTCTTCCAGGCTTGCTCTTCCGGCGGCGCCCACGCGGAGTACGGCTTCCTGCAGCACGCCGAGGAATTCTGGGGCTCCGACGACACCGACGCCAGGCAAAGGATCTTCATCCAGTGGGGCGAGACGCAGTTCTATCCCGCCAACGCCATGGCCTGCCATGTCACCGCCGTTCCCAGCCATCAGACAGGCAGAGTGACGCCCATCAAGTACCGTTTCGACGTGGCCATGTCCGGCCGTCTGGGCCTTGAGCTGCATCCCAAGAACATGACCGAGGAGGAGCTTGAGTTCTCCACCAAGGCCATCGACCTTTACAAAAAGGAAATAAGGCCCGTTGTCCAGCAGGGCGACCTCTACCGCCTCGTTTCTCCCTACAAAGAGAATTACGCTTCCATAATGTACGTCTCTCAAAACAAGAAAAAAGCCGTGCAGTTCTTCTACGGCCTCAACATGGTCTATTGCGGCGACTATCCGCCGCCCGTGAAGCTCCAGGGCTTGGATCCCAAGGCCAGGTACAAAGTGGAGGAAGTCAACTACCTTCTGGACAAAAAAGGCAATCCCAAACTCCACACCGTGGTCAACGGCGAGGTTTTGACCGGCGAGGCATTGATGGAAGTCGGCATCGGTTTCTCCATGCGTCCGGAGTACGATTCGGCCGTTCTGAAACTCACCAAAGTGGAGTGATCATTCCCTTTTTTTGCTAAAATTAACCTGAAGTTACCCCATAATTAAAAATAAGGAGATTTACATGAAAAAAGTCTTTATGCTTCTGGCCCTGCTTGCCGTTTCCGGTTCCCTTATGGCCGGCGACATCTACGTTTCTCTCTCCACCGGTAAGAACAGCAAGGAAGGCACCAAGGAAGAGCCTTTGAAGAGCCTCTGGAAAGCTTTGGAAAAAGCCCAGGACGGCGACACCATCCACCTGGCCGAAGGCATCTATCCCGGCAACCTGAAATGCAACTGGTTCCTTATTGACAAGCCCGTTTCCATAATCGGCGGCTACAAAGCCGACTTCAGTGAAAGAGATCCTCTGAAGTACAAGACCATGTTCCAGCCCCTGAACGAAAACAACGACAAGAAGGGAACGGGCTTGGGCATCTTCACCATCGAATTCGACAAGACCAAACCGGCTCCCAAGGGCGTCAACATGGTCTTCGACGGCCTCATCTTCGACGACGGCTTAGCCCAGAGCTATCACGCCACCAAGGGCAAACCGGAAGGCGTTGACACCGGCATGTGGCTGGAGCCCCCGGCCAAGGGCGACACGCCCTTTGCTTCCAGCAAGCGCTATCTGGTCTACGCCGCCACCGCCAACAGAGCCGAAGGCGACATCACCTTCAAGAACTGCGCTTTCGTGAACGCCGGCAACATCGCCGTGAACCTCAACTGGTACAAGGGCAAGGTCATCATGGAGAACAACGTCTTCTGCAACAACCTCATGATTGGCGCCGACGTCATCAGCTCCAACCCCGAGCAGGGCGCCGTGCAGTGGCTCTTCAAGAACAACACCGTCCTCTACACCTGGAGCCGCACCAGCGAGCTCTCTGACATGGGCTTCGGCGTCCGAGTCAACGCCAACATGAATTCCGAGATCAAGGACAACGTCATCGGCCTCAGCGTGCTCAGTGGCTTCGACAACACCAAGGGCCTCGACAAGACCAAAAAGACGAAACTGGACGGCAACGTCTTCTTCCTGAACCGTCAGTCCGACGCTCAGGTCACGAAATCCCCCTCCATCATCAAAGTCAAAGTCGAGGACTTCGAGGATGACATGGAAGGCAACTTCGGCATCGAAAGCGCTCAGGAAAACACCACGCTTGAAGATCCCAACGTCTTCAAAGGCCGCCTGAACGCCCCGTACCTCAACGCCTTCCTCTCCATGAAGTATTCCGAGACCGCGACTCTGGACACCGACAAACTGAACGCTCTCCGTTCCGTTTTGGGCCTCCCGCAGCAGGGCACGATCGTTTCCAAAGTCGACATGTTCGGCAACCGCTACCCCCTGGAAGACGCCCTGAAACTCTTCGGCGCCATCCCCGGCAAAGGCGCTCAGAACATCAAGTAAAAAGCAAACGACAGCGAATGAAAAAAGGCCCGCGGACTGACGCGGGCCTTTTTTGTTGCATATACAAAAAATCGGCTTTTTTGATAACATTGTAAAAGAAAGCAAGATACGGTTAACCATTGGCAAGCTTGTTTTTTCGGAGGATCAAACGAAAAGATATATCCTGACTTTCTTTGCCATAATTTTCTTTACGGCGGGAGCGGCGTTATCCGACACTGTCACGCAGGAAGTCGTGAACGTTCAAAAATATGTTAAGGGTAAGACCACGCTTAAGCTGAGCGGAACGCTTAGCGAAACCGCCATGAAAGCGCTTGCAGAAGGGGAGAGCAGCGTCTCGATCTGCAACGCTCTCGGCAGCTGCCTTTCTGTTCCGACACTGCTTCCCGAAGCGAAGAATGGTTTCGGGACGAAGACCGCTACCCAAAAGATCTCCGTCAAATCGAAAAAAGGAAAATTCAGTTGGGCGGAAAAAGACGTTGCCGCGAATTTTGCCTTTGTGGTCGGGACCGAAACAAACAAACCAACGCAAGCGTCTTTGAAATCTTCCGGAACGATAGATACGAAAGAAATCGACAACTTCAAGACGCAAAAGGCAGCGGTTTTGGACATACTGTCCCACGAAAACAGCTCCGGAAGCGTCGCCGCCTACGCTTTCACTCCTGAACTTGTTGGCAAAAACTTTAAGCACGCAAGTAAAGGCGCGGATCTGCAAGTCAAGTTTTCCGCCAACGCGAAGGGCAAGGCGACGGCGGCGTTCAAGTTTCTTCCCAACGCCGCCTCCCCCGCGTTTGTTGGCGGGTATGTTCCTCCCGCCCCTCCGGCAGAGACAAACAGATTGTACATGGTGATCGATCTTTCCGGCGGAACCAACGCAACTAGCTTTGCGATAAGCTATCTTGACGATGTGCCGGAAGGTGGCTGGACGGAAGAATACAAGACTACGAAGCTTGTCTTAAGGAGGATCGAGCCCGGAACCTTCGTGATGGGCTGCCCCACTAATGAATTAGGTAGAATTCCCATTGATGTTGGTATTTTCGAAACTCAGCACCAGGTAACTTTGACAAACGCTTTTTACATTGGCGTTTTTGAAACGACGCAGAAGCAATACGAATTGATTACCGGAATGGAACCGTCAGAATATGTAGGAGCGACCAGGCCTGTGGAAAGCGTTTCATACGATATGCTTCGTGGAAATGATAAAGGCGCGAGCTGGCCTTATGGTTATGACGTGGACGAAGACTCCTTTTTTGGCAAACTTCGCTCCAAAACTCAAATGACTTTCGATCTTCCCACTGAAGCACAGTGGGAATATGCCTGCAGGGCAGGCACGACCACGGCGCTTAACGATGGCAGTAATATTACCAATACATATAGCGACGGGAGCCTGGCCAAGTTGGCTCGTTACTGTTTTAACCGCGACGACGGCAAAGGTGGTTATGGCGAACACACAGCCGTAGGTTCATATCAACCCAACGCCTGGGATTTGTACGATATGCTTGGCAACGTGTATGAATGGTGCCGGGATTGGTTTGAGGAAGACCTGGGCACAACTCCCGCGACGGAGCCGTATGGGCCTAGTGTGGGATCGTTACGGGTGATCCGCGGCGGCGGCTGGAATCTCTTAGCTTACAGTTGCCGCTCCGCCAACCGCTACTACCGCGGATACCCCCACAGATGCAGCAATCTGAGCGGCTTCCGCGTTGTCCTGGTTCAAAGCGAGTAGATGTGATTTTAACATTTCAAGGCCCGCGTCCGCGGGCCTTTTTTTATTGCTTGAAAAATTATTCCTATTTCAATTTTCGGGTACATGTTCCCTTTTTTTAAAATAGCAATATCGTTCTATCGTAAAACGCGTTATTTAGCAATGCACTGTTTGAGTAGCGACTCAGCGTGACGAGCGCCTAGAAAAAGGAGCGTCTGATTTTCCAACTGGGCTCCGCACTTTCGAAACTTTAAAAATGTTGAAATTTTGAAAGTGAGCAGCAATGAACTTGGATTTTCAAGACCGCACCACGGGCCTTTTTTAGCCTTTCAATGAGGTGATGAAAACGCCGATCAAGATAAGGGCGGTGCCGAGGAGGCTCATGGCGCAGGGCGTTTCGCCCAGCGTCGCCCAGGCTAAAAGGAGCGTGATGATGGGGCAGAGATAAATGCCCACGGCGCATTTTACGGTGCCTATGATCTGGGAGGCTTTGTTCCAGGTCACGAAACTGACGGCGGAGGCCAGGATGCCGAGGAAAAGCAAGGGCAGGAGGAAATTAAGCTTAAGGAGCCTTGCGAAGTCTAAGCTAAGGCCGAAGAGGCCGTGAAGCTCTTTTATGGGGCTTAAAAGGAATAAGGGGAGCAGCGTCACGAGGGCCCAGAAGAAGGAGCGCCTGATCTGGAAGAACTGGGAATAGCCTTTTTCGTTCAGCCTGTCCATGACCAGGGAATAGAAGCCCCAGGACATCATGCAGCCAACGGCCAAAAGGTCGCCCAGAGGGTGAAGCTGCAGGGAGAAATTGCCTTTCGTGCTGACCAAAACTATGCCGGCCATGGCCAGGAAAAGTCCAGGCCAGAAGGCGGGCCTTAATTTGGTCTTAAGCCAGAAGCGGCCGACGATGGCGGTCATGATGGGCGCGGCGCCCACGATGATGGAGACGTTGGAGGCGGTGGAATAGTAGAGCGCGCAGTTTTCCAGCATCTGGTATAGGGCTGCGCCGGTAAGACCGAGGAAGAAAAATAATTTTTCGTCGCCCTTTTCTATTTTGTCCATCTTGGGGTAAATTCCCCAGAGCACCACGTAGGCTAAAAGAAAGCGGAAATACTGGATCTCCAGGGCGGAGAAATCGCGCAGAAGGTACTTGGTCGCCACGAAAGTGGCGGCCCAGACGACGACGGATATGCCGGCTAAGGAGAAACCCAGTAATTTGCTTTTGAAGGTCATAAAAAGTAAACAGGAAAAATATTGGGAAGTATTTTAGCAAAGTTTCGGGAAAAGAAAAAAGACTTTTTCTTTCTTTCTCGTCGTTCTGCAAAGCGCTGTGTCAGGAATGCCTGATCTCTTCCAGGAAGGCTTTGATTTGAGGAGCGTTCGTCCTGGGCAGCACGACGCGGCCCTGGACGAGTTCGCCGAAGGAGGCGTCTTTAATTTCGCCTTCCAGTTTTTCCGTTTTGTAAAGAAGGGTGTTGTAAAAGGAGTAAGGGCAGGAGAAGGGGATCTCTTCTGTGGCTTGCTTTTTAATTTTTTCTGTTGTTTTCAGGACGTTTTCCGCGGCGGCGCGGTAGGTGTCGATAAGTCCCCGGACGCCCAGCTTGATGCCGCCGAAATATCTCACAACCGCCAGCACGGCGTTCTGCAATTCTTCTTTCTCCAGGGATTGGAGGATGGGCTGCCCCGCGGTGCCGGAGGGCTCGCCGTCGTCGCTGTAATAGGAGGTGGGCTCGTCGGGCGCGCCTACTCTGTAAGCCCAGCAGCAGTGGGTGGCCTGGGGATGCAGCTTCCTTATGGAATCAAGAAAAGCCATGGCCTCCTCCCTGGTCTCGGCGGGGGAGACGTAGGCGATGAACTCTGATCTCTGCTCCTTGAGTTCCGCCTCTTTTTTGGCTTTTATGGTCAGGAAGCTTTCCACTTTTATTCGGAATTTTTAACGGCTTCTATGAGTCTGGCGTGGTCGATATTTTTGGAGGCCACGACGCCCAGGTTGTTTGAGAGAAGGGGAGGCGTGGTGAAGTCCAGGGGATTTCCCAGGGTGTCGGTGACGGCGCCGCCGGCTCTTTCCACGATCATTTTGCCCGCGGCATGGTCCCAGATCTTTTCCTTGTAGCCCTTTTGGCTGGGAAGCCTCAAGTAGATGTTGGCCAATCCCAGGGCCACGGCGGCGTATTTGCACTGGCTGTCGATGCGGTAGGGCTCCTTTGTGATGCCGAGAGATTCTTTTATGAGAGCGCTGCGGGAGTGGGAGGTGTGGCCGCTTTCCACGGATTCGCAGATGAGGGCGTTTTGGAAATCCAGGGCTTTTTTCTCTTGCGTTTTTTCCTCCGGTCCGTCGGAGAAGAGGGAGGTGTAAACGGTCTCCTTATATTCGCTGGCTAGCATGAGCAGGCCTTTTTCCCCGGAGGGCAGGAGCATGTTGGGACAGGCCAGGGCGGCGGCTCTGACTTTGCCTTTTTCTATGAGGGCCAGGGCGATGGCGTAATGGTCGCCTCTTAAAAATCCCTTGGTGCCGTCGATGGGGTCGAGAGTCCAGAACCTTTCGGGGATCGTGCCTGTTTCCACTCTTCCGTGGTCGATGGCTTTGAGGATCGCTTCTTCTTTGAGGTCGCTTAATTTTCCTATTTCTTCCTCAAGTCTGGCTTTGAGGGCTTGGTTTTCCTCTTCCTTTAAGGCGGCGGATCCTTCTTCCGCGATCATCGGATCAGCGGGGAAGCTTTCCGCCAGAATTTGGTTGACCAGGGCCTGGGAGCCGAAGTCCGCCACCGTGACGGGGGAGCGGTCTTCCTTTTCCAGGACGTCTTTTTTAAGGAGTTTTTTCTGGATGCCGGAAGTTAGGAGCGCGGCTTGGCGCAGGGCGGATTTGGCAACTTGAAGCTCAATGTCGTAGGTCATGCTATTTTCCTTCTAAAATTGTCAGGGCGGCCTCTAAAAGGGGGATCGCCTTTAATTCGATATCGGATACCCTCTGCAGGGCTTTGGCCTGCTGGCGGCGCTCACGGAGCGTCCAGGGGCGGGCCTGGTTGATGTGGGCGGCGGGCCTGACGATGTGACGGTCCAAAAAGGGCCTGATCTCCTCAGTCATGGCGTCGAAGCAGGTGGCGGCGGCTTCCGCGAAGGTGGCGGTCTCCGGGTAGTTGAGGGCGGTCTCCCGGCAGAACAGGGCGGCCTGGGTGCGGGAGTGCAGAAGATCCTTCATAAGCTGGTAATTGCCCTCGTTGCGTTCCTGGGCCCGCCAGTCCTGGCTTATGGGGTCGTGGTGCTGGGGGTTGACCAGCGTGGCGTACCAGTAGGCGTAGGCGGTCTGGCCAAGGTAATAGCCGTGGACTCTTTCCAATCTTGCCATTTTGAGGGCCTGGCGGAAGCCGGCGATGTAAAGGTCTTTTTCCGCTGTGGGCTTTTTTTGCCGATCTTTCTTGCCCATGAAATAGCACCAGACCATCTCCTCGGAGACGGGATGGGGATAGAAACTCAGGGAATAGTCCTGGGCTATGAGGATCCCTCCCGGGCGGATGCCTGTCACCAGGCCGTAGCGGGCGTAGCCGTCCAGACCAAGGCCGATGACGGGGCGCTTTTCCTTCAGGTGCTCCAGGATCTCGTATTTCACCGCTTCGTGGCGCTCCCTTGAAGCGCAGATCCAGCGCTCCTCAAAAGTGTGCCCGGTCTGTTCATAGAGGAAGGGCAGGAGGTTTTGGCCGCAGGCGGCGTCCAATGAGACAAGGCGCCAGCCGGCGTAGTGTATCTGAAGACGGAAGGCGGCGCCGGAGACGGCCATCAGAAGATAGTAGGGGAAATTGTCGCCGCAGGCTGCCAGATAGCGCCTGAAGCAGGCGATGAAAGTGTTGTCTTCGCCTTTATCGAAGACCAGAGGCTCGATATCCTTTATCTGCTCGTTGACGTCCGCGAAGGGGTCGTTGGCGAGGCTGCTAAAGTTATCAAAGGAATAAGCCACTTTTTAGTATTTTACCTGCGCTTCCTGGGAGGGGAAGTTGCGGCGGTAGCGGCGCAGGAGAGGTTTGATGATCTCTTTGAGATAATCCTCCACCTGGTATTGCGCGCGGCCGGTGAAGCGCATGGGGTCCAGGATCGCGGCGATCTCTTTTTCACTGATGCCGATGGCCGGATCGCTGCCAAGGCGCTTGATGAGGTCGTTTGTCCCGCCGCTTCTTATCTGTTTAACGGTGTCCATGGAATGGCAGCGGATGGCTTCGTGGACATCCTGGCGGCTCTTGCCCCGGGCCACGGCTTCCATGATGATGGCTTCCGTCGCCATGAAGGGGAGGTTCTCCTGCACTCTTTTGGCGATGACTTTGGGATAGACCACCAATCCGGAGCAGACGTTCTTAAGGATAGCCAGGACCGCGTCGGCGGCCAGGAAGGCCTCCGGAATGGAGATGCGGCGGTTGGCGGAGTCGTCCAGCGTTCTTTCCAGGAACTGGGTGGAGGCGATGAGCTGAGGGCTGGTGGCCAAAGAGAGGATCAGTCTGGAGAGGGAGGCGGTCCTTTCGCAGCGCATGGGGTTTCTCTTGTAGGCCATGGCGGAGGAGCCGATCTGCTTTTTGCCAAACGGTTCCTCTATTTCGCCGATACTTTGGAGATACCTGATGTCGTTGGTCATCTTGCAGGCGGAAAGAGCCAGCGTGACCAGAGGATGCATTACGTCGGCGTCAACTTTTCTCGGATAAGTCTGGCCGCCCACGGCGTAGGCGGCGCTGAAATTGAAACGCTTGGCGAGGGCTTTGTCCAGGGCTTTGATCTTCTTCTGGTCGCCCTTGAAAAGCTCCATGAAGCTGGCCTGGGTGCCGGTGGTTCCCTTGATGCCGCGGAACCTGAGCTTTTCTATGGCGAACTGGACGTTTTCAAAATCAAGCTGCAGATCCTGGAGCCAGAGGGAGGCTCTTTTTCCCACGGTGGTAAGCTGCGCCGGCTGGAGATGGGTGAAGCCCAGAGTGGGAAGCTTCCGGTATTTTTCGCAGAAGGCCGCCAGGGAGCGCATGACGTCAACGAGATGGTCGGACACGAGGCGCAGGGCGTCGCGGTAGATGATGAGGTCGGCGTTGTCGGTGACATAGCAGCTGGTGGCGCCCAGGTGGATGATGCCTGCGGCGCTTTTGGCCTGGTCGCCGTAAGCCTTCACGTGGGCCATCACGTCGTGGCGCACTTCGCGTTCGTATTTTTCTGCGACGTCAAAGTTGATGTCGGTGGCGTATTTTTCAAGTTCCTTGACCTGTTTTGCGGTGATGGGCAGCCCCAGTTTGCGTTCCTCGTCGGCCAGGGCGATCCATAGCGCGCGCCAGACTTCCAGGCGTTTCTGCATTGAGAAGAGATGCGACATCTGTTCGCCGGCGTAGCGGCCCACCAAGGGATTGGAATAATAGTCTTTGCTCACGTTTTTTCTTCTTAGCGGCTTATTCGCCGCGCTCGTTTTCCTGGATTATGCCGCGCTGTTCGCGGACTCTGGGGTCGGGATCCCAGTCGGTTTGATAATGTTTGGGATGAGTTCCTTTGTAGGCCTTGATGCCGGAATTGCGCATGCGGTTGTCTTCCAGACGCTGGGCGGCTTCCTCCGCTGTTTCCTGATGGGCGGTGGCGGCTTCCAGTTCCTGCTTGAGCTGGTCGTTCTTTTCCTGGGCGGCCTGGGCGTTCTCCGCTATCTTTCCCTCCAGCTCTTCCTTTTGCTGCTGCATCTGCTGCTGCATTTGCAGTTTCTGGGTCTCCAAGTTATACTGGGAAAGTTTCGCGGTCACGTGGGAGGTCATCAGATTGCTGTCGCTTTTTTCCTTGATTATGTTGTAAAAATAATTGGCGGTGGAAAAAAGTTTGTCGGCTTCTTCCTGATTGCCGGACTGTAAGGTTTTCAGAGCGGAATTGAACCAACTGTCGCCTTTGCTTTGAAGAATCTTCAGATAAGCGGTCTTTTCTCCGGGATTTTCCAGGGAATCCAGAAAGCGGGAAACGTTGTCGCCGTTGTCGTCGTCGCCGTTGATCATTTCGTCGAAGGCTGAGCGCTGGTCCTGGGAGAGGGAGACGGGTTTCGTGGAGGCTACGAGCTTGGCGCCCATTTGCGGCGTGACGACGTTCTTGGCGTCAGCCTCCGCCAAAGCGTCCTCGGCGCCGTTCTTGTCAGCCAAGTTTTTAAATTGGTCCTGCGCCAGGCCCTGGATCTCGTCCCTGACGGCCTCCAGGGATTTGTCAACCGCTTCCATGCGCTCGTTCAGGGACTCCACGGCCACAGTCAAGGGCACGTCGCTGGTGGGCGTCTGCAGGACAGGCTCCTTCCGGCTTTTCAAGCTCATCACGATCACGATGAGGATGATGAGAATAAAAGCGGAATTAAGGTAAGGCAGGATGTTCTTGACGACAAAGGAATGCTTGCCCTGTTCTTTTGGGGCGTTGTCGGGATCAAAGACGTTTTGCATAAAAGACCTTCCCTAGTTCAAGATTAAGGAGCGCTCTTTATTCGGAAAGAAGCTCTTGTTCCTTTTCAAGGAATTCCTCCTCGGCTTTCTGCCTTCTGGCGGCGGAAGAGTCAAAAAGGGGCTCGTAGCCGGGAGTGGCTTGCGGCTTGTAGGATTCCTTGAAGAGCTCTATGGTCTCGTTTTGCTTGGGGCTCTTGCCGGTCAAATAATATTCGGCGTCGTCGAAATGATCCTCGAAGACTTTCCAGTCGTCCATGATGGTCTTGCGGCGGTCCGTGGAGTTCATCTTGTCCGTCAGGTTCTCCCTGGTCTCATCCTTGATGTAGCGGATGGCGTTGGGGAACTTGGCCCTGACTTCCTCGGTCATGACTTCCTCTTCGGAGGAGTCGAGGATGACTGTGGGAGTGATGAAGACCATCAGTTCGGTCTTGGACTGGCTCTTGACTTCCGAGCGGAAGAGATATTTCACCAAAGGAATATCGCAGAGGATCGGCACCGTGGAGAAGGTCGTCTGGGTGGAGTCTTTGATAAGGCCGCCGATGACCAGCGTGTGGCTGTCCTGGACCACGACTTCCGTCTGGGCTTCGCGGTCAAGAATGATGGGCGGGGAAGTGGGGTCGCTGGCGTAGGCCACGCCGCCGTCTTCCTTCACGGTCACGTGCACTTCCAGGGACACTTCCCTGTGGCGGTTTATTCTGGGCGTGACCTCCAGTTCCACGTTGACGTCGATGTAGTCGTAGCTGTAGTCTCTGGTGGAGGAGTCGCTGCCGCTGCGGCTGTAGCGCGCGATAGGTATCTGCTGGCCGACCGAGATCATGGCCGTTTTGTTATTTGAAGCAATGATGGACGGCGTGGAGAGAATGTTGATGTCGTTGATCTTCTCGTCGGTCTGCAGCGTGAAGTAAGGATCGAAATTTCCGGACTTGTCGTATTTGCCGAAGGCGTAGTTGAAGCCCTGCATGGTGGCGGGGACGATCTCTTTCCTGCCGGATTCCAAGGCGGGGGCCATGGTGGTGTCGAGGGCCTGGATGAGGTTGACGTGCTCGCCTTTCCCTAAGACTTTCTGCCAGCCTACGCCGAAATTGAAGTCTTTCTCCCTGGTCACTTCCACGATGATGGCTTCGATATAGGCCTGGGGAGTGCGCTGGTCAAGTTTCTTGACGACGGCCAAGACCGCGTCAAGATACTGGGGGCTCGTCATGATGATAAGGGAGTTGCTGGGCTCGTCGATCTGGAAACTGACTTTGCCGGAGAGGAAGCTTGAGCCGCCGGAACTTCCCAGGGAACGGGTAGTGGAGGTCGTTCTGCCGGTGGTCGTCCCGGTCCTGTTCTGACCGGTGGACGAACCGCTGCGGCTGCTGGAGGTGTTGCGGCTGCTGGAGGTGCTGCTGGAGCGGGCTACGGAATCGGAGCCGAACATGGCCACCAATGTGCTGCTGATCTCTTCGGCTTTGGCGTGCTGCAGCGGATAGATCCTGTACATCTCGTCGCTGTTTTTGCTGGGAGCGTCCAGCTCGTGGATGAGGCCCAGGATCATGGGGAAATTCTGGCGGGAGGAGAGGATGATGACGGCGTGCAGTCTGTCGTCAGGGATGAAGGTCGCCTTGGCGACGTTCGCCGCGGACTTTCCCAGCGACATGCTGGTCTGACCTTGCTGGGTTTGTTGGGCGGGAGGCGTGGCGCGGTTGGCAGAAGTTCCGGACTGCAGGTTCATCTGCCTGGCGGATTCGTCGGAAAGAACGGGGGAGGAGAAGATCTGCTCAAGTTTGCTGACCATTTCGTATTCGTCGGCGTATTCCATGGTCACGATCTTCACGTCGATGTCGCTGCCGGCTTTTTCCGTATCGATAAGGTCGATTATTTCCAAAAGGCGCTTGATGTTGGCGCCGTTGTCGAAAAGCATGATAATGTTGGCGTTCTCATCCACCACGGAGCTGCCGCCCAGCCTGCTCATCAAAGGCTTGATGGTGTCCGCCAGCTGTTTGGCGGGAACGTATTTCGGATAGACGATCTGAGTTCTGATGATGTCTTCCGTGTCGAGCTCTTCCTTGGTGGGAAGGATCGTTTTCACCGGCTCGCCCTGGGCGTCGGCCACGGCGATGATGCGGATAAGATAATCGTTCTCAACGATCGTGAAGCCGCGGGAGCGCAGAGTTGTGAAGATCAGGCTTTTGGCTTCAGATCGGGTAAGGGGCCTGGGATCGATGATCGTGATGGTGTCCTTGGACATGCTGCGGTCCGGCAGGATCGTCTTGCCGGTGATGTGGGAGAGCAGCAGGAGGACGTAGCGGATGTCAACGTCCTCGAAGTTCATGACGAAACTGCCTTCGCTGTAGTCAAGAGAATTGGTGGGATCCAATGAGCGCAGTTCGGTGCTCAGCGCGTCCGAGACCGTGAGCGTTCCGGCGGGCCCGGAGTCCGCGCGGTTCTGGCCGGCGGCGCCTTGATTTTGCGTTGCCGTCCTCGTCGTTCCGGCCGTTCCGGCAGCGCTGGACGTTCCTGCTCTCGGGGAGGGCGGGACCTGCTGCTGGTTGGGCGGGATGGCCGCGGCGGCGCCGGCCAGAAGAACCGCCGCCGTTAATATTTTGATATTCAGCGTTCCAAAGGAATTTCCGGAGGTGTGTGACATTTGCAGTCCTCGTCGAATTTGGTTCGGAATAAAATTAATTCTATGTTAATTATTTTATTATACCACCATAGTGGAAAAAAAGCAAAGCAAAAACGGCTTTGCGTCATGCGGGCCGGGAAGGCGCGCGCTGCGCCTTACCTTTGTTTTGCGCGCCGGAGCGTCCGCCTTATTCCGCCGCTTTCTCAGAGCTTCTTTTTCAAAGGCGTTTGTTTCTGCGCTTTCAAGGCCGTTTGACTAAAAACCGAAGATAAAATACAATAAAATAAAGATAGAACATAAAAAGCGAGAGTGGCGGAATTGGTAGACGCGCCAGATTTAGGTTCTGGTGTTTATGACGTGCGGGTTCGAGTCCCGCCTTTCGCACTTTCGTAAGCAAGGAAAATTTTATATGAGCAATCTGACCAGAGAATACACCGGCGTTACGCGCCTTTCCGGCCCCATTCTTGGAATAGGGGACGTCATCGGCGCCGGCTACGGTGAAGTGGTTGAGATAATAGCGCCCGACGGCGCGAAGCGCCACGGCAAAGTTCTGGACGTGAGCCGCGGCCTCACGCTGATTCAAGTTTACGAAGGGACCGGCGGACTGTCGCCAAGCAAAACGAAAGTCTGCTTCATGGGCCACTCCCTGACCGCCAGGGTCTCCGAGGAAATGCTGGGCCGAGTCTTCGACGGCCTGGGCCGTCCCATCGACGGCGGACCTGAGCCCTTCGGCGGCGTGACGCGTTCCATCGACGGCGAGCCCATCAACCCGGTGGCCAGAGTCTATCCCAGAGAGTTCATCCAGACCGGCATCTCGTCCATCGACGGCATGAACACTCTGATCCGCGGGCAAAAACTTCCCATCTTCTCCGGCAACGGACTGCCGCACAATGAACTGGCGGCCCAGATCGTCCGTCAGGCCAAGATCGTGGATGAGGAAGGCAAACCCTTGAGCGACAAATTCTCGATCATCTTTGCCGCCATGGGCGTGAAGTACGACGTGGCGCAGTATTTTAGAAAAGAGTTCGAGAGTTCCGGCGCCATTATGAACACCGCGATGTTCCTTAACCTCGCCAACGATCCTCCCGAAGAGCGTATCGTGACGCCCAGGATCGCCCTGACGCTGGCGGAGCATCTGGCCTTCGACTGCGGCCACCACGTGCTGGTTGTCCTCACGGACATGACCAACTACTGCGAATCTCTGCGTGAAGTCGCCATCGCAAGAGGCGAGGTGCCGAGCCGCAAAGGCTATCCCGGCTACCTCTATTCCGATCTGGCGAGCCTCTATGAGCGCACGGGCCGCGTCTCCGGCAGCAAGGGCTCCATCACGCAGCTGCCCATTCTCACTATGCCCAACGACGACATTACCCACCCGGTGCCCGACCTGACCGGCTACATCACGGAAGGCCAGATCGTGGTCTCCAGGGAACTGCATGCCAAAGGCATTTATCCGCCCATCAACGTCCTTCCGAGCCTCTCCCGAATCATGAAGGACGGCATCGGCAAAGGCTACACCAGGGAAGACCATCCCAACTGGTCATCCCAGCTCTACGCGGCCTACAGCCGGGTGGAATACGTCAGGAGCCTGGCCTCCATCATCGGCGCCGAGGAACTCACGGAAACTGACAAAGCCTACATGCGCTTCGGCGAGGAATTCGAGAATTCCTTCGTCAGGCAGGACCTCCGTGAAGACCGCTCCATAAGAGACACGCTTAAGATCGGCTGGGAGCTCATGAGCATCCTGCCGGAACGCGAACTCACCAGGGTGAGCCGCGAAGAAATAGAAAAATATCTTCCCAAAAAATAAACCCAAAAAAGAGTAAAGATCATGAAAAACCAACTTATCGTGACCGCTTCAGTCCTTTTCATCTCCCTTGGCGCAACCGCCGGGACTTTGAAAGGAACGGTGACGGATGAAAAAGACGCGCCCATGGCTGGCGTGGAAGTCTCCGTCTGGGGAAAGGAAAACATTAAGAGCAAAACGGACAACCGCGGCCAGTTCAAGCTCACCAGCGACGAACTCGTCCCCGGCAACCGCTATGCCGTCAAAGCGGAAAAAGAAGGCTTCATGATGGCCCAGACTTCCTTCGGCACGGAGATGTACGAAGACGAAGAGGACATGGAGCCCATCGAGATCATCATGCGCAAGGAAGAGGTCGAGCCGGAAGGCGAGTCTTTCCAGTCCAAGGATCCCGCCCTGGCCGGCAGCGGCATGAACGAAATGCCCAAGGTTGACGAGACCGACGACTCTGACGAAGGCGAAGAAGCCGAGGAAAGCGAAGCTGAGGAAACGAAGCCCGCCGAGACCAAGCCAGCTGAGACCAAGCCCGCTGAGACCAAGCCCGCTGAGACCAAGCCTGCTGAAACGAAGCCTACTGAAACGAAGCCTGCTGAAACGAAGCCTGCTGAAACCAAGCCCGCTGAAACCAAGCCCGCTGAGACGAAGCCTGCTGAGACCAAGCCCGCTGAGACCAAGCCTGCTGAGACGAAGCCCGCTGAAACGAAGCCAGCCGAAACCAAGCCCGCTGAGACGAAGCCGGCTGAAACCAAGGCTGCCGAGACCAAGTCCGCCGAGAAATAAAGCTCTGAGGAATTCTTATGATCCTTAAGATGCCGCCAACCAAGTCCAATCTCTTCAAGCTGCAAAGCGAACTGAAATTCGCCAGGGACGGCTATGAACTGTTGGACCGCAAAAGGGAAGTCCTCATCATGGAGATGATGCAGGTCATCCACGGCATCTCGCATTTGCAAAGAAAGCTCAACACCGCTTTGCAGCAGGCCTACGAAGATCTTTACGAGGCTTATGTGGAAATGGGTTCCGAAGAAATTGAAAGGGCGAACTTCGCCTTCAGGGAACCCTTGAGGATCAACATGAAGGAACATACGGTGATGGGCGTCATGCTGCCGGAGCTTTCCTTGGAAAGCGCTCCGGGAAAAGTTGAGATAGGCCTTCTCGGCACTTCAGGAAGCTTCGATTCCGCGGTGGAAAGCTTTTCCGCAGTGGTGCCCCTGCTCCTGGAATACGCCCAGGCGGCCCTCACCCTTTCCCGTCTGGCCAAGGAAGTCCAGAAGACCCAGCGCAGGGTGAACGCCCTTGAAAACATAACGATCCCCAACGCCTCAGACACCATCAAATTCATCTCGGAATCCCTTGAGGAGGGAGAGCGCCAAAGCTTCTTCCAGCGCAAGAAAGTCAAGATGAATTTGCAAAAATAACTAAAGGAACGCCGTGAAACCGAAAACGATCCTCCTATACGTTGACTCCAGCAAAGAATCCGAGGCTGCCCTAAAGGCGGCGTTGGATTTTTCCGGTCCGCAGGTGACGATCATTGCGGTCAACGTAGTCAACCGCCAAACGGTCATTCAGCTTGCCCGCGGAGGCAGCAAAAGCATTGCTGAAGCGGAAGTGGAACTGGAAGAAAACGGCTGGTGTTATCTGTACAACACGGAAGAAATAGCAAAAAGCGCCGGTGCGCAGATCGTCATACTTCAGGAATCCGGATATCCGGAGGAAGTCCTTCCCAGGCTCGCCCAGGGGTATGGCGCAGATCTCATTATAGTCGGCCAACCCGCCGGCCACGGCAAAGACGTAGGCCAGAGCGGATTGGCTCAGCAATTAATCGAACATGCCGCATGCGCGGTATTGGTGGTAAAGTAACATGAACGAACTGAAACTCTCCAATCTCTTAACTCCCAAAAACATTCTTCTGGACGTCAAAGAAAAAGATAAAGACGCCCTTCTGGCCAAGATCATCAAGACCTTCTCGGAAGTGAACAACATCGCTGATCCGGAAGCCCTGGCCAGGGAAGTGACGGAACGCGAAGCCCTCGGCAACACCGGTATCGGCCGCGGCATCGGCTTCCCGCACGCCAAATCCAGCCAGGTCGAAGAGATCTCCGTCCTGTTGGCCCGTCCCGCCCGTCCCATCGAGTACGGCGCCCTGGATGGTCTGCCCGTCAATCTGGTGATCCTCATCATCGCCCCCGATTCCGGCGACAACAACCAGTATCTCCACGCTATGGCTAGGATCTCCCGCCTCTTAGGGAAGAGCGAAGTCAGAGAAAAGCTGGCCCAGGTCAAGACTCCTCAGGAAGCTATCGACACGATAGCGGCATTCGAGAACTAAAAACAAGATGCCCGATCAAAAATTAGTCAGCGACGCCGCCTCCAACTTAGTCGAAAGCTACAAAGAGGACGGCAATATAAACCATATCGACGGACTGAATCTGCCGAGCAGCGACGACATCGCCTCCTTAACGGAGGAGCTCTTAGCGCTCGTCCTACCCGGCTTTTTCGGTTCGGAGCGTCTGACTAAAGCGAACTTTGCCGCGGTCACGGTCTGCCGCCTCGAGGAAGTCAAGCAAAAACTTACCGAGCAGATCCTAAGAGGCATCAACTACGTCTGCCGGGGCGACGAACGCCCCGACTGCGACAAAGCCCGCTGCGTAAAAAAAGCCGCCGCCCTTGCCGAAACTTTCCTCTTGACTCTCCCCAGAGTCAGATCCCTCATCAAGACCGACATCGAGGCCGCCTACGACGGCGACCCCGCCTGCTTCGCCAAGGAGGAAGTGATCCTCTGCTATCCCGGTTTTCAGGCCATCGCCATCCAGCGTCTGGCCCACGAACTCCACTCCATGGGCGTTCCCCTTATCCCCAGGATCATGACGGAATACGGCCACAGAAGGACCGGCGTTGACATCCACCCGGGCGCCAAAATAGGAGAGCGCTTCTTCATCGACCACGCCACCGGCGTCGTCATCGGCGAGACCACCATAATCGGCAGAAACGTCAAGCTCTACCAGGGCGTCACATTAGGCGCCAAATCCTTCCCCGCCAACGCCAGGGAAGCCAGGAACATCAAGCGCCATCCCACCATCGAAGACGACGTCATAATCTACGCCAACGCCACCATCTTAGGCGACATCACAATAGGCAAAGGCGCCGTAATAGGCGGCAACAGCTGGGTGACCGCAGACGTCGCCCCCGGCGCAGTCGTCACCTTCCGCTCATAACGTAAAATTCTATAGACAGCGCACACTCGCTGCCATCAAGATTTTCCCCAACGTGTAAGATTATGGAGAAAAAAGATATTATTCCGAGAAGCACAGGCGAACTGCTATCCGATGTACGCACCATTGTAGAACAGGGTTTACAGACTGCTTACAATGGCATAAATACAGTGATGGTTAGCACTTATTGGCAGGTAGGCCGAAGAATAGTGGAAGAAGAGCAGCACGGAGAAAAGAGGGCTGAATACGGCCAAACACTTTTAAAAGGACTTGCCAATCAGCTTGTACCCATATACGGCTCGTCGTATAGTGAAAGAAATTTGTACAGTATGCGACAGTTGTTCCTAATGTTCAATGATATAGAGATTTTGAACTCGCGAGTTCAAAATCTTACTTGGACGCATTTTCGGAAACTTTTACGCGTCACTGACGATGACGCCAGATATTGGTATATGCGCGAAGCATCGCGCGAAGCGTGGAGTGTCCGTACGCTCGACCGCAATATTGCGTCGCAGTATTATTATCGCTTGCTCCAGTCGCCTAAGAAAGAAGAGATAATTGCCGAGATGCATCAACTGACGGCTTCACTGCAGGATCCGCGCGAGTTAATCAAAAGTCCGGTTGTTGCAGAATTTTTAGGACTTACTTCCAATTCAGATTTTACTGAGACAGAACTCGAGCGCGCCATCATTCACCATTTGAAAGACTTTCTTTTGGAACTGGGCAAAGGCTTCGCGTTTGTGGCAGAGCAACAGCATATTCGCACAGAACAGAATGATTACTATATTGACCTTGTGTTCTATAACTATCAGTTGAAGAGCTTTGTGCTCATAGATTTGAAAACCACCCGTCTCTCTTATCAGGATGTAGGTCAGATGGACATGTATCTGCAAATATATGATGAATTGAAGCGCACAAAGGGAGATAACCCAACAGTTGGTATTATCCTTTGTTCAGAGACTGATGGCGATGTGGCTCGCTATTCAACATTGGCAAAGAACGATCAAATGTTTGCAGCGAAATATCTCACATATCTCCCAACGGAGGAACAACTGAGACGAGAGATAGAACAACAGAAACTACTGTTTGAACAGCAAAACAGCACGGCAACTCCTTAATATGTAAATATGTATGAACTGAAAAATAGTTCCATGAAAAAGCATAATTATCTTTTGTTCGCGTTCGCTGTTTTTGCGTTTCTGTCGGTGTCTGCCGCTTTTCCGCAGACCGATTTCAGTGAGTCTGCGCTAGTTATCTTCAAACACGATCCTTTCAGTCAGCTGTGGGAAAAAATATACCAGTTCAGCAAAGAGAACAACGAAACGAGGCGCTGGCTCGTTGATGACGAAACAGAGTACTTCGCGAAGACGCCGAAAGAGGAATGGCTTCCGCTTTTGGAAAAAATTCTTGTCCAGGATGACCTTTCCGATACCGTCAAAAATTGGCTAAGGTTCTCCAACACCTACATGAGCAGCATAACCAATGAAAGCGTTCGGCTGGAACTGAAAGAGAAATTGAAAATCAGCTGCGAAAAAGAAGGCCATTATTCCTTTGAGAAATTTACCTCCGCTCTTGTTAATGCCGAGGTCAACGAGAAATGTCTCCTGCCCAACTCCTCGGCTAAATTACTGTCAGACTCTCGCGCCGCGGACGAGATCAGATATTCGATCACCTTTTATAATTTGGCCGACGCGCTTGTTTACCTGAACCTGACCAACGAGCTTCCGAAAGTCGCCGAAAGGGTGATGAAATCTCTCGACAATTCGCCGGATCCTTCTGAAGAAGAATCTGATTCATTCGACCGAAAGGTTTCTCGTGACCTCGCCAGAGCTCGCCGCTTTTGTGGAACATACGGCTGTTTGCCAATCTTTTTAAAGTATCAGTCAAACTCGCGTCTTGATTCCAAATAACCGAAAGAAACGTTCGCTTACAGCGCTTGTTTAAGCCATACCAAAATGGATAGCTCTCCATTTTGGCATAGCCGCGAAAGAGCGGGCTTGCATATATAAATATCTAATATAAGCCAACTTATAGGCGTTTTTTTTTTTTGACAAGGGTTATTGTATAATAGATATGGTAGTTATTCACAATTCCCACGAAAGGATAGTCCCATGAAAAAGCTCAATTATTTTCTGCTCGCGCTCATAGCTCTCGCATTCGCTTTCTCTGTTGTTTCAATGGCGGAAGAAACATCTCTTTCTCCTTCCCAGAAATTGAAAGAGAACATTGAGAAATACGCCAAGGAAAAAGAGATCAAGGATCCCCTCCAGGCTTCCTGGGAATATCACAGAACCTCACCCAAGGAAGAATGGCTGCCTATTTGGAAAGAGATCCTTTTGAATGGAACGCTGGCGGAATCTGTCACTAACTGGGTTGATTTTGCGAAAGTGCCTCTGTTTTTCTTGTGTCAGGTCGATGATCCTACATGGCCGGACGATTCTCATTTTTTAAATATTGCAACTGATTTTAAAAAGCTCTGCGAAGAACCTAATCACTTTACTCTGGATGATTTCGTTGATGAATTGCCAAAGATGTTTAGGAATTTGGATGTAAATTGCTGTTATCCGACAGGCGATGCTTTTAGATCTTCCCCTCAAAAACCACAGAGAATAGCTTCCACTAAGCATACTTACCACATTTACAGTTTGGGAGACGTGCTAAAATTTTTGGGGCTCAAGAATGTTATTGAAAAAATAGTATCAGATAAACTTGATTGGTTGAAAAAAACGCATTATAGTCCGCTTCATTCAACCAGTTACGTTATCTACGATGACTACTGCCTGGGAGATCTCTCCTCTTCTTTTTTTAACATTCCTGTAGTTGATGCTTCGAAAGACCCGTTTACTCCTGATTGGAAATGGAAAAAACTTTCCGGATTTGCCAATCACTGCGGGATGCATGAACTTTTTGCAAAAGGTTTGAAAGAGGCGGCTGAAATTCATACCGACTACTTCCCGCTGGGAAAGATGTATTGCGAAAACATTCTGGAAAATGATCCGGATGCCGCTCGCGAGTTTTTAAAAACTTATTATCCGTTCGGAAAGATCTGTCATATGCCGGATGCATATCCTGGTTATGCCGAGTTGTGTCGTTGGTTGGATCTTCCGATAAAATCTGAAATAGATCGGGACTGTGTTTACTTGATTGCTCAGTGGCAACTTTATCATTCTCCTGATCAATTCTGCAAATGGGGGACATGGTTTTGGGAAACCGACGAGGAAAATCCTTACGCAATTTATGGTGATATTAAGAGAAAAGTTGCAAAGCCGATGCTGGAAGGGCTGGATTATCACACGGAATATACTATAAGACGTCTTGGCGAATTGTCGGATATTGAAGAGTTCACCTACTATCTTAGAAAAAAATTCAAAAAACGGCCAACAAAAGAGTTGGCATTTGAGTTGGCGATGATAACGGACGATCCAGAGGAATTTGAAAAGACTCTTGAAATTTTATCCAAAGATGAACGCGGTCAGGTGCTGAGCGTCTTAAACATAAACCAAGGACAAGTTTCATGCCTTATAAAGATCTTAAGGGATGAATTCCCGGCTTCCTGTGCTCGAAAAATATTGGACATGATAAAAGCGAGCGGTATAGCCTCTAACTTTGATTTCCCATATTATGCTAAGAAATTCTCGAAATGGTGTGAGAAGAAAGGTGAGACTGAGGTTGTGGCGGAACTTGATAAGTTGATCAGTGAGACAAAAGTGAAAAGTCCTAATTGGAGATATGATCCTGCTAATTATTTAAATAAACAATATGGCGAATCTGACTTTATGCCTGGCACTAAATTTGGCCTATGGTATTATCAAAATACTCCGCAATATAAATGGCTGCCTATTTGGAAAAAAATACTTGAGTCCGGAAATTTATCTCAGTCGGTTTCTAACTGGCTTATATTCGCAAAGAATCCGATACCGAATATTAAGGATAGCAACGATTTCATAAAAAAAGAACTGAACGAGAGATTTAGGAATTATTGTTCAGAAAATGGGGAATTCACTTTTAATGAATTCGTGGATGCCCTGGTAAATGCTCCTGTTAACGAAGAAGTAAAGGTAAGAGACGATGCTGTCAGGGTTTATTCAAGTCTTGAAGAGCTACGTCCCGTCTTAGATTCGTTGACTTTTTATCAAATAGTTGACGCTTTGGAATATTTGGACTGCACGAACGATATTTCCCGCGTATCTGCGAGAGCTGGGATAGATTTTTCCAAAAATAAAAAGTGGTAGTTTAAAATGCAACACACTTATTTACAGTCGCTTGCAAAGAGCGGAAGCAAAAATTGACGCTCTCTCACTCGTAGGGGGAGCCGTGCTTCGTAGGTAAGACCGCCTTTTGGGGCCTTGGAGGGCTTTAAAAGGCGGTCGGCCTTTTTTGAGGGGGCTGTTTTGACATTTTTCGGCTCATTTGATAGAATATCTTTATATAAATAATTAACTAATAAAGAGGTTCTATGAGCGAAAAAGGCTATACCGCTGAGAACATCACGGTACTGGAAGGTCTGGAGGCTGTAAGAAAGCGTCCGGCCATGTACATCGGAGATACGGGTGAGCGCGGACTGCATCACCTGGTCTACGAGGTTGTGGATAACTCAATCGACGAAGCTTTGGCGGGCTTCTGCAAAAAGATCACGGTGACGATCCATAGCGATAACTCCGTGACGGTGGAAGACGATGGCCGAGGCATCCCGGTCGATATGCATCCCAAGATGCATAAGCCTGCGGCGGAAGTCGTGCTGACTGTTCTGCACGCCGGCGGAAAATTCGACAAGCAGAATTACAAAGTGTCAGGCGGTCTGCACGGCGTGGGCGTGTCCTGCGTGAACGCGCTGTCCGATTGGATGGATGCTGAGATCAGAAGAGACGGCAAGGTCTATCACATAAGTTTCGAAAGAGGCAAAGTAAAGAATCCGCTGACTGCGATCGGAAAGACAAAGGGTCGCGGTACGACCATCACCTTCCATCCGGATGCTGAGATCTTCGAGACGACCGTTTACCGCTTCAATATTTTGTCGCAGCGTTTGAGGGAGCTGGCCTTCCTTAATAAGGGCATAGAGATCACCCTGATCGATGAAAGAGAAAGCCCCGTTAGGAAAGAGACCTTCAAATATGAAGGCGGCATCGTTTCCTTCGTGGAATACCTCAACAAGAACAAGACGCCCATCCACGACACGGTCATCTACTTCAACAGGGAAAAGGACGACGTGACGGCGGAAGTGGCCCTGCAGTTCAACGAGAGCTACCAGGAGATGATCTACTCCTTTGCCAATAACATCAATACCGTGGAAGGCGGAACGCACCTTGTAGGCTTCAGAGCGGCTTTGACGAGGTCTCTCAATAACTATGTCAAACAGGCGCTGACCAGCGGCAAGAACAAGCAGCAGACCTCGATCACCGGCGAGGACGTCAGCGAAGGTCTGTGCGCCGTGGTCTCTGTTAAGGTCATGGAGCCTCAGTTCGAAGGTCAGACGAAAACGAAACTTGGCAACAGCGAAGTCAAAGGCATCGTCGAGTCCATCGTCAACGACGGTTTGGGTATTTTCCTGGAAGAGAATCCGACGGTCGCCAGGAAGATCGTAGAGAAGGCCATTAACGCGGCTAGGGCGCGCGATGCGGCCCGTAGAGCGAGAGAGCTGACTCGTCGTAAGGGTGCCTTGGATTCAGCGGCCTTACCGGGCAAATTAGCGGACTGCTCCGAACACGATCCGGCCATGTGCGAAATGTACCTGGTGGAGGGCGACTCCGCAGGAGGAAGCGCCAAGCAGGGCAGGGACAGACGTTTCCAGGCTATTCTGCCTTTGCGCGGCAAGATCTTGAACGTGGAGAAAGCCCGCGAGGATCATGTTCTTAGCAGCGACGTCATCAAGCAGATCATCACCGCCATCGGAACGGGCATCGGCAAGACGGAATTCGACATCAGCAAAGCCCGCTACCATAAGATCGTTATCATGACCGATGCGGACGTGGACGGCGCGCACATCAGAACGCTGCTTCTGACCTTCTTCTACCGTCAGATGCCCCAGCTTCTGGAAAACGGCTACATCTATATCGCGCAGCCGCCCCTTTACAAGGTCTCGCGCAAGAAAAAAGAGCGCTATCTCAACACCGAGGATGAAATGAACGCCTTCCTTTTGGACCTGGGCATAGAAGAGGCCCAGTGCACCGTAGAGGGCAACAAGAATCCCATGCAGGCGCAGCAGTTAAGAGAATTGCTGGACAACCTGGTGAAGATCGAACAGCTTTTGGCGGCGCTGGAAAGGAAGAGCGTCGATATCAGGGAATACCTGAAGGTCGCGGAAGAGAAAGGAAAACTTCCGGTCTATCGCGCCAAGGTCGACAGGGACGTTTATTACCTCACGTCGGAAGAAGAGCTGATCGCTCTGAAAGAAAAGTTCGACAAGCCGGCCGAGGCTCCTGCGGAAGGCGAGGCGGAAGGCGAAGCTATCGTGGACGACACATCCATGGTCGATACCTTCGAACTGTACGAGTCGCACATGCTGGCGAAGTTTGCGGAAGAGCTGAAGAGCCGCAGGCTAAAGATCACGCAGTGGTTCAGCGCCGACTATGAACTTACGGACGCCGAAAAGGATCTGGCCAGGAACCCCAAGGACGGGGGAGAGCCGACGGTCCTGCCTTTGGGCACGCTCACTACTTCCGACGCAACGCAAAAGTTCTACTCCCTGGGCGAACTCTTGAGGAAAGTGCGCGACAACGGCCGCAAGGGATTGCAGATCCAGCGCTACAAAGGCTTGGGCGAAATGAACCCCGAGCAGCTCTGGGACACCACCATGGATCCCGCCAGACGCTTGCTTTTGAAAGCGAAGGTGGAAGACGCGGTGGAAGCCGACGGAGTATTTTCCATCCTGATGGGCGAGGACGTCGATAAGCGCCGCGAGTTCATCGAGGAGAACGCCAAGTTCGTGACCAATCTTGATATCTAATAGGATCGATAAATTATGGATCAGAATCTTTATACAAGCACTGAGAAAGTCCAGCCGGTATCCGTATCGGCCGAGATGAAAAAATCCTTCATCGATTACGCCATGAGCGTGATCATCAGCCGCGCCCTGCCGGAAGTCAGGGACGGTTTGAAACCGGTGCACCGCCGCGTCCTTTACGCCATGTTCCGGGAAGGTTTACTGCACAACCGCAAATACTCCAAGTGCGCCGGCGTGGTCGGCGAAGTCTTGAAGAAGTATCACCCCCACGGCGACTCGGCTGTTTACGATACATTAGTGCGTATGGCGCAGCCTTGGAGCATGAGATATCCTCTGGTGGACGGGCAAGGCAACTTCGGCAGTATCGACGGCGACTCCGCCGCGGCCTACCGCTACACCGAGTGCCGCATGACGGCCCTGGCGGAGGAAATGCTGGCGGACATCGACAAGGACACCGTCGATTTCATGCCGAACTTTGACGAGACCGTGCCCGAACCGACGGTTTTGCCGACGAAAGTCCCGCAGCTTCTTTTGAACGGCACGAGCGGCATCGCGGTCGGTATGGCGACCAACGTTCCGCCCCACAACCTGGGCGAACTTTGCGACGCGCTTATCATGTTCATCAAGAATCCGGAAGTCTCTCTGCAGGAACTTATGACCGTCCTGCCCGGACCGGACTTCCCGACCGGCGGCATCATCTGCGGCAACAGCGAAATAATCAA
Source organism: bacterium (assembly GCA_017557885.1). Lineage (GTDB taxonomy): Bacteria > Auribacterota > UBA3054 > UBA3054 > UBA3054 > UBA3054. Next base: position 246,701 of record JAFYXV010000002.1, on the reverse strand, counting down.
CATGTACAAGACGGGCCGCGGCAGACTGAAGATCAGGGGCGCGGCGGGCGTCGAGCCCGGGAAAATGGGCAAAGACAACATCGTCATCACCGAGATACCCTACACCGTCAACAAAGCGAACCTCGTGACCTCGATCGCCGAACTGGTCAACGACAAGAAGATCACCGGCATCTCCGACCTTAGGGACGAATCCAGCAAGGAAGGCATCCGCATCGTGGTGGAACTGAAGCGCGGCGAGATACCCGACGTGGTTCTGAACCAGCTATACAAGCACACGCAGCTGCAGATGACCTTCGGCGCCATATTGATCGCCATCGAAGACGGCCAGCCCAGGACGGTGGGATTGAAGCAGTGCCTGCACAGCTTCGTCAACCACAGGAAAGAAGTGGTGACGAGAAGATCCGCCTTCGATCTGGCCAAAGCCGAAAAGCGCGCGCACGTCGTGGAAGGCTTCCTGAAAGCCCTCGACATGATCGACAAGGTCGTGGCTTTGATCAGAGGCAGCAAAGACAGGGAAGAAGCGAGAGTCGGTCTGATCAACAAGCTTGGCTTCACCGAGCCCCAGGCCGTCGCCATCTTAGACATGCGACTCTATCAGCTGACCGGTCTGGAACGCGGAAAGCTGGAAGACGAATTGAAAGAGCTTGAAAAAGAGATCGCCTTCCTAAAGAGCGTACTGTCCGACGAGAAAGTTCTAATAGGCCTTATCATAGACGAATTGGAAGACCTGAAGAAGCGCTACAGCGACGAACGCCGCACCGCGCTGGCGGGCTCCGCGGACGATCTCAAGATGGAAGATCTGATCGCCAACGAGACGACCGTCATCACGGTCACGCACAGCGGATATATCAAACGCTGCCCGGTCTCCGCCTTCAGGAGCCAGCACAGAGGCGGCTCCGGCATAAGGGGCGTGGGCACGAAGGAAGAGGATTTCGTGGAGCAGGTCTTCACGGCTTCCACCCACGATTACCTCTTCTTCTTCACTTCGGCCGGCAAAGTTTACTGGCTCAAGGCTTATGAGATCCCGCAGATGCCCAGAGATTCCCGCGGCAAAGCGATCGTCAACCTGCTGCAGGTGGAGAGCGGAGAAAAGATCTCCGCTATCCTGCGCGTGACGGGCTTCAACGACACCCAGAGCATCATCCTCTGCACCAGAAAAGGCATCGTCAAGAAGACGAAACTCAACGAGTTCCGCAATATGCGCAAGAGCGGACTTATCGCCATCAACTTAGAGGACGACGACACCATCTGCACCGCCAAAATGACCGGCGGCAACGACGACGTGATCCTCTTCACCAGAAACGGCATGTCCATCCGCTTCAGCGAGCAGGACGCCAGGGAACTGGGCCGCAACACCAAGGGCGTCAGAGGCATCAAGCTTGAGAACAACGACTATGTCATCGGTATGGAAGTGGTAAGTGACGAGAACACCAGCGTCCTGGTCCTGACTGAGCAGGGCTACGGCAAACGCACCACCTTCCACGAATACCATATCCAGCGCCGCGCCGGCAAGGGCTTGATCGCCATCAAGACCACCGAAAGGAACGGCAAGGTGGTCTCCGCCTTCACCGTTGACGCGACTACCGAGATCGTCATGGTGACGCAGGGCGGGCAGCTCATAAGGACCAGGGCAGGCGAGTTCCGCGAGATCGGCCGCAACACCCAGGGCGTCATGGCCGCCAGGCTTGACGAAGGCGACTCTCTGGTCGCCGCCGCCCGAGTCTTCACCACCGGCTTAGAGGAAGCCGAGGAACAGGGCGAGGAAGAGTCCGGCCCGACCCAGGGCGAACTTTTGCCCGAGGAAAACGAAACGGAAAAAGAATAAACTAAATATAACCGCAACAATCAGATTAAAATTATGGCAATCAAAGCTGAAATCTCAACCAAGACCCCCTGCGAAGTGGTGGTGAAAGCCACCGTCGGCAGCGAAGAACTGAAAGCCGCTTACGAAAGCGCCTTCGCGAAGAACAGCAAACTCATAGAGCTGCCCGGCTTCCGCCGCGGCAAGGCCCCCCGCTCGCTGGTGGAGGGAAAGTTCAAGGAATATTTTGAACAGGAAGCCATGAGCGACCTCATCGAGAAAGTGGTGAAAGCCCTTGTGAAGCAGTACCGCCTCAACATGGTCACCGAGCTCAAGATGGAGGAGAAGCCGACCTATCCCCAGGAAGGCGATTTTTCTTTCACCGTGGAATTCGAAGTGGCTCCCAAGGTCGAGAACGTCGAATACACCGGATTGAAGCTCAAGGGCCGCAAGACGGAAGTGACGGACGAAGAGGTCGAAAAAGAGATCAAAAACGCCGCCGAGCGCTTCGCCACCTACGAAGAAATCAAGACCGAGCGTCCCGCGCAGTTCGGCGACTGGGCCGTCTGCAGCTACAAAGCATATTGCGGCGACAAAGAGGTCTTCAAGAGAGAATCCTCCTGGGTGGAAGTCGCCCAGGACCGCAAGACCCCCGCTCCCGGCTTCTGCGCCGAGATCGCCGGCATGAAGAAGGGCGAGGAAAGAAGCTTCAAGCTGAACGCCGGACCGGAATTTTTCATGAAGGAATACGCCGACAAGGAACTGGAATTCACCGTCTCCGTGGAAAGCATCAGGGAGAGGATCGTTCCGGAAGTGAACGACGAGCTGGCCGCCAAGATCGACCCCAACACCAAGACCGTGGACGAGCTCAAGGTGAAAGTTAAGGAAGCCTTCGCCCAGAACAAGGCTGAGATCGAACAGAACCGTCTGTGCGAACTGGCCAGGGAACAGCTTGTGAAGAATCACCCCCTGCCCCTGCCGCCCTATTTCGTGGCTTTGCAGACCAACGGCATTCTGCGCCGCGAACTGGAAAACAAACTAAGAGGCGGAATGAAAGAGGAAGAACTGAAGGAAGAAGCTGAGAAGCTTAGACCCCAGTGCGAGGAGAAAGCCAAGCTCAACCTCAACGCCGATTTCATAATTTCCTACATCGCCGAAAAGGAGAAGATCGTCCTGACCTCCGACGACGTCATGCCTCGCCTTGAGCAGTACGCCAGGATGTTCGGCCGTCCGATCGGCTGGGTTTACAGAATGTTCGAGCAGTCCGGGAAACTGGACGAGCTCAGGACCGACATCCTGCAGGAGAAGACACTGCGCTTCGTCGTTTCCAAGGCGGAAATAACGGAGTGAAATAAAAAATCACAAGGAGCGACCTTATGCGCCGCAGCTTATTAACGGTTTTGTTCTTCGTTTTGGGAGCCGCCTCCGTGCTTTTCGCCCAGAAGGCCGGCTTCGTCAATTTGGAAGCCAAGGAAAAACGCGATCTGGTCGTGAAGCTGATGATCGCCACCGACATGTACTCCACGCTGGATTTTTCCATCAACTCGATCGTGGCTTCCATGCCGGAGGAAATAAGGCCCAGCCTGAGGCAGGCCATAAAGACCGACGAACTTATGCGGCGCGTCATTCCCGTTTACGAGCGTCATCTCAGCAAGGAGACCGTCCAGGCCCTGCTTGATTTCTACCACAGCGAGCCGGGCAACGCCTGGCTCAGGGCCCAGGACGGGATCATGAAGGACACCATGGCGGTCTCCAAAGCCTACACCAGCGAGTGCGTCAAATCTTTAAGCGGCAACAAGTGAAATGAGTAAAATTTACGCTCTCTTTTCCACGCCCCAGGGCGAGATAAAGCCGGCTTTGTACGCCGCGCTGTTCGTCTTCGCCCTCGTTTCGACCTGGCTTTTGACGAAGCTGGTCCTGGCGTTCGCTCTGAAGAAAAAACTCTTCGGCCCGGTGGGCGGGCGCCATGTCGGCGGCCGCCAGATACCGCGTTTGGGCGGCGTGGCTCTTATTGTTTCCTTCGCTTTGACGGCGGCCCTTGCCGCTTTCCTGCACCCGGGAGTTGCCAGGGAATTCATGCAGCCGCAGACCATAGCCATCTTCGCCGGGCTTCTCATAGTGGGAGCGTTGGGCGTGGTGGACGATCTTCTGCAGCTCAATTGGGCCACTAAGTTCGTTTTTCAGATAATAGCCAGCTGTCTGGTCATCGGCAACGGAGTCATCATCGCGAAGATCACCAACCCCTTCGGCCCCACTTTGGATTTCTATCCCTGGATGGCCGTGGCCTTCACGCTTATCTGGCTGGTGGGCATCACCAATGCCATCAACCTTAGCGACGGCCTGGATGGGCTGTGCGGCGGAATAATCTTCATCGTGGCGGTGGTCATCTTCACCAATTCCCAGATACTGACCCACGCCAGGCCTGAGCAGTTCACGCTTTTTATTTTCCCCAGCGTGGTCTGCGCCATTGTTTTGGGAGCGGTCCTGGGATTTTTGCGCTATAATTTCTATCCCGCCAAGATATTCCTGGGTGATGGCGGCGCGCTTTTCCTGGGTTTTCTGGTGGCTTGCATGGCCATAAGAAGCTCGCAGATAAGCGCCACCAGCGTGGCGCTGCTGGTTCCCCTGATCGCTTTGGGTCTGCCAATTCTCGATACGACGCTGGCTTTTCTGCGCCGCACCGCCAGAAGGGGCAACCCCTTCCAGTCCGACGCCCAGCACATCCATCACAAGATCATGTACAGCGGACTGACGCATCCCGAGACAGTCCTGGTCTTGTACGGCTTCTGCCTGCTTTTGGGATTGGCGGCCTTGGCGCTCTCCTTGCGCAGCAACCAGTACGCCGGCCTGATCCTGGTCGTCCTGACCATCATAATTCTTTTGGGCTTTAAAAAATTCGGCGTCCTGGACGTCACGAGGCTGTGGGGCGTCAGGCGCCGCGGCGAAACGGAAGACAAAGAGGAAAAATGAGCCCCCGCGAGCCTTTGATTCCCCTAGTGAAAGACTATCTTCGCCAGGAGATGACCCTGGGAAGGTGGCAGGCCATAGCGCCTGAAACGCTGCCCCCGGAACCCGGGGATCCGAAGGCTTATCTGGAAAAAATAACCAAGGCAAAAAAGAAAGCGGCGGAGAAAGCCAAGGCGGCAGCCTTGCCTTCCGGCGCGGGAGCGCCGGGCGGGGACGGTCTGCAGAAAGTCCGTCAGCCCTTCCTTCCCAAAGGGCAGGACAAGGCGGAGGATCTCAGGCTGCTCAGGGAATACATGCTTGAATGCCGGCAGTGCCCGCTTTTCAAAGACCGGCACAATCTGGTCTTCGGTTCCGGAGATCCCGAGACGAAACTGATGTTCATTGGAGAAGCGCCCGGAGAAGACGAAGATCTTCAGGGCGAGCCTTTCGTGGGCAGGGCCGGTGAGCTTTTGACGGATATCATAGAAAAAGGCATGAAGATCCCGAGAAAGAGCGTTTACATCGCCAACGTATTGAAATGCCGTCCGCCCATGAACCGCGATCCCCAGCCCAACGAGATAGACTGCTGCACGCCGGCCCTGGTCTGGCAGATAAAGATAATCAGGCCCAAGGTAATAATCGCTTTGGGAGCCTTCGCGTCGCGCTACCTTTTGAACACCAGATCCGGCATCAACGCTCTGCGCGGCTCTTTCCACACCCTCAGATTGGACGGCATGACTATTCCCGTCATGCCGACTTACCACCCCTCCTATGTGTTGAGAGAATATACCGTGGAAGTCAGAAGAAAAGTCTGGAACGACGTTCTTCAGGTCGTGGAATATCTTAAGAAAAATTAAGGAGGGCCGATGGCCGCAAGTTACAAGCACATTTTCGGGCCCGTGGCCTCGCGCCGTCTGGGCCGTTCCCTGGGAATCGACCTTCTGCCCTTCAAGACCTGCACTCTGGACTGCGTTTACTGCGAGTGCGGGCGCACCACGGAACTCACCAAGCAAAGAAGAGATTTCTTTCCGCCGGAAGAGGTCCTCTCGGAACTGAAAGACTGGAAGGAAGCCGGCAACGAGGCGGACATCGTGACGCTGGCTGGCTCCGGGGAGCCGCTTTTGGCGCTCTCCCTTGAAAAGATCATAAAAGGCATAAAGGAAATAACCGGCCTGCCTTGCTGCCTCATCACCAACGGCACGCTTTTCATGGACCCCTCGGCCCGCCGGGCGGCCATGAATGCGGACATCGTCATGCCGAACCTGGACGCCGCGGACGAAGCCACTTTCAAAAAGATCAACCGCCCCGTCGAGGATCTTTCCTTCGCCGAATATCTGGAAGGACTGCAGCTTTTCTGTCAGGAATACAGAGGAAAAGGCAAAATCTACCTGGAGATCTTTCTGGCGCCAGGCATAAACGACAACGAGGACCAGATAAAAGCCCTTTCCCTTTTGTCCCGCAGCCTCCATGTGGATTCCGTCCAATTAAACACCGCCGTCAGGCCCCCGGCGGACAAGGACGTCATGCCGATCCCCAGGGAGGAAATGGAAAAATGGGCCCGCTATTTCATTCCCAAGGCGGAAGTCATCGCCTCCTATCACAGCGCCCCTTTGAAAGAGACTAAAAACGTCAATGAGGAGGAGCTTCTGGAGGCCCTAAGACATCGGATAATGTCTTTGGAGGATCTGGTGGAAGCCAAGGGATACCCTCTTAAAGAGACCGAGGCGCTTCTGAAGATCCTTTTGGAAAAAGGGCTGATCCGTTCCCGCACCCAGGACGGGAAGGATTTTTATTATGTTTGACGTCCACACCCATCTGACGGACGAAGGCATCTTTCGGGATCTGGAAGGCAATTTGCGCCGCGCCCGCGAAGCGGGAGTCCGGCGCTTTCTCATCCCGGCCTACAGTCCGCTTTTTTGGGAAAGAGCCAGGGACATTGCGGAAAAGAACCGCGACGTTTATTTTGCCATAGGCGTTCATCCGCTTTTCCTTGACGACAAGGAACCGCTTGGCCTCAGGGAAGCCCTTGTAAAACATCCGAAATGCCTGGCGGTGGGGGAGGTTGGCCTTGACGCCTTCCTGCCCGGGAGCGATCTTGCTCGGCAAAGCGCCTGGTTTGAGCGGGAAGCGGCTTTTGCCGCCGAATACGATAAACCACTAGTCATTCACTGCAGGAAGGCTTATTTCGAGCTCCTGGAGCTTCTGAAGCGCCAGTTCCAAGCCAAGCCGGTCTCTTTTTTGCTTCACAGCTGCTCCTGCTCTAAGGAACAGTTAGGCCCCTTTTTGGAAATGGGGGCTTACGTTAGCTTTTCCGGGACCATTACCAGAAGCAACGCCAGGAAAGCCAAAGAGCTGGCCCTTAGCGTCCCCAACGAAAGAGTTCTTCTGGAGACCGACAGCCCCTACATAGGCACCGACAAAGTCAGGCCTCCTCTGGTGAGGCCCCTGCAGGTCATGGAAGTGGCCGAAGCTTATGCGGAACTGACGGGTTTAAGCCTGGAGGAAACGGAAAAGCTGACGGAGGCCAATTCGGAGCGCTTTTTTAATTTTGAAAAAGCCGCCCCTGCCTTTTTTGAGACAGACCGTAGGTCGTAAAGAGACGAAAAATTACCGTATTCACAACGTTCCGCCTGTTTCCCCTTTGCTATAATTGAAATATGCCAGAATACGTCTCGATAGCCTTTGAAGCCAACCTCGACACCCACTACACCTACCGCGTTCCGGAATCTTTAAGAGAGGGAGCCCGGATGGGAACGCGGGTCATGGCGCCTTTGGGAAAGACTCAAAGGGTAGGCTACATTGTTAAAGAAGATTCTGAGATACCCAAGGGCATAGAGCTAAAGGAGATCAGTTCCCTGGTGGACAAGGTGGCAATGATCACGCCGCCTTTGATGAAGCTGGCCATTTTTGTCTCCGACTATTATTTCTGCGGTCTGGGCCAGGCCCTGCGCTGCTTCCTGCCGGCTCCCGTCCGCCACCGGGCCACGGATCTCGGATTGGTGCATGTGGTAAAGATCAAGCGTTCCCCGGAAGAATTGGAAGAGCTATACAAGAAAGTCGCCGAACGCTTCTGGAAAAAAAGAAACCTTTTGCGCTGCCTTATGCTGAAGGCGGCTTCCCCTGATCAGAAAAGCCCGCTGCTCCTGCAGGAACTCAGGGAAAGGGCGGAGTGCGACCTGGCTTCAGTAAGGGCCATTGAAAAGCAGGGGATAATTGAGATCGCTTTGGAAAAGCACTGGTCCCTGAGGGACGACGAAGCCGCGCTTCCCAATATTCCTCCCGAACTTACGGAGGATCAAAAGGCCGCGGTGGAAAAAGTTCTTGAAAAGAAAAACGAATTCGGGGCTTTCCTTTTGCACGGCGTCACCGGAAGCGGAAAAACGGAAGTTTACCTCCATATCATCGCAGAAGCCCTGAAAGCCAACAAGACCGCCATCGTGCTGGTGCCGGAGATCGCCCTGACTCCCCAGACCGCCGACCGTTTCCGGGGCCGCTTCGGCTCAAAGGTCGCCGTCTTGCACAGCGCCCAGAGCGACAAGGAGCGCCACAACCAGTGGTGGCGCATCAGGGAAGGCCACGCCAGAGTCGTCGTGGGCGCCCGCTCGGCCATTTTTTCCCCGGTCTCCGATCTCGGCTGCGTCATAGTGGACGAGGAGCACGAGGGCAGCTACAAGCAGAACGGCGAAGCGCCATATTACAACGCCAGGGATCTGGCGGTCATGCGCGCCAAACTGGAGAACTGCCCGGTGGTCCTGGGATCCGCCACGCCGTCTTTGGAAAGCGTCAGGAACGTCCAGCTTGGTAAATACACTCTGCTGAATTTGAAAAAAAGAGTCTGCGCTTCAGCCGACATCGAAACGGAACTGGTGGACCTCAACCAGGAAGTTTTGGCGGCGCCGCAATTCGGGCTGGTCTCCCGCTCCCTGAAAACCGCTTTGGCCGACTGCCTGGAAAAAAGGGAGCAGGCGATTCTTTTCCTGAACCGCCGGGGCTACGTTCCCAGGCTGATCTGCCCGGAGTGTTATGAAACGCTGAAATGCCCCAGCTGTTCCGTGCCGCTGGCTTACCACAAAAGGGACAATCTCCTGAAGTGCCATCTCTGCGGCTATACGGAGGAATACCTTCCGCCCTACAAATGCCCGGAGTGCGGCGTCAACCTTAAGCCGGCTGGTTACGGGACCCAGCGGGTGGAGAACCTTCTGCACGCCATGTTCCCGGAAGCCAAAATAGGCCGCATGGACAGGGACACCACTTCCAAAAGAGGCGCCCACGAAAAGATCCTGGGGGATTTCGCGGCCCACGAGTTCGACATACTTCTCGGCACGCAAATGATCGCCAAGGGCCTTGATTTTCACAATGTCACTTTGGTGGGCGTTCTGAACGCCGACATTTCCCTCAATACCCCGGATTTCCGTTCCGGAGAGAGGACGTTCCAGCTGGTCACCCAGGTGGTGGGCCGCTCCGGCAGGGGAGCAAAAGCCGGCAAATCCATAGTCCAATCCTACACGCCGGAAGCCTCGGTCCTCAGATGCGCCGTGGGAGGCGATTGGGAGGGCTTTGTGAAAAAAGAAATGGAGGAGCGCCGGGAATTCAATTACCCGCCCTTCAGCCACATCATAGAGATAATCTTCCGTTCCAAAGACAGCAAAAAAGCTTACGCCGCCGCCGATAAAGCCAGGAAGAAGATTGCGGCGCTTTCCGACGGCATGGCGGGATATTTTTACCTTACGGAAGTGGAGGAAGCCTATCCCGCCTTCGCCTTCAACGAATACCGCTGGCAGATACACATGCGCGTTTCTTCCGTCCCTCGCGCCATGGAGACCTTGATCCGCCCGGCAAAGAACTTCCTCAAGAGCACCTCAAACGTCAAGTGCCAGGTGGACGTCGATCCAGTCTGAGTTTTCTAAAAAACCCGAGTATATGTATAAAAAAGGAACTTTGCTGCCGAAGCAGCAAAGTTCCTAAAATTTTAAATCAGCAATATGATGGTTTAAGCGATCATAATTTGCGTCTGCGCGAGGCCAAAAATACCAAGGAGAGCAGGAAGGTCATGATCGCGGTCGGTTCGGGGACGACATCGTTTATGCCGGAAACGCAGAGCGCGAAGTTCTGGGGTCCTTCCATAACGTTGTAGCCAGTAACTTTTACTTCTATGCGGCTGCCGGCGGGAAAATCGTTCACCTGACAGCGCTCACAGTTATTCTTAAAGTCGTTGTGTCCTGTTTTTCCTCCGGAGTAATAATCGGTTTCTCCGTCGCTCACGACGATGTCAAGGTCGTTGACCAAGGCCAAGGCTGCGCCCACCGTGCCGGGATAATCGCTCCAGCAGAGCGTGGCGGAAACAGGGCCTTCACTTTCCTTAGTGAAGAAATAGGAGACGGATTGGCCGGTCTCATTTATTGTTCCCTCTGTGGCGAAGAGTTTGCCGCATGAGGGATCCAAGCTTTCGTTAAGATTGACATGCCCGAAGCCGTTCACCCAGTTGGGGACGACTTCCGGGATCTCAGTGCAGCTGTCGAACTGACCTTTGCCCATAGTCCTGGCGCCGTTGATGAGCAGCGCTTTGACAAGCGCGCAGGAGGGGGAGGCGATGTCGGTATTTTCTTTGAGATACTGCAGGGCGCAGGCCGCCGCGCCGGAAGTCAGGGGCGTGGCCATGGAGGTTCCGAACATAAAAGTGTAATAGGATTTTCTTTCGCCGTCGTTGTCATCGTCATAAAGCGATTCCGCGGAATAGATCCAGGTGCCGGGCGCCACGATGTCTGGTTTGGCTCTGCCGTCCTTGGCGGGTCCGCGGCTGGAGAAGTAGGCCATGCCCTGCTGAGTTTCGTTGTAAGGATAGGCGGCCTTGTCGTTGTAATAGGGATTGTCGCTCGCCAGTTCCCAGAGCATGCCGTAGGTATAGGGGTATTCCGGACGGTAGCTTTCCGAGGCGCCCACCGTCATGGAGTTTTTGGCGACAGCTTCGTAGGAAAGGGAAAAATTATCATAGATGTCGATCTCTTCGTTCTCGTTACCGGCGGCGAAGAGCAGGAGCAGATCGGGATATTGTATTGCCAGGGCGTCGTAGTATTGAGCCGTGCTGGTGTATGCTCCCTGGTAATTGTATGAACTGGAGCCCCAGCTGTTGTTCATTACTCTTCCGCCGGCTTCGTAAGCGTTCGCAATGTCGTTGTCCGAAAGATCGGCAATAGAAGAGGAGGCGTCGCCCAGGCAGATGAAATAGAGATCAGCTTCCCTGGCTGTTCCGGCGTATTCGCCGCCGTAGTGAGCGCCCGTTCCTGTTGCGGAGCCCGCCACGTGGGTGCCGTGACCGTTAAGATCTCTCCAGTCAGTCCTCGTGGTGTTCCATTCGCCCACGACGCCGATCACGTTCTTATCCTGGAAGTCGTCGTGTATGTTGGCGGTGTCTCCGCTGTCTAATCCGGTGTCCGTTACTATAACCATCACGCCTTTCCCGGTGTAGCCGGAGTTGTTGGCGCGGTCAACGTTCATCAGCTCATCGCTTCTGGCAACGTCATTCATTAATTTTTTCACGGGTTTTATTTCGACGCTCAAGACTTCGCTTTTGGCGGCGAGATTAGAAACCAGGGAGAGGGGAATATTCGCTTCAACGACAGGCGGGTCTTTGTGAAGCAGTTTGTACTCAGTCACATTTTTCGCTTTCAAGAATTCCGCAACCGCGTCATAACTGTCAGCCGTCGCAAGACCAATCAAAACTTTTTCCGAAACGGGTGTCTCTGCGGTCTTTTTCTGGGCGATTAAGGCGACTTTGTATTCCGGCTTGTATTCGGAGCAATACAAAAGAGGGAATACTTCGCCAAGCTCTTTTATCTGTTCTTTGGAGGCCAGGAAAATGTAGGCGTTCGGCGGAATGGTGCCGATCTTAGTAAGCCCCAGTTCTTTTATCTCTTTCAGTTCCGCAGAGCTGAAATTTTTTTCCGGCTGCACGATGAACTGATACTTCCCCTCGGCGGTGGGGGAGGAATTGAGTGTTTCCGCGTTCGCAACTTTCGGGGAAGCGGGATCGATGGTGGCGCTTGAGAGCCTTATAAGGCCGGGATCGGCCAGAAGAGTAAGGCTCAGAGAACTGAAAAGGATGATGGCAATAAGTTTTTTCATGTTTTTATCTCGTTTTTCTGCCAAGAAGCAGGGCTAAAATTAGAATTGCAAAAGTGAAGGTCGGTTCGGGCACCGCTTCGTCCACGCCGCTTATGGCGACGGCGAAGCGCTGCGGCCCTTCCATAATATTATAACCTTTTACGCTGATTTCGATGTTTTCGCCTGTGGGGAAATCCTTGATCCAGATCTGCTCAACGTTGTTTTCGCTGTCGCTTTTCTTAGCGGCGCCGCCGGCGTAGTAAGTGTTTTTGCTATCTGAAATGGTAAGGTCGAGGTCGTTGACCAGCGCGCTCATGGCGCTCGTGGTCCCGGGACAGTCGTTCCAACAAAGCGTCACCCTGACAGGGCCTGCGGTGCTTTTCGAGCAGGGGAAGGAGACGGTATCGCCGGAATTGGTTAGCGTTCCCTCCATGGTGAAGAGCTTCCCGCAGGCGGGATTAATGCTCTCAATTAGATCGATGTGACCGTAGCCGTTGACACTGTTGGGAGTAACGTTGGGGATCTCTCTGTATCCTTCGTATTGCCCGGTGCCCATGGATCTTGCACCGTTCAAGGCGACAGCCTTTATAAGTGCGGAGGAGGGATCTTTCACGCCGCTTTCCTTGAGGTACTGCAGGATGTCGGCGCAGGCTCCCGCGGCCAAAGGCGCGGCCATGGAAGTGCCGGACATGTAAGTGTAGTACCTTTTGCGCTCCCAGTCGTTGTAACTGTCCATGATCGATTCGGTGGAGCAGACCAGGGTCCCCGGCGCCGCAATGTCAGGCTTTATGCGCCCGTCGCTGCAGGGTCCCCGGCCGGAAAAGCAAGCCATGCCCTGGTGGACGCCGTCGGAGGGATAGGCCATTTTGTCGTCTTTGAAAAAGTCGTTGGCTGTCAGACGCTCGCTTCCGTAAGTTTCGGTTCTGTCAGGTCTGTAGCTTTCCGCAGCCGCCACCACCAGGACGTTTTTGCAGGCCGCGAAAGAGTGGATGTTTATGTTGTCTTCCGTTGCGATATCGTCGTTGGCGTTGCCGGCGGAGAAGACGATCAGCATGTCGTCGTAATCATGCGCCAATCTGTCGAACCAGACGGTTTTCCAATTGTAGCTGCCGGTGTAATCGGCGTCGCTCCAGCTGTTGTTCATGATGCGGGAGCCCGCGTCGTAGGCGGCCTTGATCTCTTCGTCCTTGACATAGCAAAGGCTGTAGTCCTGGCAGCCGATGGCGATGAAATAAAGCGAAGCGTCGGGGGCCGTGCCGGCGTACTTGCCGTTTTCCACCGCGCCGGTTCCGACGGCGGAGCCAGTCACGTGGGTGCCGTGCCCGGATATGTCGTAGCCCCAGTACAGGTCGCTTCCGCTGCTCTTTACGATAGTAACGTCTTTGTCTTGGAAATCAGGATGAAAATTGCTATTGGGGTTGCCGCTGTCAAGCCCGGTGTCAACGACGGCCACTTTGACGCCCTTCCCCGTGTAGCCGGTCTTGTTGACCTTCTCCACGTTCATCAAATTGTCGCCCTTCGCAACGTCGTTGTTCACCAACAGAGCGCCTTTTTCCGCAATGTCTATGACGGCGCTAAGCTTGGCAAGCCTATGAGCCAATTCCCTTGTTATCATGGCCTCCATAATGAAGGGATCGCTGTGGATGATTTGGCAATCCGTCGCTCCGTTTTCCAAAAGAAGATCCTTGACTTCCGGATATTCTTCTTTGCTCGACAATATGATGGCCGCCTTGAAGGGTTGGCCCATGGCGGCTATTTTGGCGGACTGGCAACTGCCTATTTTGTATTCCGGCAGATATTCGCCAATGTAGATGATCTCAAACTGCGTTTTCAAATTGCTGATTTCGTCTGGAGCGGCCAGCGCAAGGTAAGCGTTGGGCGGGAAGAAGCCGGTTATCTTAACGCCGAGGCTTTCCACGGTCTTCAATTCCGTAAAATTGAAATTCTTTTTGGGCTGCACCATGTACTGGTATCTTCCGGAAGCGGTGGGACAGCACTTGAGTTCGGCAGTACTTTGGATCGCGGGATCATTGGGATCGATCGTATTGTCCCTTAGGCGAATGACGCCGGGATCGGCTAAAAGGGTTAGGCTGGAAATCAAAAACAGAAGAGCAAAAGCCCGTTTTTTCATAGGGATTTTCCTTATCGATGAAATGTTTATTGTTACTTTCCGTGTAAAAACCATACTAAGACATATCGAAGATGCTCTTCAGATCTTTTAGGGGAATTACCCACAATTTTTCCTTCAAAGGATAAGCTTCCTTAACTGGTGCTACTATGTAAGCAGCATCGGGCTTTATCGCATCCAAGGCCGAATACGTTCCTCTTTGCGCAACCGGGGAACTGGAGGCTTTGCATTCCACTGCAACAGTCTTGTTTTTATTTTTTATTATGAAATCCATTTCCACGCCGCTGCTAGTTCTGTAAAAAGCAATGTCGGCATGCGGAAAGTTTCCCCTGAGGTTAGAAAGCACCATCTGTTCCCACAAGCTTCCGAAACATGGATGAGAGAAAGCGTCATCAAAAGAGGATAGCCCCAAAAGGGAACAGGCAATGCCAGTGTCGCAGATGTAAACTTTTGGCGATTTGACAAGGCGTTTGCCAAGATTGTTCAGATAAGGCGGAACGACATCAAGCATAAAAGTCTCTTTCAAAAGATCAATATAGCGTTTGATCGTTGCGTCCGACACGCCCAGGGACGAAGACAACCTGGAATAATTAACGATCTGCGCATTGTTGTGCGCCAGCATGCGCCAAAGTCTGCGCATAGTTTCCGGCACGAATTCGCGCCAAAAGGAAAGGTCGCGTTCAAGAAAAGTTTGTATAAAAGATTCCAGCCAGTCGAAACACGCCGCGTCGCTTTCTGCCAAATTTGCCCGCGGGAAACCTCCCCTTAAAAGGTAGGTTTCCCAATCGCTATCCCTCAGCTCGTCAAAAAGGAAAGGGGTTAGCGTTTCGTATCTGATCCTTCCGGCGAGCGTTTCTGCGCTTTGCAATAAAAGGTCGCGGGAAGCGGAGCCAAGCATCAGAAAATGCCCCATGCCTCCCCAGTCGTCGCAGAGTGATCTCAATACTGGAAAAAGATCTGGCTTTCGCTGAATTTCGTCAAGACAAACAAGCTTATCTTTCTTACTTTCAAGAAACAGTTCCGGATCACTTAGTTTCGCCAGATCTGAAGGTCGTTCAAGATCAAGATAGAGTGCGTTCGGATGGCTTTCGATCAGTTTGCGTGCAAGCGTTGATTTGCCGCATTGCCTTGGCCCGATAAGAGCAACTATCGGATTCCTTTTAAGCCCTAGAAGCACAGAGCTTTCACAATTTCTAGGCAAGTATTTTTCTTTCATATTAACCTTGCAAATTCAACTTTTACTGTCGAATTTACAAAGTTATTATATGAGCTTTTAGTCTCAAAGTCAAGGCACAATGAAACCGGTCGATCGGAAAAAAGACTCAAATTATTCCGTAAAGACGATCTCGTTTGATTTGGCGGTGGCGTAGGAGAGGGGGACTTTGCCGTCCAAAGCAGGGCGGTCCACGATAAAGGTTGGGATGGCGATGCCGCTTAAGCGCTCCCGAAGCTCCTTCATGATCATAAGTCCGGTCTCAAGGGGAGTCCAGAAATGTTCCGTGCCTGGGATCTTGTCGCATTGGAAAAGATAATAGGGGCGGACGCGGTTTTGGACGAGCAGGCGAAAGAGTTTTTCCAGCGTATCGGCATCGTCGTTCACGCCTTTCAAAAGCACGGTCTGATTGTTGATGGGGAAACCGCTGTCGGCTAATTTGCTTAAGGCTTCCTTTGCTTCAGTTGTCACTTCCTTGGGATGGTTGAAATGAGTCTGGATCCAGATAGGGGAGAAGGCTTTCATTTTTTGGCAGAGCTCGTCGGTGATGCGCATAGGGCAGGTGACGGGCATTCTGGTGCCAAGCCGCAATGTTTTTACGCCCTGCTTTTTAAAGGAAGAAATGATCTCGATTATCTCGTCGTCGGGAAGGATAAGGGGATCGCCTCCGGAAATGATGATCTCCTCGACCTTCGGTTCTTTTTTCAAATATTCCAGGACCGCGGGAAGAGTTTCGCGCCAATCTGAGCAGGCGCCCTTTATGATCTGCCACCTTCTGGTGCAGTGGCGGCAGCGGGAGGCGCAGTTAAGCGTCGCGGTGTATACGGCCCGGTCGGGATAGCGTCTGATAAGACCGGGGACGGGCATGTATTTTTCTTCTTCCAGAGGATCGCAGGAATTTTGCTCGCTTTTCGCTTCCTCGGGAGAGGGGACGGTCATGGCGAAGATGGGGTCGCTGTAATCCGCTTTTTCAATCAGCGAAGCATAATACGGCGTAACGAACATTCGCATGGATGAAAAAGGCTCGTCAATGTTTTTATCGTATGCTAAACCGTTAAGTTTGCAAATTTCTTTTACTGACGTTATTCTGTTATTCAGTTGTTGCTGCCAGGAATTTATTTTCATAATTATTAATGTTTATCTAATTTTTCGAAGAGGGCGTCGAGATCGTCAAAAACCGGCTGCTTGCCGGAGGCAATCTTTTCTTTGATTCCGTACACTTCTTTTTTCAATTCCTCAACATAACTTTTTGGATAGACGCTAACGGGGATGATGTAGATCACCCCGTTCTTTTCTGAAATGTCTATCTTGTCGCCTTCGGAAAGGCCAATTTTGTTTACGATGTCCTTGGGAATCGTTATCTGTGATTTCTGTCTGAATTCCGTCAACATTTTAAGCTCCTGTAGTGTTAGTTGGAATTTCTTACTTTCCAACTTATTGTAGCATAATTTGAAATATAAGCAAGATATCAGGGGAGGGAGAGGGCGGTTCGAGGCTTTGTCTAGTTTGGGACTTGACATTGTGGTGAAAGTG
Source organism: bacterium (assembly GCA_017557885.1). Taxonomy (GTDB): domain Bacteria; phylum Auribacterota; class UBA3054; order UBA3054; family UBA3054; genus UBA3054. Next base: position 229,979 of record JAFYXV010000002.1, on the reverse strand, counting down.
TGGTAAACTAGTCGGCGAAAAATATAAAAATAACTTTTTGAAAGGAGAAGAAATCATGAAAAACAACCTAATCAAAGCGACGCTTCTTTTAGCGTCTTTGCTGCTTTTCGGCTGCGGCAGCGCAGAAGATAAGAACGCGACAGTTTCCATTTCCGGCGCCTGGGCTCTTTACCCGATGGCTCAGCGTTGGAAAAGCGAATATGCCAAGATCCATCCCGAGATCAACCTGGAAGTCTCGGGCGGCGGCGCCGGCAAAGGCATGACCGACGTTCTCTCTGACCTGGTGGATATCGCCATGGTGTCAAGGGCCGTTTATCCGGAAGAATTGGAAAAAGGCGCGGTGCCTTATCCGGTAGCCAAAGACACGGTCGTGGTCGTCATCAACGAGAAAGCTCCCTTTGCGGAGACGCTTCTGAAGCGCGGCCTGAAGAAGTCCGAATTCCAGAAGATCTGGCTGGAAGAGAATCCGACTGCCGAGATCTTCGGCGGAGAGGGCGCTCTCAATGTTTACACCAGAAGCGACGCCTGCGGCGCGGCTGAGACTTTCGCGGCTTTCCTTGGCAAGAAGCAGGAAAATCTGAAGGGCAACGGCATCCCCAGCGACCCGGGCGTTCCCGAGGCCGTCAGAGGCGATGTTAGAGGCATCGGTTACTGCAACCTGAACTACGGTTATGATCCTGAGACCGGCCGTCCGGTGAAAGGCGTGGTCACGGTTCCCGTGGACGTCAACGAGAACGGCGTGGTCGATAAGGACGAAGAGATCACCACCAAGGAATTCCTGATCGCTTCCATCCAGAAGGGCGTCTATCCCGCTCCTCCCGCCAGGGATCTTTATTTCGTGACGAAAGGCGAACTGAAGCCGGCTGCCAAAGAGTTTTTGCTTTGGACCATGACCGAAGGCCAGAAATTCAACGACGCCGTCGGTTACATGTCTCCCAATAAGGAGAATCTGGAAAAAGCTATCGATAGCCTTAAGAAGTAAAAATAATTTTTATGCTGGGCGACTCATCTCTTAAATACCGCGTGCGCGAAGACTGCATTACGGGCTGGCTTCTGAAAGTGCCTGTCCTTATTGCAGTGGGCATGCTCGTGCTTTTCTTCGTAGTGCTGACCGCCAAGTCCTGGCCTTTGCTTACGGGCGGGAATTTCTGGCAGGTCTTGACCTCTTCCGAGTGGCTTCCCTCCGAGGGAAAATTCGGACTGTGGCCCTTCATCATCGGAACCATCGCGGTGACTTTTCTTACGATGGTTCTGGCGGTGCCTGTCTCGGTTCTGGCCGCGGTCTTTCTGAATGAGTTCGCCCCCAAGAAGCTGAAAGCGATGGCGCTTCCGGTTATCGACGTCCTGGCGGCCGTGCCTTCTGTTATTTACGGCGCCTGCGGCGTCATAGCTTTCATCCCGATGGTTAAAGCTCTGGGCGGCGCCCTGGGAATAAACACCACCGGCCGCTGCTTATTGACGGCCGCATTGGTTCTGGCCATCATGGTCATCCCGGTCATTTTGTCGATCGTGAGGGACGTTCTGGCGGCCATTCCCCAGGAAGCCAGGGAAGCCTTGCTGGCCCTGGGCGCCACCAGGTGGGAAGCCACCTATCACGTGGTTTTGAAGCTTGCTTTGCCGGGCATCATCGCCGCCATCATGCTGGGCGTTTCCCGAGCCTTCGGCGAGACCATGGCGGTCATGATGGTGGCGGGCAGTATTCCCGAACCGAAGCCCTCTTTGTTCAAGGCGGTCTATACGCTTCCTGCCCTTATCGCAGACAAGTACGGAGAAATGCTTTCCATCAAGATGTACGACGTCGCTTTGATGACGGCCGCGCTTATTTTGATGGTGGTCATCGCCTTCTTTAATTTCGGAGCGCACTTGATCCTCATCCGCTTAAGGAGGAAATACTGATGTTGGCTTGGAGACGTTTTGTTGAAAGGTTCTGGATCGGCTTGATGATCGCCATGCTTTCCATCGCCATCATAAGCGTTCTGGGAATCATCGGAATAGTTTTGTGGAGAGGCTTTGGCGCTCTTTCTTTGGAGATGTTCTTCTCCCTGAAGTTCAGCCCGGTGACGGGTGAGCCCGTGGGCATCGCCAACTCCATCATAGGTTCGGCTTATCTGGCGGGCGGCGGCGTTTTGTTGGCTTGCCTTATCAGTATTCCGCTGGCTTTGGTCCTGCAGAGGGAATATCTCTCCGAAAACATCATCACTGCGGTGACGGTCATCCTGGACGTGCTGTGGGGCATTCCCTCCATCGTTTACGGCGCTATCGGATACCTTATTTTGATGAGCTGCCACCAGAGAGCGTCTTTATTGGGCGGCATCGTGACGCTGGCGCTGCTTTCGGTTCCCATTATGACCAGGGCGGCTATGAACGTCATCTCTCTGGTGCCTGTCCAGCTTAGGGAAACTTCCTACGGCCTGGGCGCCACCAGATGGGAAACGATCAGCCGAGTCATTTTCAAACAGGCTCTGCCCGGCATGGCCACCGCCATCATGCTGGCTTTCGGGCGCGCCATCGGCGACACCGCCGCGGTGCTCTTTACCGCCGGTTATTCCGACAAGCTTCCCAAGAGCATCATGGAAGGCGCGGCAAGTCTGCCCATCACCATTTACTACAAACTGATGATGCCGGGGCAGCTGGCCCAGCGCCAGGCTTACGCGGCCTCCTTCGTTCTTATTTTCATCGTGCTTATTGTAAGCGCGGTCTCACGCACGCTTTCCAATCGTTTAAGCAAATACACGGTCAAATAAAGATATGTCACACCTCTCTATCAAAGATCTGCACGTCTATTACGAGGGCGTGGAAACCTTAAAGGGCATAGACCTTGAGATCCCGGACAAATCCATCGTAGCCATCATCGGTCCCTCCGGCTGCGGCAAGACGACGCTTCTTAGAAGCATCAACAGGCTGCTGGAACTAAGTAACGACGTCAAAGTGACCGGCAGCGTCGAGATCGACGGCGAGAACATCTACGACCCCAAGGCGGATCTCATCTCCCTGAGAAAGAAGATGGGCTTTCTGTCCCAGCGTCCTTTCCCGCTGCCCTGCTCGATTTTTGACAACGTAGCCTACGGCCCCAAGATCCACCGCATGGACGCCGACGCTATCAACGCGGTCGCTCTCAGTCTGGAACCTGCCAGCAAAGTTTCAAAAAACAGAAAGGAAGCTTTGGCGAATTTGGTGGAGATCTGTCTCGTGAAGGCCGGTCTTTGGGACGAAGTGAAAGAGCGTTTGGGTAGCCCCGCTTCGCGTTTGAGTATTGGCCAGCAGCAGCGCCTTTCCCTGGCCAGGGCTCTGGCCGTGGGCGCTGAGATGATCCTCGGCGACGAACCGACCTCAGCACTCGACCCGATATCCACTAAGCAGATAGAGGAGCAGTTCAAAGCCTTGAGCTCCCAGTATTCCATCGTGATGGTGACGCATATTCTGCGCCAGGCCAGGCGTCTTGCGGACTATGTGGTCTTCATGTATCTGGGCGAACTGATAGAACACGGCCCGGCGGAGAAGATCTTCAACTCCCCGGAAAAAGAAATGACCAGGCGCTATATCAAGGGCGACATGAGTTAAAGATATGAAACTGACCTCAAAAAGCGAATACACACTTTTGGCTTTGATCTACATGGCCAGGCAGAAAAAAGGAGCCTTCGTCAAGATAGAAGACATCTGCAATTGCTACGATATTCCCAAAAAATATCTGGAGCAGCTTTTGACCATTCTGAGATCAAACGGACTGGTCAGGACCAGAAGGGGAGCGGAAGGCGGCTATGCGCTGGCCAAGGACAGCAAGGAGATAACCGCCGCGGACATCGTCCGCATCATGGACGGGCCCATTGCTCCCACGGATTCGGTGAGCCAGTATTTCTATCAGGCCACGCCTTTGGAGAAAGAAGAATCGGTATTGGATCTTTTCAGGAACATCAGGGATTACGCCGCCAAAGTCATGGAGAGCAAAACGCTTTACGATCTGGCTTTGACGCCTGAGATTGGGGAAAGGGCAATTACATATTGACTTAGTATGTAAATAATGATATTATAGTCGTCAAAAATATAACCATCAAAACATATAGGAGAACTATGAACAAGAAATCCCTACTTTTAACCACCAGCTTGGTGTTGGCTTTCGGCCTCTCCGTCGGCGCCGCTGACATTCAGATCAACACTCCGGCGCAGGCCCCGCAGGCTCCCGCCGGCGACGCTGATCTCTACTACCACGCTATACCCAGCACTCCCGCTGTCGGCCAGGCCATCAAGGTCGTGGAATCCAACGATGACACCGACTATGTCGTCAAGGCTTACAAGATGAAGCACAAAGGTATTGTGAACGAAATTCGATCCATCCTTGAGCGTACCATCCAAAAGGAAAACGGCAAATCGAAATCCATCGTCAACAACGTCAACGGCGACGAATTTCTCATCGTCACCGTTCCGTCCTTCCAGCTTCCCTACATAGAGGCTGTGATCGAGCAGTTGGACGCCGAGGGCACCAAATTCGCCGGCGGCGGCACGGAACGTTTTGTTTACTACTGCAAGAACCGCCTTGCCACAGACCTTCAGAAATACGTCCTGGCCACCATGGGTTCCGGACACGGCGAAGTCGTGGCTGACGACCTGACCGGCCGCATCATGGTGAACGATGCTCCTTCCTGCGCCAATACGGTCAAGAAGTGGCTCCCTTACTTCGACGTCGCCCCCCAGCAGATCAGGCTGGAATGCCAGATCATCGAGATCGAAAACAGCGACGACTTCAACTTCGGCCTTGCTCTGGAAGCCTGGAAAGAAGCTCTGCCCGAAAGCGTAGATATGACTCTTGACTGGGACCAGAAGACCAACGGCAACACCCCCGGGCCGGAAGGCTGGGCCAGATACATCGCCCAGAACGTGAAGTTCTCCGGCATGCGCCCCAAAGCCATGGCCAACTTCATCAACTATTTGGTCAGGAACGGCCATGCCAAGGTTTTATCTAGCCCCGAAGCGGTCGCTTTGAACGGTCAGACCACAGTCATCGAATCCGTTGACAACGTCAACTACAAAGGCTACAACAGCGATCCCAACAAGGCTCTCGACAAGCAGGTCCAGTCCGGCGTCATCCTTCAGATCACCCCGGTCATCGGCACCGAATCCATCTGGCTTGACATCGACGCGGAAGTCAACAGCGTAGTCGGCTGGACGACCGGCGCTCTGCCCATCGTCAACACCCGCAAGACCTCCGCTACGGTCGGCGTTGTCTCCGGACAGACCACCACCGTTTCCGGTTTGAAGCGCGAATACATCACCAAGAGCGATGAGCGCGTTCCCGTCCTCGGCTACATCCCGCTTCTGGGTTACGTCTTCCGTCACGAAGTGGACGTCAAGAGAGACTCCGAGATCATTATTCTCGTAACGCCTTATGATATCAGCAAAGATATTCAGCAGGGCGGCGAGAAAATCGAAGCCTTTGAGAAGGAATACAAAGCCGAAGTGGAAAAGGGCGCTGTTGACAGATTCGTTGACAGAGTCATCCTCAACAAGTAATTCCTTTCGCTTGTAAAAAACGATCCGCCGGAATTTTCCGGCGGATCTTTTTTTTTATCGAAATTTGATTTTTTATTCCTGGAAGCCCGGTAAAACGTCGATCCTCGAGAGGAAAGCGAGGATCACCATGACGGTCTGGGCGGAGTTTTTAAGATCCACTTTCGGCAGCTTCCCGAAGGGATTGTAGATCTTGCCGTGCCTTCTGACAACGAGCGTGCCGCTGGGGGACTCTATGGAGTCGATGCCCCGGGCGCGGGCCCTGAGCTTTATTTCCGTCAGATCCAAAAGAAGCTCTGTCTGCTTGGGAATATTGCCGAAACGGTCCCGCATTTCCTCCTTGAGAGATTCAAGGTCCTTGAGGGAACTGGTGCTGCTCAGGCGGCGGAAAAGATCGAGCCTTAGGACCGGGCTTTTGATGTATTCTTCCGGGATGTCGCCGGAAAGCGGCAGATGGATGGTGACGTCCTCCGTAACGGGATAGATGCCCGGAAGTTCCCGGCGCCAGTCAAATTTGCCGGCTTTCTTGACCTTCGGTTCGGCAGCCTCTTCGCTTTCTTCCCCTTCTTCCTCGCTCTCGACGAGTTTGGGAAGATGGCCTTCCTTTATCAGGCTTATGGCTCTGTTGAGGAGTTTGCAGTAAAGGCCGAAGCCGATGGCGGCGATATGGCCGGACTGCTTCTCCCCGAGAATGTTCCCGGCGCCTCTTATTTCCAGGTCTTTCATGGCGATCTGGTAGCCGGAGCCCAGGGCGGTGTTCTCCATGATGGCTCTCAGGCGCTGGCGGGCCTGGCTGTCCAGGGTCAGATGGTTGGGGACGATGAGGTAGGCGTAGGCCTGGCGGTCGGCGCGGCCCACGCGGCCCCTGAGCTGGTAAAGGTCAGAAAGCCCGAAGCGCTGGGCGTCGTCTATTATTATCGTGTTGACGTTCGGCATGTCGATGCCGGATTCCACGATCATGGTGCAAAGGAGAACGTCGTATTTTCCGTCCACGAAAGCTTGGATGACTTCCTCCAGATCCTCCTCCGGCATTTGCCCGTGTCCTACGGCGATGCGGACTCCCGGCAAAAGCTTCTCCAGCTTTTCCCTTTCGGCTTCGATGGTCTCGACTCTGTTGTGAAGATAAAAGACCTGGCCGCCCCGCATGATCTCTCTTCGCACGGCGTCCTTGATGAGGGGGCCGTTTTTCTTGATCAGGTTCGTAATGACCGGAAGTCTGTCCACGGGGGGCGTGTTGATGACCGACATGTCCCTCAAGCCCGTCAGGGATTGGTAAAGAGTTCTGGGAATGGGGGTGGCGGAAAGGGAGATCACGTCGGTGAGGGCGCTCAGCCTTTTCAATTTCTCCTTGTGGCGGACGCCGAAGCGCTGCTCCTCGTCTATGACCACAAGCCCCAATTTGGGAATGGCGATATCCTTGGAGAGAAGCCTGTGGGTGCCTATCACGATGTCTATTTCCCCGGCGGCCAAAGCCTTCACGATCTCTTTTTGGCGCTTGGGGGAAACGAAGCGGCTCAATTCCTCGACTTTCACGGGATAGTGGGCTACCCGGTCGCTGAAGGTCTTCAGATGCTGATGGGCCAGGATCGTCGTGGGCACCAGCACGGCCACCTGGCGTCCCGACATGACGGCTTTGAAGGCGGCTCTCAAGGCCACTTCCGTTTTGCCAAATCCCACGTCGCCGCAGATAAGCCTGTCCATGGCGGCGGGCGCTTCCATGTCTTTTTTAATTTCTTCCAGGGCTTTCTTCTGGTCCTGGGTCTCCGTATAGGGGAAAGCTTTCTCAAAGCCTATTTGCCAGTCGCTGTCCTTCATGGCGGCGAATCCCGGGATGGCTTTGCGCTTGGCCTGGCGTTCCAGAAGCTCAGAAGCCAGGTCCAGGACGGCTTTCTCGGCTTTCCGGCAGCGGCTTCTCCAGCGCCCGCTGCCCAGGGTGTCCAGTTCCGGCTCCCTTTTGCCCACGGTGATGTAACGCTCCACCAGGGCCGCCTGCCCCAGGGAAACGTAGAGCATGGTGTCGTTGGCGTAGCGGATGGCGATCATTTCCGATTCGCCTTCGCTGCTTTTGATGTTCTTGATGCCTTCGTAGATCCCGATGCCGTAATTCAAATGCACGACATAGGAGCCAATCTTTATGGTGGCCAGATTGTCGATGGGTTCGCTGCGGCGGGCTTTGATCTTGGAGGGGCGGGGACGTCTCAAAACTCTCCGGAAGATCTCGTCGTCCAATAAAACGGCTTCCTTGTATTCCGGCAGCAGGAAGCCGCCGCTTAGAGAGCCTATGGCCGTCTTGAAGGAATCCTTGGGGGCGCCGGCTTCATAAAGCAGTTCCTTCAGGCGGGAAGAATCGGAAGCGGTGGCGCAGTAGATCGTGATCTTCCAGCCGTCGTTTTGCCACTCTTCCAATTGTCTGGCAAGGCAATGGAGGATGTTGCTGAAGGGATCCCGCGTCCTGTCTGTGAAGACGCCGCCTTTAAGCTCGGAGAGGGAGAAGCTTTTGCTTTTTATTTCAAACAGCGAATCGTTTTTCAGATGGGGAAGATCGGTGGCGAATTCGCTGAAATAGAGGCTGCCTGACTCTTTGGCTTTCTTTTGCAAAAGGCTCATGCGCCCGGCGGCGTTGGGGAGAAAATCCTTGGCCAGTTCGCCCACGCTCCATTTTTCCCATTCCCTCAGGATGCCGGCGAATTCGTAAAAGACCACAAGGGGCTTGACTTGGTAAAAATCCAGAAGGGTGCTCTGACATTTGGGGTCGGGGATATCCCGCTCGCTGGCGGAAAAGACGGTCAGTTCGTTGAGGTCTGCTTCCACGGAGCGCTGGGTGGCGGCGTCGAAGCGTCTTATGGAAGAGATCTCGTCGCCGAAATACTCGATGCGCAGGGGATCTTCTTCCGTCAGGGGGAAGATATCCACCAGTCCGCCGCGCTGGGCGAATTCCCCCCTGAATTGGACCATGTCGGCTCTTTCATAGCCGAGTCCGAAAAGATCAGAGAGGAGTTTTTCCGGAGGATATTCTTCGTTTAATTTCAGCGTGAGGCTGCGGCGCTTGAAGGCCTGCGGATCGGGGGTATCCTGCAAAAGGGAGAGGATCGGGGCAATGACGCAAGAAAGGCGGGAATTCAAAAGTCCGGAATAGCACTCCATTCTCTCCAAACTGACGGAAAGGTTTTCCAGTTCCTTTTCGTTCTGCCAGTTCTGGGCGCCGAAGAGCGCGGCCTCGTCTTTGAAAAAGGCGCGGTAGTCAAGAAGAACCTCCTCCGCTTGGGCGGAGGAGGCTGTGATAACTAAAAGAGGCCTGGAAAGTTTTTGCGCCGCCGTGCCGGCTATCAGCGCGGAAAGCGAGGCGTTGGCGCCGTAAAGTCCCGCGGATCCATTCCTTTGGTAACTTTCCAGAAGTCCTTTTAGAAAAGGGAAACGCATTTCTTATTTTTTGTTAAAAGCGTCTTTGCCCATGCCGCAGACGGGGCAAGTCCAGTCTTCCGGCAGATCTTCGAATTTCGTTCCGGGAGCGATGCCGTGCTCGGGATCGCCTTTTTGGGGATCATACTCATAGGAGCAGACGGAGCAGATGTAGGATTCCATGGTGCTTTCCTTTTTATGAAAGGTGATGCCGGAAGAGAGGAGTGCTGAAGTAGCGCTCTCCCGTGTCCGGAAGAATTGTCACGACGCGTTTGCCGGGGCCCAGTTCGCGGGCCATTTTCAGGGCTGCGTAAACGTTGGAGCCGGAGCTGATGCCGCAGAGCAAACCTTCCTTCAGGGCCAGCTGCCTGGCGGTGTAGAGGGCGTCCTCGTCGCTGACGATGCAGCTGGAGGAGTAGATCTTGGTGTTGAGGTTCTTGGGAATGAGGCCGTCGCCGATGCCCATCTGCAGGTGCGTTTTGATGGAGCCGCCGGCCAAAATGGCGGCGTTCTGGGGCTCCACGGCCCAGATCAGGATGTTGGGGTTCGCTTCCTTCAGGACTTCGCCGATGCCGGAGAGCGTGCCGCCGGTGCCCACGCCGGAGCAGTAGCCGTCGATCGGGCCGTCAACGTCGTTTAATATCTCCTGCGCGGTTACCAGCCTCTGCACTTCGGGATTGTGGGGGTTTTCGAACTGCTGGGGGATGTAAACTTTGGGATTGCCTTTGCTCAGTTCCTCAGCCATTTTCGTGCAGCGGTCGATGGCTTCGCCGATGTTGCCTTTATCCTCCACAAGGATCACTTCCGCGCCGTACTGCTCGACGAGCATGCGGCGCTCGGAGCTGACAGAATCAGGCATGATGATGACGACGTGGTAGCCCTTGACGGCGCCGACGAGGGCCAATCCTATGCCCTGGTTGCCGGAGGTCGGCTCGACTATTATGGAGTCGGGCCTGAGAAGCCCTTCTTTTTCCGCCGCCTCGATCATGGCGCAGGCCGTTCTGGTCTTGATGGAGCCGCCGACGTTCAGCGCTTCGAATTTGACGAGGATCTCAGCGTCGGCGAGGGTGGTTAGGTGGTTGAGCCTGATGAGGGGCGTCTTGCCCATGGCTTCCAAAACATTGTTAAAAACAGGCATGGTTATTCCTTAATATTTAAAATGTTCAAATGATAGCGACCGTCTTTAAAGTCAACTTTGATCCCGGCGTCGAAGAGTTCGGAGAGGATCTCGTCCCGCATGAGGTCCTTGATCTTTCCGGACCGCAGGATGCGTCCGTTTTTCAGGGCCAGGAGATGAGTGAAAACGCCCATGATGTCTTCCACGTGGTGGGTGGTCATGACAAGGGAGGGGGCGTCCGGTTCGGAGGAGAAATTCTGCAGGAATCTCAGGAAGCGTTCCCTGGCCACGGGGTCAAGCCCGGAGCAGGGCTCGTCAAGGATGATAAGGATGGGATCCACCATCAGCGCTCTTCCTATCATCACCCTTCTTTTTTCGCCCTGGGAAAGGCAGCCCCAGCCCCGGTTCCTGAGATATGCGCAGCCGATCCTTTCTAAAATGGCGTCGGCTTTTTCGCAGAGCTCATCGTTGGGTTCGTCGTAAAGCCCCAGGGAGGCGAAATGGCCGCCAAGAATTACGTCGCTGGCGGATTCCGCTGGGCGGATGCGGCTTTCCAGCTCCGCGCTCACTATGCCGATCCTTCTCCTAAGCTCCGGCCAGTTGTATTCGCCGTAGGTGTGGCCGTCGATCCTGATGGTGCCGCCGGAAAAACTGTCGTAAGCGGTGATGGCGTGCAGCAGGGTGCTTTTGCCGGCGCCGTTGGCTCCCAGAATGATCCAGTTCTCCCCGGGCAGGACCTTCCAGCTTACGTTGTTGAGGATGGTGTCCGCCTTGAAGACACAAAGGTTTTCCAGGTCTATTATGGGAGTTTGGTTCATTTATTCAGGAGGGATCTTATGGCTTCCAGGCATTTTTCCGTGTCCTGGTAGGGGAAGGGCACGGTGGCTATCTTTGTCCCGGAGCCCTCTATCAAAACGAGGGAGGGGGAGGGGCCGGCGTCATACATGTCCCGGAATGTCGAGCACTGGAGAGTGGGATTTTCGTAGGGGCAGTTCAAAAGCAGGGGAATGCAGTCCTTGGAAACTTTCTCCAGGAACTCTTTTCTTGAAAAAATGCGGCACCAGTTGCTTTCGCAGGTCGAACAGTCTGGGGCTGTGATCAAAACCAGAAGCGGTTTGCCTTTCTCCACGCTTTCCTTTTGGGCCAGAGAATAATTCGTCCGCCAGTAGGGGCACGGAGCGGCGCAGCCGGAGCACAGAAGCGCCAAGACGCCCAAAACAATTATAAATGTATTTTTCATAGTTTTATAATTGTAGCATTTCCCCCTTTCCCAGGGGAGAATGCCGAACCGTCAGCCTAAAGAAATAAAGGAAAGGGTGTTTTTAAAATCTATTGATACAGTTTTGTCAATAAGATAAAATGTTCGCAATATAACTATAAAAAGGATAATCAATGAAACGCATCAACCGTCCCGAACCCCCGCGAGTCCACGCTCAGAGTCATCACAACGACGAGACAGGAGAACTTTACTACGAATACAACGGCCGCCGCGTCGTGGAAGTGAAAATGCCGGAAGGCACGAAATACCGCTTCCGCTTCTATTCCGACGGCGACATCTGCACTTCCCCGCTTTTCCAGCAGATCTATCTGGCGGTCCAGGAAGACAAGGCGGTCCCCGTCAGGATCGACTTCACCTTGAGCCCCGAAGCGGTCTGCATGAGCCCGGAGAGAGCCGACAGGGAAAAGGCAATTCTAGGCCAGGTAGGGCACCCTCTCATCTACGGCTGCTGCGGTCTCTACGACATCTATGACGACTATCTTATCGACTGGTTCGGCAACGAATGGCGCTGGCTCTCCGATAAGATGGAGAAAGATGAAAACGGCAATACGAAAGTTTCCATCGAAGTCATGATCGGAGCAAGGGCTTTCATCATCAACTGCCGCCCGCAATTCTACCGGAAGCATCTCGGTTACGAATACTACAAGCCCTGGGAATGCCGTCCGAACACTAAGCCCGTGGCCGGCTGGTGCTCCTGGGAAGCCTACCGCAGGGAAGTGACGGAGAAGAACGTCGCCGACGTCTGCGACTTCCTGAAAGAGAAATTCCTGCCCTACGGCCTGGAGTACGTCCAGATCGACGACGGCTATCAGAAGAACCCTTACGGCATAACGCCGGACCACACCTTGGCGGAAGCCTGGATGGCTCCCACGGAAGCCTTCCCGAAAGGCGCCAAGGGCATCGCCGAGACGATCTCCAAAAGAGGCCTCAGCCCGGCCATCTGGATGAATTCCGACGTCAGGGAATACAATCCCGGCCCCGACACTAAGGACTGCGTATTGCGCCATGAGGACGGCACGATCATAAAGGCGGCCTGGCTCACCACGCCTCTTGACTGGAAAGACGAGACCATCGAAAAGCACTTCGTTCCCGTTTTGCGGGCCTTCAGAGAAGCCGGCTTCTCCTATATCAAGATCGACGCTTTGCGCCACTCCTTCTACGACGCTCTCGGCCAGGCCGTGCGGGAAGGGCTTATAACAAGCGACGAAGCGGAGCACCGCTTCAGAAAACTGCACGAGACCTTCAGAAGGGAACTGGGCGACGATTTCTATCTTCTGGTCTGCTGGGGCATCTTCACCCAGACCGCCGGCTGCGGCGACGCCTGCCGCGTGGCCACGGACGCCAACCCCGACTGGAACAAAGTCAGGATGCAGATCACGGAGCAGGCCCGCTGGTGGCACACCCAGCGCATCCTATTTTTGAACGACCCGGACCATGTCTGCGTCAGGACGAAGCCCAGCTGGGGCCAGGCGCTGCTTTCCAATGTCGCCCTTACCGGCGGACTCATGATGCTCTCCGACCCCATCGACTCCTACGACGAGGAGAGGATCTACAATACCCAGCGCTGCCTGCCGACGCTTGAGACTTTCACGGCCGAGACCGGCCCATTGGACATCAGATATCCCGCCTACGCCTGGACGAAAGTGCACGGCGCGGCCTTCAAGGGCGACATCACGACCTGGAACGAGCTGACCGACGAGGAAGTCATGATCCAGGCCGGCGCCCACAAGACCATGAACGACGAGCATCCCTTCTCCTGCCTCTGGTCCTACCATATCGAGAAACCCTATGACAAGTGGTGCATCGTCCAGCGCATCGCCAACTGGCCTCTCAAGGCCTCACAGATCCCCCTTGAAAACGTCAATCTCGATCCCAGGAAGACTTACCTTGTCTTCGACTTCTGGGCTCAGAAATTCCTGGGCGAAGTGACGGGAAAAATAGAAGTTCCCGAACTGAAGTACGGCGATGGACAGGTCTTCTGCTTCAGGGAAAAGACCGGCCGTCCGCAGTTCCTGGCCAGCACCAGGCACGTTTCCATGGACGCTGTCAGCGTGACTGACATCAAGGAAGAAAAGGGCAGCCTCACGCTGAAGCTCGATCTCCCGGTCGGCGATGAGGAAAAATATTTCTTCTACGTTCCCAATGGCAGCGCTGTAAAGGAAGTAAAAGCCAAGGGCTGCGAGGCGAAAGTGGAAAGCGCTGAAAACTCTATTGCCACAGTCTCCGTTAAAGCAACGGAAAAGAACTGCGAACTGAGCCTGGTCTTCTAAGAGGTGAAAAGAATGTTCAGCTTGAAAAGATCGCTGCTCGCGCTTATCGTTCTTGCCCTTTCCTTGCAAGCATTGGGCAAAGAGCCGCCCGCGGTTTATCCCAAGGCCCATTACGACCGGGAAAAGGGAACTCTGACGCTCCGTTATAACGACCGCGTATTCCTTACCGCCAAGGTTCCGCCCGGGGAAGAGCTCGTCACCCGCTCAACCTCTGACGGCTGCATCATAAGCACGCCCCTTTACGAGCAGTTCTATCTGGCGGCGGACAAGGATATGACAGCCACCCTGACTTTCGATCTTCCCGGCGAAGCCATCTGCATGAAGCCGAAAAGATCCGGTGACAACGAGGCTGTCCTGGGCCAGGTAGGGCATCCTCTCATTTACGGCGTGAACGGCATCTACAGTCTGACGGACGACCTTATGATCGACTGGACTAATTCACGCTGGAAATGGCTGGACGAGCGCTTCCAAGTGGGAACGAACGGCAATTACACCGCAAGGTTGGAAGTGGAACTGAAAAAGGGCCCCTGGCTCGTCAACATCAGGCCGCTCTACTACAAGGAGCATCTGGGATATCGCTACTACGAGCCCTGGAACTTCCGTCCCAAAAGGGAGCCTGTTGCCGGCTGGTGCTCCTGGCTGGCCTATTATCAGGGCGTCAGCGAGAAACTGATGCTGGAAGTGGCTGACGTTCTCACCAACAAATTCCTGCCCTACGGACTCAATTATCTTCAGATCGACGACGGTTTCCAGGATCAGCAGTTCGGCATCACGAAAGAAAAAACTCTCTGCGATTCCTGGCTCACTCCCATCGAGGGTTTCCCGAATTCCATCACCAACACCGCGAACCTTATCGCTAAAAAAGGCCTGAAGCCGGGCGTCTGGATGAACACCGACATCAGGACCTACGATCCCCCGGAAGGCGCGAAGGACGTCATCTTCAAAAATCCCGACGGCAGCCGCATGTACGCCGCCTGGCTCTCATACGCCAACGACTGCACGGACGAATCGCTTATGAGTACTTTGGCGCCACTTTGGGAAAATCTTGTCAAGTCCGGCTATGTTTACATCAAGATCGACGCCTTAAGGCACACCTGTTTCGACGCCCTGGGCAACGCTGTCAGCAAAGGCTACATCACCCAGGAGGAGGCGAGGAAACGACTGCGCCGCCTTTTTGAAACAGCCAGGGAAAAAGCCGGGAAAGACACCTTCCTCTTATCCTGCTGGGGCACTTTCACGGAAAACATCGGCTTAGTTGACGCCAGCAGGATCTCTACCGACACCAATCCCAATTGGGAGCGCCTGCTGCTTCAGCAGTACGAGCTGGCCCGCTTCTGGCCTCTGCAGCGCATCATCTATCAGCTGGACCCCGACCACATCTGCTCCAGGGCGCAATCCAACTGGGCCAGGGCCACGCTTTCAACGGTCTCCCTTTGCGGCGGCCTTTTCATGATCAGCGACCCCATCCAGTCCTATGATGAAAAACTGACCCGCTCCATCCAGAGAGTTCTGCCTAACCTGCCCACTTATCCCGCCGAGACCGCGCCCATCGATTTCTCCGCCCCTTCCTACGCCAGCCACATCTGGACAGGCAGCGACAGCAAAGAGAATCCCATCGACGATTCGCTTTCCGGCATCTTCCCTGGCCAGGATCAGCCTTCGCCCTTCGGCACGCTCTGGTCTTATCACATCGACTGCCAGGCCGGACAGTGGTCCGTTCTGCAGCGCAACGGTCTCTGGAAGCTTCCCGAAGCCGAGATCGATATAAAAGACCTTGGCTTGGATCCCAAGTTTGAATATCTGGTCTTCGATTTCTGGAAAGGCAAATTCTTGGGAACCGTCAAGGAAAAGATAAAACTTCCCGCCCTGAGGACCGGCGACTCCCTTACCTATGTCATCAGGAAGAAAACAGGCGTTCCTCAGATAGTAGGAACTTCAAGGCACATTTCCGGCGGCTTCGTGGAACTGGAAAAAGAGGAATGGATCGCAGGCCATCTGCTCAATATCGCAACCAGAGAGCAGCCGGAACTGTGGACCGTTTTCATTTACATTCCGGACGGCTATGAGCCCTCTTCGACGGTGAACGCGACTTCCGGAACGGCCGAGCTGTACAAAGCCGGCCCTCATATCGCCGAACTGAGGATCATGGGCAGCGCGGACGTTCAGATCTCCTTCAAATCAAGCGAAAAATCAAAAAAATCCTCCAATAAAACTAAACCCAAAAAATAAAGGTGTAAAAATGGCAAAGAAAGAAGTCGGCGGGCACTACGCCCACATGAATTCCACTGTCAGTACCATCGGCCTTCCCGGCAAAGGCTACCGTAAGATCAAGATCGTCCACATGGGAGCCGGCAGCGGTTTCGCTCATTCGCTTTCCAAGGACTTCATGCAGATGCCCGACATGCCGGGCGGCGAGATCGCCTTGGTCGATATCGACGCCAAGCGTCTTGACATCATGTTCCATCTCATCAAGGCTCTCTGCCAGAAATTCGGCAAGGAGAAAGAGTGGAAGATCACGGCCTACACCGACAGAAGGAAAGCTCTTCCCGGCGCCGACTACATCGTGAACAGTATCGAAGTCTCCGGCGTCAAGTGCGTCAGGTTCGACAACGACATTCCTTTGCAGTACGGCGTTTCCCAGTGCATCGGCGACACCATCGGCCCCGGCGGCCTCATGAAGGCTTTAAGAACCGTGCCCGTTTGGATGGACATCCTTCATGACGCCGAGGAGCTCTGCCCCAACGCGCTGGTCCTAAACTACACCAACCCCATGAACATCATGACGCTGTCCACCCTGCGCTATTCGAAAATGAAATGCGTGGGTCTCTGCCATTCTGTTCAGGGCACCTCGAAACTCCTGGCCAAGAGAGCGGGCATCCCTTACGAGGAAATGGAATGGGAATGCGCCGGCATCAACCACCTGGCCTGGTTCACGAAGCTCAAACATCACGGCAAGGATCTCTATCCCTTGCTCATCAAGAAAGCCATCAAAGACCTCAAGGCCGGCACCAATGTTGACAAAGAGGACTTCCCGGATCTCGTCAGAAAAGACATGATGGTGCACTTCGGCGCCTTCATTACGGAATCCTCCGGCCACCTCAGCGAATACATCAGCCTTTACCGCACCTCTAAAAAGCACCGCGACGAATACTGCCGCTCTGGCTACGACGGCGAGGAAGGCTTTTACGCCGACGGTTATCCCAAATGGCGCAGAGACGCTGACAAGATCAGAACCGAAATGTACACCGGAAAGCGCGAGCTCGGCGGCGCCCGCGGCCACGAATACGCCTCCTGGATCGTGGAAGCCATCGAGAAGAATTCTCCCTTCAGAATGTACGGCAATGTCCTTAACACGAGCCTTGACGGCGCAGGCCCTCTTATCAGCAACCTGCCCCACGACGGCTGCGTCGAGGTCGCCTGCCTAATCGACCGCAACGGCGTCCAGCCCCTCCGCTACGGCGCTCTGCCGACTCCCATGGCCGCCATCTGCGCCGCGGACATGTACATGTTCGAACAGGCCGCCCAGGCCTGCGTCAACAGAAGCATCGAGCAGGCCATCCAGGCCCTTTACTTAGACCCTCTGACCTCCGCGGTCTGCACGCCCAAAGAGATCAAGGAAATGTTCCTTAAGCTCTACAAGGCCGAAAAGAAATTCCTCCCGAATTTCAAATAAGCAAACAACGCAAAACCAAAAAAGTAAAAAGAGACGCGCGAGAGCGCGTCTCTTTTTGCTATGTAGATTACATTCGCTTTTCAAATATGTAGAATAAACTAAAAATCTTGTTTTCATTAAAAAGTTTTCGTATTATGCGGTAGATTTGAACAAAGTTTACCCAATGATCCGTTAATATGGAAAACGAGATAATTATTTATCAGCCTGATGAAACGATAAAGCTGGATGTCCGGTTTGAAAACGAGACTGTTTGGCTTTCTCAGGCGCAAATGTGCGAATTGTTTCAAAGGAAACAACCTATTATTGCTAAACATATAAAAAACATTTTTATAGAAGAAGAGGTAACCGAAAAAAGCAATATTCTTTTTTGGAATATTCCTTTTTCAGACAAACCGGTAAAATTATACAGTCTTGACGTTTTTATTTCCGTTGGTTATCGTGTTAAGTCTTTGCGAGGAATACAATTTCGCAGGTGGGCGACCAAAATTTTACGAGATCATCTTCTCAGAGGGTATAGTTTAAGTAGACGTATAGATCAAGTAGAAGACAAATTACTTAGACACGATGTTCAAATTGAAAAAATTCAGAAGAATATAGACTTCTTTGTTAGGACTTCTCAGCCTCCGAGACAGGGTGTTTTTTATGACGGGCAAGTCTTCGACGCAGAGGTCTTTATAACGAAGCATATTCTCTCGGCCAAAAGATCCATTCTTCTTATTGATAATTACGTTGACTTAACGACCCTTGAAATGATGGCGAAAAAAGGCAAAGGAGTAAGCCTTAAGATCGTGACTTCCAAGCGCGGGAATGAACTGGCCGCAAGCGACGTCAAGAAGTTTAATGAACAATATGGAGATTTGATCATCAGGGAAAGCTCAAAGTTTCATGATCGTTTTTTGATCATTGACGACAAAGAGCTTTTTCTTGTAGGCGCTTCTACAAAAGATCTGGGTAAAAAATGCTTCGCTTTCACAAAGCTTGACTCGAAAGAGATCTCCGGGCTGAAATCCAAAATATAAAAATAAGCGCGCTCTGTTGAGCGCGCTTATTTTTTGGGTTTTGTTTTTTGTTATTTCACTCTGATGGTCTTGATCTCGAAGGGATGGAAGGTCAGAGTGATCTCACCGTTTTGGACCGGTATCTCAGACTGGTTGTCTTCCAGGATGTTCGTCAAAGTGACGCTCTTCGGCGCGGTGCCGAAAGTTATGGTCGCTTCCGTGTGGGTGCCCTTCGTTTCGAGCAGGCGGACGATCGCGCCCTGGCCGTCTTCGGCGGCCTTTACGGTCTCAGGAACGACGCTGGGAGTGGAAGAGCTGATGAAAGAATACTCTTCGGGGAGAGCGCCGTCTTTTTTGTCCGTGGGAACGGCGTAAAGCGGCTCGTTGAGAGCGTAGGCTTCTTTAAGGATCTCAGGATTCTCGGCGCCGCCCTTGTGGGGGAAGAGAGCGTAGGTGAAAGTGTTCAGGCCGCGGTTGCAGTCGGGGTCGGGATCGTTGGAGCTTTTTAAGAGCGTTATGGCCATCTTGCCGCCCAGGCAGGAGTGGCCGTACTTGCAGTCATTGAGAAGCGCCAGGCCGAAGTCGGGTTCGGAGAGATCCATGTACTTGTTGGCGCAGACTTCGAATTTGGCCTGTTCCCAGCTGGTGTTGCGGTGCGTGGGACGGCGGGCCGAACCGAATTGGATGTCGTAGGTGGCGTAGTCGGAAATGAGGTTGGTTGGGAACTCAGCCTTGAGGACCTTCTCGTTTTCCTGCCAGTCAACTTCCGTTTCGAAATCGACTCTCTCGCTGCCTTCCGTCAGATAGACGGTCTGGGTGAGCTTGGATTGGCCGAAGGAATAAGTCAGGCGGATGCCCTTGCGGGAGCCGTCTTCAACGACGTCCGCGGATTGGGGCTTGCCAAGATCCCAGCCCTTTTCGGTGGCGTAGTCCTTGATCTCCCAGTTGTCGTAAACTTCCGGAATGTCTTCGTAGAATTTGAGGGTGTTGAAGGCTTTGCCAGCTTCCACGAGCTCGCGGCCGGTTTCCTTCACGACGAAGGAATTTATGCGGCCGTATTCGTCGAAGGAGAGCTTGACTTTGTCATTCTCCAGGGAAGTCTTGGCGGCGCTGATCGTATTCTTGGTTACGACCTCGTTTTCGGGAACGACTTTCCAGCCGTGGGCGGGAATGTCTTTGACGAGCGCGGAAGCGCCGTCAAATTTGACGTTGGCGCTGAGGGTGAGGCCGTGGGGGTTGAAGACCAGAAGGCCTTTGCTGCCGGCTTTGACCTTATTGGCGATGAGACCAGCGAAGTTCTGCTTTTTCTCTATGAGGGCTGCGTTGCAGTCAGCCAGTTCTTTAAGCGTGACGTCGTAAACGAGGTTGATGGAGGAGCCGGGCAGGATGTCGTGGAACTGGTTGGTGAGAACGCAGCGCCAGATGTCTTTGAGCTCTTCCTGGGAGAATTTGGCAAGACCGAACTGATTGACCAGCACGCCCAGGTTCTCGACGGTCTGAAGATTGAATTCCGCCCGGCGGTTGCCTTTCTTAACGCCCGCTACGGATGTGTAGGTGCCGCGGTGGAACTCCAGGTAGAGTTCGCCGCGCCAGACGGGCAGTTCGCACTTCTTGGCTTTTTCGTGGATCTTTTCGAGGGTTTCCGTGGCGGTGGCGAATTTGGCTTTGGGAAGAGTGGTGAGGCCGTCTTCCTGGCGAGCGACATACTCGATCATTTCAGCTGTGGGGCCGCCGCCGCCGTCGCCGTGGCCGTAGGTGTTAAGGACGGCGTCGCAGGCTTCCTTGGGCACGAAGCGGCGGTAGGTGCCAAACTGCCAGGAAGGCAGCGTGTCGCCGGTGTAGGTCGTGTAGCGGGAAGCGGGCTTGCCCTTGTCGCTGTCCTGGGAAGTGATGAAGTAAGAAAGGATCTTGGTGCCGTCGATGCCCTGCCACTCGAAGATGTCCCAGGGCATCCTGTTGGTCTCGTTCCAGCTGATCTTACTAGTGACAAAGGTGTCGACGTCTGACAGTTTCAGGATCTGCGGCAGCGCGGCGGCGTAACCGAAGACGTCGGGGAGCCACAAAGAGCGCGTGCGGCGCCCGAAGTTTTCAAAAAAGTAGCGCTGCCCGAAGATCAGCTGCCTGCAAAGGCTCTCGCCGGAAGTCAGGTTGCAGTCCATTTCCAGCCAGGTGCCGCCTTCGATGTCCCAGCGGCCCTCTTTCACGCGCTCTTTGATCTTCTCGAAGAGCTCGGGGTCGTCCTGCTGGACGAAATAATACAAGGCCGGCTGGGAGGACATGAACTTGTACTCGGGATATTTTTCCATCAGCGCGATAACGGTAGCGAAAGAGCGCTGGGCTTTTTCCCTGGTCTGGCGCATAGGCCAGAGCCAGGCGACGTCGATATGGGTGTGGCCGATGTTGTAAACAGCTTCGTCTATGGGCGTCTGCTTCCCGTAGAATTCTTCTTTAAGGTATTGTTTCGCTTCACGGACGGTCTCGGAAAATTCCGGGCTTGCAAAATCCCTTGTGTCCAGTCTGTTGATGACGCCGTTGACGGCGTCCTTGGCCTGGGCGACAAGAAGGCTTTCCTCATCCGCGAACTTCAAGACGTTTTCCAATATCTTCAGGTCGTAATAGAGGCCTTCGACTTCGGGATCGATAAGCTGCAGTTCGCACCCGAAGGTGACGATGTGGTCGATGGGGCAGCCGGAATAGGCGTAGAGGTAGAACTCCTTGTCGGAGGCTTCAAGTCTAACTTTCGTGTGGTTGCCGTCCAAGCCCTGGATAGCCGTGCCGCCTTTTATGGCGGTGTACTGGGTGGTGAGGCAGGCGCAGCCTCTTTCAGGCTTGATGTTGAGGTAAATGTTTTCCTTATCCCATTCTTTGGGAATCTCGAACTTGACGCGGAACCAGCAGTGGTTTTCCCTTGTTTTCGCCCAGACGGATTCCTGCTCGTAGGGAGTGAACTCGGATTCCGGCGGGGGAGTGTTGCTTTCCTTGTAACCGCAAGGAGAAATGAATACTTCCGTCACGTCCTTTCTGGCCTTGACGATCCTGTTTGAAATTCTGGGAAGAAAGCCGTGCAGCCGGCGTTTCACGCTTTGCAGTTCAAGATAAGACATTTGTTATCTCCGGGAATAGTTAATTAAAAAACGGTTCTATTAATTTTAACAAAACACAGGTAAATTATTGCAGAACGGCCGAAGCCCGCTCTAAGGCTGATTAAATATAATGATTTTTCGACATTCTGTGGGCAACATTTCTTGTGGAAATATGATAAACTTTTTCGTCAGTTAAATTTTAACCAACATGCGGGGATCTTATGCGTCTTAAATGCTTCTTTTTGATGGCAATGGTTTTCTTTATGGTGGGCGATGCATTAGCCGATGCTGTTGCACAGGAAACTGCAAATGTCCAAAAATACGTGAATGGTTCAACTACGCTTAAGCTGAGCGGAACGCTGAGCGAAACCGCCATGAAAGCGCTTGCCGAAGGGGAGGCCAGCGTCTCAATCTGCAACAATCTCGGCAGTTACCTTTCTGTCCCGACGCTGATTCCCGAAGACGGGAAGGGGAAAGGTTTCGGATTGAAGTCTGACAGCCAAAATATCTCCGTCAAATCGAAAAACGGTAAATTCAGCTGGACGGAAAAGGATGTTACAGAGAATTTTGCTTTTGTAATAGGTACAGAAACCGTTAAGCCCGACAAAGCGGCTTTGAAATCTTCCGGAACTATCGATACGAAAGATATTGATAATTTCAAGACACAAAAGGCAACAGTCTTGGACATCCAGGCCTGCGAAAAAAGCTCTGGAAGCGTCGCAGCTTATACTTTCACTCCCGAAATGAAAGGCAAAAACTTTAAGCACGCGAATAAAGGTGCAGATATGCAAGTGAAGTTTTCCGCCAACGCCAATGGCAAAGCGACTGCGACATTCAAGCTTCTTCCCAACGCCGCTTCACCGGCATTCACAGGGGAATCCCCTGTAGATCCTCCTCCGGTAGTGACAAACAGATTGTACATGGTAATCGATCTTTCGGAAGGAACTAATGCAGCTAGCTTTGCGATAAGCTATCTTGACGATGTTCCCGAAGGCGGCTGGACGGAAGAGTACAAGACCACGAAGCTGGTCCTTAGGAAGGTCGAGGCAGGGAAGTTCACAATGGGTAGCCCGGAGGACGAACTGGGAAGAAATGATAACGAGGTCCAGCACGAAGTGACTTTGACCAAGCTTTTCTTCGCGGGTGTGTTTGAAGTCACCCAAAAACAATATGAACTGATAATGGGAAACAATCCGGCGTATTATCAGGGAGATTCACGCCCTGTGGAACGTGTCTCCTATAATATGCTGCGCGGAACGGATAAAGGCGCAGCCTGGCCTGCTAACAATGAAGTTGACGAGGAATCTTTCTTTGGAATTCTGCGCGCCAAGACCGGTTTGAACTTCGATCTTCCCACGGAAGCGCAGTGGGAATACGCCTGCAGGGCCGGCACGACCACGGCCTTGAACAGCGGGAAGAATCTGTCAGACGATAAAAAATGCGATGAAATGGCTGAGGTTGGCCGTTACTGGCACAATGGCGGTGGTGATGAAGGTGATGATGGCAAATACTTTGCTCATACCAAAGTCGGCTCGTATCTGCCGAACGCTTGGGGATTGTACGATATGCACGGGAACGTTTGTGAATGGTGCCTGGATTGGTGGGGAGATTGGAACGGTGATCCGGCCACCGACCCGAAGGGCAATACTGATGGTATTAAACGTGTGCTTCGGGGCGGGAGCTGGATCGACCGTTACGCCCACGAGTGCCGCTCTGCTTACCGTAGTCACGGCAATACAGTAAACAACTACAGCGAATTCGGTTTTCGTGTTTTCCTAGTTCAATAAAAAAGGGCGCTTTTTGTTTTTTACTTCCGGTTTTTCGCTCCAGCTTCAAGGAGGGTCGTAAAAGGCTTGCCTTTTGCTTTTTTTAGGTTTTCTTCTTGCGGTCTCTTGTTGACATAAAATCGGGCGTTTTTGATAAAATAAAAGGGATATTGTAATCAACCATTGGGTAAAACTATGAAAAATCTTTTGATCCTCAGCTTGGCGGCTTTGGTTTTGGCCGCCTGCTCCTCCGCTCCCACCCAGAGGACCGTCAATTTCCCGGACGGCAGCTCCGTCACACTGCCCTCAAACTGGGACGTGGTCCCCGGCGACGACACCATGCCCAACAGCGTGCTGGCTCTGGCTCCGGCGGAAAACGGCTACAGATCCCAGTTCCGCGTTGACGTGCGCAAACCTTTCAAGGGAATGGAAAAAGTCGAGATCATCTCCAAACTGAAAGACAGCCTGGAAGGCCGCGGCGCCCTCTTGGGCGAACCGAGGCTGGGCGAGATCTCCGGCGAGCCCGCCGTCGCTTACGCCTGGAAGGGACGCGAGAGCGGCACGGATAATCCTTTGATGACCGCCGACGTCACGCACTTCGGTTATTTCATCTGCGACGACAACAACATCTACTCCCTGGATTTCTCCGCGCTGACCAGCCAGGCCGCGGAAGTCAAAGCCTCGGTGGTTGACAGCGCCGTCGCCTCCTTCAAGACTGCTGCGGCCCTTAAGAAAGAAAGGGAAGCCCAGCTGAAGGCCCAGGAAGAGTTCGCGGCGCGCGAACGTGAAAAGAAAGCCGCCAAGGCCGCCAAGGCCGCCAAGGCTGAAAAAGAAGCCGCTTTCGGAGACGAGGAGGCTTTTGCCGCCGCGGAAAAAGAAGCGGCTGAAATAGAGAAGGAAGTTGAAAAAGAACTGGAAGAGGAACAGTTCCAGGCTGAAGCCGTTCCTCGGAAGGATCCTGAAGCCGACAGCCGCGTGGCCGCCCGGAAGAAAGTGGAAGCTGCCAGAAAGGCCGCCCAGGAAGCTCAGGAAGCCGCTCAGGCCTCCGCCAGAGCCGCCAAGGCCGCCGCCAGGGAAGCCCAGGAAAAAGCGGACGCTTTGTCCGCCGCCCAGATGGAACTGGACAGCCTCAACGGAGAAGGCTTCGTGCAGATCCAGGAGAGGGAAGTCGTGGTTGAGAAAGAGGAACCTGCCCAGATCGCTCAGCCGACCCAGCCCGCCGCCCCCACCTTCAGCATTGAGAACAAAGTGACCGTCACTCCTCAGTCTCAGCAGGTGATGGAAGTTCAGGTGACCGCTCCCCAGCAGACGGCTCCCGCCGCTCCCGCTCAGCCCGCCGCTCCCCAAACGAGCCCCATCAAAAAGAGCAACGGGCAGCTGGTCATCGAAATGCAGACCGTGAACTAAAATCAGGCTTTATGCCGAAGAAAAAAATATATCAAAGCGAGTTCCCCGGTCTCTTCAAGGAGGCCGGGGAACTTTCCTATCAGGATCCGGAGGAAAAAGAGCCTGAGATCTCTTCAGAGCCGGAAGACGATCCTTTGAAGCCCCAGACCGTCAGCGAACTGACGGATAAACTTCGCAACCTGATAGAGGAGAATTTTTTCGACGTTTATGTGGTGGGGGAGATAAGCGATTTTGTCAGACAATCCTCCTCCGGTCATTTTTATTTTTCTTTAAAAGACGAAAAAACCCAGATCGGCGCCGCCATGTTCCGGGGCGCAAACCGGCGTTTAAAATTCATGCCGGAAAACGGGCTTTTGGTGATCGTCAGAGGAAAAATCGATATCTATCCGCCGCGTGGACAATATAAGATAATCTGCGAGGATATGGAGCCCTGCGGACTCGGTTCCAAGCAGCTGCAGTTTGAGCAGCTGAAGCGCAAACTGGAGGAGGAAGGCCTGACCTCCGAAGACAGGAAGCGGCCTCTGCCTGTGTTTCCGAAGACCGTGGGCTTCGTCACTTCGGCTTCCGGATCAGTTTTGCGCGATGTGAAGAACGTTTTGTTCCGCCGCTTCCCCTGCAGGCTGGTTTTCGCGCCGGCTGTGGTCCAGGGGGAGGCTGCTCCGGCTTCCATTATCGAGGCTATAGAAAACTGCAACCTTTACAATGAGCAGCATCCCGAAACCCCAATCGACGTTCTGATCGTGGGTCGGGGCGGCGGCAGCATGGAGGATCTCTGGTGCTTCAACGACGAAGGCGTGGCGAGAGCCATAGCCGCTTCCAAAATACCGGTGGTTTCCGCGGTGGGGCACGAGACCGACTGGACTATTGCCGATCTGGTGGCGGACCTGAGGGCGCCAACCCCCAGCGCCGCGGCGGAACAGGTGGTCCAAACCAGGGAAGATTGGGAATGCACGGTTGATGACCTTTATGACCGCCTGCAGGCCGGTATGGAGGAAACCATCGACGACAAAGGGAAGGAGGTCCTCAAATGTCTGACTCATTACGCGCTGCGGGAGCCGACGCATATCGTCGAAGTCAAGATGCAGCGGGTCGACGAGCTTGACGACTCCTTGAGGAAAGGAACGGATAAGCTCCTTGAAGGTTACGAGACCAGGATCGATCATTGTTCGGAAATGCTCAGCGCCCTGGGGCCGCTCTCAGTTATGAAAAGAGGGTATGCGGTGGTGCAGGACGAGGCGGGCGAAGCGATAACCTCGGCGAAGACTTTGAAGGAAAAAGTCCGCTTCCTTGTCAGGATGTCCGACGGCTCGGTGAAAGCGAAAGTCCTGGATGAGCAATAAAAAAAGCCTTCCCTTCGGAAGGCTTTTTTGTTTTCTTTTGCTTTTAAATTTTTGCCTGTTATTTTCTCATTTTCCTTATCATGATGCCGGCGTCCAGAAGGGAGTCGAAGGTTCCGGTGTCCAGCCATTCGCCATCGTAGATGCTGACGTCCAGGGCGTTCTCTTTGAGATAGATATTGTTGAGATCGGTGATCTCCAGTTCGCCCCGGGCGCTGGGTTTGAGATTGGCGGCTCTCTCTACGACGGAGTTGTCGTAGATGTAGAGGCCCGTCACGGCGTAGTCGCTCTTGGGGAATTTGGGTTTTTCCTCGATGGTGACAGCCTGCATTTTCTCGTCGAATTCCACCACGCCGAAACGCTCGGGATCGGGGACTCTCTTGGCGAAAACTCTCGCGCCGGATCTGAAGGTCTTGATGGAATCGTGCAGGAAACTGTCGTTGCCCACGAAGATATTGTCGCCTAAGATCATGGTCACGTCGTCGGTGCCGATGAAGTTGCTGCCGATGATGAAGGCCTGGGCGAGGCCCTCGGGCCTGTCCTGGATCTTGTAGGAGAACTCCGCGCCGAAGTCTTTGCCGGAACCCAGAAGGCGCATGAAATCCGCCGCTCTTTCGGGAGCGACGATGAAGAGGATCTCCTTTATGCCGCCGTCCAATAAAGTCTGCAGGGGATAATAGACCATGGGCTTGTCATAGACGGGCAGGAGCTGCTTAGAGGTTATGGTTGTCAGGGGGCGAAGCCTGGTGCCGGCGCCGCCGGCTAATACGATTCCTTTCATTTTTTTACGAAGTTAGTGTTGATGTATTGGGCGGCCTCTTCCAAACTTGGCAGGATCTTGGTGCAGTATTTGACCATCCAGGGGCTGCAGTCTTTGTATGAGAAAGGCGAAAAGGCCACTATGAATTTGTCTTTTACATGCCCGGCGTAGAAAACCTCCATGGCTGTTCCAATGCTGGGCTTGGAGTAATTGACGAGGATGACGTCGGCGTCGTCCACGTCCTGAAGATCGAAGCGCACGATCTCGTTGGCGGAATCCACGGCGCGGTCAACAAAGGAGCGGCGCATAGGATCGAGAAGCTCGAAATTTCCGGAGAGAAGCTCCTTGGCTTTGGCGCGCCATTCCCTGGCGCCGTGGGGATCGGCGTCCATAATGGGGCCGCTTAAATATATTCTCGGTTTGTTCATCAGAGAAGGTCCAAAAGGGGATCCTTTAATTTCTTCTGGGCAAGCGCCTTCAAATATTCCTCCTCGTGGTAATAGAAGTTGTCGGCTTCCCAGCGGCGGCTGTTGAGAGGGGGAGCGTTCTTGTCAGTTGGCTTGTAGTTGTAATTGCTTTTCCAATGGGACTGCAGCAGCACTCCGGAAGCGGGAACGACTTCGTAGGTGTAGTAGTCCAGATCGCTAAGCTCCATCTTGAGGCTGTATTTGTCGTTCAGCTGTTTTAAGGCCACATCCTTGTCCTCATCCCGCATGTTGTACAAATGCACGTTTATGGCCACCACTCTGTTGTTGGCGTTGAAATAAACTTTCAGATCCGCGCGGGTCCTGACTTTCAGCGTTTTTTTGCTCAGGAAGATCGTGTTGGTGTAAACGATGTAGTCGTGGAATTTGGCGGAATAGTTGATAAAAGGCAGTATCTCTTCCGTGCCGTTGCCCGGGTCATGGTTCTCGATCATGGGGTATGATCTGCCGTAAGGGTTGTCGTAGGTGAAGCGGACTTCGGCTTTCTTGGGAGTGTTGGTTGGTATGGGGGCGAAGCCCAGGTCCAGGAAGCGTCCAAGGGGATCGCTCAAGGGGCCGAAACCGGTATCCATATCAAAACGGAAATAAGAGCTGTAAGGCGTGGTGGCGGACCAGGGGAGAAGGGTGGTTTTTTGGGCCTTCAGAAAGGCGGAGCGGACCTGCCCCGCGGTCATGCCTATGGAGATGCCGAAGATTTTATGCTTCTTGCATTTTTGGATCCAGGCATCATCTTCTTTTTCTCTTGGCGCGGCGGAAAGGGAGAGCGAGAAAAGCAGCGCTAAAGCGATAATGATATTTTTCTTCATGTTTGTATTTTTCTGCGAACTTAAAGCACTTGCAAAAGCGGATCTTTTTGTTTCTTTTCTTCCAGAGCTTTGAAATACTCCGTTTCGTGATAGTAGAAATTGTATCCTTTCCAACGGCGGAAATACTGGGGAGGAGCGATTTTGAAAGCAAGTCCTTCAGGCGCGGTGTAATAGTTCGTCCAACAGGACTGCATGAAAACGTTGGGAGCCTGGGGACATTCAAATGATAAGTTGTATTGATCGGATAGGCTGACCTGCTTGCTGTAATTGTCGTTCATGTATTTGAACGCTTTTTCCTGATCTTCGTCCTTCATGTTCAGAAGATCGACACCTATGGCCACCGCTCTGTGCTTCTTGTTGAAGTAAACTTTAATGTCGGCTCTGTCTCGCACTTTCAGTTTTTTGACTGTCAGGAAGGAAGTGTTCGTGGTGACGATGTAATCATGGAAGGTCGCTCTGTAATTCATGTACGGCAGGATCTCCACAGTGCCGTTAGGGGGGGTGTGAGCTTCTTTCATCGGATAGGAGTCTTCGTAACTGTTGTCATAAACAACACGCATTTGGGAGCGCTGGGGAACGTTTGTCATGACGGGGGCAAAGCCGAAATCCAAAAAACGCATGAGCGGCTGGTCGAGCGGACCGTATTTAGTATCGGTATCGAAGCGGAACTGCGAAGAGTAGGGCGTAGTTTCCGACCAGGGATACAGGGAGGATTTCTGGGCCTTAAGGAAGACAAGACGCACCTGTTCCGGCGTCATGCCAAGCGAGATGCCGAAGACCTTGAAGTTTTTGCACTGCTGGATCCAAGCTTCCTCTTTCTCTTTCTCTTTCGGAGCGGCTAAAGAAGACACGGCGAAGACAAGCGCCAGGGTAAAGATGACGGCTCTTTTCATAATTTTCTCCTCCTGTTTTTGGGTGGGGGAATAAAAAAAGCCATGCCTTTGGCGGCATGGCTTTTTGGGTTGGCCTTTTTAGAATTTGACCAGTTTCTCGAAGGAATCAGCCTTCAGGGCCGCGCCGCCGATGAGGCCGCCGTCGATATCCGGCTGGGCCAAAAGGGAAGCGACGTTCTCGGGCTTCATGCTGCCGCCGTACTGGATGACGACGGATTCCGCGGTCTCCTTGTCCCAGAGCTGGGAGATGAGATTGCGGACGAAGGCGTGGACGGCCTCGGCCTGTTCGGCCGTGGCGGTCTTGCCGGTGCCGATGGCCCAGACGGGCTCATAAGCAATGATGGTGCCCTTCATTTCTTCGGTGGTCAGGCCGACGAAACCTTCGCGAACCTGCTTTTCGACCACGGCTTCGGTATTGCCGCTTTCGCGGTCAGCCAAAGTTTCGCCGATGCAGACGATCGGCTTGAGGCCGATGGAGAGGGCTTTTTTGAGTTTCTTGTTGACGGTCTCGTTCGTTTCGCCGAAATACTGGCGGCGTTCAGAGTGGCCGATGATGACGTATTCGGCGCCGGCTTCCAGCAGCATTTCGCCGCTCACTTCGCCGGTGTAGGCGCCGGAAGTTTCCCAATACATATCCTGGGCGCCGACTTTGACGTTGGAGCCTTTAAGGACGTCGGCCACGGATTTGACCGCGGTGAAGACGGGGCAGACGATTATTTTGACGTTCTCAACGCCGGCGACTTTTTCTTTGATCTCGCTGGCAAGGGCAACGGCTTCGGCAACGGTCTTGTTCATTTTCCAGTTGCCGGCAATAACGGGTGTTCTCATTTTTCCTTACTGTTCGAATTTGGTTTTGGGCAGGCCGTAAACGGTCTGGCCTTCTTTATAACGATTCTGTTTCCTGAGCAGGTCGATGCGCTCAAGACGTTTGAGGACGTTGCGTTTCTTGGTGATGCCGCCGCGCCCGAAACTGGGGTGTCTGGACATAATTGTTACTCCTTTTTATTGTTAATAATTATTTTCCGGTTTAAAAGTCTTCGATTTCCTGGCCGACCATGATCTGGACCACGGAATCCTGCTCCAAGACCACGCGATCTTCCGTGCCTTTCTCTTCGTTGGTATAGACCCACATCTCGCGCTTGCGGGAGGAGAAGTCTGAGGATTTCCTTACGGAGGTGGGCTCGCCCCAGGTGGATTTGACGTTGTCGGCGGTCATGCCGACCCTCAGGCCTTTGTTCTTCTTGAATTGCTCCACGTCCCTGACTTCTTCCTGGTTGTACCACTTGCCTTCGAATTTCACCTTGCCCTGCTTTTTCATCTCGGCGTCGTATTTCAATTCGGCGACCTTGTTGGTGGGCAGCCACTCGCCCTGGTAGAGGTCGAGGCCTTTGGCGCGGTTTTCCAGCTCCGTCTTGCGTTCCGGGGTCACAAAGATCTCTTTGCCTTCCGGCGTGGTATATTTCACGAGGCCGGCTTCCAACTTCTGCTGTTCTATCTTGGCTTTCCTTTCCTTTACTTTATCTTCGTAAAGGTCGGGGTTGTGTTCCTTGATGGAGGCGAGAGACATGTTGTCCCACTTGATGAAAATGGTCATGCCCTTGGCTTTGTCTTTAAGTTTGACGCCTTCCTCGTTCATCTCGAGGATCTCGCCGGTGTAGGTCTTCTTGTTATTGAGGGTAATACTGTCGGCATAAACGCAAAGGGCAGCGGTCGTGGCGACCGCCAAAAGACTGAAGAAAAAGATTTTTTTCATTATTTGTCTCCGCACTTGGGTTATATGATCCTTACAGTTATATTATACAAAAGTTAGGGATAGATAGTTTACCAAAAGGGCCTTTGCAAGTCAAAGAGGGTCCGCGAGGGGGCGGGAGGGACAAGAACTTGGGGAAGGCTTGCTCTTTTTCCACTATATATGGTAAAATACACAAAATAATTAAACGAACATTTAACCCTTGTAGGAGAGGATTAATTATGCGTAAGGTTTACCTTATAGGCGCCATAACCGTCTTTTGCGGCATGGCCTTAGGCGCGATATTGGAAAACACCAATATCCAGGTGGAGATCAACGGCGACGGAAAGGTCGGGGCTTTGTCTTACAAAGTTGACATGCAGAACAACAATGTCAGCGACGCTTCCATGCGTTTGAAATCCTCCGGCACCACCGTTGAAACTCAGAGAGTTCCGGGTTCGGAAAAAGTCTATCCCAAGAGCCAGCTCTTCGTGGGCTACGGCTCCGGGATCTTCTCGAACCTCTTCATTTTCACGGTGGCGAATATTCCGGAAGAAAACAATGTGGTCAACCAGGTCAACATCATCACTTCCCGCGAAAGCACTAATTTGAACGTCGCCCACTATGTGGACGCCGACATTTACGGCACCATCGAGAACGACTACGCGGAGCCTTACAACACCGCCAACTACGTTGTCTGCACGCAGGAAACCAAGGACCGCTACGTGGGCTTCACCGGCCGCTGCTCGTCCCTGCCTCCTTCCAGCTACATGATAGGAGACATGGAGAAAGTCTCCGTGCAGGTGCAAACTTCCGTTCTGCCCAACACCGTTCAGACTAACGAATCGCCGAATATGGCTGCGGCTCTCGCTTATCCCCAGCAGAACGTGGACAGGGAAGCCGTGAGACTCACGTCGAAACTGATGATCGGCGGCAACAACACCGAGATCCAGCAGCTGACCAATACGGACAATGCTCCGGTCTATTTCAAGGGCTACGGCACGCTGACCGACCAGAAAGTCAGTTTCAGCCAGAAATTCAAGAAGCCCCTGACCGACACCCTGAAGATCTCCTTCAGCATCGATATGACCGACCATGCTTCCGTGATGGCGAATCTTTCCGATTTCGACATCGCTTTCTTCGTGGGCCACGACCTCTTCTTCCTGCCCGGCGACGGAACGGAAGTGAAAGTTAAGAAGAACCAGCGCCTCCATAAGGTGGTCGATCCCAAGGGCGGCGTCAAGAAACTTGACATCAAGATGAAGCCTGACGGCCGCATGAAAGTTACTTTTGCCGTCAGCAAAGCCACCATCATTGGCTCCACCGGCCTCACCGCCAGTTCCGAGACCGGCAAGGCCCGCCAGATGTTCCTGCCTTTCTCTTATGCCATGATCGGCACCTCCGCTACGGACACCGCCAAGAAGGGCAAAGTCTGGGTGGCTTCCGGAAGCTTCCCGATGAGCGTGGACGTCAAGCAGGGCAAGAACGCCAAAGGAAAATTGAAATAAGCAAATATCCCGAAAACGATTTCGGACCGCAGATCAAGTGGTTCGATGAGTATCTGCGCGTTGAGAAAGGCTTGGCGCGCAATAGCTGCGAGGCCTACCGAAGCGATTTGGTAGGCTTCGCCGCCTATTGCGAAAAGCAGGGATTGAAAAATTGGGACGAGGTCGGCCCGGAGACCATCACGGATTATCTTGGCGAGCGCTATGAAGACCGCGCCGCCGTGGCCACGGTGGCCAGGGAACTCATCAGTCTGCGCATGTTCTACCGCTTCGGCGTGGAGGAAGGCTGCCTGAAAAACGACGTTCCCAAGCTGGTGGAATCCCCTAAGCTGGCGAAGGTCCTGCCTCACGTTCTGACCGAGGAGGAGGTCACGCGTCTTCTGGGCGCCCCGGACAAAGACACGCCCTCCGGCCTCAGGGACCGCGCCATGCTGGAGCTTTTGTACGCCACCGGGCTGCGCGTCAGCGAACTGGTCAAATTGAAAAAAGGGGATATAAACCTGGAGGAAGGCTTCCTGCAGGTCACAGGCAAAGGCAACAAGACCAGGATCGTGCCGGTGGGCAGCTACGCCTGCCAGGCGATCAGGGATTATTTGGCGACGCGCTGCGAAGAGCCGCGGCGCAAGGAGGTTTTCCTTTCCCGGCTGGGGAAGCCCATGACCAGGATAAACTTCTGGATGAGGATCAAGAAATACGCTCTGGAGGCGGACATTCAGAAGGACATCTCACCGCACGTGCTGCGTCACAGTTTCGCCACCCATCTCATCATGCACGGCGCGGATCTGAGGGTGGTCCAGGAAATGCTGGGCCATTCCTCCGTCACGACTACGGAAAAGTACACCCACGTGGAGTACAGCCACCTTAAGAAGACCCACAAAAAGTTCCATCCCCACGGATGACGGGGGACCTTGGTCTTTTATGTTTAGCGCTTTGCGCGCACCCTTTTAAACAAAGCCCGGCAGCCGGGCTTTCTTTTTTCTTTTTTCTCCTGTTTCGTCAATATTTTTGCTATAATTAATAAATAATCATAAGTATAGTGAGTTAAAAATGCGAAATGTTGCGATTATAATTCTGACGTGGAACGGATTGGCCTACACCAAACGCTGTTTGGACACCCTGAGGCGCTACACCACCCATCCGAATTACACCATTTATGTGGCGGACAACGGCAGCACGGACGGAACGGTCGAGTATTTAAAGAGTCAGAAGGATATAAAGTGCGTTTTCAACAACGCAAATTTGGGCTTTCCCAAGGGCAACAACGTCGCTATAAAGTTAACGCCTCCGGATTCTGACATCCTGCTTCTGAACAACGACACCGAGATCCTTGAAGAGAAGGGCGACTGGCTCACGAAGATGCAGGAGGCGGCTTATGAGTCGCCGGACGTGGGCGTGGTGGGGTGCAGGCTTGTCAGGGCCAACGGACTTTTGCAGCACTTGGGAGCCTGGATGCCGGTCGGGCCCTACTGGGGCCAACAGGTCGCCAGCAACGAGGCGAACCTGAACCAGTATCCCTTCAATTCCGAAGTCGAGAGCGTGGTTTTCGCCTGCGCTTACATAAAAAGGGAAGTCATAGACAAAGTCGGTCTGCTTTGCGAGGACTTCTTCGCTTACTTCGAGGACACCGATTATTGTTTGAGAGCCAAGGCGGCCGGTTACAAGACCGTTTGCTGCGGAGGAGCCACCATCGTCCACCACGAGAACGTCTCCACCAAGGAGAACAAGGTCAGCCACAACGATATTTTCCTGAAGTCCCAGGGGATCTTCAAGAAGAAATGGGCCAAGACCTGCGAGGGACGCTATACCCAGAGTGTCAACTGGCTCTCCACCGTTTCCAGGCCCCACGGCTACGCCATGAGCAGCAAGGAAATGCTTCTGCACCTTGACGCTCAGAACGTGGCGGTCTCTTACCGCTACCTCTACGGAGAGGGCACGGTTTTCCCCATTGAGGAGCCGGAGGCGGCGCCCTACTACAACGTGAACGTTATGAAGGCCAGAGCCATCGATCCCAATTCTCCCTGCGTGGTGTACGGCCAGGGCGACGCCTTCGTGACCAAGAAGACGGAGGGCATCGGCAATTACAGAATCGGCTTCACGATGCTGGAAGTTACGGGACTTCCCAAATCGTGGGTGGAGCACTGCAACAAGATGGACGAAGTCTGGGTGCCCAGTCTTTTCAACGTGGAAACCTTCAGGAATTCCGGCGTAAAAGTTCCCATCCATTTAATGCCCTTGGGTGTTGACACCAATTACTTCAACCCGCTCATCAAAAAGTTCCCCTTGAGCGGGGACTTCAAATTCCTGACAGTCTTCGAATGGGGTGAGCGCAAGGCTCCGGAAGAGCTTATCAAGGCATTCAACCGGACCTTCAGGGCCAAAGAGCCTGTGGTTCTGCTCTGCAAAGCCAATTGCACCGACCCGAGCGTCAACGTGCCGGAGATCATAAGGAATCTTAACCTTGATCCCGAGGGCGGCCGCATCGAGTTCATCTTCAACAAATATCTGCCGTATTATCAGCTCGGCAGCCTTTACCGCTCAGCGGACTGTTTCGTTCTTGCCACCAGGGGCGAAGGCTGGGGCATGCCTATCCTTGAAGCCATGGCCTGCGGACTGCCGGTCATCGCCACGAACTGGAGCGCCCAAACGACCTTCATGAACAGCTACAACGCCTATCCTCTGCAGGTCAAGAAACTAATTCCCGCCGTGGCGAAATGTCCCTACTATAAGGGATTTCAATGGGCGGATCCGGACAGCGACCATTTGTCAGCCCTCATGCGCCATGTATTTGAGAACCAGGAAGAGGCGCGCATGAAGGGCGCAAGGGCGGCCGCAGATGTAAGAGACAACTGGACTTTCACGCACACCGCCGCCAGGATCGCCAAGCGTCTTTCGGAAATTCAGAAGAAAGACCTCTCCTTCCCGGCTTACGTTCCTTATCCCGCCAAGAAGAGAGTGGCCCTGGACGTCAGCCGCGGCATAGGCGAGCAGATAACCGGCATCGGACGCCACATCCTTAACCTCGCCAGAGGACTGGGAGAATTTCCTGCCGATGACATGGAGATCACGCTCATGCCGGGTTTCACGACTTTCACTCATCCGGAATATTTGACGCGTTTTGATTTCACTTGTCCGGACGCTAAAAATCTGAATCTCTGGCGCGGCGTGACGCCGGCATTTGTCTCGCCTGAGTCAACGGTCCCGGGAACGGATCTTGTCCATTCCACCGGCTGGACCACGCCGAAATTTACGGGGCCTATTCTTTCCACCATTTATGACCTCTCCTTCCTGACGCATCCCCATTTCCATACGAAGGAGACCATCGAGTTCTGCACAAAGAATATCGAAGAGTCCATAAAGAAAGGGGCTTTCTTCACCTGCATTTCCGAGCACACCAGGCGCGACCTTATGAAGATACTGAAAGTGCCAGCGGAGCGCTGCGGCGTGAACTATTGCTCCTATGACGAGCGGAAATTCAAGAGAGCAAGCATTGACCAGATCGCGGAAGTCAAGCGAAAATACCAGCTTCCGGAACGCTTCGCACTCTTCTTGGCCAGCATGGAGCCGAGAAAAAATCTTGCCACTGTCGTGGAAGCCTGGCTTAGCGAAAAGCTCTCGCTTCCTCTCATCGTGGCTGGCGCCCAGGGCTGGCTGAACGACAAACTGAAAGAAAGGATAGAGAGTTCCAAGGGCCGCATAGTCCCGATAGGCTACGTTGACGAAAACGATCTGGCGAGTCTTTACAGCGCGGCGCGTCTTTTGGTCTATCCTTCCATTTACGAGGGCTTCGGTCTCCCGGTTCTGGAGGCCATGGCCTGCGGCACGCCCTCCGTCACAACGAACGTCGCATCCTTGCCCGAAGTAGCCGGAAACGCTGCGCTTTTAATAGACGATCCCAAAGACATCAGCGCTCTCGCCCAGGCCGTAGTGAAGCTCGACGAGGACGAAAGCGTAAGGAAAACTTTATTGGAAGCCGCGCCCGCCCAGGTCGCCAAATTCTCTCTGAAAAAGACCACGGCGGAAGCTCTTGAGCAATACCGCGCCATACTTGAAAAAGGGAGGTTGTTTTAATGCCTGACTACAAAGGTGATTTTGACATGCGGGTGGAAGAGATGGAAACCGAGCAGCTTCTGCGCCGGGTAAAATTCCATCTGGAAAACCCTGACGCTAAGGAGAGCCGGCCTGCTATGGAAACGCCCAAGGCCGCCGATTTCGACAATCTCCATCTCGGCAACGAGATGTATTTCCAGCTTGACTACGCCGCCAAGATCTACGACCCCAGAACAGTCCCGCAGAACACCAGGTTCCGCCGCATAAAGGGCCTTCTCATGCGCGTCATGCGGCTTTACGCCACGCGCCAGGTGGAGTTCAACGCCACGGTGGTGAAGCTCCTCAACATGTTCCAGGACCGCTTCGAGGAAACGGTGGAGCGCTTCAATTATTTCCGCCAGGCGGAAGTGAGAAACGAGGAAGCGCTGAGAGTCATAGACTCGAGGCTGGAAAAACTTGAGGAATGGGGCGCCAAGGTCAACGATATCGCCGCCGGCGTCAACGCTCTGCAGGAGCGTCTGCAAGGTTTGGAAAACGCAGTCCGCGCTTTGGCTGAGGCTGAAGAGACCACTGCCAAGCGTCTTGCGTCCGCCGATGAAGGCATAAGGACCTTGGGCAAGACTAACGAGGAGACCGCAAAACGCTTGAACGCCGCCGACGAAAGCATCAAGGCGATCGGCAAGTTCAACGAGGAAATCGTGAAGCGCCTTGATTCCGCGGACGAAGGCATCAAAACGCTCGGCAAGACTAACGAAGAGACTGTGAAGCGTCTGAACGCTGCGGACGAAGGCGTGAAGAGCCTCGGCGACGTCAGCGAAAAAGCGGCTTTGCGCATTGGTTCCATTGAGCAGGGCTTCAAGGAACTGCACGGGCTGGTGGACGATCTGCAGCTCAGGAACGCCGCCATCGGCGGAGTTTTCTCCGAGCTGAAGGAAAAACTCGCCAGCGGAAACTTCACGGTGACGCAAAGCGGAAAGAAAGAAGCCGCCCCCAGCGTCATCGACGACTTCGAGAAAGCCTGGCAAAGCGCCGATTACGAGCTTTTCGAAGACGAGAGCAGGGGAGATGTCGCGGACATCAGGGAACGCCTCGAATTTTACGTTCCGCTGCTTGAAAAGGCCGCAAATGGCGGTGGTTTGATAGCCGACCTGGGCTGCGGCCGCGGCGAGCTATTGGAACTGCTGAAGGAAAATGGCTTGGCTGCCATCGGCATCGACAACAACGAGGCCGCGGTCATCAGGGGCAAAAAAGCCGGACTGGATATGGAATGCAAAGACCTCTTCGCTTATCTTAGGGAAGCGAAAGAGGGAAGCCTTGCGGCCGTCACCGCCATGCACGTCATAGAGCATCTGACGCCTTCCCAGCAGGGAGAATTCCTTTCCCTTGCCCTGAAGGCTTTGAAGCCCGGCGGACTGATCGCCATGGAAACGCCCAACATCATGAATCTGCACGTGGCCTCCTGCGACTTTTTCAGCGATATAACGCATGTCAGGCCCGTTCATCCGGTCGCCCTCAGGAACCGCATGAAGCAGATGGGCTACAAGGACATTGACATCAAGTTCCTGCACCCCTTCCCTGAGAGCGAGCAATTGATTTGCGACGCGCCGGGGTTAGGAGAGGAAGCGAAAAAGAATTTTGAAAAGATAAACGATTTAATCTGGGGATGCCGCGACTGCGTCATTCTCGCAACCAAAAAGGAAAAAATATGATCCTGCTTACCGGTGGAGCCGGCTACATTGGTAGCCATTGTGTGAAACGTCTTATGTCCAAGGGTTACGAGGTTGTCGTCTTAGACAATCTGTCCAGAGGTTTTCGCGATGCGGTGGTGACCCCTTATTTTTATGAAGGCGATATCGGCGACAGGGAGATCTTGGAAAAGATCTTCAACGAGCACAAAATAGAAGCGGTCATGCATTTCTCCGCTTTCGCGGCGGTCGGCGAAAGCGTCGAGCACCCCGACATGTATTACAAGAACAACGTGGCCCAGACGCTGACGCTTGTCACTGCCTGCAAGGATTTCGGCATCGACAATTTCATCTTCTCCTCCACCTGCGCCACCTACGGCGACGTCAAGAAAGTCCCCATCAGCGAAGACACGCCGATCGCTCCTCTTAATCCCTACGGCTGGTCTAAGCGCATGGTCGAACTCATACTTGACGATTTCAGCAAGGCTTACGGAATGCACTACTGCATCTTCCGCTACTTCAACGCCGCCGGCGCCGATCCGGAAGGCCAATTAAGGGAACGCCATGATCCCGAGACGCATCTCATCCCTCTGGTGCTGCAGGTCGCCAGCGGAAAGCGTCAGAACATCAAAGTTTTCGGCACGGACTATCCCACGCCCGACGGCACCTGCATCAGGGACTACATCCATGTGGACGATCTTTCCGACGCGCACATCCTGGGCCTTGAATACCTGAAGAGAGAAAAGAAGAACGGCATCTTCAATCTTGGAAGTGAAAACGGTTTCTCCGTCCGCGAAGTCATCGACGTCTGCCGCAAGGTGACGGGATCCGAGATCCCCGAAGTCATGGTGGAACGCCGTCCCGGCGACGCCCCCAAACTTGTGGCCGACTCCACGAAGGCCAAAACTGTCCTTGGCTGGCAGCCCAAGGAGAGCGATCTCGAATTCATCGTCGAGACTGCCTGGAAAAGCTTAAAATAATTTTTTAGGTGAGAGAAATGACTAAAGCAAAAAGTCTTTTTTTCCTTTTCGGAGCGTTCGTCTTCTTCCTTTGCGTTCCTAATTTGAGGGCGGAGGAAGAAAAGGACGACAAAAACGTCAAGCCGGCCCAGGAAGTCGGAATGCCGGCGATCACCCAGGCTATCCAGCGCATAACGCTGGAAAACTGGACGCCGAAAAAATTCGAGCAGCTGGCTGTGGCAATTTCCCAGACTCCGCCCTACGCCTACTACGTAATGGCCCTGACCCAATGGATGGTCAACAATTACGACGGCGAGAAGATCAAGGAGGAATCCTGGTGCTCCATGGTCGGATTGCAGAGATGGTGCACTTTCCTGCACGCCCACCGCGCGGACTTAAAGGACCTGGACCAGAGGTTCGTGACCTACATCATGTCCAACCGCGATTTCACGGAGAACTTCTTCGAGGTCTATTCCTCCAAGGACGATCTTAACAACGTGATGAGGCTTTTGCAGGAATTCTATCTCCAAAGGACGAACACTTTCCCGAAGTATAACAAGCTGGCCATCGCTTTGGCCATCGTCTGGGATCAGCCGCCTTCCGCCAAGCCTCACGGCCAGGTGCCCGACAGCGCTGTTGTTCCCAACACCGACACAGATTTGCAGCGTTATGATTTCTGGGTGAAATCCAACGAGCACGGCGACATCGACTGCAACTTCACCAAGACTGATCCGGTGTATATCAAGTTCATCATCAACGCTCCGGCGCCGATCTCCGAACTTGAATGGGCTCAAAAGCACACCCATTACACCAGGACGCGTCTTGGCAACGCCTACGGCTCCATCCACTACGTCTATGAGCGCGTGGAAAAATCCCAGTTCAGCTGGCCCCATGAGATCTATTCCCTGAAGGAGATCAAAAAAAGAGGCGGCATCTGCTGCGACCAGGCCTACTACGCCTCCACCGTCGGCAAGGCCTGCGGCATCCCGACCTTGTATTTCGGCGGCGCCGGCCGAGTCGGCTGGCACGCCTGGCTGGGATATCTCAAGGGCGACGACAACTGGGATCTGGAATGCGGACGCTACGCCTCCCAGAACTACGTGGTGGGCCATGCCCAGGATCCCCAGACCAAGGAGAACCTCTCCGACCATCAGCTGCTGCTTCTGACCGACGACATCTACACTAAGAGCGATTACAAGCAGGCCAACCGCATGGTCTATATGTCCCATGTCTTCTCCTTCACCAAGTATCCTGAAAGGGCCCTGGAAATTATCGACAACGCCATCAAGCTGGCGCCCAAGAACGTCTATGCCTGGAACTTCAAGACTCAGCTTCTGGAGAAGACCAATTCCACCAATTTGATCGCCCACCTGGACGCCATGATCGGACAATTCCGCTATATCGAGGACATCACCTCCGCCTGCCGTCAGAAACTCATCAAGGCGGCCAGAGCCGCCGGCAACGAGGAGCTGGCTGTGCAGATGGAGAAGAAGATCATCGACACCACCAAGAGGGAGCGTTACGACCTGAGCCTGAAAGTTTACCGCGACAAAGCCACCCAGCTGATGAGCGAAGGCAAATGGAAAGAAGCGGGGGAGGAAGTCAGGAAATTCGTCAAGAAGTTCAACAAGGAGTCCGCGGACTGCATGAGCCTGACGGCCTGGTTCGTGCGGGCCGCCATCAACAACGGCAAAGCGGAAGAAGCGGGCCGGACTTTCCGCCACTTCAAATCCTGCGTGGACTGGAACGACAAATTCTTCAAGCAGATCAGGGACATGACCATCGCTTTGGGGAAGGAAGTTGACGAAGCCTCCAGGCAGAAAAGCCGCCAGCAGAGCGGATCTGTTCCTCAGGAAGACGAGGAAGAAGAGCTGGACTGACAAGAAGTTCCTCTTCCGCACATTTTGAACCCTCTGATCCGGGAATAGCCGGACAGACTGATATTTGAGTAACAAAACTAAAATCAAGGAGAGATCATGAAAACCCGCCTGATTTTGTCGGCACTGTTTTTTTTCGGCATTGCCAGTTTAATTTTTGCGGAAGAAAAGACCCCCGCTCCCAAACCTGAACATGCCGCGCTCTGCCGCCAGGCCGCCGCGGAGGGCATGGTTCTCTTGGAGAACAAAAAGAACGCCCTGCCCCTGTCCACCGGGGAAAAAGTCGCTCTTATAGGCAAAGCCCAGATCCACTTCAGCCAGACCGGCTACGGAAGCGGCTACGTCAACGCCTATTATTCCGTCAACTTTTTGAAGGGCGCCGAGAACAGATCCGAAAAAGGCCAGCTGACTTTCTGCTCCGAACTGGCGGAAAAATACAAAGCCGAAGAGAACTATTTCCCGACTTTGGAAGAGCTGATCGAAACGGCGAAAGATTATCCCGCCGCTTTCGTCTTTATCTCCCGCAACTGCGGCGAGGGCAGCGCCAGGCAGCTCAGTAAAGGCGATTACTATCTGACCGACGAAGAAGAGAAACTCCTTGACATTACCACGAAAGCCGGCTTCTCCAAAATCGTCCTGGTCATAAACAGCGGCGCTTTAATTGATTTTTCCTTCCTGGACCGCTATCCCATCGACGCTCTCATGCTGGTCTGGCAGCCCGGTATGGAAGGCGGCAACGCCTTCTGGGACGTGGCGCTGGGCGAAGTTTCTCCCTGCGGCAAACTGGCCGACACCATTCCCAAAAGCTATAAGGATCTTCCCTCCTCCTCCAGCTTCAGGGAAAGCAACGAATACACGGAGTATCGGGAAGACATTTACGTCGGCTACCGCTATTTCGAGACTTTCGATCCCCAGGGCCTGAAAGTCCGCTATCCTTTCGGCTACGGGCTTTCCTACACGAAGTTCATGTACGAGTCTCTCAAGCCGGCCATAGACGACGAAAAATTCTCGATAGAGATAACGATAAGAAACGTCGGTCCGAGGGCGGGCCGCGAAGTATTGCAGGTCTATTATTCCCGCCCCCAGGGAAGGCTTGGCAATCCCGCTATTGAACTGGCCGCTTACAAGAAGACCAAATTGCTGCAGCCCAACGAAAGCGAAACTTTGACGATCTCCTTCCCGCTGGAGCAAATGAAGACTTTCCAGGAAAGCCCCAAGCGCTGCTATATTCTGGAAAGTGGCACCTACAACATCTACGTGGGCAATTCCGTGAAGGACGCCAGGGAAAAAGGCGTTATGGCCACCTACTCGCGCTCCTGCAACCAGATCTACAGCGACGCCGGACTGGCTAAGCTTCCGCCGCCTGTTCTTCTTTCCAACATTCTTAGAGCAGACGGAACCTATGACGCTCCCTATCAGGGAACGATAGAGGATCAGGAAGAGCTGGGGCTCGTCAAAGACAACGGGCAGACTATGCCGCCTTTCTGCTTCCGCCTCAGATCCTGGAACGCTTGGACCGGCAACAACCTGGATTTCTCAAAAGATTATAACTTGATTCTGCCGAAAGGAAACTGGATCGAATACTTGATCTACAATAACGACGGCGAGGATGACGAACTCAGGCTTATCGTTAATTCCAAAGCGAAACTAAGCGTTTCCATCGACAGCGGAAAATATCAAGATCTTGTGATCCCGGAGGAAGGCGGGATAGTTAATTCCGCTCCCTTCCGTTTCCACACCACCTCCGGTTATCACAGACTGAAAATAAGAAACTACAGCCAAGACGATCACGCTTATCTCTACGGCCTGGCGCTTAACGCTCAAGGCGAGATAAAAGCAAAGGAATTCAGCCTTAGATCTCTTCCTGAAGGAAAAGACATGTCTTTCGAGGAAGTCGTCAGCGATACCGGCAAGATGAACGATTTTCTTGACTCGCTTACCTTAGAAGATTTCGCCTTCCTTGCCAGCGGACACGGCAGCGCCATAAACGCCACCGGCAGCGTCGGCGCCATGCCCGAACGCAACGTGGAAGCGCTCGAGACCTCCGACGGACCGGCGGGCTTGCGCCTTGATACTCCCCAGACCGCCTGGCCTGTGGAAGCGCTTTTAGCCTGCACCTGGGACACCGAGATCCTCTACAAGATCGGCGAGGCCCTAAGGGAGGAAATGGAAGCTGCCGGCGTCGCCATTTGGCTGGCTCCTGGCCTCAACATTCACCGCGACCCCCTTTGCGGCCGCAACTTCGAGTATTATTCCGAAGATCCTTATCTTACGGGAACGCTGGCCGCCTCCATCATAAAGGGCGTGCAGTGTAAGGGCGACCGCGGCGTGGAGATGAAGCATTTCTGCGCCAACAACCGCGAGGAAAACCGCCTTAACAACGATTCCAGAGTGAGCGAAAGAGCGCTGAGGGAAATTTATCTCAAGGCTTTTGAGATCGCCGTGAAAGAGGCCCAGCCCTGGGCTATTATGGCCTCCTACAACTGCTTCAACGGCATCCATACCGCCGAATCGAAAGCGCTGCTGACTGACCTTCTTAGGGGCGAGTGGGGCTTCAAGGGCTTCGTCACCACCGACTGGGGCAGCCAGAGCGTCGGCTGGAAAGAAATAAAAGCCGGCTGCAACGTGCAGATGCCCTGGGGCGAGGGCAATGAGCTTACTGCGGCCTACAAAGCCGGGCTTATCTCCCTTGAGGAACTCAAAGAAAGCACCAGGAAGATCCTGGAGGTTGCCGCCCAGTACATGAGAAAAGTGCCGAGAAAGCCAGTAAAGACGGCCGAGCAGCCGGAAGTGAATTTCTGGCGCCTGAAGGGTTCGCAAGCCAGCAGAGTCGCCCCAGGCATGGGCAAGGAAACCTGTCAGGACGAAACGGACGGCGGCGAGAATCTTACCAACATCAGCTCTAAAGGCACCTACATGGAATTCAAGCTCAACGTTAAGAAGGGCGGCAAATACAAAGTCAACCTGCGCTTCTCTTCGCCCTACGGCACAGGCGGAGCCAGGATCTTATTGAACGGCAAAGAGCAGTGCGTTTGGGAAAACACGGTCAAGACCGGCGACTGGCAGAAATGGGAGACCGCCGAGAACGTGACTACTATCGAGCTTCCGGAAGGCGAACAGACCCTTAAGGTCGTTTCCCTGGGCGGCCATTTCAACATCAACTACATCGACCTGATCAAGGAATAAAACAACTTTTAATCAATATAAAAAACGGCCTTATGAAAAAGCACTTGCTTATTTTATGCCTGGCTCTGAGCGCTGCCTTCGCTATGGCGAACACCGTCACGGTGCTCGTTGACCAGAATTTTGAAGGTTTGGCCGAAGGAATGGCTCTCGGTCAGGGCGATATGGTCGCCGCTCCCGACAACGACTGGGGAAAAGTGTATTCCGACGGCGCGACTATTTTCGATTTCAACGGCAACAAAGTTTTGAAAGTTGAAACGACTGAGAGCGGACAGGGCGGCATCGCCATTCCCATCGACGATTCGATCCTTTTGAACGCCGA
Organism: bacterium; assembly: GCA_017557885.1. Taxonomy (GTDB): domain Bacteria; phylum Auribacterota; class UBA3054; order UBA3054; family UBA3054; genus UBA3054. The sequence continues at coordinate 185,897 of JAFYXV010000002.1, read as the reverse complement.
CGGCAATTACGTCAATATCAGCTTCAAGCGTTATCAGACAAAAGGCAACACTTTGAGCTTAATGCAGCTTAACGCCAATGAAAACGCCACCAGCACTTTGGATGACATGGCGCGCCCGGTCTTGAATTTCGAAAACGAAGATCTTCAGCTCAATTTCGTCAAGAACGGCTGCAATTTGAGCTTTGAGGAATCCCAGAGAGGCTTTACTACCTCCTTCCCCAGGGTGTTGAAAGAGGACAGCTGGCAGACTTTCCTTTTCAAGATCGACATGTCCACCGGCTTCGTGGATTTTTATCTTGACGGAAAATTTCAGAAACACGACCAGTACGAGCTTATCATCAAACGCTACGACGGCATGAAGCTTCTCGTTTTTGCCAACGCGGCTGACGCCACCATATCTTCTATTCCGCCTGTCTATTATGACGACGTTCGGGTCGAGTTTGAGGAAGTAGGCAAGGAGCTGATCCGCCAGATCGATTTCTCAGATTACCAGGAAGGCCAGACTTTGGAAGAGATAGCTCCGGAATGGCTCCATCAGGTCGAAGCCGGAGCAGACTGCTATATCACCAACCTTGTTATTGATGAAAGCGGCGTGGACTTCGTCTGCCTCTACATCCCCGCGATACACAACACCGGCTTTATCGCCGATGTTCCTGGCGAAGACTTTGAAGGCCGCACGCTTGTGGCGCAGTTCGGCTATCTTTCCGAAGTCATGGACGGCTGGTATCACTTTGATATCAGCGATTCGGAAGGCAAGATCTTCTGGCGTTTCTGGGACAACTGGCATTGGAAGACCTGCTTCAAAGTTGACGGCTCCAGGGACAACCAGGAGATCCAATACGGCAACGACGGCCCCATCAAAAAGTGGTGCATAAACAATTTCTTCTTCAACGAGGACGCCACACTTTACAGAATGGGCCGCATCGACACCGGCAACCCCGGAAACGCTTTCCGCGCCATCGGCGGATACGATTTTTATAATTCTCCGGACCACACCTTCGGCTACAACGATCTCAATGCCGGAGGAGGCGTGAGAGGCGTCGGTTATTATCACATTTGGGATTGGGGGCAGCAGTGGCCCCGCTTTGTCAGCCACCTTACTGTGTATGCCGTTGAGGAGGAGATCCCGGAACCCGGCCTTCTGGCCATCGGACTAGTCGCGCTCGTTGTTTTCCTGCGCAAGCGCTGAGCGAGCTGTGACAGCAAAAAGAAGGAGCCTTTGCGGGCTCCTTCTTTTTCTTTTTATTCCCACTCGATGGTGGCGGGGGGTTTAGAGGAAATGTCGTAAACGACTCTGTTGATGCCCCGGACTTCGTTGATGATGCGGTTGGAGATGGTGGCCAGGGTGTCGTAGGGGAGGCGTGTCCAGTCCGCGGTCATGGCGTCCAGGGAGTTGACGGACCTTATGGCGCAGGTGTATTCGTAAGTGCGCTGGTCGCCCATGACGCCTACGCTGCGGCAGGGCAAAAGGACGGCGAAGGTCTGCCAGATGGTCTTGTAGTCGGGGAGCTTTTTAATTTCTTCCTGGACTCTTCTGTCGGCCTGCTGAAGAAGCTCGACTTTTTCTTTGGTAACTTCGCCAAGGATCCTGACGCCGAGGCCGGGGCCCGGGAAGGGCTGGCGGTCTAAGAGTTCGTCGCTAATCTTGAGGACGCGGCCCACGGCTCTCACTTCGTCCTTGAAGAGCTCTTTCAGGGGCTCTATTAATTCGAACTTCAGATCCGGGGGAAGGCCGCCCACGTTGTGGTGGCTCTTTATGGTCTGGGAGGGGCCTTTTTTAGGGGACTTGGATTCGATGACGTCCGGGTAGATGGTGCCCTGGGCCAGGTAGCGGCAGTGCTTGAATTTCCTGGCTTCTTCGGTGAAGACCTCGATGAATTCCTTGCCGATTATTTTGCGTTTGGCTTCCGGTTCGTCAACGCCTTTCAGTTTTTCATAGAAGCGTTCGGCGGCTCTGGCGACGGTGAGGTCGAGGCCCAGATTCTTCTTGAACATCTCCTCCACCTGCTCGGCTTCGCGGTAGCGCAGAAGACCGTTGTCAACGAAGATGCAGTGGAGGTTCTTGCCGATGGCCTTGTGAAGCAGCACGGCGGCCACAGAGGAGTCCACGCCGCCGGAGAGGCCCAGTATCACCTCTTCGCCGCCTATGCGGTCTTTAAGCTCTTTTACGGTGGCGTCCACCCAGTTGGTGAGCTTCCAGTCGTTTTTGCATTGGCAGATAAAGAAGACGAAATTTTTCAGGATCTCGGTGCCGTACTGGGTGTGCACGACTTCCGGATGGAACTGCAGTCCGTAGAATTTATGCTTGTTGTCGAACATGGAGGCAAAAGGGCAGGTGGCGGAAAGCGCGCCCCTTTCAAAACTTGAGGGGATCGCTTCCACTCTGTCGCCGTGGCTCATCCAGACGGTGATGGTCGAGGGGATGCCTTTGAAGAGGGGATTGTCCTTAGCTGTCTCGATGGGCATTTTGCCGTATTCGCGCTCTTTCCCGGGAACGACTCTGCCGCCTAAAATTTGGCTCATCAATTGCATACCATAGCAGATTCCGAGGACGGGGATGCCAAGCTCGAAGATGCCTTTGTCTATCGAGGGAGCGTCTTTTTCGAAGACGGAGTTCGGACCGCCGGAGAGGATGATGCCTTTGGGGGCTAATTTTTTGAGCTCTTCGGCCGTCGTCTCATAGGAGATTATCTCAGCGTAAACTTCCTGCTCGCGGATGCGGCGGGCTATCAGCTGGGTGTATTGGGAACCGTAGTCTAGGATAAGGATCTTCTGCATAGCTTTACTTGACGTTGTATTGCTTGATGTAATAGTTGATCATTCTGGAGGAGATGCCCAAAGATTTGGCGGCTTCTTTCTGGGAGCCTCCGTTTTCGTCCAGGGCGTTTTTCACGAAGACTTTTATTGCTTCGCCGATCTGCTCGTTGAGTGTTTTGCTCTGCTTGATGTTGTAAGGATCGTCGGAGTATTTCTCGCGCTGGATCTGTTTCGGCAGGTCGTAGGTGTGGATGATGTTGTCCTTGGCCGTCAGGACCGCCCTTTCCACGCAGTTCTCAAGTTCCCGGACGTTGCCGGGCCAGGAGTAGCTTCGCATGTTGCTGTCGGCGGCCGTGGAGAAAGCGGAGATGTTCTTGGAATATTTGAGATTGAATTTCTCCAGGAAATATTTGGCCAAAAGCATAATGTCGTCGTAGCGTCTGGAAAGGTCCGGCATGGTGATAGGGAAGACGCAGAGACGGTAATAGAGGTCCTCGCGGAAGAGGTTTCTGCTCATCAGCTCCTCCAGGTCGCGGCTTGTCGCCGCGATGAAGCGGACGTTGGTTTTTATTTCCGCGTTGGAGCCGAGGCGGGAGAAAGTGCGCTCCTGCAGAAGACGCAGGATCTTCACCTGCATGGGGAGGCTTAAGTCTCCGATCTCGTCAAGGAAAAGCGTGCCTCCGTCCGCTTCCTCGGCCCGGCCGATGCGGCGTTCGAAGGCGCCGGTGAAGGAGCCCTTCTCATGGCCGAAAAGCTCGGATTCGATGAGATTTTCCGGAAGGGAGGCGCAGTTGACGATGACGAAGGGTTTGTCCTTTCTTTGGGAGAGGCTCTGGATCGCCCGGGCGACCAGCTCTTTGCCTGTTCCGCTGGCGCCCCTTATTAGGACCGTCACGTCGCTTTGGGCGACCTGGCGGATCTGCTCATAGACCACCCGCATCTCTTGGCAGTTGCCGATCAAATTGCCGGGGTTGTCTATCAGCATGTTGCGGAGTTTTTTGTTTTCGTTGATGAGCTTCTCGCGCTCTTCTCTTTGGTCTTTCCTGACGGCGGCGGCTTCGCCCACGATGTTGGCGATGATAGAGAGCAATGCCGCGTCTTTTTCCAGATCGAAGGAGGCGTTCTTGCTGACGTTCCTGTCAACGGAAAGCGTGCCGATGATCTGCCCGTGGCGGATAATTGGGACGCAGATGAAGGCGATGGCTTTGCCTTTTGGGCGGGCGCCGGTCTTATTGAGGAAGCGCTTGTCCTTCCTGACGTCCGGGATTATTTCCGCTTTGCCGGTCTTGGCGACTGTTCCCGTTACGCCTTCGCCGATGCCGTAGCGGCCCAGGGCTTTTTCTTCGGCGTTCAGTTCCCAGGCGGAGGCGGCGATCTTCAGTTCGCTGCCCTCGATCAGCGTGAAGGTGCCTCTTAGCATGCCGAGCCTTTTTTCCAGGATCTCTATGACCTTGTCTAAAAGGACTTGGGGATCATTCTCCCAAACCAGTACGTTGCTGATTTCACGCAGTATCTCTATTTCGATCGACAGTTTTTCGCGCATTTTTCTTTTTCCATTTACATTTTCTGTTAATTCTAGCCGATTGGCCCAAATTATTCAAGGGAAAAAGGGAAAAACCGCGCTTCTCATAAGGGCTGACTTCCTGTCGGTTTTTTTGATAAAATAAGGCAAATAACAACAAAATGAGGTAAACTATGCGAAAAAACACGTTCCTTCTCTTACCCGTCCTCGCTCTCTTCGTCAGTTTAGGCTTACATGCTGAGCTTACCTGCGACAATTTTCAGCCTGGGGAAGAGATCCACTACTCCATGGCCCTGTTGAAGGGCGCTTGCCCCGCCGATACGCCCGTTACGATCGTCAACAAGACGACCGGTGAAGAGGGCGACGCGACCTGGTACAACGGCCGCTACAAAGCTCTAGTCGATCTGCACTACGGCGTGAACGAAGTGGAATTGAAAGCCGGAGAAGAAACGCTCGCGATCCCCATCGTGTTCACGAAGCTGGACAGCGAGAATATGGTGAAGTTCTTCTACGTGGTTGGCAAAGACGACACATCTGATTTCTATATTCCGCCCGGATACGAGGGCGAGAACACCAACTACTGGGACCGCATCGACAGAGCCGCCAAGATCATGCAGACCTTCTCGGCCCACGACCTGGACGAGAATCCCTTGCATTACGGCAAGAAGACCTTCCAGCTGGAACTGGACGACAAGTACCATGTGGTGGTGCACGTCGTGACCAGCAAATACACCAGAGCGGAAATCCAAAGTTATCGCAAGGCCAACGGCCAATACGACAACTACAAATTCCACGCGAAGCTCCGCGAAGCCGCCGGCCATGATGAAAGAAGCTACAGTTCCAAAACCCAGTACGTCGCCATCGGCAACTTCTCCGAACTGAAGGACGGCCTGTGCGTCGGCCACACCGCCACGGGCGGCGGCAGCTTCGGCGCCTTCGGTTCCGGCGCGGTCTATACCTGGCCCAGAAGCATCAAGGAAGTCATTCCCTGCTTTTTGGACAACACGCCCATGAACCCCGAAACTGAGATCGACGACTCCTGCGGACGCCACCGCCGCTGGGCACACCTGGCCACCACGCTGGGCGCCACGATCCACGAGAACGGGCACGCTCTCGGCCTGCCGCACTTCTACGGGAAGTACGTCATCATGAGCCGCGGCCACGACCAGCTCAACAGAGTCTTCACCTTCTTCGATCCCCCGACCGTCCGCGTTCCTTATACGAACTATTTCGACACTACCGAAGTGGCCCGCTGGAGCGATTCCGCCGCGGCTTTCCTAAACGAGCACCCCTTCTTCAATCCCAACCGTCCCGCCGGCGGGGAAGGGCCCAGGATCAGGGAAGGCCGCCAGAATTCTACCATCGTCATAGAGGATGAAGCGGGCATCGTCTGGTACGCTTACCGCGATTCCGACGCCTACCACTTCAGCGACACCGTGGCCTTCGAGAAGCCGTACCCCAAGAAAGTCTCCATCACGAGGCTCCCGCAGGCTGACAAGCAGTCCGGCGCATTGCACATCATCGCCAGCAACGCTAAAGGCTACGCCCATTCAGTGGACCTCGATTATCCCTACCCGCTGAAAAAATCTTACGCCTCCGCCTTCACTCCCGAAAAAGGCTACAAGGAAGGACCGCAGCCGGAAGGCATGATCAAAGACCTGAAGGACGCCAACCCTCCCATCGTCCGCTCCGATACCGAGGCGGTATTGGTAAAATCCGAGAACGGCGACCTCTTCGACGAAAAGGAATTCTTGCTGAAAGTTAGGGGCACCGGTCACGGCGTAAAGATTCCCGTCTCCGTCGGCACGGAAGCCAAGGGCGACGTTCCCGAAGTCATCAATTTCTCCTGTGAAGTGAAGCCCGTTTTGGGCGGAACCATTCTGGACATGAAGGACGTCGAGGGCACCTCCTTCTTGTATCTCGAGTACAAGGAAGGGGGAGAGCTCATGATCCACACCCACGACAAGGACGGCCAATACGTCTCCAAGACTTTTAAATCGGAGTTCGGTTCCTCCTGGCAGAACGTGGCCTTCACGCTTGATCTTGAAAGCAGAACGGTCTCCGCTTTCACGATCAACGGAAAGGATTTCCTCGGCTCTGAAACGCTTCCCTTGGGCAGCAAATTCAACACGGTCGCCAGCGTCTGGCTGAAGAACACCGACAGCTCTAATTTCGCTTCCTTCCGCTCCCTCATTGTCAACATCGAACCTAAAACAAAATAAAAATAAATTTCAACAATAAGGGCTGAAAAATGCGCAAGTACATCTTTGCCGCTTTGGCATTTTCCCTGGCGCTGGCTCTCAACGCCGACGTGATCCAGGGATTGAGAAACGTCAACAAGATCATGCAGCAGATCGTGCCCCCCGAGGAGCAGGCCGCTGTAAAGGAAGAGACCCAGGTCAAGAAACCGAAGTACATCTTCTACTTCATCGGCGACGGCATGGGCATCAACCAGGTGCAGATGGGAATTGACTACAAGGCCCAGACGACCGGCGGGAAAGAAGAGCTCAACATGCAGAAATTCCCCATTATGGGCGCCAACAGAACTTACTGCGCCAACAAATTCGTGACGGACTCCTCCGCTTCCGGAACGGCCCTGGCCACCGGCCACAAGACCAATTACGGCGCGGCGGGCATCGACGTGAACGGTGACGCCATCGATTCCATCGCGGTCTATTGCCATAACCGCGGCATGAAGGTCGGCATCTGCGCCACCGTGACTATAATGGAAGCTACGCCCGGCGCTTTCTTCATGCACCAGGGCTACCGCGGCCGCTATTATCCCGGAGCGTACGACCTTGTAGATTCCGGCTTCGAGTATTTTGCCGGCGGCGACCTTTGGGACAGGGAAGGCAAGGACTTCAACGAAGAGATCTTGAAAAAGCTGCCCGAAAAGACCTGGCAGGAAGCGACAAACGTGCTTTCCCGCGGCGTGGTCTCCTGTCTTCTGGACAAGGACGGCAAGCCCGTCATCAAATGGAAAACTTCCGACGAGATCTTAAAGGAAGGCGGGTACAAGTATGTCGATACCGAAGCGGAATTCAACGCTTTGCAGCCCGGCTGCGGCAAAGTTTATGTCTCGCACCCCTGCAAGGCTTGGGGCATCCCTTACCGCGTAGGCTACAAGGACGGCCCGTTCCTCAAGGACTTTGTCAGGAAAGGCATTGAACTATTGGACAACGAGAACGGCTTCTTCATGATGTGTGAAGGCTCCTTCATCGACCACGGCGGCCACTCCAACGACGCCCCCAAGACGCTTTACGAACTGCTGGACTTCGACGACGCCATCGGCGTGGCCCTTGAATTCTACAACCAGCATCCCGACGAGACCTTGATCGTCGTGACGGCTGATCACGAGACCGGCGCCCTGAGCTACGGCTACGTCGGCGACCGCGTGAAAGACATGAAAGGCGCCAAGTGCGAATTTGGCGAATTCAAAAACAAGTTCAGGGAATACCGCGACAAAGTCCGCGACTGCAAGGAAAACCACAGCGCCCAGCTGAAAGGCGAATTCTCCGAAGCCTACGCCCTCATCAAGGAATGGTACGGCGACATCCATCTCAGTCAGGGCAAAAAAGACAGGCTGAAAAAAGCCTTCAAGGCTAGCATGGATCCCAACTACAACAAGGACGATCCTCTGAACCAGGCGCTCTACGAAGGCCATGATCCCTTCTGCTTTGTGGCGCAGCGCGAACTGAACGCCCACTTCGGCGCCAAGTACAACACCGGCGGCCACTCCGCGGCTCCCACCCCGGTCTTCGCCATCGGCGTCGGCGCCGAATTGTTCGGCGGCTTCAAGGAAAACACCAACAACGCCATCAGCATGGAGAAACTCGTCGATCCCAACGGCGAAATACCCTCTAAGCCTTACAAGAAACCCTACGTCCACTATTGATGACGGAAAAGCGGAACATCTTTTCTGATCTTCCCGTTTCATTGCCCGATGAGATCGCGGAGACGATCGTAAAGAGCGGCAATTGCCGCGTTGAGAAGATCGTCTCCACCGGGCAAGCAAGCCCCGATGGCTTCTGGTACGACCAGGAGGAAAGCGAATGGGTGCTGCTTTTGAAAGGCAGCGCGACGGTAACTTTCGAGGGAGAAGGGGACGTTCAGCTTCTTCCGGGAGACCACATCAACATCCCGCCTCACAGACGCCACAGGCTGAAGGAGACGGCGCAGGACGGACCGACAGTCTGGATCTGCGTTTTTTACAAATGATCCGGACATGAAAAAAGAGGCGGCATGAAAAATGCCGCCTCTTTTTTCATTTTATGCGTTTTTTTATTTCAGGACCGCGCCCTGGCTGGCGGAAGTGGCGTGCTTTTGATAACGCGCCATCCAGCCGTGATCCAGCCTCGGTTTCGGGGGCTGCCAGACCGCTCTGCGTTTTTCGATCTCCTCAGGGGAGAGCTCCGCTTCCAACTTTTGCGCCGGGATGTCGATATCAATGATGTCGCCTTCCTTCAAAAGTCCGATCAAGCCGCCGGAGGCCGCTTCCGGGCTTACGTGCCCGATGCAGGCGCCTCTGGTGCCGCCGGAGAAGCGACCGTCGGTGATAAGAGCGACCTTGTCGCCCAGACCCTGGCCCATGATGTAAGAAGTGGGGGCCAGCATTTCCTGCATGCCGGGACCGCCCTTGGGGCCTTCGTAGCGGATGACCACCACGTCGCCGGGTTTGACTTTTCCTCCCAGGATGCCTTCGCAGGCCTCTTCCTGGCTTTCAAAGATAACGGCCGGGCCGCGGTGGGTCATCATCTTGGGATCGACGCCCACGGATTTGACCACGGCGCCTTCCGGGGCCAGGTTGCCCCAGAGCACGGTAAGGCCGCCTCTCTGGGCGTAGGCGTTGGAAAGCTCCCTGATGCAGGCTTTGTCTTTGCTTTCCTTGCCCTTTATGTTTTCGCCCAAGGTCTTGCCGGTGACCGTCGGACAGTCGAGGTTAAGGGAGCCTTTTATTTTGCTGATCTCGCAAAGTATGGAGCAGACGCCGCCGGCAGCTTCCACGTCCTCCATATGGTAGGAGCAGGAGGGGCTGACTTTGCAGATGGTCGGCACTCTTTTGCTGACTTCGTCGATGCGCTTCAGATCGAAGCCCAGACCCGCTTCCTTGGCGATGGCCAGGGAGTGCAGTATGGTGTTGGAGGAGCCGCCCATGGCCATGTCGAGAGTCAGGGCGTTCTCCAAGGAAGCGTCGGTTATGATGTCCTTGGGCCTGAGGTTCTCCTTCACCATTTCCACGATGCGATGTCCGGCTTTCTTCCAAAGTTCTTTCCTTTCAGGATAGACGGCGGGTATGGAGCCGTTGCCCGGTAGAGCGATGCCCAGGGCTTCGCAAAGGCAGTTCATGGAGTTGGCGGTGAACATGCCGGAGCAGGAACCAACGCCGGGGCAGGATTCGCACTCGACTTCTTCCAGCTGCGCGTCGTTGATGATGTTTTGGCTGCGGGCGCCCACGGCCTCGAAGATGCTGATAAGGTCCAGGGCCTTCTTGCCGTCCTTGGAGTGGCCGGCCAGCATGGGGCCTCCGGAAGCGAAGATGGTCGGGATGTTGACTCTCAGAATGCCCATGAGCATGCCGGGGACGATCTTGTCGCAGTTGGGGATGCAGACGACGCCGTCGAAGCAGTGGGCTCTCAGCATCGTCTCCACGGAATCGGCGATAATCTCTCTGGAAGGCAGGGAGTATTTCATTCCTTCGTGTCCCATGGCGATGCCGTCGCAGACGCCGATGGTGTTGAATTCAAAAGGTACGCCGCCGGCTTCCCGGATGGCTTCCTTAACTATTCTGCCGACCTCCTGGAGATGGGCGTGGCCGGGGATGATGCCAACGTAGGAATTGCAGACGCCGATGAAGGGCTTAGAAAGGTCCTCGCGGCTCACGCCGCAGGCGTTGAGGAGCGCGCGGTGGGGGGCGCGTTCCAAACCGACTTTCACAGAATCGCTTGTCATAACTTGATTTCCTGATTGTGAATTTTAAAGACTGACCAGGAAAAATTTTACCATAAATGGCCCCGGACAATTTTAAGGCCGGGCTTGTTCATTGAATAAAAACGGCGGATTTTGTAAAATTTTATAATTGATAATTTATTTTTGGGTGATATGAAAAAGTCTTTCGGAAATCTTTCCGCCCCCAGGGGCGTGGCGCTTTTGATGGTCCTGACGGTCCTGACCGTCCTTTCGATACTTTCGGCGACTTTCGCCACTTTCATAGGTTTGGAAAGCCAGTCCGGCGCCATCTCGGTCGGTCAGACCCAGTCCGACATGCTGGCTCAGTCCGCGCTTCAGCACGCCTACGGCCTTCTGAGGGAAGACTATTATCGCTCCTCCGCTTACGATGACTACAGCGAGCCCTGGTCCACCACTTTCAAGCCCAGGCAGGGCGATCAGGCGGTGGACATGGACGGCACCCACGGCGACAAAAGCAATATGGCGCGCTGGATCTATGTCAGGGACGCCAACGACATGATCGTGGGCCGCTACGCCGTTATGGTGGAGGACGAGCTGGCGAAGATCAACATCAACACGGCCAGCGCTCTATCCAGGAAAGACCAGAACGAGGGCTTCGGGACTTTCGAAGTTATGCTGACCGGCGAAGGCGGCAAAGCGGGGCTCCCCATTTCTCCGGAGGCCGCCAAGAACATCATCGCCTACCGTTACGGCAGGGACGGCAAGCCCGGACAGGCCAACGTGGACGACAATCTGAACGCTTCCCAGTACGCCGCTGACGAGATCGACAACAACGGCAACCAGCTGGTTGACGAGCGCGACGAAGGCGTTGACGAGCCGGAGGAATACAATCCCGACCATCTTGTCTGGGATGACAAGGCTTTCCTGAACCTGAGGGAAATGATCTCCGTCATCGCCCCCAACAAGCAGAACCTCAGCAAGTCCGCCGAGGATCAGATCAAGCACTACGCCACCATCACTTCCCGCTCCCAGGAAAGTTATTTCGACGAGAACGCCGGAAAGGTCTTCCGCCAGCTGAACATCAACAACGCCGACATGAAGCAGCTGAGGCGTGTTTTGAGAAACGCGAACCTCGAGTATAATTTCGAATCCTCCTCCTCCAGTTTGCGCGAACTGGTGGTCAACATGGCGGACTACACCGATGAGAATCATGTTTTGTCCACCATCGAGAGCACCTACGGCATCGAGGCGGTCTGCTTCAACGAGATCATGGCCCACGACGGCAGCTGGATCGTGGAGACCGACCACCAGGGCTACGGCAGGAAAGACGAAAACAGCTACCACGTGATGTTCGCCAACCGCATCTACGCCGGCCAATGGGACTATGACGACTGTTCTTATAAGGCCAGTTTGATGCGAACCTACTGGCGTATCAAAGATGTCCACGGCAACGGCAACAAGGTTGAGTTTAGGCTGGAAGAGCCCATGTTCACCAGCGGCGACTACGCCACCTTCATGAAAGCGGAGACCGACGGCTGGCTCAAGGACCAATGGAAGAACGCCACCTGCATAGTCCACCATGTCACCGGCACCAGAACCGCCGTCAGCAAGGGCTTTGAGATCACCGCCAGTTCCGCCGGCAGAAACAAAAGCATCACCCTCAAGGTTCCCAGCGGAGCGGAAGCTTTCCTGGAAGGCGTCAAGACCAACACCGCCAACGACAGAGTTGCCATCTGGTCCCACTGGATGACTTCCGCGGCGGTCTGGACCGACCGCAAGGAGCAGACGGGCCTCTTCTACACCAGGCCCAACACCCCGAAGCAGGAAAAATTCTACTATCTCGTTTACAGCGCCAACCAGGCCTTCAAGAACAACTGGTGCGGTTTCAAGCGTTCCGACCTGAGGGAGATGGACATGGACGGCATTCCCTCCAAATATTCCGTCCAGAAGGAAGACAAGGATAAGCGCGGCAACTACCTCCTCAGGTATAAATACAAGGACGGCAAGCCCCAGAAACCGAACCACAACGGCTTCATTTCCCTTTATCTGACCTCTTCCAGGAAATGCAAGAAATCCGGCGCCAACCAGGCTGGCAAGAACGTCAACAGCAGCGACTCTCTCTATTTCTTCCGTCCGGACGTCGTGGAGCTCATCAACATCAGCTCCGCTCCCATTTCCCTGAGGAACTGGTCCGTGGTGGTCAACACCGGCGTGGAATCCTTCGACCTGGCCAAAATAGAATCCGCCGAGCATTACAGCCAAGCTTACGGCGGCTACTACGACGATCCCAACCCCTTGATCGAGCCCGGCGGCTATTTTTATCTGACCTCCAACAAGCAGATCTTCGACATCGAGTATTGCAACGGCACCGGCGGCTACGGCCACAACAAGGAAAACGCCATTCCGGTCTTCGAACTGCCGGCGGACAACTGGGGCATTCTCTACGACGTCATCAAAGTCTCCGGCTACAACTACGGCCACAGCTACATTACCGTGACCGGCGCCGACTGGAAGAAAGACCAGCTTAAGGGCGAGATCATCGAGTTCGTCTCCACCCGTCACCCAAGAGGCGGCTACGACGCCCCCAACGGGATGTTCAAATACGTTTACAACAACACCTCCCACGTCATCGACATCGGCGTGGGCGACGCCGTCAACAGCGGCTTGGAAGCCGGCGACCAGATCCGTGTGAGAGGTCTTCCCAGGCAGGGCGGATTCGTCTCCTTTACCTTGAAGAACGAATACGGTCAGATCGCCGCCCGTACCACGGAATACGGCAGCCTTACCAAGGACGAGATCGGCTACTCCACGGAAAAATCCGACCCGGCCCACTATATCTGGCGTTCAGTCAGCAAACCCAGTTTCGGCGGAACCGTCGACAAGGCCCGCAGCCGCTCCTTCAAAAAGCACAGCCTCACCCACATCAAGAACAACCATCTGGCCAACGTTGGCGAAGTCCTGAACGTCAGGACCGCCGATTCCTGGTCCACCGTGGGCACCAAGGGCCGCGGCGGCGTGAGCACCCTGAAGGCCCTCAGCAAATATTTCACCACTTCCGGCATCAGGCTGGACGGCGAAGAGGAAGGCGTGCACCAGAGCGGCTGGAAGCAGGCTTTCGGCACGGTCAAGACCGCCTCCGGCGACAACCTGACCTTCGACAACATGGGCTGGGCCGCCAACACCTGGACCGGTCAGACCATGAGAGTTTTGTCCGGCAACTTCAAGGGTGAAAAGATCCCCATCAAGGTCAACTCCAGCAGCGGCCTTCTGGTGGAAGGCCTGACCGCGCCGAACCTCAAGCAGCTGCGCCTTAAAAAAGGCGACATGGTCAGCGTGGGCCCGGGCTATGCCACGGCCATGTACTACACCGACTCGGAAGGCGACGAAGGCATCTGGGAGTGGGAGAACAAAGGACTTGTCAAGGGCGATTACGGCCTTTATGTTTTCGGCCTGAACGACTCCATCAAGACCACGGAGTTTCTGGAGGAGAACCACAACGCCACGCTGGAAGTTTACGTTTACAATTACCAGAAAGGAGAATTCGACAGGCTGCCTCTTGCGGATGACAAGATGCGCATCACCTCCGACAATCCCTACCTCATGGGCAGCGCCACCCAGCGCCTCCAGATCGACAAGAACGACCGCGTTTACTGCGGTCTTATACACGCCTGCCACATCTCGCCCAAGAACGGCATTAAATTGAAGATCATACCCCACAACCTGAGGGGCGCCGAGACCTCCGGCAAAGCCTGGTTCGACTATGCTTTCCTGGCCCCCGGCCAAAGCAGCGGCAGGATCAACATCAACACCGCCTCCGCAAGGGTGCTGTGCGCTCTGAAGGGCATAACCCCCACCATCGCCAAAGCCATAGAGAAGGGCGTGGACCGCTCCGGCAACAAGATCAAGCCCTACCATAACACGGCGGATCTTTTGGAAATAAAGGGCGTCACGTCGAAAATATTCAGCGAGATCTCAAATCTGATAACCGTGCGCAGCGATCAGTACAGGATAAAAGTCATCGCGGACGCTTTGGAAAAAGTCTCCTCTTCGCCTGAATTCAACGAAGCGGCCGGGGACAAGATAATCGCCCGCTCCCTGATGGACGTTATCGTTGACCGCGGAGATCTGGCCCAGACCGGCGAAGACGACGGGAAGGCGCAGTTCAAGGTCATTTCCAAGGAATAAGCCTCCGCTTTTTTTCTTCCCAAAGAGAAGCTTCGGACTTTTTAAAAAGGCCCGAAGCTTTTTCTTTTCGCCCTTATTTTCATGGGCAAAATAATGATATAATTACATTAATAACCAATTATTAAGGAACATTTATGGATTTCACGTTGAAAAGACTTCCCAACTATGACGGCGTAAAAGGACCGCTGGTCTTCGTCATCATGGACGGCGTCGGCATTTTTAAAGGCACGAAGGAAGGCTATCCCGGAAACGCCTACGAAGCGGCTGAACCCAAGACTCTCCACGCCCTCATCGACAATGAGAAGATCAGCACCAGGCTTCAGGCTCACGGCACCGCCGTGGGCATGCCCAGCGACGCCGATCAGGGCAACAGCGAGGTTGGCCACAACGCCATGGGCGCCGGCCGTGTCTTCGACCAGGGCGCCAGTCTTGTGGCCAAGGCTATCGCGGAAAAAAGGATCTATGAAGGCGCTGGTTGGAAAAAGATCATGGGCAACGCCCTCGATAACAAGGCCCCCATCCACTTCATCGGCCTTCTTTCCGACGGCAACGTGCACTCCAACATCGCTCACCTTATCGCCATGATAGGGGAGTGCGACGAGAAAGGCGTGGAGGAAGTTTACGTCCATGCGCTTCTGGACGGCCGCGACGTTCCGCCCCTTTCCGCCCTCAGATATTTCGGCGAGCTCGAGGATTATCTTTGGTCTCTTAGACGCCAGGCTGAATCGAGCGGCAAAGTAAGGCGCTACTTCATCGCCTCCGGCGGCGGCCGCATGGTAACCACCATGGACAGATACGAAGCCGACTGGACGATCGTGGAGAGAGGCTACAACGCCCACGTTCTGGGCGAAGGCGCCAAATTTCCCAACGCCATGGAAGCCATCCGTTCCCTGAGGATCGACTCCAAGCAGGACGACCAGTATCTTCCGGCTTTCGTCGTCAGCGATCCCAAGGATCCCGAAAAGCCGCTTGCCACCATCAAGGACGGCGACTCCGTGATCTTCTTCAATTTCCGCGGCGACCGCGCCCTGGAGATCAGCCGCGCCCTGACGGAAGAGAATTTCAAAGGCTTTAACAGAAAGAGATTCCCGAAAGTCGTTTACGCCGGCATGATGGAATACGACGGCGACACGCACATGCCGCCCGTCTATCTCGTCAGCCCTCCGCAAATAGACCGCACGGTCTCGGAGTATCTCTCCCGCAACAAAGTCTCCCAGTTCGCCATCAGCGAAACTCAGAAATTCGGGCATGTGACCTATTTCTGGAACGGCAACAACTCCTCCAAGTTCGACGACGAGCTGGAGACCTGGCAGGAGATCGAATCCGACAAGGTGCCCTTCGACCAGGCGCCCAGGATGAAAGCCATCGAGATCGCCAAGGCCCTTGTCGCCGCCATCGAGAGCGGCAAATACAAATTCCTGCGCTGTAACCTGGCCAACGGCGACATGGTCGGCCATACGGGCTCCATGGCGGCCGCTACGGAAGCCGTAAAGGCCGTTGACGAGGCCGTGGCCATGATCTATGCCGCCGTGAAAGAAAAGGGCGGCACCTTGGTCCTTACGGCGGACCACGGCAACTGCGAGCAGATGATCTCCTGCAACAAGAAGACCGGCGAACCGGAAATGGGCGCCGGCGGACAATACAAACAGCTTACCAGCCACACCCTGAATCCGGTCCCCTTCGTGATCGCCGGCCCCGACACCGCGCGCTACGAATTAGCCGAGACCAGCAACAAACCGGGGCTTGGCAATATCGCCTCCACGCTTCTTACGCTTCTGGGCTATGAGAAGCCGGAGGGATACTTCGATTCTCTAATCAAAGTTAAATGAAAAGGACGACTATGAAACTTTACCTTTTGACAATTTCCGCCCTCTTATTCGGGGCAATCACCCTGAGCGCCGCCGAAGCGACTACGCCCGCCGAAGCCGCCGCTGAAATCGCAACCCCCAAGACCGAGATTTCCATGAAAGACTTTTCCTATTCCTTCGGCTACGAGATCTTCTCCGGCAACAAAAAATACAAACTGATCCTCTCCCCGGAAAAACTTTTGGAAGGCTTTTCCGACGGCTATGCCAAAAAGCCCATGGGCGTCAAGCAGGAGGATGTGAAAGCCCAGCACGGCGCTTTCATGACGCAAATGCAGGTTGACGGCGAAAAGGATTTCACGGATGAGAAAGGTATCCTGAGCTATTTCACCGGTTATAAGATCGGCTCCAATTTCGCTGCCAACGGCATCGACGAGCTTGACAAGAACGAGGCATTAGCCGGCATCAACGACGCTAAGGAAGGCAAAGAGCCCCGTCTTGACGAGAACGCACGCAAGGCGGTCATGGAAGCGATGGATGAAAAAGCCCAAGCCAAAGCCAAGGCCAAAGCGGAAGCCGTCAAGGTCGAAAGCAAGAAGTTCCTGGAGGAGAACGCCAAGAAGGAAGGCGTCAAGACCACGGAAAGCGGCCTGCAGTACACTGTCATCAAGGAAGGCGAAGGCGCCAAGCCGAAAGCCACCGACACGGTGAAGGTCCATTACAAGGGCACCCTGGTGGACGGCACGGAATTTGACAGCTCTTACAAGCGCGGCGAACCCATCTCTTTCCCCCTGAACGGAGTTATCAAAGGCTGGACGGAAGGGCTGCAGCTCATGCCGGTCGGCTCCACTTACCGTTTCTTCATTCCCAGCGACCTCGGCTACGGCGACAGGGGCGCTGGTGCTGATATCCCCGGCGGCGCCGCTCTTATCTTCGACGTTGAACTCATAGAGATCAATCCCCAAAAATAAAATCGCAAAACAAAGAGAAGACAGATGACCAAGCCTTTCAACGCTAAAAAAATAGCGGAAAACGTCTATTGGGTGGGCGCCATCGACTGGCAGCTCGCCGATTTCCACGGGTACAAAACGGAACGCGGCACGACCTACAACGCTTTCCTCATCATTGGCGAAAAGACAACTCTCATCGACACGGTCAAGCGCCCGTACATGGAAGAGATGCTTTCACGCATCTCTTCCGTTACGGACATAAAAAAAATCGACGTGATCGTCTCCAACCACGCCGAACTGGATCACACCGGCTGTCTTCCTGAAATGATCAAGCTCGCAAGCCCTGAGAAAGTTTACGCTTCTCCCATGGGCGTAAAAGCGATCCAAGATCTCTTCCACGGCGAAGTCAACGCCGAAGCCGTCCCTGACAAGGGCACCATCGATCTCGGCGACTTTCATCTGACCTGCCTGGAGACCAGGATGATCCACTGGCCGGACAGCATGTTCTCCTACCTCAACGAGCGCCAGCTCCTTTTTTCCCAGGACGCCTTCGGCATGCACCTGGCCACCGCGAAGCTTTTCGCCGATGAGAACTGCCCGGCGCTCCTGAAGCACGAATCCGACAAATACTTCGCCAACATCGTCCTTCCGTACGCCAAGATGGTGGGCGCTACGCTTACCAAGTTCAAGGCCATGAATCTTCCCGTTGCCATGATCGCCCCCGATCACGGACCAATTTGGCGCACCAAAGAAGACATAGAAAAAGTTCTTTCCTGGTACGACAATTACGTCGCCCAGCCCTACACTAAAAAAGTCGTCATCGTTTACGACACCATGTGGGGCAGCACCCAGGAACTTGCCTCCGCCTTCGCGGAAGGCGTGGAATCGGAGGGCTGTGTTCCGCGCGTCATCTGTCTCAAAAGCACCGACCGCTCCGAAGTCATGCGCGAACTGATGAACGCCGGAGCCTTGGCTGTCGGTTCCTGCACCATGAACAACGGCATCTTCCCGACGGTAGCCGACTGCTTCACTTACATAAAAGGCCTTAAGCCCCAGAACATCCTGGGCGCCATCTTCGGATCCTACGGCTGGAACCTTATGGCCTTCGACGAACTGAAGGGCTATTTTGAAAAAGCCGGCATTCCTCTTATTGTTCCCAACGTTCAGGCCAAGATGATCCCTGACGAGGAGAAGCTTCTCGAGGCGTACGCAAGCGGCCGCGCCTTGGCCAAAGAGCTCAAGTCCAAGATCAGTTGATGGAAGATCTTCTGCCAAAGATCATATCTTTCGGGATCCTGCTCTTCAACATCGCCTGGCATGAGAGCGCCCACGCCCTGGCCGCCCATTGGTGCGGCGACGACACGGCCAAAAACTTGGGCCGCATCTCCCTTTCTCCCATTCCCCACATAGACTTGTGGGGAACGCTCATTATCCCCCTCATAAATATCTTCACTCCCGGCGCCTTCATGCTGGTTGGCTGGGGCAAGCCCGTCCCGGTGGACCCCAGATATTTCAAACATCCCAGAAGAGACGATATCTTGGTCTCGTTGGCCGGCCCTTTTTCCAACCTGATCATTTTTGTCGTCACCTTGCTGATCGTCAGGCTCCTCGCCTTCATCCCTGACCAGCAATCGGAGATCTATTTCCAATATCTTATTATTCCTATGGCGGCCATGAGCATCATGCTCTGCCTTTTCAACCTTCTGCCCATTCCGCCTCTGGACGGCTCGCATCTGCTTTTCGCATTCCTGCCCTACAACATCAGGAAATATTACGGCAGGATAAGCATGGCGAGCTTCATCATCATGATAATCCTCATCAACACGCCCGTCTGGCGCTACTTCGGCATGCTCATCACAAAGATCATGGTTCTCGGGATGAAATACATCGGCGGGGTAGGATTTTGAGCTATTTTTTCAAGGCAAGGAACCACAAATTTTCCTTGTTTTCCCAATATATCTTTGATAAAATTTTTCCATCGAAGAAATACAAATTGACTTAAATTTAACCAAGCGAAATCATGAAAAAACTAATTGCCGCTTTACTATTGGCGTCGCTTGCAATTTCAAGCGTCATCTTTGCGGACGTCAAGGATTCCTCCGACAATGATCTGAGCGCCAACGGTTCGGTCGTATTGAAAAAGGACGTGCTCGTTTTCAAGGGCAAGGCTTTGAAACCTGCCGCGAAAGTCTATTGCGGCGGCGCCAAGCCTTTGAAACAAAAGAAGGAATATACGCTTTCCTATGAGAACAACGATCAAATAGGCACCGCCAGAGTGGTGGCTACCGGCGCGGGGAAATATACCGGCAAGGCGGTGGGGGAGTTCGCGATCGTTCCGCAGCCGGTGAAAATAAAGAAAATTAAAAGCATCGAATCGGGCTTCGAGGCGACCTGGAAGCCCTCCTCGGGCGTAGACGGCTACGAACTTCTTTACACCGCTCCCGACGAGTCACAGTCCGGCAACATTTTGGTGACAGGCGAGCAGTCCTCGAGCTGTCAGGTCACGGGACTTCAGCCGAACACGACCTACCAGGTGTGTTTGCGTGCCTTCAAGAAAGTGAACGGCAAGGATTATTACTCCACTTGGAGCAAGGCCAAAAAATTCACCGTGGCGAACTATCAGAAGCCCGACGACGGTGGTGACGAAGAACCTGATGATGGTCCGGCTTTCGCGGAAAAATACATGGTCGTCGACCTTGCCAGCGGAGGGATCAGTTATCTTGACGATAAACCCAAGAAAGGCTGGTCGGATGTTTACAAGACCACGAAGATGGTCTTGAGAAAAGTCCCGGCCGGGAAATTCGTCATGGGCTCTCCCACCAACGAGTTCGGCAGGGAAGAAGCGGAAGTGCAGCACGAGGTGACGCTCACCAAAGACTTTTATATCGGCGTCTTCGAGATGACCCAGAAGCAGTACGCTATCGTCACGGGCGACGATCCCTCCTACTATAAGGGTGATCTGAGGCCCGTGGAACAGCTTTCCTACGACGCCATAAGAGGGAGGAATAAAGGGGCTACCTGGCCTGCCAGCAGCGAAGTCGACGACGATTCCTTCTTCGGGAAGTTTCGCGCGAAAACAGGAAAGGCTTTCGATCTGCCTACGGAAGCGCAGTGGGAATACGCCTGCAGAGCCGGAACGACCACGGCTTTGAACAACGGCACGAACATCACCAACGAATTTGACGACGGCAATATGTTCAAGCTTGGCCGAGTCTATCACAACATGAAGGACGGCAAAGGCGGCTACGAGTACACGACTGTGGTCGGCTGCTATCTTCCGAACGCCTGGGGCCTTTATGACATGCACGGCAATGCCTTGGAGTACTGTCTGGATTGGTACAGTGAAAACATGGCGGCAGATCCCGTCACCGATCCCAAGGGCCCCGAAAAGGGCTTTTACCGCGTTCTTCGCGGCGGCAGCTACTATTTCTATCCGAAAGAAAGCCGCTCGGCTTACCGGAGCCGCTATAGCCGCACCGACAACTACAACAACGACTCCGGCATCCGCGTAGTTCTAGTTTTGGAATAGAATCGGCTTCTGGCAATCCAAAGCGGCCGGCCGTGTTCCGCGGCCGGTCGTTTTGTTATTTAAGTCTTAAAAACGTGTAAATTTGGCCTTGTCTGACCTCTTAAAAACGTGTAAATTCAGCCATCTATGACCTCTTAAAAACGTGCAAGAGTATTGACTTTTTAAGTTGTAAATACTACAATAGTCGCAAAATAGGAGATAATTATGCTTTTTAAGAGAAAGATCTATGAAAAACTCCTCGAATGGAAGCGCCGATCCAAAGGCAGATCCGCCCTTTTGATAGAGGGAGCCAGACGCGTTGGCAAGAGCACTATTGTTGAAGAATTCGGTAAAAACGAATACAAGTCTTACGTTATCGTGGACTTCATGAAACCGAACAAAAAAGTGCTTTCAGCCATCCTTGACCATCCTGACGATCTGAGCGTTTTTTTCAACGAGCTTTCCTTCGCCTATAATGTCGTTTTGCACGAAAGAGAAACCTTGATCGTCTTCGACGAGGTGCAGCGCTGTCCCGAGGCCAGGCAACTATTGAAAGCGCTTGTGGGGGACGGACGCTACGATTACGTAGAGACCGGTTCGCTTATTTCCATAAGGATGAACGTGAAGGATATCACCATCCCGTCGGAGGAAGAAGCCATTGGAATGTATCCGATGGACTTTGAGGAATACTTGTGGGCGATAGGTGACAAGGTCACTTTTCCCGCCATCAAAAAGGCTTTCGAGGAAAGACGTCCTATGGGAAGAAGTTTCCATGAAACGGCTATGCACCGCTTCCGGGAATATCTTCTGGTAGGCGGCATGCCGCAAGCTGTCGATAAGTTTATCGAGACGCGAAATCTTGGCGAAGTCGACATGGTGAAAAGATCTATTCTCAGACTATACCACAACGATATTGCCAAATACGCCGGAAAAGACGCCGCGAAGGTCAGGCGAGTTTTCGACGGCATTCCCGGTCAGCTTTCCAAAAAGGAAAAGAAATATTCCTTGGCTTCTTTGGACAAAGAGGCCAGATACAGGAATTACGAGGAAGCCTTTCTTTGGCTCGACGAGGCGAAAGTCGCTAACATAGCGTACAACGCCACTGATCCCAGCGTCGCTCTTTCCCTGAGCGAGGACGACTCAACTTTAAAAGTCTATCTTCTGGACACCGGACTGATGATCTCGCAGACGCTGGGAGACCGCCCGTACACGGAGAGCAGCATATACAGCGAAGTGTATTCCGGAGACCTTTACATAAACGAGGGAATGATCATGGAGAATTATGTCGCGCAGGCTTTTTCCTGCAGCGAGAGAAAGCTCTTCTTCTATTCCCGCTACGACCTTAGCAGCGCCGAAAACAGAATGGAGATCGATTTCCTGATCCGCCGCGGAGACAAGATATGCCCTGTGGAGGTAAAAAGTGGAAATTACCGTTCACACTTGTCTCTTGATAAATTCAAGAAAAAATTCAAGAAGCGCATCGGAGAAACATTCATTCTTTACACCAAAGACGTCATGCTAAAGGACGACATAATCCATTTGCCATTGTATATGGCTATGTTTTTGTAAAGAACGATCGTAATATTGCAAAAATAAATTTCATAATTCACCCCCAATAACATATGAAAAAACTCTTAGCCTTCACCATCCTGGCGGCGTTTGCCTGTGCGGGCGCGCTTATGGCGGACTCTTCATGTTGGTCCGATGATTTTGATTTCGACGGAAACGAGATCACGGAAAAAGCGATCCTTTTGCAACCCACGGATAATCTGGCCTACAGCAGCGCCATGGCCGAGGGGGAGCCGAAGTCTTTGACGATCACGGCAACGGACACTGCTGATCCCGAAGTGACAGCCAATATCTTCCTGGATGATTCCGCGAAACCGGTGGAGGGTACGACAGTCTGGAATTACAAAACCGGGGAATACAAGGATCTTCCGACGGACGACACCTATCTCCTTACCGAGACTATCGTGAGCGACACGGAAACAAAGGTCTTGACTAGGAAGGTGAACATACTGCCGGAGCCTGCCGGATTCTTGCTTCTTGGCTTAGTTGCTGCGTTCTTCCTGCGCAAACGCGTGAAGAGCCTCGTGGCTGTTCTTGCGCTGATCGCTTTGAGCGCTCAGGCGGAAAGCTCCGTAACGGATGTCTCCTGCCTGCAGATGTGGCCCTTTGACAGATGCGTGATCATCAACTATACGGTGGAGAGCGACTCTGTGGCTCCGTTGGCGGTAAAATTCTCCGGCTCCTTCGACAACGGCGAAACTATTTTCGAACTTGGCGAGAAGGGGACAATATCGAAGGACGGCGCCGATGGCACGCTTCTCGGGGCAGGCAAATACAAAACCTTCTGGATGCCGGACGAGAGTTTCTACAAGACCCAGCCAAGAAAAATGAAGATCAACGTCGAGGTGTCGGAATCTGTCGTTCCTCCCTCCGAAGATACTTATATGGTAGTTGACCTCACAAACGGCGAGACAAGCTTCCTTAGCGATGTGCCGCCGGGAGGCTGGTCAGACACTTACAAGACCATAAAATTGGTCCTGAGGAAAGTCAAGGCTGGAAAATTCACTATGGGCTCTCCCGAGGATGAATTGGGCCGCAGGGAGGACGAAGTCCAGCACGAAGTCACCCTCACCAAGGATTTTTACATCGGCGTCTTCGAGACCACCCAAAAGCAGTATGAGCTTATTACCAGCACCAATGCGTCCTATTACGTCGGCGAAACGAGACCGGCGGAGGATGTCGATTACTACGCCATAAGAGGGGCTGGCAAAGGCAAAGGCTGGCCCGCCAACAGCGAGGTCGACGAGGACTCCTTCATGGGCAAGCTGCGCGCGAAGACGGGGGCTGATTTCGACCTTCCTACGGAAGCGCAGTGGGAGTTCGCCTGCCGGGCCGGAACGACAACGTCCTGGAACAACGGTTCCAACATCACCAACATTTACCGAGACGGGAACATGAACAAGCTCGGACGTTATGATTATAACCGCGACGACGGCAAGGGCGGCTATACGCAGCATACCGTCGTGGGCTCGTATCTCCCGAATGCCTGGGGCCTCTACGACATGCACGGCAACGTCTGGGAATGGTGCCTGGATTGGTACGGCGATTACGCTGGCGACGAGACCGATCCGGTGGGGCAGACCACCGGCAGATACCGCGTCCGCCGCGGCGCCGCCTACGACTACGACGCCGAGAATTGCCGTTCCGCTTCCAGGATGCGCGAAGATCCCTCGGAAGAGGACGAGCGCTACGGCTTCCGTGTGGCTTTGACAATAAATGAGGAAAAATACATGGTGGTCGACCTCGAGAGCGGCGACATAAGCTATCTCGGCGATGTGCCGGAAGGCGGCTGGACAGACGAGTACAAGACCACGAAAATGGTCTTGAGAAAAGTCGAGGCTGGAAAGTTCACCATGGGCTCGCCGGAAGATGAATTGGGAAGATACAAAGATGAAGTCCAGCATGATGTCACGCTTACCAAGGATTTTTACATAGCCGTATTCGAAACCACCCAGAAGCAGTATGAAACGATCATAGGCAGCAATCCTTCGGAATATACAGGCGACATGAGACCGGTGGAAAGCGTTCCTTACAATATGATCCGCGGAACGGGAAAGGGCGCGGGATGGCCGGCCAACGGCGAAGTAGACGAGGATTCCTTCTTCGGTAAGTTTCGCGCGAAAACGGGCGCTGATTTCGACCTGCCCACGGAAGCGCAGTGGGAATTTGCCTGCAGAGCGGGAACGACGACCGCTCTCAACAACGGGACGAATCTTACTAACGATGATGAAGACGAAAATTTGAATGAACTAGGTCGTTATGAATATAACCACAGCGACGGGAAGGGAGGCTATACGCAGCATACCGCTGTAGGTTCATATCTGCCAAACGCCTGGGGATTGTACGATATGCACGGTAATGTTTTGGAATGGTGCTTGGATTGGTGGGATGACAGCGAAAGTTGGTCCAGCGATCCGGTCACGGATCCGGCAGGAGCTACCACAGGTACTTACCGCATCCTTCGCGGCGGCAGCTACTACGGCAGCGCGTGCAATTGCCGCTCGGCGGTCCGGTTCAACGGCATCCCGTCGCGGGTCAACAGCCGCTACGGCTTCCGCGTAGTTCTGGTCCCTTAAAGCGAAGTTGAGCGTTGAGCGCATTGAAAGCGACCGGCCGCATTCCGCGGCCGGTCGTTTGCTTTTATTACCCATGTGTGATATAATACCCATGGGTAATAAATAATACACGATGGGTAAAAACATGAAGAAAACTGTTGAGATCATAAACGAGCTTAGGGCTTACGAAAGTGAGCGCGAATGGTTCGAGTTTAAGCTGAATTGGTCTAACGCCAAGGAGATAGGGGAATATATATCCGCTCTCGCCAACAGCGCCGCCTACGAGGGACGCAAAAACGGCTATCTAGTCTGGGGAATAAGCAATAAGACGCATGAAGTGGAAGGAACGACTTTTGACCCGAACAGCGAGGTCAAAGGTGAACCATTGAAGCATTTTTTGGCCAGACAGCTGTATCCGGAAAATAATTTCAATTTCGACGAAACTGTTATCGACGGCAAGCGCGTCGTTCTGCTGACGATCCCCGCGGCCAAAATCTCTCCCTTAAGTTTCAACGATGAGAGATTCATACGCATTGGCTCGAGCAAAGAGAAGATCAGGAAGTATCCTGAAAAAGAATCCTTCTTGTTTCAAATTCTCAGAACGGGATTCCCGACAATGGAGAACACGCCCTCCGATTACCAGGACCTGACTTTTGAGAAACTGTTTATTTATTACGGCGCGAAAGGACTTCCCTTAAATCGGACAACTTTCAAGCGTAATCTCGGTTTGCTGACGGAAGACGGCAAGTACAATATTCTGGCGCAGCTTTTGTCAGACGATTCCCATATGTCTATAAGGGTGGCGCTTTTCTCGGGCAAGACGAAAGCGGACATGATGTTCGCGGTTAGGGAATTCGGCAATCAGTGCTTGCTTTACACTCTGGACGACATTCTTCGTTACGGAGATGTTCTGAACGTTATGCAGGCGGACGAAAGGGACCGCGTGGTGGAGAGAAAGGAAGTGCCTTTGTTCGAGAGCGATGCTTTTCGCGAGGCGGTCGTAAACGCGTTCGTGCACAACGCCTGGGTTACGAAGAACGAGCCGATGATCACGGTTTTTTCCGACAGGATAGAGATATTATCGAGAGGTACGCTCGCGCCTGAACAGACTTTGGAAGGCTTTTATTCCGGGGTGTCCGTCCCGGTAAACAAAAAGCTATCCGATCTCTTTTTGCAGCTGCATATAAGCGAGCGGACAGGCAGGGGCGTTCCCACTATCGTCAAGGCTTACGGTAAGAAGGCCTACGAATTCCTGGAGAACGCCATAGTGGTGAAGATCCCCTTCAATTGGATCAACGTGATGGTGGAGAGATCCGGGAGCAAAAACAAGCAGAAACCTTTGTCCAAGACGCAGCAAAAGATCCTGGCGCTGATAAAGGAAAACCCAAGCATTACTAAGGCTTTGGTGGCGGAAACACTTTACCTCGGAAAGACCACCGTGGACAACGGCTTCTCTGTTTTGAAGGACAGCGGCTACATCGAGAGAGTGGGCTCAAGGAAGAAAGGCTACTATAAGATCCTGAAAGACGATTAATGTTATTAAGCGACTGGCCGCATTCCGCGGCCGGTCGTTTTTGTTAGAATATAAGCATATTGTTACAATTTACCCAAGGGGGATTATGAAAAAATTATTAGCTTTCATTGTTCTGGCGGCGCTCGTCTGCGCGGGCGCGCTTTTGGCCGACACTTCACCCTGGTCCGAGCCCTTCGATTTCTGCGGGGGAAAGATCAAAGATAACATCGTTTTGAAGCCAACGGACAAGCTGGCCTACAGCAGCGCCATGGCCGAGGGAGAGCCGAAGTCTTTGACGATCACGGTGAAAGATACGAGCGACTCCACAATAACGGCAAGTATCTTCGAGGATGATTCCTCTACCCCAGTGGAAGGAACCGTCGTTTGGAAATACACCGACAAGATCTACAAGGATTTCCCGATAGACGACACCTACCGCCTGACCGAGACTGTTGTGAGCGACAAGGAGACAAAGGTCTTCACCAAGGACGTGACGATACTGCCGGAGCCCGCGGGATTTTTGCTTCTTGGTCTTATCGCGGTTTTCTTTTTGCGCAAACGAGTAAAGAGCCTGCTCGCGATCGCCGCGCTGATCTTAGTCAGCGCTTTGAGCGCTCAGGCTGAATGCACCGTCACGGAAGTCAAAGGCATGCAGATGTGGCCCTTTGACACAAGCGTCATCATAAACTACACGCTGGAATGCGACTCCGATTCTCTGCTGCAGGTGAAATTCTACGGCTCCGTAAATGATGACGGCTCGTGGCCCTTCAACCTTTTCTTGTTGGGGTCATTATCCGGAGACGGTGTGGGAACGCTTCCCGGGCCGGGCAAATACAAAGCGATCTGGCGTCCGGATGATGTTTTCACACATTCCGTAAATCATCTGATGGTCAGAATCGAGGCGGTGGAAATTTCGAAACACCTTTATATGGTGATTGATCTCGAGAGTGGCGCCATAAGCTACCTCAAGGACGTGCCGGAAGGCGGGTGGACAGACGAATACAAGACTACCAAGATGGTTCTGAGAAGGGTTAAGGCCGGTACCTTCACGATGGGCTCTCCGCAATATGAATCAGATTGGAGAAAAGATTATGAGATCCAGCATGAGGTCACGCTAACAAAAGATTTTTACATTGGCGTCTTTGAGACTACTCAGAAACAGTACAAAATGATCACAGGCAGCGATCCCTCAGGTCACAAAGGCGACATGAGACCTGTTGAGGCCATTACCTATAACATGATCAGAGGAAAGGAAAAAGGCTCCGCCTGGCCGGCCAACAACGACGTGGACGAGGACTCCTTCATGGGCAAGCTGCGCGCGAAGACATCCAAAACTTTCGACCTTCCCACGGAAGCCCAGTGGGAATATGCCTGCCGGGCCGGAACGTTCAAGGCTTGGAACAACAACACCGACGCCAGCAAAGAGGCCTATCACGACGAAAACTTGGACAAACTTGGCCGCTATAGTAAAAACGGTAAAGATGGTAAGGGCGGCTACGATGATCTTCACACCACGGTCGGTTCGTATCTGCCGAACTACTGGGGCCTCTACGACATGCACGGCAACGTTTGGGAGATGTGTCTGGATTGGTGGGGGGACCCCGGAAGCTATACCAGCGATCCGGTCACGGATCCGGTGGGCGCCGCCGAAGGTACCAGCCGCCATATGCGCGGCGGTTCACAAGCCAACCCTGCGGGCGAATGCCGATCGGCGTTCCGAGCCGGCAACGGCCCGAATGACCGCTATGAATTCGTCGGTTTCCGCGTGGCTTTGACTGTGTCTGATGACGACGATGACGATCCCGGGCAGCAATCCTTCTGAATATAAGGGCGACGCGACTGACCCGGCTGGGCCGAGCGAAGGCGCTCGCCGCGTTCTTTGCGGCGGCAGCTTCGATAACGGCGCGTACTTTTGCCGGTCGGCGTACAGGATCAACATCAGACCGGCTGATTACGACAGCCACTACGGCTTCCGCGTGGCTTTGATCCCGGAATAAACAAGCTCAAATAATGTGAAACGGCCGGCGGCGTTTTGCCGCCGGTCGTTTTTTATACAGAAATCGCCCCTCGTCTGCTTACCTAAAATTAAGTTACCTAAATTTAGGTAAGCAATTTTATGCTAAAATGTTGAAGGAGGAGTTGCATATGAAATGTTTCGCTTTTCAAATTAGTTTTGGTCTTTTTCTTGTTTTTTTCTTTTTCGCTTCGCTTGTTTTTGCTGAAGAGAAAAAAGGAAACGATACTCTTTGGTATGAGTTGAACAAAAAGATCCAGGAACGTGACAAATTCTGCGCCATGTGTATAGACCTTGAACGGTCATATTATTCTCATACTGACAGCAAAGAATGGCTGCCTTTGTGGAAGGAGATCATTCCTTCGGGAGATCTTTCCCAATCTGTGGTCAATTGGCTGAAGTTCGTTAATTTTCCTATGGAGAATCTTAAGGATGACGACGGCTCAATTGTGAAGGGCTTGAAGGAGTCTTTCCTGAAGGAATGTGAAAA
The DNA here is from genome assembly GCA_017557885.1 of bacterium. Taxonomy (GTDB): domain Bacteria; phylum Auribacterota; class UBA3054; order UBA3054; family UBA3054; genus UBA3054. The sequence goes on along the minus strand of JAFYXV010000002.1, from coordinate 157,122 downwards.
GGACGGCCATTTCAAGTTTCAGGAATTCTGGGGAAAAATAGAAGCGGTGCCGAGCGACAAGACTTATTTGCCTCTTTGCGGTTTTCAGATACTCTGCTACGCGGAGAGTGATCCTGATCACAATTTGGAAAGAATGGGATTGTATGAAAAGGTTATGGCGCTTTCTTTGATATTCGACAAAAAGGACGAATTTGAAAAGGCTAAAAACGACTTCTTTGAACTATATAAGAAAGCGGCCACAACAAAATATGAACATTGCGAGTTTAGCTCCCTGCTACCAGGTAATTATTATATGGAAATCGACAATTACGAGGAATGTGTTTTAAAAAAATATGAAAAACACATGACAGCAGACGAAGTCAAAAAATGGCGGGATTACGACGAAGGAATATTAAGAGTGAAGAAAGCTTATTATATGCTAAGAGCGATAGAGCAGAAACGCGACGCAGATAAAAATTAAAATGCCAGGACGTCCTGGATGTTCTAGGGCGGTGTAGGCTTTTTGGTTTTGGTTACTTCAGTTCTATCTATTTCAGTGTATAAGTTTGCTTTTAATAGTGAAAGATTATGACTGAGTTTTTTTGCGTCATCTTGATTTTACGTAGTACGTACTATATAATATTAGAAGAATAAAATGAGGAGATGAAAGAATGAGCAGATACATAAAACTTACGACTGTCGGAGAAATGCTGAAGGAGGAATTCCTGGAACCGCTGGACCTGACGCAGAACGCTTTGGCAAAGGCGATATTCGTTCCTCCTAACCGGATCCATCAGATAGTGAACAATCAAAGAAGAGTAACGGCTGATACTGATCTCAGATTGACTAAGTATTTCGGCCTTTCCCAGGGTTTTTTTCTGAGATATCAGGAAGAATATGAACTCAGGGTAGCAAGGCGTAAAATTTCAGCAGAAATTGCTAAGATAAAGCCGATCACAGAAGTGGTGTGATGTTTGTTTAGAATGCCAGGACGTCCTGGATGTCGTCTGATCCGGTGAAGAGCATGACGAGGCGGTCTATGCCGAGGGCGGCTCCGGCGGCGGGCGGGAAGGTCTTCATGGCTTCCAGGAATTTATTTGGGAAGGGATAGGGCTGCATCCCGTTTTGCGCCCTTCTTTGCTGCTCGTTTTCGATGTTTTGGCGCTGCTTTTCCCAGTCGGACAGTTCCGTGCAGCCGTTGGCGAGTTCAAGCCCCGCGATGTAAAGCTCAAAGCGCTGGCCATTGGATTGGTTGCTTTGGCAGGCGGCGGACATGGGGCAGTATTTGACGGGATAGTCGGAAAGGAAAGTCGGCTTGTTCCAGCCGAGGTTGGGTTCCACTAGTCTTGTCATCTCCTCGTCGAACTGGAAGTCGTCCTCCGGAGCGGGGTGGCCGGCGTATTTTTGATAGGCTTCGGCGATCGTAACGTCTTCCCACATTGAGAATAGATCTATTTCGCGATCCCCGCACTCGATCGCCTGGGTGTTCAGGACTTCCGCGATGAAACGGATAAGTTTTACCGTGTCTTCTTTGAGTTTCGCGTAATCGGAGTCGGCGCGGTACCACTCCAGCATGGTGAACTCCTCCCGGTGGCGGGAGCCGTGTTCGTTCTTGCGGAAGCACTTGGTGATCTGGAAAATGTTGGGTGAGCCCTGGGCCAGGAGAGGCTTCATATAGACTTCCGGGCTCGTGATGAGGAAGCCTTTTTCAGTCTTTATGGCCTCGATGTTGGCTTCGGGGAGAGGCTCGGAGGTAAGAATGGGCGTCTCGACTTCCAAAAAGCCTTCCAGATGGAAAAAAGAACGCGCCGCCCGAATGATCTCGGCGCGGCGCGTTAAATTTTGGAATTTGTTGGTCATCCTTACTTCGTGGAGACGCGGGCGAGATACTCGCCGGTACGGGTGTCGATACGGATGACGTCGCCTTCGTTGACGAAGAGGGGGACCTTGATCTCAAGGCCAGTCTCCATGGTGGCGGGCTTCGTGGCGTTGGTGGCGGTGTCGCCCTTGACGCCCGGATCGGAGCGGGTGACTTTCATCTCGACGAAGGAGGGGAGAGTGACGTCGATCACCATCTCGTTGTAGAGGGTGCCGTCCACTTCCATGTTCTCCATGAGGTAGTCCTTCTTGTCTTCCATCAATTCGGCGTTCACGGCGTAGTTCTCGAAAGTTTCGGGATCCATGAAGACGTAGTTCGTGCCGTCAAAGTAGGAGTACTGCAGCTTCAGGTTGCTGACGTTGGCGGGCTGGAACTTATCGTTGGAACGATAGGATTTGTCGATAGAGTAGCCGGTCAGCAAATTTTTCATGCGGACGCGGTAGATGGCCTGGCCTTTGCCGGGCTTAGAGAATTCGAAGTCGGTGATGATGTAGGGTTCGCCTTCGAGTTCGATTTTGATGCCTTTTTTTAGATCGCTGGCTTCGTACATAAGTTTTCTTTCTTTTTGGTTAATTGATGCCGTAATTATAGCAGAAGGGGGTTTTAGGCGCAATATGTTCGGCACTTGCTCCTTAGGGGCGAAAAGACTAGAATTTAAGAAGGTCAGTTATATTTTTTAATTTCAAAGGAGAAATAATGAAACCTACTCTTCTTATCCTGGCGGCCGGCATGGGCAGCCGTTACGGCGGTCTTAAGCAGATCGACTCCATGGGTCCCTCCGGGGAAGTCATCATGGACTATTCCATCTTCGACGCCGTCAGAGCCAATTTCGGCAAGATCGTTTTTGTCATCAGGCATGACTTCGAGGAAGAATTCAGAGTCAAAGTCGGCAACAAGTATGCCCATATGCTTCCGGTGGAATACGCTTTCCAGGATCTCAACGACATCCCGGCGGGCTTCACGGTTCCCGAAGGCCGCGAGAAACCCTGGGGTACCAGCCACGCCATCCTTTCCGCCAGGAACGTCATCAAAGAGCCGTTCGCCATGGTGAACGCCGACGACTTCTACGGCGCGGAATCCTATGAGATCGTGGGCGAGTATCTTTCCAAGGTCGATCCCGCGACCAACGAATGGTGCATGTCCGGCTACAAGCTCTGCAACGTTTTAAGCGAATACGGCGGCGTGACGAGAGCTATCTGCCGCACGGATGAAGAAGGGTATCTCACTCGCATTGAGGAAATGTTCAAGATCCAGAAGGACGGCGACCACGCCAAGGGCTGCAACAAGGCCGAGGAATGGCGCGAACTGGGACTAATGGATCTCACCAGCATGAACTTCTTCGGCTTTACGCCGGGGATCTTCAAGCTTTTGGAAGAAGGCTTCGTGACGTTCCTGGAAAAGGAAGGCACGGCTATGAAGAGCGAATACCTCATCCCGACTTCCGTGAACGACCTGATCGGCGCCGGCAAGGGGCATCTGAAGTGCCTGGCCACCAGCGGAAACTGGTTCGGCGTCACTTATCCCGAGGACAAGCCCATCGTTCAAAGAAACATTCAGGCCCTGGTGGACGCCGGGAAGTATCCCACGCCGCTCTTCAAGTAAGAGTTTTTCGCCTGAAAAAAGGAAAAGCCGCGGTCACCCGCGGCTTTTTTTATTATTGGTGCGCCATCTAGGATTCGAACCTAGGACCCATTGATTAAGAGTCAATTGCTCTACCAGCTGAGCTAATGGCGCTTTACTTCAATTAAGTAGCGAAAAGTGTACTACAACCGTGCCTGAAAGTCAAGTGGGGCCGTGTTGGGGTTGGTCGTTTTTTTGCTATAATAAACTATTACTCACTTAAAATTAGAAAAAATTATGTATTTCGGCAATTATTCGGTATTGGGCGATCTTCCGGGCGATAAGTCTGTCTGGAAAAAGGCGGGGGAAGTTCTGGAACTTCTCCCTACTCTTCCTTTGGGCAGGACGGATATCATCCCGGGCGTCATGTACGTCAACAAGGAGGAGTATTCCTCTAAGGATCCGGTGCTTCTGAGGCCGGAAGTGCACCATCGCTTCATCGACGTGCAGACGGTTTTGCAGAATATGGAGCTCGTGCGCTGCTATCTGCCCTCTGAACTTGTAGAGGATACGCCTTACGACGAGGCGAAGGACCTGGGCTTTTTTAAGGCAGGGGCCGTGGCCTGCCAGTCCGGGATACTCGATCCCGGGCATATCGCCGTTATTCCGCCTTACGAGGCCCACGCTTCCCAGATGTGGGTCTTTGAGGGCGAGAGTCTGCCAATTCAGAAGGCGGTCATCAAGATCGCCGTTAATTCCGTAATGGAAAACTGGGTGTGATCTATGGAAAACGCAGTCAAAAAGATCGCTATTCTGACTTCCGGCGGCGACTGCCCCGGCATGAATCCCTGCATCAGGGCGGCCATCAGGACGGCCCTGGCCAGGGGACTTGAGATCTACGGAGTCAAGGACGGCCTCCAGGGCCTCATAGAGGACCGCTTCGTGAAACTTGAGGGTACTTACGCCTCCGGACTTTCCTCCATAGGCGGAACGGTCCTGGGAACGGCCAGGAGCATGGAATTCATGACCGTCGAGGGCAGAACAAAAGCGGCTGAGAATGTCAGGAAGCGCGGAATAGAAGCGCTTATCATCATGGGCGGCGACGGCTCCTTCAGGGGAGGCAGCGCTCTGTGCCAGGAGCAGGGTATCCATTTCGCGGGACTTCCCTGCACCATCGACAACGACATGTACGGGACGGACTACACCATCGGTTTCCATACGGCTCTCAACACCATAGTCGAGGCCGTTGACAAAATCAGGGACACCGCCAGATCGCACCACAGGCTCTTTTTCGTGGAGACCATGGGGCGTCATTCTGGCGCGCTGGCGGTGGCCGCTGCAGTGGCCACCGGCGCCGACTCCGTTTTGATCCCTGAGACACCGACGAATCTGCCGGCTTTGGCTGAGAAGATCAAGAAGTCTTTTGCCAGGGCGCACAAGAGTTTCATCGTCATAGTGGCGGAGGGCGACGAGGCCGGCGACGCCATCAGCATCGAAAAGAAAGTCAGGGAGCTTTCCGGCGTGGAAGGCAGAGTCTGCGTCCTGGGGCATATTCAGAGAGGCGGCTCACCCTGCGCCTTCGACAGGATCCTCGCTTCCGTTTTAGGCTATCGCGCCGTGGAAGCGCTCTGCGAAGGCAAGAAGAATATTTTCCTGGGCGTCAGGGATGACAAGGTCGCAATAACGCCCATCGAAGAGATCATAGGGAAAAAGAAGCCTTTCAAGAAGAACTTCCTAGAAGTGGCCGACGTGCTCTGCACATAAATTGAGAATTTTGTTATGGCTGAAGGAAAACTTTACATCATAGGCGCCGGACCTGGCGACCCCGAGCTTCTGACCATCAAGGCCGCCCGTCTTCTGGAGGAGTGCGACGTCGTATATCATGACGAGCCGATGGCCGAGGAGCTTTTGGCTTACGCGAAGAAGGCCAAGCTTGTGTCTTTGTCAAATGAAAGCGACGGCGAGACGATTTCCGCCGAGGCCGTGAAGGCCGTGATAGAGGCCGTGAAGAGCGGCAAGAAGGTGGCCGTGCTCCTGGAGGGTGACCCGTTCATTTTCGGCACCGGCGCGGAAGTGGCCAGGAAGGCCGTGGAGGCCGGCTGCAAGTTCGAACTGGTGCCCGGCATAACCTCCGCTTCGGCGGCGGCCATCTATGCCGGCATTCCCCTTACTTACAGGGGATACGCCTCGACCTTGGCTTTCGCCATCGGCCACTCTAACCTGAACAGGCGCTACACCGACGTGGACTGGCCCAGGGTGGCCCTTGGCATGCAGACGCTGGTCTTCTTCATCAACGAAGAGTCCCTTGCCATGGTAATAGAAAAGCTTCTGGAGCATGGGCGCGATCCCAGGACGCCGGCGGCCATCGTCAGCGCCGGCACCCGCAAGAACCAGAGCACCATCGCCAGCACTTTAAGAGAGTTGCGGGCTATGACTGAGCAGGACAAGCAGGCGAGAGAGATCCCCATGCCGGCGGTCTTGATCGTGGGCGACGTGGTGGGTTTGAGATCGGAATTGAAGTGGTTTGAATAAGATTATGGAAGGAAGCGACAGCCAGCGGAAAATGACCAGGGCGGCCGGCGTGAACAGTTTCTTCACGACGCTTAGCCGCATTTTCGGCCTCGTGAGGGACATGCTGATGGCGAATTATTTCGGCACCGGCTTCTGCTGCTCCGCTTTCGTCACGGCCTTCACGCTGCCAAACCTTTTGAGGAGGCTTTTCGGCGAGGGAGCCCTCGCTTCCGTCTTCGTTCCGCAGTTCGCCCAGGTCATGCAGGAAAAGGGCAAAGAGGAGGCTTACAAGTGCGCTTCCATGACGCTTTCCTGGCTGGCGGTCATCCTCACTTCCATCACCATCGTGGTGGCGGCCGTTGCCCTGGCGGCCGTGCCTTTCCTTGATTTTTCGCCGAAGTGGCGCTTGACGGCGCTTTTGATCGCCGTCATGATGCCGTACTGCATATTCATCTGCCTGACGGCCTTGTGCGGCGCGATGCTCAACACCCTTGGGCATTTCAGCATGCCGGCTCTGGCCCCGGTCTTTTTGAACATCTGCATAATCACGACGGTCTGGATCGGCGCCTTCTTCTGCCAGAACGGCTCCCAGGCGCATATCTTCTACGCCGCCCTGGGCGTTCTTTTGGGCGGCCTGGCGCAGTTGGCCCTGCAGATCCCGGAACTTTGGAAAAGGGGATACCGCTTCTCCTTTTCGATCCCCACGGACCATCCCTTCGTAAAAAAGATCGTGACGGTCATGATGCCGGCGGTTCTGGGCACGGGCGTGGCGCAGATAAACATCATGGTGGACCGCTACCTCGCCAACTCCGTCAACGAGCGGGGCGCCGCGGTCCTTTACAACGCCGACAGATTGGTGGAATTCCCGCTGGGCATCTTCGGCGTGGCTTTGGCCGTGGCGGCGCTGCCCGTCCTGAGTTTCGCCCATGCCAGCGGCGACAAGGACCGTTTCAAGGACGCCTTAGGCTTTTCTTTGAGGCACTCAAGCTTTGTGATGATCCCCGCCATGTGCGGGCTGATGATCCTGGGCGAGCCCATCATCCGCTTGCTTTTGGAGCACGGCGAATTCACGGCGGAAAGCACTTCCTACACCGCCAAGGCGCTCTTCTATTACACGCTCGGCCTTCCCGGCTTCGCCATAGTCAAGATCCTGGTGCCGGCCTTTTACGCCGCAAAGGATACGAAGACTCCCGTTGTCATAGGCCTGGCCATGATGGTCCTCAATTTGACCTTGAACCTAATTCTGATGCATCTGATGGAGGAGCGCGGCCTGGCGCTGGCCACCGCCATAAGCACTTACATCAACATCAGCCTGCTTTTGTTTTTCCTTAGGAGAAAGTGCGGGCCTCTCGGCCTCATGGGCGTAAGCTTCAGCTTTTTGAAAACGCTTTTGAACAGCGTCCTGATGTCGCTGGCCATAATCTGCGCCCTCAGTTTCCTGAGATCGCACCTTCCTTCCGGCGAAGCCTTCTCGGCCAAGCTTTTAATGGTCGTCATCCCGATGACGATTGGACTTTTCGTCTATTCGCTCTTCGCGCTGATCCTCAGGCAGGACGAATGGCGGGAGCTTTTCAAGGCATATTTTTCACCCAAAGCGAATAAAAACAAAGAATAAATAACAACTTCCATTTTCAGGAGCGAATATGCGAATCCTTACGTTCACGATCCTGCTTCTCGCATCAGCGGCAGCCTACGCCTCTTGGGAGACCGAGAGTCCCATCTTCAACTATGACAGGCCATCCAACGAGGACGTTCTCAAGACACCCTGCGATTTGAGCATTTATCCCGACGCGGACACGGTCATCATGTTCCTGCACGAAGGCGCTCAGTATCTGACGAACGGCGCTTACGTCGCCGTTTCCGAGGAGATCTCCAAGGTTTTGACCGAGCCGGGCAAAAGGGACTCCCTGGTCTATTCCATCAGCTACAACGCGGCCTACGGGACCTCTTACTTCACCAGAGTGTCCATATTGAAGCCCAATGGCATGGAGATAGAGATAGACGTGAACACCTCCGAGACCATGATCGACACCAGCCAGATGAGCTCCAACATCTACGACCCGGCCTCCAAGATCGTGAAGATCAACCTGCCGGGATTGGAAGTGGGGGACATCTACCGCGTGGAGAGCATCGAGATCTGCAGGAAAGCCAGGATGCGCGACACCTGGTCCGGCGGTTTCGTGGGCGAATTCATGTCGCCCTTGATGAGGGAGACCGTGGAAGTTTACGCTCCCAAGGAAAAGCCTCTGAGCTACATCACGAAACGCTTCGAGATAGAAGGCACCATAACCGAGAATAAGGAAGAGGTCGGCGATCTCATCCACTACAGCTGGGAAGTAAAGAACGTTCCCCAGATCTTCCCGGAACCCAGCATGGCCCCCTTCTACGTAGCCTGCCAGCGCTACTATTTCGGCACCATCCCGAACTGGGAGGAGATCTCCAAGTGGTACATCGACCTGTGCGAGCCCAGGATGGCCGTCACCACTCCGGAAATGGAAGAGAAAGTCAAGGAACTCATCGAGGGCAAGACAAATATCAAGGACAAGGCCGAGGCCATTTTCCGATGGGTCGCCAAGAAGGTCCGCTACAGCGGCCTCACCACCGAGACCGTGGCTCCCGGCTACGAGCCACACGACGTCAAGATAACCTTTGAGAACCGCTACGGCGTCTGCCGCGACAAGGCCGCGCTGCTTTGCGCCATGCACCGCATGGCGGGCCTGGAAGCCTATCCCGTTTTGATCCTGGTCGGCCCCAAGAAGGACCAGGATTCTCCCAACCCCTGGTTCAACCACGCCATCAACGCCGTGGTGGACGAAAAGGGCGAGTACATCATCATGGACCCCACGCCCGAGACCGAGAAAAACTTCATTCCTCCCTACGAGGCGGACACCAGCTACCTCATCTGCAGGCCTGAGGGCGAGACTTTGATGACCATGCCCCAGGAGCCGGTGGAGGACAACATGGCCACGGAAATTTTGAAGGGCAGATTCGACAAGGAGGGCAACCTTCTGGCGGAGCTGAAAGCCACTTATTACGGCGTCAACGACACCAACGTCCGCGGCAGTTACCTGAGGGCCAAGGACGAGGACAAGAAGCGCATGGTCGAGAACCTTTTGGGAGCAATCTTCGGAGCTTCGGAACTCTTCGACTATGAGATCACGCCCAAGGATCTCCACGACATGAGCGAGCCCTTCAGCCTGAGCGCGCGCTTCAAAGCCACGGGCCTTCTCATGGACAACAACGGCTCCTACGTCATGGACAGCTTGTATTCCATGGCGGCTTACTCCACCGTCTGCCCCATCATCCTCTCCCGCATGAACACCAGCCTCGACAAACGCCGCTTCCCCATGAAGCTCGTGCCGCCCTGCGGCGCTGACTGCTATTGCGAGCTGGATATGTCCGCTCTGGATCTGAAGGATTTCTCCCTGCCCGAATTCCCCGTCTTCGACACCCCGGAGATCTATTACAAACAGACCCTGGCCATCACCAACGGAATCTTCTACTCTCACCGCAGGCAGGAATTGAGAAAGAACGAGATCCCGGCGGAAAGTTACCAGACTCTGAAAGATTACAAGAAGGAGAGCCAGAATTTCGCTTACAAGCGCGTGTTTGCAAAAGGGGACAGCAATCCCTACAAAGACCACCATGTGGTCATCATAAGCGACGACTACACCTATGAAGTCCTGGACGACTCCACCGTAAAGACCACCAGCAAGGTCACGAAGAAGATCCTGGATTACGCCGGCAAGAAGGCCAATTCCGAACTGCACTTCTACTATTGCGACCAGAACTCCACGATCTCCCTCACCAACATGTACGTGGAGTTGGAGGACGGCACCGTGAGAAAAGTGGTGGATTCCGAAATTAACGTCATGGACTCCGACTGGAAAGCCTCCGCGCCCCGCTATCCGGACATCAAGCACGTGGTGGTGACGCTGCCCGGCACCGAGATCGGCAGCACGGTCCACTATGAGGTGGAGACCGTGACCAAGGAGCTGCCTCTCCTTTCCGGCATCATGTACCAGGACCCCTCCGAGCCGACGCTTTACCGCCGCTTCGCCGTCATCGTTCCGGAAGAGAAGCGCGTGCACAGTCTGAGCAACAACATCATTTACTTCCTGAACGCCAAGACCGACGTCAAAGGCTTCTCCATCTACAATCAGGAAGGCGGCAAGGTCAAATACGAAGTCGAGCTTTTCGACCAGACCAACATCGTGAAGAAAGAAAGCTACCTGGTGCCTTTCGCTTTCCGTTCCCCCATGCTTTCCTACATCTGCCTCGGAAAAGACGAGAAGCTTAGCGGCAACGTCTGGAAAGGCTACACTGACAAACTGAAAAAGGAAGTGGAAAGAGCCACCACCGACCAGAAGGCGGTGGAGGAGAAAGTGGCCGAGCTCATCAAGGACAAAGAAACTCTGCGCCAGAAGGTCATGGCCATCAGGGATTTCATCGAGATCAACATCAGGGGCAACGGCCCCTCCTTCGAGAGCCTGCCTCTGAGCGCCATTTCCGACGCCGACACTGTCCTGAAGGACGGCTATGCCAACGATTTTGACACCGCCGTGCTGTACATGGCCATGCTCAAAAACCTGGGCGTTTCCCCGAACCTGCTTCTCGGTTCCGGCCAGGACATTTTGGAATACACCGCCAACCAGCTCTTCAACATTCCCTGCCGCGGCGTCTTCAACGACGCTCTCGTTGAGATCAGCCTCAACGGGCAGACGATCTATTTGAACTGCGGCAGCCAGTACGACATGCTGGAGACCCAGGGCCCCGACCACGCGGCCGTGTTGGACGTTTCCACCGGCAGCATCTCCATAAGGGACATCCCTTCGGAGTTCGACTACAATCGCGACACTGTCTTCGACATCACCGTCAACGACGATCTGACCGCCCTTATCTCCAGGAAGTCCAACTTCGGCGGCACGGCTTACGGCTCGCTGGTCAGAGACGTTTGCGAGACTCTGCCCGAGCAGCTGCGCAGGGAAGAGCTTGCGGTCGCCGACGGCATCGCCAGGGGAGCGCAGATCATTGAAGGCTTCAAGCGCATGACCAACGGCTACCCCGGCTTCACCACCATCAAAGTCAAGGCGGACAATTACGTCCAGCGGGACGGCGAGACCATCTATCTGAAGCCTTTCTATCATTTCAGCCTGGGCATGAACAAGCCCAACAGGATCTACACTTATTACAGTTCCACCAGATCCGACAACAAGACTGTCATCAGGATAACCTTCCCCAAGGAATACACGGAAGCGGTCTTCATGCCCGAGGGCAATTATGACTTCTCGGATTCCATGGGCTACTTCGTCTGCCATACGGAGCACGAGGAAGGCAGCAGCACCTGGACCATAGAGTACACCTACTCCCTCAAGCCCGCCGTGCTGGATCAGGAACAGTATCACAAGCTCCATCTCATCGACAAGAGACTGGAGAGCGAGAGCTTCAATATCATAGCGGTCAAAAAACCGGATTCCACTAAAGAAGAACAACCCCAAGAGTAATATATGAAAAAGATCTTCCTAATTTCCTTCGTTTCCCTTTTTTCCGCGGCTCTTTTGGTCAATGCGGATACCGACCAGCAGGGCCTGACCATCGGCAACTTCAAGGATTACGAACGCATCACTTATCCCGTTCCCCTGATCAGGGGAACCTACACCTGCCCAAGGAAGGATTACAATAACTTCAACGATGTTCCGGAAGTTTTCGTTAAGAACGAGACCACCGGCCGCACCATTAAGGGCACCGGCCTTTCCAGGCGCTACAAAGTTTGGCCGGAACTCGTTTACGGCACCAACACCCTGACCGTCACGGTCAAAACGAAAGAGCGCACGGAATCCAACCAGATCCGCCTCATCTACGAACGCCCCAACACCGATTATCTCTGCTACGTTTACTACATGGTGGATAAGAACGGAGACCACATCTACATCTCCAACCTCGACAAAGAAAACGATCCGCAGTACAAAGACAGTGAGCTCTGGAGAAAGAAATTCGCCACCGGCCTGAAACTCATGCAGTCCTTCACCGGCGACAGTATGTACCGCCTGGGCTACCCGAGAAGGTGCTTTGCTTTCAACTGCGACGAGAAGGGCGAGATCATCATCAACGTCATCACCAGCCAGTACACCAAAGCGGAAGTCTGCTCCTGGAAAAGAGCTGACGGCAGCTTCGACGAAGGCAAGCTCTATCAGAACTTCTGCGAGATCTTAGGCGAAGACAGGAAAGGCGGCGAATTCCGCCGCGTCTTCGGCATCCCGAACACCGCCTCTTTCGTGGACGGCAAAGTCAGCGGCAACACCGCCCTGGGAGGCCCGCTGCTCGGTCAGTTCGGCGCCACCGGCCTTTACTCCTGGCCCGCCAGCCTTGACGAAGTCGTGCAGTGCTTCACCAACAACACTCCCATCACCACCACGCTTAACGACTCCTGCTGGAGAGACGTCCAGTACGGCCACGCCGCCACTACGCTCGGCGCTTATATGCACGAAGGCGGCCACGGCTTCGGACTCCCGCACATCGAGGGCGACAAATACAACAGCGTCATGGCCCGTTCCTACGACATCATGAACCGCTGCTTCACCTCCTGGGAGAACCCCACCAAGAGAACGCCCGAGGTCACCTTCTTCGACGAACGCGACGAGCCAATTTGGAGCCGCATCGAGTGCCACATCCTTTCCTCCGTGCCCTTTTTCAACGAGATCAAGGGTTCCGTTCCCAGAACGCCTCCCACCTACGAACTTGACGAAGACGGCGACACCATCCGCATCCATGACGACGACGGCCTTGTCCTCGTTTCCTACTGGGGCCTCAAATACAAAGTCCTCGACACCCCGAACTGCCACATGTATCCCCTGGACGGCAGCGTGAAAGACGCCACGCTTTCCTTAAAGCAAATGCGCGCCGCCATGCAGACCGAAGAAAAGTTCGAGATGAAGTTCTGGGATAAGTACGGCAACCAGTCCTCTCCCGTCATAACGAAGGAAGGCAAGCCCAGCAATTTCTGGGACTAAAGCCCCCAAAAACCAACAAAAAAAGCGGGATCATACGATCCCGCTTTTTTATTATCCCACCCCCTTGACTTTCTTTTTAATAAGAAAAAGTGGCATTTTTTCCGTTTTGCATAAGAAAAAGTGGCATTTTATACCGATACAGACTTGAAAAAGTGGCAGACTTTTTGCTATAATACCTCAGAAACATGGAGGTATCATGCTGTTACGTAAAATAGAACATGAATTAGAAGCATTTTTCAAATGCGATGACCGATATGCCTTGCTTATATCCGGGGCGAGACAGGTCGGAAAAACTTTCATTATTCGAGAAACAGCCAAACGCTATTTCAAAAACATAATTGAGATCAATTTCATAAAAAATCCCAAGGCCAAGAATCTTTTTTCTGACACAACTAGCGAAAAAGACTTTTTCGTCCTTCTTTCAGCTATTACGGATAAATCTCTTGTTCCCGGAGAAACGCTTATATTTTTTGATGAGGTCCAGAAATGCAAGGAAGTAGTTACCTTTATTAAATTTTTAGTTGATGACGGCCGTTTCAAATACGTCTTAAGCGGTTCTCTTCTTGGAATTGAACTTAATGATCTGCGCTCTGCTCCCGTAGGCTATCTGCGGGAAATTGAGATGTTCCCTCTCGACTTTGAAGAGTTTATTTCCGCCAATGGTTTCCCCGCTGATGCGCTTGATCTTGTTAAAAAGAAATGTCATGAAGGCGGAGAGATTCCCTCCGTGCTTCACGACACTCTCATGAAACTATTCAAATTATATCTGGTTGTCGGCGGAATGCCGGCAGCCGTGCAAACATATGTTGATTCAAACAACATAAGCCACGTTTTGCAAATACAAAAGGCAATTGTAATTGAGTATAAGAAAGATGCCTCAAAATATGATGAAGAAAATAAAATGAAAATAGTTCGCACATTGGAACTGATTCCTTCTGAATTGAATCGCGAAAACAAACGATTCTATGCCTCTGATCTTAAAAAATACGAAAAATTTAATAGGTTGGAAGATAATTTTCTTTGGTTGGAAAAAGCGGGAATTGCGATTCCAGTCTATAATGTCGATGCTCCAAAACCTCCGTTGGAGCTTGCCAAAAAAGCCAACCTATTTAAACTCTTTATGAACGACGTTGGATTATTAGCCAGCCAATACGCCGCTGGCATACAATTAGAGATTCTTTCCGGGAATATTGAAATTAACTTCGGCGCAATTTATGAAAATTACGTTGCTCAGGAATTACGCGCTCACGGAAACAGCAAAATATACTATTTCAACTCAAAAAAACACGGTGAAGTGGATTTTTTGATTGAGAGAGCCAAAGGCGTTTCTCCCATAGAAGTTAAATCTGGAAAAGATTACAGAAGACATCAAGCTTTGAACAACATGCTTAACGTCGATGAATATAACCTAAAAGGAGCGTGCGTGTTTTGTGCTTCCCCGATTGTGGAATTAAACACGATCTCTTATTACCCCATCTATGCGACGATGTTTATTGCCAACAATACTCTGCCGACAGATCTTATATACAAAATATGATAATGAAGGGACAAACAATTACCATTGAAGTTTACTCTCCAATTCAATCTATGATTAAAATTGGAGCTGGTAAAATTGAACCAAATACTAATTAGGATATTACCATGAAAACAATTAAAGCGCTATTCTTATTTATTTATACATTGACCTTTTGCTCATATGGGGATATTATTTATACCAATTATATTAATCATGAGGATTTTCCTGTTAAGATTACTGTTCCGTATTATGCTCCTGGGACAAAAAGCTACAAGCCACTAGAAATAGAGCTAAGCAAGGGGGATCTATATGAAGCTAGGAAAGGGAGGAATGGGATAGTTTACGCTAAATATGCTTTAATGCCGGACTATGTAAAAGAAAAATTACCAAAAACAAGTAGTCATGATATGGGCGAAATATCAAGTCGAGAAAAAAAATTATTAATGTGCGAATCATATTCTAAATTGAAAAGAATGCCCGATGAATGGATAAATGAAAAAAAGAGAGAATTTAATGCTGCTTTAAACGATACTGGATTAACTCTTACTAATACACTTCTTTACAGGGTACATTTTAAGAAGTTGTATTCGTTAACCAATTTAAGTGAAAAAGCGGTAAAAAACATAGCTGATCCCCAAGCTGATTGTGACGGTGATGGTTTTAACAATGCTATGGAGGCAGAATGTGGTTCCAATCCACTTGTTTATAACGAGATAGCTGTAAGACCTTCAGCCCTAAGAATTGATGTAAACAGGAATAAATTTTTAACTAATTATTTTTATGTGATAAACAACTCAACAAACACTTATCATGTTTTTTTGGAATTTTTAGATCACGGAACATATAAAGAAAAATTTAACCCTTATTTATGTTTAGTCGGAAAAGAGTTCTCATTAAAATATAATAATTTGTACTATTATTTCGACATTGCTCCGTGTTGCCAAGAAACAATCGCATTTATAAATCAGTCTGCTTATTTACCTGATTATTTATCAATTCATATTAATTGCTTCGCTTACAAAGGCAATGAAATCTCTTCTGAAGAAGTTTTTAATTCGAGGTGTGGACTTAACAAAGAATTTGTCAAGTATGGTGATGAGTCATATAGGATATTAGAGTTTTATGGTTCTGTAGAACCTATTATTTGCGGATATTTTTCAGAACCTCCTAATAAGCCAGTAATAACCTCACCTCCTAATGGATCAAAATTTACAAATATAGATAAAGTGAAGTTTACGTGGCGTGGTGATAAATCAAAGAATAGTGATGACGGACGCTCAGCTTATGGAATTGAAACTTATGTTATTGAGGAAGACGGAAGAGTCAGAAGATATGATTTTTTAGAGCAAAAATCAGATTTTAGAGCTGCATTTATTAATTGGCCACAATTTTATGATTATTTCGCGCCAAGGGTGTTTTTTTGGAGAGTTTACAAACGCGCAGAAAATCAAAGTGTTTCTTATTCTGATTGGCAGTACCTGTTTATTGGCAAAGAAGTTGCTCCTTATGATCCTTCAACACTAAGGATAAAGGATAAAGTTGTCAAGCATAAAGTGAAAATTGGACCTTTTAATGATTGGTGCTATTATTTTAACAACTGTTTTATCAATTATAAAATGCGGTGCCATAACAAAAAAGAACAGTTTAAAGCTTATTTTATTGAACAATTACCATTAGGTATTTTAGAGATTGAAAATGATGATAATGATTTTTACCCATTTCATTTGGAATCGGAAGGCGATAGGTTGGCTGTAGGAACTTTTACTAATCATTTTGTAGTATCAAATGGAGAAACAACTCTAACCAATATGCATATATTTATTATAAAAAAAGGATTAGGATTTGATTTTTACTAAGTTATTAAATGCAAATTGGTAAAATACAACATGAATTAATACAGGAATATAAATTAACCTTATACTGTCAAGATGGGAACTAGAGAAATAAGGGAAATTCCTTGATTGAAAGAGATCGCATATGAGGTTTCGTTATATTTGCTCGATTGTTTTTGGAATACTACTGTCTGCTTGCTCTCGTGAAGAGAATGCCGGCAGGGGAAGCTATGCATCAAATAGTGTGGTTACTAATGAGTATGCGATTCCGATTTTGATAAGTATTTCTGATAGTTCTGTTGAAGGGGGAAGCGATCTTTTGCTAGGAGTGGGGGATGTTTATGAAGGGGCTGACGCTGACGGCGGAATACTTTATCCGGGATATCTGCTTTTGCCACGTATAGCTTCTGATATCGCTGCTCGGGCGGAAAGGGAAGAGAAAGAAAAATATGATAATAGTGATTCGTGGATGTTTTCTCCTATTGAAGGAAAAAGAATATCCGAAGCAATGAATGTCAGACGATTGCCTGAATGGTGGAAGGAGAGAGTGATCTCGGAAGCGTCAAGCCTCAAAGAATGTTATGATGAACTAGACGATGATGACTCTGCGGAAGAATGCAGCGCTTTTTCAAAACCGGTCGTCAATCTAGATGAAAGCGCTTTGGATTCTTCGGAAGGAGATCTGGATGGCGATGGAATTACGAACCTGGAAGAAATGTATTCGGGGACCAATCCTTTCGTGCCGAATTTGGTATATCTTTCCCCGGGGATCCAGGAGGTTGATTATAGCACTGGGGCGGTTGCAACCAATATTTTTTATGCTCAAAATTTGACCGAGACTAATGTTTATTGCAATTTGAAAGTGCAAATGCTTTTGGAAGGGATTTTCGCGGACAGAGGAAGCATAGATTCTATTAGGCCTTTAATAAGCTGCGAACTTCCTTGCGACATCGACGGAATAGGGGACATTTCCCTTGACCTGCCTCCCGGGAAGAAGGTCAAGTTTTATTATGTTTGCGATAGCGAGAAATTAAAGAACGCTATTCTTGCCCCTTTTTACGTTGTGCTGTCAGTTGACGAAGACTTTTTACAGCAGATTGCTTTTTTCGCGTTAGTACAGGATCCTAAATTATATTCTCCAATTGTTGGAGAAAAGTTTAAAGACGTGTCGGAAGTGAGATTTTCTTGGGAAAGGGGATTGAACGTGCCGGTTTCGGTTTCAAATTTTTGCGACAGGCTCTTTTTTAACAAGATAGTGGGCAACACATTTTACAATCTGTCAGCATCAGTTGTTATGTCAAATGATTTTATCAGCGCCTCTGATCTTAACATGAAAGAGCTTACTCCGGGAGGGTATGTTTGGCGCGTTAGAAGAGAAGTGGTGAAAGATTGGCCGATCTTTTCAGAATGGAGCTGGTTTTCTGTAGGGGAAAGAATAAAGCTTAAGGATGGCAGCGCTGTTGACAGGGCAAGGCTTCGTAATTATTCATCGTATTATCATGAAAGGGAAGAGACTATTTTTCATGAGCTTAAAATCGGCAAGAATTTTGTCTTCTTTCTTTCGGATAGCTATAAGCAGTCGGAATGGAAGAAAAATTTAGGGAAAACTAATGAATTTGCCGTGAAGTCTAAATCAGATTTGCCCAAAGGCTTGAGATTAGATAATTATTCAAATATGCCTGCTGTAATTGGCAAGCCGGAAGAGAGCGGCGTATTTACCAATTATTTCACTATTGGGAAAGCTGGCAAAGAAACGGTTCAACGGCACGTTTTTAAGATTGAGTGATTTTCCATCTTGACTTTCAAAAGGGATGTGGTATAATGGTGGCAGTTAGTTTTGGCTAACTGAAATAAAAACGAAATAAACAAGGAGCAATATAAATGCCTATAACATTATTAAAGAAAGGCGAGAAGGGCCGCGTAAGGGAGATCCAGGGCAACGATGACGTCCGCCATCGTTTGCAGGAACTTGGTTTGGTGGAAGGCGTGGAAGTCGAAGTGATCTTCAGCCAGGGAGGGAAAATGATACTGGGATTCTACGGAACGCGTCTGGCGATCGACGACAAGGTCGCTTCCAGAATAATCGTGCACAAGTAAGAAAGGAAATACACATGAGCATAAAGATAGCATTGGCCGGCAACCCCAACTGCGGCAAGACAACGCTTTTCAACGACCTGACCGGAGCCCATCAGTACGTGGGCAACTGGCCGGGCGTAACAGTAGAGAAAAAGGAAGGCTTTTACGAAGGCGACAAGGAATTCGTGATCCAGGATCTGCCCGGCATCTATTCGCTTTCACCTTATTCTTTGGAAGAGCGCATCTCCAGGCAGTATCTGGTGAAGGAAAGCCCCGACGGCATACTGAATATCGTTGACGGCACCAATATAGAAAGAAACCTTTATCTGACCACCCAGCTGGCGGAATTGGGCGTTCCCATGGTGGTAGCCGTCAACATGATGGACCTGGTAGAGAAAAGAGGGGACAAATACGACCTGGAGAAACTGGGACGCCGCCTCGGCTGCAAGGTCATGGGCATCAGCGCCCAGAAAAACACAGGCTGCAAAGAGTGCGCTTTAGCCATGTTCAACTACGCCAAGGAAGGCAAGATGCGCGAAGCTCCGCACGTCTTCAGCGGTTCCGTCGAACACGCGCTGGCGCACATTGAGGAATCCATCCAGGGTATCGTTCCCAAGAACGCCATACGCTGGTATGCCATCAAGATCTTCGAAAGGGACAAAGAGATCATTTCGCAGCTTAACATCGATCCCGAAATAATAGAGCACGTCGAAGACCACATCGTAGATTGCGAAAAAGAACTGGACGACGATGCGGAGTCTATCATCACCTCTCAGCGCTATGAGTTCATTAAAAAACTGATAGACGAGTGCGTGACGTTCAATGTCAAAGCTCGCCAGAAAGAGAGCTTCAGCGACCGCATCGACAGGATCGTGACGCACCGCATATGGGCGCTGCCGGTCTTCGCTTTAGCTTTGACCGCCATGTACTGGGTGGCGGTGGCGGACAACGGCCCCGGCACGAAACTGACGGATTGGGCTAACGACGGATTGCTAGGCGACGGCTGGTTCCTTCCCTTCACGCAGCATGCTTATGAAACGAGGGAAGTCGGCGCTGAAATACCTTGGTACGAAGGCAAGACTTACGAAGAGGCCAGCGGAGAATTCGAGCCGCACGGCGCCAACGTCGAGAAGTGGCAGGCTGCTTATATAGAGGCTTATAATGAAAAGTACGGCGAAGACGCCTATGAGAAAGCTCTGAAAGAAAAAGGCGAAGAGGAATTCAGCGTTTTGGATGAATCACTGGCTGCGATTGTTTCTGCCGAGGCCTGGCTTGAAAATGAAGATACCGGCGAGATAAGGAAAGGAAACGTCAGCGAAACGGATGGACTGATCTCGGCGGAAGAAGACGAGGAAGCGGAAAGTGAGCTTAAGTGGGTCTGCGATTATTCTATGTACAAACGTTCTTCCGAAGTTGAGGAACCGGATCCCAGCAAAGGTTTCGGAGTTTTCATTCCCGGCGTAGCCGCCCTGGCAGGCTCTTTCTGCGAGATGGTAGGCCTAAAGGAGGGAACGCTTGCTTATGCACTCATCAATGACGGCGTGATAGGAGGCGTTTGCACAGTGCTCGGTTTCGTGCCCATCATCGCACTGGTCTTTTTGTTTCTGGCTTTCCTGGAAGACTGCGGATACATGGCCAGAGTCGCTTTCATTATGGACAGGCTCTTCAGGAAGTTCGGACTTTCCGGCAAATCATTTATTCCTATGCTGGTGGGCAAAGGCTGCGGGGTGCCGGCCGTAATGGCGGCCAGAACTATCGAGAACGTGCGCGATCAGAGAATGACGGTGCTTCTCGCCACCTTTATTCCCTGCGGCGCCAAGACCGTCATCATAGCCATGTTCGCGGCTGTCTTCTTCAGGGAATACTGGTGGATAGCGGCTGCTATGGACTTAACCGGAATCGCGATCATCGTGCTGAGCGGCATCGCGCTTAAAAAGACCCGCCTCTTCGCCGGGGAAGCCGCGCCCTTCATCATGGAACTGCCGGCTTACCATCTCCCGACTTTCAAGGGTGTTTTGATCCATACCTGGAACAGGGTGAAGGGCTATGTTGTGAAAGCGGGCGTGGTGATCTTCCCTTGCTGCGTCGTTCTGACGCTCATGATGACCTTCGGCTGGAACTTCTCGGTGGTCGAGAACCTGGACGATTCCATTCTTGCTTCCATAGGATCAGCGCTCTCATTCATAACCAAGCCTTTGGGATTTGGCAACTGGCAGGGAACGGCGGCCAGCATTTCCGCTGAGATCGCCAAGGAGCAGGCTACGGCTACTTTGGCTATGGTGGCTGGAGGCGACGGGAGCGCCGCCGCCAACATAACCCAGCTCTTCAAAAGCTTCGATCCAATCAATTACAAGGCCGTGGCGCTCGCCTTCCTGCTCTTCAACCTTTTCATCCCGCCCTGCATCGTGGCGGTGGTCAACACCTTCAAGGAAATGGGAAGCAAAGCCTGGGGCTGGTTTGCCGTTGCTTTTCAGATGTTCGTAGGCTATATCTTGGCTTTGAACGCCTATCAGATCGGCAAATTTATGAACACGCACTCATTCACAGCGGCCTTCATAATCACGATCATTCTTGACATGCTTGTGCTCTGGTCGATAGTCAAACCCAATCCTGCGAGGGCGAAAAAATGACAGGCGCCATAGTCGTTATAGTGATCCTTGCCCTGGCCGTCCTGGCTTTCAGAAAAGGCTTCGGAAAGCACGGGCCGAAGTGCGAGATCTGCTCCTGCTCCGGCTGCTCGAAATGCAAGGAATTTAGGGAAGAGCTTGAGAAACAGCAAAAAGAAAATCAATCATAGTTACTCCAATCATAGTTAAAAGTAGGTAAAATCCGGCAAGGCGGCTTCCGCCTTGCCTTTTCTTTCTTGATTTTTAAACGCTTTTGTGTTATCCTCTCCACACCATTTAAAAAGAAAATACATGGGGGCGCACCGGTTTCGACTGGGATCACAAGCCTTCTGTGGCATGTCGCGGAGGTCCGTTGGCCGCGTTATCAATCGGGCACTAATTTAACTGCGAACAACAATTTCGCTCTTGCTGCCTAATTAAAGGCAACAACGCTCCCTGTCCCCTTCGCCTGTAGGGGACTTGCGAGCGAGGCTTACAGGCTGGCCTTTTTTCCGCCCGTCGGGAAAAGGCGAGATCTTAGGCGGGACTTTCCCTGCCAATGCCCGTCGGTTGGCTAGGTAAGGGATAAAACTAATCATCCGACTACACATGTAGAAGCAGCTGGTGCGGATCGTCAGGACGCGGGTTCGAATCCCGCCGCCTCCACCATTTTATTGTTTTTCAAAAGCTTAAGCTTTTTTCTGCACTCGATATTGAGTTTTCCGACTTAAGCTTTTTGTCGTTTCTAACACTTTTCTGCACTAGGGTTGCCATAAAAGGTCTTGCTTGCAACGTTCAGAAGCTCGGGAAGGATTTTGGTAGAATGGAAACGCTTTATCATTAATGTTGCCTTTTTATGTCCCTGCAATCTGTCAGTAATTTTCTCGGAAAGTACATGGCCCTTCTCGCCCTGGCGGTGGGCGCCGTGTCCTTGTTTTTCCCCGCTTCGGGTCTTTGGATCAGGACCGGTTGGATCAATTATCTCCTGATGGCGGTGATGTTCGGCATGGGGCTTACCCTGAAGCCGGAGGCTTTCATCCTTGTTTTCAAGCGCCCGTGGGATATCTTTTTAGGGACGGCCGCCCAGTTCGTCATCATGCCGCTTCTGGCTTTCTTTTTGGGAAAACTTTTCCGGCTGGATACGGCCTTGCTGACCGGCGTGGTCTTGGTGGGGACCTGCCCGGGCGGCACCGCCAGCAACGTCATAACTTATTTGGCCAAGGGGGACGTGGCGCTGTCGGTGGGGATGACCAGCGTCAACACGCTCCTGGCGCCGATATTGACGCCTTTTATCACTTATCTGCTTTTGAAGGCTTCCGTGAGCGTTGACGTGGCTTCCATGTTTTTCTCCATCATAAAAGTGGTGATCGTTCCTATAGCTTTGGGTTTTGTCATAAACAAATTTTTCGCCAATTTCAGCGCCAAGGCCGCGGGTTTTCTTCCCCTTGTTTCGGTCCTGGCCATCATGCTGATTTTGGCCTGCATTATTTCCCGCAACGCCGAAAGCATCATGAATTGCGGCGCCGTCGTCTTTCTTGTGGTCGTGCTGCACAATTTGCTGGGCTGTTTTTGCGGCTATATTCTTGGCTGCGTTTTCAAGCTTCCCGTTTCCAAAAAGAAAACGCTTTGCATCGAGGTTGGCATGCAGAACTCCGGGCTGGCCTCTTCGCTGGCCAGCTCCGCTTTCTCCTATATGCCCATGGCCGCGGTCCCGGGGGCGCTTTTTTCCGTCTGGCACAATATTTCCGGCGCCCTGCTCGCCAGCGTTTTCAGAAAGCTTAAAGACGAAAGGGAAGAGGAATAGTTCCCCTTCGGCGCGACGGCGCCTCCCGGGTTCCTTTCAGGGGCGTTGGGATATTTATTTTGGATTATGGTAGAATATTAAATAATTTAGGATTGAATTATTTAATAATCTTTCTTTTTTCTTATGCGTATCGCTATCGGTTCCGATCACGCCGGCTTTGCGCTGAAGGAATTAATAAAAGGGTTCCTTCAGGAGGCCGGGCATGAGGTCACTGACTGCGGCTGCAACGGGCCTGAGTCGGTGCATTATCCTGTTTACGGAAAAGCTGTGGCTGAAAAAGTCCAGAAGGGCGAAGCTGACGCCGGCGTTCTCATATGCTTCACCGGCATCGGCATGAGCATGGTGGCCAACCGCTATGCCGGCGTCAGGGCGGCTTTGTGCCGCTCCTGCGACGAGGCTTTCATGACGAGGCAGCACAACGACGCCAACATCCTGGTCCTGGGGGCGAAGTACACCTACCCGGAGGACGCCAGGTTTATTGTTAAAACTTTCTTCGACACGCCCTTCAGCGGCGGCGAGAGGCACGCCCTGAGGATAAAGCTTATCGAAAAGGAGCAGTAGTCTTATGAACGGCGTTTACGAACAGATCGTGGCTTGGACCTTCATTCTGCTTAGGCTTTTGATCTTTGCCGGGCTGGTTTGGTACGCCGTTTACGAGTATCGCCGCTGGAGCAGGAAGAACGCGCAGGCCGCGGCAGACGAGGATTACGAGGACGCTCCGGCTTTAAAAGATGAGGACAATGAACAATGAGCAGCATCAGAGATATCATGAAGACCGAGGAGGAGGCCGCCGCCATTTTGGCGGAAGGCCAGAAGAAGGCTGAGGAGATAAAGAGAAAAGGCAAGGAAGAAGCCGCTCTCATTCTTCAGAAGGCTGCTCAGCGGAAGGAAGAGGAACTCTCGGCCGCCAAGGAAAAGATCATAAAGGAAGAGACCGAATTGAAAGAGAAGGCGGCCAGGGAATTGCAGGAGAAACTTTCCAGAAGGGAAGCCGCTTTCGAGAGCGGCAAGGAAAAAGCCGCCAGGGAACTTCTCGAAGCCATACTGGGGGAGGGCGCCTAAGAGATGGGCATCTTCTCGCTGTGCGCTTACGCGGCGGTAAACAGCCGCATCCACTACGCCAAATCGCTCCTCCTCAACGGGAACGAATGGCGGAGCCTGGACGGCGCCGACAGCCTTTTCTCGGCCATGGGCAATTTGTCCTCTACGGCGCTGGGGGAGTGTTTGTCCGGCACCAAGGGCGCCGGGGAAGCGGGAGCCACGGTCTTTTTGCGCGACCTCGAGCACAGCCTGCATCAGACGCTCATCAAAAACATGCTGTCGCATTTGAGATTTCTTTCCGGCGCTCCGGCGGAGAGCCTCATAGAACTTGTGAGGATCTACGACCTTATGAATCTCAAAAAGGCCGTAAGGATGGAGTTCGGCGGACGCGACAGGCAGGGAAGGCTCTCGGTGCAGTTTTACGATCTGGGGAAATATTCCATCGTCTCAGGGGAAAAGTGGGAGGAATTCGCCAGCGGCAGGATCGGCCGCTCCCTGGAGGGCACATATTACGGCGAGGATTACAGAATTGGCAAAAACGCCCTGGACGAGAGCGGCGACATCCTGAGGCTGGAAACGCTTTTGGAGAAACGCTATTTCACCACTTTGGGCGAAAAGCTGAAGAAGTCCGGCGGATACGGGCTTCTGAAGCGCTATATGGACCAGCTCACTCTTATGCAGATGGCGAGGCTCAGATATCATTACAAACTGGAAGCGCCGGCCATATTGCCTCTTTTGATGATGGAGCTTTCCGAAAGTTTCAACGAAAAGCTTTTCGCGCGTTTGATGGAGGCGGAGACCGAGGAGGCGTTTTTTGCCGCACTTTCTAGGGAAAAAGGCTGGAGCGGAAGAGACCTGAGAGGTCTTGACGAGTGCATCCGTTCCATGAGGAGCGAAATGGTCAGGGAAAGCAGGAAACTTCTGAAGACCGCTTCGCCCATGTCCTTCCTGCCCCTGCTGGCCTGCTTCATTCTCAAGCGCCAGGAGCTCCGGGACGTCATTGCGGTCCTGCAGATGAAGCGCTTCGGGCGAGGGGCGAGGGACGTGTTGGTTACTCCGCAGACTTTGAAAGGAAGAGACACGGGAGCGAATTAATGTTCAGACCTGAAAAAATGAGCCTTTTGCAGTGCGTCGTCATGGATTCCGACATGATGACGGCCTGCAATTTCCTTGTGCGCAGGAAGGTCATGCATCTTATTGACCGCAGTCTTTTCCATCCCATCGGAAAAGAGGCGCTGCCGGGAGAATTGCTGGGCGCCCAGGCCTCCTTGGAAAAAGCGCAGGGTTCGCTGAAGAAAGTGGCGGACTGGCTCGGCTCCGAGACCGAGGACATCGCTTTCAAGCCCTTTGAAGGCGACATCGCTCCTCTGGAGGCGGAGAAAGAAATAACCGAGGGCGTCGCGCAGCTTTTGGAAAACATCGAAAAGCTGGAAAAGAAGCGCGGCGACCTTGCGGAAAGGGAAAACGATCTGAAACGCGTCTCCGACGCTTTGCAGAGCCTTGAATTGGCGGGCGTCTCCGCGGACGACCTCAGGAAACTGAAATATTTCGAATGCGTGACCGGCGTCATGCCGGCCCGCTTCGTGCCGGATCTTCTGAAAGCCTTGCAGAACATCGGAGCCTGCTCCGAGATACGCAAACTGGGCATGAGAGAGGTCAGCGTCATCGTGCTGGCCCTGAAGGAATATCAGGAGACCATGCGCAATATTTTGAAGAGCGTCTTCTTCAGCGAGGTTGAGATACCGGAAAAATATTCCGTGGAAACGGAAGAAGCCATGGACGAGATCGAGCTGGAACTCTGGAGCATCAGGGAGGAGGAGGCTCTTCTTAAGAGCGAGGAGCTGAAGCTCAGGAAATTCGCCAGGAAAGCTTACGCCAGGTGGCGGGTCATGCTGGACGCCAATCTGAGAGTTTTGGCGGCTATGAAGCTTTTCGGCAAGACCGCCAGCACGACTTACATCAGCGGCTGGGTGCCCAAAAAGCAAGCCGCAAAGGTGGCGGAGGATCTTTCCTCGCTTTTGGAGGGCAGGCTTATCTACGATATTTCCTGCCCGGAAGACCAAAGCGGCGAAGCCCGCAGCGTGGTCGACAGCGGCGCCTCGGCGGTGCCCACGAAA
Organism: bacterium; assembly: GCA_017557885.1. Classification (GTDB taxonomy): domain Bacteria; phylum Auribacterota; class UBA3054; order UBA3054; family UBA3054; genus UBA3054. Next base: position 131,191 of record JAFYXV010000002.1, on the reverse strand, counting down.
TTCGACCATCCCGATTTCCTGAAGCCCTTCGAGCCTTTGGTGACCACTTACGGGTATCCGGAATACAATGGCATCGACCCCACGCTTTTCGTGGCCATAACCTTCCTTATTCTTTTCGGCATGATGTTCGGCGACGTTGGTCAGGGCTTCATCTTCGTTCTTCTTGGCCTCTTCATGGGCTTCAGCAAGAAGCTGAAGCTTCTGAAGGACACCGGCAGGCTCTTCTTGTGCGTGGGCGTGTCCGCCATGTTTTTCGGCTTCATGTACGGCTCGGTCTTCGGCAACGAGGAATTGATACCCGCCCTTTGGCTGCATCCCGCGGAGGATTCCATCAAGCTCATTGGCAGCGCGATCTTCACGGGAACTTTGATCCTGACTCTGGGCATCCTTTTGAACGTCTGGCAGGCGATCATCAGGAAGAACTGGCGGGAGGCGCTCTTCGGCCAGTGGGGGCTTATGAGCAGCATTTTCTACTGGACCGCCATCGGGCTTTTCTATTTCCTGGTGGTCAGGAAAGGAGAACTGTCCGTTAAATGGGCCGTTTTAATGCTCATCGTGCCTATCGCGGCGGTTTTGGTGGGCGACATAATTTGGGGGCTGGTGGCCAAACGCAAAGCCATCAAGGAGGCTTTGGAAGCCGCCAGCAGAGAGGAGGGCGAGGAGGAGGAAGGCTTGGGAGAGCAGCTCTTCAAGCCCGTGGAGATAATCCTCTCCCTCATGACCAACACCATCTCGTTTATGCGCGTGGGAGCCTTCGGCATGAACCACGCCGTCATGATGAGCGTGGTCTATATCCTGGCCGGGGTGGGCGGCGGCTGGAGCGGCGCGAACGCCAACGGCGCTTCCAGGATCTCCTATATCCTCTCCATAATAGTGGGGAACCTTTTTGTCATGCTCCTGGAGGGCCTTATTGTCTTCATCCAGTGCCTCCGTCTGGAATACTACGAGTTCTTCTCGAAGTTTTTCGGCGGTTCCGGCGTGAAGTACGACCCTCTGAGGGTGGACGACGTTTAGCTTTATATTTTAATCACACATAATAAATCAAGGAGTTATTCATGAAAAGATCAAATTTCCGTACGCGTTTCGCTAAGAGTTTCGCGCTTTTGGCTGCCATCGCGGCCGTTTTAATCGCGCCCATGGCCATTCCTGTGAACGCTTATGCCGAGGAAGAAACGGCGGTGGCAGCTCCCGCTCCCGTGCAGGAAAGCAACACTATGAGATTCTGGGCGGCTACGGCGGCGGTCGGACTCGGATCACTGGCCGGCGGCATGGCTGTGGCCATTGTGGGCTCCGCGGCTCTCGGCGCGGTCTCCGAACGTCCGGAACTGATGGGCCGTTCCCTGATCTTTCTGGGCCTCGCGGAAGGCATTTGCCTTTACGGGACCATCATCGCTTTTATGATCCTCTTCAAATAAGCACTCAACGTGAAAATCAAAATAGTCGGTGACATAATTACTGTGCGCGGCTTCGGTTTCGCCGGGATCGACGGCGTGGTCGTCCAGACCGCCCAGGAAGCCAAGGAAGCCATCCGCTCGATGCTCACGGATGAAGACGTGGGCCTCATACTGGTGGCGCAGGGGATAGCGAACAAGCTGGGAGGCGAATTCGACGCCTACCGCTTCCGCAAGCACCTGCCGCTTATCATGAGCGTGGAGGACAGCACAGGGGAGAAAGCCGCTGAGGACATCATGGCGGTGGTTCAGAAGTCGCTGGGCTTAAAACTCTAGGAAAAATATGGAAAAGATTTTTTCGGAGATATTGGAGAACGCCAGAAAGGAAGCGGAGAACGCCGTCCGGGTGGCCACGAAGGTCGCGCAAAGGGAAGTGGAGTACGCAAAAAAGGACGCCGAAGCCCTTTGCGAGCGCTATAAAAGCGAGAACGCTTCGGAGCTCCAGGCGGTTCGGGAACGGATCATTGTCTCCGGCGAAAGGGAGAACAAGAAGCAGGAGCTCGCCCAGCGCCAGCGTATAGTGAAAGAGACGCTGGAGTGGGCGCTGGAAATCTTCAGAAGGGAAGGACGTTCAGGAAAGTTCGGGGAGCTTTACAAGCAGTGGCTCGGTAAAAAACTTGCCGAAGCCGCGTCCTGCTTCAAGGGAGAGGTGGTCCTGACCTGCGCCAAAGAGGACAAGGAGCTCATTGGCTCCCTCTGGCAGGATGAAAGGAAGCCTGTCCTCTCGATAGGCGAGATGGCGGGCGGCTTCATACTGAGCGACCTGGACCAGAGGATCTCCGTGGATTGCACGATAGAATCTATCGTCAGGAACAACGAGGAAAAATGGCGTGATCTTATCATGCAGGGATTTGAAGGATAATTGAAATGGAAAACACCGGAAAAAGAGAAGGGACAGTCTATCGCGTGAACGGCCCGGCCGTCACCGCCGCCCAGACAGCCGAACTGAGCATGGGCGAACAGGTCCTGGTGGGGGAGATGAACCTTCCCGGCGAGATCATTCGCCAGGAGGGCGACCTGAGCACCATCCAGATGTACGAGGACACCACCGACATCAGGCCCGGGGACGTGGTGAAAGGACTTGGCAGCGCGCTTTCCGTGGAACTGGGCCCGGGGCTCCTGGGCAGCTTTTACGACGGCATCCAGCGTCCTCTGGACCGCATCTATGACAAAAGCGGGACCTTTATCGCACGCGGCATTTCCGTTCCCAAACTCAACGAGGAAAAGAAGTGGCGCTTCGTTCCCTGCGTCAAGGTCGGAGACGAGGTCAAGGGCGGCGACATCATCGGCACGGTCATTGAAAGCAGGCTTATCGTTCACAAGATCATGGTGCCTCCCAACGAAGCCGGCAGAATAGTCAAGCTTGTCCCCGAAGGAGACTACACGGTCAAAGACGAGATCGGATCATTGGACAGCGGCGCGGTCCTTCGTCTGGCCCAGCGCTGGCCTGTCAGGCGGCCCAGGCCGGTGGCGGGGCGCCTTGAGCCCAACATCCCGCTTTTCACCGGGCAGCGCGTCATAGACTTTTTCTTCACCATCGCAAGGGGCGGCGCCGCCGCCATCCCCGGCGGTTTCGGCACCGGCAAGACCGTCACCCAGCACCAGCTGGCCAAGTGGTGCGACGCCAACGTTATCGTTTACATCGGCTGCGGCGAGCGCGGCAACGAGATGACCCAGGTCCTGCAGGAGTTCCCGGAACTCAAGGACCCCAAGAGCGGGTATCCTCTTATCGAACGAACCGTTTTGATCGCCAACACCTCCAACATGCCAGTCACGGCCCGCGAAGCCAGCATCTACACCGGCATCACCATCGCGGAATACTACCGCGACATGGGATATCACGTGGCCATCATGGCTGACTCCACCTCCCGCTGGGCGGAAGCCTTGCGCGAGATCAGCGGACGCCTTGAGGAAATGCCCGCTGAGGAAGGCTTCCCGGCCTACCTCGGCAGCCGCCTGGCGGAATTCTATGAGAGAGCCGGCAGAGTAGTTCAGGGCGAAGGAGAGAAGGCCAGGGAGGGCTCCATTTCCGTCATCGGCGCCGTTTCCCCCCAGGGCGGCGACTTCTCGGAGCCCGTGACTCAGAACACCCGCCGCTACATCAGGGCTTTCTGGGCCCTCGACAAGGCTCTTGCTTCGGCCCGCCACTTCCCCTCCATCAACTGGAACGACTCCTACAGCGAATACGTGGCGGAAGTTTTGTCCTGGTGGAAGAAGGAAGTTCCGGAGCTCGACTACGCCGCCATGCGCGAGAAAGCCATGCAGATCCTGCAGGAGGAGAACAAGCTCCAGCAGGTGGTGAAACTGGTTGGCCCGGACGCCCTGCCGGACAAGCAGCGCGTGCTTCTGGAGACCGCCGACATCATAAAGCAGGCTTTCCTGCAGCAGAACGCTTTCCACAGCAACGACGTTTACTGCTCGCCCAGAAAACAGCTCATGATGATGGACGTCATACTGTATTTCTACGAGCAGGCTCTGAAAGTCGTGGACGGAGGGACGCCCTTCACGAAGATCGCGGCCTCCGACCTCGTCACGAAGATCATCCGCATGAAGACGGATTACGGCAACGAGGAAGCGGAAAAGCTGGCGAACCTGAAGGAAGAGATAACGAAGGAGCTTAAGCTTTTGCAGGAGATGTAATGAAAAAACCGGCGCCAGGGACGCCGGCCGCCCCTTCGGACCAACCACCGAACAGTATAGAGTTAGATCCCAGGGGACATTTTAGATCATAATGAAAGCCGAAAAGATTTCTGAGGTGAAAAGCAGAAAGCAGCTGACGGAAAAAAAGAGACAAAGATCACTAAAAAAAGGAATAAAAATGAGCGAGAAACCAGCCAGAAAAAGTAAGGAGACGCAGCCTCCCGCGGAACCTGAGAAAAAACGAGGTCCCGTGGATCTTGAGCAGTACGGCATCTACGAGTGGAAAGGGCGCAAATACGAAAGCACGTCCTATGTTTACGCGCTCGTTTACAACATCACGATGAAGGAAGTGAACCAGTACCTGGCCGGCTACGGACTGAACGCCACCAAGTATAACGTTCTGTTCGCTCTGAAGAACCAGAACCACGGCAAGGGCCTTTCCCAGGTCAAGCTTGCGAGCCATCTTATCGTCACGCCCGGCAACATTACGAAGATGCTGGACGGGCTGGCCCACGCCGGCTATGTGACAAGGGTGGTAAACCCCGCCAGCCGCCGGGAGAACATCATAAAGATAACCAAAGCCGGGCTCGATCTCATCGAGGAAGTCTGGCCGGGCTACGACCAGCTTTTGTCCGACATCTTCAAGCATCTGCCGGAGGAATACCACGACGTCATGGACTCCGCGCTTAAGCATTGGCTCAACAATCTTCAGGACCGCAAATAATGGGCGAATCAGCTGAAATGTATCTGGAGACCATCCTGGTCTTGCAAAGGAAGAGCGAAGAGGGCGTCCATGCCATCGACGTCAGCAGAGCCATGGGCTTTTCCAAACCCAGCGTAAGCGTGGCCCTGAAGCGCCTGAGAAACCAGGGCTTCATCGATATCGACGGCTTCGACCACATAATACTTCTGCCCAAGGGACGCGAACTGGCGGAAGAGATCTATGAGCGGCACGAGATCCTGACGGACGTTTTCGTGGAGCTGGGAGTTCCTTACGAGATCGCGGTGGAGGACGCCTGCAAAATAGAGCACGTGGTGAGCAAAGAGACCTTCGCGGCTTTGAAAAAGAGGCGGGAAAAGATCAAAAAAACAAAGCGGAGATCTTCCGAAGCCAAGAAGAGCTGAATATAAAAAGCGATTTTCAAACCCCGGAGAGCGGTTGCCTTCCGGGGCTTTTTCACGGCTGCGTTTTGTTTGACAATTGGGAAAAGTTTCCCCCAAAAATGCTAAAATATAAGTGAACATTGGAAATTACCACAACCCCGAGGGATGATCATATGAATTGGAAAAATCTTACATTCCTTTGCGGAATACTTCTGCTGGCCGCCCCGACGCAGGCCGGCAAGCCCCAGGATTGGGCCAAGGCGTTTTCCGGAGACAAAGTCCAGAAAATGGAGTTCAACAATTACGACTTCCTCTTTTTCAAGACCTGCACGGTGCCGGGCGAAAAGAAGACGGAGGCCGCCAGCAAATCCCGTTTCGCCGATTTTGAAGACGAGGCCCCGGCGACGGACGCCGACTCCCTGAAGGAGCAGCTTGACAGCTTCAAGGAGACCAGGGATTATTACCAGGAAATGGTCAAGGGCGCCGAGGCGAAGATAAAAGCGCTGGGCGAAGACGCCAATTCCGCGGAAAAGGAGTTTCTGGAGGAAGACCTGAAGGTGGCCAAAACCATGCTCGAGGAAGTCGAGAAGAGCATAAAGGAGGTCGAAGACCAGCTCAACCCCAAGGATGAAAAGAAAGAGGAGCCGGCCAAGGAAGGCAAGGGGAAAGGGAACGCTGAAAAGAAAGCGGCTCCCAAGCCGAAGCCCACCCACGAGGAGCAGACCGAGGCATATTATAATATCTCCTACTTGCCAAGCAAGGCCGACGACGCGTTCATGAGTATCAACAGCATATTGGGCACGGAGCTTAATTGGAGCAAGCCCCGGACCAAGGTCTATTTCGTGACCTCACCCAAGATGTGGCAGACCCTTAAGACCCCGGAGCGAGTCTTCCAGCCGGCCCGCAACGTCTGCTGGGATTCCAAGCAGCGCGCCATACTGCTTTTCGGCTCCCCGGCGATAACCAACAAGCTGGCGGAAAGCTTCGCCTACGCCGTGGCCTCCATGGCGCTGGATCTGGGGTTGACCAAGATCAATCCCGAAGGCGAACTCTGCAATTTCATCCACGACGGTCTGGCCGGGTACGCCTCTGAACTTGACGTGGTGGTGGATCCCAACAAGATTTATAGCTTCGGGAATTTGAAAAACCGGGAACTGCTTCTGGTCACGGAACTCCTGAATCCCACCAGGATGAAGGACAACAAGCGCTGCTATTATTTCCTGAAGCAGAGTTCCGCTTTCGCGAAATACATGGTGGGCGAACAGCAGAACAACCTGCGCAAGTATCTGCAGCAGGCCAAAGGCGGCAATTCCGGCTTCCGCAACAGCTTCCAGTTCCTGGAGGTGAGCAAATACTGGGGATTGGATTACGACAGCTTCTGTCAGGAACTTCCCCAGAGGATCTTCTTCCCCCTGACGGAGGATTCTGAAAACGATCCCAACGCCATGGACAAGTGGGAAAGCGAGCTGAGCGCCCAGGATCAGGAGCAGGACGAGAAAAAAAGGCTCATGGAGGAAAGGAAAAAGACCCGCGATATCCGCCGGAAAGTTGGCGATGAGGCGTACCGTAAGTATTACAAAAAGTAATCACCCAAGCTCCGTATCGAGAGTTGAAAAATATGAAAAAAAGAATTATTTGCTGCCTCATTCTGCAGTTTGCCTTCGCGGCGTCTTTTCTTGGCGCCGCCGACGCCAAGCAGTGGGCCAAGGCTTTCCAGGGCGACAGTATCGGCGCGATCTCCAACGATGTTTTCACGGTGCGCTTCCCCAAGACCTGCCAGATCCAGGACAAGACCACCCTGTCCGGGCCCGTTGAGCAGACCCCTGAGCTTTTGAAACTGCAGGAGACCTACGACCAGCAGGAGAAAGCCATAGAAACGCTAACCGAGGAGCTCTCCTCCGACCTGAACTACGGCACCGACGAGGAGCAGGCGGCCGCCAGCGAAAAGATCAAGGCCCTGGAAGACATGAAGAACAACACCAAGGCCGAGCTGGAAAAACTGAAAGCCGATCTTCTGGCCCAGGAGAAAGCCAAGACGAAAAATTCCAAGCAGAAGGGATCCAAGCCCGTCTATCAGATGAAAGAGGAGAATACGGAAAAATTCTATCTGACGTCCGTTATGAACGAACTGGATGAAACGTACATGACGATGGCAGACCTCCTGTATTCCAAGGACGAAGTTAAAGAGCTGGATCTCCATTACTACATTTACATAGTGACCTCCCCCAAGGTCTTCAAGACACTGGCGGAGAAGCCAAGTCTGGTGAACCCCGCGCGCAACGTTTGCCTTGACAAGAACAACAACGCCGCCTTGGTCTTCGCTTCCCCCGAGATCAGAATGGTGTTGGGCAAGACCGTAGCCTATGCCGGCGCGGCCTTGATGCTCAACGATTTTCTCAGGAAGAGCAGCAAGACCAAGGGCGCCGAACTGGCGGAAGCCATAAGCATCGGCGTGTGCTCCGCCGCCTCCGGGCTTGATTTTGTGGTCGATCCCATGAAGATCACCAAAGTGGAAATCCTGAAGGAAGACAAGCTTTTGCTTCCCACGGACCTTTTCCAGCCCCGTCAGATCGCGGATCCCGTCAAATGCTGTTACTTCACCAAGCAGGCGGCCGCGGTGGTCAAACAAATCATGAATTACAACTCCGGGGCTTTCAGGGTTTATCTGACCAAGGCCTCGGGCGGCAACTCGGGCTTCCGCTCCAGCTTCCAGTTCCTGAAGGTCGCGGAGACCTGGGGCGCCGATTACGACGATTTCTGCAACAAACTGAACAAGCGCATCTTCTTCCCCATGACGGAGGCCGCCCAGGCTTCCCCCAACGCTATGGCTCTATGGCGCAGGGAGCTTCAGGACGAGGATGACGAATACTACATTAGAAAAAGAGCCAGCGGAAGGTGAAAATGAAAAAAGTATCTGTTTTGCTTTTGACTATGCTCTTGTGCGCTTCTGCGCTTTATGCCGGCTTCGCGGAAAAATGGAACGAAGCCTACGCGTCCCAGGAGAAGGGCGTGATTACGGAGGGCGCTTTCGAGGTGCATTTCCCTCAAAAATACACGGCCCCGGGACCTGACCCCAAGACTTTCGGCGGCCCGTCCGTCAATTTTAAGGAGCTGACTCCGGAAAAGTTCGAGCGGCTCAAAGAAGACGTCGTCCGCACTGAAAAGGAGCTGAAGGAAGCGACGAAGAAAGTCGAGAAGCTGAAGGAGGAATACGACGAAGAATCGCTGGAATACGCCGAAAAACGCCTTAAGGCGGCGGAAGTGGCGCACAACAAAGCCAAGATGAACGTGAAGGCGGCCGAGGATTACATCAAGGTCCAAAAAGCCAAGGCCATGGGCAAAAAAGTGAAGGGCGCCAACGCGGAAAAGCCTTTGACTCACGTGGCCAAGCCCCAGGAGTATTTCTTCCTGCAGGACGTGATGAAGCACGCCGCGAACTCCGTAGGCAGCATGGATGCCATGAACAACGCCCGCACCGGCTGGACGGACGGATCCGCCAAAGTTTACGTGGTCACGGACGAGGAGCTTTACAAAAAGATGAAGGAAAAAGACCCGATCATCACGCCCGTGGGCATAGTTTCCCAGGAACCCAAGACCAGGAGCTTTTTGCTTTACTGCTCCCCGGACATTACCAACCAGCTGGCCCAGGCCTTCGCCTACGCCGCCTGCGAGACGTTTTTCCACGATTTCCTGGAGGTGGAGAACCCCGAAGGGGAAGCCGCGGACGTGGTGAGGATCGGCTACTGCGCCTGCTGCTCCAAACTGGACGCTGTGGTGACCACCAAGAAGATCTATAATCCTCCCGTTCTGGAGGAGGACAAACTTTTCCTGCCCTCCCAGCTGACGGACCCCAGCCCAATAACGGATCCCAAGCTGTGCGTCTATTTCCTGCGCCAGGCCAAGGTCATGGTCAAGCCCATGATCGAAACGGGCGCGGAGAGTCTGGGGAATTATTTCACGAAAGTCAAGCACGGCAATTCCGGCATGCGCGCCAGCTTCAACAACATCAGGCTGAACAAAGAATGGGGCGCCGGCTACGACGGCTTCATGCTGACGCTTCCTGAAAAGGGCTTCCTGCCTCTGACAAAGGCCAAAGAAAACGGCAAGGACGCTCCGAAAAACTGAAATTTTCTCTCTTTTCAGATAAAGCTGCGGGGATACCCCGCGGCTTTTTTATTTTTCCGCTTTAGGGCCGCCTTGTTGATGAGGTGTTGATAAAGTGGGTAAAAAAGAGGGATATTTACCGTTTGTCCACATGTTTTTCTACAAGCTCTCCTCAATTAAATCGATTGTAATTGCTATCTTAACTATTTATCAACAGCTACCCTCGGGATTATCCACAAAAGTTTGCAAATAAAACGTCCAAATGCTAAAATTTATACCTCACACTAAAAAAATAATGACAAAAGCTACGAAAGAATCCATCCACTCTATGACCGGCTTCGGCTCGGCCCGTTCGCTGCTGCCCCAGGGCGAGATCCTGGCGGAAGTCAAAAGCGTCAACGGAAAAAACCTGGAGACAAGGCTCAGCCTCCCCAGGGGATTCTTCGCAATGGAACCTGACATAAGAAAACTTATCAGGGAAAAACTGACCAGAGGCAGCCTGCAGCTGCAGCTGACTGTTCCGGGATCCAGGGAATTTTTCTTCGCCCTTTCGGAGGAAAGGTTATCGAAGCTTTCGGAGAAACTCAAAGCGCAGTGCGAGCGCCTCGGCCTCAAGCCCGAGGGCAACATCGATACGCTTCTGAGGCTTCTGCAATTGGAAAGGGAAGAGGACGCCCAGGAGCCGGAGTGCGAGGCTGAAGCGGTTTTGAAGTGCGTGGAAGAAGCCTTGGACAAGCTGGTGGAAAGCCGCGCTCTGGAAGGCCGGAAACTGCAGGAGGATCTTCTCGCCCGCCTGCCTGTCTTGGAGAGCATCGTTGAAAAGATCAGGGAACTGGCCCCAGGCGTGGTAAGCGATTACAGGGAGCGGCTCTTCAAACAGCTGAAGGAGCTGAGTCAGACGAGCGGCGTGGCCTTCGATCCCGTGAGGACCCTGACCGAAGTGGGGATCTTTTCCGAAAAGGCCGACATCGAGGAAGAACTGACCAGATTGAACTGTCACTTCGAACTCTACAGAAACACTCTCCAGGAGGGCGGCGTCATAGGTCGCCGGCTGGATTTCATAACCCAGGAAGCCTTCCGGGAGATCACCACCTGCGGCAACAAAGCCTCCAATGCGGAGATCTCCGGACTGGTGGTGAAAATGAAAGAAGAACTTGAAAAGATGCGCGAACAGGCGCAGAACATCGAATAGGTAAGATTATGCTGAAGAAACTGATTTATCTCTTTGCGGTCATCCTTTTGGCGGCTGCCGTCTTTATTCTCTGGTCCAATTCCGGCTCAAGGAAGGAAATGCAGAAATTGAGAGCCCAGGTCTACGATCTGCAGAAACAGGTCGAGAAGCAGAACGCCGCCATGGCTCAGGAGAAAAAGGAAGAGCCGAAGGAGGAGAGGAAGATCAGTTCCGCGGTTACGGCCCCCTCCCAGACTCCGCCGTCAGTGGTGCGTCCGGCGGCTGAGGCCGCTGCCAAAACGTCCTCGGACAGCAAGGATATTATTTTCAGCGGATCTGATTCCAACGATTTCGCCCAGAGCCTGACGGAGATCCAGGAAGAAATAAAAGACCAGGTGATCCAGGACGCCATGGGAGACCTGGCGGAGAACAGCGAGACCAACGCCTCCAAAAACATTGACATGTCCCAGATCGACGCCATAATCAGGGAAGCCGAGGAAAAACTGGTGGCCCAGTACGGCGAGAAGATCTTGGAAAAGGAGGAGGAACAGAAAGCCGTTCAGGAAGAAAAAACGACGGCGGCGATCATTTCCGAAAAAGCCGAAGAAATTGAAAAGCCCATGGCGAGGGCGGAAAAGGAGACCGTGAAAACGGTCGTGGAGCAGAGGGATTTCGCCTCCCGGGAAAGCGAAGAGCAAAAGAAGAACATGGCGGAGATAATGGAGATCCAGGAAAAGGAAATGACGGTCTCCGCCGCCGTGCCGGGCGCGCAGGAAGAAACAAAGCCCGCCGCTGTTCGGGAAGAGATCCCAAGCGTTTCCGCAGCGCCTTCCTGGCAGGACAACGAACTGCCCGGCTCGCGTCCCGTGGCCGTCGACACTTCTCAGGATGTTCCGCGCGCTCCCACGCAGATCGGCAATCATTACTCCTCTTCCAGGCATGAGCTTCGCCCGGTTCACGGCGACGCTCCTTCCGCCGCCCCCTCCTGGGATCAGGGCGGCTCCGCGGCTCCGGCTTCCAATCCTCCGAGTTTCAGCTCCACGGCGGCCGCGCCCCGCTCCTCGTCCCTCCGTCCCGCCAGCGAAGTCATAGTGCCCCTGACGGCCAAAGAGGAAGTGGAAAGGGACATAAGATCTGAAGAGGCCAGGAGAAGGCCTCCGGAAAGAGTCAGAAGGATCCCTGCGAAAAATTACAACGCGCTTGGCAACAAAACGATGGCTGATGTTATGAAGGAAGGCTTATAAGAATGAAAAAAATATTGACGCCGATATTTCTCTTTCTCATATTCTGCGCCGGCCTCGCGACGGCGGAAAGCATAGACGCTACGGTGAGTTTCGACGCCTCGAAACTCAAGGAAGAAACCAAAGAGGGCGCCACGTTGTTCCGCTACGAGGGGAACGACGTGAACTATGTTGAGCACGGGAAAGGCGCTCCGGTCCTGCCCTGCCGCCACGTATACGTGGTGGCGCCCAAAGGGGCGGACTACGCCGGCTGCCGGGTGAAGATCCAAAGGGAGAAGCTTCCGGGACGTTACAAACTCTACGCCCGGGAAGCCGTTCCGGAAGGAACGCGCAGCGCGGAGCTTTTTCCGCCCAACTGCGTTGAGTTCGTCAGGCAGTTCGACGAGGCGGGCTTCAGGCTTTTCATGTTCCGGGTCTATCCCATAGTCAGCCAGCCTGCGGACGGCACCGTGATGCGCGTCATAAGCTGCCAGATGCAGATCTCCTGCAAAGGCGAGGCCCGCTACGAGAACGTGCCTACGGACGAGATGATAAAGATAAAGCGCAAGGTCATGAACCCCAAAGCCCTGGAGACTCTTGTGGCCTCCCTGAAGGTCACGCCGCGCCGGGATCTAAAGCTTGAGCGCTCCGGATTCGCCACCAGCAGAGCCAAAGGCAAGAACCTCTTCGCCGAGGGCGGCGGCTCGGCCAAAGGCGGCGATCTTTTGGAAACGCTTAAGCAGAACAACGTGACCATAGACGAAGGCAGCTTGATCTTCTCTCCCATTCAGTTCTGACTTTTTAATTTATCAAGACCGGGCGCGCGGAGTTTTGCTCCGCGCGTTTTTTTGTGTCGAGACCAGGCCGAAGGGGCGGGCAAAACGGCTGATTTTTGCTCCGGCGAACTTGAGAAAAACTGGCGAAAATAGGGCAAAAACCCTCGAAAATGGCCTTTTTTGCCCCGAAATTTGCAATAAAAAGGGCAAAAGCGTAAAATGTCAAAATAAATTGGAGAACTATTTATGGATATCAAGGAAATCAAACATTTTCTGAAACTCATGGACGCCTACGGTCTCTGCGAATTCACTCTGGAGACCGCCGACGGCAAGATCTCGTTGAAACGCCCCCAAAACGGCCAGGCGTCGCTTCCCAACGTGACGATGGCGAGAGCGCTTCAGGACGAGGAGGTCTTGGGTAGAGTTGAAAGCGTTCCCCCGGCTCCCGCCGCTCCGGCGCCCCCGGCGCCTTCCAAAGCGTCCCCAGCGCCCAAGAAAGAAGAAGACAAGGGGGAGGGGCTCATTCCCATCAATTCTCCCATGGTCGGTACTTTTTACGCCGCCGCCAGCCCCGACAGTCCGCCTCTGGTAACGGAGGGACAGTCCGTCAACGAAGAGACGGTGGTGGCGGTCATAGAATCCATGAAGATCATGAGCGAGATCAAAGCGGAATGCCGCGGCGTCATAGAAAAGATCTGCGTGGGCAACGGTCAGCCGGTGGAATTCGGCCAGACTCTGTTCATGGTGCGGCCGGAATAGCAAAATGTTTCGCAAGATCTTAATAGCCAATCGCGGCGAGATCGCCCTGCGCGTCATCAGGGCCTGCCGGGAAATGGGCATCGCGTCCGTCGCCGTCTTCAGCGAAGCGGACCGAAACTCGCTGCACGTCAGATACGCCGACGAGGCGTACTGCATAGGCAGAAGCCCCGCTTCCGACAGCTACCTCAACATTCCCAGGATCATCGCGGCCTGCGAAGTTTCGGATGCCGACGCGGTCCATCCCGGCTATGGTTTCCTTTCGGAAAACGCTCACTTCGCCGAGATCATCAATTCCTGCGACATGACTTTCATCGGCCCGACGAGCGAAGCGATCGCGGCTCTTGGCGACAAAGCCAACGCCAGGGATCTGGCCATAAAGCACAACGTTCCGGTGGTGCCGGGAAGCAATGGCCCTGTAAACGATTATCCTACGCTCGTGAACGAAGCGGCAAGGATAGGATATCCAATAATTGTCAAAGCTTCCGCGGGCGGCGGCGGACGCGGCATGCGCGTCGTCAGGAACGAAGACGAGCTTCAGAACGCTTTTGAGACCGCCAGGAAAGAAGCCGAGGCGGCTTTCGGCAATCCGGAAGTTTACATCGAGAAATTCCTTGAGAGATCGCGTCACGTGGAAGTCCAGATCCTGGCCGACAAGGACGGGACCTGCGTTCATTTGGGCGAGCGCGACTGCACCATGCAGAGAAGACACCAGAAACTCCTTGAGGAATCGCCTTCGCCGATCGTGGATGAAAAGCGCAGGAAAGAAATGGGCGAAGCGGCCTGCCGCATCGCTTTGGCAGCCAATTACGTCGGCGCCGGCACGGTGGAATTCATAGTCGACGAGGACACCAACGATTATTACTTCATGGAAATGAACGCCCGCGTTCAGGTCGAGCACGGCGTTACGGAAATGGAAGCCGACGTTGACATCGTCAGGCGCCAGATCATGGTCGCCGCTGGCGAGCCTCTGGGACTTGAGCAAAAAGACATTCACCTTAGCGGCTGGACTATCGAATGCCGCATCAACGCTGAGGATCCGGAGCATGACTTCCGCCCGAATCCCGGAAAAATAACGACTTACAATCTTCCCGGAGGCCCCGGCGTCAGAGTCGATTCCATTGCCTACGCCGGCTACGAGATCTCGCCCTATTACGACTCCATGGTGGCGAAACTGATGGTGCATTCCCGTGACCGCATAGCGGCCATCAGGCGTATGCTGAGGGCGCTCGACGAATTCGAGATCGGCGGCATCAAGACGACCATTCCTCTCTTTAAGAATTTATTGAAGCAGCCCGCTTTCATAAGAGGCGACCGCTACAACACCAACTTCGTCGAGGAGTGGCTTAAAAAGCAATGATCGACCTTCATCTCCACAGCACTTTTTCCGACGGGACCAGCACGCCTTCCGAACTGGTATCCCACGGCGTCAGCCTGGGACTCAGGGCTCTGGCCCTGACGGACCACGACACCATTGACGGCGTGGACGAACTGGTGGCGGAGGCCGCAAGGCTCAACATGGACGTTTTGCCGGGAGTGGAGCTGAGCGCGGGCATCTGCCCCTTGACGAAGGACCATCAGAGGGAAGTGCATATTCTCGGTTACTTCCCGAAATGGAACGACGAAATAAAAAAAGCGCTGGATCCCTTGAGGCAGGTGCAGAAATGGCGCGAGGAAAGGAACCGCGCCATTGTCGAGAACATGCGGGAGTATCACATTCCCATAACCTACGAGGAATTGGTGGCCGCGGCCGGAACGCCCAACGTGGGGCGTCCGCACTTCGCGAATTGGCTCATTGATCACGGCTTCGCGCATTCGGTGGGCGAGGCTTTTCAGCAGTTCCTTGTTCCCGGCGCCCTGACTTTCAAAGACCGCAGGACTTTAGACATCGCGGAATCCATCGATCTTATCCGCCGGGCCAAGGGCGTCGCG
Organism: bacterium; assembly: GCA_017557885.1. GTDB lineage: Bacteria > Auribacterota > UBA3054 > UBA3054 > UBA3054 > UBA3054. Next base: position 116,037 of record JAFYXV010000002.1, on the reverse strand, counting down.
GTCCTGGCGCACCCGAAGGCGCTGCACATTTTCTCCGACGAGGATTTTGAGAACTTCCTGAAGGGCATGGTCGATCTGGGGCTGGAGGGCATCGAAGTTTACTGCTCCGTGCATCTGCCCGCCGACATCAGGCGCTACGAGAGAATGGCGCAGAAATTCGGCCTTGTCATGACCGGCGGAACGGATTTCCACGGGAAAATGAAACCGGACATCAGGATGGGCTACGGTTTCGGCTACACCAAGGTGGACGATTCCGTTTACGTAAAGCTCATGGAAAAATTAGCGTTAAAAAAATAATAACCATACAAAAAGAGGCAATATGAAAAATCGTATCGGCGTCATCGCCTTCATGAGCCCCGAAGGCGGAACTTTGAAAAAAGTCGCCGCCCATAAGCTCGACACCTGCCAGCTGGTCAGCTGGAACCCCAAGCATTGGACCGACGCCATGGCCGAACAGGTCAAGGCGGAAATTAAAGAGTCCGGCATCAAGCCCACCGCTTTCTGGGCCGGCTGGGCCGGACCGGCGGTCTGGGATCTTTTGTCCGGCCCGGCAACTCTTGGCTTAGTTCCCCCCGCTTTCCGCTTCCAGCGCATCCAGTCCATGCTGGCGGCCGGCGATTTCGCCAAGAAGATCGGGCTGCCCGCCGTCATCACCCACCTGGGCTTCATCCCCGAGTGGCCCCGCGACAAAGACTTCGGCGACTTGGTTGACGCTGTCAAATACATCGCCCGCTACTACAAGAGGCTCGGTTTACAATTCTGGTTCGAGACCGGCCAGGAAACGCCTGTCACCATGCTCCGCCTCATCCAGCAGACCGGCATGGACAACCTGGGCATCAACCTTGACCCGGCCAACCTCATTCTTTACGGCAAGGCCAATCCCGTGGACGCCCTGGACGTTTTCGGACAGTATGTCAGGAACATTCATGCCAAGGACGCTTTCTATCCCACCGACCCCATGCATCTGGGCGAGGAAGTGAAAGTCGGTACCGGCAAGGTCGATTTCCCGCGCTTTGTGAAGAGATTGGGCGAGATCGGCTTCAAGGGAGAATTCATCATCGAGCGCGAAATAGAAGGCGACCAGCAGATCAAGGACATCAACGAGACCGTGAAGTACCTTAGGAAGCTTTTCGATAAGACCCCCGCCAAGCGCGCTAAATCTGTTAAGAAATAAAAGGGAGAAACATACATGAGCACACAACCAGCTTACGGCGCCAAGACAAAAACCCAGGGCGTTCTCAACGTCGGCTTCGTCGGAACCGGCAACATTTCCTGGACGCACCTCAGGATCCTTGAAAAAAGGAAAGATATCAAAATAGTTTCCCTTTGCGACATCGTTCCCGACCACGCCAAGGAAAAACAGGCCGTCTTCGGCGGCGAGATCTTCTTTGATCACGTGGACATGCTGAAGAAGGGCCCGAAACTCGACGCGGTCTGGGTCTGCACGCCCTCCACCGCCAGGGAAGAGATCCTTGTCAACTGCACGAAGGCCGGCCTTCCCGTCTTCTGCGAAAAGCCGGCGGAACGCAAAGTCGCGGTTGCAAAACGCATCGCCGACAAGCTTGACAAGATCCCCAACGCGCACGTCCAGATCGGCTACGTTTTCCGCTCCATGGCCCTGACGGAACGCCTCAGGGAACTGATGGCTGACGACAAGATCCACACCTTCATGTCCGCCTATGCCTGCGGCGCTTCCACGCAGAATCTTCTGCCCGCCTGGTTCTATGACAACGATCTCTCGGGCGGCGCTCTGGTTGACCAGGCCACCCACAATTTCGACTGGCTTAGATACCTCTTCGGCGAAGTCGTCGAGGTTTCCGGCTTCGCGACCAACCCCTTCCGCAAAAAGACTATGAGCAAGAAGGGCAACTACACCATCGACGAAACGATCGCCATGTCCCTCAAGTTCGCAAACGGCATCACCGGCACCCACACGCATTCCTGGCTGGCCGACACCTGGCGCAACGAAGTCGTTCTCTTCGGCGAGAAGCGCAAGTATCATGTCAACCTCGGAACCTGCACCATCAAAGTGGAAAGCGCCAGGGAAGAAACTCTGTTCACGCAGAGAAGCGGAACGATGTACGTTTACGAAAACGAAAAGTTCATCGACGCCGTGAGAAGCGGCGACTGGTCGAAGAACCCCTCCACTTACCGCGACGCCGCGAAGTCTCTGGCTCTTACCCAGGCCTGCATCGACTCCCTGAACAAAGGCATCCAGAAAGTGAAGTTCTAAGCCTGTTCGCAGGCGGTGAAATCAGGCGCGGCGGATGCCGCGCCTTTTTTTTAGGGAAGTTTCTGAAAATTGAGTTTCCTCAGGCCGGTCCTGGGATCGACGGGCCCTATGGACAAGAGCGCGCGGCGGAGGCGGGAAGCGATCTTCACTTCCAGTTTGAACAGAGACCTTGTGGGATGAAAGCATTCTTTCCGTTCCAAAAGTTTTTCCGCCGGCCCTTCCGCTGCGGGAAGAATTTTTTGGGGAACGGTCAGGGGAATGGGACCGCGCTCCGCGTTTTCGCTTCTTGTGATCTTCACCGGACGCCTGGGAGGGCATACGGCCAAGCCCTGGAACCAGGCTCTGCCGCTGCCCTTGGGATCGTCCAGGTTCCTGGCGGTCATTTTGAGCGACAAATTGCCGCCGGGGGAGACGTGGCGTTTTTCCAAGACAGCAAGGAAGGCCGCGTCGTTTTTGTCAAAGCGCAGGGCCGGATATTTTTCCCAAGCCTTTTTCTCAAAATCAAAAAGCTCCGGCTCCAGCCTGGCGTTGTGGTTCTCTTCCAGAAATTCTCCGGAATTTATGGCGTCGGAAAGCCCTTTCAAATAAAGTTCCCCTCCGGCGCAGTCCCAGAGATTCGAGAACGTCCATTCGCCCTGCGCGTTGTTTTTATAGGCTGCGTAAAATATATTTTTGTACCCCGGCCCCAGGGACGCGGAGCCGGAACGGAAATCCTTCAAACGCTTTTTCCCCGGCAGGGAAGCGCCGGAGGGCAAAACGACGTTCTTGAAACTTCCCGTTATGACGAAGATCTCATCCTTTAGCTCTCCTGAAGCGAAGCGCAGTTTGGAACTTTTCCAAAAATCGTCCGGCCAGCTGCCGTTTTTAAAAGCTATTCCTCTTTCCTGCTTTTCCGCAATTCCTCCCGCCAGCTGCCAATCGCCCTGAAAACCGGCTTCCGAAGCCGGAAAGTCTTTTGCGTACAAAGTCAGCGAATCGGAGGAAAGGTATAGCTCCTCCAGTTCCCCAAGAGTTTCGCTTTCCCTGTTTTCAAGGGCTTTCAAGACTTCCAGGCTGTTTGTCAATGTCCTGTCGAAATAGGTTTTTCCTTTGCCTGGAGCAAAATTAGCAAAGGGATATTCGTTTATTTGCCACAGCTCTTTTTCTTTTTTCAGGCTTGAGTAGAGTTTGGCGTCTCGGGGTCTCTTTATCCCTTTCGTCCTGGCGGCCATTTGGGAGTATTCGTTTTTCAAAGTCAGGGAAGCGTATTCCACATGGCGGGGCAGGCCGGCGATCCTGATCTCATCTCCTGCCTTTATCCCTCCGTAGCGCTCCAATCTCAGATTGGAGAAAATTAGCGTGTCCTTGGTGTTGCCGCCCTCTATGGGGAAGCGCAGGCCGCCTTTCAGTTCGGCGACTTCGTCCGTCAGCTCGTCCTTTTCCCAACGGGCGTTTTCGCAGCCGACATAGGTGAAATACTGCGCGCCTTTTTTGATTTCCCTCACGGAGCCGATCTTGTAATCCAAACCCCAGCTTTCCCTGGGCAGTTTTATGACGGCGTCTGATTTTGTGAAATTTGCCTCCGGTTTCCCGAAGCCGTATTCTCTTGTTACGATCTCCGGCTGATCCGTCAGGTAGAACCTGGCGCCGGGGCAGAGGGCGGCGCAGTCGGGAAGGACGCCGAGAAGAGACGATCCCTCGCCGGTCTGCGCCGTGAGCCGCCAGTTGGAAAGGAAGATAGGCTTTCGGCTTTTGTTCACCACCGATATGATGTCCGGGCGGCGGAAGTAAACGCTGTTCAGCCGGACGCGGTTCCTTGGCGAGCAGTCGGCGGGGCTTTTCACCACAAGTTCCATCCCGCCGCCAAGGTCCGCTTTTTGCGGCTCTCCCTTGGCGTAGGCCACGGCGTAGCCTTCCGATTCCGCCTCTTCGTCGCTTTCTATTTTTCCGCTGGCCGCAAGTTTCCTGCTGCGGTCCAGGCCGTGGGCCGCGTCTTTAAGGGGCACCGGAAAATTGGCGTCCTGGAACAGGACTTCGTAATATTTTCCTTTTTGCAAATCGCTTACGGCCAGCCAGAGCGGCTGGCGGGGCGCTTCGGAATAAAGCGTTTCGGAATGCACCCAGCCTCTCAATTGGGCGAAGCGAAAGCTGGAGTTGGTTATGGAATTGAAGAGGCCCTCCTCGTCCTTAAGGCAAACAAAGTCGCCGTCGGAGTCGCTTATCCCAAAGACCGCCCTAGGCGTGATTCCTTTCACAGCCAGTCCGAAAAAAGCTATGCGGCAGTTTTGCCAAAGGTGCGTCGCGGGGAATTGCTTCTGCTTCTTTTTCCGCCAGGCTTTCAAAAGGGAGCTCTCGGAACTTTCCGTCAGGGCGTCTTCGGAGAGCTTCACAAGCACCAGGCCGTTCTCCCTTTTGCATTCGTCTTTCAAAACATATCTTGCTGTCCGTGGATCGAAAAGCTCTCTTGCTTCCGGTTTGTTTTCCGTTACGGGATCCGCGGCGTCGTAATCCCTGTGGCCGTAGAAATAGGGGAGCGACGTCACGGCCCTTTCCTTGTAAACGGAGTTGGCGCGGTAAAGGAAGCGCAGCTCGCTGCCGTCGTCGCTCAGGATCTCCGAAAAATCGACGGCTTCAGCGCCGTAGACGCCGGCTCGCTCCTGAAGGGCGTGGTTCTCGTCGCAGGCGTCGCTGAGGATGAGCGCCAGTTCGGAGAAAAGGCTTGCGTCGGCGCGGACGGCGGCTCGCTTTTCTTTCGCGGCAATTTCGCCGGGAGAGGCCAGGGCGGCGGGGCTCTGCCTTAGCCACTCCGCGCCGTCCCAGAATTCCTGGTAGGCGAGGTTGTCGGCGACAGGGCTGAGCTTCAGGGTGTAATCCCGGCCTTTCAGGACGTAGGGGCCCGCTTTTCCGGCGGCAAGCCAGGAGCCCGGATGGAAGAGCTGGGCGGCCTCGAAGAGCGCCTGGAGATGCTCCAGGGCGGAGGAAAAGACAAGCTCCTCCTGCCTGGAGGCGATCAGGTTTTCCGCCAGCTTTTTCTCCGAGAGAAAAGAGGCGGCGGAGAGGGCCGCCAAAAGCCCCAGCGCAAGCAGGAACAGCAGCGTCAAAGGCAGCGCCAGTCCTCTGCAGATCGGTTTGGGTAAAATTTTCACGCCTTATTTTATTATTGCTCCAGGCGTTTTCCTGAGGGTAAACATACGACCTGCGTGTCGGCGAAACAGGGACTTCGCGTCTCTTTTTTCCTCTTCCGGAAAGTTTTTGGCCATGAAGCGGGCAATAGTATAAGTTAGGGCAAGAGAGCGGAATAACTTAAGACGATCCCGCTTTGCAATTTCGGGCCTCTTTTGCTAAAATAAAGAATAAAATACGTTCCTTAACTTATTCCCGTTCCTTTTCCTATGGCCACTTCAACAAAAAAAGCCAAGACGGCAAAAACAACCAACAAGACCGTCGCCAGCGGGACCAAACTTGATCTCGCCGGCTGTCTGAATCCCCCTCAATTAGAAGCTGTCACTGCTCCCAACGGCCCGCAGCTGGTCGTGGCCGGCGCCGGCAGCGGCAAGACCCGCGTTTTGACTTACCGCATAGCCTATCTTGTCAGCCAGGGCGTCAAGCCGGAGAGAATACTTGCTGTGACCTTCACCAACAAAGCGGCGAGGGAAATGAAGAGCCGCGTGGAAAAACTGGTCGGGGAGAGCGTCCCCATCTCCACTTTCCACTCTTTCTGCCTGAAAGTTCTGAGGGCCAACAGGGCCAAGCTAAATTATGAAAACGGTTTCGTCATCTACGACCAGAACGACCAGCTGACGCTTCTGAAGGAGTGCATGCGCCGCCAGGATATTTCCGACAAGCATCTGAAGCCCGCCTATTTCGCCAATATGATCGGCCTGGCCAAGGACAGGCTGGAAACGGCTGAGAAGTTCGCCAGGAAAGCCGAGAAATCCAAAGAGTACATGGACGAGCTGGTGGCGAAAGTTTACAAGGAATACGAAAGGGAGCTCAGGCGGGTAAGGGCGCTGGACTTCGACGACCTCATCATGCAGACGGTGCTTCTTTTCAAGCGCGATCCCGAGCTGCTTAAGAAATATCAGGAAAGTTTCGACTACGTGCTGGTGGACGAATACCAGGACACCAACTTCGCCCAGTACCAGCTGGTGAAAATGCTTTGCCAGAAGCACGGGAACGTTTTCGTGGTGGGCGATCCGGACCAGTCCATCTATCGGTTCCGGGGCGCCGAGATCGGCAACATCTTCGCTTTTGAAAAAGATTATCCGAACGCCAAGAAAACAGTCCTGGAAAGGAACTATCGCTCCACCTCCTCCATTTTGAAAGCGGCCAACGACGTCATCGCCCACAACCAGGACCGCTGGGAAAAAGTGCTTAAGACCGAGAATCCGGAAGGGAAGAAAGTTTCTTTCTTCAGCGCCAAGGACGAGCACGAAGAGGCTGCGGAAGTGGCCAGGATGATCAAGAAACTTCTGAGGGAAGGCGTGAAGCGCCGGGACATGGTGGTCTTCTACCGCGTCCATCTTCTCTCCCGCCTCATCGAGGAGGAAATGGTCAGGAACCGCATTCCCTGCAAGCTTGTGGGCGACGTGAGTTTTTACAACAGAAGGGAGATCAAGGATCTTCTGGCCTACATGCGGGCGGCTTTGAACACCTTCGACGACGTGAGCCTCCGCCGGGTCATCAACAGCCCCACCAGAGGATTGGGCGAGACCACCCAGGAGTATCTTGCGGGCTTCGCCCAGACCGCCGGCATAACTTTCTACGAAGCCGTTAAGCAGCACCGCCGCATCGACCGTTTCACCGACGGCGTGCACCGGAAGCTCGATAAGTTCCAAAGCCTTATCGAAGAGCTCGCCGAGGCTCAGAAGACCATGCTGCCTACCGAGTTTCTCGACTTCATCCTCGAAAAGACTGAGTATATCGAGAAGGTCTGCCCGGGCGACGACGAGGCTGATCTGGACCGCCGGGAAAACATCGGCGAACTGAAATCCGCCGTCGCTGATTATGAGAACACCACTACGGACGAGAAGGCTTCCACGGAGGGCTTCCTGAACGAAGTGGCCATCACCGCCGACATCGACAAATGGAACGACGAGACGGACGTGGTAACGCTGATGACCATTCACAACGCCAAGGGTCTGGAATTCCCGGTGGTCTTCATCGTGGGCATGGAGGAGGATCTCTTCCCCCATATCAACGCCAAGGGCTTGAAGGATGAGATCGAGGAGGAGCGTCGCCTCTGCTACGTGGGCATGACCAGGGCCAAGGAAAGGCTTTTCCTCTCCTGCGCCCTGAAGAGGGCCATGTTCGGGCAGATCCAGTCCCGGGATCCCTCCCGCTTCCTGAGCGAGATAAAGCCCAGCCACGTGGAATGCCGCTTCAGCAGCCGCAAGACCGTTCTGAACGAGGAGAGCACCACCCAGCAGCTTCCCTCCAGGCCCGCCGGAACCATGGACACCGGAGAGCTCACCGTCGGCATGGAGGTCGTGCACACCCACTTCGGGAACGGCAGGATCACTTCCATTTCCGGGGAAGGAGAATCCGCCAGGCTGACCATTGAGTTTGAAAACTTGCCGGCGCCGAAAGTGTTGGTGGCGAAATACGCGAAACTAAAACCTGCTAAACAAGGCACGGCCAAGCAATGTCGCAAGTAACGATAGTCCGCGCCACCTACGCTGACGTTCTTCCTAAACTGCGCGAACTTTTGGCGCCCCTGGGCGGTATTGAATCTTTCGTAAAACCGGGGCAGAAGGTCTTGTTGAAAGCCAATCTTCTGGGCTCCTACAACGTGGCCAAAGCTGTGACCACCGATCCCAGAGTGGTCGAGGCCATGATCATTCTTGTCAAGGAAGCCGGAGGCATTCCTTTTGTCGGCGACAGCCCGGGAATGGGAACGCTTAAGTCCGCCATCAAAGCCGGGGGTTTGGAAGAGATATTGGAAAGGGAGCAAGTCGCCGTCGCCGATTTTGAGAACGAGGACGTCTATCCCAGGCCGGAGAACCGCGTTTCCCAGCGCCTCGTGCTGGCCAGGGCCATAAAGGAAGCCGACGTCATCATCACGCTCCCCAAACTGAAGACGCACGTGCAGATGAATTTCACCGGCGCCATCAAGAACCAGTACGGCCTGATGGTGGGCGTCAGAAAAAGCAATTATCATCTGCGCCTGAGAGACAACGATCTCATGGGCGAACTGATGGTGGAGATAAACAAGACCGCCAACGTCGCCCTGGCCGTGATGGACGGCATCGTCGCCATGGAAGGGGACGGCCCTTCCGGCGGCAGCCCCAGGGAACTCGGCCTGCTTCTGGCTTCAAGTGATCTTCTGGCTGTGGATATGGCGGCCTGCCGCATCATAGGGCTGGACCCCATGAAGGTCCCGACCGTTACGGCGGCTTTGCGTCTGAATTACGGCGAAGGCGAAGAGAAGACGACTTTCCCCTTGCTTGCGCCCGACGATGTGAAAGTCAAAGATTTCAGGCAGGTGGCCCACAGCAAGGACATCATAAGAATGCTGCCGATGCCGAAATGGTTCATGCGCTGGTTCGGCGCCCAGTGGGCCCCGCATCCCCAGATCGATCCCAGTAAGTGCATAAAGTGCTTTCGCTGCAGGAACGGCTGTCCGGTCAAACCTCCCGCCATCGATCCCGAAAGAGGCAAAAATGTCAGCAAAGACTGCATACGCTGCTACTGCTGCCACGAGTTCTGCCCGGCCGACGCCATAAAACTGAAGCGTTCCTTCCTTGACCGCATCTTCCATTTCAATTCGCTGCTTAACTTTTTGAGCCGGGTTTTTGGTAAATTAATATCCAAATTCAGCATCTAAGATCATGGACCGCGAAACAACTTTAATTTTGGAAAACATAGCGCTGAACGACGACCATCGCATGCTTAAAGTGCATGCGCCGAAACTTTCCGCGCAAGCCCGCCCCGGCCAGTTCGCGGAGCTTGAGACCAAGGGCGCCACGCTTTTGAGAAAACCCATCAGCGTCGCTTTCTGCGATCCAGTTAAGGGCGAGGCGACCTTTGTCTTCAAGATCGTCGGCAAGGGCACAATTGCTTTGGCTGATCTGAAGCCCGGGCAAACGCTCGACATTATCGGACCTTTGGGCGAAGGCTTTAAAATTAAAAGCAAGCCGGCGCTCCTCATAGGCGGCGGCGTAGGTACTCCTCCCATGTGGTTTCTGGCGTCGCGGATCCAAGACAAGGGGAGCGTGAAGGTGCTTTTGGGAGCCAGGGATCAGAAAGACCTTATCTTGGTCGATGAATTTGAGAAACTGGGCATAAAGCCCATATTGGCCACCGACAACGGCAGCCGCGGCGTCAAGGGAACGGTCATAGACGCTATTTCAAAATCCGGTCTTTCCATGGATGGAATGGAAATGTACGCCTGCGGCCCCTTCCCCATGCTGCGGGCCCTGGCACAGCTGGCGGAGGAGCGTGATTTTTCCCTGCAGGTGAGCCTGGAAGCCTACATGGGCTGCGGAATGGGGATCTGCGTAGGCTGCACCGTGCCGACCGCGAATGGCATGCAAAGAGTTTGCAAAGAAGGACCTGTCTTCGATTCTAAGGAGATAATATGGAGCAAAATTCGTTAGGCGTTATTACCGACAAGGAAGGGATTTTCGGAAAATTTTTGACCAAGCTGCTTTTCATCGCGCTTCTGATGGCGCTTTTCTGGTCGCCCTTGTGGTTCGGAACTCCCCAGAACAAGGAGCTTCAGAAGACGCTTATTGAGAACAAGGTTAATTTGAAGCCGGAGAACGCCTCGCCTGCCGCTCTTTTCTCTTCCGCTTACGTGGCGCTTTTCCAAAATTCTTATCCGAACAAAGTTCTGGAATATTTTTTGTTTTTCATCGGGATCACGGCGGTGCTGGCGCTGGCCGCGCGCTGCAAGGTCCTTTTGAAAAGCCACAACGTCACATACTCTGGCCTGGGCTGGGCGCTTATCATGCTCCCCATCATGGCTTCCGGAAAGATGTCGAAACTGGCGCAGTTCAGGGACCCCTGGGGCACGGCGCTGTTTGTTTTGTACGGAGCGTTCTTCTATGCGGCGGCGGTGGGATTCCTTGAGAGGAAACGCCGGGACGCGGCGGCGGTGATAATCTGCCTCGCCATGATCGTGGTGGCCGGCAACGCCCTGGTGCAGTTTCACGGAGGCTTGGACAGGACCAGGGAGCTTTACGCCCAGGAGCACGGCTTCCAGAATTTCGCCGCCTACACCAACGACTTTTTGAAGACCACCCATGAGGCTTCCGACACTTACGCTTTCCAGCGTCTTGTGAGCCAGAGGGTGAGCGCCAACTTCACCTCCCCGAACATTCTTGCCTCCTACGCCATGCTGGTCTTTTTTGTGGCCCTGGGCCTCTGGAGGTCCGGCAGGGACAGAATCGTCAGGATCCTGGGGGCGGCGGCGGCTTTCCTGGCGCTGCTGACGCTTTTCTACACCCGTTCGAAATCCGTCATCGTGATCACCTTCGCGCTCTCCCTTGTTTGGAGTTTCATTCTTGTCAAAGCCAAGGCTCTTCCCAAGAAGTGGCTTTTCATCATCCTTGGCGGCGGCGTCCTTTTCACCGCCGCCAGCTTCCTCTGGGGCTATGGCGCTGATCTCGGACAAAAGCTTTCCTCTTCAGGCGGCGCCAGGCTGACTTATTGGAAAGTGGCTCTGAGGATGCTGAGGCAAAAGCCCTTGACCGGCTGCGGCTTCAACTCTTTCGACTATTGGTACAGGGCCTGGGCGCCCGAGGGTTCTGAGCCCAGCAAATTCGTTCACAACACCATATTGCAGATGTGGGCTGAGTTCGGCATGTTCGCGGCCTTGGGAAGCCTTTTGGCTCTGACGCTGCCCTTCGTGAACGGCTGGGACAATTTCAAATTTTCCGCCAAGAGGGATGTTTTCCAGCTTTCCTGCATCATGGCTTCCATCGGCTTCTTTTTGCACAATCTGCTGGACTTTGATTTTTACGTTCCCGGGCTCATGCTGACGGCGCTTTTCGTTCTTTCCATGGCGCTGAGGGGCCGGGAGGAGGACGAGATCACGGAAGAGATAAAGGACGCCGCTCCCGCGGCTCAAAACTAAGAAAGGAAAATTTATGTCAAAGGAATTGGAAGAAGGTTCCAGGCTCACGCTGGATTTTGAAAAATTGAAAAAAGTCGCCAACTGCGGCGCGGATGTTCTGCCGGTGGCCGTACAGGACGCCGAGACCGGAGAACTTCTGATCATCGCCTACGCCAACAAGGAAGCCTTCGAGCATACCCTCAAGACCGGACACGCCACCTTCTGGAGCACCTCGAGAAACGAGCTTTGGGAAAAGGGCGCCACCTCCGGCGACGTTTTGCAGATAGTGGAGATAAGGGTGAACTGCGAGCAGAACTCCCTTTTGTATCTTGTCAGGCCTCTAGGGAAGGGCGCCTGCCACACCAAGGACAGCAAGGGCGTCGCCAGGAGCTCCTGCTATTACCGCCGGATCGTGGGCGACGGCGAGCTGGAAAAACTTCCGGAATAAATTCGCTACGGCCTTTCGCTTTTTCTGGCCCGGAAGGAGGCCTTTTCGCCGGAACTGAAGGTTATTTCGCCCTCCATGTCATCACCGGCGTAGGTCCCTTTTATGCTTTCAAGTTCGCTTTGGAAAACGCGGTTGTTTTGGGCGGAAAAAGTTCCGCCCTTTATCTCCCCTGAGAAAGAGGCCAAATTCATTAACGAGCCATCAATGTAGATAATGTCGATGATCGCCCGGCCGCTGATCACGTTGCGGCCGCAGGAGAGCCTGAGGCTTAAGGTCTCGCCGCCTTTTTCGATCTCTCCCTTCCAAAAGGGCGCTATGTCAGTTTTGGGAACTTCTTTTTTCGGCGCGCTGTTGTCAAACTTTACGGCGCTGAAGGAGCCGATAAGTTCGCTGCCATGGAAGAGGCTTCCGGTGACGCCGTCTCCCTTGAAGCGTCCCTTGGCGATCATGGCGCCGCCGTCGTCCAGGGGAAGGGCGGCTTTGAAATAGGTCTCGTCCATGGCTCCCAAAAGCAGCACCTCGCGCTTTACGCCGCCTTTAAAGGTGGTGAAGAGAAACTCTCTTATTCCTTTTTCAGGAATAGAGATCCTGAGGACAAACAGCAGGCTTTCCCTGTCTTTTTCTTTGAATTTGCCCTGGAAGATCTTTTCGACGGGGAGGGTCAAATTTTTCGCGTCCGGTCTTTCCGCCGGTTCCTTTCCGTCGGTTTTTATTTCCGGGGCCGCGCCGACGGTTTGGGCTTGGAAATAGTAGGCCTGATAAGTTCCGCCGGTAAGCTTCACGCCTTTGAGATCGGGCGGGATCAGGGAGCAGTTCAGCGTGTTGCCGGAAGCGTCGCGGGCCTGTAGGGCGTTTTTATCCAGCGTTCCCGTGAATTTTTCCTCGCTCTCCTTATAGGACAGAACGATCTCGCAGCTTCCGCCTTCCGATGCCGTGATCTCCGCCTTGAGGGGGAAAGAGGAGGCGTCGTTTTCATAGAGTTTTCCAACGAAGACGGTTTTGCCTTTGATGCCGCCGTCGGGAGCTTCGGGCTTTTCCGGAACGGGGGCCGCGCTTTTCAAAAAGGTCGGAGCCGCAATATCCGCGGCGGGCTTTTCAAAATCAGAGGCAGCGCTTCCGCTATCTTTCAGAACGGCTTCCCCTTTGCCGGCGGTTATCATGAAAACCACCTTGCCGGCGGGATCCGTGACGACGGCCTCCATAGCGTCGTCGCCGAAGACGCCCGTCAAGACGTATTTTTGCAGCGCGTCCTGGGCCGCGATGGAGTTGCCGGCGTTCTTTTGGCCCCGGAAAACGTCGGTCCTCAGGGATTCCCCGCTCTTGTAAGTCAGTTCAAAAAACTGCGGGGAACCGATCTCGCCCTCCGAGGTGATCTTGATCATGCAGGGGACGCCTTCCTTTCCCGGCGGGTTTATCTCCCCCAGAAGATGGTCTGTGGATCTGGCCTGCGAGGGGAGGGCGAAAAGAAAGATCAAGGCGATGGCGGCGGCGATTTTCAAGGCGTTCATTCTGTCACCTGTCATTTGATTTTAAACGGGATATCATGTGTAAATTTTAACATAAAGAAAGACTTTGCTAAAATTAAGATATGGAAAAAGGAAAAATCAAAGCGGTTATTTTCGATCTGGACGGACTGATGCTCGACACGGAGCCGGTGGCCATGCGCGCCATGGCGGAGGCCATCAGGGAGAAGAACGGACGGGAGATGAGCTTCGCCTTTTTTCGCCAGCTAATAGGCCATGCCCGTTCCGACACCTACGGCTTCTTTCGGGAGGAATACGGTTTTTGCGAGGAGGAGACCAACGCGGTCCGGGACCGCTGCGCGGCCCTTATCGTGGAGGCCATAGGAAGAGGCGAGGGCAGGCCCAAGAAGGGGCTCAAAGAGCTTCTCGACTTGCTTGACGAAAAAGGCATTCCCAGGGTGGTGGCCTCCAGCTCCCCGCGTTCCCAGGTCCTGCAGAAATTGAAAATGGTCAACCTGCTGCACCGGGTGAACAGCCTCATCAGCGGCTGGGAAGTGCCCCAGAGCAAGCCCGCTCCGGACATCTTCCTTAAGGCTGCGGAACTGATAGCGGTCGAGCCGGAACGCTGCCTTGTCCTGGAGGATTCTCCCGCCGGCCTTTTGGCGGCGAAACGGGCGGGCATGACCAGCGTCATGGTGCCCGATCTCGTGGCCCCGGGAAAAGAGGAGAAGGAGCTCGCCCTGGCGATACTTCCGGACCTTTGCGCCGTCACAGCCATGCTTTCCGATATGCTATAATGTTTTGTTTATGATGATAGAAAAGAACAGGATAAAACTGCTTTCGGAAGACGTGGCCAACAAGATCGCCGCCGGCGAAGTCGTGGAGCGTCCCTCTTCTGTGGTCAAGGAATTGGTTGAGAATTCCCTGGACGCCGGAGCCATGCGCGTCTGCGTGGAGATCAGCGAAGGCGGGCGCAAGCTCATCCAGGTCTCCGACGACGGCTGCGGCATGGAAAGGGAGGACGCCCTGACTTCTTTGCAGCGCCACGCCACCAGCAAGATAAGGACGGCCGCGGACATCTCCGACGTCCGGACGCTGGGCTTCCGGGGCGAGGCGCTTCCCAGCATCGCTTCTGTTTCGCGTTTTGAGATGGTGACCGCCCCGGAGGGGGGAGGCCAGGGCAGCCGCATAACGGTGGAGGGCGGAGGTAACCTTACGGTCTCCGACGCCGCCAGGGCGCAAGGCACCACCGTCAGCGTCAAGAATCTTTTCTACTGCGTGCCCGCCAGGGCGAAGTTTTTGAAAACCGACGCCACGGAGATGAGCCACATCGCCCGCTTTATGCAGAACGCGGTCCTGTCGCATCCCCATGCGGGCTTCCGCTATGTGGCGGACCGCACCGAGATCTTCGACCTGCCGCCCCAGGATCGATCCGTGCCTTTCATGGAGGCAGTGTCTGTGAGGCTTGGCCAGCTGCGGGGAGGAAAATTCTCCAAGTCGCTTATTCCCGTGCAGCGCTCCGACGAGGGCCGCTCCCTGGAGGGGTTCGTCTCTCCCTGGACCGTAGGCTGCGCAACCAGGCAGGAGATACTGTTTTTCGTCAACCGCCGGGCGGTGCGCTGCGCCTGGCTGGCGGCGCTTTTGAAGAGGGCTTACGGAACGCTGCTTCCCCCGGAGCGCTACCCTTATGCTTTTCTCTTCCTCAACGTCGCCCCGAATTCCATCGACATAAACGTCCATCCCGCCAAGCTTGACATTCGCTTCCGCTCCGAGCACCTGGTCCAGGATCTCATAGCCAGGGCCGTGGCGGAGGCTTTGCGCAAAGACATGGCGCCCCCCGACGTGACCTTGAGCCAGCGGGGAAGCGCAGGATTAGAGAACGCCAACGCCCCAGGCGAAGGCTTCCGCTCCTCTTTCCCCAAGCCCCAGGACGACGCGATCATCCGCGGGGATAAGATGACCGTGGAGGATTGGAAGAAGATCTACGTGATTCCCGAGACCAAAGTCTCCGGGACCGCTGAGGCGGACCTGGTCAAAGATTACCAGCCCTCCGAAGCGCCTGCATCCTCCGGGGACGGGGCGGGGAAGCTTTCCGGAGCCAAAGTCCTTTCCCAGGCGGGCGGAATGTACATAATCGCGGAGCTGCAGGGCGGGATCGGAATAATAGATCAGCATGCGGCCCACGAGCGCATCAATTACGAGAAGGCTCTCGCGGCCTTTGAATTTGGCAACGCTCCCAGCCAGGCTCTTCTGATGAGCGAGACGCTGGATCTCTCCCCGGAGCAGATGGCGGTTTTGAAAAGCAATCTGGGGGAGCTTAGGAAAACGGGCTTCGTCATAGAGGAATTCGGCCCCCGCAGTCTTAAGATAGACGCGGTGCCGGCCTTTCTGGAGGCTTCCGCCCTGCCGGAGCTTTTCGCGGACATGGCTGCCGATTTGAAACTTTTGGGCAGCACCTCCCGGGTGGAGGAGATCAGAAGGCGCATGGCTCTGGTGATGGTCTGCCGCAAGAGCATCAAATTCCATCACAGGCTGAGCCTGGAAGACTGCCAGGCCCTGCTGGACGAACTTATCATGACAGGCACGCCCTGGACCTGCCCCCACGGCCGGCCGACGATAATAATGTTAACTTATTCCGAACTGGAACGGCGCTTCGGCCGCTCCGGATTTTAAACTATGGCGAAAGATCTGAGACAAAGCGCGTTCGGCGAACCGGAAGAGGAAGCCGTCTCCCAAACGAGGGAGTCGGAAAATCCTTTCGGCCCCACCAAGAGAGAACTGGAGAAAAAGTATCTGGAGCTGCAGAAAAAGCAGCGGGAGGAATCCCTGAGGATCCTGGGCTACGACGTCCTGGATTCCCACTGCCCGCACTGCCAGGAAAAATACTGCCTTTTCATCGAGGACGAAGGCAAGCAGATCCCGGCTTCACTGCGGTTCCTGACCATCTTCGTCCCGAGGCTGAAAAACACGGAAGTCACTCTGCGCTGCACCTCCTGCGACAAGGAGTACACCACGCCTTCGCTCCTTTTCGAGCTGGCCATTCCCATCGCCCTCATAGCGCTCATCGCGGCCGTCATTATCGGCGACGCGGTCCTTATTTCTTTCCTTTGCCGTTATTGATCTGTGAACCAACCAGAAACCATGCCTTTCAGAATACTTGAGAAAAAGAAACTTGCCGACCAGGTCTATTACATGGTCGTTCTGGCGCCCCGCCTGGCGAAGAAACGCCGGGCCGGACAGTTTGTCATCGTCAGGCCCGGACCACGCAGCGAAAGGATCCCCCTGACTATGGTCTCCTCCAATCAGGACGGCGGCGTCGCCCTGATCTTCCAGACTGTCGGATACACGACCATGGAGCTGGCGAGCCTGGAAGTCGGCGACAGCGTCCAGGATGTTCTCGGACCTCTGGGACAGCCCACCGAGATACCCGAAAAGGGCTCTGTCGTCTGCGTAGGCGGCGGAATAGGCACCGCCCCCCTGCTCCCTATAGCCTCGGCTTTGAAAGAGGCCGGAAATCACGTCCTGGGCATTTTGGGCGCCAGGACGAAGGAGCTTCTGATCCTGGAAGAGGAGATGAGGTCGGCCTGCCAGGAAGTCAGGATCGCCACGGACGACGGCTCCTACGGAGAAAAGGGACTGGTCACGAATCTTCTTCGCACTGAGTTGGAGAAGGGCGGCGTGGACCATGTTTACATCGTGGGCCCCATACCGATGATGAAAGCTTGCGCGGAATTGACGAAAGAATTCAACGTCCCCGCCACCGCCAGCCTCAACTCCATCATGATCGACGGCACGGGCATGTGCGGCGGCTGCCGGGTCAGCGTGGGCGGCAAGACGCGCTACACTTGCGTGGACGGCCCGGAGTTTCCGGCCGCGGAGATCGATTTTGACGAACTTAGAAGGCGTTCCGGGATCTATCGGGACTACGAGCATATCTGCCGCCTCCGGGCGCAGGAGGAGGGGCTTGGATGACAAACCAGGAAAAAATGAAGATCCCCAGGCAGGCCATGCCGGAACAGGATCCGGCGGTAAGAAGGCGCAATTTCAAGGAAGTTCCTCTGGGATATTCCAAAGAGACGGCCGTTTTGGAAGCGACGCGCTGCCTCAACTGCCCTAACCCCAGGTGCGTCACGGGCTGCCCGGTGCGCGTCAATATTCCGGGATTCATCGCCCTTTTGGCCAGGGAAGATCTTTCCGGCGCCTACGCCTCGCTGATAAAAGACAACAGCCTGCCGGCCGTTTGCGGCCGCGTCTGCCCCCAGGAGTCGCAGTGCGAGAGCATGTGCATTCTGGGCTTGAAGGGCGAGCCGGTGGCCATAGGCAGGCTGGAGCGCTTCACCGCCGACTATCACAGGAATTCCTCCCGGCAGGAAGAAGACGAGACGCCATCGGCGCCTTCCGGGAAAAAAGCGGCGGTGGTGGGCTCCGGACCCTCCGGCCTGGCCTGCGCCTACGAACTTCTGAAAGCCGGCTTTGCCGTGACGGTCTTCGAGGCTCTCCACGAACCCGGCGGCGTTTTGGTTTACGGCATCCCGGAGTTCAGGCTGCCCAAGGACATCGTCAAAGCCGAGATCGACGGCCTTAAGAAACTCGGCGCGGAATTCCGCCTTGACTCCCTTGTCGGCCGTTTGTACACCATAGACGAGCTGCTGGAGGAGGAAGGCTACCAGGCCGTTTTCATCGGCAGCGGCGCGGGCTATCCGAAGTTTTTGAAGATCGAGGGAGAGAACCTGAACGGAGTTTATTCCTCCAACGAGTTCCTGACCAGGATCAACCTTATGAAAGCCTACCGGGAGGATTCCGTCACGCCGCCTATCAAAGGCAAAAGGGCGGCGGTCTTCGGCGCGGGCAACACGGCTATGGATTCCGCCCGCACGGCTCTGAGGATGGGCTTCGAGGAAGTCTTCATCGTTTACCGCCGCTCCCGGGAGGAAATGCCCGCCAGGGCGGAGGAGATCCATCACGCGGAGGAGGAGGGCGTCAAGTTCATGCTCCTCAGCAACCCGGTGCGCTTTTTGGGTGACGAAAAAGGCGGCCTGAAGGCCGTCGTGTGCCAGCGCATGGAACTGGGCGAGCCCGACGCCTCGGGCCGCCGCAGGCCTGTTCCCGTGCCTGATTCGGAATTCGAGCTTCCCGTGGACACCGCCATCGTGGCGCTGGGAACGGAAGCCAACCCCTTGCTGCGCCAGACCACCTCCGACCTGGCGTGCAGCGAGCGCGGCTACATCATAGCGGACGAGGACGGGCGGACAAAGAAGGCGAGAGTTTACGCCGGAGGAGACATCGTGACAGGCTCCGCCACCGTCATCAAGGCCATGGGCGCCGGCAAAAGGGCGGCGCAGGCCATCATAAAAGATCTCATGTGAAATTATGCGCGTTTTAGCTTATTACGGAAAATCTGATATTCGCGACGAGGAATGGCCCCGTCCCAAAAAGATCCCCCAGGGCTCCGTCAGGGTGGCGGTCAGGGCGGTTACTTTGGGCGAAGCGGCCAGAAGCGCCTACTTAAGCGGCGGCATGGCCGCCCCCAGTCCCGTGGGACAGTATGCCGCAGGGATCGTAGAGGAAAGCGCGGAGGAGTCGTTTCCCCGCGGAACGCCGGTGCTTCTCTGGAGCGACGACGCCTCCAGGGGCGGACTGGCGGAGGAATCCCTGGTCTGGCCCGCGGAGCGGATCTGCGCCCTCCCGAAAGCCCTGAGCTATCCTGAAATGACGCTTCTGCCGCTTTGGGCCGAGCTTCTGTCGGCCCTGGAAGGGCTTCCGGACGGCAATGGGACGGTCCTGGGGGAAGGCCCGCAATTGGAGATGATAAAAGCTTTGACTCCGCACCTGGGCGCCGAACTTCTTCCGGAAGGCCAGGAAGCGGCCTGGACGATCCTTTTGAGAGCCGACGATAAGCTTTTGGAAAAAGCTATGATGAATACGCGCCCGGGCGGGACGATCCTGATTCTTTCCACGGTTCCGGGAGCGGCCCTGGGGAATTTGCCCCTTGCTTTGGAAAAGAGATTTTGCTTTAATTTTGGAGCCGTCTGTCAGAAGAGAACTTTGGAAAAGGTTTTCAGTTTGACGAGCCAAGGCGGCCTTTCTTTGGTGTGCGGTAATAAGCTTTTTTCCTGGGATCAGGCTGACGAGGCTTTCTTTGAACTGGAAAAAGGCTCTTTTGTCACCTTGTATCAGGAAAGTTTCGACGAACCCTATTTCCCTTGAAAATAAAAATGCGCTATTTGTCCATAATCGCCTTGATCCTGCTGGCCGGCTGCGCTTCCGAAGCGCCCAGGACCGCCTACGACGCCGCCCTTCACCTTGACGCCGTGGAGATAGACCAGGAATGCCTTAACGCCGCCCCGCAGCCCGGGCAGGTTTTCGACGAAGGAATGGATGGCGACGACGAGGTTTATGTCAGCGCCGTGCCCGCCCCCAGGGAAGGCGAGATCTTCGCCCTGGCCCTCGAAAACGACATCGAGGACACCCTGCGCTCCCTGAGAAAGAAAGAGGCCTTCATAGACAAGAGGGCCCGCTTCCTGGGCTACGAGGACGGGAAATAAAAAACGCTCCTAACAATCAAGCATAAAAAAGCGGCTCCCAAAAGCCGCTTTTTTTATTTCGGAGGTTCTGGCTTATTTGCCCGGCTTGACGCAGAGGTAAATGAGCAGAATGATGTTCGCGATGGGGATGAGATAAAGCAGGACCCAGAGGCCGGAATTGCCGCAGTCGTGCAGGCGGCGGACAGAGATGGAGATCGCGGAAATGAAAACGATGACGGCAAGGATCGTGCCGATCACGCCGCCGATCAAACCGCCGAGAAGAAAGCTGATGATCAGGATGGCGACCAGAGGAATGATGAATTCTTTCCTGGAAGCTTTGCCGCTGAAGTTGAGGATGTTGGTGAAGAAGCTGATGAATTCGTTCATAGGTTGCTCCTGTTGGTTAGAGGTTGTTAAAAGTTCGCTTTTTAAAATTATAATCAAATTGCCTTTGTTTTGCCAGAAGGTTTATTCCACTTTTGCCTGGGCTTCCTTGGGCCCGCCGCCCATGCTCAATTTCATAGCCTCATGGTAAACGTACCAGCGGAAGAAAACCACCGCCGCCAGCATGAAAACAAGGTTGGCCAATATGCCCCACTGCTGGGAGAAAATGCAGGCGATCATGGCGATGGGCGTGATGCCGAAGCCGCAGAGAAGAATGCCCACGATAAGCCAGAGGATGTTGAAAACGTCCAAAGTAAGGAAGGCCGACTCCACGAAGAGCAGGAAGCCCACGATGTAGGAGGTTATGAGGATGGGGAAGAGTAAGGCCCGCTTCAAAGGAGGCACGAGGGAAAGGAGGACGAAGATAATGCCTATGCCGATGATGGTCGGCGCGACAATGACCAGCGGAGCGAGGATCGCCGCGAAGAACTGAGCCCCTTTGAAGAAGAGAAAGATAAGGAAGATCAATCCCAGGAAAATGAAGAGGGAAAGAAGCGCGTTGCCTAGAGTTTTCATGTTTTTTTAGGTTTTTTTGGATTAGTTGGTTCTTTGTATTTTTCTATCCTGTATTCGTAGCCCTGCTCCGTCAGGAACATCTGCCTGTTGAGGGCGAAGTCCTGCTCCATGGAGTTCTGGGTGACGATGGTGTAGAAGTAAGCGTTGTTCAATCCTGGCTTGGGACGCAGGATGCGGCCTAATCTCTGGGCTTCCTCCTGGCGGGAACCGAAGGTCCCGGAGATCTGGATGGCCACGTTGGCGTCCGGGAGATCCACGGCGATGTTGCCTATTTTGGAGACCATCAGGACGTTGATCTCTCCCCGGCGGAACATGCCGTAGAAACGGTCGCGGCGTTCCTGGGAAGCGGAGCCGGTGAGAAGCGGTATGTTCAATTCTTTGGAGAGTTTTGTGAGCTGCCCGATATACTGGCCTATTATCAGGATGTGGGAGCCTTTATGGCGCTCCAGAAGCATTTTCACGCAGCCGGTCTTGGCGGGGTTTTCCGAGGCTATGCGGAAGCGCACGCGGTCGCTGGAAACGGCGTAGTCGCATTTGCTCTCCTCAGACATGGGGACCCTTATCTCCGTGCAGTAGGCCTCGGCCAGCCAGTTCTGGCTCTCCAGTTCTTTCCAGGGAACATCGTAGCGCTTGGGACCGACCAGGCTGAAGACGTCGCCTTCCTTGCCGTCCTCCCTGACCAGCGTCGCCGTCAGGCCGAGGCGGCGGCGGGCCTGGATGTCGGAGGTGATCCGGAAGACCGGCGCCGGCAGAAGATGGACTTCGTCGTAAATTATCAATCCCCAGTTGCGTTTGTGGAAGAGCTTGAAATGGGGGAAATTGTCGCTGTCTTTTTCCGGATGATAGGTGAGTATCTGGTAAGTGGCCAGGGTTATGGGCGCTATTTTTTTCATTTGTCCGGAATACTCCGCAATGTCGCCCGGCGGGATGTCGGTCTTGTCCAGGAGCTCCTGCCGCCACTGGCGCAGAGCCGTGATGTTGGCGCTCAGGATAAGCGTGCAGGTCTGCAGCTTGGCCATGGCGCAGATGCCTATGATGGTCTTGCCCGATCCGCAGGGCATCACCACCACGCCGCAGCCGCCCTCCACGGAGCCGCCTTTGTAGAAATTCTCCACCGCCAGGTCCTGATAGCCTCTCACGGCGAAGCCGCTTTCGCTCTCCGGCTTCAGGTGGAAACGGTAGGGGTCGCCCGGAACGTAGCCGACCAAATCCTTCACGGGATAGCCGAACTGGGTCAGCAGCCTTTTGATCTCTCCCCGGTATTTTTCATCCACCAGCCAGGAGGAATGCTGTCCGTCGCCTTCGGTGTCGGGAATGAGAAGCGCAGAGATCTTGGGGTGGGCCGCCACGTAGCGAGCGGCCATCTCGTCCATGGAGGAGAGCCTGAGCCAGGGCTCCTCCGCGGGAGTGAGGACCATTTTGCCGTAGCGGGAGCTGACGTCCAGGATATTGCGGAGCATGGTCTGGGGCAGCGGGAATTTGCTGTAGCGCTCCAGAAGCTCTATGAGCTCCTCCGGCGTCAGGCCCGAGGCGATGGCGTTCCAAAGGGAGATATTGCTGATCCGGTAGGTGTGGATGTGCTCCGGGCTTTTCTCAAGCTCCGCAAAACGCGCCAGGGCGTCCCTGGCTTCCCCGAAAAGGGGATTGTCCACCTCCAGAAGGATGGAAAGATCGCTCTGCACTATTACCGGATTGGAAAGGTCTGACATATTGTTTAGATCGTGGGGAAAGTCTGAAGGACCGCTCTTTTGTCAGTGATCTGGCTCAGGGCCTGCCGGACCTCCGCCACGCATTCCTCCTTGACCACGAACTGTCCCAGGCCTATTTGGCAGCTGAAGCTCCGGTACCAGGAAAGGCGGGAACTTTGCAGCTGCTGCTTGGTCTTGGTGGGGCAGTTGAGAAGAACGGTCACGGGGCCGCGGCTGGGTATGAGACCCATGGCGCGCATGATCCTGAGCTTGGTCACGATCGAGGTGTCGGGGGAGAAGACCCGGGAAAGCCGCTGGTAAAAGACCTTGGGATTCTGCATGGCGGCCAGCTTGTCATGGGAGATGGTGTAGCGCTTCTTGCCGTTGCGGTCCACGATCTCCTCGGCGATCATCAAGCCCAGGGCTTTGATCCTGAAGTCAAGAGTGTTGTTGAAGACGACCTCGTTGTCCATGGTCACGGTTATGGCTCCGGAGGCGGGGATAGAGTAGTCCACCGCGTTGATGCGGTTGGAGTTCATAAGCTTCATGATGCTCTCGTCGCTCATGTAGCAGAGGAGCATGCGGTCCCCGATAAGGGAGAAGGACTTGGGATGCTTAGCCAAAAGGTTGGCGGCGTCCCTGGGATTGTCGAAGGCGAAGAAGCAGGCGTCCTTGTGCAAAGTCACCTCCGAGACCACCCAGTCCTTCAAAGTCGTGATAACGTTAAGAGGAATGGGGGCGGTGGCGTGCTCTTTCAGAAAATCAATGAGCATCGTGACCGGCCGGCCGGCGGCCACGGCTTCCCTGATGGTCTTTTGCTTGAGATGAAAAACAGAGCTGTCGTGGGTGGAGTTGGGGGCCATTTCCGTAAAGAGGCTGAGGAAATAGCGCACGTAGTCCCAGCGGCCGGAATTGATGAGGATTATTTCAAAATCGTTTTTGACGACGAGCTGAGTCTTGGAGGAATCGTAGCTCGGCACCGGTGCGAGGCCGTTGAAGGCCTCGCCAAGCTCCGTCAAGGTCACGAAGGCTTTGCCGTCGCGCCCGCTGCCGTGATAAGTGAGGCCTGGAATAAAGAAGCGGAACCGCAGCTCGTTGCTGAAAAAGTCCCGGAGCTCCTCTTTGGTGATGGGGTTGAGCCGGACAGCCTCCCATCCCCAGAGTTTTTTGGCGCCTCCGGCGGAACAGCAGCTGTGCAGCGAACGCTCCAATTCCGCCAGGACTTCCTCCGTGGAGAGCCATTTGCCGTGATTGGCTTTCAGAAGCCTGTTGTAAGCGCAGACCAGGAAGAGCTCCAGCGAGGCGGTGCGCAGCGAGTCGTTCTCCTTGACCAGCACCGAAGGGCAGGTGTTGCGCCACTCCACGTATTTGATCATCTGGGAGCCCAGGGGGAGCAGGCGGAATTTGGGAAGCTCCGGACCGGGGGCTATGACGCCGGAGGAATCCATGCACAAAAGCCCTGAATCCATGCCGAAGCGCAGGATGTACTCGAAGAGAAGATCGCGGTTGTCAACGTTGACGAAATGCTTTTCCAGCATGTCCCGGCTGAAAGCGTAGAAGCGATGCTGGCCGGAATAGCGAAGGTGACCTTTCTCCGCCAGGCTCATGAAACTGTCAAGCCAGCGGCACATCTTGCCGGAAAATTCCGTGTTGACATTTTCCGGCTGCTCGCCGCCGGAAATGCTGCCGACGACCTTCTGGGGGAGCGCGATCTCGTCCGACTCAAAGCCCGGAGCCAGGACGATGTCGCCGGCGAAGTGATCCTCGGTGAAAGTCCCCGGCGGCCAGAGGGCGGGATCGGTGAAAAAAGCCACGCCGTAGTAGTGAAGCTCCGCGATGTGGTCGAGATTCAGATCGCCGGAGTAAGCGCTGGTCTGGAACTGCAGTTCGCAGCAGTTCATCGTGTAATTTTTCTCCTGCCCTTGGTCCAGCATGGAAAGAGGCGAGGAGGGCGCTTCCGGATCGATCTTGTAGCGCAGGCCCTGGCAGTTCCTGAGGACCGCCAGAAGGGCGTAAGCCTGGGGGGAAAGTTTTTTAAGCACGGCGGCGCGCTTCGCGGGATTGGAAACGGCGTCCATGTAGTGGACGCCCAGCATGTTTTCGCCGTCGGCCAATTGCTCTTTGCTGAGCCAATGGCGGAACATGTTCTTCAGGGAATGCTTTTCCCCGGCCTTTTTGAAAAGGTGGATGAAATCGACGGAAGCGTTAGCCATGTATCACCACCTTTATTGGGATGTTGAGACGTGCGCACTGGCGCTCGATATCCGGGATGTGCTTCTCCTCGATAAGCCAATGGGTGTCGTCCAGTTCGGTGATCACGGCCCGGCTGATGCAGCGGTTTTTCCTGAGCTCGTCGCTCATTTTCGGATCCGTGATGGTAAGGATGTGGACGTGATAGTGCAGGACATTCATGGGTTCGTGGACGGTTTACGTCCGCTTCGGGGGTAAAGACCAGAAAAGATAAAAAGCGATCGCCGAGGCGGCCGTGACGTTCAGGGACTCCACCCTGCCTTTCAGCGGAAGGGAATAGAGAGGAAGAGCCTCCCTGACCTTCCGGGGCAGACCGTGGGGTTCGTTTCCGGAAACAACCAGCTCGTCTGACTTATTATAGCAAAAGTCAATGTTAAGCGCATTCCCATCGCCTGAAAGCGCGCAGACTCTGTCCTTTTCCCGGAGGAGAAGGGCGAGGGCTTCCTCTTCCGGGAGAAAGAGAAAATCCATGTCCAGGGCCGCGCCGGCGCTGGCTCTGACCGCCAGGGGATGGAGAGGGGAGACGCTCGGCTCCACAAGGATCATGAAGCGGCAGCCGAAGGCGGCGGCGCTTCTTATGATGGTCCCGAGATTGCCCGGATCCTGCAGCTGCCAAAGGCAGGAGACAGGCTCGTTTTTAGGCGGCGCAGAACCGGGCTTGACGGGAGGCTTGGGCTCTATCATCAGCCCCAGGCCTTCGGGGCTTTTCAAAACGCTGGCTTTGTCGAAACATTCCTTGGTCAGAAGAAAAGCTTCGCACTCTTCGTGAGCGAGGGCTTCCGCCAGTTTGCGGCATTTCGGAGTGGCCTCCTCGGAAAGCAGGATCTTTTTTATCCTGCTCTTTTTTAGCGACAGGGCGAACTCGGCGGCCACGGCGCCCTCGGCCCAGCACAAGCCGCTGGCGGCCCGGCCCTTCTTTTCCCTGAGCTCAAGGGCGAGATTCACGACCTCGGCCCGGCGGCTGGTTATTTTCAAGAAATTTTTCAAAGACATTTTCCTAATAGATGGTTTGGCTGAAGTCTCCGGGAGACCGTTGAAGTTTGGACGTCAGGCTTTTTAAAAAGGGGCTGGCTCCTTTGTGGATATGGACCAGGGCGTAGCGGCGCAGCGCCTCCTCCCGGTCGCCCCGGGCGTCGGCGCACTTTCCCAGCATCAGTTGGGCCGCGGCCTGCACCCTGGGTTTTCTTTCGCCTTCCTTCAGGGCTCTTTCGAAAAAGCCCTCTGCCCCGCGGATGTTGCCCAGAGCGAAAGCGGAGGAGCCAGTCAGGAAGGCGGCGTCCGCCCTCAGGGGCAGACAGCTTTTTTTGGCAAAACTTTTCGCGTAAAGGTTGGTGGCGGAGGAGTAGGCGCCCCGCATGTTCCCGGAGCTCATTTCCGTTCTTATGGCGATGATCTCCAGAAAAGGGGAATCCTTCAGGCTTTTCTGAAGCTCCTTCAGATGGGCCTGGGCCAGCCTGGAGTATCCCAGGCTGCAATACTCGAAGATCAAAAAGATCCGCATCTCCTTTTCAAATTCACAGGCGCCGGAAAGCTGTTCCTCCATGAGCGC
Organism: bacterium; assembly: GCA_017557885.1. Classification (GTDB taxonomy): domain Bacteria; phylum Auribacterota; class UBA3054; order UBA3054; family UBA3054; genus UBA3054. The sequence goes on along the minus strand of JAFYXV010000002.1, from coordinate 89,885 downwards.
CAGGTCGTTCTGCCCTTTCTCGCTTTTAACTATCCAGTCCAGGCCGAGGCTGAGCGGCCAGGGCAATCGGTCCAGAACGTGATCGTAAGCGGCCTGGAGCATCAGGGCGTCGGCGGCGCACTCCGGGAAGGAAGCGGCCTTTTGGAAACGCAGCAGGGCCTTTTTGGCCCAGAACATGGCTTCCGCATACCTTTCTCCCCTGGCTTCCAGGGAAGCGCGCAGCAAAAAGGAGGCTCCGGAATAGAGGAAAAACATCCCGTCGTTCTCCTCTTTCAAATTCAAGGACATTTCGCAGCAGGCGGCAACCCTCTGCTCCAGGTTGCTCAAGGAGTTCTCGTCCTCGCCTCTGTAGGCTATCTCGCCCAGTTTGCCGGCGGCCAGGAAAAAGAGAGGCGCGATCTCCTCCGGAGCGGCGTTCCGGGCTTTCAGGAAGATCTTTTCCGCCTCCTCAAAGCGGGCGGAGTAAAGCAGGTCGCGGCCTTTTTTCAGTTCGGCAGCCGCGGCGAAGGCGTTCGCCGCTAAGCAGGAGAGCGCAAGCAGGAGAAACAAAGCGCGTTTCATCACAGGATCTTCCTCCTCAGCCGGCTCTTGGGAATGCCCAGCGCTTCCCTGTATTTGACCACCGTGCGGCGGGCGATGGGGCAGCCCTTCTCCGCCATGATGGCCGCCAGTTCGTCGTCTCCGTAAGGCTTTCTTTTGTCTTCGCCGGCGACGATCTCCATTAAAAGGCTCTTGGCGTCCGCGCCGGAAGTCTCCACGCCCTCGGAACTGGCGGCGGCCCTGCTGAAGAAGGCTTTCATCTCCATGAGCCCCTGGGGCGTGTCCATGTATTTGCCGGAAATGGTGCGGCTGACGGTGGAGTCGCTCAGGTCAAGCTCCTGGGAGAGCGCATGCATGGTGAGGGGTTTCATGTGTCCGGGGCCGTATTTTAAAAAATCTTTCTGATGCTCCACGATGGCCTCCGCCACCCTGAGGATCGTTCTTTTGCAAAACTGCAGCTGGCTGATGAAATTCTTGCCCGCGGCGATCCTTTCGCTGGCGAAGGTCCGGGCCTTTTTGTCCATGGCGCGGGCGGAGTCGCGGAAACTCTTGGAGATCCTGACATAGGGGAGCGCGCTGTCGTTTGTCTCCACTTCGAACTCGCCGTTCTCCTTTTCCCTGACGATAACGTCCGCCACGGCTTTGGCGCTTCTGGCGTAGAAGAGCTCCCGTCCGGGGCGGAGATCCAGCGTTCTGATGACCTCCAGGGCTTCCTTGAGCTGTTCGCTATTAATTTTTAAAGCGCTCATTATCCGCTCGAAGCGCTGGTGGAGAAGATCGTCGTAGTGGTCTTTTATGACGAGATAGGGAAGAGAATCCCGGAGTTCCCGGCGCTCCAGCTGGAAAAGGAAGCTCTCCCTGAGATCCCGGGCGCCCAGGCCCGGCGGATCGTAGCTCTTCAAAAGCTCCAGGCACTTTTCAAACATCGCCGGATCGACTTTCAGTTCGGCGGCCATCTCCTCGGGGCTTTCCGTAAGGAAGCCTTTTTCATCCAGACTGGCCAGAAGGTAATCGTAGACCGGCTCGTATTCCCCGGGAAGATCCAAGGCGAACTGATCCCTGAGTTCGTCCGACAGGGTGCTTGGTCTGGTAAGGGAATTCATGATGAAATCGTGGCTTTCCTGCATGCTCGCCTGGTCGCCCCTGGAGAGATCTTCCCCGGCTTCCTCCCGGTAATAGTCGCGCCATTCCTCGCTTTCGCCGCTGAGTTTGTTCAGGGCGAAATCCTCGTCGCTGCCGTCGTTGGCGACGTCGTCGTCGTATTCGCTTTCCTTTTCCCTTTCGCTCTTCGCCTCGGCGTCCTGGCCGTCCGGGGAGAAATCGTCCGAGAAGATCTCGTCCTCGGTGCGGTCGGCATCGGGGTAAAATTCCTCCAGGGCCGGATTGGTATCCAGCTCTTTTCTGATGGTCTGCTCCAGCTCCGTCCGGGGCTGCTGGAGAAGCGCAAGAGCCTGGCGCTGCTGCTGTGTCAGCCGCTGCTCCTGGCGCACGCTCAGATCAAGGTCCAGCGAGGGGTTCTGATATTGGTCGTTTTCCTTAGGCATAAAAATTGCTTACAGTATTCCAAAATTATACCAAATTTGCCCCTGTGGGAAAAAAGGGAATTTTTTTGCGGCAAACTCCGATAATTTCTATTTATTATTGTAGATATTTTGCAAAAGATGGCATTTTTTTGAGGATTAGGGGAAAATCTTGGCAAAAGGAGAATAGATATGAAAGGAAAAACCGTATTAGTAGCCGATGATTTTCCCGTGGTCGGGATGGGCTTGCAAAAGATCCTGGAAGGAGCGGGCGATTTTGAATTCAAGGGAGCCGCAGGAAGCGTCTATGCGCTGCGCTCTTTTCTTTTCAACCAAAAAGCGCCAGATCTTATCGTGGTCGATTCCAATATTCCCCACTGCGACATCAGCGAACTTTTGACCAACCTGAGGGATTGGGCGCCCATGAGCAACATTTTGCTTTTCTGCGCCGCGGACGAAGAGTTCACGGCGCTTCTTGGCCTGAAGAAGGGTGTCCGGGGCGTCATTAGCAAATGCGCCGGGGCGGACGAGATCGTGAAGGCTTGCCGCACGGTGGCCCACGGCGGGACTTATGTTTCAGGCGTGGCGGCGGAGAAGATGGCGCATTACATTTCCGAAAGCCCTTTCGTAACTGAGGAGAAAAGCAGGAAACCTTTTCTGTCCGCCAGGGAATTCATGGTCATGAGAAAACTGACCACCGGCAACAGTCTTTCCCAGATCGCGCGGGAACTTAACATAAGCCCCAAGACCGTTTGCACCTACAGGGAACGACTGATGGCGAAACTGGGGATCAAGACCCTGGCCGGGCTTATCCGCTACGCCCTGCAGAACGATATCCTGGCCGACGATTGACTCAGCGTTCCATTATGAACGCGAGCATCTCCGGCAGGTGGGTGTCCCAGAAGAGCCAGTTGTGATGGCCGGGATATTCCGTGTATTCATGAGCCGCGCCCGCTTCGGCGAGCCACTTGTGGAAGGCCCGGTTGTGCTCCAGGAGAAAATCTTCGGTGCCGCAGAGCATTTTTATCCGCGGAAAATCTTCGGGCTTCAGGTCCTTGGCGATGACTTCCAGCCGGGAATCCTCGTCCCAAAGTCTGGCGCTGAATTCCGGCATGGCCAGGTAGCGCCTGCTGTCCACGGCGCCGCTGAAACTTCCTATGGCGCCGAAATAGCCGGGGTTTTTAAGCCCGAGCCTCAGGGAGCCGTAGCCGCCCATGGATAGTCCGCAGATCGCCCGGTCCTCCCTTTTGAAAGATACCGGGAGATGCGCCTCCACGTAAGGGAAAAGTTCCTTGAGGAAAAAGCTCTCGTAATTGCCGCCGTGGCCGTCCTTGGCGTCGGAATAAAAGGAGCGTCCGCCGTCCGGCATGACGATGACAAGCTCTTTGGAGTATTTCTCCCAATAGCGCTCGACGCTCGTCATGCGGGTCCAATTGGTATAGTCGTCACTAAGCCCGTGCAGAAGATAAAGCAGCTTTACCGGTTTGTCTTCCGCGAATTTGTCCGGGATAAGGGCGCGGAAGGCGTAGTTCACATCGAGAACATTGCTGAAAAAATGCCAGTCAACGTTAGCCATCTATTGTGTCCTTGGTATAGAGGGGGAAGGAGGGGAAGCCCAGGAAGCGGCATTCCGGAACGGGCGTCAGCCCGAAATTTTTATAGACCAGTTTCTGCATTTCCCGCGCCAAACAAACGACGTCCGCGGAGGTCGCGCCTTCTTTGGTTTCCAGCATGTTGGCGTGCTTTCTGGAAACTATGGCCTGACCGCAAGAAAGTGTTCCCTTGACTCCGATCTTGTCGAGATAAAAGGCGACGCTGGCAACTTTTCCCTGCGCCTCTTCCGGCAGGAAATTCCTGAAGAAGCTGCCGCAGGTCCTTTCCTTGGGATAGCGGCGGGATCTTTGGCGGATGATCTCGTAAGCTCTGCCCTTGGCGAAGGCGGTCTCAAATTCGCCGCCGGGCTTCAAGAGAAATTTTACGGACCAGACGAGCCATTTCTCGCGATGCAGTCTGGAGACGTCGTAACCGTATTCGAACCAGTCTTTCCCGACCTCTTGCACCGAGCCGTCAAGGGATATGACTTTTGCCGAGAGCAGAAAATCCGCCAGGAAAAACTCGAAGAAATGGGCGTTGATGAAGGCGGCGCCGCCGATCGTTCCGGGCAGCCCCGCGAATTCTTCCAGGCCCAGGGCGCGGTTGTTTAGGGCGTAGTCGATAACGTCCTGCATGTTTGCGCCGCAGCCGGCTTCCAAAACAAGCCCTTCCGGGCGTTCGCAAAGGGCGATCTCTTTGTTGGCGGGACGGAGCACGAGGCCCTTGCATCCCGAGTCGGAGACAAGCGTGTTGGCGCCTTCGCCCAAAACGTTCACTTCAAGGCCTTCTTTTTTCGCGAAGGCCAAATCGGACAGGGCGTCCTCAAGGGTCTGAGGCTCGGAGAAAAACTCGGCGTTTCCGCCGGTCTTGAACCAGTTCAGGGGTGCCAAAGGAATATCGTTACGCATGGGAACATTATAGCATAATGCTTACTCCCTTTTTGTTATAATGAGATTGAAAAGAAATTAAGGATCAATAAATCATGAAAAAAATCTGCCTGCTTTTGTCGCTGCTTTTCACAATTCAATGCCTGGCTGTCGGCAACCTTGATCTTAAGGTCGCCGTTGTTTGCTACAACCCCTTCATGACCAACGTGGCGGAGCTTTCCACCGCCAGGCGTTTGAACGCCGTTTGCGGCTGGCCCACGGGGCAGTCCATGGCCAACGACCAGAAATCCTGGTGGAAGGAAGCGACATTCGGCATGGTGAAAGCCAACTTCGTGGTGGTCACCAACCTCAACATCTTTCCTCTGATGACCAGCGGCAAGCGCTTCAATCAGCAGAGCTATTATGATTATTGGAAGAAAGGGGAGACTGACAAGCACCCCGGCGGCTCCTTCGACTACGCGCATTTTCTTACCAACGACGTGCCCTGGATGATCCCGGCCATCGAAGATGGCAGGATCGACCAAGTTTGGCTTTACGGCTGGCCGGGCATGAACACCTACGAGACGCGCCTCTTCGGCAAAGGAGCCTTCGGCTGCAATTCCTTCGGATATTCTGTGCTGCAGAATGAAAGGATGTTCATGATGTGCATGCCCAGCATCGAGCGCTCCGACACGCCCATGGAAAACTTCGGCCACGGCTGCGAGTGGCACCTGGGCGGCGCTTTCCACAACTACGTCTATTCCTTCGACGGCGGCATCAGATACACCAACGTCCACGACCTGGCTCTTTACAGGGCCCACGGCAGCGAATCCAGCGAAAACATCTGCATAGGCGACGTGCACTACGCTCCCAATTCCACCAGGGACTACGACTGGGGCAACACCACGCCGGTCGAGTGCTACGCCGACTGCTGGTACGATTTTCCCAACATGACCAACTGGGTCCCCAGGACCATGACCTGCGCGGACTGGGGCGGCGGCGTCAACCATAAGCACAAGATCTGGTTCTTTAAGCATATGCCGGAAAAAGTGGGATTGCACCGCGGGCACATGATGAACTGGATCACGAAATACATGAATCCCAACATCGCGGCCTATCCGATTGGCTCGCACGAGCAGATCCGTCAGGAGGACGTGGATCTGGCTGGCTTCTTCTCCTTCGAGATGAACGTTCCGGAAGGGACGACGCAGCTTTTTGTGAGAGTCAACACCGGACTTCCCGTGCTCTGCGGCCTTAGAAAGAATTACATTCCCTTCTTCAACCGTTATCAGCAGGCCGGCTACGTTTACGACGATCTGAGCGACGAGCGTCGGACAGAGCATACGTTTACTTTGACCAAAGACGATTGCTACGGCAAGGGATTGGAAGGGAAGTGGTATCTTTCCTTCGGCAGCGCTTACGGCTACGGATCGGTCGTTACAACGAGGCCGCTGAATTCCAACACTTTCTACACCGTGGAGATGGAGCTTTCTCCGAAGCCCGCGGCGATGGACGGCACGGAATACGTGGAGATCGTCAAGCCGGCGGCGGGGGATATGTACCGCTCCATGACGGAATCCATCAAATGGGAGTACAAAGCTCCTGCGGACGGCTGGCGGGCATTTTACCTTTCTTATTCCACCAACGAGTTCCTGGGCCCCTGGATCGACATCTGCGAGGATTATTATTACGAGCTGGACAAGAATTATTCCTGGATAACCTTCCCCTACAAGCAGGTCAGCGACAGGGCGGTGGTCAGGATCATCGCCGAGGATCTCCACGGCCACAACGTGACCAACTACTCGGGCATTTTCGGCATCAGCACGGAGCCTATACCGGAGCCGGCTTTCCTCCTTGGCGCGGCGGCGCTGCTTGCTTTGCTGCTGGCGGGAAGGAAGATCTGACGGCGGGCTTTGCGCACAAAAAAAACGAGGCAGCTAAAAAGCCGCCTCGTTTTTTTGCGTCCGATCATTTGTCCCGGCGCTGCCCGCTGGTATAGACCGCGTTGGCCGTAAAGTCGAAACTTTTGCACTGGATCTGCGTCTTGTCCTTGGAGAGGATCGTGTTGCCCAGGGCCTTTAGTTTAAACTTGGCGGTGTTGACGTTCCCCAGATAGGTGGCGTGCGCCGGATCGCCGATGTCGTTTATTATCGCGCCGCCGGTGAAGAGGGAATCGTAGGCTTCGCTGCAGCTGAGGCTGTTTATCTGGCCTTTCTCGTTTTTGACGGTCTCGACGATCCCCGCGTAGGAGAATACGGTCGGATAGTGAAGTTCCATGGTGCCGTCGCTGTTGGCCAGGACGGATATTCTGGGCTTGACGTCCAAAAAGAGTTCCGGAGAGCCTTTTCTCAGCACCCTTAGCGTCAGGTTCGTCACCGGGACCGCGCTTTCGTTTCCGAAGTAGAACCGTTCTTTGGAAGGATCCCACTTGATCTTGCCGGAGAAACTTTCCGTATCCTTAAGGGCGATCTTGGCAAAGCCCGCGTATTCCTCTTCGCCGTCCGTAAGAGAGGCGCTCCAGGCCCGGTCCTTGTTGGGAAGGTACAGTTCGTATTCAAATCCGGCGACCAGGTTGCTTACGGTGAAGGGGATCTCCAAAATAGCGTTGGTGGAAACTTCCGCGGTCCTCTCCAGGTAAACTTCCGGCATGCTGTAGTCCAGGATCTGGCCGGAAAATCCGGCTCTGGCTACGCAGTTCGTTATGACGCCGTAGGGAAGGCTTTTGTTGGAGGAGGCCTTCAGTTCGGAGAGGTTGCCCTGGCAGGTCATTATGCAATCGACGATGTCGGCGTCTTTCACCGAGATCGTGCGCACGAAGAAGTTCGTGTAATTTAAGGTCGTCTTGTTGTAGTCGCGGATGGCGAAATAGGCGTTCCTGATGCCGCACAGGCTTCTGTCAACGGGATACTCTTTGGCGGTCTTGAAGCCGGTGACGTTGAAAGTCCGGAGGAATTTGGAGCGGATCATGCCGCCCAAAAAGGCGCCGCCTTTTATCTGCATGTCCTTGAGGCCGTCCAGGAGCGACTCGATGTCGGCGTTCACAACGCCGCCGTAGCATTTCGCGACCTTGGTGTATTTGTCCTTCACGATCTGGGAGGCGACCGTAAAGGTTTTCATATTGTCGCTGGACTGGATAAGGCCGTGGGTGCCGCCGGAAGCAGGATCGAAATAGAGATTGCCGCCTTTTATGGAAGTGTATTGCAGCTGGTCTTTCACTATGAGGTCCGCCCAGACGTTGCCGCCCCAGAATTCAGTCCTTTGTTTTTCGGTGTTCTGGAAAACTTTGCCGCTGACGTTGAGGTTGGTTATGCGCCCCTTTATGCGCATTATTCCGCCGGCCCCCAGAGGGGATCCCAGATCTCCGCCCTTGACGTTAAGATCGCGGATATTGCCGATGATCACGATGTTCTGGACGAAGCCGGCGTGGTCCAATCCGGGAGGGAAGGTCACGTTGAGGGATTTCAGGATGCCGTCGCAGTAGATCTCCCTTATCTTGACATTGGCAGGCGTCTTGCTGTATTTTTGCTGCGGGGCGACGCTCAGGGTGCCGTCCAGATACCAGACTCCGGCATCCGTCACCCTTATGTCCCAGACGTCGTCGCCCATCACGGGTATCACTTCCAGCGTTCCGTTGCCGTTGTAGGTGGCTTTCATGTTGCCGAACTGGAAACTCTGCTCCCTGACTTCCTTGGCGGAAAGGGAAAAGGAGAAAACGAGGATCAGGGAAAGAAGAAGAAAATATGTTTTGCGCATGGTGGTGTTTTTCTATTTTCTGCGTGAGCCGCCGATCCAGACTTCGTTCTTTTCAAAGTCGAAGTCTTTGTCAAGCTTAATCATTTTTTTGGAATAGAGGAGATTATCTTCGGCTCTTTCTTTGGCTTTGAAGGAATTAAGGGAACCGATGTAGGAGGCGTGCTCGGAGCTTCCGTCGCTTGAGAAGAGCAGTCCTCCCATCATTGTGCAAGAGACAGCCTTTTGGCAGTTCACGGAAACGAGATTGCCGGGATAGGCCTTGCGGGTCGGCGCGGCTGAGGAGGCAGAAGAGATCTTGTTAGTCATCACGGGAGTCGGCGCTTGCTGCTTTACTCTTATGGACAGGGGCAGTTCCGTGTGCCTTTCCGGAGATGAGCCGTAAGCGACTCTTATCTTCAGCCCTGTCACTATTATCTGGTTGGTGCCGCTGAAATCAAAATCTCCCAGCGAGGGATCCCAGACAAGGTATCCTTTGACCAGGCCGTTGTCTGATATCGACCACTGATCGAATCCGGAGAAGACCTCCCCGAAGTCGTTTGAGATAACGCAGTCCCAGGCCTGTCCGCGCGAGGCTAGGCTTATGGAGGAAACGCTGTCTAAAGGACAGTTGGTGACGAAGAAGGGCATAGTGAACACGGCGTTTGTGCCCGCCGGCATGAGACCGCTCTTGGGAGCGTAGGCGAAGATCTTGGGGCTGGGTATGAAGTCGGCGTCATAGCCGCAGCCGGCGCGGAGAATGCTGTTTGTGATCAGGCCCTGCGCGCCCTGTTTGTCCGCGGCGGCGGTCACGCCCCTGAGGGTGCCGTGAGCGGATAGAACAGAATCGCTCACGTTGGCGGAGCGGAAACTGCAGGCGCCAAGATAGTAGTTCGTGAAATAATCCGGATCGGCGGTGTTGATGGTGGTTACGGAGGCGTTTTTGAGTCCGTAGTCTTCGTAAACTGCCGGCAGCGAAGCGGCGCTTCCGCCCGGACCTGTGATTGTGACTTTTCCGATCCTCGGCGCGCTTATGATCCCGTTGTGCCAGCCTCCGACGGCGACGTTCAGCGCGTCGAGGCTCACGGAAGCGATCAGGTCGGCGCTGACGAAGCCGCCCAGATAACTCTGGCGGCCGGCCTCGTCCTTCAAGAGATAGGCCTTGACGGCGAATTTCTTGACGGAGCCGTTGACGGAAAAGACGCCGTGGCGCTGTTGCCCGGCATAGGGCCTGTAGCAAAAATTGCCGCCCGTCATGAGGAAGGAGTCCAGATTTCCGCCTATTTCCACATCGGACCAGAGGTTGCCTCCCCAGTAGGTTATCTTTCCCGTGCTTTTGTTTTTGTTTTTCAGCCCGGAGAGTTTCATCTGCTTAAGGGCTGATTTCAGTTTGACCGTTCCGTCGCCGCCCTCGTTGGAGCCCAAGTCGCCGCCCGTTATCGCTATGCTTCTCATGCCGCTGTCCACGGTTATGTTCTGGACATAGCCGACGCCGTTTTCTCCCGGAGGGAAGGTCACTTTTAGGGAGTCAAGAGCCGGGGCGCTGATGCTTCTTATCCTGACGCAGAAATTCGTCGGGTCTTTCTCCAAAGGTTTGATGGTTAGCGAGGCTTTTGCGGCGTTCGCGGCATTGTCAACGACCAATATGTCCCAGACGTTCCAGGCGCCGCGGTTGCTGTAGGGGGAGGCTACCACATAGCCTTTGCCGGAATAATCAAGACGCATCCCGCCGAAAAAGACCGTGTCGGCGGAGAAGGCGCAAATGGCGCTGAAGAAAAACAAAAGGGAAAGAAAACTTGATCTCATAAGCGTAAAAATCGTAAGTTTAACCATATGATTTTATCATAACTCGGAAATTAGTTGCTTATATGGTTACGCCAAGTTGACAATAATTGCGGGTTTTAATAAAATTTTCCTATCTTGTTTGGAAGTGTTTCCAAGCGTTGGAAGCTCTTCCTCCCCCAATTAATCAAGGAGTTCACTTATGAAACGTTTACTTCTCCTGGCGCTTCTTTTGGCGCTTTCCTCCTCTCTGATGGCTGATCCCATCTATGAGGAGAATTTCGAGAGCTACGAGGCCGGCACCGAACTGGTGGGCACGGTCGACGGCTGGGCTTTCTTCTCCACCTACGACGGCACCTCCACGGTGGTCGAGAACGAAGGCGGCTTCACCGGCAAATCCCTCAAACTGGCGCAAAAAGACGGCGGTTCTGCGGATTACGACATGATCTTCACGCCGAAGTTCAGCATCAAGACAGACGATCCTCTCAGAAAGCTGGTTCGCGTCAGCGCCAAGGTGGTCGTGGGCAGCGGCACCGACCTTTTCGCCCCCTACTCCACGAGCTCCGACACCAACCGCTTCTTCTACCTCAACATGAGCGGAGCGGCCGGCACCATGTCGAGTTATCCCGCGGGCGTCACTTTCAACAACATCTCCAAGAGCGGAGAAATAAACGAGATATCCTTCCTTTGGGACAACTACGATCGCTCCGTCAAGGAAGTGACCTGCAACGGCGAAACTCAGAGCTGCAATATTCCCATGGCCGGAGAGTTTCTTGACCTTCAGGCTGTGAGGCTGCGCCTTTCCACCCAGTTCTCTTCCAAGCTGGAATGGCCCACCTACTACGACGACATCAAAGTGGAAGTGGAAGACCGCTACGCTGCTCCGCATCTTTACGTTGACAAGAACGTTCTGACCTTGAAGAAGGCCGCCGCCGGCCATCTTACCCTTCAGAACGCCGGTCCGGAAGGCAGCATCACCTTCAGCGTCTCCAAATCCGCGGGCGCCGACTGGCTGACCGTCAGCCCCTCCAGCGGCACCTACAACGGCACCAAGGATCTGACCTTCTCGACCTCCGGCGACCAGAAATACGCCAGGGCGAAAGTGACCATCGACGCCGGCGACGCCGGCATCGAAGTTGTGAGCGTTTACTGGGTGAACGGCACGATCTTCTACAAAGAAGACTTCGAAGAGCCCTTCATGACTCAGGGCGATCTGCAGAACCAGGAAGGCTGGCTGGTGAGAGGCGCCTATTGCGCTGATTCCAACAAGGCCGAGATCGAGAAACCCGAGTTCGCCGAATCCCAGGTCATGCACGCCTACAGGGCCACCGGTTACGACGGCATCAGGCGCGGCGGCGCGGCCCCCAGCCCCTCCATCGAAGGCTGCCCCAGCATGGCCATAGTGAAAGTTTCCGGCAAGGTTTACTGGGCTTCCAGCTCCAACGCCGGCAGCATTTACATCGCCACTCCTTATTCCGCCAAGCCCTTCTGCATGAAGATCAAAAAGACGGATGGTCAGAACACCTTCTATCTCTACCAGATGAGGGACGGCAGCTACAATCCGCCCGCGGCGTTTGACGGCAAGACCTGGCCGATGGACGAATGGGTCTATATTTCCTACACCATCGACCTCAACTCCATGAAGGGCGTGGAAGTGCAGATCGGCGAAGACGTCGCCGACATTTCCGACTTCAATCTCTACAACATGGACAACAGGGCCTTCACCGGCCTTTCCTTCTGCACTGACAAAGCCAGCGGCGATAATGACTGGGACGCCAAGTTCTACTTCGACGACATCCAGTGCGAATATATCCCGAGAGGCGACGAGCCGATCCTGGCCGTTTCCTCCACCAGTCTGCACACCGGTCTCACCGCCACCAACGCGACGTTCTCCGTGATCAATGCCGGCGGCGGCAGTTTCAATTACACCGCCAGTTTGCTCGGCTCCGCCAGCTGGCTCAAAGTGGAAAATCCTGAAGGCACCTGCGAGGATGAAGTCAAGCTTCAGCTGACCATTGACCGCGAAGCCATGGCTGAAGATTACTATCGCGCCGTGGTCTCCATCAACGGCGGCGAAGCCGGCTCCACCAACGTTCTCATTACCGCCGGCAGCGGACACATCATCTACAAGGAAGACTTCGAGGAACCCTACATGCAGATCGGCGATCTCCAGGGCCAGGACAACTGGGTCGTGAGAGGATCCAACTGCCGCGACAGCAACGAGGCCTACGTCGCCGACGCCCACGGCACCCACTGCCTGTACGGCAAGCGCGCCCAGGGCTACGACGGCATCAGGAACAACTACCTCTCCGGCTGCCCTGAAAACGCGATCGTCAAGTTCTCCTTCAAGATCTACTGGGACGATCAGTCGGAAGCCTCTTCCGTCTATCTGGCCACCCCCGCCGGCATGAAGCCCTTCTGCATGAAGATCAGGCGGAAAGACGACGGAACCTTCTATCTCTACCAGATGCTGGACGGCTCCTATCAGCCTCCTCTGGACGGATACAGCTGGTCCCTGAACGAGTGGATCCCCATTTCCTACACCCTGGACTTCCGCTCCCAGAACGGCGTGACCGTTCAGATCGGCGACGACGAAGCGGACATCAGGACTCTGGTCCTTTACGGCGACGGCGGTCTCAGGAAGCTTGAAGGCTTCTCCTTCTGCACCGACGGCAGCGGCTATGAGTTCGACTCCATGTTCTATTTCGACGACTTCAAGATGGAAATTATCGACAGACCTCCCGATCCTGTTCTCACCGTTAACAAGGACAGAGTGGTGGTGGGCTTTGACGCCACCGCCGCCGGAGTGACTTTCCAAAATACCGGCGCCGGCAGCTTTGAATGGACCGCCACTTTGCCTGAGGATCCCTCCTGGCTCGAACTGACCCAGGCCAGCGGCACTTGTACAAAGGAAGACGAAGTCCGCTTCAACATCCTGAGAGACGAGATGGAATCTGACTATTACCGCACCACGCTGCACATCGACGGCGGCGCGGCCGGTGAAGCCGACGTCTTCATCTGCATCTGCTCCGGCAGCGTCTTCTACAAAGAAGACTTCGAGGAACCCTACATGCAGGTGGGAGACTTGCAGAACCAGGACGGATGGGTCGTCAGGAACGGCGGCTACTGCCGCGACGTGAACGGCGCTTACGTCACCAACGGGTTGCCCTTCACGGACAACGCCTGCATGCATACGGTCGTTTCCAAGGGTATGGACGGCACCACCAAGGACTATGTGGACACCTGCCCGAGAGACGCCAGAGTGAAGATCTCCATGGACGTTTATTGGGATAGCGCTTCGCCCTGCGACGCGGTCTATCTGGCCTGCCCGCTGCGCCACAAACCGATGACCCTTAAGATCGAAAACAAGGGTGACGGCACCTTCGGCGTCAGAGGCATGCAGGATGACAGCTATAAGGTAATGGTCGGAAAGACCTGGTCCCAGGATGAATGGGTGCACATCAGCTACACCATGGACTTCAGGACCCAGACCGGCGTCGAACTGACCATCGGCGACGTGACTGAGGACATCACTCAGGTCGTTCTCTACGGCAACGGCGGCCTCCACACTTACGAAGGCTTCAGTTTCTGCACGGATGGCGACGATGACATGGATTCGCTCTTCTACTTCGACAATCTGGTGTTCGAAGTCGTGCCCAAAGACGACAAGCCGCATCCTGTGATGCCCGGCGCCGTGCCGCTCAGCACTGACGACAGCGCTAGCGTGAAAGTTCTTAACTACGGCACGCCTTATGACTTCTCCATCAGCATGATCGATCTTGCCGACAAGGTGAGCGTTTCTCCCGCCAGCGGCCGCACCGACGACAGCACCACGCTGACCTTCACGGTGGATCGCGCCGGCATGGAAGACAGCTTCTACCGCGCCAGGATGCGCATGGCTTATTCCGACGGCGCCTACGAAGGCGCTTTGACCGCGCTTGTGACCTTCGCCGTGGGCGGCTGGTATTACGGCGCCGACTTCTTAGGCCCCTTCTTCCATTACGGACCGCTGAACGGCCAGGAAAGCTGGACCGCCGGCGCTCCTGAATGTGAGATCGTCAACCTTGCAGGCGAGAACGCCATCATGTATCCCTTCGCCACCACCACGGAGCTGGCGGCCAAGATCCCGCAGGACGGCGTCTTCACCTTCAGCGGCCGCGTTTACAGCGAAGAGCTGGCTGACGACTCCTACTTCCATTTCGGAACGGTGGACGGCAGCGGTTACAAGGTCATGTACATCAGCCGCGAAGGCGATCCCAGGGAGCTGCAGTTCGGTTATTTCCAGGGCAACAACTGGACGCCGATCGCCACGGCTCCCTTCGGCGAATGGGTGGACTTCAGCTTCACCATGGACACCGATCCTAACGTTGCCAGCGTCACCGAGATCACCTTCGGCGACTTCGTGACGAACTTCGCCGTCGGCGATCTGCCTCTTGAGCCGAAATACGACGGCAAGCGCATCGAGAAGTTCACGATCGGCTGCCACGACGTGGCCAACCCGGCCGGCATGTATCTCTCGAGGATCGTCATCAGGGATCCCTCGGTCCCCGAACCGGCGATCTTCGGCTTGCTGCTTGCTCTGGCTCTTTTGCTCCGCAAAAAATAAGAGTCGGGTAACGGCTGAATGAACGGACCGGCGGTCGGATCTCCGACCGCCGGTCTTTTTTTGCGCTCAGATTTGCTATAATTTTTCTTACTTTAAACAAATAAGTAGGGAATTATGTCAAAAAATCTTTTGCTTTCGGCTGTTCTTTTTGCGGCGGCGGCTTTCGGCGCCGAGGTCTATTATAATTGCGATTTTGAGGAAGGCTTCACCGAGGGCGACCTGCAGGGCCAGAAAAACTGGACCGTCAGGACCACCGACGGTTACTGCCACGAGGACAACGTGGCGACAGTGGGGGACTACCATTCCCGCCGGTGCGTAAAAATTGGCAAAGCCACCGGCTGGAACGGCGTCATAGTGAAAAACATTACGCCTTCTCCCAACGGCAGCCTGCTCCAGGTCTCCTTCAAGTTCTTCTGGCCCTCCGATTCCGCGGTCTCCTCCGTGCAAATAGCCAGCGACTGGTGGAACCGCCCAGTTCAGCTTAGTTTAAAAGCTAACGGAGACGGGACCTTCAAGGTGGGCGCAATTCAGGACAAAGAGGCCAACGTTCCCGAGGAAATGAAAAAAGCCTCCTTCGCCATGGGAGAATGGATAGACGTTTCGTATTCCATCGACTTCAGGGCGGGCGTCATGGATAAGCTTACGCTGGGCGGCAAGGAAAGCGACGCGAGCCTGGTCCCCATCAAAGACTCCTCCGCGAATCTTAAGAGTTTCTCGATCGTCACCGACGCCGGAGCCGACGTCTGCCTGGACGACATCAAGATCGAATCAATAGACAGGGGAGGCTCGCCCAGGCTGGCGCTTTCCGAAACGACGCTTGTGGTTGCCAGCAAAAGCAGCGCCGGCAAGCTGACGCTTTACAATATGGGCGGCGGTGAGCTCACCTACAGGGCCTACTGCGACGAAACTCCCGATTGGCTGACCATAAAGAATCCTGAAGGGACGTTTACGGAAAGCACGGCTCTCAATTTCACTTTCGACCGTTCCCTGATGGCTACCAACGTCTATTACGTTAACGTTACCATTGACGGCGGCGCGGCCGGCAGTTCGGTCTGTCTTTTGAAAGTTCAATCTAAGGGCGCCATCTGCTCCTACACTTTCGATCCGCCGGCCTTGTATCCCGGCGAGATCACCGGCCAGGACGGCTGGGAAGGCATCAGGGACGACGGCTACGGATATCTTGACAACTGCATGCTGGTGACCAATGTGGATTACGGCGTGGACGGCCCCTGCGGTTTCATTAAGAACGCCTACGGCTGGAACAGCTACATCTGCCCGGTAAAATCCCAAAAAGACGCGGTCGTCAAAGTTTCCATGAAGATCAGGAAGGATTCCGAATCCAGCCAGGATTCCTTCTTCTTCCGCAACGGATGGTGGGACTTCCTCTACGAGTTTTATTTCTGGCGCTATGAGGATGCTTTCTATCTTTACAAATTCAACGACGGAAAAGGCTTCGCTGTCGCCGGGGACTACCCATTCCCGCTTGACACCTGGCTTGATTTCTCCTTCACGATCGACCTCAGGCTTTATCGGCTGACGGAATTCTCCCTGGGCGATTTTTCAACTAACTTTACGTCCGGTTTTGATCTCTATGTTCAGCATAACTCGACGAACAGGTACGAGACTCTCAACACGCTGGCTTTTGTCTGCGGCAGCAGCGAGGTGACGGACGCCAACCTTCTCGTTGACGACATATTGGTCGTCGAACTGGAAAGACCTAAAACGCCCGTTCCTCTGCTGGATCCCGTCGTCGCTTTGGATCCCACTCAGGAAAGCGTCGAAGTTCCTGTTTTTAACGCCGGCGGCAGGGCCTTCAAATACACGCTTACCGTGCTCGATCTGCCGGGCAATCTCGTTCCGAAGCCCGCCACCGGGAGGGTAGGGACAAGCGGAGCCCTTGGTTTCGACCTTCGAACCGGCGATCTGGATGACGGTTTCTACCGCACCAGGGTGGTTATGGATTACAAAGCCACCTCCGGCAGCGGAGAAGGTTCCATCACATCCCTTTTCACCTTTGCCAAGGGCGGCTGGTACTATACGACGGAGTTTGAGGGCGAAAGTTACCAAATGGGTGATCTGCGCGGACAGGACACCTGGCTCTCCGGTTCCGAGAAGCCGGAGAAAACGCCTGTCGTGACTTCGAAGGAAGGCAGGCAGTGCGCGGAACTTCCGGGAGCAGGCTTTATCAAGACGACCTGCTATGTTCCTGCGGAAAGCGCCTTCACCTTCAAGAGCCTCGTTTATGTTGAGGAAGGCGACGACGAGGGTTATGCCAAGGTCTCCTTCATTGACGACACGGGCTTCCTGCCTTTTTATATCTGCCGCGACAAGGCGCTTCGCTGCGCCGTCCTTGGCTACGTTCCCGCCAACGACGACAATTTTGTTATGCTAACCACCGCGCCTTATGGCGAATGGCAAGAATTTTCCTTCAGCCTCGACACCGATCTGGAGAGGAACGAAGTTTTGAGCGTGACTTTCGGAGATTATCACGAGGATTTCCCGGAGGGGACGGTATTCTTAAAAACCGAATATGATCTCTGCGCCGTCAGCAACCTCACCATCAGGGTGGAAAACGGCAGCGAGGAGGAAACGGAAGAAGACGCTGAGATCGCGCCTTTCTATTTCGACAACATCATTGTTCACGACAACGCCGTGCCGGAGCCGCTCTTCGGTTTAGCCTTCGCTGCGCTGGCGCTTTTAGCTTTGAGAAAAAAATAAAATAAAGGAGATATTATGAGCAAAAACATCGACTGGGGCAAACTGGGTTTTGCCTACATGAAGACGGACTACCGCTACGTTTCTTATTTCAAGGACGGAAAGTGGGACGAAGGTAAGCTTGTGACGGACGATTCCATAACCCTTAACGAGTGTGCCTGCGTTTTCCAGTACTGCCAGGCCTGCTTCGAAGGTTTGAAGGCCTATACTACGAAAGACGGCCGCATCGTGAGCTTTAGGCCCGACCTGAACGCCAAACGCATGGCTGAATCCGCCAGACGCCTTGTGATGCCTCCTTTCCCCGAAGAGCGCTTCGTTGAGGCCGTGAGGGCCCTTGTCAAGGCCAACAAGGACTACGTCCCGCCCTTCGGCAGCGGCGCTACTCTTTACATCCGCCCCTTCATGATCGGAAGCAATTCCGTCATCGGCGTGAAGCCGGCGGAGGAGTTCGAGTTCAGGATGTTCTGCACGCCGGTGGGCCCGTACTTCAAGGGCGGCGCCAAGCCGATCGTCATCAGAGTGTGCGACTACGACAGAGCGGCCCCCAGGGGCACCGGTCACATCAAAGCCGGGCTTAACTATGCCATGAGCCTTTACGCCGGCATGGAAGCCCATGCGGAAGGCTATGCGGAAAACATGTATCTCGATCCCGCCACCAGGACGAAAGTGGAAGAGACCGGCGGCGCCAACTTCATCTTCATAACGAAAGACGGCACCTTCGTGACACCGAAGTCCGACAGCATCCTGCCCTCCATTACCCGCCGTTCTTTGATGGTCGTGGCGGAAAAATATCTCGGCATGAAAGTCGAGCAGAGGGAAGTGCTTTTGAGCGAAGTAAGCGAGTTCGCGGAATGCGGCCTCTGCGGCACCGCGGCAGTCATCTCTCCGGTGGGCAAGATCGTGGACCACGGCAAAGAGATCTGCTTCCCGAGCGGCATGGAAAAGATGGGCCCCTTTACGCAGAAACTCTACGATACGCTTACGGGCATCCAGATGGGCCAAATAGAGGGTCCCGAGGGCTGGGTCGATACAGTTATCGGGTAAACTCCGAAAGGCGCTTAAAAACAAAAAGCGGGCTTTGCAGCCCGCTTTTTTGTTTTGCTCGCTATTATCTAGTCGCGCTTCTTCAAAAAGAGCAGAAGGAGAAGCAATCCAAGAAGCCCCGGTTCGGGCAGCGTCGAGTCGCAGAAGACAATATTGTCCACGCTGGCGGCGACAGCGGATACGCCTTCCTCCTCATCGTAATTCCAGGCGGAAATCTCGATTTGATCCAAAGCCTTTTCGTCGTAATTCGGATCGAAGACAACTTCGCCGGGAATGAAGTTGGTCGTGAAATCATTAACGGTGAGATAATTCACGCAGGAAGCGGATACGTCCATGTCCGCTTCGAAGGCGAGGGCGTTCCACTGGTCGAGAGGCGCCGCGTAAAGTTCGAAATATTCTTCCTCTCCGCTGGGCTTGTGGCAGATCAGGGCGGCCTGGCGCACGGGATCGCACATTATATAGAGCGGGAAGTTGCCTTCGGAATCTTTGTGTTCTTTCTGGACGGCTTCGTTTTTGGCGGTGAAGCGCAGGGCGTAGTAGTGCTCGCTGTTCTTCATGAAGAAGCGCAGCGAGGCGCGGTATTTTGCGCCTGCGGGCACCCTCAGGCTGGACACGGCGGAACCGTCTTGCGCAAAGTAGAGACACTGCGCGTCGTTCATATAAGAGACGCTCGGGGCAATCTCCCCGGAAGCGGTGACTTTCCAGGTGTCCTGGCCGTTAAGGTTTCCGAGCTTGTAAGTGGGGCCCTCGAATTCCGTAGCGTAGTGCCAGCCGCCCTTGGCGAAGGTAACGACAGAAGTCAGGGAGCCGGAATTGCTGCCGTCGCTGGCTTCGTAGTCCATGACGACTCTGGAGCGGTAGAAGCCGTCTTCCAGGCCGGTTCTGGTAAGCCTTAAAACGAGGTTCCCGGTCGAGGAGACCGTGCCGCTGGCAGATTTTGGCCTTAATTTGTCCGGATAATCCAAAACGGTTATGTTGTATTTGAATTTTGCGGAGCCGTCGTTGACGATTTTGTTCGTTACGGAGGTAAGGTCGTCTCCGAAGGTCAGGGAGGAGGACCAGGTGGGAATGGCGATGGGCTCGCGATCCAGCTGCTCGACTTTCAAGTTGTCGATTAAGAGCATGGCGTTTTCCGTTTCCTCGCCTCCGGAGCTGATGCCGAACTTGGTGTAGTTGTTGGCGGGAGCAGTGCCGCCCGGCCTGTTCCTTATGGGAATGCCGTCCGTGTAGTTCGTGACATAGTCGCCAAGCGTGAAGGCCGTGAGTTTCGCGGCGCGGTAGTCAACCGTGAAGGAGAAATCAAGCCACTGGTCAAGGGGAGCCCCGTAGGTGCCGATGAGCTGGTAGTTGTCGTCCTCGTTCATCCTGTACATGTAGAAGTGGTCCTCGTAGCGCCAGAGCCACATGTGCACGGAGTTGTACCAGTAATCCTGGTGGATGGTGAAGGAATCCTCGTCGCCCAGGGAGCCTTTGTAGATCTTGAAACTCACCCTTATTTTGGCGTTGGCGTCGGAATTGACGTCGCAGGTGTAGCCGTCCCAGCCAGTGCCGCGCTTCATATAGGCGCAGGCTCCATCGTAGCCGAAATTGACGTTGGTCACGAGCATCTCGTTGTAGGGTTTGCCGTAACCGTCGTCGCGTTTGCCGGCCCAGCCGCCCTGTCCGGTTATTTCGCCGATCTGGTAGAAGGGCGGCTCGAAGTTCTCGTACAAAAGAACGTTTCCTGAGGCGACGCCCACGGCGAGGTACTTGGTGCCTGCGTCTCCCGCGTCGACTTTAAGAAGCGTCCTGTAGTAACCGTTGGTCATGAGGCTTCTGTCGAAACTTAATTTCACGCTGGCCGAGCCGGAGCAGGTGCCGTTGGTAGGAGTTATGGAAAGCCATTCCGGGGAATCCTCGCAGCTGACGGCGTAATCGAAGGAGCCGCCGCCGTTGTTCATTATGGAAAAAGAAGCCTGCTTGGCAGCCCTTGCGACGGCGAGCGTGTTGGGCGTCAGGATCAGTTCCGGAGGATTCGTGCTGCCTTCAGTTATCACGACGGAAAGGTTGTCGGCGGAAACGTCGCATTCCAGGGCGAAGCGGAAGGGCTTCGGTTTGCTGGCGGTGGTGTAATGGTTGTAGCCCATGAGAAGCGTGTCGGTGTTTTCGAAGACTTTGTCGTCGATCTCGAATTTTACGATCATCTTGCGGGCCGGATCGAAGGTAGCTTTGTAGGAGTGATAGGTGTCGGCGGAATATTCCCCCAGCGGGAGGGTATAGCTCTTGGCCGCCAGAATATTGTAGCAGTCAAGGCTGATGGTGCAGGTGTCGCCGGAACTTTTGGAGACGACGGTCGCCATTTCCTTTTCGTTTTCACACAGGAATTTGACCCAGTTGTTCAAACCGCTCGGCGTCATAAAGTCGCCGGACATGACCACGTACTTGCCCTCCAGGCTGTCGCTGAAGGTGAAGGAGCGGCCCAAAAAGGGCTTGTAGTCGCCGTCGGTCCTCAGGCAAAGCGCTTGCGAGCCTGATTTGACCAGGGAGGCCCTGTTGGTGACCGCATAGACGGAACGGGAATTGTGGCGGCTGTCCGTGGAGGTCCAGCCTTTCTGACCGATCACTTTGCCCAGCGCATAGCCTTCCTCCGCTTCGAACCCGATCCTTAAGATCTCGGTGTCGGCGAAAAGGGAGACGGCCAGGAACGGCAGAAGCATTAAAAGGCTCTTTTTCATTGTTTTTCCTTGGTAAAAGATTCAGGCGGCTTTCCTTTTCAGAAGAGCCAGAGCCAGGATCGCAAGCGGAACGGCAAGGATTGGCTCCGGAACGTTGGCGTCGCAGAGGACAAGGTTGTCAACGTAAACGCCGGCATGGTCGTCCTCTATGAGGCAGTAGGCCGAGATAAAGAACTGATCCAGCACGGCGCTGTCATAGGCGGGATTAAGGACAACTTC
The DNA here is from genome assembly GCA_017557885.1 of bacterium. Classification (GTDB taxonomy): domain Bacteria; phylum Auribacterota; class UBA3054; order UBA3054; family UBA3054; genus UBA3054. The sequence goes on along the minus strand of JAFYXV010000002.1, from coordinate 68,557 downwards.
GCCTTCGATGAAATTGGTGGTGAAATCGTTCAGGGTCAAGGAAACGGCGCAGCACCTGGTCACGTCCGTGTCCAAAACGAAGGAGAGCTCGTTCCATTGTTCCATGGGCGCTTCGCAAAGCTCGAAGACTTCGTCGTCCCCGGCGTTCTTGTAGCCGACTGTCGCCTTGTTGCTCTTGGGGTCGTAAACCACGCAGAAGGGCAGGTTGCCGCCTTTCTCTATTTTGGTGTTCATGGCGGTCATGTCCATTTCGTAAGGATTATTGTTCCTCTCCAGGTAGAAGCGCAGGCTCGTCCTGTAGGGAGTCTCCGGAGGAACGGAAATGGAGGAAGTGGCGGTGGAGTCGTAGGGGAAATAGAGGCACTGCAGGCCGTTGAAGACCGTGATGCTGGGTGCGGCTGTTCCCCAGGTGTAGGCGCTCCAGGTGTCCTGACCGTTCACAAAGCCGGGCTTGTAGGGCATTCCTTCAAATTCCGTGGTGTAGAACCAGCCGCCTTGGCAGTAAGTCACAAAGGAGGTGATGGAGCCGGAGTTGACGCCGTCAACGGATTTGTAATCCATAATGAGATAGGAGCGGAAGAAACCGTCGTCTATCGCGGAGCGGTCCAGCTTTATGACGGCGCTGCCGGATTGTGAAATGGTGCCGCTGGCAGGCTCGGCGGAGAGGCCTTTGGTCTGGCCAACGAACCTCAGGTCATAGTTGAAATCAACGCTGCCGAGGTTGTCAATTTTGTTCGTTATGCTGGAAAGCTCGTCGCCGACGCTGATGACGCTCGTCCATATGGGCGCAGCCACGGCAGGCCTGTCGATCTGCTCGACTTTGATGTTGTCGATATAGACCATGGCGTCAACCGTACTTTCTCCGCCCGCCGCTATGGCGAAGTATTCGTATCTTTCAACGGGTTTGGTGAAGTCGTTGGGAGCGTTCCGAAGGTCGATGCCCTCAGGGAAGTCCACGGTCTCGTCGCCGAAAGTCACGCTGGTCAGCTTGTAAGCGCGGTAGTCCAGGGTGAAGGAGAAGGGGACCCATTCGTCCAAGTATTCGGCGTGCTCGCCCACAAGCTCGTATTTTTCGCCGTTGTTGAACCTGTAGAGGTTGAAGTGGTCGTCGTGGCGCTTGAAATCGAAATGGGCGCAGTTGCCCCAGTAGTTCTCGTGGATGTTGAAGGAGTCAACGTCGGCTTCCGAACCGAAATAGAGCATCATGGAGACTTTGACCAGGGCTTGCTTGTCGCATTTGGCCTTAAGAGTGTAGCCGTCCCAGCCGTTGCCGCGCCAGAGGTGGGCGCAGGCGCCCTCATAGCCGAAGTCCACGTTGGTCACGATCATCTCGTTGTAGAGCTTGCCGTAGCCGTCGTCTTTCTTGCCGTTCCAAAGTCCCTGGCCGGTCACTTCGCCGGGCATCATGTAAGGCGCCTCAAAATTCTCGTACATTACGACTGTTCCGCTGGGCACGGCCAGGAAGATCTGTTTGGTTCCGGCCTCTCCGGCGTCCACGGTCACAAAAGTCCTGTAGTAGCCGTTGGTCATGAGGCTTCTGTCGAAGGAGAGCGTAACAGTTTGCGGAGATGTGCAGCTGCCCTCCGCGGGCTCTATTGTGAGCCATTCCGGAGCGTCTTCGGCGCTCACCGTGTAATCGAAGGAAGTCGTGCCGGTGTTACGGACCTGGAAAGTGACGGAATCGCTTGTCCTTTCAGCGTAGATAGTGTCAGTCGAAACGGCGAGCTTGCCGTCATTGATCTCCCTTTCCGTCTGCTCGATCTTGAGGTCGTCAATGAAGACCTTAGCGTCAACCGTATTGTTGTTGCCGCAGCCGATGGCGAAACCTTCGTATCTTTCACAGGGATCGACGCGCTCATTGGGCTTGCCCCAAAGGGCGAAGCCTTCCGCATAGTTCGTCGTCAGGTTGCCGAAGGTCAAACTATTCAGGACGTAGGAAGTGTAGTCCATGGTGAAGCTGAAGTCGATCCAGGTGTCAAGGGGCTCGCTGTGTTCGCCGGCCAGCAGGTATTTGTTGGCGTCGTTGAATTTGTAAAGATAAATGCGGTCGTCCACGCGCTTGAAGTAAAAATGGGCGCATCTGCTCCAATAGGGTTCCGTGATGAAGAGATTTTCAACATCCGATTCGGAACCGAAGTACATTTTTAGGCTGACCTTTACGCAGGAGCCCTTGTCGGCTTTGGCGGGGCAGGTGTAGCCGTCATAGCCGTCGCCGCAGAATAGGTGGGCGCAGGCGCCGTCAATGCCGAAACCGACGTTGGTCACGATCATATTGTTGTAAGAACAGCCGTAGCCGTCGCCTTTTTTACCGTTCCAGGCGCCCTGGCCGGTTATTTCTCCAGTGATCATGTAGGGCTCTTCAAAATTCTCCTCCATAAGGATGTTTCCGCTGGCCACGCCAAGATAAAGCGTTTTCGTTCCGGCAGACCAGGTGCTCACTGTGATGAGAGTCTTGTAATAGCGGTCGGTCATGCCTTCCCTGTTTATCGTCAGCGTGACTTTTTGCGAGGCGCTGCAGGTGCCGGAGGCAGGCTCTATGGTGAGCCATTCCGGATCATTGTCGGTCGTGATAGTGTAATCGAAGGGCGAGGTGCCTGCGTTCATGATGTTGAAAGTGGCGCTGTCCGAGCTTTTGTCAACATACAGTCCATTCTTTGAGAGCATTAGTTCCGCGGGCTTGGTTTCGGCCTGCCTGGTCTCGATCTTCAAATTGTCGCAGCTTAGGTCGCATTCCAGGGCGATGCGGTTGGGGATGGGTTCCTTGGAGGAATCGCTTTTGTAATAGCCCATCATCCTTGTGGCGGTGTTGGTAAGGACGTGATCGTCAATGGATGCACTTATGATCATCTTGTGCGTGGGATCGACGACCAGTTCATAGTGGCAGAAGGTGTCGTCGGTGATCTCGGCGACTTTTTCCTCTTTGTGGCCGCCCCCTATGAGGTCGGTGTAGGACAGCTTAACGCTGTGGTAGCCTTCCCTGTTGTAGGCGACGAGTATGGCGTATTCCCTGCTGTCGGCGAAATTCAGCTTTACCCAGCTGTCCTTGCCGGGGGGATAAAGGAAGTCGCCGGACAGGACCACGTATTTGTTTTCCACGCTTTCCAGCTCGAAATTGACGCCGACGAAAGGCCTTTCGTCGCTATCAGAGCCTTCATATCTGAAGGTGCGCATCGTGAGGGCCTGGCTGCCGCTTTTCACGAGCTCGGTCTTGTTGGTGACGTCAAATATGGCGGCGTCGCTGTGTCGGCCGTCTATGACGTTCCAGCCAACTTGTTCAGTAACAGGTCCAAGTTCGAAACCTTCCTCCGGTTCGAAGCCGCAGGAATAAACGAGGTCATCGGCGGCGCAGAAAACAGAGGCCGCAAACAAGGTGCAGAGCAATAAGTTTTTCATAATGAAAAAAGGGGTTGTTTTTAGAACAAATTATTTTCTTAATTTATTCTATGAAAAAAAGGCTTTTTAAGCCATTCCTTTTTGATGCTTCCCGACCTTTACTTTTTGCTCCGCAAAAAGTACTCGATATTGCCTATTATGATGAGAAGAATGGCAAAGGTGTGGATGTATAATTGCGCCCACATCCTTCTGGTGGCGGGGGCCGGATTGACGTTTACCAGCGCCTCGTATTCGGCGGCGCCTCTGAGTCCGGAGAGCAGGCCGCAGAGTTGGCCTGACTGAAGGTAAGGATAGTAGTCGGAGGCGGAAACGGCCGTCATGCCGCTGGCCACCGGTTTGTTGAATTTTGTCTTGCCCACGTTGATCCACATCTCCGGTCCGCCCACGAAACTGGAGACAGTGACCACCAGGTCGATGTCGCTGAAATCTTTGATGCCGCGCATAATGGGCATGGAGGAGGTGTCGCGGCCGGAATAGTCCGTTTCATAGGCTGCCGTGATGGATTCGCCCATCTGCAGATAGACCTGGAAGGCGTTGGGCCTAAACCCGAAGAAGAGGTAATCCACGCCGGATTCCCGGAAGGGATAAGGGGGATCGACGGAGCGTCCGTCCAGGGCAGCGTCGCTTATGATCTTCTGGGCCAGGGGCTGGCTCATGACGTCGTAGCCCACGTTGATGAGCAGTTTGGCGCCGCGCCTGAAGGCGTGGCGGCAGACGGCCATTGACATGGGCGTCAGTTCCGCTTCGGAGCCGGGATTGTAGTTGATGTTCAGAAGGACGACGCCGTTGGTGTTTATTTTGGCGCGGGAGATATGCTCTTCCAGGACGGTTATCGCCTTGGGATCGGCTTTTTCGTCCTTGAGGAGCTTTTGCAGCTTCTCCTCCTCCTCAGCTATCATGGCGGCGTGCGTAACAGGCAGCTGCTCCAGGGCGTCGTAGAGGCCTTTGGTGGCTGCGGAAGCGTTGATTTTAAGCTTCGCGGTCATAACGAGACCTATCCACACGCTGGCAAAAGTCAGCAGGTAGATTATGACGCGGTAATTGTTACGCCAAAAAGAGAGCATCAAATATTAGTTGAGATATTTGAAGAACTCGTAAGTTCCCTGGATCCACTCGTCCTGCAAAAAGTTGATTCGGCCGATAAGAAGCGACACGCGGGCCATGATGGTGAAGGCAAAGGAAGCGCCGAAACCGATCATAAGGTAGGCGATGCCGATCTTGGTCGCTCCGCGGGAGGCGGCGTCCTCTTTCTTAAAGGAGAAAAAGAAGTAGTAGAGGACGGTTAAGGTGCCGATGACGAGGGAGAGGTTGCCGGCGGTCGCGATCCAGTCGATGCCGTTGGGATTCCTGACCAGCATGGGGATGAAGGAGGCCTGGACCTGCTGCATGATCTGGGATTGGAAGGAAAGCGGGGTGCCCATGCCGACGCCGATGCCGATGGTGTAGGCCATTGGGAAGCGGGAGAGCCAGGCGTGCTTCGGGAAGAAACGCGTGATGAACATCAAGCCCAGAATGACTGAGAAGAAGATGTACAAGACCCAGAAGTGGCGGCTTGTCGGCACGGTCTTGTAGGTGGTGAAGTACTCGTTGAGGGCGCCCATGACCGTCGCCTTGTCCTTCAGGTCGACTTCGGAGCTGGCGAAAGCGCTCTGCAAGGAGACGGCCACCTCGTTGGTGCTTTGCAGCTTCAGGGTCTGCTTGTAGAGGGCGCTGTCCAAAACCGCGAAGAAGCGGTTGGTGTCGAAGGCGCGGGAGGAGATCTCCTCCGTCAGCTCCTCTTCGACGGCCGATTCCACGGGCAGCGTCTTGGCGTCCGCGATCTTTTCGACGGTTCTGGTGACGGCGTTGGTGACGGTGGCGTAATCCACGTGCAGATTCTGATAGTAGCGGACCAGCGGTTCCTCGATCTTCGGCTTGATGCCGTTGTAGTAGGTGAAGACGATCGACATGCCGAAACTGACGCCCACGAAGACGGCTTCTGTCAGTTTCGAGATGAAGGTGTCTTTGATAAGCGAGGAATAAACGCCCAGGGTAAGAAGGGCGGCGATCCACACACCGATGAGGTCAATAAACGTATCAGGACCCATATATCTCCTTTAAAGTTTTTTGGGCTAAGCAGCCCGTTTTCCTTTTATAAAATATTCTATGTTGCCTACGACAATAAGCCCGATGGCGAAGGCGTGGGTGTACAATTGCGCCCACATCCTGCGGTTGGCCACAGGAGGGGCGCCCACGGTCTTCTCGTATTCCGCCGCGCCCCTGAGACCCGTAATAAGCCCGCAAAGCTGGCCGGATTGCAGGTAGGGGAAGTAGTCGGAGACCGAGACGGCCGTCATGCCGACGACCAAAGGGATATTGAATTTTGTCTGCGCGACGTTGATCCAGGATTCCGGCGTTCCCACATTGCAGGAGTAAGCCGCGATCCCGTCGATGTCGCGAATATCTTTTATGCCTTTCATGATCGGCATTTCCGCCAAGGCCTTTCCGGAATAGTCCGTCTCGTAAGCGGAAAGGACTGATTCTCCCATCTGTAGATAGACCTGGAAAGGATTGGGGCGGAAGCCGAAGAAGACGAAGTCGCTGCCGGCCTGCTTGAAACCGTAGGGCCTGGGCATGGTCGCTCCGCCCAGTGCGGCGGAGTCCACGATCATCTGGGAAAGCGGCTGGGCCATGACGGTGTAGCCGTTGTTGATGAGGACTTTGATGCCGAGGCTGAAGGCGTGGCGAATGGAAGCGTAGGCCATGGGGCCTAATTCTGCGTCGCTTCCCGCGTCGAAGTCGATGCAGACTAAAAAGACGCCGTTGGAATTGATCCTCAGTCTTTCAAGGTAGGCTTTGGTCTCGTCGATCTGGGCCGTCAATTCCGCGGAACTCTGAACGCTCTCCTCCTTCTGCAGTTTAGCCAAAAGTTCTTCCTGTTCCTTTATCTTCTTCCTGTGGTTTTCAGGCATATGCTCGACCAGATCAAGGGCGCCCTGCGTTGCGTCGGAGACGGTAAGATCCAGGGGCTTCTTGTTGATCAGGGCAAGCCAGACGAAGGCGAAGGTCATTATGTAGATGATCGCCCTGTAGCGGTTTTTCCAGAAGGAAGTGAATCTGGAGAGGAAGAGCTTCATGCCTTAAAGTTTCCTCCTTTTCGCGCTGAAGAAATACTCGATGTTGCCAAGCACTATAAGGAAGATGGCGAAGGCGTGGGTGTAGAGCTGCGACCACATGCGCTTAGAGCCGATGTCGGGGCACTTGAGGGCGGACTCATACTCCGCAGCGCCGCGCAGTCCGGGCAGCAGGCCGCAGATCTGGCCGGACTGCAGGAATGGATAATAGTCGGAAGCGCCGATGGCGCCGCCGCCCAGGATGACTTTCTTGCCGAACTTGGCGTTGCCGACTGTGATCCAGGTCTCCGGCGCGCCGACGTAGGCGGAAACGGTGACCACGCAGTCGATGGCGCGGAAATCCCTGATGTGCTCCATAATGGGCATGGTGGAAAGATCTTTGCCGGAATAGTCCGTTTCGTATGCGGAGATTATTGATTCGCCCATCTGCAGATAGAGCTGGAAGGCGTTGGGGCGGAATCCCAAGAAGACATAGTCCACGCCGGATTCCATAGTCGGGTACGGGGGCTCAAGCCGGTTGCCGTCCTTCACGGCTTTGTCGATGGTCTGCTGCGCCAGAGGCTGGCTCATGACATTGCCGCCGGTGTTGATGAGGACTTTGACGCCCCTACTGAAGCAGTGGCGGAGAATGGTCGCGACCTGGGGAGTCATCTCGGCGTCGCAGCCGGCGTCGAAGTCGAAGCAGATCAGGACGACGCCTTTTTCATTGTGCTTAAGATCCTCGACGATACCCTTGAGATCGTCTATCTCGGCTTGGGAGGCGTCTCCGTCCTGTAACCTTTGCTCAAGTTTCTGCTCGTATTCGCGGAGCGTTCCTTTCCTGATGTCGCCTAAATTCTCGATAGTGTCGTAAGCGCCGCCTGTGGAATCGGCGACGTTGAGGTTCAGCTTGTTGTTGTTGACCGCGCCCATCCAGACCAGAACGAGAGTCATGATGTAGATGACGGGCCGGTAGATCTTAAGCCAAATGGGAGGTATTTTTTTCAGGAAATTCATTTTTATCAGACTTTACGGCGTTTGAAACCTTTGAAGAAAAATTCCAGATTGCCGATTATGATCAGCAATATGGCGAAAGTGTGAGTGTATAGTTGCGCCCACATGCGGCCGGTCGCCCTGGGCGGGGAGCCGCAGGCGCCCTCGTATTCCGCGGCGCCGCGAAGACCCGGCAGCATGCCGCAGATCTGCTTGGACTGGATGTAGGGGTAGTAGTCCGAAGCGGAGATGGCGACCTGACCCAAGGCCACAGGTTTGCCGAACTTGGTGTTGCCGACGGTGATCCAGGTCTCGGGGGAGCCGACGTAGCCGGAAATTGAGAAGACCATGTCGATGTCGCTGAAATTCCGGATGCCGCGCATAATGGGAAGCAGCGTCAAATCGTGCCCGGCGTAGTCCGTCTCGTAGGCCGTCAGGATGTTTTCGCCCATCTGCAGATAGAGCTGGAAGGCGTTGGGACGGAATCCGAAGAACACATAGTCGGTTCCGTCTTCCATGAAATCGTATTTGTTCTTTTTCATGAGGGCGCCCTCGGTCGCGGAGGCGCTGATGATATTCTGCGCCAAAGGCTGGCTCATGACGTTGCCGCCAGTGTTGACGAGGACCTTGACTCCTCTAGAGAAGCAGTGCCTGATGAAGGCGTGGGCCATGGGGCCGAGTTCCGCTTCCGTAGAGGGGTCGAAGTCGATGCAGACGAGAACGACGCCCTTGGGATTCATTTGCAATCTGGCGATCTTGTCTTTTATGGCGGCGATCTCTTTCTGGAGATCCGGACCGCTGTTAGTCTTGGCTTCCTCAAGCTTTTCCGCCAGCAGCGCCTGCTGCTTTTCAATATCCTGGGCTCTCAGTTCGGGAAGCTTCTCCAGGGTGTCGAAAACGCCCTGGGTGGCGTCCGAGACGGAAAGCGACAGGGGCAGCCTGGTCAGGGTGCCGCCCACCACGCACACGAGCGTCAAAAGGTAGATGAGCGGGCGGTAATGCCTCTGCCAGAAGTTCTGCTTCGGACCGTAAATGTTAGGGCTTCCGGAAGCCATACTTTAACCGCGGCCTCCCATGTAGGGTTTCTCGATGCCGGAGAGGATCTTGATACTGGTGGCCAGGGAACCCAGCTGCACGCCGATCAGGATGCCGCGTTTGGCAGCGTTGTTGGGGTAGTTCAATATGATGGACTTCATGGCTTCGAAGTCAACGTCGGCCGGAGTGTAGTACCAGATGACGCCTATTAGCGCCGCGGAGGCGGAAAGTATCCCGCAGGTGATGAAGTTGCGGGAGAAGAACTGCTTCATGGCGGCGTAGAGGATGTAGAGGATAAGACTCATATAGACGATCAATTGAGCGTGCCCCATGATCCACTTGCCGATCAGCGGTATCTCTTCAATAGGCACCTGGCCTATCAGAATAATAATGGAGGAAATTAGCAGTAAGCTCGCCTCCCAGGATTTCGCGCGCATGGCGCGGTACGTCGCCGTGATCATGTAGAAGGCCAGGAGCGAGAAGGTCGTGGCGCCCATGGGCATGATGACGTAGTTGTAGAAGAACATGAAGAGGGGGACCTTCCTGACCGTGATCTCTTCGCCTTTCATTTCAGGAGCGTCCGAGCTGGCGGCAGCCACCAGGTTCGTCTTGTAGGTCTCGTCCTTGTAGCCGAAGAGCGTGTGGGTGATAAGCGTGTGGTCCTGGTTCTTTCTGTTGTCGTAATTGTATTTTTCCAAAGGCTTGCTCACGACGGAGGGGCCGACGTTCTGGCTGATGATGCCGGTCAGGGCCACGATGGCGGTAAAGGAGAGCGTGATCACGCTGTATCCCCAGCCGGGGGAGCGGCGGGCGATCCTGTTGCCGTGGTTGTGGACCAGACTGGCCAAGCCGATGAAGAGGCCGAAGACGCCGACGACGATGGTCGAGTTCGTCACCCATTCCATCATGGTTTTGTAAAGCATGGTGTTTTCCGGAAGGAAGAAGTGCAGCATCATTATGACGCCGCAAACACCGCAGATGATAGGGGGAAGATAATTGCGCATAATCTATCGGTTCCTCTTATTTGAAAGCTTTCAGGTCGAAAATTTTGTTCATGAAGTCGCTGAGGCCGTAAATGAAACCGTCTTTCAGAAGGAAGGCGGAAACGATCGTGCCCAAAATGATGGCCACTATCATGATCAGGATGATGACGAGCTTCGCGATGTCCTGGCCCTTCAGGCTGCCCAGCAGCAGCGGCTCTCTGGAAACGTAGGCGCCGGCCGCGAAGAGCTCTTCGCCGATCAGCGTATAGTCGCAGGCCACGATGAAGAAGGGGATCTGGCTGATGGCGGCGGTGCCGGCGATCTGGATGGCGCCCGTAGAGGCGCCCGCTTCGGCGATGATCAGACTTTCAGCGGCGTAGTTGCCCAGGAGGAAGTTGGCGGCGGGTTTCTCTCTTACCATGATGCCGGATACGGCGGAAGCGTAGGCGAACTGGTTGTCCGAAAGATAATAGACGCAGTCTTCCTTGTAGTTCTCGGGACGGCCGGCTCTGGTATAGGCCTGCTTCACCAGCTCCTGCTCGATGGTCATGACGATCGGGTTGATGCAGGGGACCTTGAGGTCGGTGTCGTAGTGGGCGATCTGCTCGGCCACGTTGCCAAGAATGTTCATGGCCGCGATGGTCTGCATGTCGGATTCGCCGCCGATACCGGAGATGTAAAGGATGGGTCGGCCGATCTCGGTGGCGCGGCCCAGGGCTTCCTCAATGGATTCCAAGCCGGGGATGCGCCTGACGAAGAGGTAGGCGCCGCTCTTGGCGCGGCGGATGAAGTAAACGATCAGAGAACCGAAGATGATGATCCCAATCAGCGCGTTGAGCTTGTTGAGATCGAACCAGTTCTCATTGACGTACTGGAGCCATAAGGGCAGGCTTTTGATTGTGAAAAGTTCCATGTTTATCCTGATATTTTGATTTTCAGATTTAGAAGGACTCAGTTCTCCTGGGTGTCGTCTTTTTCCGTCGCCATAATTTCAACGTTGGCTCTGGGGACGGTCGCGACCGTGCCGTCGTCGAACTTGAGGTCGAGTACGCGCGCCAGGGATTCCGTGGGCAGTTTCGTCAGTTCCGCCGGCAGGGCGGTGACGGTTCCGAACAGTCCGAAATACGGCTCTCTGATGACGCGGACTCTCGTGCCGATGTCGAGGATCAGCTTGGCCTCGTTTTCTTTCATGGAGGCTTCCTCGTCTCTGGCCACGATGACTTCCGGTCTCATGACGCCGGCCCTGATCTGGGTGGCGCCGTTCACGGAGGCGTTCTTTCCTTCGCATTCTTTGAGCAGCGCGAAGGTCTTGTCCGCCATCGGGATCTGGCCGAAGCCTTCCGTCAGGACGAGCGTAAGCCCGAGCTCCTCGTGGCCCGTGATGGCCACGCCGAGGTCGAAGCCCAAAAATTTCTTGAGGTCGGCGTCGTCGAAGCCGCCCACCACCACGGCGTGCACGCCGCATTTGATGGCTTTCTGCAATCCCTCATAAGTTATGAGGCTTCCGCCCACGACGACCGCGCCTTTCATCTCTTCCGTGAAGGAATTCTCGTCGAGGACGCCGTTGGGGTCATCAGAAGCCACGATTATCCTGCCGTAGGTCTCGCCGCCTACGCCGAAGATGCCCTGGATGAAGGAGCCCGTCACTTCCACGGTCACGTGTTCGCCTTCGTCCGCTTCCACGACCTTGCCGTCGATGTAAGCCTTGACGTCCACGGGCACCGGAGCGCCGCGCATGACGACCTGGCCGGAGACGTCGCTTATTGATTCGATCGTTCCGCTCATGGGCGATTCGATCCTTGTCTTGAAGAGGCCGAAGAAAGCGGCGCGCATGGCGAGGAGCTCGCCTTTTTCAACGTGCTCGCCGATCGGTTTGACCATGAACTGCTTCACTTCGTGGGGCTGGCAGCCCAAAAGACTCATGACGTTCACGACGTCGGCTTTGCCGGGGAGTTCCGTTTTTAGAACGACCTGTTCGGCGCCGACTTTGTCGCCAATCTTGACCAGCGTCTGGCCCTTGATGGGAAGACGCCTGTTGCGGCGCAGCACCGTGGATTTTAAAACTTTTAGACCGGGGGAATATGCGTATGCCATAGTATTGTTTGGTTTTTAATTTTCCGGATAAATGTCGAGTTCTTTGTTCCAGATCTGAAGCAGTTTCACTCTGTCTTCCTGACTGGCGGGGAGCTGGATGGGACGGCAGCGAGCGTCAAGGATAAGGCCCACCACGCCGCCTTTGACTTTCTTGGTGACGGCTTTGCCGTATCCTTCGCCCACGTTGAATTTTCTGGTGGGATCGACGGTCACTTCCGCCTCTTCGCCGAGGCCCAAGGGCAGAAGCTTGATTTCGCCGCTCTTCAATTCGTATTCCTTGCCCTGGAACTTAACTTTCATGCAGGGCTTGCCAAAGGGCGCGATGCCCACCGGCGCGATGACGGTGCCGAGGTAAATGAGGCAGTCTTTCTCGAAGACTTCCAGCGCGGCGTCTTCGTTGATCTGAGCGAGAACGCCAAGGTGCGGCATCATGAAGATGGAGTCCACCGCCAGCTGCGTGAAGCCTTCCGGCGCGAAGCCGTCGATCATCATGAGGGCGCTCTGGTTTCTTCTGGGAGCGTGGGAGAGCACGCCGCCACTTCCCACGATAATGTCAAGCCCCATCATATCCACCAGCGTATCTTCTTTGACGGTCTGGCTCATAGCGTCCGCAAAGGAGGTGGACTTCTGGGCGCCCTTCAGACCGACCGCCATTTCCTTGTGCTGCAGGAAGGCCAGTCTCAGGGCCTCGCGGCAGATGGCCTGCTCGACCATCAAGGATTCGATGTTCTGCGGGATGGTGGTGGGTCGGATCATCTTGTTCCTGATCTGGTTTCTCAAGATCCTTTCGTCTTCCATGACGGGGACCCAGCGCAGGACGTTGGCAAGTCCGGCACTAGCCACGACGTTGGAGATGGAGTAACTCATGCCGAGGTTCGCGGAGACGGTGCGGTTGAAGACCTGCTCGCTCTCGGGATTGTTGCGGTCCGCTCTGAAGACGGAGAAGTCGTCGGTGGTGGCGCCGCCGATGTCGGTGCCCACGACCTGGATGTTGTTGCGCTTGGCGATGAGTTTCATGATGTCGCCGACGGCGCCGGGAGTCGGCATGATGGGAGCCGAGGTCCAGGTCATGAGTTTCTTGTATCCCGGGGCCTGCTGCATGACGTGCTCCAAAAAGAGGTCATGGATGGCGTCGCGGGCGGGCTTCAAGTTTTCCGTTTCCAGAGTCGGGCGGAGGTTGTCCACGATCTGCAAGGCCGTCTTCTTGCCCAGGGTCTGCTCGATGGCGGGGCGGGCGGCGGCGTTGCCGGCGTAAATGACGGGCAGCTCGTAGCCGGCGCCGAACCTCGGTCTCGGGTCGGCGGCCGCTATTGTCTCAGCCTGGGCGACCACGTGGCGGACCGTGCCGCCGTCCGTGCCGCCGGAGAGAAGTATCATGTCCGGCCTAAGGTTTCTGATCCTTTCGATGCGCTCGTAGGGACGCCTGCGGTCGTTGGTAGCCAGGGAGTCGATCACGATGGCGCCGGCGCCCAATGCGGCGCGGGCTGCCGATTCCGTGGACATCTGGGAGACCACGCCGGCGACCATCATCTGCAGGCCGCCGCCGGCCGAGGAGGTGGAGATGTAGGCGTCCGCGCCCAGTTCTCCCTCTCGGGGTACGATTAGTTTGTCGTCGCGGATAAAGGTGCGCTTGGTGATGTCCTCAATTTCCGCAATGGAGTTGATGACGCCTCGGGTGACGTCTTCCGCGGGGGCTTCCACCGTGGTGGGGGCTTCGCCGCGGGCGGCCAGACGATAGCTGCCGTTGCGTTTCTCAATGAGGATCGCTTTGGTGGTTGTCGAACCGCAGTCGGTTGCTAGAATCACCTCAGGAGCCTTAGTCGTTGTAACTATTGGTTCGTCTTTGATTCTGGTTTCGATTTCTACCGATCTTGACACGGTTTCTTCGATTTTCACTTTGTGAATCGTTTCTGCCATATTATTTATTTTGCGTTGGGCCGGGTTCTTCCGGCTGGTTATTTTCAGATTTGGGAGCGCCGGGCGCCGTGAGCTTCTTGTTTTCCATGTCGATCGCGGCGATCAGACGCTCGACGTTCTTTCTTTCCTGCAGCATGTCGCAGATATCGTCAAGCGTGGCGTATTCGATGAACATCCCCAGAGCAGGGGTCAAAACGATGAGAGCCTGGCTGGCCAGGTAATTGAGGGGCTTGACGCTTTCAAGGGCAAGGATGGCGGGGAAGGCCAGTCTCCGGCGCGCGATGCCTCGTGCGATCTTGGAGATAAGCTCGTCGTGCCGGCGCTCGGAGCGCGGCATGGCGAAGGCGTTGGCCCAAAAATCCTTGTCCATTTAAAAGAAAGCTGTCGTTAATTAGTCAAATATTGAAAAAAATACTCTAAAAATCATAGCAAAACAGCCCCAAAAAAGGAAGGAAATAATCTAAAACGCCCAATAACGCTTGTTTAGGCAAAGGGCCCGAAAAAAAGAAAACCTATTGACAATTTTTTGCCCTAAAAGTTAAAATTACCCAATAACATAGACCATCATTCATTATGGGAAGAGAATTTTTAATGGGTAACGAGGCCATGGCTCTGGGAGCCCTGGCGTCAGGGCTGGACCTGGCGGCCGGATATCCGGGGACGCCCTCCACGGAAGTCTTGGAGACTATAGCCAAACGCAGGAGCGACAAAACCTACGTCGAGTGGTCCGTCAACGAGAAAGCCGCCCTGGAAGCGGCCGCCGGCGCGGCCTATTCCGGCGCCCGGGTGCTTGTCACCATGAAGCAGGTTGGCCTGAACGTGGCCAGCGACCCCCTTATGAGCCTTGCCTACATCGGAGTCAGGGGCGCCATGGTGGTCCTCGTCGCCGACGACCCGGGCCCCATCTCCTCGCAAACCGAGCAGGACACCAGGACTTTCGCCAAATACAGCAAGCTTCCCGTTTTCGATCCTTCCTCCGTCAAAGAAGCTTACGAGATGATTCAGGAGGCTTTCCAATTCTCGCACAAATACGGAACGCCCGTAATTTTCCGCCCCACCACCAGGATCGACCACAGCTACGCCAGCCTGAACGTCAAGGAAGAGGCGGAATACGAACAGCATTTCCCCTTGAACTTTGAAAAGGATCCTTCGCGCTGGGTGATCTTCCCGAAGCTCTCCTTAAAAAATCACGCGCTGATAGAAAAGCGCAACCGGGAGCTTTCGAAAGTTTTTTCCGCTTACGAGAGAAACTTCATAGTTAAAGAAGAAAAGATCGCCAAAAAGGGCCTCGTCGCCTCCGGCATCAGCTACGCTTATGCCAGGGACGTTTTGAAAGGCAAGGTGAGCCCGAGGATCCTGAAGATCTCCACGCCTTTTCCTTTCCCGGAAGAACTGGCCGGAGATTTTCTCTCAGACCTTGATGAAGTCCTCGTTCTGGAGGAACTCGACCCCGTTTTGGAAAGGGAGCTTTTCACGGTCTGCGGAAAGCACGGCATCGAAATAAAGATCAAAGGCAAGCTTGACGGCACGGTGAAACCCGCCGGCGAGAACACGCCGCAGGAAATAAAAGCGCTGCTTGCGGATTTCCTGCATTGGGAAGCCGAAGAGCAGAACAAAAAAGAAGACGCTCCGCCGCTTCCAGTAAGGCCTCCGGTGCTTTGCGCCGGCTGCCCGCACCGCGCTTCCTTTTACGCCGTAAAGCAGGCTATGAAGGGCGAGAAGGCGGTCTTCTGCGGCGACATCGGCTGCTACACTCTTGGCAACGCGAAACCACTCGACATGTGCGACACCTGCCTCTGCATGGGCGCTGGCATAACGATAGCCCAGGGCATAGGCAGAGTTGACAAAGGGACGAAGTGCTTCGCTTTCATCGGCGACTCGACCTTCTTCGCCTCCGGTCTCACGGGAGTCGTGAACGCCATCTACAATCAAGCGGACCTGACGGTCGTTATCCTCGACAACTCCACGACGGCCATGACCGGACACCAGCCGCATCCCGGCACCGGTCAGACCTTGATGGGGGACGTTATATCCGCCATCGACCCAAAGGTGGTTCTGCAGGGCCTTGGTGTGAAGACCATCGCGGAAGTCGATCCCTTGGACCTGGAACTGGCGGTCGCGACCGTGAAGAAAGTTTCTGCGGAAGAAGGCGTGAAGGCCATCATCTTCCGTTATCCCTGCATCGTGAAATTCAAACCACAGGGTGCCAAAGCCAAGGTCGATGAACAAAAATGCGTCGGCTGCCAGAAATGCATCCGCGAGCTGGGCTGCCCCGGCCTCATAATAAAAGATAAGAAGGCTTTCATCGACGACAGGCAGTGCACGGGCTGCACGCTTTGCCAAAGCGTTTGCGCTTTCGGCGCCATCGTTTGCCCGCCGCATCCAAGAAGGGAAGAGCTTATCGCCCAAAATCCTCCCAAAGCGCAAAAGCCCCAAGCCCCCAAGACAACGCCGAGCCAAATCAAAGAAGCGCCCGGCATTGAAAAAAATATCATCCTCTGCGGCGTAGGCGGGCAGGGGACAGTTCTTGCTTCCCGCCTTTTGGCGGCTACCGCCATGCGCCTGGGTTTGGAAATAAAGACCGCCGAAACCATCGGCATGGCTCAAAGAGGCGGCAGCGTGGTTAGCCACATCAAAATAGGCAAGAACATTCATTCGCCCATCATCGGCGAAAAGGAAGCCGACCTTATCCTCGGCTTCGAGATAGCGGAGACCTTGAGAAATCTCAGCTATTTAAAGGACGGCGGCAAGATCATAACAAGCTCCTGCCCGGTCATTCCGGTCAACGCCATGCTGGGCGGCCCGCCGTACCTTTTGGACGAAATAACCGCTTATCTTAAAGCCGTCGTTCCCGACATCACGCTTATAGACACCATATCAGCCGCGAAAGCTTTGGGAAGCGAAAAGATCGTCAACGTGCTCATGCTGGGTCAGGCCGCCAAAGCAGGCCTCTTAGGCTTCGGCACGGTTGAATTGAAAGAAACAATTACGGAGCTTTTGCCTCCCAAACTACAGGAAATAAACTTAAAAGCCCTACTTTACTGAGGAGTAACATATGGAAATAACCGCCAATCAGCTGCAGCTTGTCAACAAGCAGATCAAACGTCTCATAGACTGCCAGAATTTCTACGGCAGAAAACTGAAGGAAGCCGGAGTGGATCAGCTCGCTTCCAAGGAAGATTTCGAGAAACTGCCTTTCTCGGAAAAAGACGATCTCAGGGAATGCTATCCCCTGGGACTGATGGCCTGCCCGGAGGAGGAAGTGGTCAGGATCCACTCCAGTTCCGGCACCACCGGCACGCCCGTCATCATTCCTTACACCAGAAAGGACGTGGAGGACTGGGCCATCATGTTCAAGCGCTGCTACGAGCTGGCGGGCATCACCAATAAGGACCGCATCCATATTACTCCCGGCTACGGCCTCTGGACCGCCGGCATAGGCTTCCAGGCGGGCTGCGAACTTCTTGGCGCCATGGCCATCCCCATGGGCCCCGGCAACACGGAAAAACAGCTGCAGATGATGATGGACCTCAAGAGCACGGTGCTCTGCGCTACTTCTTCCTACGCGCTCCTTCTGGCGGAAGAGATCGCCAAGCGCGGCATCAAGGACAAGATCCATCTGACGAAGGGCGTCATCGGTTCTGAACGCTGGGGCGAAAAGATGCGCAAGCGCATCAGGGAAGAACTGGGCATCGAGCTCTACGACATCTACGGCCTGACCGAGATCTACGGCCCGGGCATCGGCGTCAACTGCAAATACGACACCGGCATGCACATCTTTGACGATTACCTCTACACTGAGATCATCGATCCCGAGACCGGCAAAGTCCTCCCGGACGGAGAGTGGGGAGAAATAGTCATCACTACGCTGGTCAAGGAAGGCGCGCCTCTCATCCGCTACCGCACCCACGACCTCTCAAGGATAATCCCCGGAAATTGCCCCTGCGGCAGGACGTACCCGAGGCTCGACGTAATCGCCGGCCGCTCCGACGACATGATGAAGATAAAAGGCGTCAACGTCTTCCCGAAGCAGATCGAAGAGATCCTCGCTTCCTTCCCGGAACTTTCCAGCGAATATCAGATCCGCATTTCGCACCTGGAAGGCAAGGACACCATGCGCATCTACGTTGAGACCAACGGCACGGTGGACTTCCTGGACATCGCCAGAAGGATCGCCGAAAAGGTCAAATCCAGGATCGGCTTCACGCCGCTCGTCAAAGTCGTCGAACTCGGCGTCCTCCCGAGAAGCGAGAAGAAGAGTAAGCGCGTCATCGACGAACGCTTCTAAGCTATCTTACTTATAAATCTGCTCTTAATTAAATTATTTTAGGCTAATCTGAAGTTGTACTTCTGATTAGCCTTAATTTTGCTATAATTTAATCGATGGAGGTTCACCTATGATCAAGAGAACTGTAAGCGACTATGTTATGAGGATGTCAAAAGCCTTTCCGGTAGTTTCCGTGGTTGGCCCGCGGCAGTCCGGAAAAACGACTTTGGTCAAAGGGCTTTTTCCAAAATACGAATACCTTAATCTTGAAGACCCTGAAACACGGAATGAGGCATTGGCCGACGGAACGGCATTTTTTAAAAATCATCCAGCGCCTCTTGTTATTGATGAGATTCAGAAAGTCCCGGAACTTTTGAGCCGGATACAGGTGGCGGTGGATTCTGAGCCTGCTAAAAAAGGACAATTCATTTTGACCGGTTCTCAACAGCCTTCTCTAAAGGAAGGGCTCTCACAATCTTTGGCAGGGAGGGTTGCTTTGACGACTTTGCTGCCTTTTTCCATAGAGGAAATTAACAAAGCTAAAATTTCCATGACTCGGGAGGAGTACATTTTCAAGGGCTTCATGCCTCGATTGTATCAGGAAAAGATAGCGCCTTACGATCTGTATGAAAATTATCTTGGGACTTATGTGGAGAGGGATGTAAACCTGCTAATCAATTTGAGGAATCACAGATCATTTGGTTTATTTTTAAAACTTTTAGCTGGGAGAACCGGGCAGATATTGAATTGCCAATCATTGTCGGATAATTTGGGCGTAAGCGCCAACACTGTGAAAAGCTGGATCTCAATTTTAGAGGCCTGCTTTATAATAACGATTCTGCCATGCTATTATCGCAATTTCGGAAAACGCTTTGTCAAGTCTCCAAAAGTGTACTTCACCGATGTTGGCTTGGCATCCCATATTTTGGGAATAAGAAACGAGGAACAACTTTCCAGGGATCCTCTTTTCGGACAGCTTTTTGAGAACATGGTGGTCATGGAGGCTTTCAAGGCTAGGCTGAACAAAGGTCTTCCGCCGGATCTGTACTTCATAAGGGACAAGAATGGGACGGAGATAGATCTCGTTTTGGAGGAAACCAGGAAACTTCATCTCTTTGAGATAAAATCTTCCATGAGTTACTCCGGAGATTTTGCTAAAAATCTTAGAAAATACTTGAGCGATCTGCCAGAGGCTGTCAGCGGGGATGTGGTATATTCAGGGAAAGATCTGTCAGACGTAAGCGGAGTTGATTATTGCAATTTTACCAAGCTCAGCAGGCGTTTTAACCAGATCATTGAGGGCGAGAAGTGAGTTTATGAAAGGTAAGTTATTGCTTTTTGGGGCTGTGTTTCTGCTTTTGGCAGCGGGCTGCGCCACGGTCTTTCACGCGGAGGACGAGCTCCCGCTAAGGGAAATGATCGCTCAGAAACTCTGCGTTGATCTGCGCTATTGGGAATTGGAGCCCGGTACCATCGATCCGGCGCAGACCGAGCCCGTAACATACACCGTAAAAGTTCTGAACGACGAGATCGCGGAGGCCCTGAACGAACTCAGGCCAGGCTCCGTCATCCTTTTCGCGGAAAGCTGTCAGGAAGGGAAAGCCGTGAGGAAACTGACCGACGATATCAGGTCCCTCGCCGATTCCAACAGCTGGCCCAGGCCGCTTCTCACCGTGGACGAGGAAGGGGGAAGAGTGGAAAGACTGACTTTTGGCCCGCACTTTCCCTCCGCCGCGGCCTTAGGTCGGATGAACGCGGAATATATCACAAACATCGCCTCCGAGATCGCGGACCTTACTCTCTCCGCGGGCTTCGACCTTGATTTCGCCCCGGTCTGCGACATCGACAGCAATCCCAAGAATCCCGTCATCAACACCCGCTCCTTCGGGCACGACGCTGCGACCGTAACAAA
This sequence comes from bacterium, assembly GCA_017557885.1. GTDB lineage: Bacteria > Auribacterota > UBA3054 > UBA3054 > UBA3054 > UBA3054. The sequence goes on along the minus strand of JAFYXV010000002.1, from coordinate 48,871 downwards.
GGGCGCCGCGGCTTTCATCAAAGCCTTTAAGCAGCAGGGCCTCCTCTCCTGCGCCAAGCATTTTCCCGGCCATGGCGATACCGCGACGGATTCCCACACCGGCCTCCCTAAAGTTGAAAAGAACTTAGACGACCTCAGACAGCTTGAGCTCATACCTTTCAAGGCCGCCATAGATGAAGGCGTGGACTGCGTGATGACCACTCACATCCAGTTCCCCAACATCGAAAAAGAAACGCTGACCGACCTTAATGGTAAAAAGATCTTGCGTCCCGCCACGCTTTCCAAAAAGATCTTAAAAGGAGTGCTTAGAGAGGAACTCGGCTTCGAGGGCGTCATTATTAGCGACGACCTTGACATGGACGCCATCTCCAAAAACTTCGATTGGAAGGAAGCCGTGATAGAAGCCTGGATCGCCGGCGTTGACATAGCCATTGTCACAAAAAGATTTCAAAGCAAAAACTCAATCAACGACTGGAACGATCTAATCGACAAGACCATCGAAGCCGTCAAAAACGGCCGCTATCCCATTGAAGAACTCAAACGCTCCTGCGAGCGCATCGCCAAACTTAAAGCCCAAGACAGAGCCTATCCCGACAAGAGCAGAATTGCTTATTACGAAAGCCTGGAGGCCTTCCAAAAAATCGACGAGCTTGCCGTTTCCACGCTGGAAATGAAAGGCGACACCAATCTCCTCGCCAAGATCAAAGCTTACAGAGGACCATGGTTCAAACAAACCTTCCAGGACGCCGCCCGCCGCCGCCATTTCTTCCTCTTCAACGACACGCCCTTCATTAATGAGGATAACACCATCACGCTTCTATACAACTATTCTCCGACTGTTCCCCAACCTGATGCGGTTGATGCGTTCCAAAAAATGTTCTCCGCCGCCAAAAGCAGGGGACGGAAGGTCATCTTCTTAAGCTGCGGATTCCCTCACGCTGAGCAATTCGCTCCCGACGCCGATCTCACAATAATCTCCCGCGGCGGCCTCTCCGGCCTCGCCAGCGTCTTCGGAGACCTCTCGCTAAAAGACATCGCCCCCTCGGTCGCCAAACCCCCAGCACAAAAATAAAGCGAACCCCAAAAGTTGTACACTTTTGAGGTCCGCATCAGAAGACGGGCGAATTCTCATCCCGAAAGCCCTCCAGCCGTATATGGGCGGTCAAACCGAAATCACACCGAAGAAAAGCTAATATCTCTCGTTTTGCCGCCAGTAATTTTTGCACCAAGGAGCTATATCGTGGTTAGAGACCTTTGAAATGGCTTCCTTTTCGCCTTCCCAATGACCTTTTTTAAAGGTGGCCGTGTACTGTGTTTGATAGGTATGTTGCGAATTATAATCCGGATCGTTTTGGGTGTTTTCGGTCATTTCCTGTTCAATATACACATGGTCCGCATCCGTTGTGATATGCTGTGTATAGGTACGCAGTAAAGACGCGTCTTCATCCACTTTGTATCCCAAATAGTCATCTATGTGACCGGTCTGACGAAGGGTGCCCGTGATATAGGCCTCATTGTCCGAGATAATGTTAGTGACGGCATTATGTTCCGTTCCATAGAAACTGGCTGATAGTCCTTCATATTTCTCTGTCAGATCATGTGGAAACCAATTATCATCCGCCACATACGGACCGGTTGGACGCGCATCCTTTTTCGTCGGTTTATTTGAATACATCGTTTGAACTATTTCATATACATTGCTTGTAAAAGAATTATATACACGTTCACAGTATGAGTATAATTTGGTTATTGTTTTTTCTTTACTTTCTTTATGCCGAGTTATAAGCTTGTTATTGTCGTCTAAGATAAAATAGTTGGGATGGAATGTAAAAGTATTCTGGTTTGTATTTTTCCAACGTGCAGAAGACTCTGTTTCCCCTTTGGTTATCTGTTTTATATTCGTGACTTCTGTCACAATATTTATTTGTTTTCTCTTTATTTTCGGGCGAAGTTCTCTATAATCACCAACTTCCTTCAGTTCTTCAAGCGTCAATCTCCGTTCGGTATTGGCAGACCAAAAGCCATTGGATAACACTTCATGTACGGTAATGCCGGCGGCATTTCCCGCTATCAACAAAGCCCCCAGTGCCACACCATACAACCATTTTTTCATTTCACTCATCATAATCTTTATGCATCTGCTAAGTTAAAAATTTTGAAAATTTTTCGCAAGCAATAACTTGCATATATGTTACATATATTTTATTCAAAAAAAAAAATACAAGCGGCCGCGGCGACTTGATTTTACAGGGACTCCGGCGGTCTGCGTTTGTGAGCGGCTGAAAACACAGGCATTCACAAGACGGGATTTCTCAAAAAGACGTTTTGGGTTTATTTCGCCGCTGGATCAAAAAAGATTTTCCGCGCAGCGAGTGGAAAATCTGTTTATAATAACCTCATCGTTTATCTCTGGATTGCCAGGGTAGTTGTCTGGGTAGTAATTGGAATATCAATCTATTTATAACTATTTGTTTGTAAGTCACTTAATTATACAAATGTCTGGGTAGTTGTCTGGGTAGTAACTGGGGCATAAATCTGTTTATAACTATTTGTATATAAGTGGTTTAATTATAAAAATATCTGGGTAGTATATATGTTTTTTAGTCAAAGAAAACTTCCCAATTACCCCCAAAATCTGGTCCAACATGCTTCAAAAGGCCTAGTTCCTGTAAACGCGTCAAGTGATATTTAACTCCATCTTCAGTAATGTTGGTAAATTTGCTTGCAATTTGTTTTCTTGACGCTGATGGATTTTGTTTTAAGAAAATCAATATTTGGCATTGGAGGGGAGAAAGCTTTTGCGCGATGTTGGAAATAGTTTTGTTGGCTTTGCTGTTGCACATTTGATAAATCGTTGTGAAAGCGCCATGGCCGTTGTCCCATTCTGGATATGGATTGTTATTTTTATCACATTCTTCTTTTATCTTGGTTATGCCTCTTCCGTAATGCTCTATGATTCCCATGTCGAAAAAGATTTTAGCAATCAATTTGTTTCGTGGTTTGGAAGAATGATTTGGATCATTAAGCGTTTCCAAAGACATGTCAAAAGGCAACTCCCCGGGACTAAAGATAACAAGATCATTTTCAAGTAATTTGATCTGTATGTCATCGGGAGAGCTATAATCTCTGTGGCAGACGGCATTCACTACGGTTTCTCTTATTGCTTCTATGGGATAATCCCAGACTCTAATGTGTTCTATTTTTCCCGGTGGAACAACTAGAGCACAATGTATATTTTTCTTTATAAAAGCTACTGTGTCCTCAATTTGATCCTGAATGTGTCCTAGTACATCGTAGCTGTCTATAATATCTGCGCCTTTGAATGCTCCGGCATGAATAATCGCCTGAGGAAATTTAATCTGCGGTTCTTTTGAGAAAAGCAAATAAGCAGCACGGGTGATTTGTGTTTCTGATTTTACCAACTCCAGTTTAGTCAGCACATCCCAGGGATCTTCTTTCATCGTGAAGTTTCTGCGGCCATTTTCTGATGCTGTTTTCATATAGTTTCTAATCGCATCGCAGTCTATGTCCTCCTTGGTGACTCCGGGTACGATTATCGCGTCCATGCTGCTGCCAGTAGATTTTATGTAGCATTCCGTTATCTCCGTAGGCGTCATTTGGTGATTTACACTGCCTTTCCTGATGAAACATCGCCCTTTTGTGGCCACGGGTTTAAGGGGACTTTCAGGAACTTGCAGTACGATGACCTTTTGTCCGCAATATAAGTTCTCTTCGATGTCAACCGCAATTGAAGGTTCCGTAGCGGTTGATATTTTATTTTCAAAATCTCGTAGTGATTCTACGCGCAGATTTTTCTTTGTTGGATTACCTTTGTCATCTATTCCGATTATGATGTAGCCCCCGGATGCGTTGGCGAAAGCGCAGGCAGTTTCAATCGATTCGGTTCCAAAAGATTCTTTTAATTCAAGATTTTGTCTTTCGTGTTTGGACACCATGGCTTCAATTTCTTCGTTAGTCATATTGTTCACCGTTTCCTTTTGGTTAAACATTGAGGTTTGGGAAAAAGGGCACTGTGCTCCTTAATATATAACGGTCAAAAATCGGAAAAAGTTGCGTTTTGGGGAGCAAGGCGGCCTTGTGAAATCGACAGCGTTTAAGCCGGAAGTGGCGAGTGCGAGAGTTTTGCTATAATTTAACGTATGAAGAAATTTTTGTTTATTCTGATACTGCTTTTGCTGGCGGCGGGCGCTTATTTTTATTTCACCGCGCCGGAGGAAGTGGAGCAGATCATCGCCAAGGTTCCCTTGCGCAAAGATAAGGAATGGGTCTGCGAGGGCGTTGACCTGCCCTGGTTCCATTCCGCGAAGGGGGACTGGAAAGTAGATATAAGAGAAGCTGAGATCGCCATCATCGGTTCCAAGGACAAGGAATCGCTTAAGGCGCTGAGCGCTTACTTCGACATAAAGTCGAAAGAATACAAGGATATGGAAGTTGAGGTTGAGACCTGGATCAAAAACCACACCGTCCATCAGTTCATGGCTTATATTCCCGAGCCTCCCGAAGGAACCAACCAGTTTTCCACTTACATCTATTACCGCAAAACACAGGATCTCGGGCCGCTTTTACTGAGAAGCGGCTATGCGGTCATCATGGGCGAACTGAAAAAGAATCCGCCTTTCTACCGCTCCTGCCAAAGGATGGCGGTGGAGAAGAAGCTGGGCATGTGGAAGTACGCCAAGATGCGGGAGGAAAGCATAGAGGTCTTCTGCAACATCGACGTTACGCCGATACTGGACAAGGGCAACGGCAAATCCGGGCCCGGCATTCCGCTTTTCCACCGCCGCAATCTCTACATGACGCCGCGCTACGACTACCGGGATCTTTTCGACGTGGCGGAGACCAGATATTTTGTTTGCGAGGCCAGGGGAACCATTATCTTAAAGGGCGCGCCCGTGGATCACGACATGACTCTGTCCATCTGCCCCAGGGGGCGCCTGGCGAGTTTCGGGACGCTTAAGGAATCCTTCCCGCCGCATGATTACAACTGGCACCAGGAGGAAGTCTTGATGCGGGGCGGAACCACCAACGAGTTCAGGATAATCTACGCCCCCATGGACTTCACCATCGTTTCCAGACAGGGCCTGGACCGCCAGTACCACGGCAATATCATAGAGCAGGTGGACTTCACCCTGGAAAAGGACCACGACACGGTCTATAAGAAGCATTTCTACATTCCCAGGGAGAAGTTCATGGACTTCTTCAGCCTGGAAAGCCCGGATCTTTTCTAAGGGCTATGGATTCCCTGCGGAAACTGGAAGAATTCGCTTCCCTTCATTGGAGTGCTTCTTCGCAATCTTTGGAAAGCAGGGAAGTCCGCTGGATCTGCGAATATGTTTTTCAAAATTTTCCTCCGGAAGAACAGGAACGGGTTTTGCTTGAGCTTCTTGAGAAAAGGGGGAAAGGCGTTCCTCTCGCTTATCTTTTGGGCACGCAGCCTTTTTACAATATCGAGCTTAAGGTCACGCCGGATGTTCTCGTTCCCCGGCCGGAGACCGAGGAGCTGGTGGAGCGGCTTCTGAAGATACTTCCGAAAAAGGGAGTCGGCCTGGATCTGGGCTGCGGAAGCGGGGCCATCGCCCTGGCCCTTGCGAAGGCTCTTCCTGACTGGCGTTTTTCCGCTGTGGACGTTTCTTCGGCCGCTTTGGGCGTGGCAAAAGAGAACGCTTTGAATTTGAAGCTGGACCGCAGGGTCTCTTTTTATCTGGGATCCTGGTTCGAGCCGCTGCCTTTGGAGGAAAGTTACGATCTTATCGTGACGAATCCTCCTTACGTGGGAACCGAAGAGGAAATAGATCTGGGCGCGACCTTCGAGCCGGCCTTGGCTCTTTTTGCGGGGGAGGACGGCTTGGAGGAATACCGGGCTATCCTGCCTTCTGTCAAAAGCAGATTGAATCCCGGAGGCTTTTTCGCGGGGGAATGCGGGCCTTACCATAGCTCGGCGCTTTTGGAGCTGGCGAAAAAAGCCGGTTTGAAGAAGGCAAAGATCTTGAAGGACGCCTCGGGAAGAGACCGTTTTCTTTTTGCCGCGGCGGAATAATTTTGCGATGCCTTTTTAGTGATACAATGAGTGTATGAGAAAAATAACTTTTATATTTTTGGTTTTATTGCTCGCCCTTTGCTCCTGTCAGAAAAAGGAGCGGACAATTGAGCCTGCCACCAGAAAAAATCAGGTCCCTATCAAAAGAGTCAAGCGCGATCCCGGGAAAAGATCTCCCGAGGCGGTCAAAAGACCGGAAAGCGTCAGCGTGGACTCTATGGGGGCCATAACCGATTTGGTATTCCGAAGCGACTACGCGATCTGCGCCCAAAGGCCCTGCTTTTCCGCCAGAGTGGTGACGGAAAGACTGAAAAAGGAACCCGAGAATGCGGATCTGCATTTTGCTCTCGCCCTGGGTTTGCCCTTCACTTCCCTGGACAAGGAGGAAGGCTTGCTGAAGGCCGCAGAGCTTCAGCCCGAGGCGCCGTACCCGCTTTTGGAACTGATGTGTCTCTACAACACCAGGGGGGAATTTAAAAAAGCCAAGGAGGTCGCCCTGGCGCTTTCGGATTTTCTTTCCGACAAAAAGGTCTCCTCCCGGATAATGAAGCGCTGCGCCAGCTGGCTCAGAGGCTTCATGTTTTACGACGACACCCAGTGCAACGACACCTCCATCGGCGTTATGGAAGTCTTGGCTCCCCACAGCCAGGAACTGGCGGCGGCGGTGGTCAGATATCACGTTGTTTCCGGAAACGACGCCAAGGCTTTGAGATTGTGCCGGGAACTGATGAAGCCCGAAACCGACGGCGAAAAGCGAGCCTGGCTGGAGATCCTGGAGTGCATAGATTCCAGCGAGGCGGAGGATATGATAAACGATCTGGGGCTTCCAGAGAGCGAGGGGCTTTCCAGAGCCCGCAGCCGCCACATCGCCTTGCAGCGGGAGCTTGCCCGGGGCAATACGGAATGGTTCGGGGACGAATTGCAAAGCGTCCGCCGGGAGATCCTGGCTTCCTCCACCAATGAAGCTGAGCGCCTGGAGATCGCCGCGGAGTATTTGAGAGTCAGCCTGATGTCCGACGACCGCAGCCACCTGGAGGAATATGTGGAGTCGCTGCAGCCTATGGATTCGATAAACAAAAGGCGGGAGCTCTCCGTGATGCTGAGCACCATGAGCAGCTACGACATGGATGACGAGGCGGCGCTTTACGCCACCAGGATCTATGTCTCCTCGCCTCCCCAAGAGCAGCCTTTGGTCCTGGCGGAGATCTTAAAATCCGAGCTGCAGCTCGACGACGATCTCATAGACGAGGCCGCCAAGCTGCACCCTGAAAACATCGAGCTGATCAAATCCATCGGCGCCTATTATGCCAACAGGAAAAACTATGACTTGGCGGCAAAGTGGCACAAAAAACTTCTTGGGCTTCTGAAGACCGACGTGGAGCGCAACGCCGTCATCAGGATCCTTGCTGACGACCTGGCGGCCGCCGGCAGGAAGGACGAGCTTGTCGCCCTTTATTCCCAGGCGGAGGAAAACGCCTCTGATCTGACAGGGGATCTGAAAGTCACGCTCTTCAAGATCCAGATGGGGCTTAGCGGCACCAACGCGGTCTGGGAGGAGGCGGCGGAGGCGCTGACAGGGGAAAGCGATCCCCACGCCAAGGCTATTCTGCTGGATTTCCTTCTGAAGCCCAGCTGGAACAAAGTGAAAGCGGCGAAGGAAAAGGCGCCCTCTATAGCGGCCGCGGTTTTGACCGAGGACATAGCTCCTGAAACGCTGAAGAGCCTTCCTACGCTTTTTGAAAAACTGGGCGAGGTCGAGGCCAAGAAAGAAATGCGGCAGACCATGCGCTTCATGCTCATAAACGGCGTGAACCCTCCCCAGTATTACGAGCTTTTGTCTCTTTACGACAGTCTGCAGGAAGCGGTGGCGGAAGTCACAGGCTGGATCGACGAAGCGAGGCTCGGGCCTCTCGAACTGATGAATTTCTACGTGTCCACCGTGGCGTACCGCCTGGGCTTCGACGAAAACAACCTCGCCCTTATGCAGAAAGTCTGGGAAATGACCTCTGATCTTACCTTCAAGCAGCGCGATCCTCTCTTTTACACTTTCTACAGTTTCGCCTCCAGCGACAAGATCCCCAAGGAAAAGAAAAACCAGGTTGCCAGGGAGCTTTTCGAAGCCTGGCTGACCGATTTCAGAAGGCTGGCGGAAAGCGGCTTTTCCTCTCCCGTTTTGGACGATCCGGGTGCGACCATGGATCAGGCCACGGAAGCGGAGAAGCGCGAGATAGTGGAGCTGATAAAGGACAACCTGAAGAAGAACCATACGAATTTCTCCCTGGTCAACATCTACCGGAAGCTCATCAGGGAACTGGGGATGGAAAAAGAGGGATTCGCGATATTGGAAGAACATTTCAGCATCGAGAACCTCGTGAAGAATCCCAACGAGATCTGGATCTACGAGAACATTTGCTCGGAGATGGGCAAGGATTTCGACATCAAGGAAGTGCTGCGCTCCATAGTCGAATCCCAGACCAATTTGAGCAATTTCTCCCAGACTTACGTCATCTACATGATGAGGGAGAACGGCCTGGGCAAAGAAGCGGACGAACTGTGCGAAAAACTTCTTGACGAACCCACCGTTCCCTGGTTCGTGAAGCAGGGCGCTCTCTACAACATCAAGAACATGGAGAAGCGCATGGAGAAGACATTCGAACTGGCGGAGCAGATGCCTCCCGGCGAAGGGAAGAACGAGCTTTATTTCCAGATCCTCAACAACTGCAACTGCGAAAAATGGAAGGACAAGTTTAAGGAAGCGCTGGAATATCTCCAGACCAGCAAAAAGGACTACGTCTGGGACCGCATCTTCAGCGAGGCCAGGAACGCCCCCTATGAAGTGGACATGGAGCAGCTCTTTAAAAATTACGAGCAGTTCCTCTCGGAAAAGAAAGACAAGGAGGAAGTGGAAAAGCTTGTGTCCGCCAGCCGCATGGAATATTACCAGGATAAGGGCGAATGGCAAAAAGCCCTGGAGGAAGGGGAGAAGCTTATTGAAAAGGATCCCGGCCGGGGCTCGGAACTGGCCCAGCTTTACCTTAAGACAGGCGAAACTAAAAAAGCGGAGGAAGCCTACAGGGACCTTCTGAAGGCCTATGAGGACGCCTGTCTGGAAGGCGACGCCTCCCACAGGGACTGGCTCACCTCCGCCATCAGCGGCTTAAAAGACCTGGCCTCGAGAGGCGAGGCGGAGCTGGACGAGCAGACCTTAAGGAAAGCTTTCCTGAGCGGCGAGGAACTAAAAGCGGAGGACTACCGGAATTTCCTTTCCTATGGCGAAGGCATTCTTCCCGGCGACGTCATCAACGACAGCTACGAGAAAGCCTTGAAGCTGGCGATAGACGACGACGAAAAGAACTATTTTATGCGCGACTGGATGGAGACCGCCAGGAATTATGACGACACCAACACTTACCGCAAGGTCCTGGCCATGAGCGCGGAAACAGACCTCAACATGGTGCCGGAATATTTGACGCTCCTTTCCTCCGAAGGAAAAGACAAGGAAGCCTTCCAGAAGGGCTGGGAAGCCTGGGAGAAAAGCGAGAACGCCAACCGCTGGCAAAAGAGAAACCTCGAGGACCAGCTCTTCGAGATCTGCGTCAAAGCCGGCGAAAAAGAAAAAGCCTGGGAAGTCCTGAGCGAAAAATGGAAACCGGACCAAAAAGACAGCTATGTTTACCTGGATCCCATGCGCATCGTCGACATGGCGGAAAAACTTGGCCGGGGCAAGGAAGCGCTGGAAAATCTTGGCAAGTACATCGAGACGGCCGGCAACGCCTATTCCAAACTCTCCAACGCCATGGGCATCTTCAACGCCTACAAGAAACTGAAAGACCCGGAGGGCGGAAAGGCTTTCGTTGACAAGTTTTTGGAAAGCATGCCGAAAAGCGGCGGCAATCCCTCCCAGCGTCTCGAACTGGTCTTCAATTCCTCCAATCCTGAGAAGGGCCTCGATTTGGTCAGGGAGGCCGCGGACGGTTCCGGAGACCGCAATTTGAATTACTACCTCTCCAAGGCCAACTTTTATTTTGACCAAAAGGGCGACAAGGAAGGCAAAATAAATTTCCTGCGCTCGCTGCCCGAGACCTTCGAGACCAGGGAGCAGCTGGCCAACGTTTACATAGCAAGCGGCGACAGCGCCGACCGGGACAAGGCCGTCGCGCTTTTAAGGGAGAACATCAGGGACGAGGAGTCCGATGAGTACAAAAAGCAGAACGCCCGCAGACAGCTTCTGGACATGGCTGTGGAAGAGGAGAAAGACCGCTATCTCCTGAACGAGCTGGTCAACGATTACAACTCCGACCAGACTTTGAGCAAAAGCGACAGGAACAGGAACCTGGCGGAGCTTTACACCCGCTCAGAGGACTATGTCAAGGCCGACAACCTTTACAACCAATGGCTCCAGGAAACGAAAAATCCCCTGGAAAAGGACGACATCCGCCGGGAATACGCCAATATGCTGGAAAAATCCGGAAGACAGACGGAAGCCATCGAGCAATACAAGGAAATCATGGCGAGGCAAAAAAACGATCCCGACGCCCTGAACTTCACCAGGGACAACCTGATCAGGATCTACACCGGCCAGGGGGATCTCATAAAGGCCGAAAACATCCGCCGGGAGAGGATCTCGGAATACGAAAAGGCGCTCTCGACAATGCCTTACGGTCGTCAGGCCAAAGAACTTAGGCAGAAGATCGAAGACGAAAGGAAAGCAATAGAGGACGCCAAGACGCCAAAGGGGTGATTTGCTTTTCAAAGGCCCCTTTTGCTACAATAACTACACTAATAAAACCTGAAAAATTTTTAATCAACAAACATACAATCCCGAAAGGGGGGAAAAATGAAAAAACTTTTAGTTCTTTTGGTGACCGTTTGCGCTGTGTCCGTTTTGGCGGAAAGCACGGTGCTTAAAGTCATCGACTTCGAAACTAGCGAAGGCTACCAGGCGGGTGAACTTTTGGGTCAAAACGGCTGGTATAGCATCTACTCTGGTAATGGCAGGCAGGAAATCGTAAATGATCCGACTACGGCCCCCTCTGGTTCCCAGTATGCTACTTATAACAAGGAAAACACAGGTGATGGTCCGAACACGGCTGTCAAATTTGATATTTCCGGCTCTTATGTCGCGGGCAACAAACTGCTCATCAGCTGGGATCAGGCCGGCAGCACTGCACAAAACGGTTATATCAAACTTCACAACCTCGGTACCAGCGGCAAACAGTATGATGTCGAAATCGCTGAAATAATCATGTATAAGCCCTCTTCTACTTACGCTGCCATTACCGTCAGTAAGAAAGACAAGTCCGGCACGCTTACGAAGGGCGTTGACGTCGGCGACACGACGGTGTTCCATCATTTCACTCTGCTCATCGATCCCGCCACCAGATGCATTAAGGAGTACACCGTGGATGGCAACGTGATCGACGATATCACGGACACCTACTATAAGAATGAATGCGATGGCAAACCCCGCGGCGGTGATCTTATCGACGGCGTGCGCTTCATGAACAGAGGCTCCTTCGACAATTTCAAAGTCGAAATGGTGCCTGAACCGGCTGCCTTTGCTCTCATCGCTTTGCTGGGCCTTTTCTTTGCCCGCAAGCAGCGCTAAATTGAAAACAACAAACTGAAATAAAAATATGAAAAAACTTTTAGTTCTCTTAGCGGCAGTTTGCGCTGTTTCGGTTTTGGCCGAAAGCGTAAATCTGTACGAGTGCGGTTTTGAACAAGGCGAAGGCTTTGATCTCGGCAGTATTGTAGGCGTAAACAATTGGGTGGTACATTATGGAAGCGGAACCATGACGGCCATTGACACCGATGCGGCCGAAGGAACACAGTGCGCCAAAATAGAGGGCGCAGCGTATTCATCTTTCAGGAACTCCTTCGATATTTCCGGAGTTTACGAGGCCAACTACAACGGCGCCCTTCTGGACGTTTACTGCTATGTTAAGACGCTTGAAAATGCTGACAACACTTTATACGTGAAGTTCCAGGCTTTGACTGGCTCGGAGACCGGCGAACTGGAGATCATGGAATATCAGCAGGCCCAAAACGGCTCCCACTGGTTTGTCTTTGGCAGAGAAAACGGTGACAACCCCAGCTGGTGGGGATATGTTGATGCTGCCCCCTGGCATAAAGTTGGCGGTATAATTGATCCCAAGACCAAAACGATCAAGAAACTTTATATTGATGATAAAGAATACACTCCGGAAACAGCCGGTGAGACCATGTATTACAAATCTTACGCCAAACCTAAAATCGGCAGTTATCCCAATAGTCTCAGAATTATGAACGCCGGCTTGATCGACGGCTTCCATGTGGATGTGATCCCCGAACCGGCGATCTTCGGTCTCATCGCTTTGCTGGGCATCTTCTTTGCCCGCAAGCAGCGCTAAAATTGAAAACAACAAACTGAGGTAAAAATATGAAAAAACTTTTAGTTCTTAGCGTGCTTCTCTGTGCCGGTGTCGCGCTGGCTGAGGAAGCGAATCTGTGGAAATGCGACTTCGAAGAAAGCGAAGGCTACACTGAAGGCAAAGTTGCCGGTCAGAACGGCTGGGACAAACTGGCTTGGTGGGCGAATGACGAGGTTTCCGTCGTCAAAGACAGCACCCAGGCTTTTTCCGGCGAACAGTTCATTGAAAGCAACCCCTCCGGCGTCAATGTTCAGAACAACACTATCGACATTTCTGATGATTATCAGGAAGGCTCCAAGCTTATGATGAGCGCCTACGGCCAGGCCAACTTCGTTGACGGCGGCCAAGACATGAGCGTCAGGTTCCATTGCCTTGGCACCTCCGGCAAGACCTACGATGTCGAGATCGCTGAATTCAATTTCAAGCAGAACGGCACCATTAATGCTTGGGTTACCGGCTGCAGCTTTAGCACTACCGCCGCTCAGGGCGAATGGGTCAAGTTCGGCGTGGTCATCGATCCTGCCGACAAGAAAGTTGAAAAAGTTTTCATCGGCGACACGGTGAGAGAAGACGAAGGTATGACTTACAAGTCCGCCACTGCTGAAGGCTGCGGCAATCTGCCCGACGGCTTCCGCGTTTACAACGGCTCCGGCAAGATCGACAACATCTCCATCGACGTCGTTCCGGAACCGGCCTTCTTGGGCCTTCTGGCGCTCGCTGGACTGTTCTTCGTAAGGAAGCAGAGATAAGCGTTAGCTAGATCGCTAAGGTTAGAAGAGACCGCTCTTACGGGCGGTCTCTTTTTTGTTTTTGGCGAAATGCGGGTTGGATCGGCGGTTTGGTGAAAAACCACATATTTGCTATAATCGGTAAATAATAACTTTAATCCAGGAGGAATAATATGTCACGTTTCGCTCTGCTTTTTTTAGGGCTTTTGTCTTTTTCCCTGGCCGGCTGTTTTGAAAAGACCGGCCCGTGCCGTCCCTGCAAGGCCGATCTGGCCGATAAGACTGATTACACGGCTTTCGTGGACACGTCCATCGGCACGTCTTACAACGGGCACACGTTCATCGCGGCCACGATGCCCTTCGGCTTCGTGCAGCCGGGCCCTGAAAGCGGCGACGACGGCTGGGGCTACTGCTCCGGTTACCGTTTCGAGGATAAGGTCTTCTCCGGTTTCTCCCAGACGGCCATTTCCGGCACGGGCGTAGGGGATTTGGGCGATCTTTTGTTCATGCCGTTTATTGGCGAAGCAAAGTCCGCGACGAACTTCTATGAATGCCCCGTCAAGAAAGAGACGGAAAAATACGCTCCCGGCTACTACGCCATCGAACTGGACCGCTTCAATGTTAAAGTGGAGACCACCTGCTCCGACCACACGGCTATCTATCGTCTTGTCTATCCCAAGGGCGAAGAGCAGAAGATCATGCTGGACTTCGCGAACTGCATCGGCGACGGCGACGAGGAGAGAGTGTACAACCATGAGCTGACTTTCCCGAACGACACTACGATGCTCGGCACGACGGAAAAAGGCGGCTGGGTGCATCGCCAGTACAGCTTCAAGATCGAGTTCAACCGTCCCATAAAGCATCACTTCCCCCTGGAGAAGAGACTCTCAAAGAAGGGTAAGAAGGAACGCAGCGGCAGAGAGATCTTCGTCTTCGAACCCAGCGAAGAGCCATTGATGCTCAAGATCGCCCTGTCAACGGCTGACACTGACGGCGCCGCCAAGAACATGGAAGCGGAGATTCCCGGCTGGGATTTCGAAGGCGTGAAGCAGGCCGCTCACGACGCCTGGAACAAGCTTCTTGGAAGAGTTAAAGTGGAAGGTTCCGAAAAGGAAAAGAGAGTCTTCTACACCTGCATGTACCATGCTTTCGTTGCGCCCAGCAACATTGCGGACGTGGACGGGCGCTACAGAGGCCCGAACGGCCAGATCAGCCAAGCTCCTAACGGAAAGTATTATTCCACTCTGTCCACCTGGGACACCTTCAGAGCGCTGCATCCGCTTTTGACGATCGTGGTTCCTGAAATGGTACCGGATCTCGTCGCCTCTATGGTCGAACACTATAAGCAGGCTGGATATCTTCCGATCTGGGCCCTGTGGGGCAAGGACAACCAGTGCATGATCGGAACGCACTCTATTCCGCCGATGGTGGACGCTTACTTCAAAGGACAGGTCCCGGAAGGCCTGGACATCTGGAATCCCATCAAGGATACTTTGACGAGAAAGCATGACGGCCGCTGGAGAGAAGAATGGGAATACCTGGAAGACCCGGGCTACTATCCCTGCGACAAGTGGTCCGAATCCGTCTCCTGCACGCTGGAATGCTCCTACGACGACTGGTGCGCCTATAAGCTCGCCGAAGCCCTGGAGAAGAAGGGCCTTGTTTCCAAGGAAGACGTGGAGTATTTCAAGAAGCGCTCGGAAAACTGGAAGAACGTCATCGATCCCGAGACCGGTTTCGCCAGGCCCAAAAAGCTTGACGGCACCTGGAAGAAAGATTTCGATCCCACTCGCGTCGGCGGCGACTTCACGGAGGGCAACTCCTGGCAGTACACCTGGCACGTCATGCAGGATCCCGAAGGTCTTATAGAAGCTTTGGGCGGCAAGGAGAAAGCTCTGGCTAAGCTGGAGAGCCTCTTCGAACAGGAAGAGAAGACCGACCGCCTCTGCGACGTTTCCGGCCTTATCGGCGAATATGCCCACGGCAATGAGCCGAGCCACCACGTGGTCTATCTGTTCCCGTATTTCGGACGTCCGGAAAAGACAGCGGAACTCGTCAAGAAGATCTGCGACGAACTCTACGACGATACGCCGGAAGGCGTCTGCGGCAACGAGGACTGCGGACAGATGAGCGCCTGGTACGTGATGAGCTGCATGGGCTTCTATCCCATGAACCCCTGCGGCGGCGAATACGTTTTCGGCATCCCGCGCTTCTCTAAGATGACCATTTCCGTCCCTGGTCAGAATACGCTTGAAATAGACGCCAAGGGAATTGAGACCGGAAAGAAAGTGAAGAGCGTGACTCTGAACGGCAAGAAAGAGGAAGGCTTTACCATCCAGCATGACGACCTTATCAAGGGCGGCAAGCTGGTCTATGAATTAGAATAAATTGTATAACCACCCTATGGAGGTTTGATCCTATGAAAGGAAAGATCTTCGGTTTGGCGGTATTCGCCATGCTTTGCTCTCTCTTTGCTCTGGGAGACATGACGGTCATTTACGAAAACGATTTTGAGGATTACAATCTCGGCGAAGTGAGGAAACCGACTCAGGACGCCGCGGCGTTTTTGGAAGGCTCCGCCACCACCAATCTGGTCCACTGCAATGTGGAGAGCGGCGAGGGCGTGGACGGTTCGCTCGGCGTGCACGTCTTCCTTCTGAAAGATGAAGGGAAATCCGTGAACGGCGGAGCGCAGTTCAATTCAGGGCTTGATCCGGCGATCTTTTCGCAGACCAGCGAGGTCGTTTACGAGATGGCCTGGAGAGGCGGCAACATGGCCTCCTTCGACCTGACGGACGGTACGAACCTCTTCTTCAGCCTCTACGCAAACGGCGGCAACGTCACCAGGGTCTGCGTCACGAACGTGGTGAATCCGAAATTCATCAGTTTGCCGAATGACGCCGGTGATCCGGGCGTGGTCTCTTTCAGCGGCAGTTACGGCGTCTATAAGATCCACGTGCTTTTCCCCGACGGCAGGATAACCATGATCGAAAGGGACTACAACGGCAACCACTTTGAATTCCCTCAGGTCGGGGCCTACGGCATGCCTGGCGTCAAGCCCACGCACATGGGCGGCGGCGTCAGGGCTAACAGGTACGGCGTCAACGACCGCAACAGCTATTTCGACAACGTCAGGGTGTCCTACGACGTCATAAACAATCCTGTGCTTAACGTGTCCGGCGTGACCAAGGTCTTGTTAAACGACAAAGATCCCGTCCTGAACGTCAACAATATCGGCACCGGATCCTTTACGGCCAACGTGGAAGTTTTGGAAGGCAGCGGGTACTTCTCCTTCGCGGAGGATACCGAGCATGCGGGCTCCTTCAGCATAGATGTTACGAAGACCGTGGCGCTGCACACCGTCATCGACAGGGAAGCCCTGGGCGTGGCTTTCGGAAGGGCGAAAGTGAAAGTGACGGGCGCCGGCGATGAGCAGATCCTGACTTACTACATCCAGTCCGGCAATCCCGATGACGGCTACATGCTTTATCAGAGCGATTTCGAGGATGTCATTTTAGGGCCTGTTACGGAAGTGGATCCCAACTGGGTGGCCTCCGGGACCATCGACGGCTGCGAAGTGGTCCAGGATCCCGAAGCCGGGCAGTGCTTGAAAATTCGGACCGCAAAAGCTTTGCATCTGAACTGCAATATGCCGACCGGTATGGCGGAGCAGTACGACGTGAAGGTCAGCATGAAAGTCTGCATGCCGAACTACTCAGTCCTGAGCCGCGTCGTTCTCGGCACCGACCTCAGTCACAGGCAGGGGGAATATTCCCTGCGCCCCGACGCTTCCGGGATCGTGTCTTTCACCTGCGACAACTGCGTTGACAGCTCATGCGTTGAAAACCAGGCGTCGCTGGACGAGTGGATCGAAGTGGAATACACCTACAGCTCCTATGTGGCAAACCGCATCCTGCGCTCGGTCAAGTTCGGAGACGAGTATTACGATCTGAATATTCCCATCGACCTGGGCGACGCCAGCGGCATCGACAAGGACTTCTTCAACCAGTTCAGGATCTATGTTTACAATTCCGATACGCTGGTCTATTTCGACGACTTTGCCATCTCCCTTGTTCCCAAGGCCCAGGGCAAGCCGCCGGTCATGAGAGTAGAAGCCGGGTTCGATCCGGTGCCTTATGACGTGAACACCATCCCCGTCAAGATCTTCAACGACGGCGGCGGTTACTTCAATTATGATGTTAAGCTGGTGGACGGCCTCACCAATGTCAGGCTCTCGAAATCCAGCGGCACGGTGGAGTCCGAAGACTCCATGGAATTGATCGTCAGGCGCACCCAGCTGGGCTTCGGATTCTACACTTCCACGCTGCGCTTCTCCTCCACTACCGAAGGCGTGGAAAGCTTCGATTTGAAGGTGCACATCCAGTCCGGCAACCCCGAGGACGGATACGTGATCTATGAAAGCGATTTCAACGATCTGGAACTGACCACCGAGGAGGAAGGGGAACTGAAGAACGAACTAAGCGAGCAGGATTCCTGCTGGCTCATCACGAACGCCAAGAACCGCATCGACGTGGTCACCGATCCGGATGATCCCGAGAACAAGTGCCTGCGTCTGGTGGATCTGAACCATTCCAGCAGCGGCTACCACCTCGCCCTTAATATTTCCTCAAATTTGGTGGACAACTACGACGTGGTCTATGCCATGAAGCTCAGGATCCCGGATTCCTACGTCAACGACGAGGAATTGGGCACGGCGCTTTTCTGCATTTCCCAGGAGAACTCGAGCCGCAAGTGCGAAGCCAAACTCTATCTCAACACCGAGGATTCCTCCCTGCCGGTTTACACGCATCTTGAGGACCTTGATGATCAGGACTGGTGGGGCAGGGAAGTTGAGAGCGCTGAAAAAGTGTCCAACAACGAGTGGTTCAACTTCTACATGCGCTTCAACTGCAAGTTCGTCGATTACGACCATAAGACGCTTCACGCTTACACCTTCGGCGCGAACGAATATGTTTTCGACGATGAGTCGGGCCGCCTGACCTATCCCAACGGGATCGCCAGCGGCGCCCTGGAAAGGGAGAACCTCACCAAACTTAAACTCTATAGTTATAAGAAGAGCGCCGACATCCTGGTGGACGATCTGAAAGTCCTGCTGGTGCCCCAGACCGTTCCGGAACCGGCCTTCCTTTTCCTTGCCCTTCTGCTTCTGCCGCTGGCTCGGAGAAGGTCCTGAATTTAGCGTTTAGGGTCCAGAAAAACGGCCGCTCCCCGGGCGGCCGTTTTTCTCTTCGGGAAGCGAGGACGGGAGGCTGCCTTTGGCCTTTGGAAGCGGGTCCCCCTTGACTTTACCGGAGCCCTTATGATAATATTGGACAAAATGAAAATCTTGTGGGCTTATAGCTCAGTTGGTTAGAGCGCGCGCTTGATAAGCGCGAGGTCGTTAGTTCAAGTCTAACTAGGCCCACCATTTTTCAACCATGTCAATAATTGCCGGGCATATATCCAAAGCGGGGAATTAACTCAGCTGGTAGAGTGCCTGCTTTGCAAGCAGGATGTCACCGGTTCGAGTCCGGTATTCTCCACCAGGATAATTGCTCTGTATTATTTTGCCATAGATAAAAATTAAATATCATCCATATACGGAGGACAATCATGAAAAGAAGCATGTTAGTGGCCGCTCTGGTTGCTTTGGTAGCCGCAAGCAGCGTAATGGCCGGATGGCAGACTGAACAGTTTACGGCAGGCAGCGATTCGGTTTATTACCAGGTTTACACCAAAGTTGGTCAGGACTTCTTTACCATCTTAAAAACGGTGGGTTCCTATCGCGTTTACATCACCTTCCAAAGCGTAGGGTATACAGAGTTCAAGAACTCTGTCGTTTCTTGGAAAGCCGGCACCAAGCCGAATCCCTCCGACTCTACTGCCGCGGAAGGCGCCATGTCCGCCATCACGCTGACCGACGCGACTATCGCCAATGCCAACGGCGACATTACCTTCGCCGTTTTCCTGGCCGACCGTTTTGTGCGCGGCGCTCTCCCCAAAGTCTCCGTGACCGTTATGCCGAATCCGGCCAGCAACGCTCATAGCGGCGGCTCGCCCAACGTGACCGTGCAGGCCAACAACTGCGATGTGGCCGGCGTGCGCGTGATCTACGCTCCGCGTCCTGTGGATGGCAGCGGTTCTCAGCAGGCTCCCTCCGGACTGGTCAACGTCAGCAGCGGCACCATCGACTCCAACGTGGACAATTTCCCCGCCCGCAATTACGGCAACGTGGGAACCATCCATGTGCTGGGCGGCCTCTTCGGCGACTGCTCCATCCGCGGAAACTGCGGCACGCTTCTTTCCGAAGCCCGCACCTGCACCATCAAGCCCGGCGGAGCTAAGCAGAAAGTCCTCCAGGGCGGCTCTATCGGCGGCAAGCTCATCACCGTCGGCGGCAAGATCAGCACGATCTCCGCTCGCAACGGCCTCGTGGGCGCCGGCGGCGGCACCGCCAACAACCGCATAGTCTCCGGCTATGCTGCCACTCCGAAAGTTTACGGCGCCACCGCCGGCATCGGCCAGATCGTCGTGAAACGCGGCTGGGACAAGCCCTGCGTGGTGGCCGGCAGCGAAGTGGCGGGCAACTTCACCTCCACGGCTCCGACTTTCTACAACGGCGGCATCAAGATGTTCCGCGTCAACAACAAGGGCGACGGAACCTGCGGCGGCCAGACCGGCGGCGTCTTCACCAGCGCTGTCGCTCCCCGCGTGACCGGCAAAATGAAATCCTCCGTCTCCGGCAACACCATTTTTGTCCAGAGATGGGGCAAATGTGACCTTAACGATTTTGTGAAGTAAGGTTGAATGGAAGTACGAACCGTTGCCTCGTTGATCTGAAAGCGAGGCAACGGTTTTTTATAAAACAGGGATGCACTGATGAAAGAAACGCTTAAATTACTTGTCAAACTGCAGCAGATCGACAGCGAGAAGCTTGATCTGAAGTACAAAAGGCAAGAGGTTCTCGACGCTTTGGTGAAGGACAAAGAGGAATACGAGTCCTTGGAGCGCCAGGTGGCTGAGGAACAGAAGCGTCAGCTTGAGATCAGAGAGGAAGGCCAGCGTTTGCGTCAGGAGCAGGAGTCTTTGGAAACAAAGGCCAGCGAGCTGAAAAAGCGCATGGATTTGGTCAGGAATACGGCGGAAAGCCTTGCGGTGGGACGCGAGATCGTCGCCAACGAAAACAAAATGCAGGTGCATTTTGAAAAAGTTGACCGCCAGCAATCCGATCTTGAAAAGAGCATGCAGAAATTGGCCGATCTCCAATCCAAATTCTTCGCCAAGCGCGCGGAATTGAAGGAAAAGCTTCCCGGTATCAAAGATCAGCTGCGGGAAATGGACGCCGAGATCGCCAAGGTGGATGAAAAACGCATGTCCGTTTTCAACACTATTCCTTCCAACGTTCAGAAACAGTACAGAGATCTTATCAAGACCAGAGCGCCCCGCATGGTGGTGGAAGTGCAGACTTCTTCGGACGGCGACCACACCTGCTCGGGCTGCAACATCGGCCTGCCTCCCCAGGTCATAGGGGACATAATCAAGGGCGATCAGCTGGTCTGCTGCGAGAATTGCGGCCGGATCCTTTATCTGGCCGACAAACTGGATAATTAAAAAAACGGCTGAGGCCGTTTTTTTTTACCTCGAGATATTTGGAGAACCGTCCGGCAGTCGCCCCGCAAGGGGAGGAAAGTCCGGACTCCTGCATGCAAAACGCCGCGGGAAACCGCGGAGCGCCTTTGGGCGAATGGAAAGCGCCGCAGAAAACAGACCGCCGGGCGACCGGTAAGGGTGAAAAGGTGGTGTAAGAGACCACCGCCGGCCGCGGCAACGCGCCGGGCAGGGCAAGCCCCGTTTGGAGCAAGATCACATAGGAGACGCGGAGGGCGACCTCCGGGAGCGCATGCCTCCCCTGCGTTTCGGGTAGATCGCGTTAGTTGAATGACTGCCTGCGCCTTCGGGCGCAACAGAATCCGGCTTACGGGCGGTTCTCCTTTTAAAAATATGCCGTTAATCATTAAAATAACTCTGGCTTTTATTTGCCTTGCCTTCGCGGCCGCTCCTCTAAGGGCGGCCGCCGATTACAACGAGCAGGCTTACGTTGCCTTCAACCAGGGCCTGGCCCAGGTCAGGAGCAATGATTTTCGCTCGGCTCTGCGCAGTTTCCGCAAGGCCGCGCAGTACGATTCCACCTTCGCCGCGGCTTATTTGAACATCGGCGCCTGCCACGAGCGGCTCAACGAATTCGACAAAGCCAAGCCTTTTTATGAAAAGGCCTTGAAACTGGACAAGGACAACGCCCGCTTCGCCTTCATTTACGCCCTGGCCCTCAAGCGCCACGGGGAAGTTTACCCCAGTCTGAAGCAGCTTGAGAACGCCGTTTACGCGGCCCCCGACGACCCGGATTACATCTATGAGCTGGGGATAGCATATCTTTGCCTCACCCAGCGGGTGGAGGCTGCAAAATGCTTCCGCGCGGCGGTGGAGGTTTCCACCAACTACGGCTCCGCCTGGTACAGGCTGGCGGTCATGGAGCTGGAGGGGAAAAACACCAACGAAGCGATGCGCCTTTTGGACAAGGTCGAGCTGGACTGCGAACTGGCGCCTCAAAGTTATTTGCTGAAGAGCCGGATCCTGCGCAGGAGAAAAGCGCTTCCGGAAGCCGAGAGCGCCGTCAGAATGGCCCTGAAACTCAGGAAGGGCGACTCCGAGGCCTATCTGGTGTTGGCTCAGATCCTAAAGGAGGAAAAGAAATTCAGGGAAGCCTGCGACATCCTGGAAAGGGTGGAGCTGACGGAATCCAAAAGCAACTGGGGAAGTCTTTTGGGCCGCATCTACGAAGAGTGGGGGGACGACATGAAAGAAAAAGGCGACGCCAAGGCCGCCGAGACGCTCTACAAGCAGGCCCTTCGTTTCCTTCCGGAGGATGCCGAAATTCTCAAAAAAGCGAACCCCTCCGGGGAGGGTTGAGAGGGCTTCGGAAGAGCCTCGTGACCGGCAAATTGACTCTCCCTTGACAATCAGGGAGGATTCAAGTAGAATATTCCCAAGTTTTATATGGCGGATTCTAATTTGATTTCGCCATGTGCGTACAATCAATTCCGGCCGTCCGAAAAGGGCGGTCCGGGCTAACTCAAATGTAAGGAAAACCGTGGCAGACAAGAAAGTTGTTAGCATTGACCTCGGGCGCGAAGCGCTTAAGTTCGTGTTCGCCGAAGTCAATAAGGCAAACGCTAAGCTCGTCGCGTGCCAGAGCGTGACTCTGGACATCCCTCATGACGCTGACGATGCCGCCTGGCGCGCCGCAGTTTTGGATGCTCTCAAGCAGCAGAAGCTGGATAAGAAATCCGAGATCTACGTAACTCTTCCCAGTTCTCAGGTCCTCACAAGAGCTCTGAAAGTTCCCACCGCGGAGCTTCAGACCCAGATCGAGGAAGAAGCCAAGAAGAACCTCCCTCTTCCCATCGAAGAGGCCGAATGGGGCTACAACACGGTCGGCGAAGCCGGCGATCAAACTTTCGTTTCTCTTGCCGCGATCAAGAGTTCTGTCGTTGAAGATATCAACTCGATCTTCGAGGAAGCCGGACTTTCCATAGCCGGCGCCAACAGCGGCGCCCTGAACCTGGCCAACCTGCTCCTCGCCGAAAGCAAAGGCAACGTGGAGACTCCCACCGCCGTCCTTAGCATCGGCGCCTCCTCCACGAACCTGGTCATCGCCGAGGGTTCGAAAGTCTGGATGCGCGCGCTGCCCGTTTTCGGCTCCACGCTGGTTTCCGCCCTTACCGCCGGCGGCGCTTCTTTTGACGAAGCCCGCAAGACTCTCCTTGAGCAGGTCGATCTCGGCAACGCTGAGGCCGAAAGCACCAAAGCCGTCGGCCAGGCTCTTTCCAGGCTGGTCATGGAGATCACCCGTTCCATCGTCAACTACCGCACGAGCCTTTCCGGCGAGAAGCCGGCCAAGATCCTCCTGACCGGCGGATATGCCAAGATCAAAGGGCTCGACGCTTACCTGCAGGATAAATTAAAAACCGACGCCGCCTATCTGGATGCCTTCAGCGCTTTCGAAGGCGAGAAAGGCGACTCCTTCGCTTTCGCCGAAGCCGTGGGCGCCCTGGCCTCCATCAGCGGCCAGTCCTCCTACAGCGTCAACCTCGTTCCCGCCAATTTGCAGTGGCAGCGTTCCTTCGACGGCAAGAAGCCTTTGATCATCGCCGCCGTCGCTTTGTTCGCCGTGCTTTTCGGCGCTCTCTTCTTCCTCAACCAGGGCAAGATCCAGAAAGAGCAGGCCGCCGCAAACGACGCTCAGGAAACGCTCCAGCAGGCCCAGAAATACGACAAGGCCATCAAGGACGTTCAGAAGAACATCAAGACGCAGCTGGCCGAGAACGAAGTTTACGGACGTCTGCTTTGGGAAAGGGAAGCCTACGTTTACACCATCTCCCAGCTTGCTTCCAAGATGCCCACCAACATGTGGCTCTACGGCGTGCGCTCCTTTACTCTGGGCGACATCGCTGAAGAGAACGCTTTGAGCAGCAACTCCTCCGACATGCTGGTCCTCAACAGCGAAGAGGACAGCAAGACCCTCGTGAGGATCGGCATCGACTGCGGTTACTACGGCAACTGGGCCGAAGCCAAGCCGGAGATCGAAAAGCTCGTGGCCGAGACCG
Organism: bacterium; assembly: GCA_017557885.1. Classification (GTDB taxonomy): domain Bacteria; phylum Auribacterota; class UBA3054; order UBA3054; family UBA3054; genus UBA3054. The sequence continues at coordinate 25,008 of JAFYXV010000002.1, read as the reverse complement.
TGGGCAACGTCGGCTTCAAGGAAGGCCGCTCCACGACCTGGACCAAGTACACGGAACTTCAGATGGTAATCGACCTTGACTGGAATAATAACAGTAAGGAAGACTTCTCTGAATATAAAGAAAAATTCGGCGTTAAAGCCAATCGTTAACAGGACGCAAGGATAGAGAGATGAAATTTGACTTACAGAAAAACAAATTGTTCCTCATCACGCTGGGCATCGTCCTCATCGTAGTGGTGGTGACTCTCGTTTTGTGGCGCGGTTCTGTCAAAAAACTCAACTACGCTTCCAGCGATTACGCTTCCGCCAGCAGTGATTACGAAACTCTTTGCAAGAACTACAACGGCGCTCCCGGAGAAGAGCTTCTGAAAGCTTACCAGTCCGATCTGGAAGCCCTGAAGAAGCAGGCCGTGGATTTCGTCGAAGCCGTCAAGGCCGAGGAAGTCCCGGTGATGAACCCCTCCAATTTCAAGGTCGAACTCAAGAAGTACGACAACGAGATCAAGGATCAGCGCGAAAAACGCAACATCAACATCTTCTCAGGCGAGGGCTTCTCGGAGTTCCTGGGCGACACAGTGGCCAAGGAAGCGGATATGCCGAAACTCTCCGCCCAGTTCCAGATCGTGAAGGACGTCCTTGCGGTCCTTCTTGACAACGACGTTCTGGAAGTGATCTCCATCGAGCGCAACCAGGGCGAGCAGAGCACTGATTACGAGGACGAGGAAGAGGAGTTCGGTGGCGAGGCCAAGAAGCAGGAAACCGGCAGCGCCAAATACGAAGCGGTCCCGGTTTACTTCCAGTTCGCGATCCGTCCCGACAAACTTTACAACGTCATCGCCCAGCTGCGCGACAAACCCTTCTTCTATATCATTAGGAACATCCGCACCGATCTTCAGCCGGACCCCGTGGGCACCGTCGAGGATCCTTCCGACATATTGGAACGCGTGACCGTCGACATGACTGTCGATCTGATCAAGCTCAACAAGCCGCAGCAGGCTGAAAAATAAAATCAGGAGGAAACACAGATAATGAAAGCTTTAAACGAGCATTGGGAAAAATTGCTTTTTGTGGTGGTCCTTCTGATCGTCATCGTGGTGGTCGGCAAGACCTTCACCAGCGTCAACGACGTGGACGTCTTCGAAGCGCAGGGCGAGGCGAAGGACGTTAAGGAAAGCGCCCTGGTCGGCATCCCCGATCTGGTCGCCATCGTCAAGTCCGCCTCTCCGGCCCTGGTGAGAAACGTCTTCACCCACGACTGGCTCCAGAGAAGCACGGCCAACCAGAACGCCCTGACCCGCAAGTGGGGGATAACCTGCGACGAGACCGGGCAGATGATCACCTACCGCTCCGATTCCGACAACGACGGCATGCCCAACGAATGGGAGCAGAAATACGGCCTGGATTGGACGAACCCCGCCGACGCCAACGAAGACCCCGACAAAGACGGCTTCACCAACCTTGAAGAATACAAGATGTCCGTTGAGACCGGCACCGAGATCCTGCCCAAGGATCCCACCAGCCCCAACGTGGTCGCCAACAGCTGGCGCATCGGCAAAGTTTACAGCCCCGAGCGCGACATTCAGCTGGTGCTCTTCACCAAAGGCGTCAGCCTTAACTTTAAATATAAGAATAAAAGACTTCCCAAGATCGAGATCAACGCCACCCAGTTCGAGGCGGACGACAAGGTCTTCTATATTGAGAAAGTCGAGGAAGTCCTGAACGACAAGGGCAAGATGACTGACTACAAGGTCACTCTGAAAGACGGCGAAAGCGGCGAGGTCTTCACCTGCAGCAAGAGCGAGAAGAGCCTGGAGTCCTACGGAATGGTCGAATTTGTCAGCAAAGACGATGCAAACAAAAAAGTCGTTTGCAAAGTTGGCGATGAACTGGAGATCCCCATGGTCAAGAAGAACGGCACTGTGACCGCCATTGACGTGGAAGGAAAGACCGTCACCGTCAAAGTGAACGACATTGAATATACAATCAACGCCGAATAAAATTTTAATTAAAGTATAACAACTGATGGAGTTAACGAGCATGAAAAACACAAAAGCCCTGACAGTAGTTGCGGTCTCTTTGGCTGCGATCCTGCTTCTGGCGCAGAACGTGATGGCCGAAGCTGCCGTAGATCAGGCCATGAGACAAACGGCTGCTCTCCGCGCCCAGGAATTGGCGCGCGAACTGCAGATCGAACGTCAGGAACAACGGCAGATGGCTGACCTTTTGTTCCAGCAGGCGCTTCCGCTAATCGAGCAGGGTGAGTACCGCAAGGCTCACACGCTTTTGTCCGAAGCCTTAAAGCGCTGCCCGAATCACACCGATTCCAAAGTTAAGATCGGTGAGGTCAACAGCGTCCTTTATGACTACTACACTTCCGTTGCGCAGGACAGACTTGAGATGCGCGATTACGAGTCCGCGATAAACTTCTATCGCCAGGCTCTCGAGCACAAGGAAGGCGACGAAGCCCTGAAAGGCATTCAGCGCGCCCGCAAGCTTCTTGACACCGCCGCTTCTCAGCAGCTCTCCAAGATCGTCAACACCGACCTCTCCGAAGAGGAACAGGTCTACCAGATGATCAAGCAGGCTGAAGAGAAAGTCGTCAACGGCCAGTATGAAGAAGCCAAGACCATCCTGAAACAGGCCATCAAGCTGGAAAGCGAAGATCCGCGTCCCCGCCGCATGCTCAGAGACGTCATCGCCAAGCAGAACAAGGTCATCAAGAGCGAGCAGGAGCTTGAACGCTCCCAGATCATGCTCGACGTGCTTCGCAAGATCTCTCCGGAAGCTTCCGAAGACACCGAGGAAGTCGGCAGCGAATCCACCGATGCTCCCGCCGAAGCCGCCCGCAAGGCTATGTGGGCCCGCTTGATGAACAAGATCCCGGCCGTCAGCCTCGACAACAACACGGTCTCCGAAGCCGTCCAGTTCCTCATTGAAGAAGGCAACATCCCCATCGTGCTGGATGCCGCCGGCGTCAATGACAAGATCTCCTTGGATGCCGAAGGCCCCACGATCCTGACCGTGATCGAATACATCTGCGACACCGCCAATCTTAACTATATAGTCACCGGCTCCGCCGTGATCATCGCCAAGGGCGACGGTCAGATGGAGACCAGGATCTGGACGGTCTCTCCCGGCGTGGTCTCCAAGGCCTCCGAGATGGAGACTGAGGAAAGCTCCTCCGACGCCTTCGGCGGCATCTTCGATACCGACACGGGCAGCGACGAGGACTTCACCGCCATGGAGACGGAACCCGAACTGGTCCGCGCTCTGAAAGACTACATCGGCACCGAAGTTGAAGGCAGCTCCATCTTCCTGGAACCCGTTTCCGGAACCTTGGTGGCCCGCAACACCGTCAAGAACTTGGAACTCATCGACGGCTACCTGAAGAACCTCGACGAGAGCGGCGATCAGGTGCAGGTCGAGATCCAGGCCCGCTTCGTTGAGATCAGCGATCAGGATCTCAACGAGATCAGCTTCGGCATGAAGCTGAGAAGCCCCTGGAAAGTCATCAGCGCCCACAACAAGGACGGCAACGCCGTCGTGGCCAACCCCACCGACTTCACCGGCGCTCTCCGCCGTTACTCCAAAGGCACCCGCAACAGCCGCTACGCTGACCGTCTGAGCTCCGTCATGAACATGGTCGGCGTCTCCACCGTCGGCAACAACCAGATCACCGACGAAGTCCTGGGCTTCTTCACCAACGCCCTGACCGATCCTGAAGTCGGCTTGATCTTCAACGCCATCGACAACAAGACCAACGCCGACGTCCTCTCCGCTCCTTCTGTGACCACCGTCAGCGGCCAGCCCCGCGTGACCATCAAGCAGATCACGGAGATCATGTACCCCGAAGATTACACGGTTTACAAACCGGCTATCATCTACAGCTCTTCCTCCCAGTTCAACCTCCTGAATCCTTCCAATGGCCCGGACATCAGCGCCATGCCTGGTTACGCCACGGTTGAAAGCACCCTGAAGGAAGACGTCGGTATCGAACTCACCGTCAGCCCCATCGTGGCCGATGACAAGCGCACCGTCAGCATGGACATCACCTGCAAGACCAGCGCCGAGATCGAGCCCCGCAGCGTCTCCGTTTACGTTGGTAACGAGACCCTGGGCATCGACGCCATTGAACTGGATATCCCGCGCTTCAAGTTCTCTGAAGTCAAGACGCAGGTCGTCGTCGCCGACGGCGAGACCGTCGTCCTGGGCGGCATGGTCACCGAGACCCTCCGCAAGTACAAAGACAAGGTCCCCTTCCTTGGCGACCTGCCCTTGATCGGACGCTTCTTCAGAGCCGAAGGCAGCTATAACGAAAAGAAACATCTTTTGATCTTTGTCAAGACCAACATCATCACCCCGACGGGCGAACTCTACCGCGACCGCGTCGCCAGCAAGCTGGCCTCCTCCCTCGAGCAGGAACGCGCCGACTATGAAGAAGGCGAACAGGTCACCGAAGGCGAAAGCGAATCCGAATCCGAAGGTGAAGTTGAAGAGTCCGGCGAAGAGGCTACCGAGGAAAGCGCCGAAGAGACCGACGCTTCCGAAGAAAGCGAAAGCACTGAAGAATCTTCTGAGGAATCAGAGGAATAATTCAAGGGATAAAGCTTAAATGGAAATTAAAAAAGATATAGACTTTGGAGGTCTTATGAACAAAAATATGCTTAGAAACAGCCTTTTCATCGGCGCGCTCCTGCTGGCGGTCTCCCCGCTGCTGGCCGCTGATGAGCAGACGTTCGAGCAGAAGGAACAGCAGCTTTTAAGCGCCGCTGAACCCGAAGTGCAGACGGAAGCCAAGGCCGAAACTGAAGAAATCCCCAAGGAGATCGGTGAGGAAGACGGTTTTTGGACCAAACTCAAAAAAGCCTTCGCCACCAAGGAGGAGAAGCCCGATCTGAGCAACAAGATCGAGCAGGAGATCCAGGTCCTTATGTTTGAAGGCCGCACTTACTATCGCAAAGGCGAATATCAGAAAGCTCTGAACACCTTCGCGGAAGTCACCAAGCGCGATCCTTACAATCCTCTGGCCCGCCGCTACATGAGCTCTTGCAACGAAAAGCTCATCCGCATCGAAGAGGACAACGTGGATCTGACCGCCCTTCAGCGCATCCAGGATGTCGAGAAGAGCATGCTCATCATGACTGAGAAACAGAAAGAGCGCGATGAAGCCGTCGCTTCCGCCGGCATCTCCAACATTGCCGACGAGAAGATGAACCGCATCATCAAGAAGCTCAGCTTCGTTGACGAGCCCATGTCCAGCGTCTTCGAGACCATCCGCGACGAAGCGAACCTCAACCTGGTCATGCAGCCGGCCGTCGCCAACGCCATCCAGAACGCCACTCTGACGATCTCCCTGGACGACATCTCCGTGGCCGACGCCCTTGAGATGATCTGCAAGCTGAGAAACCTCAACGCCAGCGTGGAAGGCGAATCCATCTCCATCACCACCAAGGATTCCGCCCGCATCATCAGCAAGACCTTCCGTCTGTCCCGCGGCCTTGATACCATCGAAGTCCTCAACAAGGAATCCCTGAGGACCCCGACGGACAAAGCCAAAGAGCTTTTGAGACGCATCGGCATCCAGGAAGTCCAGGGCGCTTCCGTTGTTTACGACGCCAGGACCAACCAGCTGATCGTGCGTAACACCGCCGAAAATCTGGCCCTCATCGAAAACTTCCTGAAATATTTCGACAAGACTCCGTCTCAGGTCGAGATCGAAGCCCGTTTCGTGACCGTCAGCAACGACAACATGAACGAACTGGTCTTCCGTCATTTCCTCTCCCAGAACTATCGCTGGAACCGCAAGGACAAATACGGCGACAAGTATTACCTGGAAGCTCCCAACAAAGAGCGCGAAATGACTTCCGGCCTCCGCTACATCCGTTCCTATATGGATGAGGATGCTTATGATCCCATCAACTCCGCTTACCGCATCCCCTCCACGGTGGACACGGGCAGCGACTACGGCGATTACATGAGCATTGCCAACCTGCGTCCCAATCAGCCCGCTTACGGCGACGCCTCCATCAGCGACATCCAGACCATGTATTCTTCTCTGGAACAGAACGCCGGCACCGCCAACGAGTACAAGCGCAAATCCCAGGCCGCCTATCAGGCCTACCAGAATTTCTATCGCCAGAACCAGGCCATCCTGGACGGCAACGGACCCAAGAAAGGCTTCTACAGCGATCAGCTTGAGAACCTGAGATCCAACTACGTGGCCAACGCCTCCCGTTACGTGGACGCCCTCGGCTCCATCGCCGGCAGCCAGGCCAGCATTGCCAAAGCCAATGTTCAGGACACCTCCGTCAACGACGGTCTTGGCAAAGTCTTCGACATCAGCGGCGTCCTGGGCCCCGCCCAGTACCGCAGCGTGATCTACGCCCTTTCCAACCAGGAAGGCGTCGAGACGATCTTCGCCCCCAAAGTGACGGTCGTTTCCGGTAACAGAGCGGAACTGAAAGAGGTCATCCGCATCCGTTACAACAAGACCATCGAAGAAGCTGAAGACCAGGACGTGGACGTCGGCGACGCTCAGTCCGTCATTTACGACTACGCCGTTACGCCGAAAGACTGGGAAACCAGGGAATACGGCACCAAGCTGGTCGTGACCCCCTCCGTGCAGACCGACGAACGCACCATCGAACTGGAAGTGAACCCCGAGGTCTCCGACCTCCTGGGCTTCCGCAGATTCGTGTCTTCTCGTAACAACGTTTACGAACTGCCCCAGTTCTTTGTCCAGAACCTCAAGACCACCGTCTTGGTCAACGACGGCGATACTCTGGTCATGGGCGGTCTCATGAAGAACGACCTGGTCCGCACGAAGGACCGCACCCCCATCCTGGCTGATCTGCCCTGGATCGGTCGCTTCTGGCGCGGTGAATCCGAGGTTGCCAAGAAATCCAACCTCCTGATCTTCATCAACGCCAAACTCGTGGATCCTTCCGGCACGCCGCGCCGCGGCGCCGTCGTCAAGGGTGCCGCTGCCAACCGCTAATTGTCGGTTGTCTGATCCGGGCCGCTCTTGAATTCAAGAGCGGCCCGGTTTTTTCCCTCCCTCCCCAAAATTTCCCTCCACCAATCGCCCGCGCGCCGGGCAGCGCCGTTAAAAATATTTTTACAAGGCGTTTCTTTTTTTGCTAATGAACAAAACTCTGCTTGCCGTCGACGGGATGGCCTATGTTTTCCGGGCGTATTACGCTGTGCCTTACATGTGCAGCCACGACGGGATCCCCACAAACGCCGTTTACGGATTTCACAAATTGCTCCAGATAATGCTGGAGGAAGTCGAGCCTGATTATTTGGCGGTCGCGTTCGATCTTTCCGGACCAACTTTCCGCGAAGAAGCTTACAGCGACTACAAGGCCAACCGGCCGGAACCTCCCAACGATCTTTTGGAACAGATACCCATCGTCAAGGAATACCTGCGCGCCATGGGCGTTCCCGTTTTGGAATGCCAGGGCTATGAGGCGGACGACGTTCTGGCCACCATGGCGAAACGGGCCAAGGCGGAGGGCGTGAAGACTCTCATCGCCACCGGAGACAAGGACCTCTGCCAGCTGGTGGACGACGATATTTTCATATTGCGGAGCAGCATGCGGGACATGCGGATCCTGGACGCCGGCGGCGTCAAAAGGGAATACGGCGTCTGGCCGAACCAGATAATCGATTATCTGACCATAGTGGGGGACAGCTCCGACAATGTTCCGGGAGTGAAAGGCATCGGCGTGAAGGGGGCCCGGGAGCTTTTGGAAAACTACGAAAGCCTCGACAAGATCTACGCTTCGCTGGATTCCCTGCCGAACTCGCAGCGGAAAAAACTGGAGGAGGCGCTGGACCATATCGAGAATTCCCGTTTCCTCATAACCATCTGCTGCGACGCGCCGGTGGATTGCGAAGTGGAATGTTTGAAGCGCCGGGAGGGCGATCCCTGCGCCATTAAGGATTTTTGCGCCAAATATGATTTTCAAAGCATAAGGGGCGGCGGACGCAAAGGCGACAAGGAAGACGGCGCGCCCCAGCAACAGGAATTGTTTTAAGTGAGAAAAATAGGAATAACAGGAGGAATAGGCAGCGGCAAAAGTTTGGCCGCGTCTATCATTGCTGAGAAAGGCTTCCCGGTTTTGGACGCCGACGACCTTACCAAAGAGCTTTGGGACGATCCGGCGGTCGTCAGGAAACTGGGGGAAAAATTAAGGGAAAGAGGATATCTGCAAGGGGAGTTCACTCCCCGGGCTGTCAGGGCGGTGGCCCAAAGGGCTTTCCTGGACATGCAGCTCATAAATCTTTTGGAAACGGTCCTGCAGCCAATGATATTGGAAAAAATGAAAATTTGGCTGTCGGAGAGGGAAAAAGAGGGCGCAACGCTTGTTTTCGTCGTGGTGCCCCTGCTTTTCGAGTGCGGCTTGCAGTATCTTTTCGACGCCACTCTGACCATCAACGTCCAGAACGAGATCAGGGAAAGAAGGCTGCAGAAAAGCCGGCCTTTGAGCGCTGCGGATATAAACCTAAGGTTCAACAGGCAGTGGGCCAACTGGGCCCGCAGCCGCTACGCCACCTACACCATCGACAACGACGGCACGGTTGAAGAATTGCGCGCCAAACTGGAAGCATTCCTTTCGGAAGAGAAAAATAAAATAAATTGAGGAATATTATGGAAGAAAAGAAAGGTTATTACAGATTAGTTACCGGCAAGCCCGGCAGACCGAAACGCTACGCAACCAAAGAGGAGATCCCCAAGGAACTGCTGGATCTCTATCCCGTGGTTTACGTGGAAGACGAAGAAGAAAAGAAGAAAGGGAAAAGCATCGACCTGAGCGCTGAGATATACTACGGCGAACCGATAAAAGGCGAGGATCCCAACGCCGCGGTGGTGGAACGGCCCGTGAAGAAGAAAGCGGGCCGCAAGCCGAAAGCCCAGGACAGCGCGCGGATCGTGCATTTGTACCACGGGCCGGACATGGAGTTCTTCACCGGCGAGCCTATCAAAGGCGAGGACCCCGGGGAGTTCGGCGTAGGCCGGCCTTTGCATCTCTGCATAGACGACGAAGCCATTCCCGAGGGCGCGGTGCCTGAAGAGAAGCCGGCTGATCCGGCGAAAACTGAGTCCGCTCAAGAGAACGAACAGGAAGAGACGACTGACGCGGTGGAGGAAAGTTCCGCCCGCCCTTTGCGCCGCCGCCACTCCCGCCGCCGCAAAAACGCGGAAACGGAGACGGAGGGCGAAGGGAAGGCGGAGGAGGAAGGCTCCGAAGCGGAGGAAAAGCCCGCCGGCAAGGAAGACGAGGGCCCGGAGACTCCGGCGGAGTGCACTCCGGACGACGTCAACGTTGACAGCGACCTGGTTAACATATCTTTCCTTCTGGGCAAGTCCAACGAGATCCTCAGAGGATTCGCGGAAGCCAACGGCGTCAAGCGCATATCTGAACTGCGCCGCACCGACCTCATCTATGAGATCATGCGCAGCGAATACGCGAAGCACGGATTCCGTTTCGGCAAAGGCGTGCTGGATATCCCCAGAGGCGGGAGCTACGGCTTTTTGCGCCGCAGCGAACGCAATTACCTTATCTGCGACGACGACGTTTACGTTTCTCCCACCCAGATCAGGCGTTTCTCGCTTAAGAAGGGCGACACGATCTACGGCGTTTTCCGCCGGCCCAGGATGATCGAGAAGAGCGGCGCCGTCATAAAAGTTTCCGCCGTCAATTACGATCCTCCGGAAAACAAGAGCCACATCACCGTCTTTGACGAGCTGACGCCCCAGTTCTCGGCGGAGCGCTATATGATGGAATACAAGCCCGACGGGATCTCCACCCGCATCATGGACCTTATCTCCCCAATAGGGAAAGGCCAGCGCGGACTCATTGTGGCTCCTCCCAGGGCCGGCAAGACGCTTCTCCTGCGGGATATCGCCAACGCCATTTCCTTCAACTATCCCAGCGTGGAGCTTATAATGCTGCTTATAGACGAGCGGCCGGAGGAGGTCACCGACATGCAGCGCACCGTGAAAGGCGAAGTGGTCAGCTCCACCTTCGACGAAAGCGGCGACCGCCATATCCAGGTGGCCGAGATGGTCTTGGAAAAAGCCAAGAGATTAGTCGAGCACGGCAAAGACGTCTTCATCCTGCTGGACAGCCTTACCCGTCTGGCCAGAGTTTACAACTACGGCCACAACCTGAGCGGCAAGATCCTTTCCGGCGGCATGGACGCCAGCGCCATTCAGAAGCCCAAGCGCTTCTTCGGCGCCGCCAGAAGCATTGAGGACGGCGGCAGCCTGACCATCATCGCCACTGCTCTCATAGAGACCGGCAGCCGCATGGACGACCTCATCTACGAGGAGTTCAAGGGGACCGGCAACATGGAGGTGGTCCTGGACCGCCGCATCAGCGAAAAGCGCGTTTTCCCGGCCATCGACATCGACCGTTCCGGCACGAGGAAGGAGGAGCTGCTTTTTGATCCTGAAGAATTGCAGAAAGTCTGGCAACTGAGAAAAATGCTTTCCGAGATGACGCCCCTGGCCAAAATGGAGCTGCTCATCAAGCAGGTCCGGCTGACCGGCACCAACGCGGAACTTTTAAGAATGCTGAAAGATCGTTAAAATGAACAAGACTCTGAAAAGCGTACTGGTCACGGCGGGCCTTATCCTGGCCGCCCTGTTTTTGAAATCGAACACCATCGAGCTCTTCAAGATACCCACCGGCAGCATGGAGCCGACTTTGTACGGCGCCAAGGAAATGGGGCGGGGCTTCGGCGACCATATCTTCGTGCTGCGCTGCGCCTACGGCTTCAACTGCAAGGTGAAGATCCCTCTCGTTGACTGGACGCTTCCGCTGCCCCAGGGCTATTGGATGCTTCCTTTCATGAAGCTCCCGGAAGTGGGAGAGGTGGTGGTCTTCGAGCATCCCGCCAACCGCAACATCGACTACATCAAGCGCTGCGCCGGGACTCCGGGGGACCGGGTCAGAATAAAGGACGGCTTCCTTTACGTCAACGATCATATCGTGACCAACCGCCCCGCTACGGCCAGCTATGTGCGCTACACCTGCGACGGGCTTTTCTCCAAGCAGCTGCAGACCATCGCCAACCAGGTCCTGGACGTGGAGCGCCGCACCGGCAACAGGGAGATCTACGACGCCCTCTACATCGACGGCGTGCCTTTCCGTTCCATCCGCCCCGTGGAGGGCGAGCGCAACTATGTCATGGTTGGCAAAAGGAAAGTCCATGTCATCAAGGACGAAGTCTCCGCGGAGATAAGGGTACCCGAAAACTGCTTCTTTATGCTGGGCGACAACTCCGCCCATTCCGCGGACAGCCGTTACTGGGGCTTCGCTCACCGGGACACCCTGAAAGGCCGGGCTTTGTGCGTTTATCTGCCCTTTAAAAGAATTCGAGCCATCCATTAGAAATGAAAACTTTTTTAAGATCCTCCCTTCTTCTGGCCTGCCTCATGGTCCTGGCGGGCTGCGGCGTGACTTCGGAAGCGATCATCCCGATAACCGGGGCGATAGTTTCGAAGCAGGAAACAGTCAGAGTGGCCGTGAAGCTCAAGGCCTCCTCCGTAAACATCTCCATCCCGGGCCCGGGCTCCTATTACGACCAGACCAGCGGCGCCTTCATCGGACGTTTCTCCAAAGTGCAGAACGCCGTCTTCTCGTCCCGCAACGGATTGGTGGCCATAAACGGCCAGGTCGGCCAGGGCAAAAAAGCCGTCAAAAGGATCATGTTCATCCCCGAGGAGGGGCAGCTCATAGACGTGGACGGCGTAAGATACAGGGGACAGATTGAACTTATTGCCTCCGGCAGCGAGCTTACCGTAGTGAATCACTTGGGCTTGGAAGAGTATCTTTGCGGCGTGGTGCCCAAGGAGACCTTCGCCTCCTGGCCCTCCGAGGCCCTGAAAGCCCAGGCCATCGTTTCCCGCTCCTACACTATTGCCAAGCGCGAGGCCATGAAGGGCAAGGATTTCGACCTGCAGGCGCCGCTTGATCAGCTTTACGGCGGCGCCAGCGCGGAAGCGCCAAGCACCACCGCCGCGGTCTATGAGACCGCCGGCTCTTATCTGGAATTCGAAGGCAAGCCGCTTTTGACTTTCTTCCACACCTGCTGCGGCGGCGCCACGGAGGACGGGGAAAAGATCTTCAGCAACGTCAGCACTTACCCCGCGGGCCACGCCTCGCCCTTCTGCAAGGGCTGCAAGCACTATTCCTGGGAGTACACTATTCCCATGAAGACTTTGGCCGCCAAATTGAAAGCCGCTGGCTTCGACGCCGGCGAGGCCAGAAGTTTCAAGATCCTGAAACGCTTCGGGTCGGAGAGAGTGGCGCAGATAAGTTTCGGCGACAGCTCGAAGTCTGTGGTTTTGACGGGCGAGCAGCTGAGGAAGGCCGTGGGCTACGACGTCATCAAGTCCACCAAGTTTTATCTTGACGTAAAGAGCGGGAACTATGTTTTCCGCGGCAACGGCTGGGGACACGGCGTGGGCCTTTGCCAGTGGTGCACCAAGACCATGGCCGAGCAGGGCTGGACAAGCCAGCAGATGGTGGAGTTTTTCTACAAGGGCGCCAAACTCAGATGAGTGAAAACGAGAAATATCCCTGGTGGGACCTGAGGGCTTACGAATACTTTTTGCCCAAGGAGCTCATCGCCCAGCAGCCCGCGCCCAAAAGGGACGAGAGCCGGCTCATCCGCTACTCCAAAGCCAGCGGCAAGATCACCCAGGGGATATTCAGGGACATCGTCTCATACTTCAAGGCCGGCGATGTGCTCGTTCTGAACAACTGCAAAGTGATCCCGGCCAGGCTTTACGTCAAAAGAGCCGACACCGGAACGAAAATAGAGCTCCTGCTTACCAAAGAAGAAGGCGAGGGTGAATTCGTCGCCACCGTCCGCCCGGGCCACTCCTGCAAACCGGGGGTCAGGGTCGTTTGCGGCGATTTATTGGGTGAATTTACGGAAATACTCCCGGATGGTCAGCGGAGAGTGCGCTTCGAGGCCTCCAGCGCCGCCGTAAACGCGTTTTTGGAAAAAGAGGGGACAGTTCCCCTCCCTCCCTATATAGAGCGCCCCAAAGGCCCTTCAGAGGCTGCGGATCGGGAACGCTACCAGACCGTCTATGCCAAGAGCGGCCGGGCCGTGGCGGCCCCCACCGCCGGCCTTCATTTCACGCCGGAAATTTTAAAAGCTCTGAAAGATCTCGGCGTGACGCTTCTGGAAGTTACCCTGAACGTGGGCTTGGGAACTTTCAAGCCTGTCAAAGTGAACGACATCCGCCAGCACGAGATGCACGAGGAGACCTTTACCTTCACCCCCGAGCAGGCGGAGCTTTTGAACAAGGCCAGGAGCGAGGGCAGAAGGATAATAGCGGTGGGAACGACCTCTCTGAGAGTTTTGGAATCCTGCCTGGACGAGGAGGGAAAATTCCGTTCCGGCTTGCTGGCCACGAGCATCTTCATCCATCCGCCCGTCAAGGTCAGATCCATCGACGCCCTGCTGACGAACTTTCATCTGCCGAAATCCACGCTCCTCATGCTGGTGGCCGCGCTCGTTGGCGACGAGTGGCGGAGGATCTACGAACTGGCCGTAAAAGAGCGCTACCGCTTTTTCTCTTACGGCGACTGCATGCTTTTGGAGGACCTGAGATGACAGTTGACCGCACAGCCCTCCTTTACAGCGCGGAAAAAGCCGCTGCTTTCCGCGGGAAGAAGATCGTTCTCGTGGGCTTGGGCGGCGTCGGCCTTTACGCCCTGGAGAACCTGGCGAGAGCCGGCATAAAAAGTTTCACCCTCATCGACGGCGACGTCTTCGAGGAATCAAACCTGAACCGCCAGCTCTACGCCACGCTTGAGACGCTCGGACAAAAGAAAGCCCAAGCCGCCAAGGAAAGGATCGCCAAGATCGATCCCGCTATCGAGGTGAACGCCGTTCCGGAATTCCTGACCGCCGACAATATCGAACTGATCGTTCCCAAGGACGCCGATTTTATAATAGACGCTATCGACGACATTCCGGCGAAAGCGGAACTCATCCTTTTCGCCTTGAAAAACGGTATTCCGATCGTTTCCTCCATGGGCACCGCCAGGAGAACGGACCCCTCCAAGATCATCGTCACCACCCTCGGCAAGACCAGCGCTTGCCCTCTAGCCAGAAAATTGAGAAAATTATTACGGGATGAGCCAACTTCCAAGGTTGTTCCCGTAGTTATGTCGAAAGAAACGCCCTGCGAGGTGGAAAAAGGCTTGCCGCTTCCGAGTTCCGGCATGGTCCCCGCCGCCGCAGGCATAAATATGGCCGCCTTTGTAATCAACACCTTCTGTAAAGAATTATGAAAAAAATTTTGTTCCTTATCTTTGTTTCCCTTGCGATCACCGCCTGCTTCGGCAAGAAAGCTTCCAAGCCCGTCCAGGGCGATTTTGACTACGCCCTGATCAGCGCCGAAGGCGGCAAGGCCAAGCTGGAGTATCTTTCCGAACGCCCGAAAAATCTTGATCCCGCCGCGCTCCTTTTCGTGAAGGTCAAGCCAGGCACCATTACGGTCGGTTCGCTGCGCTCCTCCAACGAGGAGAATTATTTCATCATGGCGAACCCCATGACCAAGAAGCAGCTCTCGAAACTCATCGGGAGCGAGGACGGCGACGACGCGGCTTTCTCCACCCCCTTCGAGCAGATCGAGAAAGCCCTGGCCAAGCTTAAAAAGGACAATCCCGGCGAGCAGTTCTCGCTTCCTTCCGCCCAGCAGTGGGACTTCGCTTTCCTCTCCGGCAAGATCAGCGAGAACGACCAGCCCATCTGCTGGGAGTGGGTCGTTATGAAAGAAGGCGGCGCCTACACCTGGCGCGGCCGCATGTGGCACATCATGGAGCTCTACGAAGAAGAAGAGCAGGAAAAGCAGACGGACGCCGTCCAGGGCGACCTGGGCTTCCGGTTCGTTTTGCGCGAAAACCAAGCGAAGTGATAAATTGGCCAAACGGCAAAAAAAGCGGCAGCCTTGAAGGCTGCCGCTTTTTGTTTTCAGCGCGAAAAGTTTTTATTGTTCCGGCGTTTCGGCGGGGACTCTGAAAGCCTTTTCCACCACTTCCTGCGGAACTTTTTCCGTGAAGGAGCTAACGATGGGCACCACCGCGAAAGGAACGATGATGGAGATCATGGAGCAAAGCGTGGAAGGAAGAGGAGTAAGGGCGATCAAAACCATCTGCAAGCCTAAGCCGCAGATGATGCCGGCCAGGGCGCCCGCTTTGGTCGTGCCCTTCCAGTAAAGGCCGAGAAGATAGGGAGCGATGAAGGCTCCGCCCACGGCGCCCCAGCTTAAGCTCATAAGGTCCACGATGAACTTGCTGTCGGAGTGGGCTATTACGTAAGAGAGAAGCAGGAATATGGCGCTCATGATGCGCATCAATGTGACCGTGGTGCCCTCGGAAGCTTCCTTGTTGACGATGCCCTTGTAGAAGTCAATGGTGACTGTCGAACTTGAGACCAAGACCAGGGAGGAAAGCGTGCTCATGGAAGCGGACAGAATTAAAAGCAGGAACAGAGCCATCAGGGGAGCCGGCAGCCAATCCTTCAGCATGATGGGGACCAGAGTGTCGTAAACGCCCTTGGCGTCGGGGAGCCCGGCCTTGAAGTAGAGGTGCGTCATGGCGCCGGTGAAGTAAGCCGCGCAGCCGATTATCATGGCGAAGATGGTGGTGATTACCGTGGCCTTGAAGATAACCTTCTCGTTCTTGATGGCGTAATATTTCTGGATCATCTGAGGAAGGCCCCAGGGAGCAAAGGATGTCATCATCACGGCGGAAGCCAGCGTTATCCAGCCGAAGGTGGAAACGGGAGTGTGCTCGATCCTGGCGGCGGTGATGTTCTGGAAAACATTAGCCCAGCCGCCGCCCTTGTTGGCCAGAAGGCACATGATCAGAATGGAGCCGGCCAGCATGATCAAGCCCTGGATGAAGTCCGTAAGAGTCATGGCCAGGTACCCGCCCAGCATGAGGTAGATGGCGGCCACGCCGGTCATGAGCCACAAGGCCACTTCGTAGGGGATGTTGAAGTTCTCGACGAAAAGATAGCCCAAGCCTTTGTAAACGGAAGCGGAATAGGGGACAAGGAAAATGAAAATGATGATGGCGGCCAGCGGCTTCAAATACGGCGCCGCATAGCGCTCGCAGAAGAAGCCCGGCATGGTCATGGCGCCGAGGTTCTGGGTCATGCGGCGCGTTCTCTTTGCCAAAACGATCCAGGCCAAAAGAGCGCCGAAAATGGCGTTGCCTATTCCGATGGACATGGCGGGATAGCCGAATTTCCAGCCTAAGCTTCCCGCAAAGCCGATGAAGATGACCGCGGAGAAATAGCTGGTTCCATAGGAGAAGGCCGAGATCCAGGGGCCGACGTTGCGGCCGCCCAGGAAGAAGTCCTCAAGGTTCTTGGTCCTGCGCATGGCGTAAACGCCGGTGGTGACCAGAAGAATAATGAAGGCAACTAGAAGGATGGTTGTTAAGGATGACATTTTTTATTTTTCCTTGGGTCGATTGTCGATTACGCGGGCCGCTTTGCCGGTGAAGCGCTCGATGCTTTGCGGCTGGACCAGGTCCACTTCGAAGTGGATGCCGGTATAGGAGCGGATGGTCTCCTCCAGCCTGTTTTTAAGCATCTGCATCTCGCTCATCTTGTCGGAGAAGAAGGCCGGGGCCATCTCCACTTTCACGACCGAGCGGTCGAGGGAGCCGGGGCGGTCCAATACGATGAGGAAGTTCGGCGTGACGTCCTTGCACTGCAGAAGCGCTTCTTCAACCTGGCTGGGGAAGACGTTGACGCCCCTTATTATCAGCATGTCGTCGGAGCGTCCTTTAATTCTGCTCATCCTCTTGGTCGTTCTGCCGCAGGGGCAGTCGGTGTCGCTGATGAGGTAGGCCAGGTCTCTGGTGCGGTATCTTATCATGGGCATAGCTTCCTTGTTGAGGGCGGTGATGACCAGCTCTCCCAGCTGTCCGTCCGGAACGGGCTCCAGCGTTTCGGGATCCAGGCATTCCACCAGGAAGTAATCCTCCTGGATGTGCATGCCGGTGTGATAGACGCACTCGCCAGAAATGCCAGGCCCTATGACTTCCGAGAGACCGTAGTTGTTGCAGGTGTTGACCTGGAGCTTATCCTCGATGTAGAGGCGCATCTCTTCGGTCCAGGGCTCGCTGCCCAGGAAGGCCACTTTCAGATTCAAACTTTCCCTGGGGATCTTCTCCTCTTCCATGTATTCTATGAGGCGCAGGGCGTAGGTCGGAGTGCAGACCAAAAGTTCCGGCTGAAGGTCCTGCAGGAGCGTGAACTGGCGCCTGGTGTTACCGCTGGCGGCGGGGATGATGGAGGAGCCGATCTTCTCGAGGCCGTAGTGCAATCCGAAGCCGCCGGTGAAGAGGCCGTAGCCGAAACTGATCTGGGCTGTGTTGCCGGGGCGGGCGCCGCCGGCGTACAAAAAGCGGGCCACAAGGTCGGACCACATCTCAAGGTCGTTTTTCGTGTAGGCGACGAAGGTCGGTTTGCCCGTCGTGCCGGAGGAGCCGTGGAAACGCAAAACTTTTTCCTTGGGCACAGCCATCAGTCCCAGAGGATAGTTGTTGCGCATGTCGGCCTTGGTCGTGAAGGGGAGATGCTTCACGTCGGCTACGCTTTTTATGTCCTCAGGCCCTATGCCGATCTCCTTGAACTTCTCTGCGTAGAAGGGGACGTTCATCACCTGCTTGACAGTCGCTCTCAGTCTCTGGACCTGAATGTTCTCGATCTCGTCTCTTGATAAGCATTCCGCCTTATCCCAAATCTTGTTTTCCAGTTTCATTTTTCCAGTCTTATTTATTGGTGTTGAAAAGTTCGTGCGAACTCAGTACGCAGAATCCGTTGGATATAAGTTTCTGATAGGCCTTTTCCGTATCGTCCACGCGGTAGAGGAAGATGTGGCGGTTGGCGAAGGCGTAAACGTACTCCACGTTGATGCCCTCTTTGTTCAGGATCTCGGCGACCTGCGCCAATCTTCCGGGCTGGTTGTCGATCCTGACCGCCAGGACATCGGCGATGTTGACGATGAAGCCCTCTTTCTCCAATAGGGCCTTCGAGGATTCCGCATCCTCGACGATCAGACGCAGGATGCCGAACTGGGCGGTGTCGGCCAGAGTCAGGGTGTAGATGTTTATTCCGGCGTCGCCCAAAGCCTTGCAGATGCTATAGACGTGTCCGGGCTTGTTTTCCAAAAAGAGGGAAAGCTGTTTTACGGTTTCCATTAATTTTAGGCTCCTTTGGTTAGAGAAAATAGTTTCTAATCTTATATAATAGCATACCGGGCAAGAGGTTGGTCCTGCCCGGTATGAAAAGCGCGGAAAAACGGAGCGCTTATTTGTTGCGCAGGTCGGTGACGCGCTTGGCTTTGCCCATGGAGCGCTCTAAGCTTCCCGGCTCCACGGGAGTGACCGTGACGGCCAGGCCGATGATGCTCTTGATGGCGTTGCCGATCTTCTTCTGGATGACTTCGATGGAGCGGATGGTGTCGCCGAAGAGCTCGGCGGAAAGCTCCACCTGCACTTCCAGGGTGTCCAGGTCGCCGTGGCGCCTGACGATGATGTGGTAGTGCGGCTGGACGCCCGGGATCGTCAGGAGCGCCGCTTCGATCTGGCTCGGGAAGACGTTGACGCCTCTTATTATCAGCATGTCGTCGTTCCTGTGGTCGATGCGTTTTATTCTCCTGATGGTGCGGCCGCATTCGCAGGTCCCCTTGACGATGACGGAGATGTCCCTGGTGCGGTACCTTATCATGGGCATGCCGAACTTGTGCAAAGTCGTGATGACCAGTTCGCCTTCCGTGCCGTCAGGCAGCGCTTCGCCGGTCTCGGGGTCGATGATCTCGGGATAATAGAGGTCCTCGAACATATGCAGTCCCGTTCTGGCGGGGCAGTCCATGGCCACGCCAGGTCCACTGATCTCGGTCAGTCCGTAGATGTCCCAGGCCTTGATGCCGGATTCTTCCTCGATCCTCTGACGCATCTCGTTGGTCCAGGGCTCGGCGCCGAAGATGCCGTTCCTTAGTTTCATCTTCTTGAAGTCGTAGCCCAGCTGCTTGGCTTTTTCGATGATGTGGAGGAAATAGCTCGGCGTGCAGCTTATGCAGGTCACGCCGAAGTCGCTCATCAGTTTGATCTGGCGCTCGGTGTTGCCGCTGGAAATGGGCAATACGGTGGCGCCCAGTCCTTCGGCGCCGTAATGCAACCCCATGCCGCCGGTGAAGAGGCCGTAGCCGTAGGCGTTCTGGATGATGTCGCCAGAACCTATGCCGGCGATCATGAGGGCGCGCATGGTGGCTTCCTGCCAGCAGGCCACGTCTTCCCTGGTGTAGGCGATGACGATAGGGCTTCCGGTGGTGCCGGAACTGGCCTGCAGTCTGATGATGTCATCCATGGGGACGGAAAGCAGGCCGAAGGGATAAGTGTCCCTGAGGTCAACTTTCTTGAAGAAGGGCAGCTTCTGGATGTCCTTCATCTCCTTGATGCAGGTGTCGTCGAGACCTTTCTCCTGCATGCGGGACCTGAAGAGCGCCTGATTTTTGTAGGCGTGGGAAACTATGTTTTTAAGCCTCGAAAGCTGGATGGACTCCAGTTCGTCGCGGCTCATGAAGTCTTTTTGCGCTAAGGCTTGTAGGGCGGATTTTTCCATATTGTTATCTTTGTTTTAGTTTTCGTCGGAGAAGAGTTCCTCGTGGGAGAGAAGGGTGAAGCCGTTCTCGCTCAGGATCTGGAAGGCTTTTTCGTTGTCGCTCACTCTCAATAAGAAGATGCGGCGCATGGCGAAAGCGTAAGCGTATTCCAAATTGATGTCAAGAGAGGAGAGCAGTTCGTAGATCTTGGCCAATACTCCCGGACGGTTGTCTATCCTGACCGCCAGAAGCTCGGTTATGTTGACTATCACTCCTCCTTTTTTAAGCAGCTCGCCGGCCGCTTCGGGTTTCTCCACGATCAAACGCAGAAGCCCGAACTGATTCGTGTCGGCCAAGGACAGCGTAAAGATGTTTATGCCGGCGTCGCCTAAGGTCTTGCAGATGTTGTAGGCGTGGCCAGGCTTGTTCTCCAAAAACACGGAAAGCTGTCTTGCAGTTTTCATTTTATTCTCCTTTTGGGAAGCGGTGAACTTGATACTTCCTTTCGTTGTCGGAATGTATTTTTTATAAGTTTAGCAAAAAACTTCCGGAAAAATCCACCGCTTAATCTTTTTTTTGGCCAGCGTTTCTCCCTAAGCCCTTGCAAAATGAAAATGAAAGTGCTACCATATTCGCAATCAATCACGGAAAACTATCTCCAAATGAAAATCAATTTCGGCTATTGGTTCTACTTTTATTACACCGAGCTTTCTCAAGCTGGGGGAACCTTGTCGTAGTTGAATAAAAGTGGATTCCGAATACGAAAAGAGCCTGGCTTGAGCAAAGCCAGGCTCTTTCTTTTTAAGCAAATAATAATCAACAAATAAGGAAAAACTATGATAATCATCATCAAGCAGGGCGCCCAGAAAAGCCAGGTGGACAACCTCATCAATTGGCTGAAGGCCCAGAACATCGACCCGCACATCTCCGTCGGTTCCCATGAAACTCTTATTGGCTGCGTCGGCGACGTGGCGCATCTCGACATTGATTTGGTCTCCGCCCTCGACGTGGTGGCCAGCGTGCAGCGCGTGGGCGACCCCTACAAGGCCGCCAACCGCAAGTTCCATCCCGATGACTCCATAATAGACTGCGGCGGCGTGCTTATCGGCGGCGGTAATTTCCAGGTCATCGCCGGCCCCTGCAGCGTGGAGAGCGAGGAGCAGATAATTGAGGTGGCCAAGGCGGTCAAAGCCGCCGGCGCGACGCTTCTCCGGGGCGGCGCCTTCAAGCCCAGGACGAGCCCTTACTCCTTCCAGGGTCTTGGCGTGGAAGGCTTGAAGATGCTTCTGGCGGCCAAGAAGGAAACGGGCCTTCCTATCGTCACCGAGCTTATGAACTTCTCCCAGTTCGAATACTTCAACGACGTGGACGTTATCCAGATCGGCGCCCGCAACATGCAGAACTTCGACATTCTTAAGGAAGTCGGCCACAACACCAAGAAGCCCATCCTTCTGAAGAGGGGACTTTCCTCCACTTTGCAGGAACTTCTGATGAGCGCGGAATACATCATGGCGTCCGGCAACCCCAACGTCATCCTCTGCGAACGCGGCATCAGGACCTTTGAGACGGCCACCAGGAACACCATCGACCTTTCCGTGGTGCCGCTTCTCCACCAGTTCTCGCACCTCCCGGTGGTGGTCGATCCCAGTCACGCCACCGGCGTAGCCAGGCTCGTGCATCCCGTGGCGGTGGCCGCGACGGCCATCGGCGCGGACGGCCTCATCATCGAAGTCCACAACGATCCGCCCAAGGCCAAGTGCGACGGCGCCCAGAGCCAGACGCCGGCCATGTTCGCCGAGACCATGAAGGCGATAAAGGCGGTCAGGCCCTACGCTTGCCGTTAAGGGTATAATATAAATACTTTGAGATAAATCGGAAAGTTGAATTATGGACAAGGAAAACATCAGAAACGAGATCGACGCCATCGACGACAAAATAGTCGAGCTTTATTTGAAGCGCTTCGAGTGCGTCAAAAAAGTCGCTGAAGTGAAGCAGCAGGAAAATCTGCCCGTCAGCGATCCCAAGAGGGAAAGGGAGATCCTAAACAGGCTGTCCCTCGCCGCCGGACCGGAATACGAAAACGAAGTCGCCATGCTCTTTAGTACACTCTTCAGCCTTTCCCGCGCCAAGGAACGCAAGTTCATCACGAAGGAAAGCAAACTGGAAAGCGAGATCAAAAGGGCTGTGGCCATGGCTCCGGCAGAGTTTCCCTCCCACGCCACGGTGGCCTGCCAGGGGACGGAAGGCGCCTTCTCCCAGCAGGCGGCCTCCACTTTCTTCAAGTTTCCCGCCATTCTCTTCTTCAACTCCTTCGCCGACATCTTCAGCGCCGTGGAGAAGGGCATGTGCCAGTACGGCGTACTGCCAATCGAAAACTCCTCGGCGGGCTCCGTCACCACGGTCTATGACAACATGCTGCGCCACGACTTCAGGATCGTCAAGGCCTGCAAATTACATGTCTCCCACGTCCTTCTGGCCAAGAAAGGCGTCAGGATGAGCGACATCAAGGAAATAAAGAGCCATCCCCAGGCGCTCTCCCAGTGCTCGAAGTTCCTGCTTAATATGCGGAACGTCAAGCAGACGCCCACCGCCAACACGGCCCTGGCCGCCCGGGAGCTTTCTGAAAGCGGCCGCACGGATCAGGCGGTCATCGCCTCCAGGAAGTGCGCCGAGCTTTACAATCTCGAAATTATAAAGGACGAGATCTGCGACACGCCCTCCAACTTCACCCGCTTCATCTGCATATCCAGGGAACTGGAGATCTACAAGGACGCCTCCAAGATCTCCCTTATCATGACGCTGCCTCATAAGCCTGGTTCTCTTGCCAACATTCTGGCAAGGTTCTCCTCCATCGGGCTGAATCTCACCAAATTGGAATCGCGTCCCATTCCCGGCATGGAATTCGAGTTCCGATTCACCTTCGAGTTCGAGTCCAAGCCCAACGACCCGGGCGCCATCAAGCTTTTATCCGAGCTCTCCACTGACCCGGACATCGAGCAGTTCACTTTCTTAGGAGCGTATGCAGAGATCTGATCTCAAAGAAATCGCCATCGTTGGCCTCGGCCTCATCGGCGGCTCTTTTTTCAAGGCCGCCCAAAAGGCCGGCTACAACGTCAGGGGCATCGACAGGAACGATCCTGTAGAGGTCTCGAATTCCGACCTCGTCATCATCGCTCTTCACCCGACGCTTACCGTAAAATGGCTCCTTGAGCACGCCGCCGATCTGAAAAAAGGCGCGCTTGTTATCGACGTCTGCGGCGTAAAAAGCGCAGTCATAAAAGAGCTCGCTCCAAAGATGAACGGCAGCTTCACCTTCATCGGCGGACACCCCATGGCCGGGAAGGAAGTCAGTGGTTTCGAGAATTCCGACGCGGAGCTATTCCGAGGCGCTTCCATGATCCTGACGCCCTTCCCTCAGGATCAAAAAATTGCGGAAGACATTGTACCTTTCTTCACCGAACTGGGCTTCAAGGAAGTCATTTTCACCACGCCCGAAGATCACGACAAAAGGATCGCCTACACCAGCCAGCTCTGCCACCTTGTTTCCTCCGCCTACCTGAGGGACGAGCTTGCCCTTAAGCGCTCCGGCTTTTCTGCCGGCAGTTTTAGGGACCTCTCCCGTGTCGGCGCGCCCGACCCCGAGCTCTGGTCGGAATTGTTTCTCATGAACAAAACGGAGCTTCTGCCGGTCCTCGAGAGAATGATCGAAAGGCTCACGGATTTCCAGACCGCCATCGCAAACGATGACAGGGAGAGCCTGATCTCCCAGCTCGCGGAAGGCCAGGCTATAAAAGAAAAACTGCAAGGGGAGGAAAAATAAAATGTCAGCTATCTTCCTTTACGGACCTCCCGCCAGCGGAAAGACCACCGTCGGCAAAAACCTGGCGCTGAGCCTGGGCAAAACTTTTTTCGATCTCGACAGCGAGATAGAAGCCAAGTCCCACAAGACCATTCCCGCGATCTTCGAGGAAGGCGGGGAAGCGCTTTTCCGCAGCATCGAAAAGGAAACGCTGCGAGAGCTCACCCAGAAAAAGAATTTCAGCGACAGCGTCGTCTCCCTGGGCGGCGGCACGCTCCTCGACCCCGAGAACCGCAAGCTTACGGAAAGCCTCGGCCTAGTGTGGCTTCTGGAAGCGCCTTCCAAGGAAGAATTGGAAAAGCGTTTCCAAAGGAACCCCGGCGCCCGCCCTCTGGGCAACAAAGCCGAAGAAAGAAAAGAGCATTACGCTTCCTTCAAGAGCAGGATCGCCAAAGCCTTTGCGCTTCCCACCTCTCTGGTCATCGTGGGTGAAGCCATGGGCGATCTCAACGGCTTCGCCAAACTTGTCATCGCCGACACCAACGCCGCCAACTGCCAGCCCGAAGCTCTGAAAGATACCGCTCTGGAACTTATCCCTTCCGGCGAAGAGTTTAAAAATATTTCTACCATTGAAAAGATCTGGGGGATACTGAACGATCACGCCATCGGCAGGAAGGATACGATCGCTTCCTTCGGCGGGGGAGTGACCAGCGATCTCGTAGGCTTCGCCGCCGCCACCTGGATGCGCGGCATCGACTGGATAAATTTCCCCACGACCTTGCTTGCCATGGTGGACGCCTCCACCGGCGGCAAGACCGGCTGCGACCTTGCGATCGGCAAGAATCTGGTGGGCGCTTTCCATTCCCCCAGACTCGTGCTTATCGATGCCGAGAGACTGAAAACTCTCCCTGTCAAAGAACTGAAAGTCGGCAAGGCGGAAATGATCAAGCACGCTCTCATCAAAGGAAGTGAACCCAAGTTCTCCGAGATCCCCACCGCCAGGGAGATCGCCGACAATCTGCAGGTGAAAGTCGATATCGTAAGGGAAGATCCTTTTGAGCGTTGCGGCCGCCGCATTCTTTTGAACTGCGGTCACACCGTCGGCCACGCCCTGGAACTTAAGAGCAACTTTGCGATAAGCCACGGCGAAGCGGTGGCTATAGGCTGCGTCGAGGAAGCCAGGATCGCCCAAAGAATGGGCCTTGCCAAAGATAGTTTCCCTGAAGAACTCTCTGAGATCTTTTCCGCCCACGGCCTTCCCACCAAGCTTCCCGAAGGCATCACGCTCGACGACCTGAAATTAATCATGCGCCGCGACAAAAAGCGCTCCGGCAACACCGTCACTTTCTCCCTGCCCTGCGCCTGGGGCAGCGTAACAGCCACAAAGATCTCACTGGAGTAAGCGAATGGTCACCGGTCAAGTCTGTCTTACTCTCACCGCCTCAACGCTGGAAGAGGATTCTCTGCTGGCGAAGAAATATGCACCTTACGTTGATCTTTTTGAATTGCGGGCCGACTATCTGAACGAAGAGGAATATGAATACATTTCTGATTTT